>NZ_CP031423.1:1200000-2400000 GCF_003991875.1 Microbacterium lemovicicum
CGCGCGCGAGCGCCGCGGCGAGTACCTCGGCGACACCGTGCAGGTCATCCCGCACATCACCGACGAGATCAAGCGCCGCATGCGCCTCCAGGCCACGGAGGAGCCGCGCCCCGACGTGATCATCACCGAGATCGGCGGCACGGTCGGCGACATCGAGTCGCAGCCGTTCATCGAGTCGGCCCGCCAGATCCGTCACGAGCTCGGCCGTCAGAACGTGTTCTTCGTGCACGTGTCGCTCGTGCCGTTCATGGGCGCCTCCGGCGAGCAGAAGACCAAGCCCACCCAGCACTCCGTCGCGGCGCTCCGCTCGATCGGCATCCAGCCCGACGCGCTCGTGCTGCGCAGCGACCGCCCCGTCACCGACAGCAACAAGCGCAAGATCGCGCTGATGTGCGACGTCGATGAGGGTGCCGTCGTCAACGCCGTCGATGTGCCCAGCATCTACGAGATCCCCACGATGCTCCACGACCAGGGCCTGGACGCGTACATCGTGCGGACCCTCGGTCTCGACACTGCGGGCGATGTCGACTGGACCCGCTGGGGCAAGGTGCTCAAGGCCGTCCACAACCCCAAGCACGAGGTCACCGTCGGCCTGGTCGGCAAGTACATCGACCTGCCCGACGCCTACCTGTCGGTGACGGAGGCGCTCAAGGCCGGCGGCTTCGCGCAGGAGACGCACGTCAACATCCGCTGGGTCCCGTCCGACCTCTGCGAGACGCCGGAGGGCGCCGAGAAGGCGCTCGGCGAACTCGACGGGATCGTGGTGCCCGGCGGCTTCGGCATCCGCGGCATCGAGGGCAAGATCGGCGCGCTGCGGTTCGCCCGCGAGCAGGGCATCCCGACGCTCGGCATCTGCCTCGGCCTGCAGTGCATGGTGATCGAGTACGCCCGTCACGTCGCCGGCATCGAGGATGCGTCCTCGAGCGAGTTCGACCCCGACACCGAGCACCCGGTCATCGCGACGATGGAGGAGCAGGTCGACATCCTCGAGAAGGGCGACCTCGGCGGCACCATGCGTCTCGGCCTGTACCCGGCCGATCTCGCCGAGGGCTCCATCGCGGCCGAGGTCTACGGCGGACGCACCGCCTCCGAGCGCCACCGCCACCGCTACGAGGTGAACAACCGCTATCGCGACCGCATCGCGGAGGCCGGGCTGGTGTTCTCGGGCATCAACCCCGACCTCGACCTCGTCGAGTACATCGAGCTGCCCCGTGAGGTGCACCCGTACTACATCGCCACGCAGGCGCACCCGGAGCTGCGCTCGCGTCCCACCGACGCGAACCCGCTCTTCCGCGGCCTCGTGGGCGCCGCGCTCGAGCGCCACCGCGCCAGCGAGCTCTTCGACGACGTCGAGTCCGAGGACGACCTCGCCGGCAGCCCCGCATGAGCGAGGTTCGAAACGACGGGACGGATGCCGCGGCGGACGCCCTCCACGACGAGCCGGTCGAGCCCGACATCGTCGACAGCGAACTGGTCTACGAGGGCCGCGTCTGGGACGTGCGCTCCGACACCTTCCGCTACAACGGCGACGAGCTCGTGCGCCAGTACGTGGATCACCCCGGCGCCGCGGCGATCGTGGCCGTGGACGACGACGGCCGGGTGCTGCTGATCCAGCAGTACCGGCATCCGATCCGCCACCGCGACTGGGAGATCCCAGCCGGTCTGCTCGACATGGAGGGGGAGTCGCCGATGGCGGCCGCCGTCCGCGAGCTGGAGGAGGAGGCCGACCTCGCGGCGTCGTCGTGGGAGCCGCTGATCAGCATCTTCACCACGCCGGGCGGCAACGACGAGGTCGTGCACCTGTTCCTCGCGCGCGGCATCAGCGCCCGCGATGCCGCCCACGCGCGGGAGGCGGAGGAGGCCGACATCCGGGTCGAGTGGGTGCCGATGGCCGAGGTCGTCGACGCCGTGCTGGCCGGGCGGATGCGCAACGGCATCCTCGCGACGGGAGTCCTGGCGGCCGCCGAGCGACTGCGCCGCGACGCCCGCTAGGCACACCGATGCGGCTGGATCGCGCCGTCGACGCGTATCTGCGTCACATCTCCCTCGAGCGCGGTCTCAGCGACCACACCGCCGCCGCGTATCGGCGTGATCTCGCGGGCTACGTCCAGTGGCTGGCCGAGCAGGGCCTCGACGACTCCGATGAGGTGTCGGCGGCGACGGTGGCCGCGTTCGCGGCGGAGCGGGCGTCCGCGCAGCCGCCGCCCGCGGCATCCAGTCTCGCCCGGCTGCAGTCCTCGATCCGCGGGCTCCACCGCTTCCTCACCCGCGAGGGGCTCGCGACCGACGACCCGACGGGCCGACTGCGTCCGCCGAAGGCGCCGCAGCGGCTGCCGAAGGCGCTGACGATCGACCAGGTGGAGCAGCTGCTGGATGCCGCGGGTCCGGCGCCCGCCGACGCCGCGCCGGGCGACCTGCTCGGCCTGCGCGACCGCGCCCTGCTGGAGCTCCTGTACGCCACCGGCGCGCGAGTGTCGGAGATCGTGCAGCTCGACGTGGACGACGTCGCGCACGGCGACGTGCTGCGCGTGCGCGGCAAGGGGTCGAAGGAGCGGATCGTTCCCGTGGGGTCGTACGCGCGGGCCGCGATCGACGCGTACGCGACGCGCGCCCGTCCGGAGCTGTCGCGGCGGGGGACCGCCACACCCCGGCTGTTCCTGGGCGCACGGGGGGCGCCGCTCTCGCGCCAGAGCGCCTGGCTGATCATCGCCGCCGCCGCCGAGCGCGCCGGCCTCACCGCGCACGTGTCGCCGCACACCCTGCGGCACTCTTTCGCCACGCACCTGCTGCAGGGCGGCGCCGATGTGCGCGTGGTGCAGGAGCTCCTCGGCCACGCGTCGGTGGCGACGACCCAGATCTACACGCACGTGTCGGTGGACGCCCTGCGCGATGTCTACGTCACGTCCCACCCCCGCGCGCGCTGAGCATCCCGTCGATCGACGTCGTCCCTGCTCGGATCGTCGCTCCTGCGGGCCAGCCCTGCGGGCGGCGGCCGGGCGGGCGACTAGGATCGGGAGGCGACAGGGCGAAGTCAGGAGAGTCTGTGGCGGCCACGAAACGAGCAGCGACGCGGAAGTCGGCGGACGACGCGCCGATGGGACCCACCGGGCGTCCGTACCACGGTTTCCCGACCCCGCCGAAGCTCGACGGGCACGGTCCGGCGCGCATCATCGCGCTGTGCAACCAGAAGGGCGGCGTCGGCAAGACGACGACGACCATCAATCTGGCCGCGTCGCTCGCCAACTACGGACGCCGCGTGCTCGCGGTCGACTTCGACCCGCAGGGCGCGCTCTCCGCCGGTCTCGGCGTGCAGACCCACGACGTCCCGACGATCTACGACCTGCTGCTGGACCCGAAGCGCGACGCGCGCGAGGTCATCGTGCGCACCGACACGCCCGACCTCGACATCATCCCGGCGAACATCGACCTCTCGGCCGCCGAGGTGCACCTCGTCAACGAGGTGGCCCGCGAGATGATCCTCGCCCGCGTGCTGCGTCAGGTCGCCTCCGACTACGACGTCATCCTCATCGACTGCCAGCCCTCGCTGGGGCTGCTCACGGTCAACGCGCTGACCGCCAGCCACGGCGTCATCATCCCGCTCGAGTGCGAGTTCTTCGCGCTGCGCGGGGTGGCGCTGCTGATCGAGACCATCGAGAAGGTGCGCGACCGCCTGAACCCGACGATCAAGCTCGACGGCCTTCTGGCGACGATGTACGACTCCCGCACCCTGCACTCGCGAGAGGTGCTCGACCGCGTGGTCGAGGCGTTCGGCGACGACGTGCTGGAGACGGTCATCGGCCGCACCGTGAAGTTCCCGGACGCGTCGGTGTCGGGCATGCCGATCACCGAGTTCGCGCCCGAGCATCCCGCCGCTCAGGCGTACCTGAGGCTGGCGCGGGAGCTGGTCGCCCGTGGCGCCGTCGCCTGAGGACGACGACACCACCGGCACGGCCGAGGCCGCGTCGCCCGGGGAAGACGGCGCGTTCCGCGTCTCGCTCGGCGTCTTCGACGGACCGTTCGACCTGCTGCTGAGCCTCATCTCGCAGCACGAGCTCGACATCACGGAGATCTCGCTGAGCCGCGTCACAGACGAGTTCATCTCGTACCTGCGCGGTCTCGACACCGACGAGGAGCTGGACGCGGCATCCGAGTTCCTCGTCGTCGCCGCGACGCTGCTGGACATGAAGGTCGCCGGACTCCTGCCGCAGGGCGAGCTCGTCGACGCGGAGTCCGTCGCGCTCCTCGAGGCGCGCGATCTCCTGTTCGCCCGGCTGCTGCAGTACCGCGCGTTCAAGCAGGTGTCGGTGTGGTTCGCCGAGCGGCTGCAGTCCGAGGACCGCCGGCACGCCCGGTCGGTGCGGCTGGACGAGAAGTTCCGCCGCGCCGCGCCCGAACTGGTGTGGACGCTCACGCCCGACGACTTCGCCGCGCTGGCCCTGCTGGCGATGACGCCGAAGGAGATCCCGCGGGTGGGGCTCGATCACCTGCACGCGCCGCTGGTGAGCATCCGGGAGCAGGCGGCCATCATCGTCACCCTGCTGCGCAGCGCCGGGACTCTGTCGTTCCGCGAGCTCGTCGCCGGGGTCGCGGAGCCGGGGGTCTTCGTCGCCCGATTCCTCTCGGTGCTGGAGCTGTACCGCCACGCCGCCCTGTCGTTCGAGCAGCTGGAGCCGCTGGGCGAGCTCACGCTGCGCTGGACCGCGGAGCGCTGGTCCGAAGAGAACCTCGCCACGTTGGGAGCCGACTATGACCGCTGACACCCGAGCAGAGCAGGAGACGGATGCCGCGGCATCCACGTCTCCGGAGGAACAGCTCCGCGCACAGGACCCCGTCTCGGTCGCGCGCCGACTCGAGGCGATCCTGCTGGTGATCGAGGAGCCGCAGAGCCTCGTCGCCCTCGCCGCGGCGGTCGGCTCGCCCGTGGCCGCCGTGCGCCAGGCCGTCGAGGGGCTCGTCGAGGACTACGACGGCCGCACCGGCGGACCGCGTCGCGGCTTCGAGCTGCGCGAGGTGGGCGGCGGGTGGCGGCTGTACGTGCGCGCCGAGCACGACGATGTCGTGTCGGAGTTCGTGAACACCCAGGCGCCGTCGCGGCTGTCGCAGGCCGCGCTGGAGACCCTCGCGGTCATCGCGTACAAGCAGCCCGTCAGCCGCAGCCAGGTCGCGTCCATCCGGGCGGTAAACGTCGACTCGGTCGTGCGGACGCTCCTCGCGCGCGGTCTCATCACCGAGGCCTTCACCGATGCCGAGACCGGCGCGATCCACTACGAGACGACGGACGCGCTGCTGATCAACCTGGGCATCAACTCGCTCGACGAGCTGCCCCACATCTCTCCTCTGCTGGAGGACGGCGCCGACGGCTTCGACGAAGGGATCGCACGATGAGCGACGAGGACGCGCGCGACGCCGCCGGGCCGGAGGGCGTGCGCCTGCAGAAGGTGCTCGCCGGTGCGGGCGTGGCCTCGCGCCGCGTCGCGGAGGACATGATCGTCGCCGGACGCGTGCGCGTGAACGGCACGGTCGTCACCGAGCTCGGCCGCCGCATCGACCCCGAGAGCGATCTCGTCGACGTGGACGGTACGGCGGTGCAGCTCGATCAGTCGAAGCGGTACGTGGTGCTGAACAAGCCCACCGGCGTCGTCAGCTCGATGAACGACGACCGCGGCCGCCCCGATCTCCGGCAGTACACGCGTGACTGGCCGGAGCGGCTCTACAACGTGGGCCGCCTCGATGCCGACACCAGCGGCCTGCTCGTGCTCACCAACGACGGCGAGCTCGCCCATGTGCTCGCCCACCCGTCGTTCGGCGTGACGAAGGTCTACATCGCGAAGGTGGAGGGGCGGGTGACCGCGCAGACCATCGCGACGCTGACCCGCGGCTTCGACCTGGAGGACGGGCCGATCCGCGCCGACAAGGCCCGGCTGCTGTCGGCCTCGAACGCGGGGGACGGCTCGCTCGTGGAGCTGACGCTGCACTCCGGGCGCAACCGGATCGTGCGTCGCATGATGGCCGCGGTGGGGCATCCGGTCGTCGAACTCGTCCGGCGTCAGTTCGGCCCGCTCCACCTGGGAACGCTCCCCGTGGGGCGCGCGCGGGAGCTGACTAAACTGGAGAGAGGCGCGCTTCTGACACTGTCGCGCCGCGGGGCGGGTGACGCTGCGCCGACCGAGTCCCAGGAGACCGAGTGAGCGACGACTCTTCCGCGCCTGCCCGCGTGGCATCGCGCGTTCAGGGGACGGTGCGCATCGTCGGAGCGGGGCTGCTGGGGTCGTCCGTCGGGCACGCGCTGCGTGCCCGTGGCGTCGACGTCGTGCTGGCCGACGCCTCGCCCGCGCAGCTGCGCCTGGCCGTGGACTACGGCGCCGGCCGACTGCCGGCCGATGACGACCGTCCCGGACTCGTGGTGGTCGCCGTGCCGCCGGACGTGATCGCGGACGTCATCCAGCAGGAGCTCGCCGATCATCCCGACGCCGTCGTGACCGACGTCGCGAGCGTCAAGCTCGAGCCGCTGCGCGAACTCCGCCGGCGAGGTGCCGATCTGACGCGCTACATCGGTTCGCACCCGCTCGCCGGGCGGGAGCGCGGTGGCGCGATCTCGGCGCGGGCCGACATCTTCGTCGGCCGCCCGTGGGTGGTGTGCCGCGACGGAGAGACCTCCGCGGCCGACCTCGCCGTCGTGGAGGCGCTCGCGCTCGACCTCGGCGCCACCCCGATCGAGATGAGCCCCGAGGAGCACGACCGCGCCGTCGCCCTCGTCTCCCACGTGCCGCAGATCGTCGCGAGCCTGCTGGCCGGACGCTTCGTGGAGGCGCCGGACGAGTCGCTGCGCCTCGCCGGACAGGGTGTGCGCGACACCACCCGCATCGCCGCCTCGGCCCCCGAGCTGTGGACGCAGATCCTCGGCGCCAACGCGGCGCCGGTCGTGGACGTGCTCGACCGCCTCGCCGACGACCTGTCGGCGGTCTCGGCGGCGCTTCGTGAACCGGATGCCGCGGGATCCCGCCGCGCGGTGGCCGACGCCATCCGCCGCGGCAACGACGGTGTCGACCGGCTCCCCGGCAAGCACGGTCAGAACCGCCGCTTCGAGTCGGTCGTCGTCATGGTCGACGACACTCCCGGCCAGCTCGGACGCCTGTTCGGAGAGCTGGGCGAGCTCGACGTGAACGTCGAAGACCTCCGCCTGGAGCACTCGCCGGGCGCGCAGTTCGGTCTCGCCGAGATCAGCGTCGTGCCCGGCGCGGTGCGCCGTGCCGTCGACGGACTCCAGGCGCGCGGCTGGAAGATTGCGAGCACCAATGACTGACCCGAACGACGTGGCCGCGGCATCCGCGTCCTCTGCTCCCGTGCTCGTCGCCATCGACGGACCCGCCGGCAGCGGCAAGTCCAGCGTGTCGAAGCAGGTCGCGCGTCGGCTCGACTACGGCTACCTCGACACCGGCGCCGCCTATCGTGCGCTGGCATGGCTGGCACTCGAGCGCGGTGTCGACACCGCCGACGAGCAGGCCGTCCGGGGCGTGGCCGACGACTTCGACTACGCGATCTCGCTCGATCCCGGCGACTACTGGGTGCGGGTCGGCGTCACGGACGTGACCGACGCCATCCGGGAGCCGCGCGTGACCGACGCGGTGAGCGGTGTCGCCCGTGTGCGACCCGTGCGCGAGAGCGTGAACCGTCTGTTCCGCGTGCTCGTGGCGGAATCCGGTCGACGCGGCGTCGTCGTCGAGGGACGCGACATCACCACGGTCGTCGCCCCCGACGCCCCGGTACGCGTGCTGCTGACCGCCGCGCCCGAGGTGCGGGCCGCGCGCCGCAGCCGCGAGATCACGACCCAGGATGCTGCAGCCGTCGCCGACGCGCTGCACCGCCGCGACGCCGCCGATTCCACCGTCGTCGACTTCCTCACCGCCGCCGACGGCGTGAGTGTCGTCGACTCCACCGACCTCGATTTCGAGCGCACCGTGGAGGCCGTCATCGACGTCGTCACGGTCTCGCTCGGCACCCCACAGACAGGAGCACCCGATGGGCGCTGAAGAAGAGTACGAGGGCGGGCCCGATCAGCTCGCCGAGAAGATGGCCAACCTCGACGAGGAGCTCGCCGCCGCGCGCGCCGAGACCCTCCGCGCGTCGCTGGCCGACTACGACCTCGAGGACGACGACGCGCGCCTCCTCGACACCGAGGACTACGCCGAGGGCGAGGCGATCTACTCGCCGGCGCTCCCCGTCGTGGCGATCGTGGGACGCCCGAACGTGGGCAAGTCCGCGCTGGTGAACCGCATCCTCGGCCGACGCGAAGCCGTCGTCGAGGACACCCCCGGCGTCACGCGCGACCGCGTCACCTACAAGGCCGAGTGGATGGACCGGCGCTTCTCGCTGGTCGACACCGGCGGATGGGAGCCCGACGCGCGCGGGATCGACCAGTCCGTCGCGCTCCAGGCCGAGATCGCGATCGACCTCTGCGACGTCGTGATCTTCGTCGTCGACTCGAAGGTCGGGGCCACCTCGACCGACGAGGCGGTCGTCAAGCTGCTGCGCAAGAGCGGCAAGCCGGTCTTCCTCGTCGCCAACAAGATCGACGACGCGCGCCAGGAGCCCGAGGCGGCGGCACTGTGGAACCTCGGACTCGGACAGCCGTATCCCGTCTCGGCCATCCACGGCCGCGGCGTCGCGGACCTCCTCGACGAGATCATGAAGGTGCTGCCGGCGATCTCGGCGGTCGCCAAGGACGAGGTCGCGGGACCGCGTCGCGTCGCGATCCTCGGACGCCCGAACGTCGGCAAGTCATCGCTGCTGAACAAGGCCGCCGGGGAAGAGCGCGTCGTCGTCAACGAGCTCGCCGGCACGACCCGCGACCCGGTCGACGAGATCGTCGAGCTCGGCGGCAAGATGTGGCGCCTCGTCGACACCGCCGGTATCCGTCGCCGCGTGCACCTGCAGCAGGGCGCCGACTTCTACGCGTCGCTGCGCACCTCGGCGGCGCTCGAGAAGGCCGAGGTCGCTGTGGTGGTGCTGGATGTCTCGCAGCCGATCTCGGAGCAGGACGTGCGCATCATCGACATGGTGCTCGAGTCGGGTCGCGCGCTCGTGCTCGCCTTCAACAAGTGGGACGTGCTGAACACCCCCGAGTACGAGAACGCCGAGCGTCGCCGCTACCTCGAGCGCGAGATCGAGCAGGACCTGGCGCACGTCGCCTGGGCCCCTCGGGTGAACATCTCCGCGCGCACGGGGCGGCACCTCGACAAGCTCGTGCCCGCGCTGGAGACCGCGCTCGAGTCGTGGGATCAGCGCATCGCCACGGGCAAGTTCAACGCCTTCCTGTCGGAGCTGGTCGCGGAGCACCCGCACCCGCTCCGCGGCGGGAAGCAGCCGCGCATCCTGTTCGGCACGCAGGCGGGCACGCGTCCGCCGACCTTCGTGCTGTTCACGACCGGCTTCCTCGACCCCGGCTACCGTCGCTTCATCCAGCGCCGCCTGCGCGAGATCTACGGCTTCGAGGGGTCCCCGATCGTCGTCAACATGCGGGTGCGCGAGAAGCGGCAGCGGTAGGCGCGGCGGCGGTGCCGCCGGGCATATCGGCCCGGCCGTCTGTGTCGTTGCGCTTCCGGCGCCGCCGTCGGCGCGCGACCGTGTGACAGGGTGGAACCGTGACGATCGTGCCGCCCGCCTCAGGCGAACCCCGCCGTCCGTCCGGTCCGCGTGACCCGGGCGACGCGTGGGTGGTCGCCGACTCGGGGGAGAAGTACTGGGGGCGCTTCGGCGCCGCGGGACTGCTCGCCGTCGACGCCGAGCGCGGCATCCTGCTGCAGCACCGGGTGTCGTGGAGTCATTTCGGCGACACGTGGGCGCTGCCGGGCGGCGCTCGGCACGAGTACGAGTCCGCGCGCGACGGTGCGTTGCGCGAGTCCGCCGAGGAGGCGGGCGTGCCCGCCGGGGCGATCCGCTCGCGCTTCGAGAGCGTGCTCGACCTGGGCATCTGGTCGTACACGACGCTCGTCGGCGACGTTGTGCAGCCCTTCGAGCCGGTGATCAGCGATCCGGAGAGCAGGGCTCTCGCCTGGGTGCCGGTCGATCAGGTCGACGATCTGCCGCTGCATCCGGCCTTCGCCGACTCGTGGCCCCGCCTGCGCGAGCTGCTCGACGTGCGACCGGTCGTGGTCGTCGACGTCGCGAACGTCGTCGGCTCCGTGCCCGACGGCTGGTGGAAGGACCGCGCCGGTGCCGCTCGTCGGCTCGTCGAACGGCTGGAGCGGCTGTCTGACCGGGGGATGGATGCTGCGGCCCTCGGCCTGCCCGAGACGACCTGGTTTCCCGGTTTCGTCGCGGTGGTCGAGGGCGACGGGCGGAGTGCGGCGGATTCGTCGACGCCTGCCGTGCGCGTCGTGGCGGCGGAGCGCTCGGGCGATGACGCGATCGTCGCGCAGACCGTGGAGCTGCGCGCGACGGGACACGATGTGCGCGTCGTCACGAGCGACCGCGAGCTGGCCGGGCGGGTGACGGATGCGGGTGCGTCTGTCGCGGGGACGAGCTGGCTGCTGGGGCAGTTGGGCTGATCGGCTCCGCCTTTCGAGCTCGTCCTGTGTCGGGCCCGTCAGTCGTCGTCGGCGTCGCGGCCGCGGAGCCGATCGATGTCGCGACGTTCGCGCTTCGTGGGACGGCCGGCGCCGCGATCGCGCATGGGGACGAAGGCGATGGATTCGCGCGGCGGCGGTGGGGGAGTCCGGTCCTCCATCGACTCCGCGACCACGGCGGCCCCGACGCGCTTGCTGATGGGACGCCGGACGACGAGCTGACGGTCGAAGCCGGCGATGCGGACGCGAAGCTCGTCTCCCGGGCGCACCGGCTGAGCGGCCTTCACCCTGTCGCCGTTCACCCGCACATGTCCGGCACGGCAGGCGGCCGTCGCGGCGGAGCGCGTCTTGTAGACCCGGACCGCCCACAGCCAGGCGTCCACACGGGCGGACGTGGCATCCATCATGGGTCGTCCTCTCCGTGAGCTGGCGCGTGGGGCCTCGCCGCCGATGCGGTCGGAACTTCCATCGTAAGAGGGGTGAGGCACGCGTCTTATCTGCTGCGGTCAGCCGCGATTCCACGACATGCCTGGCGTGTGGCTTCGCATCCACAGAAACGATCGCCGCTCGTACGAGTGTCGTACCTATGTTCTAAACTTGTGACATGTCCGACAGCGCTTACGAACGCCGACTCCGGCTGAGTGGAGCGACGACGGGTGGCCACCACCACCCGATGCCGTCGACCTCGTCCGCGAGGCATCCGACCTGATGGCGGTCTTCAGCGCCCACCGGTTCGTGCGTCTCGACGCGCTGCGACGCGAGCAGCTCGACGACGCCGCGCGAGCGGGGCGGGAGCTCACCGACGTCGTCGAGCGCGGGATCCGTCTGGAGGTCGCGGCGGCGCTGCGCATCACGGAGTTCGCGGCTGCTCGTCTGCTGGCCACGGCGGAGGCGCTCGTCGATCGCTATCCCGCGCTGCTCGATTCGCTCGCGTCGGCGCGCATCACCGAACGCCACGCGGAGCTTCTCGTCGAGAGCCTCGACCAGCTCGGGGCGCGGGTCGCGGGCGACACGATCAGACGCGCTCTCGCCGTCGCTGAGGGGGAGTCAGTGGGAACCCTCCGCCGATTCCTCCGCCGCATGGTCGACGAAGCGACCGAGGCCTCGCTCGCCGAGCGTCACGTGGAGGCGCTGCGTCGTCGGCGCATCCTCGTCGAGCCGGCCGATGACGGGATGGCCTGGCTGATGGCACTGATGCCGGCGGTCGAGGCGCACGCCGCGCACGGCAGGATCACCGCGATGGCGAAGGTGCTGGCCGGGCGTGAGGGCGAGAAGCGCACGCTCGATCAGCTGCGGGCGGACGTGGTGGGCGACCTGCTCATCGACGACGAGTCGTCGGCGCATCCGGACGAGACGCGGGGCATACGCGCGACCGTGGCCGTCACCGTGCCGGTGCTCGCACTGCTCGACGGGTCGGAGAACGGGTCCTCGGGAGTCCCGGGTCTCACGGCGACAGCGGGGATGGCGCGGGTGGAGGGCGTCGGCCCGATCTCGGTCGCGCAGGCGCGCGCGCTCTGCGGAGGAGCGGACGGATGGATGCGGATCCTGACCCACCCCGAGACCGGCGCCGTCCTCTCGGTGGGCCGCGACCTTTACAGGCCGCCGCCGGCTCTCCGACGACTCGTGCGATGGCGAGCGGATCGGTGCATGGCGCCCGGCTGCGGGATGCCGGCCGGTCGGTGCGAGATCGACCACACCGTGGCGTGGGAAGCCGGCGGCACCACCGAGCTGTCGAATCTCGCTCCCGTCTGCAAAGGCCACCACCTCGTCAAGCACCACGGCGGCTGGCAGGTTCGCCAGGTCGAAGGCAGCGGAGGCGCGCTCGAGTGGACCTCACCGACGGGGCGCCGCTACACCGTCGCTCCCGAGCGCCGGGTACCGGTCTTCCTCGCGGCGGACGATTCCACCGCGCCGTTCTGAGCGCGCGTCGTTCTGGCTGCGTGCCGTTCAGACTGCACACCGTTCTGGCTGCGCGCCGGTCTCACCTCCGCGCCGGTCTGAACTCCGCGCGACGAGCACTGCGGCTGCGCCGCACGCCCGGCGCCGATGGGTCGGTCGGTGAACTCAGCCTTCGAGGTCGAGGAGCACGATGGGACGATCGGGCTTCGGGCGCGCCACCTCGCGGAAGCCGGCCTCTTCGAACACCGAGAGGAGGCCGTGATAGAGCTCGCTCGAGTGGTGCGTGCCGACGGCCGTGTCGATGGGATACGCCTCGAGCGCGCGGGCGCCGCGGTCGCGGGCGAACGCGATCGCATCGTCGAGCAGGCGGCGGTTCAGCCCGCGCCCGCGGTGCTCGCTCCGCACGGCGAAGCAGGACACCGCCCACACCCCGTCGTCGTCCAAGGGTTCGGTCGAGTTCTGCGCGATCATCCGGGTGCGCGCGATCCTCCGCTGAAGGGTGCGCGGGCCGACACGCACCCACCCCGCTGCGGCCCCGTCGACGTACGCGATGAGCGCGGGAGGCACGTCGCCGTCGAGTTCGGCGCGCAGCATCCCGGCCCTCTCGTCCTGCGTGCTCGCGTTGAACTCGGCGTTCGTGATGGTCCACCACTGGCACTGACAGGTCGTGCCGTCGCCGCCGCCGGTGAGAGCGTGCTCAGCGTCGTCGAAGCGGTCGGCGGTCGCGGGAGCGATGACGATGTCGGTCATGCGGCGACCGTACTCCGCCCGCACGACAGACGCCACGCCGAACCGCGCCAGGACTGCGACGTCGGGTCCACGCGTTCGCGGGGGAGCGGGCGACCCGGTAGGATAGTCGAGTTGCCCGCACGCGGGTGGCGACAACAGAACATCGGGATGTGGCGCAGCTTGGTAGCGCACTTGACTGGGGGTCAAGGGGTCGCAGGTTCAAATCCTGTCATCCCGACCGAAACGTCGAAGGGCCGGCTCATGAGAGCCGGCCCTTCGTCGTTCCCACGGCACTCGCGCGCCACAATGGGCTCATGCCGATTCTCAACAAGGACATGACGCTCTGCATCTCCCTGGCGGCGCGGCCGTCGAACCTCGGCACGCGGTTCCACAACTTCCTCTACGAGGAGCTCGGCCTGAACTTCATCTACAAGGCGTTCACGACCCAGGACATCGAGGGCGCGATCAGCGGCGTGCGCGCTCTGGGCATCCGCGGATGCTCGGTGTCGATGCCCTTCAAGGAGGCCGTGATCCCGCTCGTCGACGAGATCGAGGAGTCCGCGGCGGCCATCGAATCCGTCAACACCATCGTGAACGACGGTGGTCGCTTGACCGCGTCGAACACCGACTACGAGGCCATCGCGCAGCTGATCGCCGAGCACCGGCTCGACTCGGCGTCGACCGTGCTCGTGCGAGGATCCGGCGGCATGGCCAAGGCGGTGGTGGCCGCCTTCCGCGGCGCCGGCTTCGACGACCTGACCGTCCTCGCCCGGAACGAAACGAAGGGCGCCGCGCTGGCCGAGAAGTACGGCTACGCCGCTGTCACCGAAGACCCCGCGCCGGGCGCGCGCATCATCGTCAACGTCACACCTCTGGGCATGGACGGGACGGATGCCGCGGCCCAGGCGTTCGGCGACGACCACGTGGCCGCCGCCGAGGTGGTCTTCGACGTCGTCGCGTTCCCCGCCGAGACGCCGCTGATCCGCGCCGGCCGAGCCGCCGGCGCGAAGGTCATCACGGGTGCGGAGGTGATCGCCCTCCAGGCGGCGCGCCAGTTCGAGCGCTACACGGGAGTGGCGATCACCCCCGACCAGGTCGCCCGGGCGTCCGCGTTCTCCCGCGAGGGCTGACGCCACGAGACGCCGCGCGCTCTCACCTGGCGAGCCTGGCTCAGAGCTCGGCGACGCGCACCAGCACCTTGCCCACGGTCGCGCCTTCGACGGCGTCATGGGCGGCGGCGGTCTCCTCGAGCGGGAACCACGTCAGCGGCAGGCCGTGCTCCTCACCCACCGGAAGCGCGCCGTCGGCGAGCGCCGCCGTGATCGCGGTGACCGCAGCATCCAGAGCCTCTTCGCCGACGGTGTACAGCAGCACGCCCTGCACGCGCACGTTCTTGGCGAAGGTCGGGCGCACGGGCATCGCGAAGTCGTCGCGGCCGCCGTCGTCGGCGTAGTACGCGATGCTCGCGTGGTTCGCCGCGATCTCGGCGTCGATCGCCGCGTTGACCGAGATCGACACCTCGACGATGTGATCGACACCATGGGGCGCGATCTCGCGCACCTGCGCCACGACGTCACCCGCGGTGTAGTCGATGGTGTGGTGAGCTCCGGCGGCCCGGGCGAGCGCCGCCTTGCTCTCCGAGCTGATCGTGGAGATGACCGTCGCTCCCGCCCAGCGTGCGAGCTGGATCGCGGCATGACCGACCGCTCCCGCACCGCCGGCGACGAGGACGACCCGGCCGTCGAGAGACCCGGGGGAGAGCACGGCCGGTCCCTGCTCATGCACGGTCAGAGCGCGATGCGCCGTCACGGCAGGCACACCCAGGCTGGCGCCGAGCGCGAAGTCGACGTCGTCGGGCAGCGGGACGGCTCGTGATGCGGGCACGACGGTGAACTCCTGCGCAGTGCCGGTGGGCCGCTCGTGCTGAGCCAGGTGCACCCATACGCGATCGCCGACGGACAGACTGTCGACCCCATCGCCGACGGCGTCGATCACGCCCGCGCCGTCCTGATCGGGCACCACCTCCGTGAAGTCCTGTCGGCGGGTCGAGCCGGCGCGGGCCTTCCAATCGGTCGGATTCACGCCCGATACGGCGATGCGCACGCGCACCTCACCGGGGCCGGGCGCGCCGGGTTCGCGATCGACCAGCGTGAGGACGGAGGAATCACCGGGGGCGGTGTAGACGATGGCTCTCATGCCGGTGACCAACCCTCCCTGTCCGTGCGTCATTCCCCGGCCGGACGATCCCGGACCACTGCCGGGTCCATCGGCCGCGAGATCCGTGGTCATGGCATGCTGAAATTCCCCCACCCTCCGGAAGAGGACAACAATGCAGCAGCGACCCCTCGGCAGAACCGGCCGCGACGTCTCCGTCATCGGCCTCGGCACCTGGCAGCTCGGCGCCGATTGGGGCGATGTGAGCGAGGAGGACGCGCTCGCCGTCCTCGCCGCCTCCGCTGACGCCGGCGTCACGCTCTTCGACACCGCCGACGTGTACGGCGACGGCCGCTCGGAGACGCTCATCGGTCGCTTCCTCGCCGACCGCCCCGACGCGGGCATCACCGTGGCGACGAAGATGGGCCGCCGCCAGGAGCAGGTCAAGGAGAACTACACGCCGGAGAACTTCCGCGCCTGGACCGAGCGGTCGCGTCGCAATCTCCGCACCGACACGCTCGACCTGGTGCAGCTGCACTGCCCTCCCACCGATGTGATCGAGGACGACGCGACCTACGACGCCCTCGACGCGCTGGTCGCCGACGGCGCCATCGCCGCCTACGGCGTCTCGGTGGAGACCAGCGCGCAGGCGCTCGCCGCGATCGCCCGCCCGAACGTGACCAACGTGCAGATCATCGTCAACCCGTTCCGCCTCAAGCCCCTCGACGAGGTGCTGCCGGCAGCGGATGCCGCGGGCGTGGCCATCTTCGCGCGCGTCCCCCTGGCCAGCGGCATGCTGTCCGGCAAGTACACCGCCGACACGACCTTCGCGGCGAACGACCACCGCTCCTACAACCGCCAGGGCGAGGCGTTCGACCGGGGCGAGACGTTCTCCGGCGTGGACTACGAGGTCGGCCTCGCCGCCTCGCGCGAACTCGCGGCGGCACTCCCCGACGGAGTGACCCTCCCCGCGGCGACGCTGGCCTGGATCGCGAGCCGCACCGGCATCACGACCGTGATCCCCGGCGCGCGCACCGTCGCCCAGGCGACCTCGAACGCGGCGGCCGCCTCCGTGGCGGGCCTCGACCTCGACGCCTTCGACGCCGCCGTGCACGAGGTGTACGACCGCCACCTGCGAAAGGCCATCCACCCCCTCTGGTGAGCTCGCGCCGCCCGCTCGCGCAGCCCGCACCTCGCGCCGCCCGCTCGCGCACGTCGCGCCGTCCGCGAGCGGGCGGTGAACCGGGGTCAGCGCCCCGCGTACACCGCCCGCTCGAACGCGGCGACGCCGGCGGCGCACGCCGGATCGAAGAACGGCAGCAGCTGCGTCGCCCACACCGCGGCGACACCCGAACGCCGGTCGATCCAGTAGTGCATGTTGGCGAGCCCCGCCCACGACAGGGTGCCGGCTCGCCGTCCGCCCGGCACGTCCTCGTCGGTCACGAGGAACGACGTCGCCCACGACGTGCGCAGTCCGGGGAAGAACTCCGCATCGCGCGTCACGCCCGGCGCGGCGGAGGCCAGCGGGGTGACCTCGAGCCCCGGCATCCCCTGTACGGCACGCTCGATCGTCGCCTCCTGCAGGACACGTCCACCGGGTGCCGAGCCGTCGCCGAGCCACACCCGCAGCAGGGCGAGCACGTCGGGGACCGTCGAGAACAGGCCCTGCCCGCCCATGTCGAGCTCGGGGGTGTCGGGCGGTTCGACGGTGACCGGCGCGAGCGTGCCGTCGAGACGCCGCCGGTGCAGCACGGCCCTCCGCGCGCGCATGTCGGGGCGCAGGTCGAAGGACGTCGACGTCATGCCGCACGGCGCGCAGATCCGCTCCTGCACCACGGTGTCGAGACGCTGTGCGCGCACGGCGGCCACGATCAGCCCGAGCCAGTCGAGCGAGGTGCCGTACGTCCAGCGCGCGCCGGGATCGTGAAGCAGGGGAGTGCGCAGGGAGTCGGCCAGCGGGGTGGTTGATCCGCTTCGGCGCCGTGCTCGGGCGAGGGCCGCGTAGCGGGGGTCGAACATGTCGTAGGCGAGACCCGACGTGTGCATGAGGAGCATCCGGCTCGTGATGTCGCGCACGGGCGGCCGGGTGCGCATCCGGCCGTCGTCGTCGAGGTCCTCCAGCACCTCGAGCTCGCCGATGGCCGGCAGGTACTCGCGCGCCGGCGCGTCGAGGTTGAGGATCCCGTCCTCCACGCACTGCAGGGCGACGGTGGTCGTGAAGGCCTTCGTGACGGAGTACACACCGATGACGGTGTCGGATGCCGCGGCCTCCGCCATGTCATCGTCCACCGCCCCGCGGCGCCCGGCCGCGTGCAGGAACGTCGTCTTCGAGGCCGATGTGGTTCCGGCGATGACGAACGGGACACCGCCGGCCACCGCGTCATCGATCGAGCGCGTCACGTCGTCGTGCATCCTCCGAGCCTAGGAGACCGTCGCGATAAGGTGCTCTGCGTGAGGCCCGCGTGAACATCGACTTCGACGACGTCGTCTTCCTCTGGAAGGCTCGCACCGATTCGGACTGGTTCTTCACCGCCGTCCCGGCCGAGCTCAGCGAGCTGATCCGCGAGATCCCGCGCCCGACGCGCGGCTTCGGCTCCGTCCGCGTCGACGCCCGTGTCGGGCTGTCCGCCTGGCGGACCTCGATCTTCCCGAGCGCCGACGGGCGCTACTGGCTCCCGCTCAAGCGCTCGGTCCGCGACGCGGAGCACCTGGTCGAAGACGGTCCGGTCTCCGTCGCGCTCAAGATCCTCGACGCCTGACGACGGGCGGATCGGGCGCTGTCAAGCACGCGAGACCTGCGCGGCCGCCCGATAGCCTGAAGCGCATGGCCGAGGCATCCCCATCGCCCGCACTGATCCCCCGAGTGATCGCCCGCGCGCTCACTCTCACACCCGTTCGGGTGTTCCTGCTCTACGGGGAGCGCCGCGGGCCGATGCTCGCCGACAGCATCACCTACCGCACGCTGTTCAGCGTCTTCGCCGGCGTGCTCCTCGGCTTCTCCGTCGCCGCCGTCTGGCTGGCCGGCAACCCCGTCGCGTGGCAGGCGCTCATCGACGCCGTGGACAGCGCCATCCCCGGTCTGGTCGGGGAGGGCGGCGTCATCGACCCGGACGCGATCAAGGCGCCCACGGGCTTCACCGTGGCCGGCGTGATCGCCCTCATCGGTCTGCTGGGTGCGGCGATCGGAGCGATCGGCTCGCTGCGCACGGCCATCCGGCTCATCGCCGGGAAGGTGCACGACGACACGCTGCCCGTCATCGTGATGGGCCGCAATCTGCTGCTGGCCATCGCCCTCGGCGGCGCTCTCGCGGTCTCGGCGGCCGCGACGTTCCTCGCGACCGCGGGCATCGGCATCCTGACAGACCTGCTGGGGTTCGATGAGACATCGCCTGCGGCGGTCATCGGCACCCGCGCCGTCTCGGTGCTGGCCGTCTTCCTCCTCGACGCGATCGTCGTCGCGGTGATGTTCCGCACCCTCTCCGGCACGCGCCCCCCGCGTCGCGCTCTGCTCACGGGCGCGGTGATCGGCGGCATCGGCCTCACCGTGCTGCAGCAGCTGTCGGGCCTGTTCGTCGGCGGCGCCACGTCCAACCCGCTGCTGGGCGTCTTCGCGACGCTCATCGCGCTGCTGCTGTGGATCAACCTCAGCGCGCAGGTGATCCTCATCGCCTCCGCCTGGATCGTCGTCACGATGGCGCAGGAGAGCGACCGCGTGCACGAGCGGTTCGGCGCCGCGACCTTCGTGCAGCGTCGGGTGCGTCAGGCGGAGGCCTCGGTGCGCGTCGCCACCGACGAGCTGCAGGCCGCCCGCACCGCCGAGTCCGCCGAGCGCGCGGCGATGGAGAAGGCTGCGGCGAAGGCGGCCGAGAAGGAGGCCGCGAAAGCCGCGGAGAAGACGTCCGGCTGACGCGTCCCGTCGGTCCGCCGGCGATGAGTTCTCCACAGAGGAGCGGATGCCGCACCGCACGCTGCCTGCGGCGGTCACACTGAAGCGATGTCCCCGCCCGACGCGCTCGCCGGCGTCGCGGTGCTCCTGTCGTACGCCTGGCTGGCGGCCGCGAGCGTGGTCCTCACCGTGGTCGACGTGCGGACGCACCGGCTCCCGGACCGCGTCGTGCTGCCGGGCTACGCCGTCGGGATCGTCCTGTTCGCCATCGCCGCGGCGCTGACGAACGACCCCGGGCCGCTGCTGCGTGCCGTCGTCGCGGGGGCGGCGCTATTCACCGGCTTCCTGCTGCTGCGGGTCGTCAACACCGCCGGCCTGGGCGGAGGCGACGTCAAGCTCGCCGGCGTGCTGGGGCTCTTCCTCGGCCGGATCGGCTGGGACGCCGTGCTCACCGGGCTCGTGGTCGCCTTCCTGATCGGCGGCGTCTCCGCGCTCGTCCTTCTCGCCCTGCGGCGGGCGCGGCGCTCCACGGCGCTGCCGTTCGGACCGTTCCTGCTCGCGGGCGCATGGTGCGGCATCCTCACCGCCGTCGTCGTCGCGTGATCCGCCGCCGGGAGGCGAACCTGCCTCAGCGGGCGAAGCGCTCCGTGAAGGTGCGGAGCATCCGCGCGGTGTGCTCGACGGGCGCGCGACGCACGGCGGCGAGAGTCAGCTCGAGTTCGTCGGCGGCGAAGTATCCGAAGTCGGCGTACGCGTGGATGCGCGTGGTGATGCCGTCGACGTCCAGCTCGGGGTGGAACTGCGTGGCGTAGACATTGCGTCCGACGCGGAACATCTGGACCGGACAGGCGGGGGAGGACGCCAGGAGGACGGCGTGCTCCGGGAGCACCCGGATGGCCTCCTTGTGCCCGACGAATGCGGTGAACTCGGCCGGCATCCCCGCGAGGATCGGGTCGTAGACACCCGCCTCGGTGAGCGTCACCGGCACGACACTGATCGGCTCGGAGTGCGTGCGGTCGATGATCGCGCCCTGGTGCGCGCCGAGGGTCCCCACGCCGTAGCAGGCGCCGAGGAACGGGAAGTCCCGCCGCACGACGCGGTCGAGGAGCGTCGAGAACTCGGCTTCGACGCGCAGCTGCACCGGCGACTTCTTCTCCGCCGGGTCCGACGCGTTGAAAGGCCCTCCGCCCACGAAGATGCCGGAGATCTCGTCGAAGTCGAAGCGCGGCATCCGCGTCGCCTCCACCCGCACCCGCACGAGCTCCGACGGCTGCAGACCGGTGCCGCGCAGGAAGAGCTCGTACTCCTCGTCGGCCGGCCCGTCCTCGGCGCGCGTCGCCAGCAGCACGAAGGGTTTCACCCCCTCACGATAGCCGCGGGGGAGCGGGCTCCCGCGCGGCGCGGATCGGGCTCTCCGTCACCAGCGTGTTAACTTCCCCCGTGCGACAGGTGAATCATTCGCGGGCGCCACCGGCGGTCTGTACCTTCGTACTGTGCCCCACGAAGAAGCTGACCTCGCCCCCGTCGACTCCGTCGCGCCCGCCGCCTCCGGAAGGACGCAGATCGCCGACCACCCGCTCGCCCTCGCGCCCGTGAGCGCGCCGGCGAGCTCGGTCGACGGCTTCGTGCGCGAGTTCCTCAAGAACCTCAACTTCACGCAGGGCGTCCCGCTGTCGGCGTCCAGCCCCAACGACCGCTACCTGGCGCTCGCGCACACCGTGCGCGATTACCTCATGGCGCGCTGGCTCGAAGACCAGCGCGGCCAGCGGGAGGCGCAGTCCAAGGGCGTCGCCTACCTGTCGGCGGAATACCTCCTCGGCCGGCAGCTCGACAACAATCTGCTCGCCAGCCGCCTCACGGACGTCGCCACGGAGGCGCTCGCCAAGTGCGGCATCGACATCGACGACCTCCGCCAGCAGGAGGTGGAGCCCGGACTGGGCAACGGCGGTCTCGGGCGGCTCGCGGCCTGCTTCATCGACTCCCTCGCCACCATGAGCGTGCCCAGCATCGGGTACGGCATCCGCTACGAGTACGGCATCTTCCGTCAGACCTTCGTCGACGGCCAGCAGGTCGAGCAGCCCGACGCCTGGCTCAGCCTCGGCTCACCGTGGGAGTTCCCCCACCCGGAGGCGGCGCAGACCATCTCCTTCGCCGGCCACACCGAGACCTACGACGACGACGGCGTCGAGCGCTCGCGGTGGATCCCCGCGTGGAACGTGCAGGCGGTCCCGTACAACTACATGGTGCCCGGGTACCACAACGGCCGGGTCAACACGCTGCGCCTGTGGCGTTCCGTCGCCACGAACGCCTTCGACCTGCGCATCTTCAACTCGGGCGACTACGAAGAGGCCGTGCGCGCGCAGATCTTCGCCGAGAACATCTCGAAGGTGCTCTACCCCGAGGACTCGACGCCCCAGGGCAAGGAGCTGCGCCTCCAGCAGCAGTACTTCTTCGTCGCGGCCTCCATCCGCGACTTCCTGACGAACGTGCTCGCCGAGGACTTCGACCTCGAGAAGCTCCCCGAGCGCATCATCTTCCAGCTGAACGACACGCACCCCGTCATCGCGGTGCCCGAGTTCATGCGCGTCCTCGTCGACGAGAAGAAGATGGACTGGGATGCCGCGTGGGCGATCACCCAGCAGTGCTTCGCGTACACCTGCCACACCCTCCTGCCGGAGGCGCTCGAGGTCTGGTCGGTCGATCTCCTCGGACGCCTGCTGCCGCGGCACCTCGAGATCATCTACCGCATCAACGACGAGTTCCTCCTCGCGGTCCGCGAGCGGTTCGGCGACGACGAGATGCGCATCCGCAACATGTCGATCGTCTCGGACTTTCCCGAGCGCTCGGTGCGCATGGCCTACCTCGCCACCGTCGCCGGCGCGAAGGTCAACGGCGTGGCGGAGCTGCACTCGCAGCTGCTGCGCGACAAGGTGCTGCCGGACTTCAACGAGTTCTACCCCGGCAAGTTCACCAACGTCACCAACGGCGTCACGCCGCGCAGGTTCATCCGCCTGGCCAACCCGCAGCTCGCCGACCTCATCACCGAGGCGCTCGGCGCCGGGTGGACGGTCGACCTCGAGCGCCTGCGCGGGCTCGAGTCCTTCGCGGAGGACCCGGAGTTCCGCGCTCGCTTCGCCGAGGTGAAGGCCGCCAACAAGCGCACGCTCAACACGGTGCTGCTCGCGCGCGACGGGCTCAGCGTGCCCGACGGCCACATGCTCGACGTCATGGTCAAGCGCCTCCACGAGTACAAGCGCCAGATGCTCAAGGTGCTGCACATCGTGACGTCGTACGAGGGCATCATCTCGGGACGTGTCGACGTCAAGGACGTCACGCCGCGCACCTTCATCTTCGGCGCGAAGGCGGCACCCGGCTACGTGATGGCCAAGCGCATCATCCACCTCATCAACGCGGTGGGTTCGGTCGTCAACGCCGATCCCCGCGTGGAGGGACGCCTCAACGTCGTCTTCCCGCCGAACTACAACGTGACCCTCGCCGAGCGCGTGATCCCGGCCGCCGACCTCTCGGAGCAGATCTCGCTGGCCGGCAAGGAGGCCTCCGGCACGGGCAACATGAAGTTCGCGCTGAACGGCGCGCTCACCATCGGCACGGACGACGGCGCGAACGTCGAGATCCGCGAGCTCGTGGGAGACGACAACTTCTTCCTGTTCGGCATGACCGAGCCCGAGGTCGAGGCGCTCTGGGCAGAGGGGTACCGCCCGAGCGAGTTCTACCAGAAGGACGAGGATCTGCGCCGGGCGATCGACCTGATCGCCTCCGGCGCCTTCTCCGGCGGCGATCGGACCACGTTCGAGCCCGTCGTGTCGAACCTGCTGTACGACGACCGCTTCATGGTGCTCGCCGACTACGCCTCCTATATCGCGGAGCAGGGGAAGGTCGACGCGGCCTACGGCGACCAGGACGCCTGGACGCGCTCGGCGATCCTCAACGTCGCCCGCAGCGGCTACTTCTCGTCCGACCGATCGATGCGCGACTACATCCAGCGCATCTGGCACACGCCCCCGGCGTACTGAGCGCCTCCGGCCTAGCACGGAGAGCTCGCCGGCGCACGCTCCCGTGCGCCGGCGGCGCTCGGTCTACGCTGGATCCATGACAATCGCACGACTGCACGGCGGCCCGCTCGACGGACAGGTTCTCCCCCTGGAGAGCCCCGACCTCGATTCGCTCATCGTCCCTTACAGCGAGACGCAGGTCGTCTACGAGCGCAAGGGCGATCTGGAGAACACCGGCACGGACGACGGCCCCACCGAGGCCCAGTTCTGGTTCATCGAGTCCGAGGACGTCATCGACCCCTACAGCGACGAACCGCGTGACCGTCGCTGACGAGCCCGTCCCCGACCGCACCGGTGAGCCGGTGCGGTCGCTCGAGGTGGAGCGCACCTACGACGTCGACGCGTCGACCGCCCTGCCCGACTGGCACGACATCCCCGGCGTCGCCGAGGTGATGCCCGAGGAGATCCGCGAACTCGACGCGCGGTACCTCGACACCGAGGAGCTGCACCTCGCGCACGCCGGCTACGCGCTGCGTCGCCGCACCGGGGGACACGACGCCGGGTGGCACATCAAGGGGCCGCTCATCGACGGCGCGCGTGTGGAGACCGCCTGGCCGCTCGGCATCGACCCCGACGAGGACGTCCCCGATGCGGTGCGCGCCGAGATCCACAAGGTCACGGATTCTGCGCTGCACCCGCTCGCACGCGTCGAGAACTCGCGCGTGCCCACCGCGCTCCGCGCGGCGGACGGCGGGCTGATCGCCGAGTTCGTGGACGACCACGTGCGCGGCTCCGACCTGCGCGGCGACACCGTCCGCGAGTGGCGCGAATGGGAGGTCGAGCTCGGTCCCGCCGCCCCGGCCGACCCGGCCGAGCGGGAGGAGCTGTTCGCCGCCATCGAGAGCGCGATCATCGCGGCGGGCGGCCGGCCCGCCGGACCTTCGTCGAAGCTCGGCCGCACCCTCGGACGCTGAGACCGAGAAACGCCCCGGCTGTCCGATGGACGGCCGGGGCGTTTCGCATCTGCGCCCGCGTCAGCGGGGCACAGCGTTCGATCAGTCCGCGATCACAGGTTGATCATGTGGCCGGCGAGGCCGTGGAAGGCCTCCTGCACGGCCTCGGAGAGCGTGGGGTGCGTGTGCACGTTGCGCGCCGTCTCCAGCGCGGTCAGGTCCCACTTCTGCGCGAGCGTCAGCTCGGGCAGGAGCTCCGACACGTCGGGTCCGATGAGGTGGCCGCCGAGCAGCTCGAGGTGCTCGCCGTCGGCGATCAGCTTGACGAATCCGATCGGCTCGCCGAGCCCGTTCGCCTTGCCGTTGGCGCTGAAGGGGAACTTGGCGACCTTGACGTCGTAGCCGGCGTCGCGCGCCTGCTGCTCGGTGAGGCCGAAGGACGCGATCTGCGGCGAGCAGAACGTCGCGCGGGGCATCATCCGGTAGTCGCCCAGCGGCATCGTCTCGGCCTTGCCGATGGTCTCGGCCGCCACGATTCCCTGCGCCTCGGCCACGTGGGCGAGCTGCAGCTTCGCGGTGACGTCGCCGATCGCGTAGATATGCGGGACGTTCGTGCGCATGTAGTCGTCGATCGCGATGGCGCCGCGGTCGGTGAGGGCGACGCCCGTCTTGTCGAGGCCGTAGCCGTCGACGTTCGCGGCGAAGCCGATCGACATCAGCACGCGGTCGGTGTCGACGGACTGGGTCTCACCGCCGCCGTTGGGCGTGTAGGTGACGGTGACGTGGTCGCCGTGGTCGGTGACCGTCTCTACCTTGGTGGAGGTCAGGATCTCGACGCCGTACTTCTTGTACTGGCGGGCGATCTCCTTCGACACGTCGGCGTCCTCGTTGGGGAGCGCGCGGTCGAGGAACTCGATGATGGTGACCTTGACGCCGTAGTTCACCATCACGAAGGCGAACTCCATGCCGATGGCGCCCGCCCCGACGATGACGATCGACTCGGGGAGGTCGCGGTTGAGGATCTGCTCCTCGTAGGTCACGACGTTCTCGCTCAGGGTGACGCCCGGCAGCAGCCGGACGGTGGAGCCCGTCGAGATGATCGCGTTGTCGAACGTGACGCGCTCCGAGGAGCCGTCGGTCATCACGACGTCGATGGTGTTCGCGTCGGCGAACGTTCCACGGCCCTCGTATTCGGTGACCTTGTTCTTCTTCATCAGGTAGTGAATGCCCTTGACATGGGTGTCCGCGACCTTCCGGCTGCGATCCCACGCGACGCCGAAGTCGAAGTGCACCTCGCCGGAGATGCCGAAGAGATCCGCCTGGTCGTGGAAGACGTGGGCGAGATCGGCGTTGCGCAGCAGCGCCTTCGAGGGGATGCAGCCGACGTTCAGGCACACACCGCCCCAGTACTTCTCTTCGATGATGGCGACGGAAAGACCGAGCTGGGCGCTGCGAACGGCCGCGACATAACCGCCGGGGCCGGCGCCGAGGATAGCGACGTCGTAGTGAGGCATGCCTCCAGCCTAGTGCTCGGGAGGCATGCCGGAATCGGCCTGTGGCGCCGCCGAAACGCGGTCAGCGCGAGGTCGAGGACTGCCCGCGCGCCCGCCCGACGAGCACCGCTACGAGCGCGCCGCCCGCAGCCACGAGGACGATCCCGCCGATGATCCACGGCCACGGGGGCGTGCCCTCGGAGTCGCCCGCGGCGTCGACCGTCGTCGCCGACGGCGAGGGTGCCGCCTCCACCGCTTCGGTGGCGCTCGGAGCGGGACTCACCGCCGTGGTGGCCGCCGGGGTGGCGGTGGGCGTGGGGGCAGGTGCGGCCGCGGCCACCGTGAAGTCGAGCTCCCCGGAGATCGGGTGGCCGTCGCTGGAGACGACCCGCCACAGCACGGTGACGGCGCCGCCGGCGGAGGCTGCGGCGGAATCGACGGCCTGGGTCACCGTCGTGCCGGCGACGGCGGGCCCACCGGAGGAGAGGGAGGTGCCCGCGGCATCCGTGATCTGCACCTCGGTCGCCCCCGGATCTGCCAGCAGCTCGCCGCTGAAGGTGAGGGTGAGCTGCGCGGGGGCGGCGTCGAGGGTCGCACCGGCGGCGGGGTCCGTCGAGACGAGCTCGTCGTGCGCACTGGCGGGCGCGGCGACGAGCACTCCGCCGACCATCCCGCCGAGCACGAGGAGCGCAGCGGCCACGACGGAGGCGAGAAGGCGCGGGCGACGGGTGGGGGAGTGGTGCGGCATCCGTTCAGGCTACCGGCGCCACCTCCGCGCCAGTTGGATGGGGGACACACGCCGGAAGCGGCCCGCCGCACTCGACACGGCGGCTCTCCACTCAGTAGGTTCGGATACTCGACAGGCTTCGTCACGTGCGTCGCGGAGCATCCTCCGCGACGCACGTGCACATCAGAGGGACGTCCGGACTCAGAGCCTCCTCACCCGCCACCGCCGTCGAGGCGGGGTGGGCGATCGGCTAGTCTGGATGCGAAGGAGGTACGCCGTGGAGGACAACCGCACACCCGGACCGGAGGACATCCGGCGAGGCGCCGACGCCGGCTCTCCCGACGCGCCCACCGACGTCACGCAGACGTTCGGGCACGACTCCGACCTGTCGTTCGTGCCGTTCGGCGCCGACCTCAACGAGGCGGAGATCGAGGCCATCGGAGCGCTGCCCTCCCAGGCCGCGCTGCTGCTCGTGCGCTCCGGTCCGACGGCCGGCGCCCGGTACCTGCTCGACACCGACGTGACGACCGTGGGCCGTCATCCCGAGGCCGACATCTTCTTCGATGACGTCACCGTCTCGCGCCGTCACGCCGAGATCACCCGCGACGGTGCCTCGTTCGAGATCGTCGATCAGCGCTCGCTCAACGGCACCTACGTGAACGGGGAGCGCGTCGATCGCGCGTCACTCGTCAACGGCGCCGAGGTGCGCATCGGCAAGTTCCGTCTCAACTTCTTCGTCTCGCCCGCCGACCTTCCGCTGCACGCGGAAGGCTGATGCCGGCGGCCTCCGCCCGCGAACGTTCGTCGTCCGCGGGTCTTCTCAGCATCGGCCAGGTGCTGGCCCGGCTGACCCCGGAGTTCCCCTCCCTCACCTCGAGCAAGCTCCGCTTCCTCGAGGTCCAGGGGATCGTGACGCCCACGCGCACCGAGTCGGGCTACCGCAAGTTCTCGCAGGCCGACGTCGATCGGCTGCGTCTCGCGCTCACCCTCCAGCGCGACCACTACCTGCCGCTCCTCGTCATCCGCGACTACCTCGCCGACGTCGACGCCGGCCGCGACCCGGCCCCGCCCACCGCGATGCCCTCGATCGTGCCCGCGCCGCGTCGCTACCGCCGCGAGGAGCTCCTGACGGCGGCCGGCGCGTCGCCGCAGCTGCTCAACGACGCCGTCAGCACCGGTGTGCTGGGCGCCGACGCGTACACCGATCAATCGGTCGCCATCCTGCGCGCCCTCGTGGCACTCGACCGCCACGGTATCGAGCCGCGCCACGTGCGCACCCTGCGGCAGAGCGCCGAGCGCGAAGTCGCGCTGATCGAATCCGCGCTCTCCGCACTCCTGCGTCGGACGGATGCCGCGTCCCGCGCGCGCGTCAGCGATCTGGGCCCTGAACTGGCCAAACGTCTCGACGAGCTGCGCGGGATCTACGTGCGCGCCTCGCTCGAGCGACTGCTGTCCTAGCGCGACACGCCGACGCCGACGACCCGATGTCGTTGCCCGGCCGCCCGGGCTGATCTAGCGTGGGCACTACCCGAACCGATGAGGAGGACGCGTATGACCGCTCCCGAAGCGGCCGGCGACACACCGTTCGCCGCCGATCTCCTCTTCACCGACGGCTTGCCCGCGATGGATGACGAAGTGGGCTACCGCGGCGCTCAGGCCGCACGCGCCGCCGGCATCACCTACCGTCAGCTCGACTACTGGGCCCGCACGGAGCTCGTCGAGCCCACCGTGCGCGGTGCCAGCGGCTCCGGTTCGCAGCGCCTCTACGGTTTTCGCGACATCCTCGTGCTGAAGCTCGTCAAGCGTCTCCTCGACACCGGCATCTCGCTGCAGCAGATCCGCGTGGCCGTCGATCAGCTCCGCGCCGCCGGCATCCGCGACCTCGCCGGCACGACGCTCATGAGCGACGGCGCATCGGTCTACCTCTGCACGTCCAACGACGAGGTCATCGACCTCGTCAGCCGCGGTCAGGGCGTCTTCGGCATCGCCGTGGGCAAGGTCCTCCGCGAGGTCGAGTCGACCCTCGTCGACTTCGACGCCCAGGTGCCCGACGCGGTCGACGAGCTCGCCGCCCGCCGCGCGGTGCGCTCGGCCTGACACTCGCTCATGCGTCCGCGAACAGCGCGTGCGCGTTCAGCGCGTGCGCGCAGCGATGATCGTCGTGCCCTCAGGGCTGTCCGGGAGATGATCCCGGGCTGGTGCGGAGGACGCTGATCGTCGCGCCGTCATGGGTGCGGCGGGTGATCAGCGCGTGCTGCTGCGGAGCGGGCTGGCTCTGCGTGCCCTCGGGGGCACCGCGGTCAGGCGCGCGCTTCGCCCGGAACCGGGATGCGACCGGTGCGCATGACACGGTCGAGGAGCGCGTCGAAGTCGGCCGCCAGCTCCTGGGCCGAGTCGCCGGGCCAGATGTGGAGCGGCTTCGCGGCGCCCTGCGCCTGCTGCAGCGAGGTGCGCTCGGGGAGCTGCGGCGCGAGCACGAGCGGCCCGAACATGTCGCGCAGCTCCTTGATGCGGAACTGGTGCTCGATCGACTGCGGTCGCACGCGGTTCACGACGATGCCGAGCGGCTGGAGACGGGGGGAGAGGCCGCGGCGGATCTCCTCGATCGCGCGCAGAGCGCGGTCGGCGGCGGCCACGGAGAACAGTCCGGGCTCCGTGACGACGATCACGCGGTCGCTCGCGGCCCACGCCGTGCGGGTCAGCGCATTCAGCGACGGGGCGCAGTCGACGAGCACGAGGTCGTAGTCGGCCTCGATGGTCGCGAGCGCCTCCTCGAGCTTCCAGACGTCGCGCACACTCGGGTGCGGGCCGTCGAAGTTGATGGCGGAGGGGCTGCCGATCATGACGTCGATGGTGCCGGGGTGGACCTTCGCCCATCCGCTGGAGGTGATCGCCTGATGGACGACCTTCTCCTTGGGATTGGCCAGGACGTCGGCGACATTCAGGCGGCCTGCCACCTGGATGTCCATGCCCGTCGAGACATCGGACTGGGGGTCGAGGTCGACGACCAGGGTACGGACGCCGCGGGCGAATGCGGCGGAGGCGAGCCCCAAAGTCACGGTCGTCTTACCGACCCCGCCCTTGAGCGAGCTGACGGAGAGTACGTGCACGAGGCTCTACGTTACCGTCCCGTAGGCTGTGCGGACACTCAGGCTTCCCGCCCGGTCCCTCTGCGAGGTGCACATGTTCCGAAAGATCCTGGTCGCGAACCGCGGAGAGATCGCCATCCGCGCATTCCGTGCGGCTTATGAGCTGGGGGCCAAGACCGTCGCGGTCTTCCCCTACGAGGACCGCGGTTCGCTGCATCGGCAGAAGGCGGACGAGTCCTACCCGATCGGCGAGCAGGGGCATCCCGTGCGTGCCTATCTGGACGTCGAGGAGATCATCCGCGTCGCCGTCGAGTCGGGTGCCGACGCGATCTACCCGGGATACGGATTCCTCTCCGAGAATCCCGACCTGGCCGCCCGCGCCGCCGAGAACGGCATCACGTTCATCGGGCCGCCCGCGCGGGCGCTCGAGATGGCCGGCAACAAGGTCACGGCCAAGGAGCACGCGATCGCCGCGGGCGTGCCGGTGCTGGCCTCGACGCCCGCTTCCGATGACGTCGACACGCTCGTCGCCCAGGCGGCCGACATCGGCTTCCCCATCTTCGTGAAGGCCGTCGCCGGCGGCGGCGGTCGCGGCATGCGCCGCGTCGCGACGCCCGAGGAGCTGCCCCCGGCCATCGCCGAGGCCATGCGGGAGGCCGGTGCGGCGTTCGGCGACGCGCGGGTGTTCCTCGAGCAGGCGGTCGTGCGCCCGCGCCACATCGAGGTGCAGATCCTCGCCGACGCGACGGGTCACACCGTCCACCTCTTCGAGCGCGACTGCTCCGTGCAGCGCCGTCATCAGAAGGTCATCGAGATCGCCCCGGCGCCGAACCTCGACGAGGAGCTGCGTCAGCGCATCCACCGCGACGCCGTCGCCTTCGCCGAGTCCATCGGCTACGTCAACGCGGGCACGGTCGAGTTCCTCGTCGACACCGCCGGTGAGCGCGCCGGCCAGCACGTGTTCATCGAGATGAACCCGCGCATCCAGGTCGAGCACACCGTCACCGAGGAGGTGACCGACGTCGACCTCGTCCAGTCGCAGATGCGCATCGCGGCAGGGGAGTCGCTCGACGAGCTCGGACTGTCGCAGGACCGCATCGTCCTGCGCGGTGCCGCCCTCCAGTGCCGCATCACGACCGAGGACCCGTCACAGGGGTTCCGACCGGACACGGGCCGCATCACGACCTACCGCTCGCCCGGCGGCGCCGGCATCCGTCTCGACGGCGGCACCACGGCGGCCGGCTCCCAGATCAGCCCGCACTTCGACTCCATGCTCGCGAAGCTGACGTGCCGCGGACGCGACTTCCCCGCGGCCGTCGCCCGCGCCAAGCGCGCACTGGCAGAGTTCCGCATCCGCGGCGTCTCGACGAACATTCCCTTCCTCCGCGGCGTGCTGGACGACCCGTCCTTCGTCGCCGGAGACCTCAGCACCGCGTTCATCGAGGAGCGCCCGCAACTGCTCACGAGCAACCCGTCGCGCGACCGCGCGACGAAGCTGCTCACCTGGCTCGCCGACGTCACGGTGAACCAGCCGTACGGGCAGAAGCCCCTGTCGGTGTCGCCGGGGAGCAAGCTGCCCACGTGCGACCTGAGCGCGGCTCCGCCCGTCGGTGCACTCGAGCGGCTCCGCGACCTCGGTCCCGCCGGGTTCGCCGCCTCTCTGCGCGCGCAGACCGCCCTCGCGGTCACCGAGACGACGTTCCGCGACGCCCACCAGTCCCTGCTCGCGACCCGCGTGCGCACGCGCGACCTCGTCCGGGTCGGTCCGCACGTGGCGCGCATGACCCCGCAGCTCCTCTCGATCGAGGCGTGGGGCGGCGCCACCTACGACGTCGCGCTGCGCTTCCTCGCGGAGGACCCCTGGGAGCGGCTCGCCGCGATCCGCGAGTCGATCCCGAACATCCCGATCCAGATGCTGCTGCGCGGTCGCAACACCGTCGGCTACACGCCCCGTCCGGTCGAGGTGACGGACGCGTTCGTCCGCGAGGCGGCGTCGACCGGCGTCGACATCTTCCGCATCTTCGACGCCCTCAACGACGTCGACCAGATGCGCCCCGCGATCTCGGCTGTGCTCGAGACCGGCACGGCCGTCGCGGAGGTCGCGTTCTGCTACACCGGCGATCTGCTGAACCCCGCCGAGCAGCTGTACACCCTCGACTACTACCTCGGACTGGCCGAAGCCATCGTCGCCTCCGGTGCGCACGTGCTGGCCATCAAGGACATGGCCGGACTCCTGCGCCCCGCGGCGGCCGCGAAGCTCGTCACGGCCCTCCGCGAGCGGTTCGACGTGCCCGTGCACCTGCACACCCACGACACGGCGGGCGGCCAGCTCGCGACGCTGCTGGCCGCGAGTGCCGCCGGCGTGGACGCCGTGGATGCTGCGGCCGCACCCCTGGCGGGAACGACGAGCCAGCCCTCGCTGTCGGCCCTCGTCGCCGCCCTCGCCCACACCGATCGCGACACCGGCATCGACCTGCAGGCCGTCAGCGACCTGGAGCCGTACTGGGAGGCCGTGCGGCACCTCTACCGCCCGTTCGAGTCCGGGCTCCCGAGCCCGACCGGCCGCGTGTACCACCACGAGATCCCCGGCGGTCAGCTCTCGAACCTGCGGCAGCAGGCCATCGCCCTCGGCATGGCTGACGACTTCGAGCTCATCGAGGACATGTACGCCGCCGCCGACCGCATCCTCGGCCGCATCCCGAAGGTCACGCCCTCGTCGAAGGTCGTCGGCGACCTCGCACTGGCCCTCGTCGCCGCGAAGGCCGATCCCGCCGACTTCGCCGAGAACCCGCAGAACTACGACATCCCCGACTCGGTCGTGGGCTTCATGGCGGGCGAGCTGGGCGACCTGCCGGGCGGGTGGCCGGAGCCGTTCCGCACCAGGGTGCTCGCCGGACGCGAGGTCTCCATCGAGGTGCCCCCGCTCACCGACCAGGAGCGCGCCGGTCTCGACGGCGACGCGGTAGAGCGTCGCCGCACGCTCAACCGCCTGCTGTTCCCCGGACCGGCCAAGGAGTTCGAGAAGAACCGCGAGACGTACGGCGACCTCTCCTCGTTGGGGACGCCCGACTACCTCTACGGGCTCACCCCGGGGGAGGAGCACGTCGCCGAGATCGACCCCGGCGTGCAGCTCTACGTGGGTCTCGAGGCCATCGGCGAAGCCGACGCGAAGGGCATCCGGACGGTCATGACCATCCTCAACGGGCAGCTCCGCCCGGTCTACGTGCGCGACCGCGGCATCACGGTCGAGGCGCGTCAGGCCGAGCGGGCCGACACCTCGAAGGCGGGCCAGGTGGCCGCTCCGTTCGCCGGCGTGGTGACCGTCAAGGTGGAGGCGGGAGCATCGGTCAAGGCCGGTCAGCCCGTCGCGTCGATCGAGGCGATGAAGATGGAGGCGGCCATCACCGCCACCGTCGACGGCGTCATCGAGCGGCTCGCGATCACGGGGAGCCAGCAGGTGGAGGCGGGCGACCTTTTGGTCGTCATCCGCCCCTCGCAGTAGCCTGTGAAGGGGTGATGACAGCCCACCCCCCGCTTGGAGATGCCGCAGTGACGCCCGATCGCAATGACCAGCAGCCGGAAGACAGCACCGAACACGGCGTCCTCGACGACTCCGGAAACCTCGATGTCGCCCGACTGGACATCCTCGGCGGACCCGCCACGGAGCAGATCAGTGTGATCGTTCCCGCCGCCCACGACGACGACCTCCTCGACGATGACGTGGTCGACGACGAGCTCGACCCGGCTCGCATCGACGAGGAGCTGACCGGCGCCGAACTGTCGGCGCCCACCGACCCGCAGACCGCCGACCTGGCCGCCACCGCCGACGAGGTCGTCGTCATCGACCTCGAAGACGACGACGATCCGGATGACTCCCGCCCGGTCGCGGCCGAGCACGACGAGACCGCGACGGCGTCCGACGCCGAGATCGTGGACGTCGAGGTCGTCGACGACGCCGACGACGCCGACGTCGCAGATGACGCCGAGGTCGCAGATGGCGCGGCTCCCACGGCAGACACCGCCGCGGCGGACGCCGCCGCGCTGAGCGCCGCCTTCGACGCCCGCGTGCGCGAGGAGATGGATGCCGCGGCCGCTGCTGCCGTCGCCGCGACCGCCGCCGCGGTCTCGGGTGCGGCGACGGCCTCGGCGACGAGGCCCGCATCGCCCTACATGACCAGCCGCCGCGCCGTCCGCACGGGCGCCGTTCCCCTGCCCCCGCGCGAGGTCGAGCCGCCCCGCGCCGAGCAGCCGGCACCCGCCGAGCCGAGCGCGTCGGACCTCGAGACCCCGGCTCCCGCGGCCGCGGCGGCATCGGCCGTCGAGCAGACGCCCGCGCCTCAGCCCGCAGCGGCTTCCGCGTCCGCCGCGGAGGCGGCTCCTGCGTCCGCACCGGGGGCGACTCCCGCGTCCGCACCGGCATCCGAGCCCGTCGCCCCGGAACCGGCAGAGTCCGAGATCGAGCACGAGTCGACGCCGGAACCCGTGGCTGCCGCGCCGGAGCCCGCCGAGGCGCCGGAGACTCCAGCACCCGCGCGCGCGATCCGACGCCCCGCACCGGAGGCCGCGGACCGCACGCAGGCGCTCGAGCGCGTCACCACCCGCCCCGACGTCGCCCTGACCTCCAAGCGGCTCGGCGAGTTCGAAGCCGGTCGGGAGTCGTCCGACCTCCTCACGGCCGATCGCCTGCTCGACCCGTCGATGATCGTGCGGCCGGAGCCGGAGGGCGCCTGGCGTCACTTCATCTACCGGCTGACGGGCAAGCGCATCAACCTCGGCGACGGTCGGGTGGCGCGTCGCCGCAAGGAGCTCGACCGTCGGATCGCGGTGCCGCTCAGCGGCAATGCGCGGTTCGTGCCGGTGCTCTCGCGCAAGGGCGGCGTCGGCAAGACGACCGTCACGACCCTGCTGGGCATGGCGCTGGCCGACGCCCGCGACGACCGCATCATCGCGATCGACGCGAACCCCGACCGCGGCACGCTCGCCGAGCGCATCGCGAAGGCGAGCGGCAAGACGATCCGCGACCTGGTCCGGGTGCGCAGCAGCGTCCGCGGCTACAACGACATCTCGGCCGTCGTCTCGCGCGACGAGACGCGCCTGGACGTGCTGGCGTCCGACTCCGATCCCCGCGTGTCCGAGGCGCTCAGCGACACGGACTACCAGGACGTCGCCTCGCTCGCCGCGCACTACTACTCCATCGTGCTGACCGACACGGGCACCGGCATCGTCCATTCCGTGATGGGGGCGACCCTCGAGGTCGCCGACCAGATCGTGGTGGTCGCCGGTCTCAGCGTCGACGAGGCGCGCCTGGCCTCCGAGACGCTCACGTGGCTCGAGACCAACGGCTATGCGGAGCAGGTGCGCACCGCGGTCGTCGTGCTGAACAGCGGTCGTCCCGGCGCGCCCATGGTGCGCCCGGACGAGCTCGAGGCGCACTTCCGCACCCGCGTGCGTGCCGTGGTGCGCGTGCCGTACGACCCGCTCATCGCGGCCGGGAGCGCCATCACGTTCCGCGACCTCCAGCCCGATACGCGTCTCGCCGCGCGGGAGCTGGCTGCCGCCGTCGTCGAGGGCCTGCGCGCCCTCCCCGCCGCCGCGTAGCGCCGCTGTGTCGGTCCGTCCCATCCGGGTCTTCGGCGACCCCGTCCTGCGCGCCGTCAGCGCGCCCATCGAGCACATCGACGACGGCGTGCGGGCGCTCATCCGCGACCTCCTCGACACCGTCGAGCTCCCCGGACGCGCCGGCGTCGCCGCCCCGCAGATCGGCGTCGGCCTCCGGGCGTTCAGCTACAACATCGACGGCGACATCGGCTACGTCATCAACCCCACCCTCGTGGAGGTGTCGGGCGAGCCCGAGACCGTGGGCGAAGGCTGCCTGTCGGTGCCCGGGCTGTGGCACGACGCGATCCGCCACCCGCACGCCAAGGTGGTCGGCATCGACCTCGACGGGCAGGAGATCGTCCTCGAGGGCGACGGTCTGCTCGCGCAGGCGCTGCAGCACGAGACCGACCACCTCGACGGCCGCCTCTACCTCGAGCGCCTCTCGCCCGAGGACCGGCGCATCGCCATGCGGCAGATCCGCGAGTCCGACTGGTTCTGACCCGCCGAGGCCGCAGGCAGCTGAAGAGAAGAGAGACCCGGATGCCGCGGCATCCGGGTCTCTCTTCGTCCGTGGTCGGCTCGGCTCAGCCGACCGAGACGTTGGTCGTGTTCACCGGCTCCGCGTAGAGCTGGGCGACGTCGTTGGCGAAGTCCGACATGATGACGTTGCGCTTGATGCTCATCTTCGGGGTCAGGTGGCCGCTCGCCTCCGTCCACTCGGTCGGGAGGATCACGAACTTGCGGATCGACTCGGCCCGCGAGACCCCCTTGTTCGCGATGTCGATGGCGCGCTGCACCTCGGCTCGCACCGCGGCATTGCTCGCCGCGACGTCCAGCGACATGTCGGCCGGCAGCCCGTTGTTCGACAGCCACGCGGGAAGCATCTCGGGGTCGAGGGTGACGAGCGCGGAGATGAAGGGCTTCTGATCTCCGACGACGACGACCTGCCCGACGATGGGATTCGATCGGATGGGATCCTCGAGCGCCGCCGGGGCGACGTTCTTGCCACCGGCCGTGACGATGATCTCCTTCTTGCGCCCCGTGATCGACAGGTAGCCCTCCTGGTCGAAGGAACCCAGGTCGCCGGTCTTGAACCAGTCTCCGTCGAACGCCTCCGCGGTCGCCTCGGGGTTGCGCCAGTACTCCTTGAAGACGTTGATGCCGCGCACCTGGATCTCGCCGTCGTCATCGAGGCGCACGCCGACGCCGGGGAGCACGGGACCCACCGATCCGATCTTCGACGCACGGGCGAGGTTCACCGTCGCGGGCGCGGTCGTCTCGGTGAGACCGTAGCCCTCGAGGATGACCACGCCGAGGCTGTGGAAGAAGTGCCCGAGCCGCGCGCCGAGCGGCGCCGAGCCCGAGACGGCGTAGATGACCCTGCCGCCCATCGCCGCCCGGAGCTTGTTGTAGACAAGGCGGTCGAAGACGGCGAACTTGATGCGGGTGCCGAGCGGGATCTTCGCGCCCTCCTGCTGCAGCCGGGAGTGCTCGATCGCCGTGTGGGCGGCGGCGCGGAAGATCTTGCCCTTGCCGCCGGCCTCCGCCTTCTGCTCGGCCGAGTTGTAGACCTTCTCGAAGACGCGGGGGACGGCCAGCAGGAACGTGGGCTGGAAGGAGCCGAGCGCGGGAAGGAGCTGTTTGGTGTCGGGCTGGTGCCCGGTCTTCACCCCGGCGTGCACGTCGAGGATGGAGATGAAGCGGGCGAACACGTGCGCCGTCGTGATGAACAGGAGCGTCGAGGCCCCCGGCATGGTGACCACCTCGCTGAGCGCCTTCGCGGAGTTGCGCGCCAGCTCGACGAAGTTGCCGTGGGTGAGCACGCAGCCCTTGGGGCGCCCGGTCGAGCCGCTCGTGTAGATCAGCGTCGCGATGTCGGAGGAGTTCGCGAGCGAGCGGCGGCGCTCGATCTCCGCGTCCGCCACCCCGGCGCCACCCGCCACGAGCTTGTCGAGGTCGCCGCGGTGCATCTCCCAGACCTTGCCGATGAGGGGGAGCTCGGCGCGCACCTCGTCAAGGCTCGCGGAGTGGGCCGTGCTCTCGAGGATGCAGGCGATGGCGCCCGAGTCCGACAGGATCCACTGGATCTGGGTGGGGGAGCTGGTCTCGTAGACCGGCACCATCACCGCTCCGGCGTAGAAGAGCGCGAAGTCGACCAGCGTCCACTGGTAGGTGGTGCGGGCGATGAAGGCGACCTTGTCGCCCGGCTCGAGGCCGGCGGCGACGAAGCCCTTGGCCAAGGCGATCACCTGGCGCTGGAACTCGGCGGCGGAGACGTCCTTCCACCCACCGCCCTCGGGGAGGGCGAAGAGGGCGAGATCGGGCGTGGCCCTCACTCGCTCGACGAGCAGATCGGCGACGTTCGCGCTCGGGTCGGCGGGGACGACGGCGGGGACTTCGAACTGGATCACGGCAGCTCCTTCGGTACCGGTGGACAACTCTGTGGAACGAGTCTACCGGGGCGCCTGTTCGCGCCCCGGAGCCGGATGCCGGATGCGGAATGCCCCGCGCCACTAGACTTCGAGGCGCCGACGCGGGCGCGCGGCAGAGCGGAAGCGGCCCACGCAGGTGCGCGATCGAAGGGAAGCCACGGTGCACAGGATCGGGATCGACATCGGCGGAACGAAGATCGCCGGCGCCGTGGTGGATGCGGACGGACGCATCCTCGAGAAGCTCCGCATCGAGACGCCGATCGACGTGCGTGAGCTCGCGAACGCGGTCGTGAACATGACGACGCACCTGAGCGCCGCGCACGAGGTGGACGCCGTCGGCGTCGCGGCGGCGGGCTTCGTCGACAAGGCCGGAACGACCATCATCCACGCGCCGAACATCGCGTGGCGCAACGAACCTCTCCGCGCCATCCTCGAGGAGCGCATCCCGCTGCCGGTCACCATCGACAACGACGCGAACGCGGCCGGCTGGGCGGAGTTCCGCTTCGGCGCCGGGCGGGACGTGAGCGACATGGTGATGCTGACGATGGGCACCGGCGTCGGCGGCGCGGTGGTGCTCGACGGAAGGCTCTATCGCGGCGGGCACGGCATCGCCGCCGAGCTCGGCCACGTGCGCTTCATCCGTGACGGCCTCCTGTGCGGCTGCGGACAGAGCGGATGCCTGGAGATGTACGCCTCAGGCCGCGCGCTGCAGCGACAGGCCGAGGAGATCGCCGACGGCGGCGGCATCGGAGCCGGCCTGGCGGCTCTGCGGGCGCAGACCGGGCAGATCTCCGGGCCGGCGATCTCGCGGCTCGTGCTCGCCGGAGATCCGGGAGCCACCGAGGCGCTGCGCCGGGTGGCCACCGCGCTGGGGGAGGCGTGCGGCGGATTCACCGCGACGCTCGACCCCGAGCTCTACGTCATCGGGGGAGGGGTCGCCGAGCTCGGCGAGGACCTCCTCGGCCCCGTGCGCCTGGCCTACGAGACGTCTCTGCCGGGCTACGGCGACCGCGAGGTGGCGCGCTTCGCCATCGCGCGCCTCGGCAACGACGCCGGGGTGATCGGCGCCGCCGATCTCGCGGGCGCATCCACCCCGGCGGAAGCGAGATAGCCGATGTTCTACTGGCTGATGAAGTACGTCGTCATCGGACCGATCGTCAAGGCGATCTGGCGGCCCTGGATCGTGGGGCGCCGGAACGTACCCGAGACGGGGGCGGCGATCCTCGCCAGCAACCACCTCTCGGTGATGGACTCCGTCTTCCTGCCTCTCCTGATCGACCGGCGGATGTCGTTCCTGGCCAAGAGTGACTACTTCACCGGCAAGGGGCTCAAGGGCTGGGCGACGCGGATGTTCATGAAGGCGACGGGTCAGATCCCGATCGACCGCTCGGGTGGCAAGGCGTCGGAGGCCTCCCTCAACACCGGACTCCAGGTGCTCGGGCGGGGCGACCTCCTCGGCATCTACCCGGAGGGCACGCGCAGCCCCGACGGCAAGCTGTACCGGGGCCGCACGGGCCTCGCGCGCATGGCGCTCGAGGCCCGGGTGCCGGTCGTGCCGGTGGTCATGGTCGACACCGACACCATGCTCCCCATCGGGCACACGCTGCCGCGCATCGTCCGCGTCGGCGTGGTCATCGGCGAGCCGCTCGACTTCTCGCGCTTCGCGGGCATGGAGGGCGATCGCTACATCCTCCGCTCGGTCACCGACGAGATCACCGTCGCGCTGCAGCGACTCGGGGAGCAGGAGTACGACGACGTCTACGCCTCGACCGTGAAGGACAGGCTCCCCGCCCCGCCGCGCTGACGGCGGTCCGGGGCATCCGTCACACGGCATCGCCGTCACCGTGCCCCGGCTAGGATCGAGGGATGCTGCAGCAGCTCGACCCCCTCGACCACTGGCGGACCCTGCCCATCAAGCAGCAGCCCGCGTGGGCCGACGCCGATGCCGTCTCGGCCGTCTCCGCCGAGATCGCGACGCTTCCGCCCCTGGTGTTCGCCGGAGAGGTCGACAACCTCCGCGAGCGGCTCGCGCGGGCGGCCTCGGGGCAGGCGTTCCTGCTGCAGGGCGGCGACTGCGCCGAGACGTTCGCCGGCGCGACGGCGGAGCAGATCCGCAACCGCATCAAGACCGTGCTGCAGATGGCCGTCGTCCTCACCTACGGCGCCTCGATGCCCGTGGTGAAGATGGGCCGCATGGCGGGGCAGTTCGCCAAGCCGCGCTCCAGCGACACCGAGACGCGCGGCGACGTCACGCTGCCCGCCTACCGCGGCGACATCGTGAACGGCTACGACTTCACCGAGGGCTCCCGGCGGCCCGACCCCGCGCGCCTGCTGAAGGGGTACCACACCGCCGCGTCGACCATCAACCTGATCCGCGCCTTTACGCAGGGTGGCTTCGCCGACCTCCGCGAGGTGCACAGCTGGAACCAGGGCTTCGCCAAGAACCCCGCCAACCAGCAGTACGAGCGCCTCGCGTCGGAGATCGACCGCGCCATCAAGTTCATGGAGGCCGCCGGCGCCGATTTCGACGAGCTGCGCCGCGTCGAGTTCTACACCGGCCACGAGGGCCTGCTGATGGATTACGAGCGCCCCATGACGCGCATCGACTCCCGCACGCTGACCCCGTACAACACGTCCGCGCACTTCCTGTGGATCGGGGAGCGCACACGCGACCTCGACGGTGCGCACATCGACTACTTCTCGAAGATCCGCAACCCCATCGGTGTGAAGCTCGGTCCCACGACGACGCCCGAGACGGCGCTGGCGCTCATCGACAAGCTCGACCCGACCCGCGAGCCCGGACGCCTGACGTTCATCACCCGCATGGGCGCCGGCAAGATCCGCGACGCGCTGCCGCCGCTGCTGGAGGCCGTCCGCGACTCCGGTGCGACGCCGCTGTGGGTTACCGACCCCATGCACGGCAACGGCATCACGACGCCCACCGGCTACAAGACACGCCGCTTCGACGACGTCGTCGACGAGGTGCGCGGCTTCTTCGACGCGCACCGCGACGCGGGCACGTTCCCCGGCGGCATCCACGTGGAGCTCACCGGCGACGACGTCACCGAGTGCCTCGGCGGCTCGGAGCACATCGACGAGGCCTCTCTCGCGACCCGCTACGAGAGCCTGTGCGACCCGCGCCTCAACCACATGCAGAGCCTCGAGCTCGCCTTCCTCGTGGCCGAGGAGCTCGAGAAGCGCTGAGACCGAACGAGAAGAGCGGATGCCGCGGCATCCGCTCTTCTCGTTCGTGCCGGCGGGCCGGGATCAGCCGGAGACCTGGAAGCGCAGCGAGACCTCGGATCCGGCGCGCACCAGCTGACCGGCCGCCGGCACCTGCGCCTCCACCCGGGTGGCGGAGTCGAGGAAGAGATCCCAGGTGGCGAGGTACTGGTAGGTGAAGCCCAGGTCGGAGAGCTTCTTCTTCGCCGCGTCGCGCGTCAGCCCGACCACCGAGGGCACCTCGACCGGCTCAGGGCCCTTCGACACCGCGAGGGTCACCGATTCGCCGGGCACCCAGTTGCCGCCGCCGTCGCGGCCGGCGATGTAGATGACCGCTCCGGCGTCGAGGTCGTCGTTGAACTCCTCGTACGTGCCGGCGACGGACAGCCCGACCTCTTCGAGGGCGGATGTCGCGTCCTGGACGCTCTTTCCGCCGACATCGGGCAGCGGGCCGGCCGAGACCGAGAGCGAGGCCGTGTCGCCCTCGTGCACGCTGCAGCCGTTCGTGCAGTCGATCGCGTCGGCGCCGCCGCGCGGGGTGACCGAGGCGGACAGCACCGCGCCCTTCTCCGCGTCGGTGAACGACTGCTGGTCCGGGTCGGTGATGACGATGCCGAGGCCCGTCAGCGTGCTCCGCGCCTGATCGTCGTTGAGGCCGGCCAGAGCAGGGATGTCGCGGGGCTGGGGTCCCTGCGAGACGAGGACGGCCACGCTCGCGCCCCTGTCGACGCGGGTGCCCTCGCCGGGGTCGCTGCCGACCACCGCGCCGGCGGCCACGTCGAGGCTGTAGACGTCTCGCTGCTGGGCGGTGAGCCCCTGCGCGACGAGCGCCGCCTCCGCCTCGGTGAAGGACGGCGTCCCCGCCACTGCGGCCACGGAGACCATCGAGCCGGGACCGGAACCGAAGTACCACCCCGCACCACCGGCGACGACGGCCAGCAGCAGCACCAGCGCCAGGAGCCAGCCGCCCTTGGCGGCACGGCGGCGCGCGACCGTGCGCAGGCGCGAGGCGTTGTCCACCTCCTCGGCGGCGGCGATCGGCGCGGTCACGCTCGGCGGCAGCACCCGGGTGAGCTCACCGGAGTCGCGCACGTCGTCGGCGACGCGTCGCCGGGACGGCGTCAGCGTGCGCGCGACCTGCGGCGCGACGCCCAGCTCCCGCTCGATCTCGCGGAGGCGGTTCAGCATCTCGGCCGCGTCGGAGGGGCGGTCGTCCGGCACCTTCTCCGTCGCCCACAGCACGAGTTCGTCGAGCGGCTCCGGGACCCCCGGGTTCTTGACGCTGGGCCGCGGCACGGAGTCGGTGGCGTGCTGGAAGGCGATCTGCATCGGCTGCTCGCCCTTGTACGGCTGCTCGCCGACGAGCATCTCGTAGAGCATGATGCCGAGCGCGTAGATGTCGCTGCGCGCGTCCGCGGTGCCGCGGGTGACGAGCTCGGGTGCGAGGTAGGCGATCGTGCCGAGCAGCTGCGCGCCGGTGGCCGTGTTGGCGGTGGTCGCCCGCGCCAGCCCGAAGTCGCCGATCTTGATGCGGCCGTCCTCGGCCAGCAGCACGTTCTCGGGCTTCACATCGCGATGGATGATGCCGCCGCGGTGGGCGGCAGCGAGCCCCGACAGCACGGCGTCCATGATCGTGATCGTCTGCGTGATGTTCAGGCGGCGCTGCTCGCGCATGAGCTCGCGGAGCGTGATGCCCGGCAGGTACTCCATGACGAGGTACGCCATGTCGCCGTCCTGGCCCTGATCGAACACGTTCACCACGTGCGGGTCCGCCAGGCGCGCGGCCGCGCGGGCCTCCTGGATGAAGCGACTCTGGAACACGCTGTCGTCGCTGAGGTGGCCGTGCATCACCTTGAGCGCGATCCGGCGCTCGAGCCGGAGGTCGGTCGCGACGTACACGGTCGCCATGCCGCCGCGCGCGATGCGCGCGCGCACCCGGTACCGGCCGTCGACGAGACGGCCGATCAGCGGGTCGGCCTGCTGACTCGTGCTCACGCCCCGAGTCTACGGACGGGGGAGCGCCGCACCCGGGAGCGGCTCACCCACCGTGACCAGGTCGAGATCGGGGCGGATGGGGGTCACCCGAGCACCGACAGCCACGTCGTCGCAGGCTGCTCCCACTGCGCGTAGCGGTCGGGATAGGCGGAGATCTGCACCGCCTGCGCGGCGTCGGCGAACGACATCGACTCCCAGCCCGCGATGTCGAGGAGGCCCCGGGTGTCGTAGCCGTTCGGGTCCGAGGCGCCGCCGAAGAACACGCGCGTGGCGTAGCCCGGATCGGTGACCTCCGCGGCGGTGCCCCAGCCGGTGCTCGGCCGCTGCTGGAACAGGCCCAGCGAGTCGCGGTCGCCCCAGTCGAGGTTGCGCAGCCAGGACTCCTGCATCGCCGTGCCCAGGGCGATCGCGATGCCGCGGTCGGACACGCCGAGCTGACGGCCGATGCCGATGATCGTGCGGGCGTTGGCCGCCTGCTCCTCGTCGAGATCGAGAGGGGTGGAGGATGCCGCGGGCACCGCCGCGAGCGCGGCCACCGTCGCAGCGTCGGGGATCGCCAGCGACTGGCCGGGGTAGATGATCGAGTCCGCGCCCAGGCCGTTGGCCTCCAGGAGCGCGCGGATGCTGACGCCGTGGCGCTGCGCGATGCCGCTGATGGTGTCGCCGGCCACGATCGTGTAGCCCGCGGCCGCCGGCGCGGGTGCGGGTGCGGGCGCCGCCACCGGCGCGGCAGGTGCGGGCGCCGCCGCGGTGACGGGGGCGCTGCCCGGGAGGGCGAGCTTCTGGCCCGGCATGATCACCGACGACCAGCCGAGGCCGTTCGCGTCGAGCACGGCCTGCGTGCTGACGCCCGCGCGCCGGGCGATGGCGCTGATGGTGTCTCCGACGGCGACGGTGACGGCGCCCGCCGATGCGGGTGCGGGAGCGGGTGCGGCGGGTGCGGGAGCCGCGGTCGGAGCCGGCGCGCTCCCGGTGACGCGCAGGTGCTGGCCGGGGTGGATGACCGAGGACCATCCGAGGCCGTTGAGGGCGAACACGTCGGCGATCTTCACCCCGAAGCGTGCGGCGATCGCGCTGATCGTGTCTCCGGGCTGCACGACGTAGTCGCCGGCCTCGACCCCCATCAGGGCGGCCTGCACGGCGGAGGCGCGGAACGTCGCGGCCGCCGGCTCGCCCGACAGACGCGGCATCCGCAGTTCGCTGTTGCGGGGCGCATCAGCGGCGTGCGCGGGCACGGCGGCGAGGGTCAGCGCGAGCGATCCCGCGATCGACCCCGCGACGACGGCGGGCAGACCGGACGTCGGCAGGCGTCGTGGTGCCGGGTGCACCGTCTGAATCGGCTCGGGTCCGATGGGCTGGCGCACGGGACTCCCTCTCGTAGGCTCCGGCCACCGTGCCACGACGGCGTGACGGGTGTCAACGAAAGTGACGCATGTGAATTATGAGACTTCTGTTACACAAGCGCACTCGCCGCCATCGACCCGACATGCGCTCACCGCCCCCCGGCGGAGGTGGCATAGTGGCACCGTGACCGGGAAGAACGTGCCCAGCATCCACACCGACTGGCTGACGATGCCCGAACTCGTCGCCGCTCTGGACGAACCGCTCGGGCGGGTGAAGCGCCTGCTCGACGAACATCACCTGGTCGGCAGCCGCCGTCACGGCGTCTTCCGCGTGCCGTCGATCTTCCTCGTCGACGGGCACCCGCTGACCTCGCTGCGGGGCACGATCATCGTCCTGCAGGACGCCGGCTTCAGCGACGACGAGGTGATCGACTGGCTCCTCCAGGACGAGGAGCTCATCGGAGCGGCTCCCATCGAGGCCCTGCGGGCCGGTCGCAAGATCGAGGTCCGTCGGGTCGCGGCGACCCTGGCCTGACGCTCCGCCTCAGGCGGTGCGGGCGACGGCCGCCCGCGCGAGATCGCGCAGCTGCCCCACGGCCGCATTGCCGAGCCGCGCACCCGACAGCGCCCGCTCGGCCTGGCGGGCGTAGTCGGCGATGAGGGCCTCGATGCGCTCGAGGGCTCCCGAGTCGATGATCGTGTTCTGCAGCGCGGCGATCTGACCGGCGTCGAGCCCCGGGTCGCCGATGAGCTCGTCGACGGTGCGCACCGCGGAGGCGGGGAGGCGTTCGCGGGCGTAGGCGATCAGCACCGTGCGCTTGCCCTCCCGCAGGTCGTCGCCGCTGGGCTTGCCGGTGACCGCCTCGTCTCCGAACACGCCGAGCACGTCGTCGCGCAGCTGGAAGGCCATGCCGAGCGGATGCCCGAAGCCCGCCAGCGCGGCGAGCTGGGCATCGTCGGCGCCGGCGAGTGCGGCGCCGATCGTGAGGGGCTGCTGGATGCTGTACCGCGCGGATTTGAGGGAGGCCACCCGCAGGGCGCGTTCGGCGTGACGGTCATCGGGCTCGGACCGGAACGCGGACTCCTCGGCGACGTCGAGGAACTGGCCCACGGTCACCCCGCGGCGCATGACGCCGTACTCGGCGCGGGCGGCGGCCGCCGCCGCGCCGTCGACCTCGGAGAAGCCCTCCTCGGCCAGATCGTCGCTCCAGGCCACGAGCAGGTCGCCGAGGAGGATCGCACCCGACCTGCCGAACGCCGCAGCGTCGCCGACCCACCCGTGCGCGACATGGTGCGCCTCGAGGGCGCGGTGCGAGGAGGGGCGTCCGCGGCGCGTGTCGGAGTTGTCGATGAGGTCGTCGTGGACGAGCGCGGCCGCGTGGAACACCTCCAGCGACGCGGCGACGGAGAGCGCGGCCGGATCGAGCGCCGCAGGCACGTTCGAGGATTCCTCCACAGCCCTCCACCCGGCGATGCAGAACCGCGCCCGGAGGCGCTTCCCACCGCGGAGCGAAGCCGCGCCGGCATCGGTGAGAACGGCGGCTTCGGGGCCCCATTCCTCCGATTCCAGGCGGCGGGCGATGAGGAAGGTGTCCAGTCGCTGGGAAACAGCTTCGATCGGGTCCGGAGAGGGGTCCACGGGCCTAGCCTAGTGATCGACGGCACAGCTAGAATCGGCCGGGAACGAACGTAAAGAGGGGGAAGCATGCCACTCTCCGAACAGGAGCAGCGTCTGCTTGACGAGATGGAACGCCATCTCCTGCGCAACGACGCGGATGTCGTGAGCGCGCCGCGCGATGGTCGCACGCTGAGCTATCGCAACATCGTCTACGGCACGATCCTCGTCCTCCTCGGCCTCGGCGGTCTCATCGTCGGCGTGTCCGTGCCCCTCGTGGTCGTCGGCGTCATCGCCTTCGCGGTCATGCTGGGCGGCGTCATCCTCGCCGTGACCCCGACCAAGGGCACCCCGCGCGTGCAGGCCGAGCCGGGCCGCCCGGTCAAGGCGCCGGCATCGTCCACGTCGTTCATGGATCGTATGAACGAGCGCTGGGACCGTCGTCAGGGCGGCGACCGCTGACCACCTGAACCTTCGCGCATCGGGCTGAGTCCGATCCGCTGACACGAGAGCACCGACCCCTCAGGGTCGGTGCTCTTTTCGTTTCCCCGGAAGTCTCCGGGGCTGCATGCGCGAAAAAGCGCTCTTTCGTCGCGCCAGCCGTAGGGAAGTGGAGGAAAGTGGAGTAAAGTGGCGAGCACGAACCCGGAGGGCCGAGACGAAGGGGGTGACGGCGATGCTGTTGGGCACGCACACTCCCAAGCTCGACGACAAGGGCCGCGTCATCCTCCCGTCGAAGTTCCGCGACGACCTCGGCTCGGGCGTGGTCATCACCCGCGGCCAGGAGCGCTGCCTCTACGTGTTCAGCACCGAGGAGTTCGAGCGGGTCCACGAGCGTATCCGCGAGGCGCCGCTCTCCAACAAGCAGGCGCGCGACTTCCTCCGCATGTTCCTGTCGGGTGCGAGCGCCGAGAAGCCGGACAGCCAGAACCGCATCACCGTCCCCCCTCACCTCCGCACCTACGCGGGACTCGACCGCGACCTCGTCGTCACCGGCGTCGGCGCACACGCCGAGATCTGGAACTCCGACGCGTGGGCCACCTACGCCGAGAGCAACGAGGACTCCTACTCCGAGATGGAGCAGGAGGTGATCCCGGGACTGTTCTGACCCTCGGCTGCGATCTCCAGCCGTTTCTGCCCTGACGCACTTCCCCGGCGCCAGGTCGAAACGGAGGGGGATCGGAGCAGAGGGCCCCAGGGCCCCGACATCATGGATATCCGCGACATCCACACCCCCGTCCTGCTCGAGCGCTGCATCGAGCTCCTCGCCCCGGCGATCTCCCACGACGGCGCCGTTCTCGTGGACGGCACCCTCGGCATGGGCGGTCACACCGAGGCGCTGCTGCAGCGCTTCCCGGGGCTTCACGTCATCGGGCTCGACCGCGATCAGGACGCGCTCCGCATCGCCGAGGAGCGCCTCGCTCCGTTCAGCGACCGCACCACGTTCGTGCACACCGTGTACGACGGCATCGCCACGGCCATCGAGGACGCGGGCGCTGGGCCGGTGGACGGCATCCTCTTCGACCTCGGCGTCTCGTCGCTGCAGCTCGACGTCGCCGACCGCGGCTTCGCGTATGCGAAGGACGCGCCGCTCGACATGCGGATGGACCAGACTGCCGGCCCCACCGCCGCCGACGTGCTGGCCACCTACGGCGAGGGAGACCTGCGCCGCATCTTCGAGCGCTACGGCGAGGAGCGCCTCGCCGGCCGCTACGCCCGCGCCATCATCGCCGCGCGCACGCAGGAGCCGCTGCTGCGCTCCGGCCGCCTCGTCGACATCCTCCAGGCCGCGACGCCCGCCGCGCTGAAGCAGGCCGGTCACCCGGCCAAGCGCGTGTTCCAGGCGCTGCGCATCGAGGTCAACGGCGAGCTGGCCGTGCTCGAGCGCACCGTGCCGGCGGCGCTGTCGCAGCTGCGCGTCGGCGGACGCATCGTCGTGATGTCGTACCAGTCGCTCGAAGACCGTCTGGTCAAGCGCGTGCTCCAGGATGCCGCGGCCTCCACCGCGCCCGCAGGGCTCCCCGTCGAGCTCCCGGAGCACACCCCCCGTTTCCGCCTGCTCGTGAAGGGGGCCGAGACGGCCTCCGCAGAAGAAGTGGCGCGCAATCCCCGCGCCGCGCCTGTCCGGCTGCGTGCGGCCGAGCGCATCAAGGAGTCGATGTGACCACCGCGAACGCCCTCTCGACCCCCGCCCTCCGGCCCGCACCGGGGCGGAGCGCACCGGCCCGTCGCCTGCAGGCCGTCGACGCCCCCGCCGTCCGCCGGCGTCCGCGCGTCGCCTACGCCGTCGTCGCACTGACCGGTGCCCTCCTCATCGGCGGGGCGCAGATGGTGCTCTCGATCCTCACGACGCAGGGCTCCTACGAGGTGTCCACCCTCACGCAGCAGCAGCGCGAGGTGACGTGGCAGCGGCAGATCCTCGCCGACGACGTCGCCGGGCTGAGCTCTCCGCAGTACCTGGCGGCCAACGCCGCCGCTCTCGGAATGGTGATCGACGAGTCGCCCAGCTACCTCCGCCTCAGCGACGCCAGCGTGCTCGGCGCGGGGGAGGCGGCTGCCGCCACCTCCTCGATCGACGCCATCGGGCGCGGCGCGGTGCCGAACGAGCTCATCGCCGACACCCCGCTGATCACCGCGCCCGACGCGACGATCGCGGGCGTGCCGGTCGTGACCCCGGAGGTGAGCGGCGACGGTGTCGCGAACACGCCGCCCGCACTGACCGACGGTCTGCCGACTCCGGCCACACACTGACATCATGACGACCCGAGCCACACGCAGCCCGCGCCGCCGCACCGTCACCGCCCTCTTCATCGTCCTGGTCGTCCTCGTCGCCTTCATCGTGCGACTGGTCGACATCCAGGTCGTCAACGCCGACGAGCACGTCGAGGACTCGATCGCCCTCGGCCTCGGCAACTCGCACACGCTGTGGGGCACGCGGGGCGAGATCGTCGACGAGTCCGGACAGGAGCTCGCCGGCAGCATCCTGCTCTACGACGCGCAGCTGAGCCCCCTCAACGTCAAGAACTTCCAGCGCACGGATGCCGACGGCACCAAGCTCACCGTGCCCGTGGCCGACACGGCCGCGAAGATCGCCTCGGTCACCGGTCAGACCGCGGAGGAGGTGACCGCCATCGTGGAGGACGCGCTGGCGGCCGACCCCGACTCGCAGTACGCGTCGCTGAAGAAGGGCATCTCCACCGAGATGTACCGCCAGCTCGTTGACCTGAAGCTGCCCTTCATCTACTTCACGCCGCATCCCGCCCGCACCTACCCCGACGGCGCCGTGGCCGGCAACCTCGTGGGCTTCATGGGATCGGACGGCGAAGCGCTCGGAGGCATCGAGAAGACGCAGGATGCCTGCCTCGCAGCCTCCGACGGCCTGCAGAAGTTCCAGCAGGGCAAGGACGGCGTCGTGATCCCGGGCACCGAGGTCACCGACCCCGCGATCGACGGCGGCACGCTCCAGCTGACCATCAACAAGGACCTCAACTGGTATCTCCAGCAGCTCGCCGCCGAGCAGGGCCAGGACATGGGCGCCCAGCGGGCGACGATCACCGTCGTCGAGGTGAAGACCGGAAAGATCCGCGCCGCCGCGGAGTGGCCCGCGATGGACCCGAACAACGTGTCGGCCTCCGACCCCGCCGATCGGTACAGCCACATCTTCACCGACACCTTCGAGCCCGGGTCGACCTTCAAGTCGCTGACCGCCGCCGCGCTCATCGACGGCGCCGGCCAGACGCCGGCCTCGACCGTCATGGCCCCCGATCAGGTGACCTTCGCCAACGGCGCCCGCGTCCGCGACGGACACCCGCACGCCGACCTGGACTACACGCTGACCGGCGTGCTGATCGACTCCTCGAACGTCGGCATCTCGACCTTCAGCGAGCGGATGTCGACCCAGGCCCGCTACGACTACCTGAAGAACTTCGGCATCGGCCAGGGCAGCGCGGTCGACTACGAGGGCCAGGCCACCGGCACGCTCTACCCGGCCGACGAGTGGGGCGCGCAGACCGCGTACAACACCACGTTCGGGCAGGCCGTGACCACGACCGTCCCCGAGCTGATGGGCGCGTACGCCGCCATCGCGAACGACGGCACGCGCATGCCGCTGTCGCTGGTCGAATCGTGCACCAAGCCCGATGGGACGGTCGTCACCCCCGACCTGCCCGATCCCGTGCAGGTCATCAGCCCCGAGAGCTCGAAGCAGATGCGCGAGATGCTCGAGAACGTCGCCACCCAGGCCAACTACGGCCAGGAGATCGGCGTGCCGGGCTACCGCATCGCGGTCAAGACGGGCACCGGTGAGAAGTCCGACGGCAAGGGCGGCTACAAGGCCGGCCTCTACTTCACGACCATGATCGGCTTCGTCCCCGCCGACGACCCGCAGTACCTCGTCGCCGTCACCCTCGATGAGCCCACTGTTGTAAGGTCGTCTACGGCCAACGCCTCCGCGTTCCAGAAGGCGATCACGCAGGTCGTGAAGACCTATCGCGTGATGCCGGCGACGTCGGAGGGTCCCCAGCTCCCCGCGTTCGGGTGAGCCCCGCCACGCGCGGCCGGAGAACCCATGATCGCCCTCACACTCACTGAAGTCGCCTCCGCCATCGGGGGAGAGCTCCACCTCCGCGGAGCAGACACGCCCGACACGGTGGTCCGCGGCACCGTCGACACCGACTCCCGCAACATCGGCCCCGGCGACGTCTTCGTCGCCAAGCCCGGTGAGACCACCGACGGCCACCTCTTCGTCTCGGTCGCGGCCGACGCCGGTGCGGCGGCGGCCGTCGTGGAGCGGGTGGTGACGGAGGCATCCGTCTCCCAGATCGTCGTCCCCGACGTCGTGACCGCCCTCGCCGACCTCGCCCGCGCGGTGGTCGCGCGCGTGCGCGCGCACGGCGACCTGCGCATCGTGGGCATCACCGGCTCCAACGGCAAGACGACGACCAAGAACATGCTCGCCCGCATCCTCTCCGACGAAGGGGAGACGGTCGCGCCGCGCGCCTCGTTCAACAACGAGGTCGGCGCCCCGCTCACGATGCTGCGCGTCGACGACCACACCCGCTTCCTCGTCAGCGAATTCGGCGCCAGCGGCCCGGGGGCGATCGCGCACCTCGCCGGCCTCGTCGAGCCGGACATCAGCGTCGTGCTGATGGTGGGCATGGCCCACGCCGGCGGCTTCGGGGGCATCGAGGCGACGCGCGCGGCGAAGTCCGAGCTCATCGAGGCGACGCGCCGCGGCGGCACGGCGGTGCTGAACGCCGACGACCCGCGCGTCGCGGGCATGGCCTCGATCGCCGCCGAGCGCGGCATGTCGGTCCGGTGGTTCGGGCGCGGCGCCTCCGCCGACGTCCGCGCCGACGACGTCGAGGTCACCGCCGACGGCACCCGCTGCACCGCCGTGGTCGATGGCGTGCCGCATGCGCTGCATCTGCGCGTGCTCGGCGAGCACCACGTCATGAACGCCCTCGCGGCGCTGGCCACGGCCACCGTGCTCGGCGTCGCCCCCGACGCCGCCATCGGGCGCCTCGAGGAGCTGCAGCTGGCCGAGCGCTGGCGGATGGAGCCCCTGGGCTCCGAGCGCGTGCGCATCATCAACGACGCCTACAACGCCAGCCCCGACTCGATGTCCGCGGCGCTGCGCACCCTCGCGCAGATCACCGGCCCCGACGAGCGCACCGTCGCCGTGCTCGGCGCGATGAGCGAGCTCGGCGAATGGGACGGCGAGGAGCACGACCGCGTCGGCCTGCTCGCCGTGCGCCTGGGCATCCAGCGCATCGTGGTCGTCGGCGCCGCCGCGCGCCGGATGTTCCTCGAGGCCATCAGCCAGGGCTCGTGGGACGGCGAGGCCGTCTTCTTCCCTGACGCCGACGAGGCGTACGACTACCTGACGGGCGAGCTCCGCGACGGAGACCGCGTGCTGGTGAAGTCGTCCAACGCCGCGGGGCTCCGCTTCCTCGGGGATCGTCTGGGAGAATTCTTCTCGTGAGATCACTTCTGACGGCAGCGGCGATCTCCCTGGCCTTCACCCTCTTCCTCACTCCGGTCTTCGTGCGGCTCTTCCGCACCTGGGGCTGGGGTCAGGTGATCCGCACGCCGGAGGACATCCGCAACCCCTCGCACGGCGAGAAGCGCGGCACGCCCACCATGGGCGGCACGATCTTCATCGCGGGAACCCTGGTGGGCTATCTCGTGGGCAGCTTCACCGGCAACAACCCGCCGACCATCTCCGGATGGCTGGTCGTGTGGATGATGGTCGGCTTCGGCACGGTGGGCTTCATCGACGACTTCATGAAGGTGCACCGCCAGCGCAGCCTCGGACTGTCGGGCTGGCCCAAGGTCGTCGGGCAGATCATCGTCACCATCCCGTTCGCGGTGGTCGCGCTGAACTTCCCGAACATGATGGGCTACACGCCCGCCTCTCCCTACATCTCGCTCTTCCGCGACATCTCGGTGCTGTCGCTCATGGCGCTCGGTCCCATCCTCGGCTGGCTGCTCTACCTCGCGTGGGTGTCGTTCATCGGGGTGGCCTGGTCCAACAGCACCAACGTCACCGACGGCCTCGACGGACTGGCCGCGGGAGCGGGCATCTTCGTCACCGGCGCCTACAGCCTCATCGCCTTCTGGCAGTTCAACCAGGTCTGCACCGGCGAGCGCACGAACACCACTCTGCAGGCCTGCTACGCGGTCCGGGACCCGTTCGACCTCGCGATCGTCGCGGCCGCCTTCTCGGCCTCGCTGGTCGGATTCCTCTGGTGGAACGCGCCGAAGGCGAAGGTCTTCATGGGCGACGTCGGCTCGATGGCGATCGGCGGCGTGATCGCGTCGATGTCGATCCTCACGCACACCGAGCTGCTCGGCGTGCTGGTCGCCGGCGTCTACATCATCGGACCCGGCTCGGTGGTGCTGCAGCGCACCTACTTCCGCCTCACGCGCGGCAAGAGGCTGTTCCTCATGAGTCCGTTCCACCACCACCTCGAGATGCGCGGGTGGCCGGAGATCACGATCGTCGTGCGCATGTGGATCATCGCCGGGATGCTGGCGGTCACCGGTGTCGGCCTGTTCTACGTCGAATGGCTCGCGCGCACATGAGCACCCCCGCATCCGATGCGAGCCGCCTGGACACCCTGACCAGCTGGCACGCGGACTGGGCGGGACTGCGCGTCGCCGTCCTCGGTCTCTCGGTCACCGGGTTCTCGGTGGCCGACACCCTCACCGAGCTCGGCGCCGACGTGCTGGTCGTGTCGGAGTCCGCGTCCGATGAGTACTCCGGCCTCCTGCCGGTCATCGGCGCGCGCCTGTGGACCGGGTCGCTCGACACGGTGCCCGACGACCTGCGGGCGTTCGCCCCCGAGGTCGTCGTGGCCTCCCCGGGGTTCTCGCCGCAGCATCCGCTCATCGCGTGGACGCGTGCCGAGGGCATCGCGCTCTGGGGTGACATCGAGCTCGCGTGGCGGGTGCGGGACAAGGTCGTGCGCGCCGACGGCTCGAGCGCGCCGTGGGTGCTCATCACCGGCACGAACGGCAAGACCACCACGACGCGCCTGGCGGCCTCGATGATGGTCGCGGCCGGCCTGCGCGCCGCGCCGGTGGGCAACATCGGAGTGCCCGTGCTCGATGCCGTCCGCGATCCGCAGGGGTTCGACGTGCTCGTCGTCGAGCTGTCGAGCCATCAGCTCTGGTACCTGTCGCTGCAGACCGGGCCCGAGCCGCTGTCGCCCGAGGCCAGCGTCTGCCTCAACCTCGCCGACGACCACCTCGAATGGCACGGCTCCTTCGAGGCGTACCGGGATGCCAAGGCCGGCGTCTACACGAACACCCGCACCGCCTGCATCTACAACAAGGCCGACGCCGCCACGCGGATCATGGTGGAGGAGGCCGAGGTGATCGAGGGCGCCCGCGCCGTCGGGTTCGACCTCGGCATCCCCGGACCGAGCGACCTCGGGGTCGTCGACGGGATCCTCGTGGACCGCGCCTTCCTCGAGGAGCGCCACACGAGCGCCCTCGAGCTGACCACGGTCGAGGACCTCGCCGCACGCGGGCTCGGCGCTCCGCACATCGTGGCCAACGTGCTCGCGGCGAGCGCGCTGGCGCGGGCGGTGGGCGTCAGCCCGGCGGCGATCCGCACGGCGCTGGATGACTTCCGGCTCGACCCGCACCGCATCGAGGTCGTCGCCGTCGCCGGCGGCATCACCTGGGTCGACGACTCCAAGGCCACGAACCCCCACGCTGCGGCCTCGTCGCTCGCCGCGTATCCGGGCGCCGTGTGGCTCGTGGGCGGTCTGCTGAAGGGCGTCGACATCGCCGATCTCGTCGCCGGACGGGGAGCGCGCGCGAAGGCGGCCGTCGTCCTCGGCGCCGATCGCGCCGAGGTGCTCGCGGCGTTCGCGCGACACGCGCCCTCGGTGCCGGTCTTCGAGGTGGACGGCACAGAGACTGGGACCATCATGGCGCGGGCCGTCGAACTGGCTGCCGGAATCGCCCGTGACGGGGATGTCGTCCTGCTGGCCCCCGCCGCGGCATCCTTCGATCAGTTCTCGTCCTACGCCGACCGTGGACGGCGATTCGCCGACGCGGTGAAGCAGTGGATCGAGAGGGCAGCCGATGGCCGGCACGACGCAGACCCGGACTCGACCCCCGGCTCTTCCCCCTGAGACCCCGGCGCGCGCAGGTCTCGCCGCGCGGGTGTCGCTCGGCCGGGTCTTCGCCCCGGTGCCGAGCGAATTCCTCCTCATCGCCTCCACGGCGCTGCTGCTGACCGGCTTCGGACTCGTGATGGTGCTGTCGGCGACGACCGCCACGGCGACCGCCGCCGGACAGCCGCCGTACGAGGCCGTCATCAAGCAGGCGGTCTTCGCGGTCATCGGCATCCCGCTGATGTTCATCGCGAGCCGGCTGCCGATCGCCTTCTGGAAGCGCATCGCCTGGCCCTCGCTGATCGGCGCCACGGCCTTCCAGATGCTCGTGTTCGTGCCGGGGCTCGGCGTCGAGGCCAACGGAAACCGCAACTGGGTGCAGATCGCCGGTCTGCAGTTCCAGCCGGCCGAGTTCCTCAAGATCACCCTGGCTCTGTGGATCGGCTACGTCCTGTTCCGCAAGCGCACGCTGCTCGGGCTGTGGCGCCACGTGTTCATCCCGCTGGTGCCCGTCTCGGTGCTCGTCATCGCCACCGTCATGGCCGGTCACGACATGGGCACGGCGATGATCCTCGCCATCGTCGTGCTCGGCGCGCTGTTCTTCTCGGGCGTCAAGCTCCGGATCTTCATCCTGCCGCTCATCGCCGCGGGATTCGGCGCGTTCCTCTTCGCCGTCAACAGCCCCGACCGCATGCGCCGGATCCTGAGCTTCCTCAACCCGAACTGCCTCGACGACTACTTCAACGACTGCTACCAGCCGCTGCACGGCATCTGGGGTCTCGCCAACGGCGGCGTGTTCGGCCTGGGGCTCGGCAACTCCAAGGAGAAGTACGACTGGCTGCCGGCAGCTGCGAACGACTACATCTTCGCCATCGTGGGGGAGGAGCTGGGGCTGATCGGATGCGCCGTGGTCCTCGCGCTCTTCGCCCTCTTCGCGGTCGGCGCCTTCCACGTCATCCGCAAGACCGACGACCCGTTCGTGCGCATCGTCTCGGGCGGCATCACGATGTGGATCGTCGGCCAGGCCCTCATCAACATCGGCGTCGTGCTGCGCCTGTTCCCCGTGCTCGGCGTCCCGCTGCCGTTCATGTCGCAAGGAGGAACGTCGCTGCTGTCGGTGCTCCTCGCCTCCGGGGTGCTGCTGTCGTTCGCGCGCTCACTGCCCGCGAAGACCGCGACCCTCGCGCCGCGTGCACCGATGGCCGCGCGCGCGCCGCGTGCGAAGATCTCCCGGTGAGTTCCTCCGACCCGTCCCGCACGTATCTGCTCGCCGGCGGCGGAACAGCCGGCCACGTCAACCCGCTGCTCGCCGTCGCCGACGCGCTGCGTGCGCGCGAGCCGGAGGCCGAGATCCTCGTCCTCGGCACGCGGGAGGGCCTGGAGGCCCGGCTCGTGCCCGAGCGCGGCTACGAGCTCCTCTTCGTCGACAAGGTGCCGTTCCCGCGGCGCCCGGATCGCGCCGCAGCGGCCTTCCCCAGCCGGTTCCGCCGCGCCATCGGGCAGGTGCGCGGCCACATCGTCAGCCGCGGCGTCGACGTCGTGGTCGGCTTCGGCGGCTACGCCTCGGCGCCGGCCTACGTCGCCGCGCGCCGCGCGCGCGTGCCCGTCGTGGTTCACGAGGCCAACGCCAAGCCGGGCCTCGCGAATGTGCTCGGCGCGCGGACGGCCGCCGCCGTCGGTGTGGCCTTCGACGGCACGCCCCTGGCGCGTGCGCAGGTCGTGGGCATGCCGCTGCGGCGCGAAGTCGTGGACCTCGACCGTGACGCGCTCCGCGCGGAGGCCGCCGCCCACTTCGGCCTGCGCGCCGAACTGCCCACGCTCCTCGTGTTCGGCGGCTCCCTCGGCGCCGCCCGCCTCAACGCCGCCTTCGGCCCCGTCGCGGGAGGCGAGGCGTGGCGCGCCGTGCGCGATGCCGGATGGCAGCTGCTGCACGTCACGGGAGAGCGCTCCGAGCTCGTCGATCCGGAGGCGGAGGGCTACGCCCTGCGCCGCTACGTCGACCGCATGGATCTCGCGTACGCCCTCGCGGACCTGATCGTCTCGCGGGCGGGGGCCGCCACGGTGAGCGAGATCAGCGCCCTCGGCATCCCGGCGGTCTACGTCCCGTACGCCGTCGGCAACGGCGAGCAGGCGCTGAACGCGCGGTCCGCGGTGAAGGCCGGCGCGGCGCGTCTCATCCTCGACGCGGAGTTCACGGGCGACCGGGTGCGCTCGGAGATCGTCCCGCTGCTGGCCGACGCGGCGGCGCGGACGCGGATGACGGATGCCGCGGCCGCCGCCGGCGAGCGATCGGGCGCCGAGAACGTGGTGGCCCTGATCGACCAGGCCCTCGCGGGCGATCGGTAGCCGCGACGTTCAGGCCCGCGGCCGGCCGAGATCCGTCGCGCCGCCCCGGAGGGCCGCATCGACGAGCGCGCGCGCGTCGTCGTCGCCGATGCGCAGCGATCGCATCTCCCCGGCGAAGGCCGCCGCCGCCCGTTGCGCCTGCTGCCTCGCGGGGTCGCCCTGGGGCGAGATGACGGTGCCGTTGCGACCGAGCGTCTGCACGAAGCCCGCCGCCTCCAGCTCCTTGTAGGCGCGGGCGACGGTTCCGGGGGCGACGCCGAGGTCTTCGGCGAGGCGGCGCACGGCCGGCAGACGCGCGCCGGCCACCAGCCGACCCGCGCCGACGGCGTCGACGACGCCGATCCGCAGCTGTTCGTACGGCGGGAGGGGCGACGCAGGATCGATGCGCAGTCCGGAGACGTCGGCGGTGTCGGTCACGGCGCCATCGTCGCGGCCCCCGGGCCGCGTGTCAAACGGGCGGGCTCGGCGGCCCGGGCGCGCCGGGGGGTCCCGCGCAGAAGGCCGACCTAGGATCGGAGGGTCATGATCACACCCGACCTCACCCTGCCGATCCCCGAGCGGATCGAGGCGGCCCACTTCATCGGCATCGGCGGGTCGGGCATGTCCGGCCTCGCGCGCATGTTCCTGGCCCGCGGCATCCGCGTGTCCGGATCCGACCGTGCCGACAGCCCGGGCCTGCGCCGGCTCGAGGCGCTGGGGGCGACGGTGCACGTCGGCCATGACGCCGCGAACCTCGGCGACGCCGACACGGTGATCCACACGGGCGCCATCTGGCCTGAGAACCCGGAGTTCGTGCTGGGCAAGGAGCGCGGGATGCCGGTCATCCACCGCTCGCAGGCGCTGCACTGGCTCATCGGCGGACGCCGGCTCGTCTCGGTCGCCGGCGCGCACGGCAAGACGACCTCCACCGGCATGATCGTCACGGCCCTGCAGGCGCTCGGTGCCGATCCGAGCTTCGTCAACGGCGGCGTCATCACGTCGCTCGGGGCCTCCAGCGACACCGGCGCAGACCCGCTGTTCGTCATCGAGGCCGACGAGTCCGACGGCACCTTCCTGCTGTACGACACCTCGATCGCGCTCGTGACCAACGTCGATCCCGACCACCTCGACCACTACGGCAGCGAGGACAGCTTCGTCGAGGCGTTCGCGCGCTTCGCGAACGAGGCGCGGGAGTCCGTCGTCATCTCGGCCGACGACCCCGGCGCGCAGCGCGTGACCGCCCTGCTCACGCACCCGAACGTCATCACCTTCGGCGAAGCGGACGCCGCGACCCTGCGTCTGCGCGACATCCGCACCGACGGACCCGTGTCCTTCACCCTCGAACACGAGGGGCGCTCCTTCGTCGCGCAGCTCGCCGTGCCCGGCGCGCACAACGCGGTCAACGCCGTGGGGGCCGTGGCCGTGCTCGTCAGCCTCGGCTACGACGTGGAGCCCGCGCTGCGCGCCGTCGAGGGCTTCGCGGGCACGGCCCGGCGCTTCGAGCTGCACGACGTCGTCCGCGGCGTCAGCGTGTTCGACGACTACGCCCACCACCCGACGGAGGTCGCCGCGGCGCTGGCGGCGGCGCGCACCGTCGTCGGCGACGGCCGGCTCATCGCGCTGCACCAGCCGCACACCTACTCCCGCACGCAGCTGATGGCGGCCGAGTTCGCCGGCGTGCTGGAGCACTACGCCGACCACACCGTCGTGCTCGACGTCTACGGCGCACGCGAGGACCCGATCCCCGGGGTGACGGGGGAGCTCGTCAGCTCCGCCTTCGCCGACCCCGGCCACGTGCACTACGTGGCCGACTGGGATCAGGCCGCCCGCTACACCGCCGCCGTGGCGCGCGACGGCGACTACGTCATCACCCTCGGCTGCGGCAACGTGAACCTGATCATCCCGCAGGTGCTCGAAGCGCTCGCGACCGCAGACGCGGGGGAGTGACCCGTGCGTCGGCCGGCTCCGATCCCGACTCCGGCGCCCGAGCGCCCGGATGACGCGGCGACCCGCGCCGTCACGAGCGCCTCGGACGCCGCGCGCCGGGAGCCGACGCCGCCGGTCCCGCTCCCGCCCGTCGCGAAGGGCGCGACCGCCGCGAAGGACGCCCGCGCCGCGGAGGACGCCCGCGCCGCGGAGGACGCCCGCGCCGCGGAGGCCGCCTCTCGCGAGACGCCCGCGCCGCCTGCGTCGCCCACGGCGGACGCGCCCGCCGATGACATCGGCCTGCGCGACGTCTGGCGTGCCGCTCGCGCGCGACGCAAGGCCCTCCGCGCCGAGATGCGCCGCTTCACGCAGCGCCGCCGACGCCGGCGCGCGGTGTGGCTGGCGGCCGCGGCATCCGTCGTCGTCCTCGTCGCCGTGACGGTCGGAGCCGCCTACAGTCCGCTGTTCGCCGTGGAGCGGATCGAGGTGGTGGGAACGTCGCAGCTCGACCCGGCCGCCGTCGAACAGGCTCTCGCGAGCGAGATCGGCACGCCCCTCGCCTCCGTCGACGGGAGCGCCGTGAAGGCGGCGCTCGTCGCGTTCCCGCTCGTGGAGAGCTACGCGCTCGAGGCCCGTCCGCCGCACGACCTCGTCGTGCGCATCGTCGAGCGCACCCCGGTCGGCGCCATCCAGTCGCGCGCCGGATGGACCGTCGTCGACGCCGCCGGCGTCGTGCTCTCGACCTCGACCGGCGCCCCCGCCGGCGAGCCCGTCCTCGACATCACCGGCGGCCTCTCCTCCCCGGCGTTCGCGGCCGCGGCGACGGTCATGCGGGCACTGCCCGACACCATCCGCCCGCAGGTGACCGCGGTCACGGCCACGACCGCCGATGACGTCACCCTCACCCTCGGGTCCCGGGGCGTCCAGGTCGTGTGGGGCGGCACGACGGACTCCGCCCGCAAGGCCGTCGTGCTGCAGCAGGCGATGGCGGCGTTCCCGATCGCGTCGGTGTCGTCGTACGACATCTCGTCACCCGAGGCGATCGTCGTCCGCTGATCAGGACGGCGCGTCCGCCTGTCTGCCGAAGCTTCTCCACCGAGCAGCGAGGCTTCTCCGTCGAGCAGCGGAGGCTTCTCCGCCGAGCAGTGGAGGCTGCGGACACGGCCGCCGAAAAGATTCGACACGGGATCGCCGACACGCCCGCGCGCCTGCGGGACGGCGCGGCAGGGCGACCTAGTTTCGAGTCAGGAATTGCATACCGAGCAATACTTTACACCTCTACTAGAGGTTGAAGGTTATCAGGTCCAGGGCACGGAGGCCGGCATGAGCCAGAACCAGAACTACCTCGCCGTCATCAAGGTGGTCGGCGTGGGCGGCGGCGGCGTGAACGCCGTCAACCGCATGATCGAGCTGGGCCTGCGAGGGGTCGAGTTCATCGCGGTGAACACCGACGCGCAGGCGCTGCTGATGAGCGACGCAGACGTCAAGCTCGACGTCGGACGCGAACTCACGCGCGGCCTCGGCGCCGGCGCCGATCCGGAGGTCGGCCGTCGCGCCGCCGAGGATCACGCCGAGGAGATCGAGGAAGCCCTCCGCGGGGCCGACATGGTCTTCGTCACCGCGGGCGAGGGCGGCGGCACGGGCACGGGCGGCGCGCCCGTGGTCGCGAAGATCGCCAAGTCGATCGGCGCACTGACCATCGGTGTCGTCACCAAGCCGTTCTCCTTCGAGGGGCGACGCCGGCAGAGCCAGGCCGAGATCGGCGTGGCGAAGCTGAAGGAAGAGGTCGACACCCTCATCGTGGTGCCGAACGACCGTCTGCTGGAGATCAGCGACCGCGGCATCTCGATGATCGAGGCGTTCGCGACTGCCGACCAGGTGCTGCTCGCCGGTGTGCAGGGCATCACCGACCTCATCACCACGCCGGGTCTCATCAACCTCGACTTCGCCGACGTGAAGTCCGTCATGCAGGGTGCGGGCTCCGCCCTCATGGGCATCGGCTCCGCCCGAGGCGCGGACCGCGCGATCAAGGCGGCCGAGCTCGCCGTCGAGTCGCCGCTGCTCGAGGCGTCGATCGAGGGCGCGCACGGCGTGCTGCTCTCGATCCAGGGCGGGTCCAACCTGGGCATCTTCGAGATCAACGACGCCGCGCAGCTGGTGAAGGAGGCCGCGCACCCCGAGGCCAACATCATCTTCGGAACGGTCATCGACGACACGCTCGGCGACGAGGTGCGCGTCACGGTCATCGCGGCCGGCTTCGACAGCGGCGAGCCGACGCTCCGCCTCGACCCGGTCACGGCGTCGCGTCCGCTGACGGCTCCCGTCGTGCCCGCGATCCCCGCGCCCGAGGTCGCCCGCGAGTACGTCGCCGAGAAGCCGGAGAAGGAGACCGTCTCGGTCGCCGCCTCCGACTCCGGGTACGACTCGGCCTTCGGCGATGACGACCTCGACATCCCCGACTTCCTGAAGTAAGTCGCACGCGTGACCCCGGACCTGCCCGACCGGCTCGCCGACGTCGACGGCCGCATCGCGGACGCGGCGCGGCGGGCCGGTCGGGACCCCCGCGACATCACCAGGATCGTGGTCACCAAATTTCACCCGACGTCCCTCGTCGAAGAGCTCGTGCGCCTCGGCGTGCGTGACGTCGGCGAGAACCGTCAGCAGGAGCTCAGCGCCAAGCGCGCGGAGCTCCCCGATGCCGGGCTCCGGTGGCACTTCATCGGGCAGGCGCAGGCCAACAAGGCGCGTGCCGTCCGGGCCGCGGCATCCGCCGTCCACTCGGTGGACCGCGAGCGGATCGCCGACGCCCTCGACGCGGCGGCGCCCGATGACGACACCGATCCGCTCGACGTCTTCCTCCAGGTCAACCTGACGGACGATGCCGGCCGGGGAGGGGTGGCTCCGGCCGACCTCGAGCGGCTCGCCGAGCACGTGACAGGATGCCGCAGCCTCAAGGTGCGCGGGGTCATGGCCGTCGCACCGCTCGACGAGAACCCGGCCGACGCCTTCGAACGACTCGCCGGTTACTCCCGGCGGGTGCGCTCCGTGGTGCCGGACGCCACCTGGATCTCCGCCGGCATGACGGCGGATTTCGCCGAGGCGATCGCCGCCGGCGCGACACACCTGCGGATCGGTTCCGCAATCACCGGCCCGCGGCCACCCCGCGGCTAACCTCGAAACAGACGAACGAACGGAGCATCCGATGTCGAACCCGCTCAAGAAGACCATGGTGTACCTGGGTCTCGCCGACGAGGAGGAGATCTATGAGGAGCCCGCTCCGCAGCCCGCGAACCGCAGCAAGGCCCAGGCCGTGAAAGAGGTCGCTCCCGTGACTCCGCTCCACCGTCCCACGGTCGTGCGTCAGCCCGCGCCGTCCGCGGTCAGCGAGATCCTGACCGTCCACCCCAAGCAGTATCGCGACGCGCAGGTCATCGCCGAGAACTTCCGTGACGGCATCCCCGTCATCATCAACCTCTCGCAGATGAGCGATGCCGACGCCCGCCGTCTCATCGACTTCGCGAGCGGCCTGTCGCTCGGCCTCTACGGTCGTATCGAGCGCGTGACCAGCAAGGTGTTCCTGCTGTCGCCCGAGAATGTCGCCGTGTCCGGCGAGGGCGGCGTCGCGCAGGCGGATCCGGAGTCTGTCGCCTTCGCGACACCGTAGCCTTAACGGGTGAACATCCTCGGCCTCATCGCCTCGATCCTCAACGCGCTCCTCCTCATCTACGTCCTGGTCCTCCTTGTTCGTCTGATTCTGGACTGGATGCCGATGCTGAATCGGGAGTGGCGCCCTCGCGGCGCCGGGCTCGTGGCCGCCGAGGTCGTCTACACGGTGACCGATCCGCCCATCCGCACGTTGCGCCGGTTCATCCCGCCGCTGCGTGTCGGGGCGATCGCGATCGACTTCGCATTCGCGCTCACGATGCTGCTCTGCTTCGTGCTGCTGGGCATCACGGGCTCCCTCGCACGGGCCTGAGGCGCCTACTATGCTGGCCTGATACGGTGGCCGTTCCGCGGTCGGTCCCCCCGATGTCGGCCTGCGACCTGAACTGTCGAAAGAGGAAACAACAATGGCATTGACCCCCGATGACGTCGTCACCAAGCAGTTCCAGCACGTCCGGTTCAAAGAGGGTTTCGACCCCGACGAGGTGGACGATTTCCTCGACGAGATCGTCGTGGAGTGGCGCAAGACCATCGCGGAGAACGAGGAGCTGAAGGCGAAGCTCGCCGCGCTCGAGTCCGGCGATGCCCCGGCCGCTGAGAGCACGGAGACGCCGGCACCGGTGCCCGCCGCATCCGAGGAGCCCGCTCCCGTCATCGAGTCCGCTCCCGCGCCGGTCGCCTCGACCGGCTCGGACGGTACGCCTCCCGCCGCCGCCAGCGCCGGCATCATCGAGCTGGCCCAGCGCCTGCACGACGAGCACGTGGCCGAGGGTGTCTCCAAGCGCGACCAGCTCATCTCCGACGCCCAGACGCAGGCCGCCAGCATCCTGGCCGACGCAGAGGCCAAGGGCCGCGACGAGATCGCACGCCTCGACAAGGAGCGCGCGATCCTCGAGACCCGCATCACCGAGCTGCGGCAGTTCGAGCGCGACTACCGCACGCAGCTGCGCAGCTGGATGGAGGGCAAGCTCCGCGACCTGGAGACGACCAACACCTCCTCGGGCGCCACTCCGGTCTCGACCATCGGTCTGTAAGGCGGTCTTTTGACGAGCCGGACCCCCCTCGGCAAGGCGGCGGCCGGCACGATCATCGCGGTTCTCGCGGCGATCGTGCTGGCCGCCGACCAGTTCACGAAGCATCTCGCGATCGACGGCCTCCCTCCTGAGGAGCCGGTGAAGATCCTGGGCGACGTGCTGGTGTTCTATCTCATCCGGAACTCCGGAGCCGCGTTCTCTCTCGGCTCGGAGGTCACCTGGGTGTTCTCCATCGCGCTGGCCGCGGTCGCCGTCGTGATCGTGTTCCTGGCGACCACGCGCGTGCGCTCTCGGGTGTGGGCGATCCTGCTCGGCCTGCTTCTCGGCGGCGTGCTCGGCAACCTGACCGACCGGCTGCTGCGCGAGCCCGGCTTCGGCGTCGGCCACGTCGTCGACTTCATCAGCACGCCGTGGATGATGCCCGCGATCTACAACGTCGCCGACATCTTCATCGTGACGATGATGATCGGCGTCGCGCTGCTGGTGTTCACCGGACGCCACCTCGACGGCACCCGGGAGCCGAAGCGCGCCGACGACGATGTCGACGCCGACGTCACCGAGCACTGACGTGGACCGGCGCACACTCCCCGTCCCCGACGGCCTCGACGGCACGCGTGTCGATGCGGCCCTGGCCAAGATGCTCGGCTTCTCGCGCACCTTCGCGGCGGAGGTCGCGGAGGCCGGCGGCGTCCGCCTGGACGGGCGCCTGGTCGGCAAGTCCGATCGGGTGACCGGCGGCGGCTGGCTCGACATCGAGTGGGAGGCGCGCCGCCAGGCCGAGATCATCCCCCTCGCCGTCCCCGACCTCGGGATCGTCTACGAGGACGACGACATCGTCGTGGTCGACAAGCCGTCGGGAGTCGCCGCGCACCCCTCCGTCGGCTGGGAGGGTCCGACCGTTCTCGGCGCACTGGCCGCCGGCGGCGTGCGGGTGGCGACCACCGGTGCCCCCGAACGTCAGGGCGTCGTGCACCGCCTCGACGTCGGGACCAGCGGGCTCATGGTGGTGGCGAAGACGGAGCACGCCTACACGGTCCTCAAGCGCGCCTTCAAGGAGCGCGAGGTCGAGAAGATCTACCACGCCGTCGTGCAGGGCCACCCCGATCCGCTCTCGGGCACAATCGATGCGCCGATCGGGCGGCGTCCCTCCGCGTCGTGGAAGTTCGCGGTGACGCCCGACGGCAAGGACTCCGTCACGCACTACGAGACGCTCGAGGCGTTCCCCGGGGCTTCGCTGCTGGAGATCCACCTCGAGACGGGCCGCACCCACCAGATCCGCGTGCACATGGCTGCTCACCGGCATCCGTGCGTCGGCGATCCGCTGTACGGGGCCGACCCGACGATGTCCGCGCGTCTCGGCCTGACGCGGCAGTGGTTGCACGCCCATCGGCTGGCCTTCGCCCACCCGGCCGGCGGAGAGCGCGTGGCGTTCGAGTCGCCGTATCCCGCCGATCTCGCGCATGCGCTCGAGGTGCTCCGCGGCGACTGACGCGCGCGCCGGTCGGCTCTTGCGGGTGTCGGATGCCTCGGCCACAGTGATCGCATGGCCTTCGACGTGCGTCCTGCCGACGTCTTCGACGACGTCGCGACCCTGCTGAGCCCCAAAGACCGCACCAAGCAGTCCTGCTGGTGCCTGTCGTACCGCCTGGCCTATCCGGAGCGGCGCGCGATGACGGGCCTCGACCAGGCCGAGTACGTGGCCGGGCTCTGTGCGCGCACGCCCGCGCCGGGCGTCGTGGCGTACGACGGCGAGATGCCGGTGGGGTGGGCCGGGGTCGCGCCCCGTGCAGAGCTGCACGCGTTCACCCACGGGCGCGTCATCCCCACCGTCGACGACCTGCCGGTGTGGAGCGTCTGGTGCTTCAAGGTGCGAGGCGGTCACCGCAGGCAGGGGATCGCGCACGCGCTCCTGGACGGGGCGGTCGCGTTCGCCCGAGCGTCGGGCGCGCCGGCTCTGGAGGGCTATCCGGTCGACACCGGCGACCGGCGCGTCGACGCGATCTCGGCCTTCGTGGGCACGCGTCGCATGTTCGAGGCCGCGGGCTTCACCAAGGCGGCCGACACGGACTCGACCCGCGGTGAGTTCCCCCGCGTGCTGATGCGCCTCGACCTGCGGTGACCGGTCAGCGACCGCCTTCGAAGTGCGCCGGCTCCGCGTCGGCGACGGCGCGCGCGATCCGCCGCTCCATCTCGTCTCCGAGCGGAGGAAGGGCGTCCAGGCCGTACCAGCCCACTTCGGTCATCTCCCCGTCGACGGGATACGGTTCGCCCGAGACCCAGGAGCACCGGAAGGTCAGGTCGAGGTAGTCGCTCTGGTCTCCGTTGGCATAGGTGACGCGGGGGATCTGGTGCACCCAGACGAGCCGGTCGACGCGGATCACGACACCCGCCTCCTCGAGGGCCTCGCGCGCCGCCGCATCGGCGGGCTCCTCACCGGGGTCGATGATGCCCGTGATCGGCGTGAGCGCGCCGTCGTCGCTGCGGCGGCCGAGGAGCACCCGCCCCTCGTGGAGCACGACCGCGGTGACGCCCGCCAGGAACAGCGGCTCGTGGCCGATCTTCTCGCGCAGCGCCAGGACGAAGTCAGGAGTCGGCATGCCCTCACGATACGGCGAGGGGCCGACCTGCACCCTCAGGTCGAAGGTGAGGCGAGTCGGCTCCGCAACCGGACGACTCCCGGCCTCGGCCGAGGTCGATGTCCGCGTCCCTTCGTAGACTCGATCCGTGGCATCCGACTCCTTCGTTCACCTCCATGTCCACAGCGAGTACTCCATGCTCGACGGGGCGGCGCGCATCCAGCCCATGGTCGCGGAGGCGGTGCGGCTCGAGATGCCGGCCATCGCCGTGACCGACCACGGCAACACGTTCGCGGCCTTCGAGTTCTACCGCGCGGCCACCGCCGCCGGCATCAAGCCGATCATCGGCATCGAGGCCTACGTCACGCCCGGAACGCACCGGTCCGACAAGGCGCGCGTCCGCTGGGGCACGCCCGAGCAGTCCGGCGACGACGTGTCGGGCTCCGGCGCCTACACGCACATGACCCTCCTCTCCGAGACGACGGAGGGCATGCACAACCTCTTCCGGCTCTCGAGCCGGGCGAGCATGGAGGGCTACTACTTCAAGCCGCGCATGGACCGCGAGCTGCTGCAGAACTACTCGAGCGGCCTGATCGCCACGACCGGCTGCCCGTCCGGCGAGGTGCAGACCCGCCTGCGGCTGGGGCAGTACGACGCCGCACGGGCCGCGGCCGCGGAGTTCCAGGACATCTTCGGCAAGGACAACTACTTCGCCGAGATCATGGACCACGGGCTGAGCATCGAGCGTCGCGTGATGGGCGATCTGCTGCGCATCTCGAAGGACCTCGGCATCCCGCTCGTCGGCACGAACGACCTGCACTACACGCACCAGCACGACGCGACCAGCCACGCGGCCCTGCTGTGCGTGCAGTCGGGGTCGACCCTCGACGACCCGAAGCGCTTCAAGTTCGACGGCGACGGCTACTACGTGAAGTCGGCGGCGGAGATGCGCCAGGTCTTCCGCGACCACCCCGAGGCCTGCGACAACACGCTGCTCATCGCCGAGCGGTGCGAGGTCGAGTTCAACACGAGCGCCAACTACATGCCGCGCTTCCCGGTGCCCGCCGGGGAGACGGAGGAGTCGTGGTTCATCAGGGAGGTCGAGAAGGGCCTCGAATTCCGCTACCCGGACGGCATCCCCGCCGAGGTCCGTCGGCAGGCGGAGTACGAATCGGGCGTCATCGCGCAGATGGGCTTCCCCGGCTACTTCCTCGTCGTCGCCGACTTCATCAACTGGGCGAAGGACAACGGCATCCGGGTCGGCCCCGGGCGAGGCTCGGGCGCCGGCTCGATGGCCGCGTACGCGATGCGCATCACCGATCTCGACCCGCTGCAGCACGGACTCATCTTCGAGCGCTTCCTCAATCCGGATCGCGTCTCCATGCCCGACTTCGACGTCGACTTCGACGACCGGCGCCGCGGCGAGGTCATCCAGTACGTCACCGAGAAGTACGGCGACGAGCGCGTCGCGCAGATCGTCACCTACGGCACGATCAAGGCGAAGCAGGCGCTCAAGGACGCCGGACGCGTGCTCGGCTTCCCGTTCAGCATGGGGGAGAAGCTCACCAAGGCGATGCCGCCCGCGGTGATGGGCAAGGACATGCCGCTGGAGGGCATGTTCGACAAGGACCACCCGCGCTTCAAGGAGGCGTCGGAGTTCCGCGCCCTCATCGAGACCGATCCTGAGGCGAAGACCGTGTTCGACACGGCCGTGGGGCTCGAGAACCTCAAGCGTCAGTGGGGCGTGCACGCCGCCGGCGTCATCATGTCCAGCGAGCCGCTGATCGACATCATCCCGATCATGCGCCGCGAGCAGGACGGTCAGATCGTCACGCAGTTCGACTACCCGTCGTGCGAGTCGCTCGGTCTGATCAAGATGGACTTCCTGGGGCTGCGCAACCTCACGATCATCAACGACGCCCTCGACAACATCTCCGCCAACCGCGGGCACCCGCTCGTGCTGGAGGAGCTGCCGCTCGACGACCGGGGCGCCTACGACCTGCTCACCCGCGGAGACTCGCTCGGGGTCTTCCAGCTCGACGGCGGTCCGCTCCGCAGCCTGATGCGCCTCATGCGGCCCGACAACTTCGAAGACATCTCGGCGCTCATCGCGCTGTATCGGCCCGGCCCCATGGGCGCGAACTCGCACATCAACTACGCGCTGCGCAAGACCGGCCAGCAGGACATCACGCCCATCCACCCCGAGCTGGGTGAGGCGCTGTCCGACATCCTCGACACCACCTACGGCCTCATCATCTACCAGGAGCAGGTGATGGCGATCGCGCAGCGCGTCGCCGGGTTCTCCCTCGGTCAGGCCGACATCATGCGTCGCGCGATGGGCAAGAAGAAGAAGTCCGAGCTCGACAAGCAGTACGCCGGGTTCGAGGGCGGAATGAAGGCCAACGGCTACTCCGAAGCGGCGATCAAGACGCTGTGGGACATCCTGGTGCCGTTCTCCGACTACGCCTTCAACAAGGCGCACTCCGCGGCCTACGGGCTGATCTCGTACTGGACGGCGTACCTCAAGGCGCACTATCCCGCCGAGTACATGGCGGCGCTCCTGACCAGCGTCGGCGATGCGAAGGACAAGCTCGCGGTCTACCTGAACGAGTGCCGGCGCATGGGCATCAGGGTGCTGCCGCCCGATGTGGGCGAGTCCATCCGCTACTTCGCCGCCGTCGGCGAAGACATCCGCTTCGGCCTCGGCGCGGTACGCAACGTCGGCGCGAACGTGGTCGACGGCATCGTCGAGGCGCGGCAGAAGACGACGTTCACGTCGTTCCACGACTACCTCGCGAAGGTGCCTGCGCCGGCGGCGAACAAGCGCACCGTCGAGTCGCTCATCAAGGCGGGTGCGTTCGACTCGTTCGGCGCGACCCGTCGCGCGCTGCTGGAGATCCATGAAGACGCCGCGGAGGCGGCGGTCGACACGAAGCGCAAGGAGGCGACCGGCGCGATCGGCTTCGACTTCGACAGCCTCTACGACGACATCCAGGAGATCGCGCCCGCGAAGGTGCCCGATCGGCCCGAGTGGACCAAGAAGGACAAGCTGGCCTTCGAGCGCGAGATGCTGGGCCTGTACGTGTCCGACCACCCGCTGGCCGGGCTCGAGGTGCCGCTCGCCAAGCACGCGTCGACCAGCATCCACGATCTCCTGGCCTCCGACGACGTCTCGGACGGCGACCAGGTGACCGTCGCGGGACTGGTGACGAGCGTGCAGCACCGGGTGGCCAAGCAGAGCGGCAACCCTTACGGCATGATCACCGTCGAGGACTTCGACGGCGAGGTGACCGTCATGTTCATGGGCAAGACCTACACGGAGTTCGCCGGGTCGCTGCAGGCGGATTCGATCCTCGTCGTGCGCGGCCGGGTCTCCCGCCGCGACGACGGCCTCAACCTGCACGCCGTGTCGGCGTTCTCGCCGGATCTGGGAGCGATGGATGCCTCGGGGCCGCTCGTGCTGGTGATGCCCGAGCAGCGCGCCACCGAGTCGGTGGTGGGCGAGCTCGCCGAGGTGCTGGCCCGTCACCGCGGCGATACGGAGGTGACCCTGCGGCTGTTCAAGGGGTCGACCGCGAAGGTGTTCGAGGTTCCGATGCCTGTGCGTGTCACAGCCGATCTCTACGGCGAGCTCAAGGGCCTGCTCGGCCCGCAGTGCCTCGGCTGATCTCATAGATGTCTCATGTCGGCTGGGTAATATGCCAACGCGAGTCGCGGCGGCGCGACCGGAGAGGAACACCGTGAGCGACCATCAGTGGAACGACGACCAGGCGCAGGCCGAGGCCGACGTGCGGGACGAGGCGGGAACGCCTGTCGACCAGGACCGCACCGGGGCCGACGGGCACGACGCGGCGGCGACCACGTCCGGGCCGCAGCCGCAGTACGGCGTCGGTCCGTTCTCCATCCGGGAGGTCGCGCTCGCGGGAGTGTGGCTGGTGGCGTTCGTGGCGTCCTTCTTCCCGCTCTACAGCCGGTCGATCGACGGCGGTTCCGTGTGGGAGAGCGGCATCGACTGGGTGCTGCGGATCGGCGTGCCGACGGTCGCTGTCTTCCTCATCGTGCTGCGCCGCTTCTCGCCCCAGGGCATCCGCCGGGTCGGCTCGCTGGGCATCGACCAGTTCGCCTCGGTCGCGTTCTCCGTCGCCTCCGTGCTGTGGCTCGCCTCGATCTGGAACAGCTTCATCGCCCTCGCGGAGAGCGGGGTGTGGATCGGCTCGTGGGTCATCTGGGTCGAGTTCGTCTTCCTGACCGCCGGTGTGGTGCTGACGGTGATGGCCCCGGTCATCCCCGTGCTGAAGGATGACTTCCGCGACCGCCCCGAGATCCCGGCCCACCGCAACGCACGCCCGATCCGCGCGATCACGCCCCGGCCCGCGCCCGCTCCGCGCGAGAAGGCCGCGCCGCCGGTCGCCTCCGTCGCAGACGAGCACGAGGACGTCGCCTCGCCCGACGACCACACGTCGGTCTTCGACGCGGTGCACGACGGCCGGGATGCCGCTCACGACGCCCCCTACCGGGACGGCGCCCCGTACCAGGAGGACGCCCCGTACCAGCAGGACGCCCCGTACCAGGACGCAGCTCAGCCCGGCGCCGACGGCACCGGCACGCCGCAGAGCGGATACCAGGTCAGCGGCTACCCGGAGGCCGGCGCGCAAGAGCGGGGATACGACGACGCCGGCGCACAGGTGCCGGGCTACCAGCGCTCCTCCTCCGTCACGGACGACCAGGAGACCGGCGCCTACCCGCCGCTCGCCGACGACACCATGCCCGCCCGCGGCGGCGCCGTCGCCGACGCATCCGTGGACGACACCTGGACCCCGCAGCAGCGCCGCGGCACCTACGAGCCCGCCGAGGCCGAGCCGCAGGCGCCGTCGTACCAGGCGTTCTGGGCACTGTCGCCGGTCGAGCGCGAAGTGCTCGACGAGCGCGGTCTGCCGATCTTCCGGGTCGGCCCGACCGCGTGGGCCCTCGTCATCGAGGACCGCGGGTCCGTCTTCGTGATCCGTCATGAGGACGGTCGCGTCGGCTACCTGCACGACGTCAGCGGCGTCACGCGCGGCTGATCATCGGGCCGGCCGGGTCGCCGTCGCGCGGCTCGGCCGACCGGTCACGGCCGGTAGCCTGGAGGGATGCTCCGCACCATCGACCTCCGCGGTCGCGACATGACCGCAGCCGAGCTCCTCGCCACCGTCCCGCGCGCCACGGCGGCCCGGGAGGCGGCCGTCACGGCGGCAGCGGCGATCGTCCACGAGGTCGCCGAGCGCGGCGAGGACGCACTCCGCGACCAGGCCGACCGCTTCGACGGCGTGCGCGACCACGCGATCCGTGTGCCAGCGGCGCATCTCGAGCAGGCCCTGGCGGGGCTCGATCCGCGGGTGCGCGACGCGCTCGACGAGGCGATCACGCGCGTGCGCACGGCATCGGCGGCGCAGGTCCCTCCCGAGCGCACCACGGAGCTCGCTCCCGGTGCCCGCGTCGTGCAGCGCTGGCAGCCGGTGCGCCGGGTCGGCGTCTATGTGCCCGGCGGCAAGGCGGTCTACCCCTCGAGCGTCGTGATGAACGTCGTCCCCGCCCAGGTCGCGGGTGTGTCGGAGGTCGCTCTCGCATCGCCCCCGCAGAGCGACCAGGGCGGCCGGGTGCACCCGGTGATCCTCGCCGCCGCCCACCTGCTCGGCGTCACCGAGGTCTACGCGATGGGCGGCGCCGGCGCCGTCGGCGCCTTCGCCTACGGAGTGCCCGCCCTCGACCTCGAGCCGGTCGACATCGTCACCGGCCCCGGCAACAACTTCGTGGCGGCCGCCAAGCGCGCCGTGGCGGGGCTCGTCGGCACCGACTCCGAGGCCGGCGCCACCGAGATCCTCATCGTGGCCGACGATTCGGCCGACGCCCGGCTGGTGGCGGCCGACCTCATCAGCCAGGCGGAGCACGACGAGCAGGCCGCCGCGGTCCTGGTCACCACGAGCGAACGTCTCGCCGGCGACGTCGCGCGGGAGCTCGCCGAGCGCGTACCGCGCACGCGGCACAGCGCGCGCGTCGACATCGCACTCTCCGGCCCGCAGTCCGCGGTGATCCTCGTCGACGACGTCGCAGCCGCGACGGCCGTGAGCAACGCCTACGCCCCCGAGCACCTCGAGCTGCACCTCGCCGAGCCTCGCCCCGAGGACTTCGTCCACGCCGGCGCCGTCTTCGTGGGGGAGTCCTCGCCGGTCAGCCTGGGCGACTACCTCGCCGGAAGCAACCACGTGCTCCCCACCGGCGGGCAGGCCCGCTACGCCGCCGGGCTCTCCGCCAGCACCTTCCTCCGCCCCCAGCAGGTCATCGACTACGACCGCGCGGCGCTGGCGGAGGTACGAGAGCGGATCGTGGCCCTCGCCGACGCGGAAGCACTGCCCGCGCACGGCGAAGCCGTCCAGGCGCGCTTCGAGGCGTAGTCTTTCCCTGCCATGCACTGCCCGTTCTGCCGCCATCCGGATTCCCGCGTCATCGATTCCCGTACCAGCGACGACGGGCTCAGCATCCGTCGACGTCGGCAGTGCCCCGAGTGCGGCGGCCGATTCTCGACCATCGAGACCGCGAGCCTCAACATCATCAAGCGCTCCGGCGTGATCGAGCCCTTCAGCCGTGAGAAGGTCATGTCAGGTGTCCGGAAGGCCTGCCAGGGGCGACCCGTGACCGATGCCGACCTCGCCGTGCTCGCGCAGAAGGTGGAGGAGGCCGTCCGGCAGACGGGCGCGTCGCAGATCGAGACCAACGAGATCGGCCTGGCCATCCTCGGTCCTCTCCGCGAACTCGACGAGGTCGCGTATCTCCGCTTCGCGAGCGTCTATCAGGCGTTCGATTCGCTGGAGGACTTCGAGAGCGCGATCGGTCAGCTGCGCGCCGACCACCTCGCCGGCGGACCGCGGGCCTCCCGCGCCGACGACGAGGCGCCCGCCGCCGAGACGTTCGACGCCTCCCCGTCCCGGTAATCTGGCGGGGATGTATCCCCTCCTCTTCCGCACCGTCCTCGCGCGCCTCGACCCCGAGACCGCGCACCACGCGGCTGTCGTGGTGATCCGCGCGCTCGGGGTGCCGCCGCTGTCATGGATCGCCCGTGCCGTCACCTCACCGGCGCGGTCGCTGCGCACCGAGGCCCTGGGCCTCGTCTTCGACTCGCCGTTCGGCGTGGCCGCCGGGTTCGACAAGGACGTGACAGCCGTGCGCGGCCTCGACGCGCTGGGCTTCGGCCATGTCGAGGTGGGCACCATCACCGCCGTGCCACAGGACGGCAACCCGCGCCCTCGTCTGTTCCGCCTCATCCCCGATCGCGCGGTGATCAACAGGATGGGCTTCAACAACGGGGGAGCGGAGGCCGCCCACGGCCGCCTCGCCCGTCTGCGACGCCGGCCGCGGCGTGCGATCGTCGGCGTGAACATCGGCAAGAGCCGCGTGGTGGACGTCGCCGACGCGACTGCGGACTACCTCCGCAGCGCGACGCTGCTCGCGCCGCTCGCGGACTACCTCGTGGTCAACGTCTCCTCCCCGAACACCCCGGGGCTGCGGGGCCTGCAGGCGGTGCAGACCCTGCGCCCCCTGCTGGAGGCGGTGCGGGATGCCGCGGGGCGGACTCCGCTGCTGGTGAAGATCGCCCCCGACCTGCCCGACGACGAGGTGGAGGAGATCTCTCGTCTCGCGGTGGAGGTGGGCCTCGCCGGGCTCGTGGCGACCAACACCACCCTGTCGCGCACCGGTCTGCGCACCGATGCGTCCGTGGTCGAGGCCGCCGGTGCGGGCGGACTGTCGGGAGCGCCGCTGCGCGCCCGCGCCCTGGAGGTGCTGCGGCTCGTCCGCGGCGTCGTGCCGGCGGACTTCTGCGTCATCTCTGTCGGCGGTGTCGACACGGCCGACGACGTCCGCGAGCGGCTCGAGGCCGGCGCCGACCTCGTCCAGGGATACACGGCGTTCCTCTACCGCGGCCCGCTGTGGGCGCGACAGATCAACCGCGGCCTGGCCGTCAGGCGGGGCGTCCGCCGCGCCTGACCTGCGGCTTCGGCAGGCGCATGAAGCGCATCTGGATGGTGCGCATCGCGGCGTACCATCCGAGGCCCCGCTCGGTGCGCTCTTCCCCGAACTTCGCCCGCGCGGCGCGCTTGGCGCGGATCGACGTGATGATCATGTCGCCGATGACGAACAGGATGAAGATCCACAGCACGATGAACGCGTAGTACTGCACAGGCGGGTAGGGGATGAACGTCGCGACGATCACGAGCACCATCGCCGGCATGACCGCCTCGCCCAGGTGCCAGCCGGAGTCGACCAGATCGCGGATGAACCGGCGCTGCGGACCCTTGTCGCGCACCGGGAGGAACTTGTCATCGCCGGCTGCCATGCCCAGGCGGGCCTTCTCGCGCTGCGCCGCCATCTCGGAGCGGGCGCGGGCCTTCGCCTCCTTGGTGTCGGCGACGAGCGGACGACGGCGGGCCGCCTCCTGCTCCGCACGGCTCGGCGTGGCGCGGCCCTTGCCCGATCCGCCGACGGGAACGCCGTTGAGGGCGGTGCCGTCCGAGGGGGCGTCGCTGGGCGCGGGGGCTGCGGGGGTCTTGGCCACGGTTCTCATCCTCGGGAGTGCGGAAGGGGGTCTCCTAAGATTACCCGCATGAGCTCCGACCTGTCCCGAACCGAATCCGTGCGGGATGCCGCCACCTCCGGCATCCCCGCAGCACTCGCCGATCTCGGGGCTCTGGTGAGGATCCCCTCCATCGCGTGGCCCTCCTTCGACCAGACCCAGCTGGGTCGCAGCGCCGAGGCGATCGCGGCCCTCGTGCGCGACACCGGCGTCTTCGAGAGCGTCGAGATCAAGACCGCAGCGATCCCGGGCACCGACGAGCAGGGTCAGCCGGCCATCCTGGCGACGCGCGCCGCGCGCAACGGTCGCCCGACCGTGCTGCTCTACGCGCACCACGACGTGCAGCCCCCCGGCGACGAGGCCCTGTGGGAGACGCCGCCCTTCGAGCCCACCGTCCGCGACGGCCGGCTGTACGGCCGCGGCGCCGCCGACGACAAGGCGGGAGTCATGGCGCACGTCGCCGCCGTGCGCGCGCTGCGCGAGGCGCTCGGCGACGACTTCGACCTGGGCGTGGCGCTCTTCATCGAAGGGGAGGAGGAGTACGGCTCGCGCTCCTTCGCCGGCTTCCTCGCGGACAACGCCGACGCGCTGCGGTCCGACGTGATCGTCGTCGCCGACTCGGGCAACTGGGATTCGCGCACGCCGGCGGTGACCGTCTCACTCCGCGGCAACGCGCGCTTCACCCTCACCGTCCGCACCCTCGACCACGCCTCGCACTCCGGCATGTTCGGCGGAGCGGTGCCCGATGCGATGCTCGCGACGATCCGCCTGCTCGACAGCCTCTGGAACGAGGACGGCTCGGTCGCCGTCGCCGGCATGACGGAGCGGGATGCCGCGACCCCCGAGTACACGGAGGCCACGCTCCGCGAGGAGGCCGGACTGCCCGACGGCGTGCAGCCGATCGGCGGAGGCAGCATCCTCAGCCGCATCTGGAACAAGCCGGCGATCACGGTGATCGGCATCGACGCGACGACGGTGGCCGCGGCATCCAACGCCCTCGCGCCCAGCATGTCCGTCGTCGTCAGCGCCCGCGTCGCCCCCGGGCAGAGCGCCCGCGAGGCGTACGAGGCGATGGAGACGCATCTGCGCGCGCACGCCCCGTTCGGCGCGCAGCTCGAGTTCAGCGACCTCGACCTCGGCGACGGCTTCCTCGTCGACACCTCCGGCTGGGCGGTGTCGGCCGTCCGTGACGCCCTGCACGCCGGCTACGGCGTGGAGCCGGTCGACATCGGCGTGGGCGGGTCCATCCCGTTCATCTCCGATCTCGTCCGGGAGTTCCCGGGGGCGCAGATCCTCGTCACGGGGGTGGAGGACCCGCACTCGCGCGCGCACAGCCCCAACGAATCGCTGCACCTCGACACGTTCCGTGCGGCGGTCCTCTCCGAGGCGCTGCTGCTCGCCGACCTCGACGCGCGGACGCTCTGACCGGCTTCGGGGCCGCCCGGGCAACCCGGGCGTAGAATCGTCAGGGCGGCACCGCCGTCCGCACCAGGACCCTCGCAAGGAGAGCCATGACCGACACCGCACTGTCGACCGACCAGATCGCGCGCGCACACGGCGTGCTGCTCAGTGATGCCGCCGCCGGCAAGGTGAAGAGCCTGCTCGGCCAGGAGGGTCGCGATGACCTCCGCCTGCGCGTCGCCGTGCAGCCGGGTGGATGCTCGGGCCTGATCTACCAGCTGTACTTCGACGAGCGCTTCCTCGACGGCGACGTCGCCGTGGACTTCGACGGTGTCGAGGTCGTCGTCGACGAGATGAGCGTCCCGTACCTCGACGGCGCCACCATCGACTTCAAGGACACGATCTCGGAGCAGGGCTTCACGATCGACAACCCGAACGCCGCGGGCAGCTGCGCCTGCGGCGACAGCTTCCACTGATCCACGTGGATCACCGGCCGGGTCGCGCGTCCTGAGGGACCTGCGAACCCGGCCGTTTCCGTCTTCACGTCGAGAGTCCGGCTGGGCGGATGGCCTGAATACACTGAGCGCTTGCCGTAGACTTGCGGGCGTCTCTCTCACCTCCGGAAAGGTGCACTGTGCCGTCGAAACGCCGCATCCGCTGGGCTGTTCTCCCCGTCGGGATCGCAACGGCCGTCGTCCTCGCCGGGTGCACCCCGACAGAGCTGAACGGCTTCCTGCCGGGCTTCCAGGAAGACGGTTCGCAGGCCACGAACCACACCGCGATGGTGTCGGGTCTGTGGGTCAACTCCTGGATCGTCCTGCTCGCGGTCGGCGTGATCACGTGGGGTCTGATCCTCTTCGCCGCGTTCGCGTACCGGCGTCGCAAGGGGCAGTCCGGCCTTCCGGTGCAGCTCCGCTACAACATGCCGATCGAGATCTTCTACACGATCGTGCCGCTCATCCTCGTCATCGGGTTCTTCGCCTTCACCGCGCGTGACCAGACGATCCTCGAGACGCAGACCGAGAACCCCGACGTGTCGATCACGGCCATCGGGAAGCAGTGGGCCTGGGACTTCCAGTACAACGGCGAGGACGCCGACAACGAGGACGCCGTGTGGACCATGGGCGTCCAGGCCGTCCCGACCGCCAGCGGCGACGTCGACCAGGCGGCCCTGCCGACCCTGTACCTCCCGGTCAACAAGACGGTGAAGATCAACCTCCAGTCGCGCGACGTGATCCACTCGTTCTGGATCATCGACTTCCTGTACAAGAAGGACATGTACATCGGGCGCGAGAACTACTGGTCCTTCACGCCGACCCGCGAGGGCACCTACGCCGGCAAGTGCGCCGAGCTCTGCGGCGAGTTCCACTCGGCGATGCTCTTCAACGTGAAGGTCGTCAGCGAGTCGGAGTACGACGACTACCTGGCGTCGCTCCGCGCCGCGGGAAACACCGGAGACATCTCACAGGCCTACAGCCGGCTCGGCAACCTGCCCGGCACCGGGGCCACGAACAGCGAAGAAGGTAAGTGATGGCGACGACGCTTCCGCTTCAGGAGAAGTCCTCCGGGCGTCCGTTGACCCTGCCCCCTCGTCAGGCGGCGCTGCTGACCTCGACGCGGGTCGAGGACAAGGGAAACCTGATCGTCAAGTGGATCACCTCCACTGACCACAAGACCATCGGCTACATGTACCTGATCGCCTCGGTGATCTTCTTCATGCTCGGTGGCGTCATGGCGCTGATCATCCGCGCCGAGCTCTTCGAGCCCGGCATGCAGGTCGTGCCGACCAAGGAGCAGTACAACCAGCTGTTCACGATGCACGGCACGATCATGCTGCTGATGTTCGCGACGCCGTTGTTCGCCGGCTTCGCCAACGTGATCATGCCGCTGCAGATCGGGGCGCCCGACGTCGCGTTCCCGCGCCTCAACGCCTTCGCCTTCTGGCTGTTGCTCTTCGGCTCCACCATCGCCGTCTCCGGCTTCCTCACCCCGCAGGGCGCGGCCGCCTTTGGCTGGTTCGCCTATCAGCCCTTGGCAGGCGCGAGCTTCTCACCGGGCGCAGGTGGGAACCTGTGGATGCTGGGCCTCGGCATGAGCGGTTTCGGCACGATCCTCGGCGCCGTGAACTTCATCACCACGATCATCACCATGCGCGCTCCGGGCATGACGATGTGGCGCATGCCGATCTTCACGTGGAACACGCTGATCACCAGCATCCTCGTGCTCATGGCCTTCCCGGTGCTCGCCGCCGCGATCCTGGCCGCTGCGGCCGACCGCGTGCTCGGCGCCCACATCTACGACCCCGCGAACGGCGGCGTCCTGCTGTGGCAGCACCTGTTCTGGTTCTTCGGGCACCCCGAGGTGTACATCATCGCCCTGCCGTTCTTCGGCATCGTGTCGGAGATCTTCCCGGTGTTCAGCCGCAAGCCGATCTTCGGATACAAGACGCTCGTCTACGCCACGATCGCGATCGCCGCCCTGTCGGTGGCCGTGTGGGCGCACCACATGTACGTGACCGGTGCGGTCCTGCTGCCGTTCTTCGCGCTCATGACGATGCTCATCGCCGTTCCGACGGGTGTGAAGATCTTCAACTGGGTCGGCACCATGTGGCGAGGCTCCGTGACGTTCGAGACGCCGATGGTCTGGTCGATCGGCTTCCTCATCACCTTCGTGTTCGGTGGTCTCACGGGCATCATCCTCGCCTCGCCGCCGCTGGACTTCCACCTGTCCGACTCGTACTTCGTCGTGGCCCACTTCCACTACGTGGTGTTCGGCACGGTCGTGTTCGCGATGTTCGCCGGCTTCTACTTCTGGTGGCCGAAGTTCACCGGTCGCATGCTCAACGAGCGTCTCGGCATGGTGCACTTCTGGATGCTGTTCATCGGCTTCCACATGACCTTCCTCGTGCAGCACTGGCTGGGCGTCGACGGCATGGTGCGCCGCTATGCGGACTACTCCGCGGCCGACGGCTTCACCTGGCAGAACCAGCTGTCGACGATCGGCTCCATCATCCTGGGCGCGTCGATGATCCCGTTCCTGTTCAACGTCTGGGTCACCGCCCGCAAGGCTCCCAAGGTGACGGTCAACGACCCGTGGGGCTACGGCGCTTCGCTCGAGTGGGCCACCTCCTGCCCGCCGCCGCGTCACAACTTCACGTCGATCCCGCGCATCCGCAGCGAGCGTCCCGCGTTCGACCTGAACCACCCCGAGGCCGGCGTGCCGGTGGGCGTGGGACCGGCGAAGGACGCTCCCGACGCCCCGGTGGCCGACCTCGCCGAAGGAAAGGTGAAGTAAGTGCGCACCAATGTGGCTCTCTGGTGGATCCTGACCGGCTTCTTCTTCCTGGTCTTCGTCGCCTACACGGTGTGGAACATCATCGCTCACCCGCAGCCGGAATGGTGGCACGGGATCGAGTGGGTGGGCAGTGTCGCACTGCTGTTCACGGCACTCATGGGATCGCTCATCGCCTTCTACGTGCAGCGCGTGCACGCCGCACAGGGCGGCGAGCTCCCCGCCGACATCCTCACCGCCGACATCGATGACGGCGACCCCGAGCTGGGTGAGTTCAGCCCCTGGTCGTGGTGGCCCATCATCCTCGCGTTCTCGGCTGCCATCGGCATGATCGGTCTCGCGGTCGGCACGTGGATGTTCCCGATCGGCCTCGGCATCTTCGCCGTCGCCATCGTGGGCTGGGTGTACGAGTACTACCGCGGATACTTCGCGCGCTGATCGTATGAGGCTCACCGGAGCCTCCGTCTCGGAGGTCGGACCCCGACGCTCGGTGAACCAGGATGCCGCCTTCACGGCATCCTGGGGAGCCGCCGTCGCCGACGGTGTCGGCGGTGGACCTGCCGGCGACCTCGCCTCCGCTGCGCTCGTGCACCGACTCGTCGCAGGCGTGCAGCGCGAGATCGGCGAGGAGCGGCTGCACACCCGCATCCGCCTGGCGAACTGGGACCTGCGGGCGCACACGGCCCGTGACAGCGCCCTGGCTGGCATGGCGACCACGCTGACGGGCGTCTTCGTCGACGTGGAGCCCGGGCGTCTGCTCCTCGCGCATGTCGGCGACTCGCGCGCCTACCGCCTTCGTGCGGGCGACTGCCGCAGGATGACGCGCGACGACTCCTACGTCCAGGAGCTCGTCGACCGCGGCATCGTCATGCCGGAGAACGCCTGGACGCATCCCCGGCGGAACATCATCACCGCGTCCTACAGCGGCAACGAACGGGACATCGTCCGCATCGAGCCCCACGACGCCCAGGAGGGCGACCGCTGGCTCCTGTGCAGCGACGGCGTGACCGACTACGTGCCGGAGGTCCTCGTGGCCGACGTGCTCCGCTCAGCGGCGTCTCCGGCCGATGCCGCGGCCGAGCTGGTGCGCCTGGCGGATGACGCGGGCTCCGCCGACAACATCACGGCGGTCGTCGTCGACGTGCAGTCCGGGGACACTCTGAGCGATCGTGCGCAGTTCACGGGAGCGGCATCCGCCCGCTTCTGCGAGGAGCCCGACGACCTCGGTCGCACCGCCTAGGCGGACCCCGTCGGCGACAGTCCGTCGGCGCGGGAGCGTGCCCGTCAGCGCACCAGTGCGACGAGTCGGTCGCGCATGCGGGGGAGGGTGCCGTCGTCATCCTCGGTGGGATAGCCCTCCCGTGCCCAATACTCGAAGCCGCCGATCATCTCGCGCACCGAGTAGCCCGCCTGTGTGAACGCGAGTGCTCCCTTGGCGCCGGCGTTGCACCCCGGACTCCAGCAGTAGACCACGACGGGCATGTCGAGGGGGATGTCGTGGGCTGCCCGCTCCGCAATCGTCCCGTAGGGGATGTGGACCGCACCGGGGATGCGTCCCTGGGCCCAGGCCTCGGCGCCGCGCACGTCGACGAGGAGGAACCGCTCACCGGCCTTCTGCGCCTCGTACACGTCCGATGGATCGGTCTCGCAGGCGAGCTTGGCGGCGAAGTACGCGGCGGCGGCGTCCGCGGTCGCGGTCGGCGCAGAGGTGCTGGTCGGGAGATCAGTGGTCATGACGTCAGCGTATGGTCGCCGACCGCACTCACTGCTGCCTCGGAGCGCCACACTGCGCAGGATTCCTGCCGGGTCCCGACCTGCCGTTGGAGTCCGCCGCGCCGCTGGGTTCCGCCCCGCAGCCGGGTTTGGCCTGCCGGCCACGCTCACGCCCGAAGTGCCTCGGGTACGGAGACGCGAACGCCCGGGTGGTCATCCACCCGGGCGTTCGCGTTGTTCGAGGCCGTGGCCTCAGGACTTCTTCTTGCCGTCCTTGTCATCGGGGATGATGACGTTCGACGGGCGGACGGCGGTCTCGGAGGAGTGGCCGTCGTCGATCGGCTTCAGCGGAGCGTCGGGGACGCCGGCGCGTGCGTGGGCACCCTGCAGCTCTTCGGCCTCGTCGTGCGCGATGTGCTCCAGCTCGTGGTGCTGGTGGGCCACCGCGGCGTCGAGCTCGCCCTGCGTGAGGGGCGTGAGGCGATCCTCGAAGAACCACCGCGACAGCGAGGCGCGGATGTTCTCATGCCAGGGGATCTGGCCACGCGAGTTCGGACGCACCACGAGGGGCTCGTTCGTCTCGAAGCCGATCAGACGCCAGCGCTCGTACTCGTCGACGGGCTGGTGCACCTCGATGTACTCGCCGCCGGGGAGGCGGACGATGCGACCGGACTCGTACCCGTGCAGGGCGATCTCGCGGTCCTTCTTCTGCAGGGCGAGGCACATGCGCTTGGCGACGAAGTACGCGACCACCGGTCCGACGAACAGCAGGGCCTGCAGAGTGTGGATGACACCCTCCATGGTCAGCTGGAAGTGCGTGGCGATGATGTCGGACGATGCCGCAGCCCACAGTACGGCGTAGAACGTGACGCCGGCGGCGCCGATGGCCGTGCGGGTGGCCGCCTGGCGGGGACGCTGCGCGATGTGGTGCTCGCGCTTGTCACCCGTGATCCACGCCTCGATGAAGGGATAGATCATCACGAGCACGATGAACAGCCCGAGGCCGGCCAGCGGGATGATGATGTTCCACGACCAGGTGTTGTTGAACAGCACCGTCTCGAGGTGCGGCGGCACCAGTCGGAGCGCACCGTCCGCGAAGCCGATGTACCAGTCGGGCTGGGTTCCGGCGGACACGGGGGAGGGGTCGTACGGCCCATAGTTCCAGATCGGGTTGATCGTGAACAGCGACGCGACCAGGACGATCACACCGAACGTGATGAAGAAGAAGCCGCCCATCTTCGACGCGTAGACCGGCAGGATCGGGTAGCCCACGACGTTGTCGTTGCGACGGGCGGGACCGGCGAACTGCGTGTGCTTGTTGATGATCATGAGCATCAGGTGCAGCGCGAGCAGAGCAACCAGGATCGCGGGCAGCAGCAGGATGTGCAGCGTGTAGAGGCGGCCGACGATCTGGTCACCCGGGAATTCTCCGCCGAACAGCAGGAAGGAGATCCAGGTGCCGATCAGCGGGATGCCCTTGACCATGCCGTCGATGATGCGGAGGCCGTTGCCGGACAGCAGGTCGTCGGGGAGCGAGTAGCCGGTGAAGCCCTCTGCCATCGCAAGGATGAACAGGATGAAGCCGATCACCCAGTTGACCTCGCGGGGCTTGCGGAATGCTCCGGTGAAGAAGATGCGGAGCATGTGCACGCCGATGCCGGCGACGAAGACGAGCGCGGCCCAGTGGTGGATCTGACGGACCAGCAGGCCGCCGCGGATGTCGAACGACAGTCGCAGCGAGGAGTCCAGTGCGGCCGACATCTCGACGCCGCGCATCGGGATGTACGCACCGCTGTAGTGGGTCGGCACCATCGACGCCTGGAAGAAGAACGTCAGGAACGTGCCCGACAGCAGGACGGCGACGAAGCTCCACAGCGCGATCTCGCCGAGCATGAAGGACCAGTGGTCGGGGAAAATCTTCCGACCGAGCTCCTTGACGATGCCCGACATGCTCGTGCGCTCGTCGAGGTAGTTCGCCGCGCCTGCGACGAAGCGGCCGCCGAGCGGCTTGTCGGTGGAACGCGCGTCAGGGAGCGCAGGCTCCGTGGTCACGTTCTCCGTGGGGTGAGTCGAGGTGCTCAATGCCGCTCCCAGAAGCTCGGGCCGACGGGTTCGAGGAAGTCGCTCTTGGCGACGAGGTACCCGTCTGCGTCGATGGTGATGGGCAGCTGCGGCAGCGGACGCGCCGCCGGGCCGAAGATGACCGCCGCGCCGTTCGCCACGTCGAACTGAGACTGGTGGCAGGGGCACAGCAGGTGGTGGGTCTGCTGCTCGTACAGAGCCACGGGGCATCCGACGTGCGTGCAGACCTTGGAGTAGGCGACGATGCCCTGGTAGGACCAGTCAGCCTTCTCAGGTGCTTCGTTGAGGTCTTCGGGGAGGAGGCGCATCAGCAGGACGATGGCCTTGGCCTTCTCCTCCAGGTAGCCCTCCTCATGGGTGAGCGAAGCCAGCTCCTCGGGGATGACGTGCACGGCGGAGCCGAGCGTCACGTCGGCCGCGCGGATGCGCTCGCCCGACGGGTCGTGCGTGAGGTAGGCGCCCTCGGTCCACATGGTCTGGCTGAGCAGCGGCACCGGCTGGCCGGCGATGGGGTTGGCTGCCGTGTTCTGCGGAGCGAGCCCGCGGAAGAGCGTGACGCCGGGGATGATCGAGGCCGCGAGGGCCGCGAACAGCGAGTTGCGGATCATCACGCGACGTCCGAAGCCGGACTCCTTGTCGGCGATCTCAAAGACGGCCACAGCCGCCTCGCGGGTGCTGTCCTTGCCGCGGGTGGCGTGACGGGGCTCGATGTACTCCTTGTCGGACATCACCGCCTTCGACCAGTGGATGGCGCCGAGGCCGAGCGCCAGGAGCGCCGTTCCGATGCCGAGACCGATGAAGAGGTTGTTGCTGCGGATGTCGACGATCCGCCCGCTCTCGATCGGGAAGATCATGTAGGCGGCGACCGCCCAGATGCTGGCCGCGACCGAGAGGTAGAACAGCGTGTAGACCGTGCGGACGGCGCGCTTCATGACCGCCGGGTCCTTGTCCGTCGCACGCTCGCGGTGCGGCGGAAGCTCAGGGGGCTGCACCGGATCGATGACCGCGACGGTGAGCCCCGGAGAGGGCTTCCAGGAAGGCCTCTCGTGCTCGAGCGCGTCGACTTCGTGTGCCATGGTGCTCCTCGTCAATCCGTGCGTATCGCGTCAGGGAAGATCAATTGGATTTCGCCGTGACCCAGACGGTCAGTGCGATGAGGGTGCCGATGCCGAAGATCCAGATGAAGAGACCTTCGGAGACCGGTCCGAGGGAGCCGAGGTCGAATCCGCCGGGGGACTCGTTCTGCTGCAGGTAGACCAGGTAGGAGATGACGTCGCGCTTCTCCTCCGGGGTCAGGTTCATGTCATTGAAGACCGGCATGTTCTGCGGGCCCGTGACCATGGCGGCGTACATGTTGAGCGGTGACACCGTGTGGAGGTTCGGGGCGTACTTGCCCTCGGTGAGTGCTCCACCGGCGCCGGCGACGTTGTGGCACATGGCGCAGTTGATGCGGAACAGCTCGGCACCGTGCGCCGAGTCGCCCTGTCCATCGAGGACCTCGGCCGCCGGGAAGGTCGGGCCGGGGGCCGTGGACTGGACGTAGGCCGCGATCGCCGCGACCTGGTCCTCGGTGAACTGCGGCGGCTTCTGCGGTGCCTGCGGCCCGCTCTGCTGGAGGGGCATGCGTCCGGTGCTGACCTGGAAGTGGACAGACAGCTCGCCGACGCCGTAGAGCGACGGGCCGTTCTCGGAACCCTGCAGGTTCAGGCCGTGGCACGTGGCGCAGTTCGCCTGGAAGAGCTTCTGGCCGTCCTCGACGGTGAGCGCGCTGGCGGCCGCCGGCTCGGTGGTCGACGCCATGGCTGCCGACGCTCCGGCGTAGATGCCGCCCGTGAGGAGCAGGCCGATGCCGATCAGCGCCGCGGCAGCCCAGGGGCTCCGGCGACCGGTCGGACGATGCTTCTTCTCGCGTGCCATTCGGGCAGCTCCGCTCATTTCAGGAAGTAGATGACGAGGAACAGGGCGATCCAGACCACGTCGACGAAGTGCCAGTAATACGACACGACGATCGAGGTGGTCATCTCCTTGCGGCCGAAGTTCTTCACCGCGTACGCCCGGCCGATGACCAGGAGGAAGGCGATGAGACCGCCGGTCACATGGAGGGCGTGGAAGCCCGTCGTGATGTAGAACGCCGAGGCGTACGAGTTGGCGCTGATGGGCATGCCCTCGGCGACCAGCTGCGCGTACTCCCACACCTGGCCGGAGACGAAGATGGCGCCCAGGGCAAAGGTGAGGAAGAACCACTCGACCATGCCCCAGCGCTGGAAGAACGACTTCGACTTCACCGTGTACGGCTGGAAGCGCTCGGCGGCGAAGACGCCCATCTGGCACGTCACGGAGGAGAGCACCAGGATGATGGTGTTCACGGTGGCGTAAGGGACGTTGAGGAGCTCGGTCTCCTGCGCCCAGAGCTCGGGCGAGGTGCTGCGAAGGGTGAAGTAGATCGCGAAGAGCCCCGCGAAGAACATCACCTCGCTGCCGAGCCACACGATGGTCCCGACAGCGACCGGATCTGGCCGCTTGACGGAGCGCATCGCCTGGGAATAGGCCGCTGTTGTGGTCGTCACAATCCCCATTATGACTCAGGTGGAGAGGGTGGCTTCCATCCCCGGACAACGATTTAGCTTCACGTCGGCCTAGTTCGGCCTCGGACTGCGCTGGGAGTCCGCTTCGAGTGCTCACTGCGCCGCTTGTGCGTCGGCTGAGCACCGCGCGGCCGGTCGCGCTGTGCTCTCCGCACTACGATCGGGAGGCATGGCGGACCTTCACACCTGGCCGGACATCCTCACCGATCTGCTCTCGGGCCGCGACCTCAGCGTGTCCGAGTCGACGTGGGCGATGCGTCAGGTGATGCGGGGCTCTGCCAGCCCGTCTCAGCTCGCGGGCTTCCTGGTCGCGCTGCGGGCCAAGGGCGAGACGGTCGATGAGATCGTCGGCTTCCGCGATGCGATCCTCGAGGCGGCGCTGCCGCTCCGCGTGGACGCCAACGTGCTCGACATCGTCGGCACCGGCGGCGACCGCTTCGGCACGGTGAACGTCTCCACGATGGCGGCGGTGGTGGCCGCGGCATCCGGGATCCCCGTCGTCAAGCACGGCAACAAGGCTGCGAGCTCCTCGTCCGGTGCCTCTGACGTGCTGGCTGCTCTCGGTCTCGACCTCACGCTGTCGCCCGAGGCCGTCGCCGAGGTGCTCGCGCGCACCGGCATCACGTTCGCCTTCGCCTCGGCCTTCCACCCCGGCTTCCGTCACGCGGGGCCCACGCGGTCCGAGCTCGGCGTGCCGACGGTGTTCAACATCCTCGGGCCCCTGTGCAACCCGGCGCGCGCCGAGGCGAATGCGGTGGGCGTGGCGCACCTCGACCGCGTGCCGCTCATCACGGGCGTGTTCCGCACCCGCGGTGCGACGGCGCTCGTGTTCCGCGGCGACGACGGGCTCGACGAGCTGACGACGACCGGTCACAGCCGCCTGTGGGAGGTCAGCCGCGGCGACATCCACGAGCACGACCTCGACCCCCGCGACCTCGGCATCCGCCTGGCCGACATCGACGAGCTCCTCGGCGGCGAGCCCGCTCACAACGCCGCGATCGTGCGACGGATGCTGGAGGGGGAGAGCGGCGCGGTTCGCGACATCGTGCTCCTCAACGCCGCCGCCGGCATCGTCGCCTACCGGCTGTCGCAGGATGCCGCGCAGGTGCAGCGTCCGATCCTGGAGCGGCTGGCGGAGGCGCAGGATGCTGCAGCCGCGGCCGTCGACGGCGGCGCGGCCGTCGCGAAGCTCGACGAGTGGGTGCGGGTGAGCGCCGAGCTCGCCGGCGCGTCGGTCTGACCGGCTGCGGACATGGACCCCCGGGAGGCGCTGGACGAGATCGCGACGCTGCTCGAGCGCGAGCGATCCTCGCGGTACAAGTCGAAGGCGTTCCGCGCGGCGTCCGATGCGATCAGCGGCCTCAGCGACGCGGAGGTCCGCGACGCGGCCTCGCTCCGGCGCCGGAAGGGCATCGGCGACTCGACCTTCGCCGTCATCCAGGAGGCCCTGGCCGGGAAGACTCCCGCCTACCTCGAGGACCTGCGCGAGCGGGCGGGCGCGCAGCGCGCGTCGCAGCTGCGGAAGAAGCTGCGCGGTGACCTCCACTCCCACAGCGAGTGGTCGGACGGCCTCACCTCGATCGAGCTGATGGTCGACGCGGGCCGAGCTCTCGGGCACGAGTACCTCGCGCTCACCGACCACTCCCCGCGGCTGCGCGTCGCCAACGGCCTCTCGCCCGAGCGGCTGCGCGCGCAGCTGACGGTCGTGGCCGGCATGAGCGGCGACGGCTTCACCCTGCTGTCGGGCATCGAGGTCGACATCCTCGAGGACGGCGCCCTCGACCAGGAGCCCGATCTGCTGCGCGAGCTCGACGTCGTCGTGGCCTCGGCCCACTCGAAGCTGCGCATGGAGCGCGCTCCGATGACACGGCGACTGGTCGCCGCCGTCTCGAGCGGCCGGATGGATGTGCTCGGCCACGTGACGGGACGGCTGGTGGAGGGCTCGCGCGGCACGCGGCCCCCGTCGACGTTCGACGCGAAGGCGGTGTTCGCCGCGTGCGCTCAGCACGACGTCGCGGTGGAGATCAACTCGCGGCCGGAGCGACAGGATCCGCCCGACGACCTCATCGCCATCGCCCTGCGCGAGGGATGTCTCTTCTCCATCGACTCCGACGCGCACGCGCCCGGGCAGCTGTCGCTGATCGACTACGGCGCCGAGCGGGCCGAGAAGGCCGGCGTGCCCGTCGACAGGGTCATCACGACGTGGCCGCTGGAGCGCCTGCGCGAATGGACCGGCCGGCGGCGCTGAGCGCCTCGCGCGCCGAGCCGGCGTGTGCCGATCGGGAGGAGATGCGCCGATCCGGCGTGTGCCGATCGGGAGGAGATGTGCCGATCCGGCGTGTGCAGATCGGGAGGAGATGTGCCGATCCGGCGTGTGCAGATCGGGAGGAGATGTGCCGATCCGGCGTGTGCAGATCGGGAGGAGATGCGCCGTCACCGTGGGCTCAGGCGGCGCCGGCCTTGTCGATCGCGGCGACGATGCGGTCCATCGCGGAACCGAGACCGCGGCGCTCGGCCAGGGCCGCAGCATCCTGTCGCTCGGTGTCGCCGAGGGCACGCAGGCGCGCATCCACCTCGGGAAGGGCCAGGTCGCGGACGACCGCGACCACGGTGGGGGCGACCTCGAGGTAGTCCGAAGCCGCCGCGATCTTCGAGCGGACCCCCGCCGACATCGCCCCACCGGCCTCGGCCGCAGCGATGATCCCGGCGAGATCGCCGTGCGCGGCGAGCAGGGTGGCGGCGGTCTTCTCTCCGACGCCCGCGACCCCGGGCAGTCCGTCGGAGGCGTCACCGCGCAGGGTGGCGTAGTCGGCGTACTGCGACGGCAGCACGCCGTACTTCTTCACGACGACCGCGTCGGTCACCACCTCGAGATTGCTCATACCCCGCGCGGTATAGATGACACGCACGTCCCGGTCGTCATTGACGAGCTGGAAGAGGTCGCGGTCGCCGGTGATGACGTCGACGGGAAGAGCCGAGGTCGTGGCGAGCGTGCCGATGACGTCGTCCGCCTCGTGCTCCGCGGCGCCGACGATCGGGATGCCGACAGCGGCCAGCGCCTCGCGGATGACCGGCACCTGCACCTCGAGAGGGTCGGGCACGACCTCCACGTCGGGGCCGACCTCGATGACCTCGGCGACCCGATGGGTCTTGTAGGTCGGGATGAGGTCGACGCGCCACTGCGGTCGCCAGTCGTCGTCCCAGCAGGCCACGAGGTGGGTCGGCTCGTAGAGCGTGATCAGCTTGGTGATGATGTCGAGGAAGCCGCGCACCGCGTTCACCGGTGACCCGTCAGGCGCCTTGACCGTGTCGGGAACGCCGTAGAACGCGCGGAAGTACAGCGACGCGGAATCAAGGAGCATCAGTCGGTCGGCCACCCGGCCAGTCTGGCAGGGTACGCAGACGCTGCTCTAGCAGCCCGGGCCGCGCGGGTTCTCCAGACAGGTCTTGTCGACCAGCGCCGTGCGCACCTCGACGATCCGCACGTCATAGCCTGACGTGGTGGCCTCGACGAAGCCCGCGACGGGGCGCCAGCGTCCGGTGCCGAAGTCGACGGCGGCGCTGTAGAGCACCGTTACGCCTACCGTGTAGGTGCCGCGCTCGCCGTAGGCGTGACTGGTCGGCGTGGCCGTGAAGTCGGCCTGGCCGAGCTGTGCCCAGGTCGCTCCGCCGGTGTCGGTCGCACGTGTCGTGCCGTCGCCGTACGAGAAGCGGTATCCGGCGGGCGTGAAGCGCACGGTCACGTCGTACTCGAACAGCCGGCCGGCGATGTCCTGAGCGGATGCCGCGGCGACCACGTTCGTCGCCATGCCCACGATGCCGACACCGTCCGGTTCGCCGACCAGGCTCGGACGCGCCGGCACGAACGACGCGAGGTCAGCGATCGTCACGTCGGGCAGACCTACGACCTCGTAGTTGCCGCGGCAGAACTCCGTCGGGGAGGGGATGCACTGCGGAGTCACGGCCGGCCCGGTCCCGTCGTCTTCCGCCCCGCCGCCGCCCCCACCACCGGCGTCGGACTCGTCTCCCCGCCCGCCCGAGCCGTCATCGCCCGGGTCGGTGACGCTTCCGCCGATGTCCACGCTCGACCCGTTGTTGGAGATGGTGCAGTTGTGTGTATATGTGCCCGCCTGGCAACTTCCATCAGCGAAAGCCGCGGCTGCATCAATAGCCACGAAAGCTGCAGCAATCGACAGGGTCAGGATCAGCTTGCGGAACACGTTGGTTCACCTTTCCGCCCGTCAATTGCTGAAAGCTTGAAGCCCGTCGGAGAGCTCGGGCTCGGGGTCATCAAAGTGGCTATCGACTGGACGGGTAGGCGATCTGGACTGACGACTGAGTTGCCATCTCGATCCACAACCTCGATATCTGCAACGCGAAGACAGATGGCTAATTGAAGAGCACCGTTATCACCGGGCTCCAAGATCGCGATTGAATCGATCGAGGCGTCACCCGACTGTGTCCAGCCGTCCGCATGCATCTGGGAGTAGCTCTCACGGACAGCGGCGTTCAGATCACCAGACGTCCAGCTATACATTGGCTCGAACGTGGCCGGGTCGCTCAGATCCACCTGATTGAGCGCGTCGACATAGTTGCGGTAGGTCTGCTCGGCCGCGGCGAACGCCTCGTCCTCCGTCGCGAACGACGGCGTGCTGACGACCGGCGCGGGCTCGCCCGTGCAGCCGCTCAGCAGCGCCGCGGCGAGAGCCGACGCGGCGACGATGACGGACAGACGGGAGCGCACGCCCCCACCGTAATCCCGCCTCACGCCGTCGCGAGGAGTTATCCACATGGGGAGGAGCGGGGCCGCAGCATCCGGTGTTCGAACCAGGCTCCGAGCCATTCCTCTGTGGTTCCTGTAGATCCTGCGCGCATCCCGCCCACGGCATACGACCACACGTAGTCTGGGCCATCAGCGATCGGCACTCGCCGTTGGCTTCCATCTCCGGACTTGCACCGCGAGTTTGCCAACCGATCGGGTACCCCATCGCTTCTGTCGCTGCTGTCACCTACCCTGACGCCCGTCTCGGACCCGTGCGCTCCACCCGCGCGGGGAATGACACCTTCCCGCACCTGACCCACGCGTACACCGAGGTGTCGCAACTCGTGCGGGAGACCGGCCTCCTCGGTCGTCGCCAGGGCTTCTACGCGATCGTCGGCGGCGTGCTGGCCCTCGCGTTCGGTGGGGCCGTCACCGGCTTCATCCTGCTGGGCGACAGCTGGTTCCAGCTGCTCATCGCCGCGGCGCTGGGCATCCTGTTCACGCAGGCCGCGTTCCTGGCCCACGAGGCGGCGCACAAGCAGATCCTCGCCTCCGGTCCCGCGAACGAGAAGCTCGGACGCTTCCTCGCCGCCGGCGTCGTGGGAATCAGCCTCGGCTGGTGGAACTCGAAGCACACCCGCCACCACGCCAACCCGAACCGGGTCGGCAAGGATCCCGACATCGAGGTCGACACGATCCGCTTCCTCGAGGAGGATGCCGCGAAGACGCCGCTCCTCATGGGGTTCATCGTCCGCCGTCAGGGCTGGCTGTTCTTCCCGCTGCTCACGCTCGAGGGCCTGAACCTGCACTTCCTGGGCATCAAGCACCTCATGAGCCGCGGACCCGTCAAGGGCCGCTGGACGGAGCTGTCGCTCATCGCCGTGCACTTCGCCGTCATCCTGGTGCCTGTGTTCCTCCTGCTGCCGCTCGGAATGGCGTTCGCCTTCATCGGCGTCATGCTCGCCGTCTTCGGCGTCTACATGGGCGCCTCGTTCGCCCCCAACCACAAGGGCATGCCCGTCATCGACGCCGGCGCGAAGCTCGACTTCTTCACCAAGCAGGTGCGCACCTCCCGCAACATCAGCGGCGGATGGTGGGCGACCATCCTCATGGGCGGCCTGAACTACCAGGTCGAGCACCACCTGTTCCCGAACATGCCGCGGCCGCACCTGGCCCGCGCGAGCGAGATCGTGCGTGAGCACTGCGCGACCCTGGGCGTGCCGTACACCGAGACGACCGTGCTGCAGTCGTACCGCATCGTCATCGAGTACCTGAACCGCGTCGGCCTGGCCGCGCGCGACCCGTTCGACTGCTACATCGTCGAGCGCTTCCGTAAGGTCTGAGACAACACGACAGAAGCGCCGGCGCACATCATGTGCGCCGGCGCTTCTCTCGTCTTCATCCGGAGACGAAGCAAGAGGTCGCCCCGCTGATGCGGGACGACCTCTTGTCGTTCAGAGCGCGAGGCTCAAGACGAGGTGGTTCAGAGCGGACGGATGTTCTCCGCCTGCAGGCCCTTGGGGCCCTGTGCCACGTCGAACTCGACCTGCTGGTTCTCCTCCAGGTTGCGGAAGCCACCGGTCGAGGCGATCGCGCTGTAGTGCGCGAACACGTCGGGGGTGCCGTCGGACGGGGCGATGAAGCCGTAGCCCTTTTCGGAGTTGAACCACTTGACGGTTCCAGTTGCCATGATGTCTTCTTTCTTCAGGTGTTCGGCACGGCTTATGCGGTGCCCAGATGACCACGCCGTGCAAGGTGTGGACAGGGGATCGGCGAAAGGCCGAAGAGGAGGGACGTCACCGCAGCGGCGGTAGACGTGGGGCCCGCGCGAAAGGGCGGGCAGGACGCCAAGAGAGGCGTTCGGGAAGTCGGGATCGTTCTACTCTCGCTCCGGGCCGAGGGCTTCCGGAGGGTTCTTCTCAGGCGGCTGAGCCGTCTACGGGATGATCGCGGCCGAGGTCGGCATCACAGATCCAGAAGCGCGAACGCTGACCCGACCTGTGGATCACGATTCAGCCTACACGGGTCTGCCGCGCGCGGACCACCCGCGACATGAAGCGTCATCCTCCGTTCACCGTGGCGACGCTGTCACGGGGGCCGAGAATCACCGGCGACGGATGCTGCGCACCCCGGTGGTCGCGGGAGGCTCCTCCTGCTCGCCCAGCGCCTCGTGCACGCGGCGCAGGTCCACGAGCAGCGAGCCGACGAGCATCCAGTGGCGGCGCGACGGCGCGGACACGTTGAGGGGCGCGGTCAGTGCCGCAGGCTCGTCGGCCGGAACGACGGGCTCCTCGCGCGGCAGCGTCCGCGAGAGCTCGCGCCGCGCATCGTGCGCCGCCCGCCGGAGCTGTTCGGCGATGGCGCGCACGGCCGGCTCCTCGCTGATGCCGTCGTCGTACAGGTCGGCGACCGCCCGCGTCATCCCGATGACCTGCGTCACGATCGGTCCGAATCGGTCCAGCAGCGCGGCGAGGTCGGCGAGCTCCTGGCGGTGCCCGCGGCCGCGGGGGTTGAGTGCCAGCGACTCTTCGCTCGTCGCGATGGCCGCCTCCGCGGCATCCCGCATCGGACGCATGAGCCGCGCCTCGATGAGGAGTCCCTGCAGCTCGGCCGGCGTTCGGGCGGTGTCGAGCGCATCCGCGAGTCGCTCGAGCGACGACGCGATCTCCTCGAGCAGACGGTCGACGGCCTCGCGCGCGGGCCGCATCGCGACGGGCGGTACGAGCGCGATGTTCACGAGGATGCCGATGACGGCGCCGATCACCGTCTCCAGGATGCGGTCCACGGCGTATCCGGGGGTGGCGGCCGCGAGCGCCAGCACGAGCATCGCGCTGATGGCGACCTGGTTCGTCGTGCCCGAGGTCATCCGCAGCGCCCAGGCGATGAGCAGCGCGGAGACGATCGCCAGGAGGACGATCGGCGTGCCGCCGCCGAGGAACACGCCCAGGAGGGTGGCGATGAGCACGCCGATGATGACGCCGACGCTGCGCTCGATCGCCTTGCCGAAGGACTGGTTGAGGCTCGGCTGCACCACCAGGAGCGCCGCGATCGCCGCGAAGACCGGCGGCGGTCCCTGCACCGCCCACCCGGCGACGAGCCAGGCGGCGACCGCGGCCAGCCCCGACTTCGCCACGAGCAGGAACGGCGTCCGCTGGGGTGCGCGGAGGGAGACGGGGATGCGCATGCCTCCCACGGTAGGCCTGGGGGAGCGAGCCCGGCGACGCGATGTCGCCGGGCTGACGCACACTGGTGTCATGGCGGACTCCCGGGATGCGACGGACGAGATCGCCCGCGCGCTGGCAGACCGCCGACGCGCCCTCGAAGCGGAGCTCGGCATCACCGGCGAGCGCCTCGGCGACATCCGTGCAGCCCGGGCCGACACGGTCGCCGATGACGAGCACGACCCGGAGGGTCCGACGCTGGCGGCCGAGTGGTCGCGCGCGGAGGGGCAGCGGGCCGACACCCTCAGCGAGCTCGCCGACCTGGAGGCTGCCGAGGCGCGTCTCGCCGCCGGCACCTACGGCGTCTGCGAGGGGTGCGGGCGCAGCATCCCTCCCGCCCGTCTCGCCGTCCGTCCCGCGGCTCGACGCTGCGTCGCCTGCGCTGAGGGGGCCGGGCGATGACGAGGTCGCGGGAGGTCGTCGCGTGACGAAGGCGCGAGACGGCGGACTGTGTCCGTGCGGAAGCGGCATCGCCTATGACGGATGCTGCGCCCCCGCCCATCGCGGGGAGCCGCCCGCGACGGCCGAGGCGCTGATGCGCAGCCGGTATTCCGCCTTCGTCCGCGGCGACAGCGCGTATCTGCGCGACACCTGGCATCCCGGAACGCGCCCGGACGTGCTGGACGTGGACGACGGGACGCGCTGGCAGGGCCTCGAGATCCTGTCGGCCGAGGGCGGCTCCGGCGACCGCCGGGGGAGGGTGGAGTTCCGTGCGCGCTGGCGCGACGGCGCGAAGAGCGGCGTGCTGCACGAGCGCAGCCGGTTCGTGTTCCAGAGCGGCCGCTGGTGGTACCTCGACGGCGTCGTGGACTAGTCCAGACAGCCCGCCCGCGCAAGCGCAGGCACCCTGAGGGCATCCGGAGTGCCGGCCGCGCTAGCGTCGGAGCATGACCACTCAGCAGGAGAAAGCACAGACCCTCGCCGCTCTGCACGCCGCCCCGGAGATCCTTCGCGTCGTGAACGTCTGGGACGCCGTCTCGGCCTCGGCCGTCGCCGCGCTGCCCGGCACGAAGGCGCTCGCCACCGCCGGACACTCGATCGCCGCGAGCCACGGCTACGCCGACGGCGAGCAGATCCCCCTCGACCTCATGATCGCCGCGATCCAGCGCATCACCGCCGTGACGGACCTTCCCGTGTCCACCGACCTGGATGCCGGGTTCGGCGACGCCGGCGAGACCACCCGCCGCGCCATCGGAGCGGGCTCGGTGGGAGCGAACGTCGAAGACCGGCTGAAGCCGCTCTCCGAGGCCGTCGCGGCCGTGGAGGCCATCGTGCGTGCCGGCGAGGCCGAGGGCGTCCCGTTCGTGCTCAACGCCCGCACCGACGCCTTCGTCCGCGGCGGCGACCGCCCCGCGGCCGAGTCCGTCGCCGACGCGATCGAGCGCGGACGCGCATACCTCGACGCCGGCGCTGATCTGGTCTTCGTGCCCGGCGTCCTCGACGCCGATGTGACGCGGCAGCTCGTCGAGGGCATCGGCCATCGCAAGGTCAGCGTCATCGGGCTGCCCGGCGCGCTCACCGCCGCGGAGTACGAGGCGCTGGGCGTCGCGCGCATCTCCTATGGGCCCATGACCCAGCGTGTGGCGCTGACGGCGCTGCAGGATCTGGCCACCGATCTCTACGCCGACGGTGTGATCCCGGCCTCCACGCGCCCGCTCAACTGACACGGTGCGCCCGGCCGTGCGATCCGCCGGCCGGGCGCAACCCCGTGGTGACGGGGGGCGGGATCACGCAGACTCGTCTCATGACTGACGAAGATCGCATGTCCCCTCGCACCCTCATCATCGGCGGCCACGGCAAGGTCGCCCTCCTCCTCGAACCGCTCCTGGCCGACCGCGGCGAGACGGTGACCGCCGTCATCCGCAATCCGGAGCACCGCGCCGACGTCGAAGAGACCGGCGCTCAGGCCGTCGTCGCCGACGTCGAGTCGCTCGACCTCGAGCAGCTGACGAATCTCCTCAGCGGGAACGACGCGGTCGTCTGGACCGCGGGTGCCGGTGGGGGGTCGCCCGAGCGGACGTACGCCGTCGACCGCGACGCCGCGATCCGGGCGATGGATGCCGCCCAGGATGCCGGAGTCGGCCGCTTCGTCATGGTCTCGTACTTCGGTGCCGGGCCCGATCACGGGGTTCCCGAGGACGACGACTTCTTCGCCTACGCGGAGGCGAAGACGCAGGCGGACGAGCACCTGCAGGCGAGCGGTCTGGGCTGGACGGTGCTCCGTCCCAGCGCCCTCACCCTCGACCCGCCGACGGGGCGCATCGACGCATCCGCCGAAAAGGCCGGCTCGGTGCCCCGCGGAGACGTGGCCGCCGTCATCGCCGCGGTGCTGGCCGATGCCTCCAGCATCCGCCGCGTCATCTCGTTCAACAGCGGCGACACCGTCATCGCGGACGCGATCAGGAGCTGAACCGAACGGGCGTCAGGGCCGCGGGGGCGTCGTGTCGTCCCCGGGCTCGTCGCCCGTCTCGTCGTCCCGCACGGCGTCGCCCTGCTCCTCGTCGGCGTCGGCCGGCTCCGCACGCGTCTCGGCGGCGACGGCTCGACTCAGCGCGTCGAGCTCCTCCTCGAAGGACCGGTCGGCGCTCCCGGCGGTGAGCACCGGCTCCGCCGCGAGGGTGAGGTCGATGAGGCCTGCCAGCAGACCGCCCATGGTGGGGGAGCGCAGCAGCCGCAGCTGGTCGAGGTCGCCGAGAGGGGCGATGGCGGCGAGCTGCCAGCTCGACTCGACGGGATCCTCGGAGAGCTCCACGTCGGCGGGCCACGACGTCTCCGAGTACTCGGCGGCGCGGGCGAGTACTCGGCGCACCGTGCGCTCCGCCTCGGCCCGCAGGGGCGTCAGCGCCTCGTTCCAGGTCAGATCGGGCACGGGCCGCACCTTCGCCCGCGGATACGGGTCGTCGGGCAGCCACTCCTCGACCTCGAACCGCTCGGCGCCGCGGGCCACGACGTGCACATCCGTCGCGCCCGCCGCGACGTGCGTGAGCCGCGCGAACGTGCCGATGCCGAAGCGGTGATCGCCGCCGCCCGCCTCGAAGCCGCGCTCGATCAGGACGACGCCGAAAGCCGGCTCCGCGTCGTCCAGCACCGTGCCGAGCATGATCCGGTAACGCTCTTCGAAGATGCGCAGCGGCAGGGGCATGTAGGGGAACAGCACCGAGCCCAGCGGGAACATCGCGGTGGCGGCATCCATGGACCCAGTCTGGAGGAGATCCGCGTCACAGGGTCCGATTCGCTTCGATGTCGAGTATTCCGCGACGGCCGGTCGTCCGCGGCCCCGAGGCGGTGCGGCCGGTCGACAATGGAGAGGTGAAGAGACCCTCGCCCGCGCCGCTCGCCCCCGGTCAGGAATCCGTCTGGGACTACCCCCGTCCGCCGGCCGTCGACCGCGTCGACCGACGCGTCGTCGTCGTCTTCGGCGGTGTGACCGTCGTCGACACCCGAGACGTCGTCCGGGTGCGCGAGACCAGCCACCCGCCGGTGTACTACCTGAAGATCTCCGACTTCGCGCCCGAGTCGCTCGTCGAGGCGGCAGGCTCCTCGTGGTGCGAGTTCAAGGGGCGCGCCGCCTACTTCGACCTCGTCGCCGGCGGCCGGAGGGCGGACGGCGTCGGATGGACCTACCCGGAGCCGGCACGGGGATATGGGCTGCTCGACGGACGGGTCGCGCTGTACGCCGGGCCGATGGACGCCGTCACCATCGACGGCGAGACGGTCATCCCGCAGCCGGGAGGCTTCTACGGCGGATGGATCACGCACGAGGTCGCCGGACCGTTCAAGGGCGGGCCGGGATCGTCGGGCTGGTGAGGATGCCGGGAACAACCGAGTCCGGAGCGGCGTTCTGATATCCTGAAGTGTCCACCACGTGACCCTCGTCGGTCACGGACTCGGACATCGCACCACAGACAACCCGCTTCGCCTCGGCGTGGCGCTGCGTCCACCTTCCCCACAGTCCGGTCCTTCCGGGCGCCGCCGCGGTCTGAGACCGTGCGGGGATCGGAGATGCGGCGCGGCATCCGTGGCCTGAGACCCCAACCCAACAAGGACAACCCACTACATGACTATCGCAACGACCGCCCCGGCCACCAAGCAGGTCGCCATCAACGACATCGGATCTGCTGAGGACTTCCTGGCCGCGGTCGAGAAGACACTCAAGTTCTTCAACGACGGAGACCTCATCGAAGGCACCGTCGTGAAGATCGACCGCGACGAGGTCCTCCTCGACGTGGGCTACAAGACCGAGGGCGTCATCCCCTCGCGCGAGCTTTCGATCAAGCACGACGTCGACCCGAACGAGGTCGTCAAGGTCGGCGACGCGGTCGAGGCCCTGGTCCTCCAGAAGGAGGACAAGGAAGGCCGCCTCATCCTGTCCAAGAAGCGGGCTCAGTACGAGCGCGCCTGGGGCGATGTGGAGAAGATCAAGGAGAACGACGGCGTCGTCACCGGTTCGGTCATCGAGGTCGTCAAGGGTGGCCTCATCGTCGACATCGGACTCCGCGGCTTCCTCCCGGCGTCGCTCATCGAGCTGCGTCGCGTCCGCGACCTGACCCCCTACCTGGGTCAGGAGATCGAGGCCAAGATCCTCGAGCTCGACAAGAACCGCAACAACGTGGTCCTGTCGCGCCGCGCCCTGCTCGAGCAGACGCAGTCCGAGTCGCGCACCACGTTCCTCAACAACCTGCACAAGGGCCAGGTCCGCAAGGGCACGGTGTCCTCGATCGTCAACTTCGGCGCGTTCGTCGACCTGGGCGGCGTGGACGGCCTCGTGCACGTCTCCGAGCTCTCGTGGAAGCACATCGAGCACGCCTCCGAGGTCGTCGAGGTGGGCCAGGAGGTCACCGTCGAGATCCTCGAGGTCGACCTCGACCGCGAGCGTGTCTCCCTGTCGCTGAAGGCGACGCAGGAAGACCCGTGGCAGGTCTTCGCCCGCACCCACGCCATCGGCCAGGTCGCGCCGGGCAAGGTCACCAAGCTCGTCCCGTTCGGCGCCTTCGTGCGCGTGGCGGACGGCATCGAGGGACTCGTGCACATCTCGGAGCTCTCCGGCAAGCACGTCGAGCTCGCCGAGCAGGTCGTGTCGGTCGGCGAAGAGGTCTTCGTCAAGATCATCGACATCGACCTCGAGCGTCGCCGCATCTCGCTGTCGCTCAAGCAGGCCAACGAGTCGGTCGACCCCAACGGCACCGAGTTCGACCCCGCCCTCTACGGCATGGTCACGGAGTACGACGAGAACGGGGAGTACAAGTACCCCGAGGGATTCGACCCCGAGACCAACGCCTGGAAGGAAGGCTCGGACGAGGCCCGCGAGAAGTGGGAGCAGGAGTACGCCGCTGCCCAGGGTCGCTGGGAGGCGCACAAGGCCGCCGTCGCCAAGGCGCTCGAGGCCGAGGCCAACGCCCCGACCGAGACGTCCAGCGCGTCCTCGTCGTTCGCCTCCGACGTCAACGGCGGCGGAACGCTCGCCGATGACGCCGCCCTCGCCGCTCTGCGCGAGAAGCTCTCGGGTCGTTGATCCGCTGATCGACTCCGGTCGATCGCTCACAGGGCCGGGATCCTTCGGGATCCCGGCCCTGTGCCGTTTCCGGATGCCGCGGTCACAGCATCCTCGGAGAGACGCGCCCTACGGTGAGCAGTCCGAAACGACGGAGGAGACCATGGGATTCTGGGACCGCCTGATGGGCAACGACGACACCGCGCGGCCGGCGCCGCAGCCGGGTCGCGGCGCCGCCCCCGGTGAGGGGGCGCAGAGCGAGGACGAGCGCGCGATCGAGCGCTACCGCTACCTGCTGCGCACGGCACCGCCGGAGACCATCGAGCAGGTGCACGCCGAGGCGTTCGCGCAGCTCACGGAGCCGCAACGCCAGCAGGTGCTCGCCGAGCTCTCGGCGGGGCTCGATCCCGCGGAGCAGCCGCGGTCGACCGACCCGCAGGCCATGGCGCGTGCGGCGACCCGTGCGGAGTACCGGTCGCCCGGGTTCATGGAGCGCACGCTCGGTGGGGGCGCAGGCGGGCAGCGCGGACCAGGGATGGGCGCGATGATCGGCTCGTCCCTCCTCGGCACGGTGGCGGGCTACGTCATCGGCTCGGCCCTCGTGAGCGCCTTCATGGCGCCGGCCTTCGCCGACGGCGGGTACGGCGACGGAGGCTCCGGCGACGGAGGTTCCGGCGACGGGGGCTCGGGCGACGGAGGTTCCGCTGACGCCGCCGGTGCCGACTCGGGCGCCGTCGACGGAAGCTTCGGGGGTGACGTCGGCGGCGGATTCGGCGGTGACTTCGGCGGCGGCGACTTCGGAGGCGGCGACTTCGGCGGCTTCTGACGGCCGCCGAAGTCGGGCGGCGGTGGCCGCGGCATCCGTCACTCGACGGGTCCGGCGCGTGGGATGCTCGTTTCATGTCTCTGATCGCTCTCACCGGCGGCATCGCGTCGGGCAAGTCGACCATCGCGCGGCGGCTCGCCGAGCACGGAGCCGTCATCGTGGACGCCGATCAGATCGTGCGCGACGTGCAGGCCCCCGGGTCACCCGTGCTGGGGAGGATCGCGGCCGAGTTCGGCGATGAGGTCATCCAGGCGGGCGGATCACTCGACCGGGCGGCCCTCGGAGGCCTCGTCTTCGGCAACCCCGACAAGCTGGCACGGCTCAACGCGATCGTGCACCCCGCGGTGCGCGAGGAGTCGACGCGACGGTTCGCCGTCGCCGCGGAGGCGGACCCGGACGGCGTCGTCGTCTACGACGTGCCGCTCCTGGCGGAGTCGCGTGCCCACGACCCCTGGGAGCTCGTCGTCGTCGCCCACGCTCCCGCCGAGGTCCGCGTCGGGCGACTCGTCTCCGAGCGCGGCATGACGGAGGCGCAGGCCCGCGCTCGCGTGGCCTCGCAGGCCACCGATGCCGACCGGCTCGCGCTGGCGGATGTCGTCATCGACACGGCGGGAACGATGGCGGACACCCTCCGCCAGGTCGACGAGCTGTGGGAGAGGATGCCGCGGCTCCTCGCCGCGCGCGCCTGAGGGCCTGCGGCGCGGCGCTCCGGCATCCGGATCTCGCCGTCCTCCGCGCACGGCGAACGCCCGTCCCGATGTCGGAGGGTCGCCGTACCCTGGAACAATGCAGGCGACACGTTCCGTCCGGCCGTTCGAGGTCATCAGCGAGTACCAGCCCTCCGGCGATCAGCCGGCGGCGATCGCCGATCTCGCCGCGCGCATCAACGCCGGAGAGACCGATGTCGTGCTGCTCGGCGCGACGGGAACGGGAAAGTCCGCCACGACCGCCTGGCTGGTCGAGCAGGTGCAGCGGCCGACCCTCGTGCTCGCCCACAACAAGACGCTGGCGGCGCAGTTGGCCAACGAGTTCCGCGACCTCATGCCGAACAACGCGGTCGAGTACTTCGTCTCGTACTACGACTACTACCAGCCCGAGGCCTACGTCCCGCAGACCGACACCTTCATCGAGAAGGACTCCTCCGTCAACGCCGAGGTCGAGCGCCTGCGCCACTCGACCACGAACTCGCTCCTCTCGCGTCGTGACGTCATCGTCGTCTCGACCGTCTCCTGCATCTACGGCCTCGGTTCGCCCGAGGAGTACCTGCGGGCGATGGTGGCCCTGCAGGTGGGGGAGCAGTACGACCGCGACGCGCTGATCCGCAAATTCATCTCGATGCAGTACAACCGCAACGACGTCGACTTCTCGCGAGGAAACTTCCGGGTGCGCGGCGACACGATCGAGATCATCCCCGTCTACGAGGAGTACGCGATCCGCATCGAGATGTTCGGTGACGAGATCGAGGGTCTGTACATGCTCCACCCGCTCACGGGCGACGTGGTGCAGAAGATGGATTCGGTGCCGATCTTCCCGGCGACCCATTACGCCGCCGGCACGGAGACGGTGCAGCGGGCTATCGGCACCATCGAGCACGAGCTCGAGGAGCGACTCAAGGAGCTCGAGTCGCAGAACAAGCTGCTCGAGGCTCAGCGCCTGCGGATGCGCACCACGTTCGACCTCGAGATGCTGCAGCAGCTCGGCTTCTGCTCCGGTATCGAGAACTACTCGCGTCACCTCGACGGTCGGCTGGCGGGCGATCCTCCGCACACGCTGCTCGACTTCTTCCCCGATGACTTCCTGATGGTGATCGACGAGTCGCACGCCACGGTGCCGCAGATCGGCGCGATGTACGAGGGCGACGCGTCGCGCAAGCGCACGCTGGTCGAGCACGGATTCCGGCTTCCGAGCGCCATGGACAACCGCCCGCTGCGGTGGGACGAGTTCAAGGAGCGCGTCGGTCAGACCGTCTACCTGTCGGCCACGCCGGGTCGCTATGAGATGGGCATCGCCGACGGCGTCGTCGAGCAGATCATCCGCCCCACGGGGCTCGTCGACCCGCAGATCATCGTGAAGCCGTCGAAGGGCCAGATCGACGACCTGCTCGAGCAGATCCGGCTGCGGGTCGAGCGGGATGAGCGCGTGCTGGTGACGACGCTCACCAAGAAGATGGCGGAGGAGCTCACCGACTTCCTCGGCGAGCACGGGGTGCGCGTGCGCTACCTCCACTCCGACGTCGACACGCTCCGCCGCGTCGAGCTCCTGACCGAGCTGCGCGGCGGCGTCTACGACGTCCTCGTGGGCATCAACCTGCTCCGCGAGGGCCTCGACCTCCCCGAGGTGTCGCTGGTCGCCATCCTCGACGCCGACAAGGAGGGCTTCCTCCGATCGGGTACGTCGCTCATCCAGACCATCGGCCGCGCAGCGCGCAACGTGTCCGGCGAGGTCCACATGTACGCGGACAACATGACCGACTCCATGCGCAAGGCGATCGACGAGACCGACCGACGTCGCGACAAGCAGATCACGTACAACATGGAGAACGGGATCGATCCGCAGCCGCTGCGCAAGAAGATCGCCGACATCACCGACGCCCTGGCGCGCGAAGGCGCCGACACCGCGGCGATGATGTCCGATCGGAAGGGCCGCGCGGGCGCCACGGGCAAGGGCAAATCGCCCACACCGCGTCTGCGCCGCGAGGGCATCGCCGCCGAGGGCGCGAACCAGCTGGAGTCCACGATCGAGGATCTGACGAACCAGATGCTGGCTGCGGCATCCGAGCTGAAGTTCGAGCTGGCCGGTCGTCTGCGCGACGAGGTGCAGGACATGAAGAAGGAGCTGCGCGCCATGGAGCGCGCGGGACACGCCTGACCTGGGCGCGCGGGCGGGTTCGTCGCGTCGCGCGTCGGAGAAGCCTGCGTCCGATTCCGCAATGAAGCTCGGCGGGCAGCGGGTGATCGCGCCTGGGAGAGCCCGAAGGCGCATCTGCTCGTGGGGACGTGCTCAGGGGCAGTGCATGAGTGGCTTGGGCCCGCTGCGGTCGAACGTGTGCGCCGACATGGGCGCGCCGCACAGGGGGCACGGCCGCTCGGTCCGAACAGGCTCCGGGGTCGTCTCGTAGGGGCCGACCGACGCGGGACCCGCAGCGCGCACGAGCTTGGTGTTGAGCCAGAGGTACCACCCGCCGGCGGCGCGCACCCGCTCACGCAATCGGGGGCGCGGGACGTCGGATCCATCGGGGGTGGCCATGACTCTTAGTGTACTAAACATTCGTGCCATTAGGATGGGGTCATGGATTCGCCCGACGATCTGCTCCGGCTCGACAACCAGGTCTGCTTCGCCATCGTGACGGCCGCGCGGAACGTCGTCGCGATCTACCGTCCCGTTCTCGAGCCGCTGGGTCTCACGCACCCGCAGTATCTGGTCATGCTGGCGCTGTGGGAGCGCGCTCCGCGATCGCTCGGCGAGTTGGCGGAGGAGCTGGCGATGGAGCCCGCGACGCTGTCGCCGCTGATCAAGAGACTTGAGTCCCAGGGAAGGGTTCAGCGTGCGCGGCGACCCGCTGACGAGCGCGTACTCGAGATCACCCTGACGCCCGAGGGGCGTGCCTTGCGGACGGACGCCCTGCAGGTTCCGCAGAAGATCATGGACGCCGTCGGGGCGGACGCCGAGGCGCTCGGCCACCTGCGCGATGCCCTCGCGCCGTTCAGCGGGCGTCGAACGGGAACGTACGCGGCATCCTGAATGAGCACTTTCTCATGAACCTAGGCCGATTCCCAGCTGCATCATAGGCTCGCCGTGGCGCCGTTCCGCCCAGCGTCGTGCAGACGGTCGCCTCCCTTCCGGTTCGAACAGAGGACGCCATCCATGCACTCTCGACCTTCCGTCACCTCCCGCAGATCCCGCGGGCTCCGACTGGGCGCAGGGGCGGTCGCCACGATCGCGGCCCTCGGCGCCGGTCTCCTGGCGGCCCCGGCCGCGCAGGCGGCGGATCCGGTGACCATCGACCTCGTCACTGTCAACGACTTCCACGGACGGATCGAGGCGTCCGCTCCGGCGGGCGGCATCGCGGCCATCGCCACGGCCGTGAACGGCATCCGTGCGAGCAACCCGAACACGATCTTCGCCGCCGCCGGCGACATGATCGGCGCATCGACGTTCACCTCGTTCATCCAGCAGGACACCCCGACGATCGAGACCCTCAACGCCGCGGGGCTCGACGTCAGCTCCGTCGGCAACCACGAGTTCGACCGCGGGTGGAGCGACCTGGTCGGCCGCGTGCAGCCGCTCGCCCTGTGGGAGTACCTGGGGGCGAACGTCTACGACCGCGCCACGGGTCAGCCCGCCCTCCCGAGCTACTACGTCAAGGACGTCGACGGCGTGAAGGTCGGCTTCATCGGCGCCGTCACGAACGAGCTGCCCTCGCTGGTGAACCCCGCCGGCATCGCCGACCTCGACATCCGCGACGTCACCACCGAGGTCAACCGCGCCGCGGCCGAGCTCACCGACGGCACCGACACGGGCCTCGGCGACGGGGGAGTCGGACTCGCCGGCCCCGACGCCAACCTCGAGGCCGACGTCATCGTCCTCCTCGTCCACGAGGGAGCGGCGACGCCCGCCGTCGAGTCGGCGACCGACCCTGCGTCGCCCTTCGGCCGCATCGTGAACGGCGCCAGCCCGAAGATCGACGCGATCGTCTCGGGTCACACGCACCTCGCGTACAACCACCAGATCCCCTTCGAAGGCGGACAGCTCGCGACGCGCCCGGTCATCTCGTCCGGGCAGTACGGCGAGAAGTTCAGCGACATGAAGATCACGTACGACCGCGAGGCCGGCGCCCTCGTCTCGATGGCCAACACGACCTTCGACATGTACACGACGCCCGCCGGATCGACGACACCCGTCGCGAACTACGCCCCGGACGGACCGATCGCCGCCCTCGTGCAGCAGGCCGTCGACGCCGCCGCCGTGCCCGGCGCGAAGCAGCTCGGCACCATCACCGCCGACTTCAACCGCGCGCTGCAGCCCGGCACCGACGCGCAGGGCAACCCCGCCAACGTCGAGAACCGCGGCGGAGAATCCACGCTCGGCAACTTCGTCGCCGACGTGCAGCTCTGGTCCGCGCAGCGGACCGACGCCTCGACGGCGGTCGCGTTCATGAACCCGGGCGGACTCCGCGCGAACCTGACGTTCGCGCCCGACGGCGTACTGACGTACAAAGAGGCGGCGGCCGTCCAGCCGTTCGCCAACACCCTGGTGAACGTGACCATGACGGGCGATCAGATCCGCCAGGCGCTCGAGCAGCAGTGGCAGCCCTCGACCGCCGCCCGGCCGTTCCTCAAGCTCGGCGTCTCGAAGTCGCTGACGTACACGTTCGACCCGGCAGCCGCCGCCGGATCGCGGATCACGTCGATGACGCTGAACGGCTCGCCCGTCGACCCGACCGCCTCGTACCGCGTCGTCGTCAACAGCTTCCTGGCTGCCGGCGGGGACAACTTCCCGGCCTTCGCCGCGGGCACGGCCAAGACCGACACGGGCAAGGTCGACCTCGAGTCGATGGTCGACTACATGGCCGACGCGGGCACCGTCTCACCCGACCTCGCCCAGCGCGCGGTCGGCGTGTCCCTCTCGGCGCCCGGCCCCCAGGGCTACGTCGGCGGCACCTCGCTCACGGCCGACCTCTCGTCGCTGGACTTCACGACGTCCGAGACCGCCGCGGGCACGGTGAGCGTCACGATCGGCGACGCGCCGGCCGTCACCGCGACGATCGACCGAACCCTCACCGTGGCCAACGACCTGACCGGTCGCGCCTCGGTCACGGTGCCGGTGCCGACCGGCGTGTCCGGTGCGGTCCCGCTGACCATCACCACCCCGTCGGGCACGAGTGTGTCGCTCCCGATCACGGTCTACCAGGAGCCGGTGGTCGAGACCTCGCCGACGGTGACGATCGGCTACCCCGGCAAGCTGCTCGTGCGCGCCGGCTCGTCGCTGCCCTACACCGTGCTGGTCTTCGCCTCGGGCGAGACGCCGACGGGCGAGGTCACGGTCTACGACGGGTCGAAGGTCGTCGCCACGGCCGTCCTCACCGAGGCGGACCGCGGCAGGGTCAAGGTCACCGTGAAGGGCCTGAGCCGCGGCCTGCACCTGCTGTCGGCGACCTACGGCGGCAGCGACACCCTCGAGCCGAGCCGGGGGCCCGCCCTCCCGGTGCTCGTCTGGTGATCCTGCAGCGCTGACGAACGAGGCGGATGCCGCGGGCCGGACGGGCCCGCGGCATCCGTCGTTCCTCGCTCGGAGCGAACCCCGGGGCCGGTGTCGGAGGGGCCGCCTAGACTTGTCCGGTGCCCATCGTTCCTGTCGTCGCGCCCGGAAAACTCAGTGTTCGCGGTGCTCGCGTGCACAACCTGAAGAACGTCGACCTCGATATCCCGCGGGATTCGCTCGTGGTGTTCACCGGCCTCTCGGGGTCGGGAAAGTCGAGCCTCGCGTTCGACACGATCTTCGCGGAGGGCCAGCGTCGCTACGTCGAATCGCTGAGCGCCTACGCCCGCCAGTTCCTCGGCCAGGTCGACCGCCCCGACGTCGACTTCATCGAGGGGCTGAGCCCCGCCGTCTCGATCGACCAGAAATCCACCAACCGCAACCCGCGGTCGACGGTGGGCACGATCACGGAGATCCACGACTACATGCGTCTGCTGTGGGCGCGCATCGGCGTGCCCCACTGCCCGGAGTGCGGCGAGGTCATCCAGCGCCAGACCGTGCAGCAGATCGCCGATCAGCTCATGGAGCTGGAGGACCGCACCCGCTACCAGATCGTCGCGCCGATCGTCACGCAGAAGAAGGGCGAGTTCGTCGACCTGTTCCGCGAGCTCGGCGCGAAGGGCTACGCCCGCGCCATCGTCGACGGCGAGCTCATCCAGCTCGCGGAGCCGCCCGTGCTGAAGAAGAGCTACAAGCACGACATCGCGGTGGTCGTCGACCGTCTCGTGGCCGCCCCCGACATCCTCGGCCGCGTCACCGACTCGGTCGAGACCGCGCTGGGGCTCGCCGGCGGGATCATGCAGGTCAACTTCGTCGACGGCGAGGGGGATGACGCGTGGCAGAGCTTCTCCGAGAGGCTCGCCTGCCCGAACGGGCACCCGCTGCAGCTGACCGAGATCGAGCCGCGCACCTTCTCGTTCAACGCGCCCTTCGGCGCCTGCCCGGCCTGCTCGGGCCTCGGCACCCGCATGTCGGTCGACCCCGACCTCATGCTCGGCGACGAGGACGCCTCCATCCGCGAAGGCGTGCTGATCCCGTGGACGACCCAGGGCAAGGGGCTCTTCCAGTACTACGAGCGCCTCCTCGAGGGACTGGCGCGCGACCTGAACTTCTCGCTGGACACCCCGTGGCGGATGCTCCCGAGCGACGTGCGCGAGGCCGTGCTGCGCGGCGAGAACTACAAGGTCACCGTCAAGTGGAAGAACCGGTACGGGCGCGAGATGCGCTACGCCTCCGGGTTCGAGGGCGTGGTGCCCTACATCGAGCGGCAGTACACGCAGGCCGAGACCGACTCTCAGCGCCAGCGCTGGTCGGAGTATCTGCGCGAGGTGCCGTGCCCCGTCTGCGACGGCGCGCGCCTCAAGCCCGAGGTGCTCGCCGTGCTCGTGCACGGGCACTCCATCGCCGACGCCTCGCGTCTCAGCCTGGCCGACGCGCAGGAATGGTTCGCGCAGCTGCAGCTCAGCGACCGCGAGGCGAAGATCGCCGCGCAGGTGCTGCGCGAGATCCGCGCGCGTCTCGACTTCCTCATCCAGGTCGGGCTCACCTACCTCAACCTCGGACGCTCCGCCGGCTCGCTGTCAGGTGGCGAGGCCCAGCGCATCCGCCTCGCGACACAGATCGGCTCCGGTCTCACCGGCGTGCTGTACGTGCTCGACGAGCCGTCGATCGGCCTGCACCAGCGCGACAACCGCCGTCTCATCCAGACGCTGGTCACCCTCCGCGACCTCGGCAACACCCTGATCGTCGTCGAGCACGACGAGGAGACGATCCAGGCGTCCGACTGGGTGGTCGACATCGGACCCCGGGCGGGCGTGAACGGCGGCAGCGTCGTGCACTCCGGGCCCATGGACTCCCTCCTGACCGAGCGGGAGTCGCTCACCGCCGACTACCTCACCGGGCGCCGCGAGATCCCGACTCCGAAGAAGCGCCGGCGCATCGACAAGAGCCGCAAGATCACGGTGGTCGGCGCGCGCGCCAACAACCTCCGCAACGTCACCGTCGACTTCCCGCTCGGCGTGCTCACGTCTGTCACCGGAGTGAGCGGATCGGGCAAGTCCTCCCTCGTCAACGACATCCTGTACGAGGTGTTGGCGTCGCGCCTCAACGGCGCCCGCCGAGTGCCGGGCAAGCACACCCGCGTCACGGGCACCGACGAGCTCGACAAGGTCGTGCACGTCGACCAGGGCCCGATCGGCCGCACGCCGCGCTCGAACCCCGCCACGTACACCGGCGTCTTCGACCGCATCCGCACCCTCTTCAGCGACACCCCCGAGGCGAAGGTCCGCGGCTACCAGCCCGGACGCTTCAGCTTCAACGTCAAGGGCGGCCGCTGCGAGGCGTGCTCGGGCGACGGCACGATCAAGATCGAGATGAACTTCCTCCCCGACGTGTACGTCGACTGCGAGGTGTGCCACGGCAAGCGGTACAACCGCGACACGCTCGCCGTGCACTACAAGGGCAAGAACATCGCCGAGGTGCTCGAGATGCCGATCGAGGAGGCCGCGGACTTCTTCGAGCCCATCCAGGCGATCCACCGCTACCTGCGGACCCTCGTCGACGTCGGTCTCGGCTACGTCCGCCTCGGCCAGTCGGCCACGACCCTGTCGGGCGGCGAGGCGCAGCGCGTCAAGCTCGCCACCGAGCTCCAGCGCCGCAGCAACGGCCGCAGCATCTACGTGCTCGACGAGCCGACCACCGGCCTGCACTTCGAGGACGTCCGGCGCCTGCTCGAGGTCCTCAACGGCCTGGTCGACAAGGGCAACACGGTCATCGTCATCGAGCACAACCTCGACGTCATCAAGTCGTCCGACTGGATAATCGACCTCGGCCCCGAGGGTGGCGCCGGCGGCGGGCAGGTCATCGCCACCGGCACGCCCGAGCAGGTCGCGCGGGTCGAGGCGAGCCACACCGGCGGGTTCCTCGCCGAGGTGCTGGGCGGCGGCCAGGCGGTCCGCAAGGCGGGCTGAGCGTGGCCGCACAGCTCTCGTACCGCCCGAAGCCGGGGGAGATCCCCACCAATCCGGGCGTCTACCGCTTCCGCGACGCCGACGGGCGCGTGCTCTACGTCGGCAAGGCGAAGAATCTGCGCGCCCGGCTGTCGAACTACTTCGCCCCGCTGCGGTCGCTGCACGAGCGCACCCGCCGGATGGTGACCACCGCGGCATCCGTCGAATGGACCGTCGTCGACAGCGACGTGGATTCGCTCCAGCTGGAGTACATGTGGATCAAGGAGTTCGATCCGCCGTTCAACGTCCGCTACCGCGATGACAAGTCCTACCCCTTCATGGCGATCACCCTCGCCGACGAGGCCCCCCGGGTCATCGTCACGCGCAACCACCGCATCAAGGGTGCCAAGTACTTCGGCCCGTACCCGAAGGTATGGGCGGTGCACGACACCATCGACCTGATGATCAAGGTCTTCCCGATCCGCACCTGCAGCGACGCGTCGTACAAGAAGGCCATGCAGTCGGGCCGCCCGTGCTTCCCCGGGCAGATCGGACGCTGCGGCGGACCCTGCTCGATGAAGGTCACGATCGACGAGCACCGCGCGATCGTCGACGACTTCATCTCCTTCATGTCCGGCGGCGACGAGCGGTTCGCCCGCGCCCTGACGGCACGGATGAAGGAGGCCTCGGCGGCGATGGACTACGAGGCCGCCGCGACCTACCGCGACCGGCTCCAGGCCATCGACGCGGTCCTCAAGCGCAGCGCGCTGGTGCTGGCCCCCGATACCGACGCCGACGTCTTCGGCATCGCGGAGGACGAGCTGTCGGCCGCCGTGCAGCACTTCGTGATCCGCGGCGGCCGCGTGCGCGGTGTGCGGGCCACGACCATCGACAAGGAGCTCGACATCGCCGGGGCCGACCTCGTCGACCAGGTGCTGCAGCGGGCGTACGGGGATGCCGCGGCCGCGGACATCCCCCGGCAGGTGCTCGTGCCCACGCTGCCCGACGACGCGGCGGATCTCGAGCAGTGGCTGCGCGACCGCCGCGAGCGGCCCGTGTCGATCCAGGTGGCGCAGCGCGGGCGCAAGGCCGACCTGATGAAGACCGCGAACCTCAACGCCCAGCAGGCGCTGATGCTCCACAAGACGCGGCGCACCAGCGACTACGTCGCCCGCTCACAGGCGCTCACCGACCTCCAGGAGGCGCTCGACCTGGCCGAGGCGCCGCTGCGCATCGAGTGCTTCGACGTCTCGCACCTCAGCGGCACGAACGTCGTCGCGTCGATGGTGGTGTTCGAGGACGGCCTGCCGCGCAAGGACCAGTACCGCTCCTTCGGCGTGCCCGAGACGACCGACGACACCGACTCGCTCTACCAGGTGCTCACACGGCGTCTCGCCTACCTCGACCGGCCCGAGGAGGGGGAGGAGCTGCCCGATGTCGAGGCGGTCCTGGCCGCCGGCGTCTCCGACGGCGAGGTCGTCACCACGCGCAAGAAGCCGCGCTTCGCCTACCGGCCGCAGCTTCTCGTCGTCGACGGCGGCAAACCCCAGGTGGAGGCCGCGGCGCGCGCCCTCGCAGACGCCGGGCACTCCGAGATCGCCCTGTGCGGCATCGCGAAGCGACTCGAGGAGGTGTGGATGCCGGGGGAGGAGTACCCGGTGATCCTGCCCCGGACGAGTGAGGCGCTGTACCTGCTGCAGCGGCTGCGAGACGAGGCGCACCGCTTCGCCATCACCCACCAGCGGCGGCGGCGCAAGCGTGACATCTCCAGCGTCCTGGCGGAGGTGCCCGGTCTCGGAGACACCCGCATCAAGGCGCTGCTGCGCCACTTCGGCTCGGTCTCGGCGCTGCGCGAGGCGACGCCCGAGCAGATCGCCGAGCTGCCGGGCATCGGCCCCAAGCTGGCGGCGACCGTGCACGCCCATCTGTCGGAGGGATGAGTCGGTCCTCCGGCGGGTGGGTAGGCTGGGGGAGAAGACGGGGGACACATGAGCGAGGCGGAGGACCGGCAGCCGGGTGAGGTGCTGATCGTCACGGGCATGTCGGGAGCGGGTCGCTCCACGGCCGCCAACGCGCTCGAGGACCTCGATTGGTACGTCGTCGACAACCTCCCGCCGCGCATGCTGAAGCCGCTGCTGGAGCTGACCGAGCTCGCCGGCGGCGCCGTGCCGCGCGTGGCGGTCGTGGTGGACGTCCGCGGGCGCGACCTCTTCACCGAGCTGCCCGCCGTGACGCGGGCCCTGCGCGACGCGCGGCAGCTGCGCGTGCTCTTCCTCGACGCCTCCGACGACGCGCTCGTCCGCCGCTTCGAGTCGGTGCGCCGCCCGCACCCGCTCCAGGGCGACGGCACGATCCTCGACGGCATCCGCCGAGAGCGGCAGCGCCTGGCCCCCGTGCGCGAGGGCGCGGACGTGCTCGTGGACACCTCGGCGCTGAACGTGCACCAGCTCTCGTCGCGCATCGTCGAGCTCTTCTCCGAGGAGGGAGCCGCCCGGCACACGGTCACCATCATGAGCTTCGGCTTCAAGTACGGTCTGCCCACCGACGTCGACATGGTCGCCGACATGCGGTTCCTGCCGAATCCCTTCTGGAACGAGGCGCTGCGTCCCCTGACGGGCCAGGATGCCGCGGTGCAGGAGTTCGTGCTCGCACAGCCGGGCGCGACCGAGTTCATCGACGCCTATGCGAGCGCACTCACGCCCGTGCTCGCGGGATACCAGCGCGAGAACAAGCGGCACTCGGTGATCGCGGTGGGGTGCACGGGCGGAAAGCACCGCTCCGTCGTGACGGCCGGCGAACTCGCCGAGCGCCTGTCGTCGCAGCCGGGCGTGGCGGTCCGCGTGACACACCGCGACCTCGGTCGCGAGTAGGCTGGACCCTCGTTCCGACCCCGAGTCGTCTCGCCCCATGCCCATCTGAGACTTGAGGAGTCCCGTGCCGCTGACCGCCGACGTGAAGGCCGAGCTCATGGCCGTCCGCGACCTGCGGCCCACCGCCCGGGTCGCCGAACTGACCTCCCTCCTGCGCTTCTCGGGAGGGCTGCACTCCATCGCCAACCGCGTCGCGGTGGAGGCGGAGCTCGACTCCGACGCCCTCGCCCGGCGCACCGCACGCGACCTGATGGAGTTGTACGGCGTGCGCCCCGAGCTCGTGCACGTGCAGGGTTCCGGCCAGCGCAGCGGCAGCCACTACGCCGTGCGCGTCATCGAGGGCGGTGAGACCCTCGCCCGGCAGACGGGCCTCCTCGACCAGCGCCGCCGCCCCGTGCGCGGCCTCCCGAACAAGCTGACGACCGGCTCGCGCGGCGATCTGTCCGCCGTCTGGCGCGGTGCGTTCCTCGCGTCCGGCTCCCTGAGTGAGCCCGGGCGCTCCGCCGCGCTCGAGATCGCGTGCCCGTCGCCCGAGGCCGCCATGGCCCTCGTCGGGGCCGCCCACCGGCTGGGCATCCCCGCCAAGGCGCGCGAGGTGCGCGGCGTGCCGCGCGTCGTCGTCCGCGACGGCGAGGCCATCCGCCAGACGCTCGCCGAGATGGGCGCGAAGCGCACCGCCGGCGAGTGGGATCAGCTCCGCCAGCGGCGCGAGGTGCGCGCCGGGGTGAATCGGCTCGTCAACTTCGACGACGCGAACCTGCGCCGCTCCGCCCAGGCCGCCGTCGCCGCCTGCGCCCGCGTCGAGCGCGCGCTCGAGATCCTCGGCGACGAGGTGCCCGACCACCTGAAGGAGGCCGGCGATCTGCGCCTCGCGCACCGCGATGCCAGCCTCGACGAGCTCGGCCACCACGCCGACCCTCCGCTGACCAAGGACGCCGTGGCCGGCCGCATCCGGCGCCTCCTGGCCATGGCCGACAAGAAGGCCGAGCAGGACGGCGTGCCCGACACCGAGTCGGCCGTGCCGGTGGGTGTCGAGGACTGAGACCTCCGGGCGGGCGGACGCCGCGGCGTCCGATATCGCCCGTCATGCGGGGAAGCAACCCCTGCTCCACCGCGTTGCCCCTCACTAGGATGAACACGTCACCCTCGCCGCGCCGAGGAGCCTCGGCCCGGCGCCGACCGGAAGAAGAGAACATGGCGATCTACACGCTGCCCGACCTCCCCTACGACTACGCCGCGCTCGAGCCGCACATCAGCGCGAAGATCATGGAACTCCACCATGACAAGCACCACAAGACGTACGTCGACGGCGCGAACACCGCGCTCGAGAAGCTCGCGGAGGCCCGTGACAGCGGCGACCTCGCGAACGTCAACAAGCTGGAGAAGGACCTGGCCTTCAACCTCGGCGGCCACGTCAACCACTCGATCTTCTGGACGAACCTGTCGCCCAACGGCGGAGGCGAGCCCGAGGGCGAGCTGGCCGCGGCGATCCAGGAGTACTTCGGCGGCTTCGCCAAGTTCCAGGCGCACTTCACCGCCGCCGCCACCGGCATCCAGGGCTCCGGCTGGGCCGTGCTCAGCTGGGACTCGATCGGCCAGCAGCTGATCATCCAGCAGCTGTTCGACCAGCAGTCCAACACCGCTCAGGGCACCGTGCCGATCTTCCAGCTCGACATGTGGGAGCACGCGTTCTACCTCGACTACCTCAACGTCAAGGCGGACTACGTCAAGGCGGTCTGGAACATCGCCGACTGGGCCAACGTGGCGCAGCGCTTCACCACCGCCCGTGAGAAGACTTCGGGCCTGCTGGTACTGTCATAGCAACAGCGGGCGTCCCGGCGGGATCGCCCGCCGGGACGCCGTTGTCCTTCGCGATCCACCCGCAACAACCGCGCTCTCGCGCACGACACATCAGGAGATCTTCCGTGACTGTCAAGATCGGAATCAACGGCTTCGGCCGTATCGGACGCAACTACCTCCGCGCCGCGCTCGCGCAGGGCGCGGACCTCGACATCGTGGCGGTGAACGACCTCACCGACAACAAGACGCTCGCGCACCTGCTCAAGTACGACTCGGTGGGCGGACCGCTCGCCGAAGAGGTGACCTACGACGAGGACTCCATCACCGTCGGCGGCAAGACCATCAAGGTCTTCGAAGAGCGCGACCCGGCCAACCTCCCCTGGGGGGAGCTCGGCGTCGACGTGGTCATCGAGTCCACCGGTCGCTTCACGAAGGCGGAGGACGCCAAGAAGCACATCGCCGGCGGCGCCAAGAAGGTGCTCATCTCGGCTCCGGCCACCGGTGACGACGTCACCGTGGTGATGGGTGTCAACGAGGGCGACTACGACCCCGAGAACCACGTCATCATCTCCAACGCCTCGTGCACGACCAACTGCCTCGCACCGCTGGCCAAGGTCTTCAACGACGCCTTCGGCATCGAGCGCGGCTTCATGATGACCGCGCACGCCTACACGGCCGACCAGAACCTCCAGGACGGCCCGCACAGCGACCTCCGTCGCGCCCGCGGTGCCGCGATCAACATCGTCCCCGCCTCGACCGGTGCCGCGAAGGCCATCGGCCACGTGCTCCCCGAGCTCAACGGCAAGCTCAGCGGCTCCTCGTACCGCGTTCCCGTGCCCACCGGCTCGATCGTCGACCTCACCATCGTGACGCCCGCCGAGGGCCTCACCGTCGACCAGGTCAACGCCGCCTACAAGGAGGCCGCCGCCGACGGTCGCCTCGCCGGCTACCTGCAGTACACCGAGGACCCGATCGTCTCGAGCGACATCCAGGGCAACCCGCACTCGTCGATCTTCGACTCGGAGCTGACCAACGTCAGCGGCAACCTGGTCAAGGTCTCCGCCTGGTACGACAACGAGTGGGGCTACTCCAACCGTCTCGTCGACCTGACCGAGTACGTCGCCGAGCGTCTCTGAGCCCGGCCATGGCCCTGCGCACCCTCGACACCCTGGGTTCGCTGGCCGGCAAGCGCGTCATCGTCCGTGCTGACCTCAACGTCCCCCTCAAGGACGCGGTCATCACGGACGACGGCCGTGTGCGGGCCACGCTCCCCACGCTGAACGCCCTCATCGACCAGGGCGCGCGCGTCGTCGTCTGCTCCCACCTGGGACGACCCGACGGCGCACCCGACGACCGCTACAGCCTGGCTCCCGTCGCCGAGCGGCTCTCCGAGCTGCTGGGCTCGCCGGTCGCCTTCGCCCGTGACACCGTGGGCGAGTCCGCCCGCGAGACCGTCGACGGCCTCGCGGACGGCGACGTCGCGGTGCTGGAGAACCTGCGCTTCAACGCGGGCGAGACGTCCAAGGACGATGCGGAGCGCCGGGCCTTCGCGCAGCAGCTCGCCGCCCTGGGTGACGTCCTGGTGTCGGACGGATTCGGTGTCGTCCACCGGAAGCAGGCGAGCGTCTACGAGCTCGCCGAGCTGCTGCCGTCCGCAGCAGGCCTGCTCATCGCCACCGAGCTCGACGTCCTGGACCGTCTCACCGAGAACCCCGAGCGGCCGTACACGGTCGTGCTCGGCGGCTCGAAGGTCAGCGACAAGCTCGGTGTCATCGAGCACCTGCTCCCGCGCGTCGACCGCCTCCTCATCGGGGGCGGCATGATGTTCACCTTCCTCAAGGCGCAGGGCCACGCCGTCGGCAAGAGCCTCCTGGAGGAGGACCAGCTCGAGCGCGTGCGCGGCTACATCGCGACCGCACAGGAGCGCGGCGTCGAGCTCGTGCTCCCCGTGGACGCCGAGGTGGCGGCATCCTTCTCCGCCGACGCGGCGCATGTGACGGCCGACGTCGACGGACTCGAGGACACCCCTGCCGGTGCGGACGGTCTGGGGCTCGACATCGGCCCCCGCACCGCGGAGCAGTTCGCGGACGTCATCCGCTCGAGCAGCACGGTGTTCTGGAACGGCCCGATGGGCGTGTTCGAGTTCGCCGACTTCGCGCACGGCACGCGCTCCGTCGCCCAGGCGCTCACCGAGGTCGACGGCCTGTCGGTCGTCGGCGGCGGCGACTCGGCGGCGGCAGTGCGCCAGCTCGGCTTCACCGACGACCAATTCGGACACATCTCGACGGGCGGCGGAGCGAGCCTGGAGTTCCTCGAGGGCAAGAAGCTCCCCGGACTGGAGGTCCTCGGATGGTCGCAGTGACGCAGGAATCGACGGGCGGCGCCGCGCGCACCCCGTTCATCGCCGGCAACTGGAAGATGAACCTGGATCACCTCCAGGCCGTCGCGTTCGTGCAGAAGCTGCAGTGGACGCTGAAGGACGCCAAGCACGAGGACGGCTCGGTCGAGGTCGGGATCTTCCCCCCGTTCACCGACATCCGCACCGTCCAGACGCTGATCGACGCCGACAAGATCCCGTTCTCGCTCGGCGGCCAGGACCTCTCCACGAAGGACTCCGGCGCGTACACCGGCGAGGTCTCGGGACAGTTCCTCGCGAAGCTCGACTGCCGCTACGTGATCATCGGGCACTCCGAGCGTCGCGAGTACCACCAGGAGAGCGACGAGATCGTCGCCGCCAAGGTGCAGGCGGCGCTGCGTTACGGGCTCGTGCCGGTGATCTGCGTCGGTGAGACCGCCGACGACCTCGAGGAGTTCGGCGCGAGCGCCGTGCCCGTCGGCCAGCTCAGGGTCGCACTCGAAGGCGTCCCCGCCGACGCGGACATCGTGGTGGCGTACGAGCCGGTCTGGGCCATCGGCTCCGGCAAGGCCGCGACGCCCGACCAGGCACAGGACGTCTGCGCGAAGCTCCGCGCGGTGGTGGGGGAGTCCCTCGGGGCCGACGCCGCCGCGCGCACCCGCGTGCTCTACGGCGGCTCGGTGAAGTCCGCGAACATCGCGAGCTTCATGCGCGAACCCGATGTGGACGGCGCCCTCGTGGGCGGCGCGAGCCTCGTCGTCGACGAGTTCGCCGCCATCATCCGCTTCCAGAAGCACGTCGGCGTCTGACGACACCGTCCGCCCCGCCCGCCGCCCGTTGCGGCGAGCGGGGCGGAATCGTGTCAGCCGGTATACTCGAGGCTTGTGCGGTCCATCGGACCGCGGTGAAAGGCTTCAACGACTGTGGACATCCTCCAGTTCGTCCTGCAGGTGCTGCTCGGCATCACGAGCCTCCTGCTGACGCTCCTCATCCTGCTGCACAAGGGCCGCGGTGGCGGCCTCTCCGACATGTTCGGCGGCGGCATGACCTCGGCGATGGGCTCTTCGGGCCTCGCCGAGCGCAACCTCAATCGCTTCACCGTGATCCTCGCACTCGCGTGGTTCCTGTCCATCGTGGCCCTCGGCCTCATCACCAAATTCCAGGGGATCTGACATGGCCACAGGAGGAAACGCGATCCGCGGCACCCGCGTCGGTGCAGGACCCATGGGCGAGCAGGACCACGGCTTCCACGCCGACCGCGTCGCCATCTCCTACTGGGACGCCCTGGGCAACGAGACCGTCCGCCACTTCGCCGCCGGCATCGCCGACGAGGAGATCCCCGAGACGATCGACTCCCCGCACTCCGGGCTTCCCGCCGGTCGCGACCGCGAGAACCCGCCGGCCGTCGCCAAGACGGAGCCGTACAAGACGCACCTGGCCTACGTGAAGGAGCGCCGTACCGAGAAGGAAGCCACCGACCTCCTCGACGACGCACTGCAGCAGCTGCGCGAGCGCCGCGGTCAGGGCTGACCGCGCGCACACGACGAAAAGGGAGAAGCGGATGCCTCGGCATCCGCTTCTCCCTTTGCTGTCCGGTGCGGTCGTCCGGCTCAGTAGTCGCGGTCGATGAGCTCCTGCGGGACCTGTGCGGCGGCGGCGTCGTCGACGAAGAGCACCGTCCGCCGACGGCCCTTCGCGCCGGCGGCGGGGACGCTCAGGTAGCTCGCTCCGGCGAGGGCCAGTCCGAGCGCAGAGGCCTTGTCGGCTCCGGCGAGCACCATCCACACGCGCTGCGACGAGTTGATCACCGGCCGGGTGACCGAGATGCGATCCGGCGGCGGCTTGGGGGAGTCCCGCACCGCGACGGTGGAGACGTCGACGAGCGAGATCTCCGGCCGGTCGGGGAACAGCGAGGCGATGTGGCCGTCGGGGCCCACGCCCAGCAAGCAGATGTCGAACGACGGCCAGGGGCCGCTGTCGGCGCGGTCGGCCGGGGCGAAGGCCGCCAGCTCCTCGGCGTAGGCGGAGGCCGCGGCATCCAGATCCAGGCCGCTGTCGGTCGACGCCATCGCGTGGATGTTCGCTGCGGGGATGTCGAGGCCGTCGAGGAAGGCCTCGCGGGCCTGCTTCTCGTTGCGGTCGTCGGAATCCTGCGCGACGAAACGCTCGTCGCTCCACCAGAAGTGCACGCGCGACCAGTCGATCTTCGACGCCTTCGGCCGGGCGGCCGCGGCGCGCAGCACCGCGGTGCCCATCGTGCCGCCGGTCAGGGAGACGTGCACCGTCTCGCCGGCTTCGCTGCGCTTGTAGACCCGGCTGAGGAAGCGCGAGGCGACCGAATCCGCGAGGTGATCGGTGTCGGGACTGATCACGACCCGCTTCTCGGTGAAGAACTCAGCCATTCGTCTCCGTTGCCTCCGGCGGGTCCAAGAGCGACCAGCCCTCGGTGATCACTCGACCATACAGGACGTCCGGATCGAGCCTGCGCAGCTCCTCGGCCAGGCACTCCCGCAGGGTGCGACGGGGGAAAGCGAGGTCGTGACTGGGCTGACCGGGCTGCGTGAGCACCGCCATCCCCGGGGTCGGACGCTCCAGCACGATATCTCCGCCGGCTCGCGTCATGCGCACCGACTTGATGCCGTGCGGCCACTCGTCGGCCGACAGATAGGAGTACGCCACCGGCACGTCGAGCTTCAGACGCAGCCACGCCGCGAGGAGCGCCGTGGACGGGGAGTCGGAGGCGCCGCGCACCTCGACGGCGGTGACCTCCTCGTACGGCGGCTGGTCGAGGACAGCCGCGAGCTGCTCGCGCCAGCGGGTGAGCCGCGTCCACGCGAAGTCGGTGTCGCCGGGCGCGTAGCTCTCGCCGAGGCCGGCGATCCAGGACGCGGGGTCGTCCTGCGTCGAGGCGTCCGTGATCCGTCGCTGCGCGATGCGGCCGATCGGAGACTCTGCGCGCATCGGCGGGGCGTCGCCGGGCCACCAGGCCACGACAGGCGCGTCGGGCAGCAGGAGTCCGGTGACGAGGCTCTCCGGGTTGGACCCCGCGGCGCCGAACGCGCGCAGCACCACGACCTCGCTGGCGCCGGCGTCACCGCCCACGCGGATCTGCGCGTCCAGGCGGGCGTCGGCGTCGTCTCCGTCGCCGCCGTTGACGATCAGCACGATGACGCGCATCGGGTGCTCGCGCGAGGCGTCGTTCGCCGCCTCGATGACCTGCTCCTCGAGCCCGCGCCGGGTGGCGATGATGAGCGTCAGCACACGACCGAGGGCGACGGCGCCGCCCTCCTCGCGCACGTTGACCAGCGCGCGGGAGATCTTGCTGACGTTGGTGTCGGGCAGTTCGATGATCACGGACGTCTCCAGGTTCTTCCGTCACGGGCGAGCAGTTCGTCGGCGGATGCCGGACCCCACGAGCCGGGGGCGTACTGCTCCAGCGGGCCGCCCTGCTCGGCCCAGAAGTCCTCGATGGGGTCGAGGATCTTCCACGAGAGCTCGACCTCCTCGTGACGGGGGAACAGCGGCGGGTCACCGAGGAGGACATCGAGGATGAGACGCTCGTAGGCCTCGGGGCTCGCCTCGGTGAACGCGTGGCCGTAGCCGAAGTCCATCGTGACGTCGCGCACCTGCGTGCCGACGCCGGGGACCTTGGAGCCGAAGCGGATCGTGACGCCCTCGTCGGGCTGCACGCGGATCACGAGCGCGTTCTGGCCGAGCTCCTCGGTCTGGCTGCGACCGAACAGCAGCTGCGGCGCGCGCTTGAACACGACGGCGATCTCGGTCACGCGACGGCCGAGGCGCTTACCCGTGCGCAGGTAGAAGGGCACGTCGGCCCATCGGCGCGTGTTCACCTCGAGCTTGACGGCCGCGTAGGTCTCCGTCGTGGAGTCGGGCTTCATCCCGTCCTCCTCGAGGAAGCCGAGCACATGCTCGCCGCCCTGCCACCCGCCGGCGTACTGCCCGCGGGCGGTGGCCAGGGAGAGGTCCTCCGGCAGCCGCACGGCGGCGAGAACCTTCTCCTTCTCGGCGCGGAGGTCCTTCGCGTTGAAGCTGATCGGCTCCTCCATCGCGGTGAGCGCCATCAGCTGCAGGAGGTGGTTCTGGATGACGTCGCGCGCGGCGCCGATCCCGTCGTAGTAGCCCGCACGGCCCCCGACGCCGATGTCCTCGGCCATCGTGATCTGCACGTGGTCGACGTAGTTGCGGTTCCAGAGCGGCTCGTACAGCTCGTTGGCGAAGCGCAGCGCGAGGATGTTCTGCACCGTCTCCTTGCCGAGGTAGTGGTCGATCCGGAAGATCGAGTCCGTCGGGAAGGCCGAGCGCAGCGCGTCGTTGAGCGCGCGCGCCGAGTCGAGGTCGTGTCCGAAGGGCTTCTCGATCACCACGCGGCGCCAGCAGTCGTCGTCGCCCGCGTCCTCGCCCACCAGACCCGAATCCTTCAGCTGCTTCGCGACGATCGGGAAGTCCTTGGGGGGGATCGACAGGTAGTACGCGTGATTGCCCATCGTGCCGCGCTCCACGTCCAGGGCGTCGACGGTCTCGCGCAGGCGCGCGAACGACTCCGGGTCGTCGAAGGTGCCCTGCACGAATCGGATGCCCTGGAGCAGCTGACGCCACGTGTCCTCGCGGAACTCCGTGCGCGCGTGCTCGCGGACCGCGTCGTAGACGACCTGGGCGAAGTCCTGGTCCTCCCAGTCGCGGCGCGCGAACCCCACCAGCGCGAAGCCGGGCGGCAGCAGGCCGCGGTTCGCCAGATCGTAGACGGCGGGCATGAGCTTCTTGCGGGAGAGGTCTCCCGTGACGCCGAAGATGACGAGCGCGCTCGGACCGGCGATGCGGTTGAGGCGTCCGTCTTCGGGGTCGCGCAGCGGGTTGTGCCCGCGCGAGATCTGGACGGTCATCGGACTCCTACTGTGCGGCCTCGAAGAGTGCGAGCACTTCGGGCTGGGGATCGGTGAGGGTGATGGTCAGCACGGGACGGCCGTGGGCCGCGAGCACCGCGGCGTCGCCGGCGGCCTGCGCCGCGATCAGCTGGCCGAAGGTGAACGGTCGACCGGGGATCTCCAGGTCGACGTCGGTGCTCTCGAGGATCTGGACGAACACGCCGTTGGCGGGACCGCCCTTGTGATACTGCCCGGTCGAATGGAGGAAGCGCGGCCCCCAGCCGAACGTGGTGGGCCGGCCGGAGTCGGCCGCGATGAGCTCGCGGAGACCCTGGAGCTGCGGGAGTGACTGCCGGTCGACGTAGGCCTGCACGGCGACGTAGCCGTCGGCGGGAACGCGCTGCCACAGCGCGTCCAGCGCCGCGGCCACCGTGCCGCCCGTGGCGAGGGCGGGATCGCTGACCCGCACCTCGACGCCGTCGGCGGTGAACGCGGGAGCCGAGGTCTCGGGACGCGACTCCAGCAGCCCGCGGGTCGCGGTCTTGGCCGACTCGACGTCAGGCTGGTCGAAGGGGTCGATCCCGAGGATGCGCCCCGCGATGGCGGTGGCGTACTCCCACACGATGAACTGCGCGCCGAGCGAGCCGCTGACCAGCACCTCGTCGTCGTGCCGCTCGAACAGGTGGAAGCGCCCGGCCTCGTCGACGAAGCGCACGACCTGGAGGTCGGCGGGTCGCGTATCGAGCTCGGGGGACACCGGGAGCAGGACGACGGGCAGGATGCCGGTGCCGCCCTTGCCCGTGGACTCCGCCACGAGCTGCTCGATCCAGTCCGGCAGCCCGACGATGTGCGTGCCGTCGCTGACGAGACCCAGCTTGTCGCGGCGCGGGGTGCCGGCGGCGATCGCGGACGCCAGGACGAGCGCGGGGTTCTCCGGGCTGTCGATGGCGACCTCGAGCAGGGTGGCGTCGGCCTCGTCGAGCAGCTCGGAGATGTCGACGCCGGCGAGGCCGGCGGGCACGAGCCCGAAGGCCGTGAGTGCGGAGTAGCGGCCGCCGACCGTCGGGTCGGCGGTGAAGACGCGGTACCCGGCTTCGCGAGCGGACTCCTCCAGCGGGGATCCGGGATCGGTCACCACGACGATGCGCTGCACCGGGTCGATGCCGACGTCGCGGAAGGCGGCCTCGAAGGCCCGGCGGGCGGAATCGGTCTCGACGGTGGAGCCGGACTTCGACGAGACGACCAGGACCGTCCGGTCCAGACCGCCCGTCTCCGGGTCGCCGTCGATGGCGCTCAGCACCTGGCCGGGTGCCGTGGAGTCGAGGATGAGCAGCGGCACGCCCGCGGTCTGGGCGATCACCTCCGGCGCGAGCGACGACCCGCCCATGCCCGCCAGCACGACGCGGGTGAGCCCCGCGGCGACCAGCTCGGCGCGGAGCGCCTCGATCTCCGGCACGAGAGGACGGGACACCGACACGGCCTGCAGCCAGCCGAGTCGGCGGGAGGCCTCGTCCTCGGCGGCGGCGCCCCACAGGGTGGGGTCGCCCGCCGTGAGTCCGGAGGCGACCATGCCCGCGACGAGGCCGGGCAGAGTCTCCTCCACCACGGCCTTCGCACGGCCGGTCAGACGGATGTCGAACGTCATGCGTCGCCCTGGAGCGAGGACTTCAGGGCCGTCGAGACGGTCTCCTGCAGCTCGTGCCAGGAGGCGATGAACTTCTCGACGCCCTCGTCCTCGAGCACCTGGGTCACGTCGGCGAAGTCGACGCCGACGGCGGCCAGCTGATCGAACACCGCGTGGGCGTCGGCGTAGTTGCCGGTGATGGTGTCGCCCTCGAGCACGCCGTGGTCGAACGTCGCCTGCAGCGTCTTCTCGGGCATGGTGTTCACCGTGCCGGGTGCGACGAGCTCGGTGACGTAGAGCGTGTCGGGGAGGTTCGGGTCCTTCACACCGGTCGACGCCCACAGCGGACGCTGGACGGTGGCGCCCGCGGCGAGCAGCTCTTTCGCCCGGTCGTCGGCGAAGCGCTGCTCGAACAGCTCGTAGGCGAGGCGCGCGTTCGCGATTCCGGCCTTGGACGTGAGCGCCTTCGCCTCGGGGGTGCCGATGGCGGCGAGGCGCTTGTCGACCTCGGTGTCGACGCGCGAGACGAAGAACGAGGCGACGGACTGCAGGGTCGAGATGTCGTGACCCGCGGCCTTCGCCTTCTCCACGCCGGCGAGGTACGCGTCGATCACCTCGCCGTAGCGCTCGAGGCTGAAGATCAGCGTGACGTTGACGGAGATGCCCGCGCCGATGACCTCGGTGATCGCCGGCAGTCCCGCCTTGGTCGCCGGGATCTTGATCAGCGCGTTCGGGCGGTCGACGGCGGCGGCCAGCTTCTTCGCCTCGGCGATGGTCGCCTCGGTGTCGTGGGCGAGATCGGGGGAGACCTCGATCGACACGCGTCCGTCGACGCCGTCGGTGGCTGCGAATACCGGCTGGAAGACGTCCGACGCCGCGCGGACGTCGTCGGTGGTGATCTCGAAGATCGCCTCGTCGGTGGAGGCGCCGCGCTCGGCGAGGACCTTCACCTGACCGGCGTAGGACTCGCCGTTGGCCAGGGCCCCGGCGAAGATCGTCGGGTTGGTGGTGACGCCGGTGACGTTGCGGGTGGCGATCAGATCGGCCAGGTTGCCGGTGATGATGCGCTGACGGGACAGGTCATCGAGCCAGATGCTCACTCCGGCGGCTGCCAGCTGGGCGGTGGGGGTGCTCATGCGTGCGCTTCTTCCTTCTTCGTCACCGCTGGGCGGCGGCGATGCTGTCGCGGGCGGCCTGGACGACGGCGTCGGCGGTGAAGCCGAATTTCTCGAACAGGGTCTTGTAGTCGGCGGAGGCGCCGAAGTGCTCGATCGAGACCGAGACGCCGTGGTCGCCGACGAGGCCCCGCCACGGCAGGGCGATGCCCGCCTCGACCGAGACACGGGCCTTCACGGAGGGCGGCAGGACGGACTCGCGGTACGCGGCATCCTGCTCGTCGAACCACTCCAGAGCGGGCGCCGAGACGACGCGGGCGTTGATGCCCTCGGCGGCCAGCGTCTCGCGCGCGGCCACGGCGAGCTGCACCTCGGAGCCGGTCGCGATCAGGATCACGTCCGGGGTGCCTCCGGGCGCCTCGGCGAGGACGTACGCGCCCTTGACGGCCTCGTGGGCCGAGGCGAGCTCGTCACCGGATGCCGCACCCTCGCCGCGCGCGAAGACCGGCACGTTCTGACGGGTCAGGGCGATGCCGGCGGGACCGGCGTTGCGGCGCAGGATCTCGAGCCAGACGACACCGGTCTCGTTCGCGTCCGCCGGGCGCACCACCGTGAAGTTCGGGATGGCGCGGAGCGAGGCGAGCTGCTCGATGGGCTGGTGGGTCGGGCCGTCCTCGCCGAGGGCCACCGAGTCGTGCGTCCACACGAAGATCGACGGGATGTCCATCAGCGCCGCGAGCCGGACGGGCGGACGCATGTAGTCGCTGAAGATCAGGAACGTGCCGCCGAACGGGCGGGTCGGCCCGTGCAGCGTGATGCCGTTGATGATCGAGCCCATCGCGTGCTCGCGGATGCCGAAGTGCAGCACTCGTCCGTACGGGTCACCCGACCACTCGTGGGTGGACCACTCGGGCGGGAGGAAGGACTTGGCGTCGGTGATGGTGGTGAGGTTCGACTCGGCCAGGTCGGCCGATCCTCCCCAGAGCTCGGGCAGACGTGCGGCCAGGGCGTTGATGACCTTGCCCGACGCGGAGCGGGTCGACACGTCGGTGCCCGCCTCGAAGACGGGGAGCGCCGAGGCGATGTCGTCGGGGAGGACGCCGGCCTCGAGGCGGTCGAGCAGCTGCTTGCGCTCGGGGTTGGCCTCGGCCCACGCGTCGAACGAGGTCTGCCACTCGGCGTGCGCCTGAGCGCCGCGCTCGATGAGCCCGCGGGTGCGCTCGATGACCTTCTCCTCCACGACGAAGCTCTGCCCGGGGTCGAAGCCGAGCACCTCCTTGGTGGCCTTGAGCTCGTCGGCGCCGAGCGCGGAGCCGTGGATCTTGCCGCTGTTCTGCTTGCCGGGCGAGGGCCAGCCGATGATCGTCTTCAGGATGATGAGGGACGGCTTGTCCGTCACGCCCTTGGCGGCCTCGACGGCGGCGTAGAGCTCGGCGACGTCCTCGACGTACTGGCCGGTCTTCTTCCAGTCGACGGTCTGGACGTGCCAGTCGTAGGACTCGTAGCGCTTCGCGACGTCCTCGGTGAAGGCGACGTTGGTGTCGTCCTCGATCGAGATCTGGTTGGAGTCGTAGATCGCGATGAGGTTGCCGAGCTGCTGGTGGCCGGCGAGCGAGGACGCCTCGCTGGTCACACCCTCCTGCAGGTCGCCGTCACCCGCGATCACGTAGATGTGGTGGTCGAACGGGGATTGGCCCGCGGGCGTCTCCGGGTCGAAGAGGCCACGCTCGAAGCGCGCGGCGTAGGCGAAGCCGACGGCGGACGCGAGGCCCTGGCCGAGCGGGCCGGTGGTGATCTCGACGCCGTCGGTGTGGCCGTACTCCGGGTGACCGGGGGTCTTCGAGCCCCACGTGCGGAGCGCCTCGAGGTCGGAGAGCTCGAGGCCGAAGCCGCCCAGGTACAGCTGGATGTACTGAGTGAGCGAGGAGTGCCCCACCGACAGGATGAAGCGGTCGCGCCCCAGCCAGTGCGTGTCGGACGGGTCGTGGCGCAGCACCCGCTGGTACAGCAGGTAGGCGGCGGGCGCCAGGCTCATGGCGGTTCCGGGGTGGCCGTTGCCGACCTTCTCCACCGCGTCGGCTGCGAGCACTCGGACGGTATCCACCGCGCGCTCGTCGATTTCATCCCACTGCAGATCCGACACCCGGCCGCCTTTCTCGAGGAAGCGCCTCAGAAGACCGTGCCGCGGCCCTCTTCGCGAGGAAAAAGGGGGGTCGGCGTACTGGGCGCGCGTTGAGAATCAGCATAGCGAGATCACCGGCCCGGCTGGACAGCGCGAGACGTCGTGTGACGATGCCTTAGACTGGAGGACGACCGGGACGCGGCACGATACGGGGGGCGATGGACATCTCTACGGGTGCCTCCACCCTCTCGGCAGCCCATCCGGCCGCCCCTCGCTCCCTCGGCCGCACGATCCGCGCCTACGTCGCTCTGACGAAGCCGCGCGTGCTCGAGCTCCTCCTCGTCACGACCGTTCCGGTCATGATCCTGGCGTACGGCGGCTTCCCGTCGCTCTGGCTCGTGCTCGCCACCGTCATCGGAGGATCGCTGAGCGCCGGCTCCGCCGCCGCGTTCAACATGTACCTCGACCGCGACATCGACGCGCACATGCAGCGCACGGTCAACCGTCCGCTCGTGACCGGCGAGGTCTCGCCGCGCGGAGCGCTGGTGTTCGCGTGGACGCTGGCCGTGGCATCCACCATCTGGCTCTGGCTCACCACCAACTTGCTGGCGGCGGCCCTGTCGGCGGTGGCCATCTTCTTCTACGTCGTGATCTACACGATCATCCTCAAGCGGCGCACCGAGCAGAACATCGTCTGGGGCGGCATCGCGGGATGCTTCCCGGTCGTCATCGGCTGGTCCGCGGTCACCGGCTCGCTGTCGTGGACGCCGATGATCCTCTTCCTGCTGGTGTTCCTGTGGACGCCGCCGCACTACTGGCCCCTGTCCATGAAGTACGCGCGTCAGTACGACGAGGTCGACGTGCCGATGCTGGGCGCCACGCGCGACAGCTCCCAGGTCGGCCTGCAGGTCATCCTCTACGCCTGGGCGACGGTGGCGTGCTCGCTGCTGCTCATCCCCGTGGCATCCATGGGGCTCGTGTACACGGTCTCGGCGCTCGTCTTCGGCGGCTGGTTCCTCTACGAGTCGCACCGGCTCTACTCGCGGGCCGTGCGAGGCACCGAGCCGCGGCCCATGCGCGTCTTCCACGCGTCCATCACGTACCTGACGCTGCTGTTCGTCGCGATCGCCGTCGACCCGCTGCTGCCGTTCTGAGGCGCAGCCGGGCCGACGGCATCGTCGCTCGGCGTCAGCGCGCGGCGGTGACCTCGTCGCGGGCGGGTACGACCTCGCCGTCCGCCACGACCTCGTCGGTGCGCACGAACACGGCGTCGTCGGCGGGCTCCGCGTCGTCGGCCACATCGACCGCTTCGGCGGTCGGCGTCGCGACGGGCAGGAACGAGCGGGCGGCGGCCAGGGCCAGCAGCACGAAGAGGCCGACGAGGCCCGCGGCGAGCAGGCCGGAGCCGATGGTGATCCAGGACTGACCGCCGTAGACGAGGCCGCCCGTGGCGGTCTGGTCGTCGAGTCCGGCGATCATGGCGGGCAGCGTCGTGGCGACGATCGCCGCACCGGCGACGGTCACGGCGAGCGAGGCCACCAGGAGGATCCAGAACGGGATGCTGCGGGTCAGGCTCGGACGAACGTTCATGCGGAGAACTCCTCAGGGTGTGGGGCGCCGCGGACAGCGGCTCCACGACCCTCGCACCGTCACCCGGACGACCTCTCGGCGCGGGCGATGAGTCTCCTATGCGATGTCAGTGCGCGCCGGCGGTGGCCCGGCGACGCGGCGCGGCCGCGGCGGGCGCCGCCTCATCCTGCTTCAGGTGCATCACCACGGCGGTCATCGCCGCCACGAGGGTGACGGCGAGCACCATGTGGATGTTCACCAGCACGATCGGGAGCCCGGTGCGCGCCTGCCACAGTCCGACGGCGATCTGCACGACCTCGACCGCGAGCAGCAGCCCGACCCAGCGACGGAGCCGCAGGGTCGCGGGCGTGCGCCACGCGGCGATCAGCAGGGCGATCGTCAGAGCGAAGGTGACGTAGGCCGGCCAGGAGTGCACGTGCTGCCACAGGACCGGATCAAGGCCGTTGCGCGCGGCCTCGTCGTCGCCGGCGTGCGGGCCGGAGCCGGTGAGGAGGATGCCGACCAGCACCGTGACGGCGACGGCCGCGCTCGTGGCGTGGGCCAGGCCCGCGAAGAAGGGCGTGACCACGCGCACCCGCGGGCGACCCGGGGCGTACACGCGGGCCACGAGGGCGGCGGCGTTGGCCACCAGGGCGGCGGAGATGACGAAGTGGATGCCGACCAGCGTCGGCGGCAGGTGCAGCCAGACGACGATGCCGCCGATGACGGCCTGGAGGATGATGCCCACGCCGTTGGCGAGGGTGAGGATGCGCAGGTCGCGGCGGCCGGTGCGCACGACGGCGAGGAAGGCCACGAGCGCGATGACGACGAGGATCCCCGTCAGCGTGCGGTTCCCGAACTCGATGAGGCCGTGCACGCCGAGCTCCTGGGTGGGAACGAGGGAGCCGCCCGTGCAGTAGGGCCACGTGTCGCAGCCCATTCCCGAGCCGGTGAGGCGCACGAGACCGCCCGTGCCGACGATGAGGATGTTGCTGATCAGTGCGAGCCACGCGAACACGCGGGCGAGGCGCCCGACGCGGTCGGGGAGGCGGCGCAATAGGGATGCGACGCCGCGGCGGTCGGGGCGCGGCGCGGTGAGCGTGTCGGCCATTCCTCACCTCCTGGGAGAGTGCTCCGCGGGGTGCGGGAGCGGTGGTCCCGGCTGCCCGAAGGGGGAGCGGAACCTGTAGAATCGAAGGGTCGGGAGGCGTACGCGAAACGCGTCGTGCTCCCCTGACAGTTTAGGCGCGATGGACGGCGCCACTTGAGAGGGCCCGCAAGCGGCATCCTTCCCCGGGATATTCCCAGGGACCGGAATGCCGGGGCGGATGACACCGTTGAGGCCCGGAGGAGAGTGTGACCATGTCTGATGTGCTCATCGATCGTCCCGAGCTGGACAGCCTCGGGCAGTACGAGTTCGGCTGGCACGACGCCGACGCGGCGGGTGCGCTCGCCCAGCGCGGGATCAACGAGGATGTCGTGCGCGGCATCTCGGGGCTGAAGAACGAACCCGAGTGGATGCTCAAGACCCGACTGAAGGGCTACCAGCTCTTCGGTCGCAAGCCGATGCCGACGTGGGGCGCCGACCTCAGCGAGATCGACTTCGACAACATCAAGTACTTCGTGCGCTCCACCGAGAAGCAGGCCCAGTCGTGGGAGGACCTCCCCGAGGAGATCCGCAACACGTACGAGCGCCTCGGCATCCCCGAGGCCGAGCGCCAGCGCCTCGTCGCCGGCGTCGCCGCGCAGTACGAGTCCGAGGTCGTCTACCACCAGATCCGCGAGGACCTGGAGCAGCAGGGCGTCATCTTCATGGACACCGACACGGCGCTGCGGGAGCACCCCGAGTTCTTCGAGGAGTACTTCGGCACCGTCATCCCCGCCGGCGACAACAAGTTCGCGGCGCTGAACACGGCCGTGTGGTCGGGCGGCTCGTTCGTGTACGTGCCCAAGGGCGTCCGCGTCGAGATCCCCCTCCAGGCCTACTTCCGCATCAACACCGAGAACATGGGCCAGTTCGAGCGCACGCTGATCATCGCCGACGAGGACTCCTACGTCCACTACATCGAGGGCTGCACGGCGCCGATCTACAAGAGCGACTCGCTGCACTCCGCGGTCGTCGAGATCATCGTCAAGAAGAACGCCCGTGTGCGCTACACGACGATCCAGAACTGGTCGAACAACGTCTACAACCTCGTCACCAAGCGCGCGATCGCGCACGAGGGCGCGACGATGGAGTGGATCGACGGCAACATCGGCTCCAAGGTCACGATGAAGTACCCCTCGATCTTCCTCGTGGGCGAGCGCGCCAAGGGCGAGACGCTGTCCGTCGCGTTCGCCGGTCCCGGTCAGCACCAGGACGCCGGCGCGAAGATGGTCCACATGGCGCCTTACACGCAGTCGTCGATCGTCTCGAAGTCGATCGCCCGCGGCGGAGGACGCGCCGGCTACCGCGGCGAGGTCCGCATCGACGAGAACGCCCACCACTCCGCCAACACGGTGCGCTGCGACGCCCTGCTGGTGGACACGATCTCCCGCTCCGACACCTACCCGGCGATCGACATCCGTGTCGACGACGTGCAGCTCGGCCACGAGGCGACCGTCTCGAAGGTCAGCGAGGAGCAGCTGTTCTACCTCATGAGCCGCGGCATGCCCGAGGACGAGGCGATGGCCATGATCGTGCGCGGCTTCATCGAGCCCATCGCCCGCGAGCTGCCCATGGAGTACGCCATGGAGCTCAACAAGCTCATCGAGATGGGCATGGAAGGATCCGTCGGCTGATGACGACCACCACCGAGGCGCCCGTCGTGGTGCCTGGCTCCACCGCGCACTCCGACGGGGCGTTCGTGCCCGTCCAGACCCGCTCGGAGCGTCCGTCCTCGTTCGACCCGGCGGACTTCGACGCCCCCACGGGCCGCGAGGTCAACTTCAAGTACACGCCCGTCGCCAAGCTGGCGGCGCTGTTCGTCAACGAGGCGGCGCCCGCCGGCGTCGTGGCCGTCTCGGTCGACGCCCCCGCCGAGGTCGAGCAGCTGACCCTCGCGGTCGGTGCCGCCCCCCGCGGCGAGGTCTTCCGGCCCGAGGACCTGCCCGCGGCGATCGCGTGGACGCAGGAGACCGAGGCGCCGCTGCTGCGCATCCCCGCGAACGCGGAGCTCGACCGTCCCGTGCTGGTGACCCTCACCGGCACCGGAGGCGTGGCCCACGCGCACGTCGTCATCGAGGCGATGCCCAACTCGCGCGCCACCGTGATCTTCCGTCACACCGGCACCGCGCAGCACGCGCAGAACGTCGAGATCATCGTGCGCGACGGCGCCCGCCTCGACGTGGTGTCACTGCAGGAATGGGACGACGACGCCGTGCACGCGGCATCCCACCAGGCCCGTGTCGACAAGGACGCCCTGCTGCGTCACTTCGTCGTGAGCTTCGGCGGCGCCGTCGTGCGCGTGAACCCGTCCGTCGAGCTCGCCGGCCCCGGCTCCCAGGGCGAGCTGTACGGCCTGTCGTACTCCGACGCAGGCCAGCACCTCGAGAGCCAGGTGTACCTGCACCACAAGGGCCCGAACACCCGCGGCGACGTGCTCTACAAGGGCGCTCTGCAGGGTGCGGGCGCGCGCAGCGTCTGGATCGGCGACGTGCTGATCGGACCCGACGCCGTGGGCACCGACTCCTACGAGGCCAACCGCAACCTCGTGCTCACCGATGGCGCCCGCGCCGACTCGGTGCCGAACCTCGAGATCGAGACCGGCGACATCCAGGGTGCCGGCCACGCCAGCGCCACCGGACGCTTCGACGACGAGCAGCTCTTCTACCTGCAGGCGCGCGGCATCGACGAGGAGCAGGCCCGCCGCCTGGTCGTCATCGGCTTCCTCGCCGAGATCGTCCAGAAGCTCGGCATCCCCGCCCTCGAGGAGGAGCTGTCCGCCGCGATCGAGCGCGACCTCGTGCAGGGGGCCGCTGCATGAGCGCCTCCCGCGTCTGCGCGTTGAGCGCCCTCGAGCAGGACACCGCCCTGCGCGTCGAGGTCGACGGCGTCCCGATCGCCGTCGTGCTGGACTCCGCCGGCGAGGTGCACGCCATCGGCGACGTGTGCACCCACGGCGACATCTCCCTCTCCGACGGCTTCGTCGACGGCGACACGCTCGAGTGCTGGGCCCATGGGTCCGCCTTCTCGCTGCGCACCGGCAAGCCCCTCAACCTCCCCGCGTACGAGCCCGTCCCCGTCTACGCCGTCACGATCGACGGCGACGACGTGCTCATCGACCCGACTGTCACGAAAGAAGCCTGAATGTCTGTCCTGGAAATTCGCGACCTGCACGTCACGGTCGAGACGGATGCCGGCACCACGCCCATCCTCAACGGTCTGAGCCTGACCATCCGCACGGGTGAGACGCACGCCATCATGGGCCCCAACGGCTCCGGCAAGTCCACCCTCGCCTACACGATCGCCGGTCACCCCAAGTACACCGTCACCGGCGGCTCCATCACCCTCGACGGCGACGACGTCCTCGCGATGACCGTCGACGAGCGCGCCCGCGCCGGGCTGTTCCTCGCGATGCAGTACCCGGTCGAGATCCCCGGCGTGACGGTCACCAACTTCCTGCGCACGGCCAAGACCGCCGTCAGCGGCGAGGCCCCGTCGATCCGGACGTGGACCAAGGACGTCAAGCAGTCCATGAAGAACCTCCGCATGGACCCGAAGTTCGCGCAGCGCAACGTCAACGAGGGCTTCTCGGGCGGCGAGAAGAAGCGCCACGAGATCCTCCAGCTCGAGCTGCTCAAGCCCCAGATCGCCGTGCTCGACGAGACCGATTCCGGCCTCGACGTCGACGCGCTCAAGATCGTCTCCGAGGGCGTCAACCGCGCCAAGGCCGAGACGGGCCTCGGCGTGCTGCTGATCACGCACTACACGCGCATCCTCCGCTACATCCACCCCGACTTCGTGCACGTCATGGTCGCGGGCCGCGTCGTGGAGGAGGGCGGGCCGGAGCTCGCCGAGCGCCTCGAGGACGAGGGCTACGACCGCTTCCTGACCCCGGCGGCCGAGTCCGCCGTCGACGCCGACGCGTAGGCTCGCAGCATGACCGCGACCATCACACCGGAGAAGTACGACGAGGTCACCGAGGCCCTGAAAGACGTCATGGATCCCGAGCTCGGGATCAACGTCGTCGACCTCGGCCTCATCTACGACCTCGCGTGGGACGACGAGAACGACGCGCTGGTCATCCACATGACGCTGACGTCGGCGGGCTGCCCGCTGACCGACGTGCTCGAGGAGCAGACCGCCCAGGCCCTCGACGACGTCGTGGAGCGCTTCCGGATCAACTGGGTCTGGATGCCGCCGTGGGGTCCGGAGCGCATCACCGACGACGGCCGCGACATGATGCGGGCCCTCGGCTTCGCCATCTGACCGCTCGCGTGACCGCGGGTGACGCGAGCGCACCTCCCACCGGGCCGCGTCGGTAGGCTCGTCGGGTGAGTGCTCCACCCCTGCGCGCCCTGCCCGTCGGCGAACTGCGGCAGCGCTCGAGCACGAAGTGGCGCCGCTACCCCGAGAACGTGCTGCCGCTGTTCGTGGCCGAGACCGACTACGCGCTCGCCCCGGAGATCACGCGCGTGCTGACGCGGGCCGTCGAGCTGGGCGACACCGGCTACACGCCGCCGCACCCCGGGGTGGCGGAGGCGTTCTCCGCGTTCTCCGCGCGCCGCTTCGGGTGGGAGGTCGATCCGACCGCCGTGCGCTGGACCGGCGACGTGATGATGGGCGTGGTCGAGATCCTCCGCCGAGTGATCGCCCCCGGCGACGGCGTCATCGTGATGCCGCCGGTGTACCCGCCGTTCTTCGACACCGTGGAGGAGGCCGCCGGCGTGCCGGTGCGCGTGCCGCTGACTCGTCACGAGGCGGGATGGGCGGTCGACCTGGACGGCGTGGAGACGGCCCTCGCCGCGGGCGCCCGGGCCGTGCTGCTGTGCAGTCCGCACAATCCCACCGGCACCGTGCACCCCCGCGCGGTGCTCGAGGCCCTGGCCGACATCGCGGAGCGCCACGGCGCGACCGTGATCAGCGACGAGATCCACGCACCGCTCACCTACGACCGCGACGCCTTCACCCCGTTCCTGGCCGCGGGGGAGGGCGCCCGGCGCGTCGGCTACGCCGTCACGAGCGCCAGCAAGACGTTCAATCTCGCGGGTCTGAAGTGCGCGGTGATGGTCGCCGGCGGGCCTGCTCAGGGGGAGGTGCTGCAGAGCCTTCCGTGGGAGGTCGAGTGGCGCACCGGCCTGTTCGGAGCCCTCGCCAACGTGGCCGCCTACGCACCCGAGTCCGACGCGTGGCTCGACAGCCTGCTCGCCGCGCTCACGGAGAGCCGCGCGCTGCTGGGAGGCCTCCTGGCCGAGCACCTGCCCCGGGCGCGATGGCTGCCGCCCGAGGCGGGCTTCCTCGCGTGGGTGGACGTCTCGGACTACGGCTGGGGTGAGGATCCGGCCTCGCTGATCGTCCGGGAAGCGGACGTCGCCCTTCATCACGGTCCGTACTTCGGCACCGAGGGCGCGGGGCACGTGCGGATCAACTTCGCCTGCGGCCCGGAGGTGCTCACCGAGGCGATGGCGCGCATCGGCGCGCTCGCGCGCTCGTGACCCGGCCTGCCGTCGCGCCGACCACCGGCATCTGGACCGGCACGAACCTCGCCGTGACGCTGGGGGCCGTCGCCCTCATCTTCCTCGCGGCCATGCAGTCGCTCGCCGTCACGACCGTCATGCCGATTGTCAGCGCGGATCTCGACGGCGCGGCGCTGTACGCGGTCGCCTTCTCCGGCACGCTGGCGACCAGCGTGATCGGGATGGTGGCGGCCGGCGCGTGGTGCGACCGCTCCAACCCCGTCGGGCCGCTGACCACCGCCGTGGCGCTGTTCGTCGTCGGACTGGTCATCGCGGGTCTCGCCGTGTCGATGCCGCTCCTCGTCGCCGGGCGGCTGATCCAGGGCCTCGGCACCGGCGGCCAGACGGTCGCGCTGTACGTCGTGGTGGCGCGGGTGTACGCGCCCGAGCTGCACGGCCGGGTCTTCGCCGCCTTCTCGGCCGCGTGGGTCGTCCCGTCGCTGATCGGGCCCTTCCTCGCCGGCGCCGTGGCGGAGTACCTGCACTGGCGGTGGGTGTTCCTCGGCGTCGCCGCCCTCACCGTCGTCGCCTTCACCGTGGTGCTGGTGCGCCTCGGCGGACGTGACCTGCGTACGACGCATCCCGCGTCCGGCCGCGTCACCGGGCGTCTTGCGTGCGCCGTGGCGGTGGCCGCGGGGGCGCTGGGACTGAGCCTGGCGGGGGAGGCCGGGCCCTTCGCGATCGCGGTGGTCGCGGCATCCGTCGTCGTGGTGGCCCTCGCGGCGCGTCCGCTGCTGCCGCGCGGCACCCTCCGCGCCGGGCGGGGACTTCCGAGCGTCGTGCTCATGCGCGGCCTGATCGCCGGATCGCTCTTCGGCGCGGAGATCTACGTGCCGTACCTGCTCATCGACGACTACGACTTCTCGCCCACCTTCGCGGGCCTCGGGCTCACCACCGCCGCACTGCTCTGGGCCGCCGGTGCGGAGGTGCAGGGACGCCACGGCGATCGCATCGGCAACCGGCGCATCACGCTGATCGGCATCACGCTGCTGGGGCTGGCGTGCCTCACCTCCGGGGCGACGGCCGCGTTGCACCTGTCGCCGCTCGTCCTCATCGCGGGATGGTCGATGGCCGGCGCGGGCATGGGACTGATGTACCCGCGGCTCACGGTGCTCACGCTGGCCTACTCGACGCCGCAGAACCAGGGATTCAACTCCTCGGCGCTGTCGATCTCCGACTCCGTCGGCGCGGCGACGGCGATCGCCGCGATGGGCGTCGTCTTCACCGCTCTGACGGGAACGGACGGCGCGTTCCCGGCCGTCTTCGCGATCGCCGTGGCCCTCGCCCTCCTGGCCCTCGTGCCCGGCCTGCGCATGAATGCGGCGGTCGGATCGGGCCGCTCGACATGAAGACATCGCCGGCCGCCGGGTTTGAGGATGAGGCGAGGTAAGGCTAACCTAATCTCGTGACCCAGACCTCCGCAGCTCTCACCGTGCGCCCGGCCTACCGTCCGTACCTCCTCGACGTCGCCCGCGTGGACCGGCTGTCCCCGAGCTTCGTGCGGGTCACCCTCGTCGGCGACGAGCTGGAGCACTTCGGCACCGCCGGGCTCGACCAGCGCATCAAGGTCCTCTTCCCGCGCGCGGACGGCACGATCAGCGACGTCGGCCAGGACGACGAGGAGGCGGTCGCGGCGGCCCTCTGGTACGAGCGCTGGCGCGCTATCCCCACCGAGGACCGCAGCCCCTTCCGCACCTACACGGTGCGCGCCGTCCGCCCGAGCGCCCGTGAGCTCGACATCGAGTTCGTCGTCCACCACGACCCGGGTCCTGCGGGGGAGTGGGCGGCTCAGGCCGCCCCCGGCCAGCGGCTGCTCGTCGTCGGTCCCGACCAGCGCAGCCCGCATTCCGGCTCCGGCATCGACTGGCGCCCCGGTCCGGCGCGCCGTCTCCTGCTCGCCGGCGACGAGACCGCGGCGCCGGCGATCCAGTCGATCGTCGAGTCGCTCGGCGAGGGCTACGACGTCGACGCCTTCATCGAGGTGCCCGAGGCCGCCGACATCCGTCCGTGCGCGACGCCCCAGGGCGTGCGTCTGACGTGGCTGCCGCGGTCGGGCCGCGAGCACGGCGAGGCGCTGCGCGGCGCCGTCGAGGCGTGGTGCGGCTCGGCGGAGGGCGTGCTCCAGCGCGCCTCGTCGCCCCTGCCGCAGGAGCTCGACGACATCGACGTGGACCGCGACCTGCTGTGGGACAGCCCCGATCCCGCCGACGGGGAGTTCTACGCGTGGTTCGCCGGCGAGGCTGCGACCATCAAGGCGCTGCGACGCCAGCTGGTGCAGGGCTGCGGTGTGGATCGCCGACGCGTGGCGTTCATGGGCTATTGGCGCCGAGGCCAGGCAGAGCGCGTGGAATGATCCAGCGCGCCCGCACTCGTCGTGCGCGCGTGGTGTTCCTGGCCGCGGTCCTGGTCCTCCTGGTGATGATCGTCGCGAGCCTCGCCCTCGGCGCGCGCGCCATCGCCCCCGGTGTCATCGTGGATGCCTTCCTGCGACCCGATCCCGCCCTCGCCGACCACGTCGTCGTGCTCAGCCAGCGCGTGCCCCGCACCATCATCGGCGTCGTCGCCGGGGCGGCCCTCGCCCTCGCGGGCACCCTCATGCAGGGACTCACCCGCAACCCGCTCGCCGACCCCGGCCTCCTCGGGATCAACGCGGGCGCCTCGGTCGCCGTGCTCGTGGCGATCACCGTCCTCGGCATCACCAACCCCGGAGGCTTCGTCTGGTTCGCGTTCGGAGGTGCGGCCGTCGCCGCGGCGGCGGTCGCGGTGATCGGCTCGCGCGGACCCGACGGCGGCAACCCCGCCAAGCTCGCGCTGACAGGGGCGGCCGTCACCGCCGGACTCACCGCGGTGACGATGCTCGTGCTGACCACCTCCACCCTCGCCTTCGACACCTTCCGCTACTGGTCGGTCGGGGGGCTCACCTCCCGCGGCCTGGACGCCGTCGTCGCGGTGCTCCTCCCGCTCCTCGTCGGCGCGGTCATCGCGTTCTCCTCCGGCCGGGGGCTCGACCTCATCGCGCTCGGAGAGTCGACGGCGGCCGGCCTCGGCCACAACGTCGCCCGTACCCGCTCGCTCGGCATCGTCGCGACCGTGCTGCTGTGCGGCGGCGCCACCGCCATCGCGGGACCTATCGTCTTCCTGGGACTGCTCGTGCCGCACGCCCTGCGGGCCCTGGTGGGGGACGACTACCGGCGGCTGCTGCTGATCGGCGCGCCCGTCGGAGCGGCCGTGCTGCTGCTGGCCGACGTGATCGGACGCTTCATCGGCTCTCCCGGGGAGATCCAGGCCGGCGTCGTCGTGGCGTTCGTCGGCGCCCCCGTGCTGATCGCCCTCGTGCTGCGCAAGAAGCAGGTCGCGCTGTGAGCGCCCACGTGGCCGCGCGCCCCGACGCATCGCCGCAGCGGGCGGACCTCCCGGGCGCCACCGCCGCCGTGCGGCGCGCGGTGCGCCGGCGCGCACAGGTGGTGGTCGTCGCGGCCCTGGTGGCGCTGCTGGTCGTCTCGGGTCTCGCGCTCATGACGGGCGACTACCCCCTCGACATCGGCCAGGTCTGGCGCACGCTGCTGGGCGGCGGCGAGCGCGTCGAGCAGTACGTGGTGCTGCAGGTGCGCGCGCCGCGGCTGGCGATGGCGATCGTGGTGGGCGGATGCCTCGGCATCGCCGGCGCGCTCCTGCAGGGCCTTCTGCGCAACCCGCTGGCGAGCCCCGACCTCCTGGGCATCAGCGGGGGCAGCAGCGTCGCGGCGGTCTTCCTCACCGTGATCCTCGGCGTCTCCGGAGCGCCGCTCGCCATCGGCGCGTGCGCCGGCGGCATGATCGTCGCCGCGCTGCTCCTGCTGGCCGGCCGGCGCGGCGCGGACGGCGGCTACCGCCTGATCCTCGCGGGCATCGGCATCACGTTCCTGTGCGCCTCGGTGACGAGCTACCTGCTGGCCAGCGGCAAGGTGGAGCTCGCCCAGGCCGCCCTCATCTGGATCACCGGCACCCTGAGCGCGTCGTCGTGGGCGCAGGTGCTGATCGTGGCCGCCGTGCTCGTGGTGACCCTGCCCGCCGTCATCGCCGCGGCACGGTGGCTTCCGCTGACTCAGCTCGGCCCGCAGACTGCCGCCGGGCTCGGCGTGCGACCCGACCTCGTGCGCTGGGTGGTCGTCGTCGCGGCGGTCGTGCTCACCTCGGCCACCACCGCCTTCGCCGGGCCGATCGCCTTCGTCGCGCTGTGCGCCCCGGCGATCGCCCGGCCGCTGCTCGGTCACGGTGCGGTGGGCGTGGCGACGAGCGCGCTGCTGGGTGCCACGATGCTCGCCTCCGCCGACCTCGTCGCCCAGTTCGCCGTGCCGGGTCTCTCGTTCCCGGTCGGCATCGTCACGGGCGCGCTCGGCGCCGTCTTCCTCCTCTGCATCCTCGCCACCTCGAAGGGACGTCAGCTGTGAGCACCACCGTCACCGCGCCCCGCCTCGTCGCCCGCGGGCTCGACGCCGGCTACCCCGACCGCCGCGTCATCGAGGGGCTCGACCTCGAGATCGCCCCCGGGCGCATCACGATGATCATCGGCGCCAACGCGTGCGGCAAATCGACGCTCCTCGGCACACTCGCGCGGCTGCGCCCGCCCCTCGGCGGCCGCGTCGAGCTCGACGGCGTCGACGTCTCCACCCTGAACCGCCGCAGGTTCGCCCAGACGGTCGGTCTGCTGCCGCAGCATCCGACCGCCCCTGACGGGATCACCGTGGCGGAGCTCGTCTCCCGCGGCCGCTACCCCCACCGCGGTGTCTTCCAGCGCTGGGGCGCGGGAGACTCCGAGCGCGTGGACGACGCGATGGCCCGGACGGGCGTGGCGGAGCTGGCGGACCGCGCCGTCGGCGACCTGTCCGGCGGACAGCGCCAGCGCGTGTGGATCGCGATGGCCCTCGCCCAGGATCCGGAGATCCTCCTGCTGGACGAGCCGACGACCTTCCTCGACCTCAGCCACCAGATCGAGGTGCTCGACCTGCTGCGCACCCTCAACCGCGCCTCCGGCACGACGATCGTCGTCGTCCTGCACGACCTCAACCTCGCCGCCCGGTACGCCGACGACCTCGTCGTGATGTGCCAGGGGCGCGTGATCGCCCATGGCGCACCCACCGACGTGCTCACGACCGAGGTCGTTGCGCAGGCCTTCGGTCTGCAGGCGCTCGTCATGCCCGACCCCCTCACGGCGACTCCGCTCGTCGTGCCCGTCCCCGGCGGCGCCCACAGTGCCGCCGATCCCGTGTGAGAACGCGTCGCACCCGATGAAAGGAAACACAGCAATGTTCCGCCACACCAGGAAGGCCGTCGCCCTCGTGGGCGTCGCCGTCGCCGCCCTCGCTCTCGCCGGCTGCGCCGGACAGACCGGCGCCGCCGCCCCCTCCGCGTCCGATGCGGCGCAGACCGAGGGCTTCCCGCTGACCATCACGCACATGTACGGCCAGACGACGCTGGATGCCCCGCCGCAGCGCATCGCCACCTGGGGATGGGGTGCGACCGACGCGGTCCTCGCCCTCGGCATCCAGCCGGTCGCGATCCCGTCGGCCGAATACGGCGGAGGCGACGACCTCATCGTGCCGTGGGTGAAGACCGCGATCGACGAGGTCGGCGGCGAGGCGCCCGTGCTGCTGGACAACTCCACGTACGAGCTCTCCGTCGAGGAGTTGCTGGCCACGGACGCCGACGTGCTCATCGCGCCCTATTCCGGGCTCACGCAGGACGAGTACGACGCCGTGACCGCCGCGGGCATCCCGGTCATCGCACCCGAGAAGGCCCTGTGGTCGACGCCGTGGCGCGACGTCGTCACGATCACCGGCGAGGTGCTCGGCCGTGAGACCGACGCCGCGACGGTGCTGGACGGCATCGACAAGGAGGTGTCCGACGCCGCCGCGGCCAACCCGGAGTTCGCCGGCACGACCGTCGCGTTCGTCACCGCGACGCCGGACGAGGTCGACGTCTACCTGCCCGTCGACGCCCGCGTCGAGATCCTCGAGGATCTCGGGTTCGTCTCGGCGCCGTCGGTGACCGAGCTGGACACCGGCGCATCGACGTTCTACACCGCGATCAGCCCGGAGAACCTCGACAAGCTCGACGCCCAGGTGGTCTTCACCTTCGTGCAGTCCGAGGACGAGCTGCAGACCTTCCTGACGTCGGAGCGCACGCGCCTCATCCCCGCCATCGCGAAGGGCGCCGTGGGAGCCGTCGTCGGCACGGAGGACGCCTCGGCCGTCTCGCCGACGGCGCTGAGCCTGCCGTACATCCTCCCGAAGTTCGTGGAGCAGCTGCAGACCGCGACGGCGACCGCCAAGAGCTGACCCCGCCGTCCACGACGAAGCGCCCCGCCCGATCGCGAATCGGGCGGGGCGCTTCCGTCGTTGACGCGTGGTCGGGGCCATCGGCGCGGGGACGGATGCCGCGGGCCGCGGCATCCTTCAGCTGCGGCGGGAATCCACCCGGCGCACGAGCGCCCACGCGGCGGGGATGATCAGCGCGGCGAGGGCGGCCTTGATCAGGCCCGGGAGGATGAACGGTGCGACGCCCGCTTCGAGCACGGAGGAGACGGTGACCTCCGCGCCCAGGACGGTGCCGAGGATGACGGCGAGGTAGGGCACGCCGATCAGGAAGGGCACGACGCTGGCGGCGGCGAAGCCGACGAAGGCGAGCGCGGGGCGACGGTCCCACGTGCGCTCGGCGAACCAGCCCGCGAGGAAGGCGGCGGGGATGAACCCCACGATGAAGCCGAACGACGGCAGCAGGACGGCGGCGGGACCGGCGACGGCGCTGGAGAAGACCGGCGCTCCGGCGAGCCCGGCGAGCAGGTACGTCGTGAGCGCGGCGGCACCCCGGCGCGAGCCGAGGGCCGCGCCGACGACGATGACACCGAGCGTCTGACCCGTGAGGGGCACGGGGCCGATGAAGATCGACACCTTCGCGAGCAGGGCGACCAGGGCGACGCCCGACAGGACGAGCGCGGCATCCACGGCGAAGGCACGCGTGGCGGCACGGGGACGACCGACCAGATCGGCGAGGACGCGACGACCGGCGGGGGCTGCGAGCGATGACATGGGGTCCCTTCGTGGGGTGACGGCACCACGCGACGGGTGCGATGTGCATCAGCCTAGGACCCGGTGCGTGCACGACCGTCGACGCAGCGCGCCGCGCCGCACGCGGGGCCGCCCGGCGCCCTCGGAGGTTCGCGGAGCCCGGCGGCGGTAGACTCAGAGATCGGCCGATCGGTCGACCTCCTCACACCCCAAGAAACGGACGTTCGCTGTGCTCGCCGTGCACGACCTCGAGATCCGCGTGGGCGCCCGCGTGCTCATGTCCGACGTGTCGTTCCGCGTCAGCGACGGCGACAAGATCGGGCTCGTCGGCCGCAACGGCGCGGGCAAGACCACGCTGACCAAGGTGCTCGCCGGCGACCTCCTGCCCGCGGACGGCCGCGTGGACCGCTCCGGCGAGCTGGGCTACCTGCCCCAGGACCCCCGCAGCGGCGACCCGGAGATGCTCGCCCGCACGCGCATCCTCGACGCCCGCGGACTCGGCTCGCTCGCCCTCGGCATGCACGAGGCGTCGCTGCGGATGGGTGACGACGACGCGGATGTCGCGGCGAAGGCGATGCGCAAGTACAGCTCGCTCACCGAGCGGTTCGAGGCGCTGGGCGGCTACACGGCCGAGGCCGAGGCCGCCTCCATCGCGCACAACCTCTCCCTGCCCGACCGCATCCTCGAGCAGCCCCTCAGCACGCTCTCGGGCGGCCAGCGCCGGCGCATCGAGCTCGCCCGCATCCTGTTCTCCGACGCGCAGACGATGATCCTCGACGAGCCCACGAACCACCTCGACGCCGACAGCGTCGTGTGGCTCCGCGAGTTCCTCAAGAACTACAAGGGCGGGCTGATCGTGATCAGCCACGACGTCGAGCTCGTCGGCGAGACCGTGAACCGGGTGTTCTACCTCGACGGCAACCGTCAGGTCATCGACGTCTACAACATGAACTGGAAGAACTACCTGCGTCAGCGGGTGGCCGACGAGGAGCGACGCAAGAAGGAGCGCAGCAACGTCGAGAAGAAGGCCTCCGTGCTGCAGCAGCAGGCCGCGCGCTTCGGCGCGAAGGCCTCGAAGGCCGCTGCCGCGCACCAGATGGTCGCGCGCGCCGAGAAGATGCTCGCCGGACTCGACGACGTGCGCCAGGAGGAGCGGGTCGCCAAGCTGCGCTTCCCGAAGCCCGCGCCCTGCGGCAAGACGCCGCTCATGGCGTCGGGACTGTCGAAGTCGTACGGCTCCCTCGAGATCTTCACCGACGTCGACCTCGCCATCGACCGCGGGTCGAAGGTCGTGGTGCTCGGCCTCAACGGCGCCGGCAAGACCACCCTGCTGCGCATCCTCGCCGGCGTCGACGCACCCGACACCGGCCAGCTCGAGCCCGGTCACGGCCTGAAGGTCGGCTATTACGCGCAGGAGCACGAGAACCTCGACGTCGACCGCTCGGTGCTCGAGAACATGATGTCGGCCGCGCCCGACATCACCGCGACCGAGGCGCGCAAGGTGCTCGGCTCGTTCCTGTTCACGGGCGACGACGTGCTCAAGCCCGCCGGCGTGCTGTCGGGCGGCGAGAAGACACGACTGTCGCTCGCGACCCTCGTGGTCTCGTCGGCGAACATGCTGCTGCTCGACGAGCCCACCAACAACCTCGACCCGGCGTCGCGCGAGGAGATCCTCGGCGCGCTCGCCCACTACGAGGGAGCCGTCGTGCTGGTCTCGCACGACGAGGGCGCCGTCCAGGCGCTGAACCCGGAGCGCGTGCTGATCCTGCCCGACGGTGTCGAGGACATCTGGGGTCGCGACTACATCGACCTGATCAGCCTCGCCTGACCCCGCGCGCGGCTCACCCCACCGGGTGCGCCCGTCTCCGGCTCAGCGCTCGACGTGGTCGAGCAGGGCGTCCTCATCGACCATGTCGCGGTCGCGCTGCCGCCTGACGCCGCGGCGCATGCGATCCGCGGGGGATGCCGCGATCGCCGGTGCGCGGCCCTCCGCGCGCGCCCGCTCGGCCTCTTCAAGGTCTTCGCGACGGTGCTTGCGCTCGCTGCGGATGACGTACCCGATGAAGAAGAAGCCCATCAGGGCGAACAGGATCCACTGCACGGCGTACGACAGGTACGGGCCGGGGTCGTCCGACGGCGATTCGAGCGCCGCCGGTGCCGTCGCCGGCGCCGGATCCTCCGAGACCATCACGCCGAACGCGCTCTGCTCGAGGGGCTGCGCGTTCTGCGGATCGATCGCGTCGGCGACCAGGGGCAGGTTGATCGTCGGAACCTGGCCGTCCGGCGCCGTCTCGCGCCCGGAGCGGGGGAGTGACTCGCCCGGCCGGAGGCGGACGATGACGGTCGCCTCGCCGTCGGGCGGCGCGGGCACGGCGTCGGGCTCGGGCTGATCACGGCCCGGCGGCACCCAGCCGCGGTCGACGAGGAAGACGCGGCCGTCGTCGAGCTGGAACGGCACGAGCACCTCGAAGGCCGCCGTTCCGCCGTGCGGGCGGTTGCGGACGAGGAGCTGCTGGTCGGTGAGGTAGGTGCCCTGCAGGATGACGGGCGTCCACTCGTCCGCGGGCACCAGCTCGCCCCCCGCGGGGATGACGTCGGCCAGCGGGACGGGGATCGCGTCGTAGTTCTGCGCGACGAGCGCCAGCTGCTCGCTGCGCGAGGCGTTGCGGGAGAATTGCCAGTTGGACAGGAAGGCGCAGGCGATGGCGAAGACCACCGCGACGGCGACGTAGACGGTCCACCGCACGGCGGGAGGCGCGGACTGCCGGCTCATCGTTCCACCTCGGTCAGGACGTCCACCTCGACGGGGAACGAGCGGGCGGCGAGGAACTCGCGCAGGTAGCCCACGTGCTCGTCGCAGGCGACCCACACCTTGCGCCTGTCCTCCGTGTGGATGCGCGGATTGCGCCAGAGCACGCGCCAGACGGCGAGCTCCCGGCACCCCGCCCGCGAGCACTCCGTGTCGGGGAGGCCCTCGGTCATTCCCTCGGCTCGCGACCCGGGGAGGCCTGCGAGGACTCCTGGATGCGATAGACCGAGGAGGAGGTGCCCGTCTCGTGCAGGATGATCGGCGACGAGGGGGCGGTCGCGGCGGGGGCCGTCGGCGCGGAGACGCGGCTCGCCGGAGCCTCGAGCATCCGCTCGGGGTTCTCCGCGGGGGGCTCGGACACGTCCGATCCCGCGTTGGCGATCACGACCGCGATGTAGGGCAGGAACACCGCCGCGGCGGCGAACACCCAGGTGTACCAGCCGTACGGCGTGATGGCGGCCATGAGGATGAAGCACAGGATGCGGACGCCCATGGTGATGAGGTACCGGACCGACCGCGAGCTCACGTCGTCCTTGGGGGCACGAGGGAGCGAGGTCGCGGACTGGGCGTGCGCCGAACTCTTCACAGTGGTCCCAGACTACGCCGCGTGGGAGGCGGTGGATCCGTCTCACGGCACAGATCTGCGGCGCTCAGGCGCTGTAGCGCGAGCCGCTGCTCGCTCCGGCGGCGATGAGCGCGAAGAAGGCGATCACGCCGATCACGAACAGGCCGACGCCGACCCAGCCGACGATGATGCCGGCCAGTGCGAGGCCGCGGCCCTTCTCGCCGTTCTTCTTGATCTGGCCGAGCGAGATGTGCCCCATGATCGCGCCGGCGAGCCCGCCGAGGAACGGGATGATCCAGATGAATCCGACGATCGAGGCGATCAGCGAGACGATCGCGAGCACGTTCGTCTTGGGCTCGGTCGGGTAGGGCGTGTAGGAGGCGGGGTAGCCCTGCGCGGCACCGTAGGGCGCGGCGGCCGGGTAGCCGGAGGGCTGCTGCGCGTAACCGCCCTGACCGTATGCGGGCCCGGTCGGCGGGGCGTAGGACGGGGCCGACGACGTCGGCGCGCCGTAGCCGGCGGGCGCCTGCGGCGGCGTGCCGTAGGCGTCGCCGTAGGGGGCCGTCGGCTGATCGCCGTACGCGTCGCCGTACGAGGGCGCGCCGGAGGCGGGAGCGGCCGGCGGCTCGCCGTACGCGCGCTGCGCGTCGGCGTCGGTCGAGGAAGCCGACACGTCGTGCGCCGACGGGTCGTACGCGGGCGGAGCGGGCGGAGGAGGCACACTCCCCGATGCGGGCTGCTCGGCGCCGTTCTGGCCGGGTCCGCGGGTGGTGTCGTCGCTCATGGGTGCTGTCTCCTCTGCACGTGCAGCCGGCCCCGCGGTCACGGGGCGACCGTCCCAGCGTCCCAGCGCCCCCGCCGCGGTGTCAAACGGCCGCGCCGATAGGCTGGATCCGATCATCCGCCGACCTCCGGGAGCACCTCATGTCCAACGATCGCGTCGTCCTCGTCACCGGCGGGAATCGCGGCATCGGCCGTGCGATCGCCGAGCGCTTCGTGGCGGAGGGCTACAGCACGGCCGTCACCGCCCGCTCGGGAGAGGGCCCCGAGGGCACCCTGACGGTGCGCGCGGACGTCACGGACGCGGCATCCCTCGACGAGGCCTTCACCGAAGTCGAGAAGACCCTCGGCCCGGTCGAGATCGTCGTCGCCAACGCCGGCATCACGAAGGACACGCTGCTGCTGCGCATGTCGGAGGACGACTTCGACAGCGTCGTCTCGACGAACCTCGGCGGGGCGTTCCGCGTGGTCAAGCGTGCGTCGAAGGGCATGCTCCGCGCACGCTGGGGCCGCGTCATCCTCATCTCGAGCGTCGTCGGCCTGTACGGCTCGGCCGGTCAGATCAACTACGCGTCGTCCAAGAGCGGGCTGGTCGGCTTCGCCCGCTCGCTCACGCGCGAGCTCGGAGCCCGGGGCATCACGGCCAACGTCGTCGCACCCGGGTTCATCGAGACGGACATGACCGCCGCCCTCCCCGAGGACACGCAGGCCGAGTACAAGAAGAACATCCCGGCGGGGCGGTTCGCGACGCCCGACGAGGTCGCCGGCGTGGTCACCTGGCTGGCATCGGATGCCGCGGCCTACATCTCGGGCGCGGTGATCCCCGTGGACGGCGGCCTCGGGATGGGTCACTGACCCGAGCCGTCACGGCGGCGACGGCCTCGCCGCCGTCGTCAGGGCAGCAGGGGGATGACCTCGCGGAGGTCGACCGGCCCGACGACGAGATCGGCCCGGGCCCGGACGGCGGGCTTGGCGTTGAAGGCGAGCCCGAGGCCCGCGACGGCCATCATGCGCAGGTCGTTGGCGCCGTCGCCGATCGCGAGGGTGCGGCGCAGCGGCACGCCGGCCTCCGCCGCCCAGGTGGTCAGGGTGTCGGCCTTGGCCGCGGCATCCACGATCTCACCGTCGACCGTGCCGTCGAGGACGCCCTCCGGCGCGTTCAGGCGGTTGGCGCGCCACACGTCGACGCCCAGATCGGGGGCGACGGTGTCGAGGATCTCGTGGAAGCCGCCGCTCACGACGCCCACCCCGCCGCCGCGCCGGTGCACGGCCTCGATCAGCTCGCGCACCCCGGGCGTGGGCTCGATGCGGGCCAGGACCCGGGCGAACGCGGTCGTCGGCACGCCCTCGAGCGCCCGGACCCGGGAGCGCAGGCTCTCGGCGAAGTCGACCTCGCCGCGCATCGCGGCCTCGGTGGCGGCGGCCACCTCCGGCCCGCGGCCGGCCTCGTCGGCGATCAGCTCGATGACCTCGTTGCGGATCAGGGTGGAGTCGGCGTCGAGCACGACGAGGAAGCGGACGTCCGAGAGCACGACGTCCACGCTAGCGGCAGGCCGTCTCAGCCCTCGACGTGGACGTTCTTGCCGACGATCGTGATGCCGGAGTCGGTCACCGTGAAGCCGCGGGCGAGATCCCGCTCGCGGTCGACGCCGACCGTCGCACCGTCGGAGAGGGTGACGTTCTTGTCGAGGATCGCGCGGTGGATGCGCGCCCCCGACCCGACCTCCACGTGATCGAACAGCACCGAGTCGGTGATGGTCGATCCTCCGCCGGCGAGGGTCCACGCCCCGACCACGCTGCGCTCGAGGTGGGTGCCCGAGAGCACGGATCCGAGCGACACGATCGAGTCGATCGACGCGCCGATGCGGCCCACGGAGTCGCGGACGAACTTCGCCGGCGGCGAGTTCACCGACTGCGAGTGGATCGGCCACTCCATGTTGTAGAGGTTGAAGACGGGCAGGGTGGAGATCAGATCCATGTGGGCGTCGAAGAACGACTCGATCGTGCCCACGTCCCGCCAGTAGTCGCGGTCGCGGTCGGTGGAGCCCGGCACGTCGTTGCGCTTCATGTCGTACACGCCGGCCTCGCCGCGGTTCACGAAGTAGGGGATGATGTCGCCGCCCATGTCGTGGTTCGACGTCGGCAGCTCGCCGTCCGACTCGACGGCCTCGATGAGAGCGTCGGTGTCGAAGATGTAGTTGCCCATGGAGGCGAGCACTTCGCCGGGGGAGTCCGCCAGGCCGGTGGGGTTCTGCGGCTTCTCGAGGAACTCGTTGATCTTCGCGGGATCCTTCGCGTCGACGTCGATGACGCCGAACTGGTTCGCGAGCCCGATCGGCTGACGGATGCCGGCCACGGTCGCGCGGGCGCCCGAGGAGATGTGGGCGTCGAGCATCTGACGGAAGTCCATCCGGTAGACGTGATCGGCGCCGATCACCACGACGATGTCGGGCTTCTCGTCGTTGATGAGGTTGAGGCTCTGCAGGATGGCATCGGCGGAGCCGGAGAACCAGCGCTTGCCGAGCCGCTGCTGGGCGGGCACCGACGTCACGTACGAGGCCAGCAGCGGCGACATGCGCCACGTCTGCGAGACGTGGCGGTCGAGGCTGTGGGACTTGTACTGCGTCAGCACCACGATCTGCCGGAGGCCGGAGTTCACGAGGTTGGAGATCGCGAAGTCGATGAGCCGGTACTGGCCGCCGAACGGCACCGCCGGTTTGGCCCGGTCGGCCGTCAACGGCATGAGTCGCTTGCCCTCGCCACCGGCGAGGATGATTCCGAAGACCTTCGGCGTCGTAGGCATGGCACCACCCTAGGGCCGCGGTCGGCGCTGCGGGGAGCGTCTGGTCCCGTGAGTCTCGCGTGTACTAGCGTTCGTGCCATGCGCGTCGACATCGTGACCAAGGAGTACCCGCCGGAGATCTACGGCGGAGCGGGCGTCCACGCGACGGAGCTCGTCAAGGCGCTCCGCGAGAGCATCGAGGTGCAGGTGCGGGCGTTCGGCGCCCCGCGCGACGAGGCCGACACCACCGCCTACGCCGTTCCGGCCGAGCTGGCAGCCGCGAACGGTGCGCTGCAGACGCTCGGCACCGACCTGGAGATCGTCTCGGACGTCGCCGGAGCCGACGTCGTGCACAGCCACACCTGGTACGCCAACTTCGCCGGGCATCTCGCATCTCTGCTGCACGGCATCCCCCACGTCGTGACCGCGCACAGCCTCGAGCCGCTGCGACCGTGGAAGGCCGAGCAGCTGGGCGGCGGCTACGCCGTGTCGAGCTACATCGAGAAGACGGCCTACGAGCACGCCGCGGCGGTCGTCGCCGTCAGCGACGGCATGCGCCAGGACATCCTGCGCAGCTACCCCGCGCTCGACCCGGCCAAGGTGCGCGTGATCTACAACGGAATCGACGTGGAGGCGTGGCATCCGGTCGACGACCCCGACGTGCTCGCCCAGCTCGGCGTCGACGCGTCGCGGCCGTCGGTCGTGTTCGTGGGGCGCATCACCCGGCAGAAGGGCCTGCCGTACTTCCTCCGCGCGGCCGAGCTGCTGCCGCCGGAGGTGCAGGTCATCCTGTGCGCGGGCGCGCCCGACACCCCGCAGATCCTCGCGGAGGTGGAGGGCCTCGTCCGTGCGCTGCAGGAGACCCGCGACGGCGTGGTGTGGATCGACCGGATGCTGTCGCGGCACGAGCTGTGCACGGTGCTGAGCGCGGCGACGACGTTCGTGTGCCCCTCGGTGTACGAGCCGCTGGGCATCGTGAACCTCGAGGCGATGGCGTGCGGGGCGGCCGTGGTGGGGACGGCCACGGGCGGCATCCCCGAGGTCGTCGTCGAGGGGGTCACCGGGCGGCTGGTGCCGATCGAGCAGGTGCAGGACGGCACGGGCACGCCCGTGGATCCGGAGCGCTTCGTCGCCGACCTCGCCCGTGTGCTCACCGAGGTCGTCTCCGAGCCGGAGACGGCGCGCGCCTACGGCGAGGCGGGACGACGCCGCGCGGCGGAGGACTTCAGCTGGGCGGCCATCGCCCGCGAGACGGCCGCGCTCTACACGGAGGTCTCGGGCGCGTCGGCCTGACGCGGCGCGGATGGGCCCGAGCGGTGGGCGGTCCGACGGATAGGCTGGGCCCATGCCGCAGGTGCTCGAGTTCTCCGATGTCGTCGTCCGTCGCAACGCCAAGGACATCGTCTCGGGGCTGAACTGGAGCGTCTCGGGCGATCAGCGCTGGGTGATCCTCGGACCCAACGGCGCCGGCAAGACCACGGTGCTGCAGCTGGCGGACACGCTGCTGCACCCCACCTCGGGCGTCGTGTCCGTGCTGGGGGAGCGCCTCGGGCGCACCGACGTCTTCGAGCTGCGCCCGCGCATCGGCTTCGCCTCCTCCGCCATGGCCCGCCGCATCCCGCCCGAGGAGCGCGTCGTCGACGTCGTGCTCACCGCCGCCTATTCGGTGGTCGGCCGCTGGCGTGAGGACTACGACTCCATCGACGAGCGCCGTGCGCTGCGGGTGCTGGCGGAGTGGCGCCTCGACCACCTCGCCGACCGCGAATTCGGCACGCTCTCCGACGGCGAGCAGAAGCGCGTGCAGATCGCGCGCGCGGTGATGACAGATCCGGAGCTGCTGCTCCTGGACGAGCCCACGGCGAGCCTCGACCTCGGCGCCCGCGAGGAGCTGCTGATGCTCCTCGGCGGGTACGCGCAGTCGGAGACGACGCCGGCCATGGTGATGGTGACCCATCACGTCGAGGAGATCCCCGTGGGCTTCACCCACGTGCTCCTGCTCCGCGACGGCGCCGCAGTGGCGTCGGGCCCGCTGGCGGAGACGCTCACAGCCGAGAACCTGACCGCGACGTTCGGCATGCCGATCACGCTGACCGCGGCGGACGGCCGCTACGCCGCACGCGCCGCGGGCTGAGCCGCAGTTCACGAGCTCGCCCGGGGGCTGGTAGAATCGACGTTTGGTGCGCTCGCACCACAGACTTCCACCGTCCTGGCACAATCCAGGGCGCCATTCGAGGGAACACCATGAAGACTGACATCCACCCCGAGTACAAGGCGGTCGTGTTCCGCGACCTCGGCTCCGGAGAGACCTTCCTCACGCGCTCGACCGTGAGCAGCGACAAGACGATGGAGCTCGACGGCGTCGAGTACCCCGTCATCGACGTCGAGATCTCGTCCGCGTCGCACCCGTTCTACACGGGCAAGCAGCGCATCATGGACTCCGCCGGTCGCGTGGAGAAGTTCAACCAGCGCTTCAAGAACTTCGGCGGCTCGAGCAAGTAAGCCTCGTCGCCCGACAGAAACCCCCGGTTCGCCGGGGGCTTCTGTCGTACCCGGCGGGCGGGGCGCCTGTCACGGCTCGCGCCGGCCCGCGCTCTCGAGCCGGCGCACCGGATGCACGATCCGTCAGCGGATCGGCCAGCTGCCGTCGAGCCGCGCGGTGGCCTCGATGCGGCCGATGGAGACGAAGTACTCGGTGAGGCTCGCTGCCTGCGCCCGCGCCCAGCCGATCTGGCGCGTGTGCAGCTCGGCCGCCGTCGGCGGGAGCCACGGCGCGAAACGCTCGGCGAGCGCCTGAGCCAGTCGCCCCGCCGCGACCGCGTCGGCCGCGGCGTCGTGCGCGTCGTCGAGCCGCACCGCATAGTGCGCGGCGACCGCCGACAGGGTGCGCTTGCCGCGGCGGTAGCGGTCGTACGTCTTGTCGACCACGAGCGGATCGATGACCGGCGAGGGCGAGACGATCGGCTCGACGCCGTGACGCTGCGCCTCGTGCTTGAGGAGCGAGAAGTCGTACGGCGCGTTGTAGGCCACCACCGGGATGCCGGCGTCGAGCATCGCCCGGAGGGCCTCGGTCACCTCGGCGACGACCTCACGAGCCGGACGCCCGTCGGCGCGGGCACGGGCCGTCGTGATGCCGTGGATGGCGGCCGCGCCGTCGGGGATGGGTACGCCCGGATCGGCGAGCCAGTCCCGCGCCCGTACATGGGCGCCGGTGCCGTCGAGCAGCCCGACGTGGGCGGTCACGATGCGGTCGCGGGTGACATCGACGCCCGTCGTCTCGAGGTCGAAGACGCCGATCACGCGCGACCACTCCGGGCTCTCGAAGAGGGCGAGGGGCTCGGCGTGCCATCGGTCCATGCCGCTGAGAGTATGCGGCGCCGCCGACATCGGGGGAGCGGCGCACCGGCAGCGGGGCAGGGGAGGAGACGCTCCGAACGTAGACTCGCGGGATGCCCGTCGCCTCGCCCTACGCCCGGCTCCTGGAGCGCCTCCCCGTGCAACGGCACGAGACGACCGTGCTCGGCGCGACGACCGCGTACTGGGTCTACGGACCGGAGGATGCCGCGACCACCCTGCTCGCGGTGCACGGCTTCCGCGGGGAGCACCACGGTCTCGAGCCGGTCGTGGGACACCTCCCCGACCTGCGCATCATCTCGCCTGACCTGCCCGGCTTCGGCGAATCGGCCTCCCTGCCCGGACGCCCGCACGATCTGGCGGCGTACACGGAATGGCTGGCGGCCTTCGCCGCCGAGGTGGCTCCCGGTGCGCCCATCCTCGGCCACTCCTTCGGCTCCATCGTGACCGCTGCAGCTGTGGCCGGCGGCCTGCCGACGCCGAAGGTCGTGCTCGTCAACCCGATCGGCGCACCCGCGCTGGAGGGACCCCGCGGCATCCTGACCCGTCTCGCGATCTTCTACTACTGGGCGGGCGCCCGCCTGCCGAGGCCGCTGGGCGAGGCGGTGCTGCGCAACCGGGCCATCGTCCGGCTCACGAGCCTGGCCATGGTCAAGACGCGCGACCGCGCGCTCAGGCGCTTCATCCACGACCAGCACGACACGTACTTCTCGCGCTTCGCCGATCGCGACGTGCTGCACGAGGCGTTCGTCACCTCCGTCTCGCATGACGTCAGCGAGTTCGCCGCGCGCATCGCGCAGCCGACGCTGCTCATCGCGGCCGAGAAGGACGACATCACCTCCATCGAGGTGGAGCGGCGCCTCGCGACCGTGTTCCGCGATGCCGAGCTCGTCGAGATCCCCGAGGTCGGGCACCTCATCCACTACGAGACGCCGGCTCCGGCGGCGGAGGCCGTCAGGCGCTTTCTCGCGCCTTCCGCCGACGGTACGCGTTGACGTTCATGCGGTTGCCGCAGTTGCCGGTGTCGCAGTAGCGCTTCGAGCCGTTCTTCGAATAGTCGATGTAGACCGACTCGCAGTCGTCCGCCGAGCACACCCGCACGCGGTCGTACTCGTCGGCGCGGATGACGTCGACGAAGGCCATGGCGGCCTCCACGAGGATGCGCGTCGCCAGCGGCGCGTCGTCGTCGGTGGCGTGGATGTGCCAGTCGTACCCGTCGTGGATGACGAGGCGCGGGAGCGCGCGCCCGTCGCGGAGCATCTCGTTGACGAGCGGCACCGCGGCGTCGCGATCCACCTCCCACAGCTGCCGCAGGCGCTGACGGATGTCGCGCACCGCGTCGATCTCGGCCTGATCCTTGCGCATGACGCCGGTGTAGGGATTGACCTCGAGGTAGGCGCGCAGGTCGTCGGGCGTCTGCAGGGTGTCGGCGCCGTCGTAGCCGGGCAGCGTGTTGACCAGCACGACGGCGGCCGTGAGGGCCTGCTTCGTGTCATGGATGAAAACCATGTTGACTCCTGACTGACGGGGTCCTACTGTCACAAGTGTACGCACGTTCGCTCCTGACAGTCTGGGTCCACCATGGTCGCCCCCTCCGCCGCATCGACCGCTCTGACGCTGTCCCCTCGGCCGCTCGGCGGCCAGCGTTCCGGACTCGTGCTCGCCCTGGCATCCGCTCTCGCCTTCGCCTCGAGCGGCCCCTTCGTGAAGCCGCTGCTCGAGGAGGGGTGGACCCTCGGAGCGGCGCTCCTCGTGCGCATGGGCATCGCCGGGCTCATCCTCTCGCCCGCCCTGGTGCGGGCGATGCGCGCGCAGCGGGGGTTCCTCCGCCGCCATTGGCGGATCATCGTGCTGTTCGGACTCATGCCCGTCCTGGGCACGCAGATCTTCTTCTTCTCAGCCATGCAGCGGATGCCGGTGGCCGTGGCGCTCCTCATCGAGTACCTCGCCCCCGTGCTCCTGGTGGCGTGGGTGTGGCTGCGCACGCGGCGGCGCCCGTCGCGGCTGGTGCTGTGGGGGACGGCGGTCGCCGTGGTCGGCCTCGTGCTGGTCGTGGACGTCTCGGGCTCGTCCTTCGACCTGTTCGGGACGGTTCTGGCCCTGTGCGCGGCGGTGTGCGTCTGCGTCTACTTCGTGATCTCGGAGCGTGTCGATGACGACCTGCCCGCGCTGGCGCTCTCCGCCGGCGGTCTCCTCGTCGGGGCGCTGGTCATGGCGGTCCTGTGCGCGTCGGGTCTGATGCCGTTCGCCGCGCCCGACGTGTCGATCGTCCTCGCCGGGATGGAGGTCGCCTGGTATGTGCCGATGCTGTGGGTCGCCGCCGTCGGCACCACGGTGGGCTACGCGCTGGGGGTCATGGCCGTGCCGCGCATCGGTTCGCGCCTGGCGTCGTTCGTGGTGCTGTCGGAGGTGCTGTTCGCCCTCGGCTTCGCGTGGCTGTTCCTGTCGGAGGTGCCCGCGCCGATCCAGTTCGCCGGCGGCGCGCTGATCCTGGTGGGCGTGGTGCTCGTGCGGTTGGACGCCGGTGCCCCCGCGGCCGAGGCGCCGTCGACGGGTGCGGGCGCCGCGGTCACGAGTCCCGTCGCGCCAGCTCCATGAGCGGCGTCACGCGGTAGCCGATGACCTCGCCCATCGCCAGCGACGTCTCCGTGCGCTCCACGCCTTCGATGGCGAGGATGCGGGCGTCGGTGTCGAAGAGGTGCTGGGTGTCGCGGCACGCGACGCGCACGAGCAGGTCGACCTGGCCGCTCAGCCCGTGCGCCTGGACGACCTCGGGAACGCGCTGGAGCTCCACGGTGATGCGCGGGAGCTCCGCCTGGCGCACCATCACGTTGATGAACGCCTCGATCGGGAACCCGAGCGCCGATGAGGACAGCGCCCGCTCGTAGGACAGGAACACGCCGGCGCGCTCGAGCCGCGACATCCGCGCCTGCACCGTGTTGCGCGACAGGCCGAGCTTCTCGGCGAGGGCCACCACGGTGGCCCGGGGGTCGGTCGACAGCGCGGCCAGGAGTTCGAGGTCGACGTGGTCGAGGTTTCCCATAGTGCGAAAGATTAGCACCCGGGAAATCGCCGCCTCTTGTCAACATGCTCAGGGCGATCGCGAATGCTTGAGCTAGTTGAGCGCCCGACGTATCGTCGCCCCTGTCGGCAGTGTTGCCGGCGACCGCAGCGGACGGGCCCCACGAAGGCCCCGAAGCCCATCGGAGGGATGACGATGATGCACACCCTGACCCCCACGGACGACCGCGCCGCCGACGTCGACGACGTCGCCCGTCTGCTCACCCAGGACGGCGTGCGGGTGCGCGACGCCGACCTCGACCCGTGGGTGAGCGACCTCGACGCCGACGCGCTCCGCGGCCTCTACCGCGACATGGTGCTCGTGCGCCGCATCGACACCGAGGGCGTCGCCCTGCAGCGCCAGGGTCAGCTCGGCCTGTGGGCGCCCTGCAACGGCCAGGAGGCGACCCAGATCGGCACGGCCCGCGCCCTGCGCGCCGACGACTTCGCCTTCCCCAGCTACCGCGAGATCGGCGTCGGCTACGCCCGCGGCGCGGCGCCCCGCGACTTCGTCATCGCCTGGCGGGGCGAGGAGCACTCCACCTACAACCCGTTCGAGATCAACAGCGCCGTGCCCCAGATCATCATCGGCGCGCAGACGCTGCACGCCGTCGGCTACGCGATGGGCATCCAGCGCGACGGCGGCGACCAGGTCGCCGTGGCGTACTTCGGCGACGGCGCGACGAGTCAGGGCGACGTCAACGAGGCCATGATCTTCGCGTCGTCCTTCACGGCACCCGTCGTGTTCGTGTGCACCAACAACCAGTGGGCGATCTCCGAGCCCGTCACGGTGCAGGCCAGCTATCCGATCGCGGGACGCGCGCCGGGCTTCGGCATCCCGAGCATGCGTGTCGACGGCAACGACGTGCTCGCCTGCACGGCGGCCATGCGCTGGGCGCTCGAGCACGCGCGCAGCGGCAAGGGGCCTGCGTTCATCGAGGCGGTGACCTACCGCATGGGCCCGCACACCACCTCCGACGACCCCACCCGCTACCGCGACAAGGAGGAGGTCGAGCGCTGGCGCGAGCGCGACCCGCTGCAGCGCCTGGAGACCTACCTCCGCGCGCAGGGCGCCTTCGACGAGGCGTTCGCCACCGAGGTCGCGGCCGCCGCCGATGCGCTCGCCGCAGAAGTGCGCGCCGCCGCACTGGGTGCGACCACGCGCGATCCGCTGACCCTGCTCGACAACGTGTACGCCGAGCCGCACGTCGGCATCGACGAGCAGCGCGAGCGCTTCGGCGCCTACCTCGACGGATTCGCGGATGCCGCGACCGACGCCGGGGGAGCGGGACGATGACGCTGCTCACCATGGGTAAGGCGCTCAACGAGGGCCTGCGCCGCGCGATGTCCGACGACCCGAAGGTGCTCGTCATGGGCGAGGACGTCGGCAAGCTGGGCGGGGTGTTCCGCATCACCGACGGGCTGCTCGACCAGTTCGGCCCGTCGCGCATCATCGACACCCCGCTCGCGGAGTCCGGCATCATGGGCACGGCCGTGGGCCTCGCCTACCGCGGCTACCGCCCGGTCGTCGAGATCCAGTTCGACGGCTTCGTCTACCCCGCGTTCGACCAGATCGTGTGCCAGGTCGCGAAGCTGCACTACCGCTCGTCGGGCAACGTGCGCATGCCGATCACGATCCGCATCCCGTGGGCCGGCGGCGTGGGCGCCGCGGAGCACCACTCCGAGTCGCCCGAGGCGTACTTCGTGCACACGTCGGGCCTTCGGGTCGTGGCCGTCTCGCAGCCTCAGGACGCCTACGTCATGCTGCGACAGGCGATCGCCTCCGACGACCCGGTGGTGTTCTTCGAGCCGAAGCGGCTCTATCACGCCAAGGGAGAGGTCGACCTCGACGCCTCCCTCGCCGACGCCCCGCCCATGGGTCTCGCGCGCGTGGCACGCCCCGGGACCGACGTCACCGTGCTGACCTACGGCGCGCAGGTGGGCACGGCGCTGGACGCCGCGACCGCCGCCGAGGACGAGGGCATCTCGCTCGAGGTCATCGACCTGCGCTCGCTGTCGCCCGTGGACTACCGCACGATCGAGGCCTCCGTCCGTCGTACGGGACGGGTCGTGGTGACCCATGAGGCGGCGCGCGAGGCCGGTGTCGGCGCCGAGCTCATCGCCAGCGTCACCGAACGCTGCTTCCCCTACCTGGAGGCCGCGCCGATGCGCGTCACCGGGCATGACATCCCGTACCCGCCCGCGAAGCTCGAGAAGCATCACCTGCCGGACCTCGACCGGATCCTCGACGCCGTCGACGCCGTGATGGACCGGCCGAGCAGCCTCGACCGGGTCGCATCGGGCGAGAACTCCGGCCTGTCGAACGGGGGCGCGCGGTGATCCAGGACTTCCGGCTCCCCGACCTCGGCGAGGGGCTCCCCGAGGCCGAGCTCGTGTCGTGGCAGGTCGCCGAGGGGCAGACCGTCACGCTCAACCAGACGATCGCCGAGGTCGAGACCGCCAAGGCCGTCGTCGAGCTCCCGTCGCCGTTCGCCGGCACCGTCGCGACCCTGCACGCCGCCGCTGGCGACGTCGTGGAGGTCGGCTCCGTGCTCATCTCGTTCGATCTGCCGGGCGCGGAGGCCGAGTCGCGGGTGGCCGATCCGGTGAGCACGCCGTCCGTCGTCGCTGCGGCGGCGTCCGCGACGGCGGGGTCCGGGGCTCCTTCCCCGTCCGCGCCCGAGGCGCCGGTCGAGGAGAAGTCGCAGCCCAACCTCGTCGGCTACGGTGCCGCCCCACGCTCAACGGCCCGGCCGCAGCGCCGCGCACGCGCGGGCGCCGTGTCGGGGGCGGCCGCAGCATCCGATTCCGCGGTCCGCGAGGCCGCTCCGCACGATGCGATCGGTGCGCACGGGGGTGCGGAGTCGCTCGCCGACGCGCTGCTGGACCGCCCGCGGTCGACGCCGCCGGTCCGCCGCCTGGCGAAGGACCTGGGCGTCGACCTCGCCGTCGTTGCGGGCACGGGTCGTCACGGCCTGATCACCCGTCAGGACGTCGAGGCCTTCGCGAAGCGGAGGGATGCGGCGGCCACGACCTCGCCGGAGGTCGCGCGTGCCGGCATCCCGAGCGGGGGCGACGACGGCTCGCGCACCACGCGCACGCCGATCCGCGGGGTGCGCAAGCACACCGCGCAGGCGATGGTGCGCAGCGCCTTCACGGCGCCGCACGTGACGACGTTCCTGACCGTCGACGTCACGCCGACGATGGAGCTCGTCGCGTCGCTCAAGCGCGATCGGGCGCTCGAGGGGCACCGCATCGGCATCCTCGCGGTCGCCGCGAAGGCCGTGTGCCTCGCGCTCGGCGCCCACCCCGAGCTCAACTCCCAGTGGGACGAGGATGCGTATGAGATCGTCCAGCACCACGACGTGCACCTCGGCATCGCCGCGGCGACGGGCCGGGGACTGGTCGTGCCGAACATCAGGCGCGCGCAGGAGCTCACCCTCGTCGAGCTGGCGGACGCGATCGGCGCGCTCGCCGAGACGGCCCGTGCCGGTCGTACGACGCCGGCCGAGATGAGCGGCGGCACGTTCTCCATCACGAACGTCGGCGTCTTCGGCGTCGACGCCGGCACGCCGATCATCAATCCCGGCGAGGCCGGGATCCTCGCGCTCGGAGCGATCCGGCGGCAGCCGTGGGAGTTCCGCGGCGAGATCGCGCTGCGCGACGTGATGACCCTCGCGCTCTCCTTCGACCACCGCCTCGTCGACGGCGAGCAGGGCGCGCGGTTCCTCACCGCGGTGGGCGACGTGCTCCGCGAGCCCGGCCGGGCGATGCTCCTGCGCTGACCCTTTCGGTCGGCCGCCCCGTCGACACGCCCGGGCATTACGGCGGGTCGGCGGGGCGACACGCCGTCGCGCGGGGGCCAGGTGCGGCGTGTCGCGTGCTCGGCCGGCCGGCCTGTCCGCGGTGGTGCAGTGTGTGCTCGGCCCGACGGCCTGTCCACCAACCTGTCGCCGGGCGACGCGTGCCGTCGGGAGCAGGGATTCCCGGCTGTGTCAGGGCGAAGGAGAGGGCTCACGGATGCCGCGGCCCGCGGCACGCGGAGGGTCCCGGCGAGCGGCGGGTGCAGCATCCGCTAGACTGGAGGCACTTGCGAGTCCGTTCGGACTCCCTGCGTCGTCAGAACGCTCCTTCCCTCCGCGGCCGGCTTCGGCCCCGCGCGACGGAAACATTCTCACGGCGAACGATTGCGCCGACCGGTGCCTTCGCCATCCTGCTGACGCGCCGTCATCGCCGCGTCGGTGCATCGCCGCCCCGTGCCGTTCCGGCTCGGACGCGTGATGCCGCCCGCCACGAAAGGCTCACCCATGTCTTCCGACATCCCCACCTTCGCCGAACTCGGCGTGCCCGCACCGCTGGTGCGCGTGCTCACCGAGCAGGGCAAGACCAGCGCCTTCCCGATCCAGGTCGACACCCTGCCCGACACGCTCGCCGGCCGCGACGTGCTCGGCCGCGGAAAGACCGGCTCCGGCAAGACGCTGGCATTCTCCATCCCGATGGTCGCCCGTCTCGGCGGCGCGCTCGCCGGCGGCGCCCGCCGCGCCGGCCGTCCGCTCGGACTCGTGCTCGCTCCGACGCGCGAGCTCGCCACGCAGATCGATGCCGTGCTGGCCCCGCTCGCCGCGGCCTACGGCCTCAAGACCACCACCATCTACGGCGGCATCAGCCAGAAGCGCCAGGTCGATGCGCTGCGCGCCGGCGTCGACATCGTCGTGGCCTGCCCCGGTCGCCTCGAGGACCTCATGAAGCAGGGCTTCGTGACCCTCGACGCCGTCGAGATCACCGTGCTCGACGAGGCCGACCACATGGCCGACCTCGGCTTCCTCCCGGTCGTCACCCGCATCCTCGACAAGACGCCCCGCGGCGGACAGCGCCTGCTGTTCTCGGCGACGCTGGACAACGGCGTCGACAAGCTCGTCTCGCGCTACTTGCAGAACGAGGTGCTCCACTCCGTCGACGAGGCCAACTCGCCCGTCGCCGCCATGACGCACCACGTCTTCGAGACGGCCGACGCCGACACGAAGAAGGAGCTCGTCCGCGTGCTCGCCAGCGGCCGCGGCCGTCGCATCCTCTTCATGCGCACCAAGCACCACGCCAAGAAGCTCGCCAAGCAGCTGACCGACCAGGGCATCCCCGCGGTCGACCTGCACGGCAACCTGTCGCAGCCGCAGCGCGACCGCAACCTGGCCGCGTTCGGGGAGGGCAGCGTGCGCGTGCTGGTGGCGACGGATGTTGCGGCGCGCGGTGTGCACGTCGACGACGTCGAGCTCGTCGTGCACGTCGACCCGCCCATGGAGCACAAGGCGTACCTGCACCGCTCGGGCCGCACCGCCCGTGCCGGCAGCGCCGGTGACGTCGTCACCGTGATGCTTCCCGCCCAGCGCAAGGACACCGAGGCGCTGCTGCGCAAGGCCGCCATCTCCGTGCGTCCGGTCTCGGTCGCCGCGGACTCGGCCGTCGTGGGCGAGCTCGTCGGCCCGACCGCGGCGTACGTGAAGCCGCAGCCCCGCCAGGAGCAGCCCTCCGGCGGCGGACGCTCGCAGGGCGCCAACGCCCAGCGCAAGCGCGCCGCGCGCGGCGACCAGTCCGACGCGTCGCAGCGCTCCGGCCGCGAGGGCGGCGCAGGCCGTTCCGGTCAGGGTCGCGGCGCTCAGCGCTCCGCGGTCGCGCAGCCCGCGGGTGCCGGAGCATCGCGCGGTGCGTCGGCCGGCGGTCAGCGCTCCGGCGGTCAGCGCTCGGGCGCAGGTGCCGGTGCGGGTCGTCCCGCAGCGGCTGGAGCGGGACGCTCCGGCGGCCGCTCGGGTGGCCTGCGCGTCGGCGACGCCGTGCGCAGCAACCGCACGAACCGCCGCGCGCAGGGCTGATCCCGCACCGCGGCTCACTCTCCATCGAGAAGTCGCAACATGCCACCCGGCTCCGCCCGGGCACGGCGTGTTGCGACTTCTCGTGTATCCGGGGGGAGGCGAGTCGGGCGGTCCGTGGACCGCGCTGCGGCCCGCGCCGTGGCTCACTCTCCATCGAGAAGTCGCAACATGCCACCCGGCTCCGCCCGGGCACGGCGTGTTGCCACTTCTCGTGTATCCGGGGTGAGGCGAGTCGGACGGGCCGTGAACCGCGCCGCGGCCCACTCTCCAACGAGAAGTCGCAACATGCCACCCGGCTCCGCCCGGGCACGGCGTGTTGCGACTTCTCGCGTATCAGGGGGGAGGCGAGTCGGGCGAGCGTGTCCGGCCGAGCGGCGCGTCAGACGGTGAGGGCGGAGGTCGCCATGGCGGCGAGGATCCGCCGCACGGTGCTGTCGGCCGGCGTGGTGCGCACGCCCTTCACGCTGTGCGGCGTGGAGTTGATGAGCCCGAAGCAGGCGAGGGCGCGCACGCGCAGCTCGTCGTCTGAACGATCCGGGTGCACGCGGGACAGCACCTGCACCCACCCGTCGACGTACTCGCGCTGGAGGCGGCGCACGCGGTGGCGGTCGGCCTCGCTGAGGCTGGCGAGGTCGCGGTCCTGCACGCGGATGACATCGGCCTCCGCCAGGGCGAAGTCGACGTGGAACTCCACCAGCGCCTCGAGCTGCGAACGCGGGTCGTCGTGCGCCTCGGTCACGCGCCGTCCGCCGTCGCGGAGGCGCTCGCTCACGCGCAGCAGGATGGCGCCCAGCAGCGCCTGCTTGTTCGCGAAGTGCCGGTAGACGGCCGGTCCGCTGACCCCGACGGCGGCGCCGAGATCTTCCAGGCTCACGCCCGTGAAACCGCGCTCGGCGAACAGCCGCGCCGCCTCCTGGAGGAGGGCGCTCTGCCGGTCTGCCTTCGCGCGGTCGCGTTCGGTGAGTCCGCTTGCCATCTCAGTTAACCCTCGCTAACCTGAAGTCTGAGTTAGTGAACACTAACCAGAAGGATCGCGCGCGGACAACGGGCGTGATCCGATCGTGACGTCGACGGAGATGACATGACCGGGCCTGCGACCGTGGACCAAGCCGAACTGGCGCGGATGCTGCGGGCACGGGTGGCCGCGGCATCCGTCGGTGGATCGGCGTCCTCGCGGGCGCGCCATGTCGCGCGCGGCAAGCTCCTCCCGCGCGATCGTGTCGCCCGGCTGCTGGATGAGGGCAGCCCGTTCCTCGAGGTCTCGCCGCTGGCGGCGGACGGACTGTACGGGGGAGAGGCGCCGGCCGCCGGCGTGATCGCCGGCATCGGGCTGGTGCACGGTCGGCATGTGATGGTCGTCTGCAACGACGCGACCGTCAAGGGCGGCACGTACTTCCCGATGACGGTGAAGAAGCACCTCCGCGCGCAGGAGATCGCCCGCGAGAACCGGCTGCCCTGCATCTACCTCGTCGACTCCGGCGGCGCCTTCCTGCCGATGCAGGACGAGGTCTTCCCCGACCGCGACCACTTCGGGCGCATCTTCTTCAACCAGGCGCGGCTGTCGGCCGAGGGCGTGCCGCAGATCGCCGCCGTGCTCGGCTCGTGCACGGCCGGCGGCGCCTACGTACCCGCCATGAGCGACGAGACGGTGATCGTGCGCGGTCAGGGCACGATCTTCTTGGGCGGACCGCCGCTCGTGAAGGCCGCGATCGGCGAAGTGGTCTCGGCGGAGGAGCTCGGCGGCGGCGAACTGCACGCCCGCCGCTCGGGCGTCGTCGACCACCTCGCCGAGGACGACGAGCACGCCCTCGAGATCGTCCGCGACATCGTCGCGACGCTGCCGCTTCCGGGGGCGCCCGTCTGGGACGTCGGCGCGGTCGCTGCGCCCGTGGCCGACCCCGGCGAGCTGTACGACGTGGTGCCGGTGGACGTCAACCAGCCGTACGACGTGCGCGAGGTCATCTCGCGGCTGGTCGACGGCAGCGCGCTGCACGAGTTCAAGCGCGAGTACGGCGCGACGCTCGTGGCCGGGTTCGCGCGCATCCACGGCCATCCGGTCGGCATCGTCGCCAACAACGGGGTGCTGTTCTCGGAGTCGGCCTCCAAGGGCGCCCACTTCATCGAACTGTGCGATCAGCGCGGCATCCCGCTGCTCTTCCTGCAGAACATCTCGGGCTTCATGGTCGGGCGCGACGCGGAGGCCGGTGGCATCGCCAAGGACGGCGCCAAGATGGTCACCGCCGTCGCGACCACACGCGTGCCCAAGCTCACCGTCGTCATCGGCGGATCCTTCGGGGCCGGCAACTACTCGATGTGCGGCCGGGCGTACTCGCCGCGGTTCCTGTGGACCTGGCCGGCGAGCCGCATCTCCGTCATGGGCGGCCCCCAGGCGGCCTCGGTGCTGGCCACCGTGAAGCGCGATCAGCTGGAGGCCGCCGGAGAGCAGTGGTCCGAGGAGGACCAGGCCGCGTTCGAGGCGCCGATCCGTGCCCGGTACGACGAGCAGGGGAGTCCGTACTACGCGACCGCGCGCCTGTGGGACGACGGCGTCATCGATCCGCTCGACACGCGCGACCTCCTCGGGCTGGCGCTGGACGTCGTCTCGCGCACCCCGCTGCCCGAGCCCCGCTTCGGCCTCTTCCGGATGTGACGACATGACCGAGACGCTCTTCCACACGGTGCTGGTCGCCAATCGCGGCGAGATCGCGCGTCGCGTCATCCGCACGCTCCGTCGCCTGGGCATCCGGTCCGTCGCCGTCTACAGCGACGCGGACGCCGACGCGCCGCACGTGCGCGAGGCCGACGTCGCCGTGCGCATCGGCCCCGCGGTCGCGTCGGCGTCGTACCTGTCGATCGACGCGGTGGTCGCCGCCGCGCGCGAGTCGGGCGCCGAGGCGATCCATCCCGGCTACGGCTTCCTGTCCGAGAACGGCGCGTTCGCCGCCGCCTGCGAGGCCGCGGGCATCGTCTTCATCGGTCCGGGCGAGCGCGCGCTGGACGTCATGGCCGACAAGATCCGCGCGAAGGCCCACGTGCAGGAGCACGGCGTGCCCGTCGTCCCCGGCTTCAGCGCCGTCGGCCTTCCGGACGACGCCATCGCGGCCGAGGCCGAGCGCGTCGGCTACCCGCTGCTCGTCAAGCCGTCCGCCGGCGGCGGGGGCAAGGGCATGCAGATCGTCCGGCTGGCGGCCGATCTGCCCGATGCGCTGGCGACCGCGCGGCGGGTGGCCACCGCGGCGTTCGGCGATGACACCCTGCTGCTCGAGCGTCTCATCGAGCGTCCCCGGCACATCGAGGTGCAGGTGCTCGCGGACGCTCACGGCGCCGTCCTCCACCTCGGCGAGCGCGAGTGCACCCTTCAGCGCCGCCATCAGAAGGTCATCGAGGAGGCGCCCTCCCCGATCGTGGATGCCGCGACCCGCGCTCGCCTCGGAGCCGCCGCCTGCGCGGCCGCGGCATCGGTGCAGTACCGCGGGGCGGGGACGGTCGAGTTCCTCGTCGCCGCGGACCGCCCGGACGAGTTCTTCTTCATCGAGATGAACACCCGGCTGCAGGTCGAGCATCCCGTCACCGAGCTCGTCACGGGCGTCGACCTCGTCGAGCAGCAGCTGCGCATCGCGGCGGGGGAGCCGCTCGCCTTCGCTCAGGACGACATCGTGCTCCGCGGGCATGCCGTCGAGGCGCGGGTGTACGCGGAGTCGCCCGAGCGCGGCTTCCTGCCGGCGGCCGGGACGGTGGTCGTGTGGCGGACGCCGCGGGGCGAGGGCGTCCGCGTCGACGGCGCCGTCGAATCGGGGTCTCGCGTGACCGCCGACTACGACCCGATGATCGCGAAGGTGATCGCAAGCGGTCCGGATCGCCGCACGGCGCTGGCCCGCCTGGACGCCGCACTCGCGGACACCGTCGTGCTCGGCGTCGACACGAACGTCGGCTTCCTCCGGCTGCTCCTCGCCGATCGCGCGGTGGCGGCGGGCGACCTCGACACGGGCCTGATCGATCGTCTGCCGCCGTTCGTCGCCGGTCCGCCTGACGGTGCGGCGCTCGACGTGGCTGCGCTCGCCGTCGCGGCGGCCTCCTCCGTCGGGGCGGCGACCGTATGCCGCGCGGGAGCCGCAGGCGAGCCGTGGACGTCGCTCCCCGGGTGGCGGATCGCCGCGCCGGCCACCGCCGCGCCGCGCGCGTTCCTCACCGACACCGGCGTCGTCGTCGCCGGCAGCGGGGCCGCGTCGGGCGACGAAGAGGCAACCGATGATGGCCCGGCCGGCGGCGAAATGGCCGGCGCCGGCGCGCCCCGTGGTCAGGCACCCCGTGATGCGGCCTCCCGTGATGAGGCGCCCCGTGATGTAGCGCGCCGTGGTGAAGCGCCCCGTGATGAGGCGCCCCCTGGTGGTAATCCGGATGCCACGACCACCCCCGCCACGGTCGCCCTGGACGACGAGGGCGCCGTGTGGGTGCACAGCGGCGGCGGCACCTGGCGGCTGCGACCGCTGTCCCGCCGGGAGGCGGCGCAGCGGCGCCGGGATGCCCGCGAGCGCGGGGTCGCAGCATCCGATCCCGTCCTGCGGGCTCCGATGCCGGGCACCGTGGTCGCCGTGCATGTCGCCGACGGAGCCGTCGTCGCGGCAGGCGACCGCATCGTCACGGTGGAGGCCATGAAGATGGAGCACGCCGTGGTCGCTCCGCATGACGGCGTGGCCCGGCTCGACGTCGCCGTCGGCGACCAGGTGCGCCGGGATCAGACCATCGCGCGCATCGATGCGCGCGCAGAGGACGACGTCCCTCACGAGGGGACGAACCGATCGGAGGACGCAGATGCAGTACGGGCTGAATGAGGACGAGCGGGACCTCGCCGCGATGGTGCGCGAGTTCGCCGACGAGGTGATCGCGCCGCAGTCGTACGAAGCCGACCGCACCCACACGCTGCCGCTGGACGTCGTCGCCCAGATGGGCGACATGGGGCTGTTCGGGCTGCCGTTCCCCGAGGAGTACGGCGGCCAGGGCGGGGACTACTTCGCGCTGTGCCTCGCGATCGAGGCGATCGGCCGGGTCGACCAGTCGCTCGCGATCACGCTGGAGGCCGGTGTCAGCCTCGGGGCGATGCCGGTGTTCCGCTTCGGCACGGAGGAGCAGAAGCAGGAGCTGCTGCCCGATCTGCTCGCGGGGCGCGCGCTGGCGGGCTTCGGGCTGACCGAGCCGGAGGCAGGGTCCGACGCCGGCGCCACTCGCACGACCGCCCGGCGTGACGGCGATGAGTGGGTGATCGACGGGTCCAAGCAGTTCATCACCAACTCCGGCACCGGTATCACCCGCTTCGTCACGGTGACGGCGGTGACCGGCGAGCGCGACGGACGGAAGGCGATCTCGACGATCATCGTGCCCAGCGGCACTCCCGGCTTCACCGTCGAGCCGGCGTACGACAAGGTCGGGTGGAACGCTTCCGACACGCATCCGCTGACGTTCAGCGGCGTGCGCGTCCCGGCCGGCAACCTCCTGGGCGAGGAGGGTCGCGGGTTCGCGAACTTCCTGCACATCCTCGACGAAGGACGCATCGCCATCGCCGCGCTCGCAACCGGTGCCGCGGAGGGATGCCTCGAGGCGGCGGTGGAGTACTCGCGCTCGCGCATGGTCTTCGGGGAGGCGCTGTCCAAGCGCCAGAGCATCCAGTTCATGATCGCGCGGATGCAGCTGCGGGTGCACAACGCCCGTCTCGCGTGGCACCACGCGGCACGTCTGCGCGACCGCGGCCTGCCGTTCAAGACGGAGGCCGCCATCGCGAAGCTCACCTCGAGCGACGCGGCCATGGACAACGCCCGCGACGCGACGCAGATCTTCGGCGGAAACGGCTTCATGAACGAGTACCCCGTCGCGCGGCACTACCGCGACTCGAAGATCCTCGAGATCGGCGAGGGGACGAACGAGGTGCAGCTGCTCGTGATCGCCCGGGCGCTCGGGGTAGCGTGACAGCGTGACCGACGATCGTGTGCCCCCGGCTCCGGCGGGTCGGGTGGTGGAGCAGCGGGGCCTGTTCGCCGACGAGCTCGAGGTCGGCGCGCGCTACCGCCATCGTCCCGGTCGGACGGCGACGGAAGCAGACAACGTCCTCTTCTCCTCGCTCACGATGAACAACCAGGCGCTGCACCTGGACGCCGCGTTCGCCGCGACGCAGCCGTTCGGACAGCGCCTCATGAACTCGATGTGGACGCTCTCGACGATGGTCGGCGCATCGGTCGCTCAGCTGACGCAGGGCACGCTCGTCGCGCAGATCGCCCTCACCGATGTGTCGTTTCCGGCGCCGCTCTTCGCCGGTGACACGCTCACGGTCGAGACCGAGGTGGTGTCCGTCCGGCCGTCGGCGTCGCGACCGGGGCAGGCCGTGGTCACGCTCGCGCACACCGGCACTTCGCAGTCCGGGGCCGTCGTGGGCAGGGCGACCAGGGTGGCGCTGATGTGGCGATCCGCGGATGCTGCGGCCACGGCATCCACGCGATCTGCGGGATCTGCGGGATCTGCGGCATCTGCGGGATCTGCGGGATCTGCGTCATCCGCATCTGCCGCTCCTGCCGACGCGGAGGTGTCCTCATGACCCCGTTCACTCCCGGACCGGCGCTGCTGTTCTGTCCGGCCGATCGTCCGGAGCGGTTCGCGAAGGCGCTGGAGCGTGCCGATGCGGTCATCCTCGATCTCGAGGACGCCGTCGCCCCCGCCCGTCGCACCGCCGCCCGCGGCGCGCTGATCGAGTCGGACCTGGATCCGGAACGCGTGATCGTGCGCGTCAACGCCCCGGGGACCGACGCCTTCGTCGCCGATCTCGCGACGCTGTCGCAGACCGATTACCGGACCGTCATGGTCGCCAAGGCCGAGACGACGAAGTCGCTGAAGCCATTCGATGCGCGGTTCCGCCTCGTCGCGCTCTGCGAGACGGCGCGGGGTGTCGTCGCCGCCGAGAAGCTCGCCGCGCACGAGAGCGTGGTCGCGCTGATGTGGGGTGCGGAGGATCTGGTCGCGAGCATCGGCGGCACCTCCAGCCGCAAGCCGAACGGTCGCTATCGCGATGTGGCTCGGGTCGCGCGCTCGCGCGTGCTGCTCGCCGCAGCCGGAAACGGCAAGGCGGCGATCGACGCAGTGCACCTCGACATCGCCGACACGAGAGGTCTCGCCCGGGAGGCGACGGATGCTGCGGCCTCCGGCTTCGCCGCGACCGCGTGCATCCATCCGAGCCAGGTGCCGGTGATCCGCAGCGCGTACGCACCTGATTCGAAGACGATCGCCTGGGCGCGTGGGGTGCTGGCCGCGGCGGAGTCGCAGGGCGGCGCCTTCACGTACCGGGGGCGCATGGTGGATGAGCCGGTGCTGCGGCACGCGCGCGCCGCGCTGGAGCGCGCGGCGCGCTGAGGGCCCTGCAGCTCGGCGGCATGCCGGGGCCTCCGGGCTCAGCCTGGCGGTTCCTCGCGCAACGTGAGGGTGCGTATCTGCCGGTTCGTGAGCAGCACGATGATCAGGACCGTGAACGCCCCGCCGTAGACACGAACGGCACCCAGAGGGCGGTCACCGTCGCCAGTGCTCCGAAGGCGACGGTCGTGAGCGGGCGCAGGCTGTCGTCCCCCAGGCGGATGATCGAGCCCATACGACCGAGGAAGCTGGGTTCGGTGACGCCGGCGAACGTAGCGCCGAGGAGCACGGACCCGAAGCCGGCGCCGAAGCCGATGACGATGCCGGCGATGACGACGAGCCAGTATGGGCCGAGGCCGACGCCGACGATGGCCGCGCCCTGGAGGCTGAAGGACAGGAATCCCGCGAACGCCTCCCTCCGCGGTCGCCAGCGGATGACGATCGCGGCTCCTATCGCGGCGCCGATGCCCGTCGCCGCTCCGAAGAAGCCGACACCCTCCGCGCCCCATCCGTCCGCGCTGGCGCGCAAGGCGACGCCGACTCCCAGCACCGGGGCTATGGCGACGTTCAGGGTGCCCAGAGCGATGACGAGCGCGCGGGTCGTGGGTGCCTCGCGCAGGTGCACGAAGCCCGCCGTGATCCCGCGGAGGACCGGCTCGCGTGCCGCGCGCGGAAGGGCAAAGCGCGGACGCAGCCAGATGGCGATGAAGCCGACGAGGACGGCAAAGGTGACGGCGTTGACGGCGGCCGATCCGGCGAGCCCGGCCTGCGCGATGAGGACGCCTCCCGTGGCCGCGCCGAACATCCCGCCGAGGCGTCCCGCGGTCTGCATGGCGCCCGTGTAGGCCGCGAGATCCGCCCTTCGCACCAGCTGTCGTGAGATGGTTCCGCTGGCCGGGTCGTAAAAGGCGTCGCACAGCCCGAACAGGAGTGCGGCACCGAGCAGGACCGCCATCGTCGGGGTGGTCATCACGCACCAGACGGCGACGGTGATGAGCACCGCCGTTCGCGCGATGTTGAACAGCAGCATGATCCTGCGGGCGTCGAGTCGGTCGGCGAGGACGCCGCCGAAGAGCAGCGCGACCGCGCGGGGGATCGAGCCCGCGGCCACGATCAGTCCGGCGAGGGCGGGTGTCGTGGTCTGCACCGCCGTCCACGCGAGCGCGACGGACCAGATCGCGTCTCCCGCGTCTCCGATTCCGCGCATGAGCACCCACGCGTGTGCGACCCGATCGCGCCGGAAAGCGGGGACGGGCCTCAGCTGCTCGAGCTCGGTCGGAGGCACGCCCCGAGCGTAGTCCGGGCTCTGCCTGGCCTTTCGTACGAGGGCTGCTGCTCGGCCGCACTCGTTCGGATCAGCCGCTTACAGGACCGGCGCGCACCGTTCCTTCGCGGCCTCCGCACCGCGCTTCCGCACCGCGCTTCTGCACCGCGCTTCTGCACCGCGCTTACACGCCGCTCGCGTGCCGGGTCTTCCGCGTGACCTGTGTCTGTTGGGCGCAGAGCCCATCCCTCGCTCCGACTACGGAGGTACGGGCTCGCTGAGGAATCGGAAGGGCGACCTCGGCCGCAGGAGACGCGGTGGGCCGCCGTAGGGTGGGTGCAGGTGGTACTCCGCGCCGCGTCGGACGATGCGCCAGCCCTGGTTGTGCAGCCGCATGTGGCAGTTGCGGCAGAGGAGCACGCCGTCGGCCAGGTCGGTGGACCCGTGGTCGGCGTGCCAGTGACGGATGTGATGCGCTTCGCAGCGCGAAGGCGGCGCACCGCACCAGACGCAGCCACCGTCGCGGACGGCGAGGGGCCGTGCGCTGAGCTTTCGTGAAGAGGCGCTGCTGGCGACCGACGTCGAGGGGGACGCCCCTCGGGTCCTCCCACACGGGCACCCATCCGGCGTCGCACGCGTACTGCTCGCCGATGCCGGATGGGAGCACCTGTCCGGTCTCCTCGGCGACGACCACGGGAGACCGATCCGCTCCACTGACCGTTCTGATCACCCGCACGCCGGGCTGCCTGTCGCCGAACGCCTGCGCGGGGTCGGCGGCCGCGCCTGTGCGAAGGATCGCGAGCAGCGTGTCGTACTGGAGCTGCTCGTTCGTGCGCTGGTCCTCCTCGTCGGCGGTCTGGCGGTCGTGCGGCGCGAGGGCACCGGTCGTCTCTTCGTCGGATAGGGGCCTCAGCGCACCTGCAGCGGGCGACGTCGACGCCACGAAACGCGGTCCACGACGTGGGCGCAGCGCGGCGCTGAGGATGGTGCGCACCCACATGGCGGCGTCGTCGTCGAAGACGATCCGTGCGTGGTGCTGACCGTCGCGGTCGATCCACGCGCGGAACGAGCGTCGCGCGAACCGCTCATCGAACCGCGTCCGCACCCCGACCGGATCGAGCGAGTCGCGGGCGAGCCGAGCGGCCGCGGCGAGGTCTTCGACGTTGCGATGCGGCGCCTCGTCGCGCAGCTGACCGGCGGCGACGCGCCACGAGGAGACGATGATCTCGCTCTCCGCCTCCGGATAGTGCTCGATCGGCGGATCGCCCAGACCGCGCCTGATGGCGTCGTACTGGTCACGCGTCAGGTCGCCACGGGTGAGCCCGTCGACGAGCGCCGCGAACCACGGCGGGCCGAGGACAGCTGCGTCGCCCACCCCGGTGCCGCCGCCGGCGGGAGTAGCAGGAGCACGTGTCAGCCGAAGATCCTCGCCGACCGCGGTGGCCCGACGGACGTCGGCCCGCGTCGTGCCCGTCAGCGACTGGACGAGATCGGTGCCGGTGCGGTGTCCGAGACGCTGCGACAGCCCGTCGTAGCCCCGTGACCGATCCGACCGACGTTCGACCTCGGCCGTCGCGATGGCGGCGATCAGGCTCAGAGAGCGCTGCGCGTCGGCGCAGTCGGAGAGGAGGGCGAGCAGTCCGTCGTCATCGCCGGCGACGATCCGGCCGGTCGGGTCTCCGTCTCCGAGCCGGTCCGCGATCAGCCGCGCCGACTCGACGAGTCGTGACGGGGATGAAACGGACATCGATGCGCACCTGTCTCCGGAAAGGAGAGCGGGCACGTCTCTCGGCTGGTGGCATGAGACTACGCCGGGCCTCCGACATCGCCCCGCGCCGACCAGCTCATCGGCAGGACCTGTCGGCGCAGCATCCAGCCACGCGATCGACGGGACACCCGCGCCGGGAGAAGCCCCGCGCTCTCACCGCACGTCCGCCCGCAGAGCCAGGATGGCCGCCGTCACCCGCCCGATGAGGTCGTACGGAACCGGTCGGGTGTGCGGGAAGACCACGGAGTCGGTCTTCGACCGGTACGGCGCGATCTCGGCCTCGACCGCCTCGTCCAGAGCCGGCACCGGATACAGCCCGATGTGCTTCTTCCACCCGGCGAAGTGGAGCGCATAGCGGCCGCCGAGCATGACAGCCGGCATCCCGTAGCGCATCCGCAGCTCGCCGCCCGGCACCTCACCCGTGATGGCGGCGCGCACGCGGCGCAGACGGTCGGCGGTCTCCGGTGGGAAGCCGTCGATGTAGGCGTCGACGTCGTCCGCACCGCTCATCGTGCGGTCCTCAGACCCCGTCGGCGACCGGCGTGAGGAGGCGGAGGATGTCGCCGTCGAGCTCCATAGCGTGCGCCGATCCGTTCGCGAGGCGCTGCCCGACGACCGGGTAGGCGCCGTCGGTGGCGGAGCGGAGCACCTCGCGGATGAGCGCGCCGTGCGTCACGACGATGACGGATGCTGCGGCCCCCGCCGTCGCACGGTGCACGTCGTCCACCACGGCGTTCAGCCCGGCGAGCGCCCGCATCCGAAGTGCCGGCCACGGCTCCGCACCGGGCACCTCGGCCGAGTGCCAGTCGCCCCAGCGGGCGGCGAACTCGGTGGCGTCGATCCCTTCGGCCTCGCCGTAGGCGCGCTCGCGGAGCGCGGGGTAGAGGCGCGGGCGGTCGATGCCGAGCTCGTCCGCGATGATGTCGGCCGTCTCCCGGGCGCGGGACAGGTCGCTCGCGGCGATCACGACCGGCGCGCCCGGCTCGAGCGTCGCGCGGAGGAGAGTCGCGGCATCCCTCGCCTGCTGCCGGCCGGTGTCGTTCAGAGGGATGTCGGTGCTTCCCTGGATGCGCCGGTCGCGGTTCCAGTCGGTCTCGCCGTGGCGGATGAGGGTCAGCGGGGTCACCCGTCGAGCCTAAAGCGTCGCCGAAGCGGGTTCGCGGGCAGCAGCGTCCCTGTTCAGCGCAGTGCGGGGAGCCGCGCCGATCAGCGCAGTGCGGGAAGCCGCTCCGCGAGCTCCGCGAGCACCTCGCTGGTGCCGGCGTCGACCTTCACCGTCGCGCGACCGTCCGCGCGGGTCTCGCCGCGATTCACGATCACGACGGGCAGCCGGCGCCGGCGGGCGCGCTCGACGAGACGGATGCCGGAGTTGACCACGAGCGACGACCCGGCCACGAGCAGCGCCTGACTGGTCTGCACGAGCTGCTCGGCCTCGCGGAACTTCTCCAGCGGGATGAACTCGCCGAAGAACACCACATCGGGCTTGAGGAGGCCGCCGCAGACGCTGCACTCCGGCACGCGGAACCCGTCCACGCTCTCGGGCCGCACGTCGCCGTCCGGGCCGAGCAGCACGTCGGTGTCGACCCGCAGCCACGGATTCTCCGCCTCGACGCGCAGCGCCAGATCGCGCCGATCGAAGACCTGCCCGCAGTGGGTGCAGAACACGCGGCGCATGGTGCCGTGGAGCTCGACGACGCGCCGGCTGCCGGCGCTGATGTGCAGGCCGTCGACGTTCTGCGTGATGACGCCGGTCGCGACGCCCGACAGCTCGAGATCGGCGATGGCCTCGTGCCCGGCGTTGGGCCCGGCGGCGGCGAAGGTGCGCCAGCCCAGGTGGCTGCCCACCCAGTAGCGGCGGCGGGCCTCCTCGCCGGCGAAGAACTGGTCGACGGTCATCGGGGTGCGCGTGGGGGCGCCCTTGCCGCGGTAGTCGGGGATGCCCGAGTCGGTGGAGACCCCGGCGCCCGTCAGCACGGCGATCCGGCGCCCGGCGAGTGCGTCGACGGCTCGGTCGACGTCGGCGGCCACCGCGTCGTCCCACTCCGCTCGCGTCTGCACCGCCACCCCCTCGGGGTCCGAGTGTACGGGCCGCAGATGACGCCGAGGTCACGGGAGGCGTCGTCCCGGGTGCCGTGCCCGCGGCATCCGTCCGCCTCGTCACCCGAGGACGCACGAGCGATGCCGGCAGACCTGGGAGAGTGGACGGAGGAGGCGTGCACATGGGCATCGAGCGGATCGAGTCGGCGGAGGATCCCCGGCTGGCCGACTACCGGGATCTGACGGATGTCGCGCTGCGACGCGTGCTCGAACCCGCCGGTGGCCTCTACATGGCCGAGTCCGAGAAGGTGCTGGCGCGCGCTCTCGCCGCGGGGCACCGGCCCCGCTCCGTGCTCGTGCAGGAGAAGTGGCTGGCCGGCGCGGAGCGGCTGCTGGACGGCCTCGACGTGCCCGTCTACGTCGCGACGTCGGAGGTCGCGGAGGCGATCACCGGCTACACCGTGCACCGCGGACTGCTCGCGGCGATGCACCGGCCGGCGCTGCCGAGCGTCGCGGACGTGGTCGCCGGTGCGCGCCTCGTGCTCGTGCTGGAGGACATCGTCGATCACACCAACGTCGGCGCCGCCTTCCGCGGAGCGGCCGGCCTCGGCGCCGATGCGGTGCTGGTGTCGCCGCGGTGCGCGGATCCGCTCTACCGGCGGAGCGTGCGGGTGAGCATGGGCACCGTCTTCCAGGTGCCGTGGACGCGGCTGCCGGAATGGCCCGAGGCGGGCGCCGTGCTGCACGACGCAGGCCTGCACCTCGCGGCGCTCGCGCTCTCGGACGACGCCGTGCCCCTCGACGAGTTCGCGGCGTCGCGGCCGGATCGCATCGCGCTGCTCATGGGGTCGGAGGGCGACGGACTGTCCCGACGCGCGCTCGCCGCATCCGACACCGTGGTCACGATCCCGATGGCCGGGGGAGTGGACTCGCTCAACGTGGCGGCGGCCAGCGCCGTGGTGCTCTGGGCCCTCGCCCCGCGCACGTCCGCCCGCTGAGCCCGACTCGACCGCTGCGCCGGCATCGACCGAACGGCAACACCGCCGACCCGCCGACACAGCCCGCCGCGTGAGCCGCTCAAGCCGTCCCGCCCCGCGAGCCCGTCAGGCCTGCTCGCCCCGCGGAGCTGTCGGATTCGTGCCCGGCGCAAGGGTCGTCACGGGGAGCGCGTCAGGCCGCTTGGGCGAGATCGCGTCGCCCGAGGACTGGTGCCGCAGGCGCCGCAGCACCCACGGCACGAGGTACTCCCGCGCCCAGACGAGGTCGACGGTGCGCGCCTGACGCCAGGTGCGCGGGGGGAGTGACTGCGGCTGCATCGGCTGCAGATCGTTCGGCAGGTTGAGCGTCCGCAGCACCATCCGCGCCACCTCGTGATGACCGAGGGCGTTGTAGTGGAGGCGGTCGTCGTCGAAGAAGCGCATGTCCTGCACCTCCTTGAGCGCCCATTGGTCGGCCACGAGACAGTCGTACTTCTCGGCGATCGCGCGGATGTTCTCGTTGTAGATGGCGACCTTGCCGCGGATGTTCCGGAACACCGGCGTGAACTCGGTGTCGATGCCGGTGAACACCACCACGGTCGCCCCGCCGCTCACGAGGCGCACGACGGCATCCTCGAAGATCTGCGAGATCTCATCGGGGTCGGAGCCCGGGCGGATGACATCGTTCCCGCCCGCGGAGATCGTGATCAGATCCGGCTTCAGCGCCAGGGCGGGCTCGATCTGGTCGGCGACGATCTGACGGATGAGCTTGCCGCGCACCGCGAGATTCGCGTAGGCGAAGTCGTCGACCTGCGCGCCGAGCACTTCGGCGACGCGATCGGCCCAGCCCCGGTGCTCACCGGGCGCGTCCGGAATCGGATCGCCGATGCCCTCGGTGAAGGAGTCGCCGACGGCGACGTAGCGTCGCCACGGGTGGGTGTCGCTGTTCGGCACATGCGGACTCCGCCGATCGTCGTCCATGCGTGTCCCCTCGTCGTCGTCCATCTGCGTCGAGGCTAGCGAACCATCCTCCGCGGCGCCGCCCGGGGTGACGCGGGCGACCCCGGCGTTGTCCCCGGCAGCGTCTAGGGTTGTCACTCGTGCTGCCCGCCGTCAGGGGCGGTCACAGGTCGGAAGGAGGCTGCGTGGACGACACCGCCTTCGCCGCCACCGCCCCCGAGCTGCTGCCCGATGACAGCTCGCACACCGGCGACGTGCAGGCCGCAGCATCCGCCCGCCCCGGCGACGGCACCGGCGGCGCCGGACGCACCGACGGCGCCGACGCCGAGGGCGGGCACATCGGAAGCTTCGCCGCCGAGCACCTCTCGCCCTCGTTCCCGCAGCGCGCACCGTGGGGCACCGCGCAGCGCCTGCGCGCGTGGCAGGCCGAGGCGCTCGACCTCTACTTCTCGCTCGATGGACCCGACGGGCCGGGCGGCGGCCCCCGCGACTTCCTCGCGGCGGCCACCCCGGGCGCAGGCAAGACCACGTTCGCCCTGCGCCTGGCGACCGAGCTGCTGCGCCGCCGGATCGTCGACCGCATCGTCGTGGTCGCCCCCACCGAGCACCTGAAGACGCAGTGGGCGGATGCTGCGGCCCGTGTCTCGATCCGACTGGATCCGGCTTTCAGCAACCGCCACTCCGTGCCCGGCCGGCACTACCACGGCGTCGCAGTGACCTACGCGCAGGTCGCGGTGAAGGCGTCCGTGCACCAGTCGCTCATCCTGGACAGGCGCACGCTCGTGATCCTCGACGAGGTGCACCACGGCGGCGACGCCCTCAGCTGGGGCGACGCCCTGCGCGAGGCGTATCACCGCGCCACCCGGCGCCTGCTGCTGTCGGGCACGCCGTTCCGCAGCGACACCGCCCCGATCCCGTTCGTCGAGTACCACCCCGACGTGAACGGCATCCGCATCTCCCGCTCCGACTACGTCTACGGCTACCGCCGGGCGCTCGAGGACGGCGTGGTGCGACCGGTCATCTTCCTCGTCTACGCGGGCAAGATGCGGTGGCGCACGAAGACCGGCGACGAGATGGAGGCGCATCTCGGGCAGGACAACACGAAGGACATCACGTCCCAGGCATGGCGGACCGCGCTCGACCCGGAGGGCGAGTGGATCCCGGCCGTGCTGCGATCGGCCGACCGCCGTCTCACAGAGGTGCGCGAGCAGGTGCCCGACGCCGGCGGCCTCGTCATCGCGACCGACCAGACCGCCGCGCGCGCGTACGCCGAGATCCTGCGCACCATCACGGGTGAGGCCCCCACCGTCGTGCTGTCGGACGAGGTCGAGGCCTCCGCACGCATCGACGCGTTCTCATCGGGCACGAGCCGGTGGATGGTCGCCGTGCGCATGGTGTCCGAGGGCGTCGACGTGCCGCGGCTCGCGGTCGGCGTCTACGCCACCTCGGCCTCGACGCCGCTCTTCTTCGCGCAGGCCATCGGCCGCTTCGTGCGCGCCCGCCGTCGCGGCGAGACCGCAAGCGTCTTCCTGCCGAACGTCCCCTCGCTCATCGCGCTGGCCCAGGAGCTCGAGCGCCAGCGCGACCACGCCCTCGACCGCGAGGGCGACGGCGACGAGTGGAACGCCGAAGAGGACATGATGGACGCCGCCGAGCGCGAGGACAAGGCCTCCGACGCGCTCACCGAGGAGTTCACGTACCAGGCGCTCGGCTCGCACGCCCACTTCGACCGCGTCATGTTCGACGGCAAGGAGTTCGGACAGCTCGCCGTGCCCGGCACCCCCGAGGAGGAGGAGTTCCTCGGACTCCCGGGACTCCTGGAGCCGGAGCACGTGCACGAGCTGCTCATGCAGCGCCAGGCGCGGCAGGGGCGGCACCGCACCGCCCGCGAGGCGCGCGAGGCGCAGGAAGGCACCTCGGAGGGTGCGGCGGAGGCCGCGCTGCCCGCGCCCCTGCACCGCACCCTGAAGGAGCAGCGCCAGCTGCTGAACAGCCTCGTCAGCGTGTACGCGCGGCAGAGCGGCGAGCCGCACGGCGCGGTGCACTCGGAGCTCCGTCGGGTGTGCGGCGGTCCGGCGGTCGCGCAGGCGACGGTGGCGCAGCTGCAGGCGCGTATCGACCTGCTGCGCTCCCGCGTGCGCTCCTGACCACGCCCTTGACACCGCGTGGGGAGCGCGTAGCGTGGGCACCCCCCGGAACCTGTGAGTTTCCCCTCAACGATCGCAGGCGCCTCAGCAGGCACATCGACGTGCCGCTCCACCCCCAGGGAGTTACGTGTCGACGACGACCGCCGCCCGCACACGACGTGCGCTGGCCCTCTCCACCTCCGTCCTCCTCGCCCTGTCGAGCGGCCTCCTGGCCGCCGCGCCGGCGTCGGCCGCCCCCGCGGCTGCGGCAGCCGAGGCGCGCTCGTTCGCGCTCGTGGGCAGCCTGCAGAGCGAGCTGGGATGCTCCGCCGACTGGCAGCCGGAGTGCGACGCCACGGAGCTCGCGCCGACCGACGTCGCCGGGCGCTACGCAGCTGAGTTCGACATCCCCGCGGGCACGTGGGAGTACAAGGTCGCCGCGGATGACGGCTGGGACGAGGCCTACGGTCTCGACGGCGGAGCCGACGACATCCCCCTCGTCACGGCGGGGCCGTCGCGGGTGCGCGTCGTGTTCGACGACGAGCTGAAGCGCGTCGGCCTCGAGCTGCTCAGCGTGCGCGCCGGCTACGACGACGGGACGGATGCTGCGCTCGTCGCCGACCCCGTCCGTCAGCCGGGCGACGGCGAGACCTTCTACTTCGTCATGACCGACCGGTTCGCCGACGGCGACACCGCCAACAACCTCGGCGGGCTCGAGGGCGACCGCCTCACGACCGGCTTCGACCCGACCGACAAGGGCTTCTACCAGGGCGGTGACCTGGCCGGACTCCGCTCGCGGCTGGACTACATCGAAGACCTCGGCACGAGCGCCATCTGGCTCACGCCGAGCTTCAAGAACAAGCCGGTGCAGGGCACCGGCGACAACGTCTCCGCCGGCTACCACGGCTACTGGATCACCGACTTCACGCAGATCGACCCGCACCTCGGCACGAACGCGGAGCTCGAGGGCCTGATCGCTGACGCGCACGCGCGGGGCATCAAGGTCTACTTCGACATCATCACGAACCACACCGCCGACGTCATCAGCTACGCCGAGGGCGAGTACGGCTATGTGCCCTTCGCCGACAGCCCGTACACCGACGCATCCGGCGCCGTGGTCGACATCGCCGCCGAGGCGGGTACGCCCGGCTTCCCGACCTTCGACCCGTCCACGAGCTTCCCGTACACGCCGGTGGTCTCCGAGGCAGAGCGCGACATCAAGGTGCCGGCCTGGCTCAACGACCCCACGAGGTACCACAACCGCGGCGACACGACCTATGAGGGCGAGTCGACGACGTACGGCGACTTCTCCGGGCTCGACGACCTCATGACGGAGGACCCGGTGGTCGTCGACGGCTTCGTCGACGTCTACCAGGACTGGGTCGACCTCGGCATCGACGGCTTCCGCATCGACACCGCGAAGCACGTCAATCCGGAGTTCTGGCAGACCTGGTCCACCGAGGTGCTCGACTACGCCCGCGACGTCGCCGGCAAGCCCGACTTCTTCATGTTCGGCGAGGTCTACGACGCCGATCCCTCGCGCCTCGCGCCCTACGTCCGCGACACCGACATGAACTCGGTGCTCGACTTCTCGTTCCAGGACAAGGCGAAGAACTACGTCATCGGCGGCTCGCCCACGGTGCTCAGCTCGCTGTTCGCGGGCGACGACTACTTCACGACGGCCGACTCGTCGGCGACGGCCCTGCCCACCTTCCTCGGCAATCACGACATGGGCCGCATCGGGTTCTTCCTGAACGGCGCCGACGACCCCGTCGCCCGCGACCGGCTCGCACATGACCTCATGTTCCTCAGCAGGGGCCAGCCGGTCGTCTACTACGGCGATGAGCAGGGCTTCGCCGGCGCGGGCGGCGACAAGGACGCGCGTCAGAGCCTGTTCGCGACGCAGACGGCCGAGTTCGCCGCCCAGCCGCTCATCACGGGCGAGCAGCTCGGCAATGTCGACCGCTACGACACCGACGCGCCGCTCTATCAGCACATCGCGACGCTCTCCGCCCTGCGCGACGCGCACCCCGCCCTCGACACCGGAGCGCAGATCGAGCGGCTGGCCGACGACGGATCGGGCGTCTACGCGTTCAGCCGCGTCGACCGGGACGAGCGCGTCGAGTACCTCGTCGCGACGAACAACTCCGCCACCGACCAGACCGTGGACGTGCCCACGCTGACCGCGGACGCCACCTTCACCCCGCTGTACGGCGCCGGGACGTCGTTCGACACCGACGGCGAAGCGATGGCCGCGGTGACGATCCCCGCGCTCTCCGCGGTGGTCTTCACCGCCGACGGAACTGTCACCGCGCCCGATGCCGCCGCGGAGCTGACGATGAGCATCCCGGCTGCAGGAGAGGCCCTCTCCGGACTGGTGCCCGTCCAGGCCGACACGGGCGACTCGTGGCGCGAGACCAGCTTCTCGTGGCGTGTCGCCGGCGGCGACGACTGGACGGCGCTCGGCACCGCGGAGGACACGACCCCGCGGGTGTTCCACGACGTGAGCGGGCTCGCCGCCGGCACGCTGGTGGAGTACCGGGCGGTGTCGACGGATGCCGCGGGTCACCGCTCCGCCGCATCCACGTACGCCTCCGTCGGCAACCGCGTGACGTTCGCCCCCGTCCCCGAGGACGCCGCGGAGCCCGCGCCCAGCGAACCGCAGACACCCGACGTGTACGGCACGGTCAGCGTCGCCGGAAGCCTGGACTCCGAGGCCGGCTGCCCGGGCGACTGGCAGCCCGACTGCGCGCTGGTGCAGATGACGGACACCGACGGCATCTGGACGCTGACCATTCGCGACCTCCCGGCCGGGGAGTACGCGTACAAGATCGCCACCGACAACAGCTGGGACGTCAACTTCGGTGCCGGCGGCGCCCCGAACGGCGGCGACATCGCCATCACCCACGCGGGCGGCGCCATCTCGTTCTTCTTCGACCCGCGCACCAAAGGCATCCGCTCCACGGCCGAGGAGGATCCGATCCTCACGCTCGCCGGCTCGTTCCAGAGCGAGCTCGGCTGCCCGGCGGACTGGTCGCCCGCCTGCCTCGCGGCGATGATGTTCGACCGCGACGGCGACGGCGTCTACCAGTTCACGACCGACGACCTGCCGACCGGCCGGTACGAGACGAAGGTCGCGCACGACCTCAGCTGGGACGTCAACTACGGGGCGGACGGCGGCCTGAACGGCGCGGACATCGGCTTCGACGCGACCGCGGGAGAGGTCCTCACCTTCCGCTACGACCTGGCCACGCACCTCCTGACCATCACCGCCGGCGGCGGCGCGCAGCCGCTGCCCGGCGAGGGCGAGTCGCGAGCCCACTGGGTCGACGCGGAGACGCTCGCCTGGCCGGCCGCCCTGGCGCCGGTCGACGACGCGTCGGACTGGTGGCTGCACGCCGCCTCGGAGGCGGGACTGGATCTCGTCAGCGGCGTCGTGACCGGCGGTGACGATCGCATCGCACTGACGCGTGTCGCGGGCGGGCTCACAGAGGAGCAGAAGGCGCGATTCCCGGCACTCGCCGACTTCATCGCCCTGCACGTCGAGGGGGCCGATCGCGCGGCCGTCGCGGAGGTCCTGCGCGGCGAGCTCGCCGTCGTCCAGCGCACGGGCACGGGCGCTGCCGTCGCCTACACCGGGGTCCAGATCCCCGGGGTGCTCGACGACCTCTACGCCGCGGGTGTCGCGGACGTGCCGCTCGGCGTGTCCTTCACCCGCAACACCCCGACTTTCCGCCTGTGGGCGCCCACCGCGCGCAGCGCGGTCCTCCTCACCTGGGACGCGGGCTCGACGGGCGACCCGCAGCGTCACGAGGCGACCTGGGACGCGGCATCCGGTGTCTGGACGGTGGACGGCGCACGCGCGCTCACGGGCGACGAGTACCTCTGGCAGGTCGTCGTCTATGCACCCACGACAGGAGCGATCGAGACCAACGACGTGACCGACCCGGCGTCGGTCGCGCTCACCCCGAACTCCACGCGGTCCGTCGCCGTCGACATCGACGACCGGCGGTGGCAGCCGCGCGCCTGGCGGAAGACCGCGGCCCCCGTCATCGACCGTGCCGTCGACCGGGCGATCTACGAGCTGCACATCCGCGACTTCTCGATCGGCGACGAGACGGTGCCCGAGGAGGAGCGCGGCACCTACCGGGCCTTCACCCGCGACAGCGCCGGCACGGCGCAGCTGCGCCAGCTCGCCGACGCCGGCATCAACACCGTGCACCTCCTGCCGTCGTTCGACATCGCGACGATCGAGGAGGACCGCGCGCTCCAGCAGGAGCCTGCGTGCGACCTCGCCTCGTTCGCGCCCGACTCCGCGGAGCAGCAGGCGTGCGTCGGAGCGGTCGCCGACGCCGACGGCTACAACTGGGGCTACGACCCGTTCCACTTCTCCGCCCCCGAGGGCTCGTACGCCGTCGACGCCGATGGAGGCGCGCGCGTCTCGGAGTTCCGCGAGATGGTGGGAGCCCTGCACGGCATGGGACTCCAGGTCGTGCTCGACCAGGTCTTCAACCACACGGCCGAGTCGGGACAGGGCGCACGCTCGGTCCTGGACCGCGTGGTGCCCGGGTACTACCAGCGGCTGAACGCCGCCGGTGCGGTGGAGACCTCGACGTGCTGCCAGAACGTCGCCACGGAGCACGAGGTGGCGCAGAAGCTCATGGTCGACTCCGTCGTCCTGTGGGCGCGGCACTACCACGTCGACGGATTCCGCTTCGACCTGATGGGCCACCACTCGAAGGCGAACATGCTCGCCATCCGCGCCGCGCTCGACGAGCTGACACTCGCACGCGACGGCGTGGACGGGAAGAAGATCTACCTGTACGGGGAGGGGTGGAACTTCGGCGAGGTCGCCGACGACGCCCTGTTCGAACAGGCTCGTCAGGGCAATCTCGGCGGCACGGGCATCGGCACGTTCAGCGACCGGCTCCGCGACGCCGTCCACGGCGGGAGCCCGGTGGACAGCGGCTCGACCTACCAGCAGGGGTTCGGCACGGGTCTTGCGACCGACCCGAACGGCAAGGACGGACGACCCGCCGATCAGGCGCTCGCCGACCTCGGGCACGACACCGACCTGGTGAAGCTGGGTCTCGCGGGCAACCTGCGCGACTTCTCATTCACCACGTCGGACGGCACGGTGCGCTCAGGATCCGAGCTCGACTACAACGGGCAGGCGGCCGGCTACGCCGACCAGCCCGACGAGATCATCAGCTACGTCGACGCGCATGACAACGAGACGCTCTACGACCTCTCGGTGTTCAAGCTGCCCGTCGAGACGAGCATGGCGGATCGCGTGCGCATGAACACGCTGCAGCTCGCGACCACCGCGCTGTCGCAGACCCCGTCGTTCTGGCACGCGGGCACGGAGCTGCTGCGCTCGAAGTCGCTGGATCGAAACAGCTTCAACTCGGGCGACTGGTTCAACCGCATCGACTGGACCGGCCAGAGCTCGACGTTCGGCTCGGGACTGCCCCCCGCCGCCGACAACGAGGAGAAGTGGGCCGACATGGCTCCGCTGCTGGCGGATCCGGCCCTCACGCCCGGCCCCGCCGACATCGCGCAGGCCGAAGCATCCGCTCTCGATCTGCTGCGCCTGCGGCAGGAGGTGCCGCTGCTGCGTCTCGGATCGGCGGACCTCATCGATCAGAAGGTCTCGTTCCCGGGAGGAGGGACGGATGCCGCGCCCGGCGTCGTCGTGATGCTCGTCGACGATCTGGTGGGCGCGGACACCGACGCCGGGCTCGACGGGGCGCTCGTGGTCTTCAACTCGTCGCCCGACGCGGTCACCCAGGCGGTGCCGGCGCTGGCAGGACGCGGCTTCGCGCTCGCCGGGGCCCAGGCGTCCGGCTCAGACGCCGTCGTGAAGACGACCACGTGGGATGCGACGACGGGCACGGTGACGGTGCCGGGCCGCTCGGTCGCCGTCCTCGTCGACGCGCAGACGACGCCGGTGGAGACCTCGATCTTCGCCGCGCCGTCACGGCTGATCGCGAAGGCGGGCACGCCCGTGTCGATGGTGGGAGCGGTGTTCGCGGCGGACGGCTCCGCTCCGACGGGCACCGTGACGGTGTCCGACAGGGGAGTGGTCGTCGCGACGGTCGTGCTGGACGCCTCGGCGAGAGGACGCTTCAGCGTGGCGCTGCCGTCGCTCGGGCGCGGTCTGCACCTCCTGCGGGCGACCTTCACCGGCACCGATCCGTACGAGGACTCGAGATCGCGGATCCCGTTCCCGCTGCTGGTGTACTGACCGGGGCGTCTCGACTCGCTGCGCCCGCTCGACGACCGGCATGCCCCGGTCGTCGAGCGAGGGACGGGGCGACGCGCGGCCGACACCTGTGCGGCGACCCGAAATGCTGGCAATCCCGGCCTCGAGGCGGGTGCGCGCGCGGCGGGTGATTACGGTGGGAGGCTGCACCGCAGGCCACCCGAGGAGTCCCGTTGACCACCCCCGTCCCCACCGTCCGAGATCGCCGTCGCTGGGCGCAGTACCTCGTCAACGAGCGTGCTGAGGCCCTCGTCTACCGGCAGCTCGCCACCCGGCGCGAGGGGGAGGAGCGCGAGATCCTCCTGGCCCTCGCCGACGCCGAGGGGCGGCACGAGTCGCACTGGCTCGACCTGCTCGGCGGGGAGCCCGGTCGGCTTCCGCGGCCCGACCTCGGCACGCGTCTGCTCGGCTGGATGGCGACGCGCTTCGGATCGATCTTCGTGCTGGCCCTCGCGCAGAACGCGGAGGGGCGGTCGCCGTACGGCGACGAGCCGTTCGCGCCCGCCGTGATGGCGGCCGACGAGAAGATCCACCGCGAGGTCGTGCGCGAGCTCGCGGCGCGGGGGCGTCGACGGCTCTCCGGCACGTTCCGCGCGGCCGTCTTCGGTGCGAACGACGGCCTCGTCTCCAATCTCGCGCTGGTGCTCGGTATCGGCGCGACCGGAGTGGCGCCGCAGTTCGTGCTCTTCAGCGGCGTGGCGGGGCTCCTGGCGGGCGCCCTGTCCATGGGCGCGGGCGAGTTCGTCTCGGTGCGCTCGCAGCGCGAGCTGCTCGAGGCCACCGAGCCGAGCGACTACGCCGACGAGGCGCTGCCGCATCTCGATCTCGATGCCAACGAGCTCGCACTCGTCTACCGCGCTCGCGGCATGGCGGAGGCCGACGCCCTCGTGCAGGCTCGACGCACCCTCGCGGTCGTCCAGTCACCGGGGCAGCCGGCGACCGGACCGATCGTGGTGGCGACGCCGGCCTCCCACGACGTCATCGGCAGCGCGTGGGGCGCGGCGCTGTCGAGTTTCCTCTTCTTCGCCTCGGGCGCGATCATCCCGGTGCTGCCGTGGCTGCTGGGCCTGTCGGGGCTGTCGGCGGTGATCCTCGCCCTGGCCCTCGTGGGCGTCGCCCTGCTCACCACCGGGGCCATGGTGGGCCTCCTGTCGGGCGCCCCGCCGTTCCGCCGCGCGCTGCGGCAGCTGCTGATCGGCTTCGGCGCCGCGGCGGTCACCTACCTGCTCGGCCTGCTCTTCGGCGTGTCGGCCGGCTGATACACGAGGTCGTCCGGAGAAACAGGAAAGGCCCCCTGATCGGGGGCCTTTCTTCTGTGCGCGAGGGGGGACTTGAACCCCCACGCCCTATCCGGGCACTAGCACCTCAAGCTAGCGCGTCTACCTATTCCGCCACCCGCGCAAGGTGTCGAAGCTGTCACCAGCCGAGGAACGACGTTACCACGTTTCCTCAGACGCCTGGAATCGAGGCCGCCCTCCGGCCTGTCGGGCGCGACGGCATCCGGCCGGTAGCCTGGTCGCCATGGCCCCGCTCGACACGTCCGTTCCGGCGCGCCCGGACGAACCGCAGCTGAGCGAGGTCGCCGAGCTCGCCCGCGATCTCATCCGCATCGACACGTCCAACTTCGGCGGCGGCCGCTCGAACGGGGAGCGGGAGGCAGCCGAGTACGTCGGCGCCTACCTGACCGGTCTGGGCCTCTCGCCGCAGTACTACGAGCCGATCCCGCGCCGCACGAACGTCCTCGCCCGCGTGCCCGGGCGCGACCGCTCGCTGCCCGCCCTCGTGGTGCACGGCCACCTCGACGTCGTCCCGGCGATCGCGGAGGATTGGAGCGTCGATCCGTTCGGCGGCGTCGTGCGCGACGGCATGCTGTGGGGCCGGGGCGCGGTCGACATGAAGAACATGGACGCGATGATCCTCACCGCGGTCGGCGACATCCTGCGGGCGGGGGAGCAGCCGGCGCGCGACCTCGTGCTGGCGTTCTTCGCCGACGAGGAGAACGGCGGTGTCGAGGGCTCTGCGCTCGTCGTGCAGGACCACCCGGAGTGGTTCGCCGGCGCGACCGAGGCCATCAGCGAGGTCGGCGGCTACTCCATCGCGGTGGGCGACCGCCGCGCCTACCTGCTGCAGGTGGGGGAGAAGGCGCTGATGTGGATCACGCTCGTCGCGCGCGGTCGCGCCGGCCACGGCAGCCGCTTCCACCCCGACAACGCCGTCACGCGCCTCGCCGAGGCCGTGGCCGCCCTCGGACGCACGGAGTGGCCGATCGCGCTCACGTCCACCACCCGCGCCCTGCTCGGACACCTCGCCGACCTGTCCGGCATCGGCGACGCCGACCCCGACGTGCTCGCCGACACGACGGGCGCGGCATCCGCGTTCATCCGCTCCACCCTGCGCACCACCGCCAATCCCACGGGGCTCACCGCCGGCTACAAGCACAACGTCATCCCCGACCGCGCGGAGGCCCTCATCGACGTCCGGGTGCTGCCGGGCACCGAAGACGCCGTGCTGGCCGACATCCAGCGCATCGTGGGCGACGACATCGCGATCGAGACGGTCATGCGCGACATCGGCATGGAGGTGCCCTTCGAGGGCGGCCTCGTCGACGCGATGGTCGCCTCGCTCGGACGCGCCGACCCCGGCGTGCCCGTCATCCCGTACCTCCTGGGCGCCGGGACCGACAACAAGGCGCTGTCGCGGCTGGGCATCGCCGGCTACGGCTTCGCCCCTCTCCGGCTTCCGGCCGACCTCGACTTCACCGGCATGTTCCACGGCGTCGACGAGCGCGTCCCCCTGGACGCCCTCGACTTCGGGCACGACGTGCTGGTCGACCTGCTCCGCACATACTGACCGGAGGAGTCGGATGCCGCGGCATCCCCCTCTCCGCTTCTCCACCGAAAGGCGCTCATGCTCATCGAGGCCATCATCCTGGGACTCGTCCAGGGACTGACCGAGTTCCTCCCGGTCTCCTCCAGTGCCCACCTGCGGATCGTCGGCGCCCTCATGCCGGCCGCGCAGGACCCCGGCGCCGCCTTCACCGCGATCACGCAGATCGGCACCGAGGCGGCCGTGGTCGTCTTCTTCTGGCGCGACATCGTGCGCATCATCGGACGCTGGTTCCGCTCGCTCGCCGGTCGCGTGCCGCGCAACGATCCGGACGCCCGCATGGGGTGGCTCATCATCGTCGGCTCGATCCCCATCGTCGTCCTCGGCCTGCTGTTCCAGGACCAGATCGAGACGACCTTCCGCTCGCTGTGGCTCGTCGCGGCCATGCTGATCCTCTTCGGCGTGCTGCTCGGGATCGCGGACATGGTGGGCGCGAAGAAGCGCAAGCTGAACGAGATCAACATCGGGCAGGGCGCCGTCTTCGGGTTCGCCCAGGCGCTCGCCCTCGTCCCGGGCGTCTCGCGCTCGGGCGGCACGATCACCGCCGGCCTGTTCATGGGCTTCGAGCGCGCGGCCGCGGCGCGGTACGCGTTCCTGCTGGCGATCCCCGCCGTCTTCGGCAGCGGCTTCTACCAGCTGTTCAAGAGCATGGACGAGCCGGGCGTGTTCAGCCTCGGCGAGACGGCGCTGGCGACCGGCATCGCCTTCGTCGTCGGGCTCGCCGTGATCGCCTTCTTCATGAGCTACATCTCGAGGCGCAGCTTCCTGCCGTTCGTGATCTACCGCGTGGCGCTGGGCGCCCTGGTGATGGTGCTCCTGGCGACCGGCGTCATCGCGGCGTGAGCGCGGGCTGATCCGGGCCGATCGGTCAGCGGCGCGGGTCGTCGCGGTCGCGGCCGGGCTTGGTCGGACCCTCGCCGCCGCCGCGCCGCAGGTAGCGCTCGAACTCCTGCGCGATGGCGTCGCCGGACGCCTCGGGCGAGTCCCAGGTGTCGCGGGTGCGCTCGAGCTGGCGGATGTACTCCGTCATCTCCTCGTCGTCTGCCGCGGCGGCGTCGATCGACGCCTCCCACGCGGCCGACTCGGTGGCGAGCTGCGCGCGCGGCACCTGCGCGCCGGTGAGGTCCTCGAGGCGGTCGAGGAGGGCCAGGGTCGCCTTCGGCGACGGGGTGTGGCCGGCCACGTAGTGCGGCACGCTCGCCCACAGCGACGCCGCGGGGATGCCGGCGGCGTCGGCCGCGGCGCCGAGCACGCTCAGGATGCCGACGGGACCCTCGTACGAGCTGCGCTCGATGTCGAGCGTCGTGCGCAGCTGCTCGTTGTCGCTGCCGGAGAAGATCGAGATGGGGCGCGTGTGGGGCACGTCGGACATCATCGAGCCCAGGGCCACCATGCCCGTGATGTCCTCGCGGAGGGCCACATCGATGAACTCCGTCGCGAACGCCTGCCATGCCCGGGCCGGCTCCACGCCGGCGAGCAGCCACAGCTGCGTGCCGCGGAGCGAGGTGGTGGGGCGGTACAGGGTCGCCTCGGGCCAGCGGATGACCCGCGCGCCCTCGCCGTCGGTGGAGATCTGCGGACGCGTGTACTGGTAGTCGAAGTACAGCTCGGGGTCGACGGAGAACACCGGCTCGTACGATCCCTGCTCCCGCAGCAGGGAGACGGCGGCGGAGGCGGCCTCCCCGGCGTCGTTCCAGCCGTCGAACGCGACGACCACCACTCGGCGTCCCAGTCCTTCCACGCGACCCCCTCTGACCGTCCGGCGATTCGTTCCAGGATAGGCGCACCGGGCTCCCGTCGGGTCAGCCGCCCCGGGGGCGCTGGGTAGCATGGACCGGTGCAACGAAACCCTGTTCCCGCCGCGGTCCTGTGGGACATGGACGGCACCCTGGTCGACACCGAGCCCTACTGGATGGCGGCCGAGACGCCCCTCGTCGAGGAGTTCGGCGGCACATGGACGCACGAGCAGGCGCTCGACCTCGTCGGTCGCGGGCTCGAGGATTCGGCGCGCATCTTCCAGGCCGCCGGAGTGCGGATGTCGGTGCCGGAGATCATCGACCGGCTGACGGACGACGTGATGGCGAGCCTCGCCGCCGACGGCGTGCCGTTCCGCCCCGGAGCCCGGGAGCTCCTCGCCGAACTGAGGGCCGCCGGCATCAAGACCGCTCTGGTCACGATGTCGATGGGCCGGATGGCGCGCAGCGTCGTGGACCTCATCGACTTCGACGCGTTCGACGTCGTGATCGCGGGCGACGACGCCACCCGCCCGAAGCCGTTCCCCGACCCCTACCTCCAGGCGTGCGAGCTGCTGGGCGTCGACCCCGCCGACACCGTCGCGATCGAGGACTCGCCCAACGGCCTGCTCTCCGCGGTGGCCTCGGGCGCGTCCGTCATCGGGGTGCCCCACATGGTGCCGCTCGAAGGGACGGGCGCCGCGGCGCTCTGGCCGACCCTGGCCGGTCGCGGTGTCGCGGACATCGCCGAGGTCCACGCAGGTCGCACCACCGCCGGGAGCGTGCGATGAGCGACGACATGCGGCCCAGCGGTCCCTTCCGCTTCGGCGACCGCGTGCAGCTCACCGGGCCGAAGGCGCGCTTGCACACGATCACCCTCCGCGAGCGCGGCGAGATGCACACGCACCACGGCGTGCTGCGCCACGAGGACCTCGTCGGTCTGCCCGACGGCTCCATCGTCACCGGCAGCGGAGGCCACGAGTACCTCGCCCTCCGTCCGCTGCTGCGCGACTTCGTCATGTCGATGCCGCGCGGAGCGGCCATCGTCTACCCCAAGGACGCGGCGCAGATCCTTGCGCAGGCTGACGTGTTCCCAGGCGCTGTCGTCGTGGAGGCGGGCGTCGGCTCGGGCGCGCTGTCGCTGTGGCTGCTGCGGGCGATCGGCGCGGAAGGCCGGCTCATCTCGTTCGAGCGCCGCGAGGAGTTCGCCGAGGTGGCCGTCGCCAACGTCGAGACCTTCCTCGGCGCCCCGCCCGCGAACTGGACGGTGCAGGTCGGCGACCTCGTCGAGGAGCTTCCGGGCGCGGTGGCCGCGGCATCCGTCGACCGCGTCGTGCTCGACATGCTCGCTCCCTGGGAGTGCATCGACGCGGTGGCCGACGCCCTCACGCCCGGCGGCGTCGTGCTCTGCTACGTCGCCACGGCCACGCAGCTCAGCCGCGTGGCGGAGTACATCCGCGGCACCGGGCTGTTCACCGACCCCGACGCGAGCGAGACGATGGTGCGCGGCTGGCACGTCGAGGGACTCGCCGTGCGCCCCGACCACCGCATGGTGGCCCACACCGGCTTCCTCCTCACCGCCCGCCGGCTCGCCCCCGGGGCCGTGCTGCCGGAGCAGAAGCGCCGCGCGTCGAAGTCGAGCTACGGCGACGAGGACGTGGAGCTGTGGACTCCGGGCGCCGTCGGCGACCGCGACATCACCGACAAGAACCTGCGCAAGCGCGTGCGCGAGGCGCAGCGGGCGGCGCAGGGCGCCCGGATGGCGTCCGCGTTCGGCGCGAGCGGCGACGAGGACGAGCCCGCCGACCTCCCGGAAGGCGACGACGCACCGCGCGTCTAGACTGTTCCGGTGCGTAAGATCCCCGCTCTCATCGCCCTCGTCGGACTCGCGACCGTCGGACTGGTGGGCTGCTCCGCCGGAGCCACGGAGGCGTGCCCCCGGCCCGCCGCGACGGATCGCAGCACGACCGACCTGATCACGGTGACCGGATCGACGGATGCTGCGCCCTCCGTGTCGGTCTACACGCCGTTCCACGCCGATGCGACGGCTTTCGCCGACCTCGCCACCGGCTCGGGAACTCCCATCTCGACGGATGACCAGCTCGTGGTGCTGGACATCTCGCTCTACGACGGCACCACGGGTCAGCCCCTGGTGAAGACCGCCTACGACGGCTCGGACTCGTCGGTCTTCTCCCTCGCCCGGTGGTCGGAGACCTTCCCGTCGTTCACCGAGGCGCTGCACTGCGCCACGCCCGGCACCCGCACCGTAGTCGCCCTGCCGCCGGACGGCATCGCCGCCCAGACGGCCTCGTCGGTCGGACTCGCCGAAGGCGACTCCGCCATCGCCGTCGTGGACGTCCGCAAGACGTACCTGCCGAAGGCCGACGGCGCCGACCAGTACAACGACGCACTCGGGATGCCCACCGTCGTGCGGGCGCCCGACGGACGGCCGGGCATCATCGTCCCCGACGCCGCGGCGCCGTCCGACCTCGTGGTGCAGACGCTCAAGAAGGGCGACGGCGACGTCGTCACCGGCGATCAGCCGGTGCGCGTGGCCATGACGGGCGTCACCTGGGACAACCCGCGGCGCACGACGTTCACCGACACCTGGGGCTCCGAGCCCGTCTCGGTCGACCTGAGCACCGAGTCTGACGCCTTCCGGAGCGCGATCGAGGGCAAGACGGTCGGCTCGCAGGTGCTCGTGGTGATCCCGCCCGACCAGCTGGGCGACACGCCGCCGGCCGGTGTCACAGCGGGGGAGACGGTCGTCTACGTCGTGGACATCCTCGGTGTGGACGCGACCGCCGCGAAGTGACCGGCGCCCGGCGCCGCGGCATCCCTCGCCTCTAGGATGAGGGAGTGCCTTCGAACACCCCTGCGAAGAATCCTCCTGAGGAGCGGCTCGTCAACCTCGTCGTGGCGCTCATGGCGACCGAGCAGGGGCTGACGAAGGACACGATCCTCTCGTCCGTCGCCGGATACCGCGAGCAGAACGAGGCGGGCGCGTCCAAGGACGCCCTCGAGAAGATGTTCGAGCGCGACAAGGAAAGCCTGCGCGGCCTCGGCGTCCCGATCGAGACGATCGGCGACTGGGCCGATCCCGACGACCTCCGCGAGGCGCGCTATCGGGTGCCCGTCTCGGAGTACGAGCTGCCCGCCGACATCGAGTTCTCGCCGGCGGAGGTGGCTCTGCTGACCCTCGCCGGCGGCGTCTGGTCGCAGAGCTCGATGTCGGACGACGCTCGCAGCGGTCTGCGCAAGATCCGCGCCCTGGGCAACACGGTCGACGAGCCGATCATCGGCTTCTCGCCGCGGATCAGCATCCACGAGCCGGCCTTCGGCCCGCTCAAGCAGGCCATCGAGCAGTGCCGCACGGTCTCGTTCCCCTACCTCAAGCCGGGGGAGGACGCGCCGCGCGCCCGGCGGCTGCGGCCCCTCGCGCTCGTCGAGTACGACGCCCGGTGGCACGTCTATGGGGTCGACCTCGACGTGGACGCCGATCGCACGTTCCTGCTCTCGCGCATCACCGGCGACGTCGTGGTGCACCGCCAGACGTTCCCCGCCGCGCTGCGCGAGGGCGCCGGCGACCGCGCCCTCGCGGGCCTGGAGGAGCTCGCCGCCCGCCAGCGCGCCCTGCTCGAGGTCGACCCAGGCACGGAGGCCGCCCTCCGGCTCGGTCGCCGGGGCTTCGCCGCGGAGCAGGGCATCCACGTGCCCTACGTCGACGTGCACATCTTCGCCGACGAGCTCGCCTCGTACGGACCCGAGGTGCGCGTGGTGGAGCCCGCCGCGCTGCGCGACCAGGTCATCGCGCGGCTCGAGGCGACCCTGGCCGTCCACGGGGGTGCACGATGAGCCCGCGACCTCTGGTGGCCACGGATCGCGCCGCCCTCATGCTGCAGCTGGTGCCCTACCTGCTGGGCAAGGGCGAGGTCTCGGTGGCGGAGGCCGCCGACGAGTTCGACGTGACACCCGACCAGATGCGCTCGATGGTCGAGAAACTGACCGTCATCGGCCTTCCCGGCGAGCGCGGCTACTGGCAGATGTCCAACGACCTGTTCGACATCGATTGGGACCTCCTCGACCAGCGCGACCTCATCGTGATCACCAACACCGTCGGCCTCGAGCGCTCGCCCAAGCTGACGGCGCGCGAGGCGGCCGCCCTGCTCGCCGGCCTGCAGCTCGCCCGCACCGTGCCCGGCTTCGGCGACAGCGCCCTGTTCGCCGGGCTGCTGGCCAAGCTCGCGCGCGGCGCCTCGGGCGCGCCCGCCGACGTCATCGTGGCGCCGGGGCCGGTGTCCGAGGTGCGCGACACGGTCGCCGAGGCGCTCCAACGGCAGGTGGCGGTGTCGTTCACCTACAAGGCTCCGGATGCCGGACCCACGACGCGCACGGTCGACCCGGTGAAGGTGCACATCGCCACGGGCAACTGGTACCTGCAGGGGTGGTGCCACATGCGCCAGGCCATGCGGACGTTCCACCTCGATCGGGTGAGCGAGCTGGTGCTGACCGACATGCCCGTCACCCACGGCGGCGAGCCCGTGCCGGCGCCGTTCACCCCCGCAGAAGACGACATCGTCGTGCGCATCCGCTACGCACCCTCCGTCGCGCCGCTGCTGGGCGACTACCTCGGACGGGCCGACATCGTCGCCGACGGCGACCTCGTCGTGGCATCCCTCCGGCTCCCAGACGAGAACGCCCTCCGCCGGATCGCCGCCCGCCGGGGCGGTTCGGTGGAGATCCTCGATCCGCCCGCCGCGCGGCAGGCCGCCGCCGCATGGGCCGAGGCGGGTCTGGCGCAGTACCGCTGACGCCCGTCCGCGGGGCGACGCGATCTCGTGCCCAGCGCGACCCCGCGCTTCTGCCCGGGCTCGGGCGGGCAGGGTTAGACTTGTCGGACCCCGCTTACGCTAGGAGAAACACCATGCTTGGCAATCTGACCGGATGGCACTTCCTGATCCTGCTCGCGGTGATCCTGCTCGTCTTCGGTGCCGCGAAGCTGCCCGCACTGGCCAAGAGCATGGGGCAGTCCGCCCGCGTGTTCAAGGGTGAGATCAAGGCGATGAAGGAAGAGGACGCCGCGACGGCGGCCCCCGTCGCCACGAACACCGCGGCCCCGCAGCCCACCGTCGCTCCCGTCGTCGCCGACGCACCCGTGAGTGCACCGGCGCACAGCTCGGGTGCCGCCGACACCAAGCCCTGATCCGGCGGTGACGACGGCGCGTGCGCCGCGCCCGGCGGCGTCGGAGGTGCGGCGCGAGAAGAGGATGTCGCTCGGCCAGCACCTCGTCGAGCTGCGCAAACGCCTCCTGATCAGCGCCATCGGCCTGGTCGCGGGCATGATCATCGCGTTCTTCCTGGCTGAGCCGATCATCGATCTGCTCACCGTGCCGATCTCGGTCATCGCCGAGCGCACGGGCAAGGCCGTGCTGAACTTCGACACGGTCACCGGCGCCTTCGACCTGCAGATCCGCATCGCCTTCGCGGTGGGTCTCATCATCTCGTCGCCCGTGTGGCTGTCGCAGATCTGGCTGTTCATCGCGCCCGGGATGACCCGCAAAGAGGCGCGGTACACGGTGGGCTTCCTCGGAGCCGCGATTCCGCTGTTCTTCGGCGGCACCTTCGCGGGCTGGCTGATCATGCCGCACATCATCGAGCTCATGTCGAGCTTCGTGCCCGACGGTGCGGCGAACTTCTTCCAGTACAGCTACTACTACGACTTCATCCTCAAGCTGCTCCTGGTCGTGGGCGTGGCTTTCGTGCTGCCCGTCTTCCTCGTGCTGCTCAACATCGCGGGGATCCTCAGCGGCATGGCGATCCTCCGCGGGTGGCGCTTCGCCATCATCGCGATCACGGTCTTCTGCGCCCTCGCGACGCCGGCCGCCGACGTCATCTCGATGTTCCTGCTGGCGATCCCGATGCTCGGCCTGTACTTCGCGGCCGTCGGCATCGCGCTCCTCGTCGACCGGCGCCGCGCACGCCGCGCCGCAGCCGAGCTCGCCGCAGGGGCACCCGCGTGAGCGAACCCAGTCCGGCGGAGCGGTTCGCGAACGCGCGACAGCGGCAGTCCCATCCGGTGACGGCCGCGTTCGCGGCATCCCAGAGATTCGAGCTCGATCCCTTCCAGATGGCCGGATGCCAGGCGCTCGAGGACGGCCGCAGCGTGCTGGTCGCCGCGCCCACGGGTGCCGGCAAGACGATCGTCGGGGAGTTCGCGATCCACCTCGCGATGCTCGAGGACGGCGACAAGGCGTTCTACACGACCCCCATCAAGGCGCTGTCGAACCAGAAGTTCCGCGAGCTCCAGGACGTCTACGGTCCCGAGAACGTCGGACTGCTCACCGGCGACACCAACATCAACGGCAACGCCCGCGTCGTGGTCATGACCACCGAGGTGCTGCGCAACATGCTCTACGCCGACTCGGCCGCGCTCCGCGGACTGCGGTTCGTCGTGATGGACGAGGTGCACTACCTCGCCGACCGGTTCCGCGGGGCGGTGTGGGAGGAGATCATCATCCACCTGCCGTCGCGCGTGCGGCTGGTGTCGCTGTCGGCGACCGTGTCGAACGCCGAGGAGTTCGGCGACTGGCTCGACACCGTGCGCGGCGACACGGAGGTGATCGTCTCCGAGGTGCGGCCCGTCCCGCTGGAGCAGCACGTGCTCGTGCGCGGAGACCTCCTGCCGCTCTTCGACGACCGGGCCGGGATCGCCACCGCGCAGGTCAATCAGGAGCTCATGCGCATCCGCTCCTTCAAGGGGCCGACGTACGAGAACAACCGCCGTGCCTCGTCGTTCCGCTCCGCCGAGGGCGGCCGATCGCAGGGGCACAGCGACCGGAGCGGCGGCTACGGGTCGTCGGGACGCCGTCCGCACAAGGGCGGGCAGCGTCCGGTGCGCTCGGCCAACGTCCAGCGCATCGAGCGGCTCGACCGTCCGGACGTCGTGCAGCTGCTGCAGCGCTCCACCCTCCTGCCGGCCATCTTCTTCATCTTCTCGCGCGTGGGCTGCGACGCCGCGGTGCAGCAGGTGCGGCGATCGGGCCTGCGGCTCACCGATCAGGACGAGCGGCGCGAGATCCGCGCGATCGTGGAGGAGCGCACCCGCACCCTCCGCGACGAGGATCTCGCTGTGCTCGGGTACCACGAGTGGCTCGACAACCTCGAGCGCGGAGTGGCCTCCCACCACGCCGGCCTCCTGCCCGCCTTCAAGGAGGTCGTGGAGGAGCTCTTCCGCCTGAAGCTCGTCAAGGTCGTCTTCGCCACCGAGACGCTGGCGCTCGGCATCAACATGCCGGCGCGCACGGTGGTGCTCGAGAAGCTCGAGAAGTTCAACGGCGAGGCCCGGGTGGCCATCACGTCGGGGGAGTACACGCAGCTCACCGGCCGTGCCGGGCGCCGCGGCATCGACGTCGAGGGACACGCGGTCGTGCAGTGGACCGAGGGCATGGATCCGCAGCAGGTCGCCGCGCTCGCGTCCCGTCGCACGTATCCGCTGAACTCGAGCTTCCGCCCCACGTACAACATGGCGGTCAACCTCATCGACCAGTTCGGCCGGCCGCGCGCCCGCGAGATCCTCGAGTCCTCGTTCGCGCAGTTCCAGGCCGACCGCGCCGTGGTCGGCCTCGCCCGCCAGGTGCGCGAGGCCGAGGAGTCGCTGCAGGGCTACCAGCAGGCCATGACCTGCCATCAGGGCGACTTCGCGGAGTACTCCTCGATCCGCCGCGAGCTCAGCGACCTCGAGAAGCTGAATCGCAAGGACGCCAACGCCTCGCGGGCCACCCGCGACACCCGTCAGCGACAGCTCGCCTCGCTCCGGCGGCGCATGCAGCGGCACCCCTGCCACTCCTGCCCCGAGCGCGAGTCCCACGCACGGTGGGCGGAGCGCTACTGGAAGCTCAAGCGCGCCACCGACAAGACCCGCGAGCAGATCCGTACGCGCACGGGCACTGTGGCGCGCGTGTTCGACCGCGTCGTGGAGGTGCTGCGCTCCCTCGACTACGTGCGCATCGAGGACGACGGCGCGACGACGCTGACCCCCGCCGGTCGCACGATGCGGCGCATCTACGGCGAGCGCGACCTGCTGGTCGCCGAGTCGCTGCGACTGGGCATCTGGGACGACCTGGATGCCCCGTCCCTGGCCGCACTGGCGTGCAGCCTGGTCTACGAGCCGCGCCGCGACGAGTCCGATCCGGGTGAGCACGGGATGCCGCGAGGACCGTTCCGCACCGCCCTGGCCCGTACGCAGGAGCTGTGGCAGAGGCTGGACGACCTCGAGCAGGATCACCACCTGCCCGGCACGCTTCCGGTGTCCGCCGGTCTGGCGTTCGCCATGCACGGCTGGGCCCGGGGCGACATGCTCGATCGCGTCCTGGCGAACGCCGACATGGCGGCCGGTGACTTCGTACGGTGGAGCAAGCAGACGATCGACCTCCTCGATCAGCTGTCGCTCGTGGCGGACGGTGCCGTCGCCACGACGGCCCGCAAGGCGCTGGACTCCGTCCGGCGCGGAATCGTGGCCTACAGCACGGTCTGACGCCCGTCCGCGGCTCGCTCAGCCCTCGGCGGACACCCACCCGTGGCCGCTTAGGGTGGTGGGGTGCCTGCCGCGTCCCGCCCCCTGCTGCCGCTCTGGGCCGCGGTCGCGAGCTCGGTCGCGGGCGGGCTGCTGCTGACCACTGCGTTCCCGGCGCTGGGCTGGTGGCCGATGGCCTTCCCCTCCGTCGTGCTCGCGCTCGTCGGGCTGGTGGGGCGCCGCATGTGGTCGTCCGTCCTGGTCGGCTTCGCCTTCGGCGCGGCGTTCTTCTTCGTGAACCTGTTCTTCACCGCGCGCTACCTCGGCCCCGTCCCGTGGATCGCCCTGTCGATGCTCGAGGCGCTCCTGACGGCCGCGTTCGCGGTGCCGATCACGCTGGCCTACCGGTGGCTGCCCCGCGTCATGCCGGGCGCAGCATCCCGTCTGCTCCTCCTGCCCGCGCTGGTGGGGGCGCTGTGGACCCTCCGCGAGCAGATCGTCGGGTCGTGGCCCTATGGTGGGTTCCCCTGGGGGCGCATCGGGGTGACCCAGGTCAGCGGACCGGCCGCCGGGCTGGCGTCGTGGGTCGGGATGTCGGGTCTCACCTTCCTCGTCGTCCTCCTGTGCGCCATGGCGGTCGAGTACGTGCGGCACGGGCGCTTCCGCAGGTGGCTCGCGGCGGTCCCCGCTCTGATCGTGGTCGCGGTGCTCTTCCTGGTGCCGGCCTTCCCGACGACGGCCGCCGGTGTGCTGCGCGTCGGCGCCGTGCAGGGCAACGGCCCCGCCGGCTACTTCGATGAGCGCGAGCCCAACGCCGTGCTGGGGGCGCAGCTCAGCGCCTCCGAGCCGCTGCAGGGCGAGAAGATCGACGTGCTGCTGTGGCCCGAGGGCGGCATCGACTCCGACCCGACGTCCAACCGCTCGACCGCCTTCGTGCTCGACCGTCTCGGGGAGAGCCTCGACGCGCCCCTTATCATCGCGGCGGCCACCGGCCGCGGCGACCTCTTCTACAATTCCTCGATGCTCTGGCGCGCGGGCGAGGGCGCCGTGCAGACGTACGACAAGCGGCATCCCGTGCCCTTCGGCGAATACGTCCCCGACCGGTCGTTCTGGGAGAAGCTGTCGCCCGACCTCATCGGGCTCATCGGCCGGGAGTACACCCCGGGCACGGCATCGCCCCTCTTCGACCTGAACGGCGTGGGTGTGGGCCTCGCGATCTGCTTCGACGTGATCTACGACGACGTCATCTGGGACGGCGCGGCCGAGGGAGCCGAGGTCTACATGTTCCAGACCAACAACGCCGACTTCCGGGGCACGGACGAGAACCTGCAGCAGCTCGCCTTCGCGCGCATGCGCGCCATCGAGACGGGCCGGTCGGTGGTGAACCTGTCGACCGTCGGCACGAGCCAGGTGATCACCGCTGATGGCGCGGCCATCGACGGACTGACCGAGGACGTGGCGGGTCACATGATCACGGACGTGCCGCTGCGGACGGGTCTCACCCCCGCCGTGGTCGCCGGCCCGTGGATCAAGATCTCGCTCGGCTGGGGGAGTCTCGCGGCCCTCGCCCTGCTGGGCTTGACGCAGGCGGTGCGGCGCCGCCGCAACGCGAAGACGCCGGCCCCCGTGGGGACCGGCGTCTGAGAACGCGCGTGCGGGGCGTCAGGCGCTGAGCTTGTGCGCGGCGGCGTCGTCACCGGCACCGCGGCGCGACCGCACGTAGGCGAGGCGCTCCTCGAGGAGCTCTTCGAGCTCCGGCACGGTGCGACGCTCCAGGAGCATGTCCCAGTGGGTGCGAGCGACCTTGTCCTCGCTGTGGTCGACCGTGGCGGTTCCCTCGCCGATCCGCAGCAGGGCCTCAGCCCCGCAGGTGCGGCATTCCCAGGCGGGCGGGATCTCGGCGTCCGCCGCGAAGGTCATCGTCGTGTCACGTGCACACACGGTGCAGGTGTAGGTGTGCTGTGCGCGCTCATGGAACACGACGCCGTCTTCGCTTTGTAGGCTCTGGGCGCCGAGTCGGATGCCGCGCAGGCTGCGATCTGCCATGTTGTGGTCCTCTCGTCTGCTCTCAGGTATAACGACGCCACCTGTGCGGATCATCCGAAGGACGGGCTTCCCGGCCCCATTCACAGACGATGCTCAGGGCCTTGTGGTTACCACCGCGCGAGCGCCCGGATCAGCGCCGGGGCTTGTCGCCGTCGACCAGCGACAGCGCGAGATCCGCGCGGTCGGTGACCAGTCCATCGACGCCAAGGGCGAGGAGTCGCCGCATGTCGTCGGGCTCGTTCACGGTCCAGACGTGCACCTCGACCGACGCCCGATGGGCGTAGTCGACGAGCCTCGGTGTGAGCACGCGGAGGAGGCCCTGCCGCTCGGGGATCTGCACCGCGTCGATGCCGCGGAGCACGCGGTGAGCCAGACGGGGGGAGTGGAGGGCGACGGCGAGCAGGAGTCGAGCGATGACGCCGCGGCCCGCGGAGGTTGCCGGCCGGGCATCGCCTCGGGTCGCCGCGTCGAGCGCCTGCCGCCGCCGCGCATCGGAGAAGCTCGTCAAAAGCACCCGGTCGCTGTACGGCGCCACGGCGGCCCCCACCGGTGCGGCGGCGGCCGCCGCCTTCACGTCGAGGTTGAAGCGCAGCGTGGGGAAGCTCTCGAGCGCCTGCGCCAGGGTGAGCAGGCCACCGCGGTGGGCCATGAGCTCCTCGAGCTCGAGGAGGCGGACGTCGGCGATGGCACGCGGATCGCCCGCCACACGCGAGAGATCGGCATCGTGGAAGAGCACGACGGCACCGTCGGCCGTGAGGTGGCAGTCGGACTCCACGTAGGTGACGCCGGCTCCGTGGGCGAGCGCGATCGCCGCGAACGTGTTCTCGGTGACGCCGTCCGCGGCCGCCTCGGCTGTCACCAGACCGCGATGGGCGAGGACGCGGGGCGTGGCGGCTCGGACGAAGAAGGGGTGCTGCGGTGTCACCGTGGACGTGTCAGCGTGCGGACGGCTCGTCGCCGACGGGCCCGGTGACGGCGGACGGCGCATCGCCGATGGGTTCGACCGCGGAGGACTGCGCATCGGACGCGAACGCGTCGGCCGCTGCAGCGGCCTCCCGCACGGCCTGGGCAGCGGCCTCAGCCGCGTCGGACCGCGCCGGCATGGGCGTCCGGCGGGGCGCAGACGCGGCATCCCGATCAGCCTTCGGCTTCGCCTGGGAGGGACCGTCGGAGCCGGCGAAGGCCGAGCCGATGCCCTTCAGGGCCGAGGTGAGCTCGCTGGGGACGATCCAGAGCTTGCTGGACGCGCTCTCGGCGATCTTCGGCAGGGTCTGCAGGTACTGGTAGGCGAGGAGCTTGTCGTCGGGGTCGCCGATGTGGATGGCGTCGAAGACCATCTGGATGGCCTCCGACTCGCCCTGGGCACGAAGGACGGCCGCCTGCTTCTCGCCCTCGGCCCGCAGGATGTCGGCCTGTCTGCGGCCCTCGGCCTCCAGGATCTGCGACTGCTTGGACCCCTCCGCCGTGAGGATGACGGCTCGGCGATCGCGCTCCGCGCGCATCTGCTTCTCCATCGAGTCCTGGATCGACAGCGGCGGGTCGATCGCCTTGAGCTCGACGCGACCGACGCGGATGCCCCACTTGCCGGTGGCCTCGTCGAGGACGACGCGCAGCTGGTTGTTGATGTTGTCGCGGCTGGTGAGGGCCTCTTCGAGGTTCAGGCCACCGACGACGTTGCGGAGGGTCGTGGTGGTCAGCTGCTCGACGGCGCCGAGGTAGTTGGCGATCTCGTAGCTCGCCGCACGGGCGTCGGTGACCTGGAAGTAGACGACCGTGTCGATGGACACCACGAGGTTGTCTTCGGTGATCACCGGCTGCGGCGGGAAGGAGACGACCTGCTCGCGCATGTCCATCAAGGGACGGAGGCGGTCGATGAACGGGATCAGGAGGTTCAGGCCGGGGGTGAGTGTCTTGTGGTACCGGCCGAGGCGCTCGACGACACCCGCGGTGGCCTGGGGCACGATGCGGATGGAGCGCAGGATCGTGACCAGGGCGAAGATGATGATCGCGGCCACGACGATCCACAGGATCGTCTGGGGGATGATCGAGTCGTTCATGCGGTGAGCTCCTCCTGGGGGCGGACGTGGGCGGTGGCCCCGTCGATGCGGTTCACGAGCACGGTGGTGCCGGGCTCGATGTCGGAACCCGGAAGCGAGCGGGCGGTCCAGATGTCTCCGTTGGACAGTTTGACCTGTCCGGAGTGCGACGTGACGGTGGAGAGCACCTGCCCCCGGAGCCCGATGAGGGCCTCGACGTTCGAGGGCGTCGTATCCTCGCCGCGTCGCAGACGTCGCAGCAGGGGCGGTCTCAGCAGGAGCACCATGGCGACGGCGACGACGGCGGCGATGACGATCTGCAGCCAGAGCGGAGCACCGAGCAGATCGGCTCCCAGGCCGGCGAGACCCCCGACGCTGAGCATGAGGAACGTGAAGTCGAGCGTCAGCATCTCGATCACGAGGAACAGCAGGATCAGGACCAGCCAGGCGATCCAGGCGAACTGTTCGATGGCGGTGACGATGTCCACGATGAGCCTCCTCGTCTTCTTCCGAACCTAACACGACCCCTTTCGCGGGGGGCCGGGTTGGTAGGGTCGGAAGGCCTTCCCGACATGTTCGGAGGCCGCTCACACTGTTCTTCTCGACGGGAGTCACCTCGTGTCCCAGATCCTTCCGCCCGGGTCGCTCGCCGGCCGCTCCGCCCTCGTCACCGGCTCGTCCCGGGGGATCGGCGCCGACACCGTGCGGTACTTCGCCGAAGCCGGCGCGAACGTCGTGGTCAACTACCGCAACAAGGCGCCGCGAGCCGAGAAGCTCGGCGCGCAGCTGCGCGACCTGGGTGTGGAGGCGCTCGTCGTCGGCGCCGATCTGACCGATGCCGACTCCGTGCAGGCGCTCATGGACGAGGTGCGGCGCGCGTACGGGTCGCTCGACATCCTCGTGCTGAACGCGTCCGGCGGCATGGAGGCCGGCATGGCAGCGGACTATGCCCTCCAGCTGAACCGCGACGCGCAGGTGCGGGTGCTCGAGACCGCGCTGCCGCTCCTCGGCGAGGGGTCGCGGGTCGTGTTCGTCACCAGCCACCAGGCCCACTTCATCCGGACGACCCCGACGATGCCCGAGTACGAGCCGGTGGCGCTGTCGAAGCGCGCGGGCGAGGACGCCCTCCGCGAGATGATCCCGCAGCTCGAGGAGCGCGGCATCGGCTTCGTCGTCGTGTCGGGCGACATGATCGAGGGCACCATCACCGCCACGCTGCTGGAGCGCGCCAACCCCGGCGCCATCGCGGAGCGACGCGAGTCGGCGGGCAAGCTGTACGACGTGGCCGAGTTCGCCGCGGAGGTCGCCCAGGCCGCCGTCGACCCGATCCCGGCCGATCACACGCGCCTGGTCGGCGACACCGGTTCGTTCGGCGCGGAGTAGGCGCCGCGGCATCCGCTCCACGACGCAGCCCCCGGTCGGTGACCGGGGGCTGCGTCGTTCGGGGGAGCGGTGCGGGTCAGGCGCGGCCGAAGGTGAACGCGCGGACGATCTGCACGACGCCGAGCACGATGAGCATGATGCCCAGGAGCAGCCAGAGCACCAGGGCGCCGAGCAGCGCGTTCACCAGCAGGTAGATGCCGGCGATGATGCTGATGACCGCGAAGAGGATCGTCCACACCCGGGAGCCGGAGCCGCCGAGGGTGGTCAGCGCGACGACGCCTTCGACGATCCACATGATGCCGATCAGGACCGCCACGAAGACCGCGAGCGTCGCGGCGGTTCCCTGGAGGTTCGCGAACGCCACCACGCCGGCGATGACGAACAGCAGTCCGAGGACGATGTGGAAGGCGCGGGACGAGCCGCTCATGGCCTTGGAGAAGATGCCGAGTGCCGCGTACACGATGCCGCCGGCGATGGCGTAGATCGCGATGACGGTCGTGACGAAGACCGCCGCGGCCGCGGGCTGCCAGACGATCAGGATGCCGGCGAGCAGGGCCAGCACGCCGCCGATGCCGAGCGCGGTGCGGATGCCGTTGACGATGGGCGAGGAGGTGGGGGTTGCCGTGGACATGACCGTCGCTTTCTGGGTATCACCTGGGAGGACTCCGGCCCCAGGGTAGAGCCTCGGGTTCGTCCGCCGGGGGAGGCCGACGGCATCGGCGCGCCGGGTGGGGGACCGGAGCTGTCCGGAGAGGGCTCAGCTGCCGGGGGAGCGCGCTCAGCCCAGCAGGGCCAGCGCCGCCAGCAGGACGGGAAAGCAGCCGAGCGTGGTCACGAAGACTGTGTCGCGGGAGATCGCCTCTCCCACGCCGTAGCGCTGCGAGTAGTTGAAGACGTTCTGCGCGGTCGGCAGCGCCGCCAACACCACGACGACGAGGACGTCCGACGGGGCGAGGCGGAACAGGTACGTCGCCACGGCCCACGCCACGACCGGCATCACCAGGAGCTTGAGTGCGGAGGCGACGAGCACATCACGACGCCGCCCATGGGACCCCAGGACCCGCTGCCCGTGCAGCGAGATGCCGTAGCTGATGAGGAGCACCGGCACGCACGCGTCGGCGATGAGCTGGGCGGGGTCCATCACGATGTGCGGCAGATCGATCCCCGTCACCGCGACGAGGGTGCCCAGCACCGATCCGATGAGGATCGGGTTCGTCGCCGTGCGCCGCAGCACCGGAAGGAAGGCCCGCTGCCCGGAGGTGACGGCATCCAGGATCGCGAGCGTCACCGGGGTGAAGATCAGCAGCTGCAGCAGGATGACCGGCGCGGGGAAGGCGGCGCTCCCCAGCAGGTAGAGCGACAACGGGATCCCGATGTTGTTCGAGTTCACCTGACCGGCGGACAGGGCGCCGATGACCGTCTCGGCGGTGTCGCGACGCCAGACCAGACGCGCGATCAGCACATAGACGGCGATCACGACCACGGCGGCGATGCCGGAGACCGGGAGCAGCGACGAGAACAGGGTCTGCACGTCCGCCTGCGACAGCACCACGAACAGCAGGAAGGGCGAGAGGACGAAGAAGGTGAGGCGGCTCAGGACGGGTCGCGCGTGCTCCCCGAGCAGATCGATGCGGCCGATGATCCAGCCGACGAGGATGGCGACGCCCACCACCACGAATCCCGTCAGCGCCTCGAACACGCTTCGAGCCTAGGCCGCGTGGTCCGGCGCAGCCGACGCGCCGCTAGCGTGAAGGGGAGCCGTCGCGGACGGCCGTGGGGGGATGCCGATGTCACGCGTCGCAGTGATCGCCGGAGCGTCAGGCTTCGTGGGGGAGGCGCTCGCCCGTGCGCTCCTCGACGAGGGCTACGAGGTGCGCCGGATCGGGCGCCGGGAAGCCGTGACGTGGGATGACCCGTCGGCGATCGCCCGCGCCGTCGATGGGGTGGACGTGCTCATCAACCTCGCCGGCAAGTCCGTCAACTGCCGCTACGGGGATGCGAACCGGCGGGAGCTTCTGCGGTCGCGGGTCGAGACGACGCGGGCGCTCCGGCAGGCGGTGGCGGTTGCGCCATCCCCTCCGCCCGTCTGGCTGAACGCCTCGACATCCACCATCTACCGCCACGAGATGCAGCGCGCGAACACCGAGTCGGCGGGGATCATCGGCTCGGGCTTCTCGGTCGATGTGGCGCGCGCATGGGAGGCGGAGCTGTTCGAGGGCGACCTGCCGGGCACCCGCCGCGTCGCACTGCGCATGGCCATCGTGCTCGGCGACGGCCCGGCACCGAACATCCTGCGGCGCCTGGCGCGGCTCGGCGTCGGCGGACCGCAGATCGACTCCTGGTGGTTCCCGCACCGGCGCTACCGCGGCATCGGGGAGCACGCGAGCGGGCTCGAGCGCTCGACGTGGCACCGCACCCGCGGTCGGCAGAAGTTCAGCTGGATCCACATCGACGACGTCGTGGGCTCGGTGCGCTTCCTCGTCGGGCGCGACGACATCTCAGGCCCCGTCAACCTCGCGTCCCCGCATCCGGTCGACAACCGCACGCTCATGCGCACGCTGCGGAAGGCGGTCGGCATGCCGTTCGGTCTGCCCGCCTGGAGGTGGATGCTGGAACCCGCCATGTGGGTGCTCCGCACCGAGCCGGAGCTCGTGCTCAAGAGCCGGTGGGCGGTTCCCGAGGTGCTCACCGATGCCGGGTACCGCTTCGAGCGTCCTCGTCTCGAGGACGCCGTCTGAGCGGCTTCCCCATGCGCGGCGTGGTCCCCACGCCATGCCGCCCTAGGATGAGCCCGTGATCGGCCTGCTGCGCACCTGGGTGACGGCCCTTGCCGCCTCATGGCCGGAGGTGCTCGCCTGGTATCTCGGCGGCACCCTCGTGCGCGAGGGCATCCTGACCCTCGCGGCTCCGATCGGTCCCGACAGCGCGCTCGCCGCCTTCCTGCTGCTGCCCATCGCCGTGCTGGCGCGACTCGTCTCCTTCGTGGGCATGTTCCTCGCGGTGCGCCGATCGCTCCCCGCGTTCGCCGCGACGACCGCCGAGAGCGGTGTCGCCCGCCGCGGACGGTTCAGCGGCTTCGCGGACGTGCTCCTCGCGAGCATCGTCCCGTTCTTCGTGCTCTACGGTCTGCTCGGCCTGCTGCAGGACGACTTCGCGGCCTACGCCAACCGCGCCTTCCTCTACTCATTCGGGGGAGGGGACTTCCTCTCGCCGGGCGACGGGCCCCTGGTGGTGGTCGTCATCGTGGTCGCGCTGGCAGGTCGGATCGTCCTCAAGCGCTTCGGGTCGCGGCTGCCGCGCGGGGCGACGGTCGTGGAGATCTACCTCGAGGCCGTGTGGGTCTTCGTCGCGGTCAGCGGTCTCAGTGCCGTCTTCGCCGGCGTGCTCGCGTGGGTGCAGGACCGGCAGATCGTGCGGTGGTTCCTCGACGTGCGTCAGGGGCTCCGCGACCTGTGGGAGCCCATCCGAGTGACGATCGACGGCATCGACGGACTCGTCCCGCTGCTGCTTCAGCTGCTGGCACTGCCCCTGGCCTGGCTGCTGATCGCCGGCATTGTCTACACCCGCGAGCTCGCGTCCGTCGCCGGGGAGCGGGTGCTGTCGCCGCGGCTGGAGGCGAACCTGCGGGCGCGCGCACAGCGTCTGCCCGCGTTCGTGACGCGCCGGCGTCATCTCGTCACCGACGAGTGGGACGACGTCTACAAGCCGCTCTCGGTCTCGGCGCGTCTCATCGTGCGGATGGGCTGGCGCGCGCTCATCGTCTATGCGGCGTCCTACGCCCTGGTCGCGGCCGTGGCGCAGTGGGCGGTGTGGTCTCTGACCCGGATGCTGGGACCCCACGCGGCGGACTGGTGGATCGTCGCGCTGCCCGTCGTCGCCACCGCGGTCGCCACCGTGACGGAGACGGCGCGCATCACCCTCGTCGGCTCCGCTTTCGACCGGGCGCTGGACGCGTGGCGGTTGCGGCGCGGGTCGGGCGTCAGCCCTGCGCCGGGTCTTGTTCCGACAGTCGCAGCGTCACTTCCACCGGCAGACCGTCCTCCGTCACCGTGATGCGCACGGCGGCGGTGCGGAAGGTGCCCGTCGGCGTCAAGAACACCGATTCCACGCTGTACGGTGCCGTCGCGCTCGGGTCGCAGCCCGTCGCGAAGCCTTCGCCGCGCCCGTAGCCGTACTTTGCGACGTCGTATTCGGTCGGCCACTCGATCGGGCCCTCGGGTCCCGGGGCGACCAGGTCGATGACACAGGTCGCGCTGTCAGACCCTCCGACGGGCGCCACGTCGATGACCGCCGCGGCGAGCGCGGCGTCGGGTGGCAGCACGATGGAGCCCGAGCCACCGGGGAACTCCTGCGAGGCGCGCACGGTGAACTCGAGCCCGCCCGCGGTGGCGGTCTCGCCCGCGGCCGCCTCCACGGTGCGCGGCTGGATGGCGCTCCGCTCGGCGATCGGCACGACGATCAGCAGGGCGACGAGGCCGGGCACGACGACGACCAGGCAGACGAGCGCGACCCGATGGCGGCGCAGGAAAGCCCTCATGACGCGTCCCTCGCGAGCTCGGGTGCGCGTACCTCGGCGGTGGGGGAGACGTCGGTGGGGAGATCGAAGCGGACGACGGCGACGGAGTCGAGAGCGGTGGTCTCACTGATCTGCAGGACGAACTCCGCCGTCCCCGCCTGCAGAGCGTCGCGCGGCACCTCGAACAGTGCGCTCGAGCGGTACCGCAGGCCGGGTGACGGCGCCTGCGCCACGAAGGAGGGGAGGGGGGCGATCGTGGCGGCGGCGAAGGAGCGCCCGCCCATCCGCAGCTCGCTGCGCGCGAAGGAGCACGACGTCAATCGGCACACCGTGGTGACGTCCACGACGACCCACGCACCCGTCGTCTCCGACGGGGGAGCGCCGGCCTCGCCGAAGGCCAGCTCCTCCGCCACCGTGACGCCGTGCACGACCAACTCGGTCTGCCGCGACGCCACCGTCTCGCCGATGGCACCGGTGATCTTGAGAGGGGTCTGGATCTCGTCCTCCGACGGGGCGGTGACGGTCGCGAGGGCTGCCACGACGAGGAGGGATGCCGCGGCACCCGCCGCGATCAGCCGTCCCCGTCTGCTCGGGCTCCGGGGCGGGCGCTCGTTCACGGCCGCTCCTGCACGATGCCCGCCAGCACCCGGCCGGTCGTGGCATCTTCGATCGGATTCGTCGGGTCCAGGTAGCGCTCGTAGATGCCGATCCTCACCTCGGCCGCATCCGGCGGGGTCTCGTCGTCGGCCAGGTTCCAGACGTAGTACACGTCGACCGGCAGGCCGGGCTGCACCGGCGGATCGACCGATCCGTCGCGCACGCTCACCGTCGAGCCGGAGCCCTGGTCGAGCCGCAGGTCGAGCGGCGAGAGCCAGCCGAACGCGCGACGCGCCGGCTCGTCGCCGGTGTAGGTCAGGCGCGCACGCAGCACCACCATCGACCCCTCCCGGACCGTGCCGCTCGCCGGGTCCCGGTCGGTGACCTCCAGTGCCTCGAACTCGATGCGGTAGAGGCCGTTGTCGTACGTGTCGCCCAGACCGTAGGTGGGCTGCCGCGCGTCGGGCACGTCGGCGAAGCCGCCGGCCAGCGCGATGACGACGACGACGAAGACGACGATCGCGGCGGCGATCAGGGCCAGGCGGCGGCCGGTGCGGTCCGGTGACGGCGGGAGAGCAGCATCCGTCTGCGCGTCCTCTCGGCGGTCGGACGTGGGCACCGCGGACACGCGCATCTTCTCCGGGTCGATCGGACGGTCGGCAGGGGATCGATCTGCCGAGACTGTACCGCACGTTCCGAGCGCGCTCGGTGCCGCTGCTCAGTCGGAGGACGGCGAGCTGACGAAGACGCCGATGCGGTCGCCGTCTTTGACGAACTGCAGCGACGCGTCGGGGAAGCGGTCCCGCAGCTCCGGGGGAGCGTTGCTGTCGACGCCGAAAGTGATGGTGGCCGGGAAGTCGCCGAAGCGGCAGCCCGAGTAGACGGGGCCCGACGCGGAGTAGCCGTTCTGGGGATCGCCTTCCTCGGGCATATCGGAGGTGAGCGCGGCGGTGAAGCAGTCTCCGCCGCCGTTCCCGGACATGCTGTATGTCGTCTCGAACAGCGTGAGACCGAAGAACGTGTACGTGGCGGAGCTCGCGCCCGCGCCGAACCATCCGGCCGGGACGGACACCGCCGAGTCGGGGTCGAGGGTCGCGACCTGTGGTGCGCCGGACGACGTCCTCACCGGGGCGATGCTCACCAGCCCGTAGGTCACCACGGCGGCGAGCGCCGCCACGGCGACGAGCGACGCGATCCACGCGACCCACACGACGCGACGGACCTGGGGACGTCGTGGGAGGCGTGCAGGGACGGGCGTTTCGCCGACGGGTACATCATGCGATGGGGCGACCTGCGCGGCACCAGATGCCACGTGCGTGGCGGCCGGCGGGGTCGGAGACGGTGAATGCGTGGTCGGGGCAGCGCCCGACGACGCGGCTGTCGGGCCGTCAGGCTCTGAGCGCAGCGCGGAGCCCTCGAGGTCGGCGAGCCGTCTCAGGGCTTCCGGGTCATCGCTGATGTCCGCCGACGGGCCATATGCGCGGTAACGCAGTGCCTCCAGTTCCGAACGGCCAGAAGGATTCATGGGTTCGATGGTCTCACGCGTGTGTTCCCCGTCGGGAGCTGCTGGGCTTGTCTACCAGGCTCGACGACGAGTTCTGTGTCGGCGTGCGCCGAGTGGCGCCGACATAGTGACGGTGTTCGCTCACCGAACTCGACAATGGTGCAGCGTTATTGTCAGGGCCGGTAGTCGACGGGTCGCGGCTTCGGAATGTCGGGATTGCCGCTATGACCGGCTGAACCGTGTCCGGGGTTTCCGAGCGTGTGCGCGATCACCCGCAGGACGCGGAACACCCCGTGTAGTGTACGAGACCAGACGTTGGAGCCTGCCGTCGGTCGGGCGATCTGCGAGTCATCTGCGCCCTTGCCACTGTCGGTCATGCAGCCTGTTGTTCTGCCGGGCGCTTAGAACGGAATGAAGTTTTCGAGCACCGTGACCGCGAGTGAGTCGTAGAAGCGAATGACAAGCCCGGTGCGGTTGTCGACGACGAGCGTTTTACGTAGGGCGGGGTCTTGAAGCGATTTCAAGAGCACAAGGCTGTGACCGTCCCCGATGTATTCAATGTCAATGGGGGTGTCCGTGTCGCGACTGGGTCGCCCCCAGACCGGCAGATGCTCAGGGAAGAGAAGTTGGAGAGGCGTGTTCGTCACCCTTGCTCGGTACGAACGAGAGGGGCTTCGCTCTACGCCTGTGGTGAGAGTGCCGTCACGGAACGACGAATCGACGCCGTTGGTGAGGTCGCGTGCTGTCCACTCCTGTCGGGCATGGTCGATGGTCAACTCGTAGCGCACGGTTTCTTGCCGTGATTCCCAGATGCCTTGCACGCGGAATCGGGTCGGTCGCTCGGGAAAGCTGTCATTCTCGGTTAGCTGACTGAGCAGGTCTGTCGTAGTCAAGCTCAACGTTTCGTCCTCACGTCGGTGGATGTCACTGTGGGGCGGGACACATAGAGCCCCGCCCCACAGTGAGGGTCTTAGAACACTCCGGCTTCTTGACCGTTGGGGTATTCACAGTTGGTCTGCGCCGAGGAGGCGTAGCACTGGAACCGCGGTGACGTGGGATCGCCGACAATCGGGATGGCCATGTTCTCGGCGTTGTCATAGACCCATTCGAGGTTGAAAATCACCGAGTACTTGCCTTCGTCGGTTGTTGTCCGATCCACCCATTCCGTGCCGGACGTCTGCGTGCCAGGACCGAAATCGAAGTCCGTGGAGTTCTCGAACGTGGGGAGTGTGATTCCCTGCTGACGTTGCAAGATCACGTTGCCGGACGTGTCCATAGAGATGCCGTCATCGTTAGTGAAACGCATGTAAACCTTATGCGAGGTCTGCTGGAGATTCATCAGCGCGTAAGCGCTGATGTGCCGCTCCCATACGAGCGTGTCGCCTGTGTACTTCCGGTAAGTCGTGCCCCACTGGCACTCGACTTCCCACACGTCCGTGATCGTGCATGCAAAACCCTCCACGTCCCGAGCCGCCGCGTCGCCCGGCGATTGAGCGTCGGACTCATCCTCAACGGGGATGCTCTGAGGAGCGATGGCGTTGCCCTCAGCATCCGGCGCCCACACTAGACGCACGCGGGGGCGCCGGCGCACGTCGAGACTGACGACGTGCGACCAGCGCTCCCGCAGCCCCGATCGCCAGCAAGCCGGCAAGACAAGGCACGGAGCCGAGGTCTCGCGAGACGTCAATCGCAGCACCCTCGTCAGTTGCAGATGTGTATGTGCAGATATGCGCAAGTGGAACAGCTGAAACTCGCGAAGTCGGTTGCGCTTGAAAAGACTCGCCCGCCAGGGCTCCCGCGGGAGGCGCGTAGATGAAGCAGGACGCATCTCCAGTTCGAAGCACGTTGATTGCCGCGACCAGTGGGAACGCAATCATCAGAACGCCCGCGATGGTAAGAATGACGATGATCGCAGCCCGAATCGAGAGGGTCGGCTTGGAAACTTGGCGGGTGCTCATTTCTTCAGCCTGACCGCAAACAGCACCGGTCACAAGCCGGTCGTACTCGAGGGACTGAGCCAAGTCACAAATCCCAAGAGACCGCCGCTACCCGGTGGCGAACAGCGCCGTCCGCGAGAGCGGCGCGAACGCCAGCTCGGGTGCCCACACTCGGAGCGTCATCACTGGGCGTGACCGGTAACCCGGTATTCCGGTGGGCGCGACGGTGGTCGCCAGCAAGCCGCTCTAGGCCTCGTTCGAGGACATGATGATCGTGATCGCCGGACCTAGCGTCGGCAAGTCGACGTCGCTGGTGATCCCGGCCCTGCTGTCCGCTCCCGGGGCCGTGGTGTCCACCTCCAACAAGAGGGACGTCCTGGACGCCACACGCGACCTGCGCGCCGCCGCAGGGCCCGAGTGGGTCTTCGACCCGCAACGCGTCGCGCTCGAGGAACCAACTTGGTGGTGAAACCCGCTTTCGTACGTCGCGGACGACACCAAGGCCGAGAAAGTGGAGCGAAACCGACCGCGCTCGACAACGTATTTCGGGGAGTCAGACACGTTGCGAAGAATGATTACTGAAACGTTAGCGATGCAAGTCGCAGGACCGCTTCAGGAGCTCCGTCTTCCCTCCACCTAATGCTGATAATGCACATTATGTCAGCTCAGACGTTGACGGACCTGGCATCGCTCCCCGAGCCGGCGGACGCCCGTTCCATATCCTTGAACCTTCTGCGCGCACTGACACTATTTGCGACATGGTCACCGCTGACGACCTGCCACTCGACGCGCCGCCCCGCGTCCTGATCGCGCTGGCCGTGGATCGCTGGGGTTCAGTCGGCCTCATGGTGCGATGTGCTCGCCTTTATCGCGAGATGGACTGGGGTGCTGAGCCCGAACTCCTGTCGTACCTCGCCGGCCGAGCCGAACCTCGCTGGGCGGCTCTCGGTTACGGCACCCAGGGGTACTTCGTGCGCACGTGGGCCCCACGGGCGATGCTCTATGCCTGGGATGCCCGTGCGGTGACGGTGGTGCAGGAGGCTCTCGCCGACGAGCACTGGAGACCGCGTGAGATGGCGCTCAAAGTCGTCGCCCACCGCCGGCTCGAAGCGGCGGCCGATGCCGTCGCCGCGCTCCGCGCGGACCCGAGTCCTCGGGTCCGCGCCGCCGCGGAGCGGGCTCTCCACCGGATCGCGGGCTAGCGCGGGGGGTCTCGCTCACGTTTTTGAGCGGCACACTGGGTCTATGGAGTTCCACGGAGTCGTGCCGATTGATGCTCCGGACCCGAGTGTCGAGTCGGAGGCGCGTCTCCGGGCGGTGTCCTTCCCCGTGGTCCAGCTCACCCCGCGGCCGTCTCTTACGCGCTCTCCGATCACCGGCTTCGCGGAGAGCCTCGGACCGGCAGGACGCGAAGACTCGACGGTGGCGTTCACCTACACGCTCTGGAGGCACCCGGAGGATCACGCCGACCCTCGGAACGAGATCGAGTTGGACGAGCGGACCCGTCGCGCGATCGAAGAGGAACCTCCGTGGGGTCGTCCCACATGGCTGATCGCGCAGGCGCGGCTGCTCAAGTACCCCATGCTCTGGGAGGCTGTCAGGACCACGTGGAGCGCAGCATCCGGCACTCGACGAACGTCGCTCCCCCAGTCGCTCATGGACCACACCGATCACGTCTTGCGCAACCAGTTCCGCGAAGAGCTCGGCCTTCCGCCGGGCCCGACCAGCGACACCCGCTGGCAGGTGACACCGGCTGCCGTCTCAGACGCCACGGCGAACCTCGACGGCCGAGATGTGCCGGCGCTCCAGATCGACACGGATCCCTTCGTCTACAGCCTGGGCTTCCGCCTCGACGAGCACGTCGTGTGCACGAGCGTCCTCCCCCGCGACAGCCTGCCCATCGTGGACCTCACCTTCACCACCGACCGCTGACGCGAACACGGCCGGCTGCAGAGTCTGCGGTCGACGAATGCCCGAAGGTGGCTACTTCTCGGCTCTTTCGAGCAGCGTGCCTCCGACCAGTTCCGTCTCCGACCGAGTGAGCGCGGTCGGCGATGACGCGAACTGCATGATCCGGTCATCCGGCGTCGTGCCGGTCAGCCCAGGCCCGCCGCACAAGAGCGACCGGTTGGACTCCTCGACGGGGACGTAGACGATGCACACCGCGTCATCCGCGCTCCGCACCGCCCAGTAGGCGTTTCCCGCGGCGTCCTCCCCCACGTACCTGCTCGTGTCTTCGGCGACGCTGCTCCACTCGCCCGCGGGCAGGGAGTCACCGGGCACGCGCCCGCGATCGAAGATCGGCGACGCGCCGGTGGCGGACACCCCTGGGCCTGCGGCGCAGCCCGCGAGCAGCAGTGCTACCGCGATCGAGGCCGCACCGCGGCGCATCGTCCGATCATGCCGTCGATATTCATTACTTTCGTCGCCCAGCGCCGGTCATGACGCCGCGGGAGAAGAGGGGCCGGTGGTGTCGTCGTCCTGCGATGAGAGAGCCGCGGACGGGACGTCCTTCGGTAGCGTCTCGTCCACCACCACCTCTTCGGGTTTCCGCAGTCTGGGTGGAGCAGCCGACCAGTCCTTGAGGCGTTGGCCAATGCTGTCGTAGGAAACCAGGATCGCGTCCATGACGGAGTCGATGAAGCCCGATCGTCCAGCCAGGCGCGCGGCGCCCATCTTCCCGATGTACGTGACCGTGAAGGATCTGATCTCCTTCGACGGATCGATGACGAGAACGCTGGGGTCCTCACGTACCGTCTTCAGGAGCTCAGCTGTCCCTCCGCGTTGACGCGAAGCGAATGCTTCGACGCGGATCGTATCCGGTGCATCCTTCAGCTGGCGCATGAGCCAGTTCACTCGCGTCGTCGGTCTGCCCTCGGCCGGCGCGCTGGTCGAGAAGGAACAAGTTATCTGGGCTGCGCGAACGTCTACAGTGACGGTCAGGGGCGAGACCGCGTTGGGGATTCGGATAGCTCCCGACATCTTGCCGTCACTCACGAGCATGTCGGTCACGGCGGCGACTCGAAGCGACGGGTCAGAGATCTCAGCCTTGGAGAGGACTTGAGTGACGTCGGCACCGAGGCGTTGCCCGAGTTTCAGGGCGCTATAACGCAGCAGGGCGTCGAACCGACTGGCGACCTGGGCCGCGTCTTTGTCTCTTTTTCGCAGAGTGCCACTTGTGACAGCGTCGCGGACGGGGACCCAACTCGTACCCATGTCGGTGAATTCGACAGCTCCGGACTTCGGATGCTCCAGATAGCGGATCAACTCGCCCAGAATCCATGCCTGGTCTGGATCGGCGACTCCGCGGAATTCCTTCTGCATAATCGCCGCCGTCAGCACCTCTGTCCAAGAGAGGTGGTGCATGGTGACGTACTTCGATTTCCGCTTGTCGACGGTGGTCGGGTGCGTGCCTGCGGCAGGTGGTATCTCGTTCGAAATGGTGAGTAACGCGTCGAAGCGGTGCTCCCTCGCGACGTCCAGATAATTCTCGAGTTGCTCGCGCTGGAGTTCGTTATTGCCCGTCTTGACTTCGACCAGCGCGGTCCAGACCTTGCTCCCCCGCTTCACGCGAATGAGGCCATCCGGAAACACCTTTTTGTCGCCCAGATGAAAAGGGACTTCGATGTATGTCTCCAGCGTCCCTGCTGGCGCGCCCATTCGACTTGTCAGCACGCGACCGTACTCTTTCACCGAACTCATCACGGCAAGGAGAGCGGATGTCGCGCGACGTTCTTGTTCATCAGCGCCGCTGATTCCAGAAGTCGGAATCAGGCGAGCAACGTTCCAAGGATTTTCTTCTGCCATTTCTCTACTCCATCGCTGAAACGACTTATCCTCGAAACGCTATCGGCTTCCTCCCCCACACCTGGTCTACCGCGCGCCGCAAAGCGTGCATCGACGGATCGAGAGCGGTCGATTCTTGGGATGGAGCCGTTCATGCTCGCTCGTAACGTGCAAGGCACCGCTCGGATCGTCGATGTCCGTCCTTGTTCCGAGCGTGCCGAGTCGGCGCACGCATCCAACACCGTGTGAGCGCCGGCCCAGAGCGTCTCACGGCCGCACTTCAGGCCGTGGCGGCCCCCGCGGCCTGGGCGATCACGTCGGCCACGACATCGGCCTGCGAGACGTAGACCGCGTGACTTCCCGGGACGGTGGTGATCTCGGCGCCCATTCGCGTGGCCATGTGCTGCAGCATCGCCTGGTCGAACGCCTTGTCGTCGCGGCCGATCACCGCCCAGGTCGGCCGCTCGCGCCACGCGGCCTTCGTCACGGGCACGGCGAACACCGACATGTTGACGGGCACCTGCGCGTCCCGCAGGAACGCCGCCTCGTTCTCGTCGAGATCGGCCGCGAATCCGGCCGCGAAGCTGTCGCGAGCCAGGAAGCCGTAGCCGTCGTCGCCGATGTCGATGACGAACTCGGGCGTCGGGGCGAAGCCCTCGTACTGCTGGGCGCTGGTCTCCCCCGTATCGGGCGCCAGCGCGGCGACATAGACGAGCGCAGCGACGTTCGGGTGGAGTCCGGCCTCCGTGATCACGGTGCCGCCCCAGGAGTGTCCGACGAGCACCGCAGGGCCGTCCTGCTGGTCGAGCACGCGCGTCGTCGCCGTCACGTCGTCCTCGAGCGAGGTCAGCGGGTTCTGCACGACGGACACGCGCAGGCCGCGCGCGGTCAGCCGGTCATAGACCTTGCGCCAGCCCGAGCCGTCGGCGAATGCGCCGTGCACCAGGACGACGTTGGTGATGTCGGTGTTCATGGAGTCTCCTCGTTCGATGTGCGGATGCCGCGCCCACCACTCCCCGACGGGTGTGGCGGCACGGCACCCGGCGACTCCTGCGATACGCAATATATTGCATATAGGCTTTGAGCGCCAGATGTGGGCACCCCGAAGGTCGGCAGAGCGCACCTCGACACCGGCGGCGGGCGGTGCCGCCGGCATCCGTCGTCAGCGACCGGCGAGCATCCGATCCGCTGTGCGCAGCGACAGCGCCATCTGGGTGAGACCCGGATTGGCGGCGAGCGCGCTCGGGAAGGTGGAGTTGTCGCAGATCCAGAGGTTGTCGATGTCGTGCGAGCGTCCCTCGGCGTCGACGACCCCCTCCCCCGGGTCGTCGCTCATCCGGCAGGTACCGAGGGTGTGGGCGCTGCGCGGGAGCACGCGGGTGGTGCGGGCACCGGCCGCCTCGAGGATGCTCGTCATCGTTCGTACGGCGTGGGTGTCGATCGCCTTCTCGTTGTCGCCCGGCGAGAAGGTGATGGTCGCTCTGGGGAGTCCCCATTCGTCGAGTTCGGACGAGAGGTCGAGTCGGTTTCCGTCGGCGGGGAGGCACTCGGCGTTCATTCCGATCCCGGCGCTGTAGCGGCCGGCATCCAGCTCGTCCATCAGCTCCTGTCCCCACAGGTCTCCGCCGCGCACGAGCGACGTCGCGTACGTGAACGGCATCACGCCGAGGCTCTGGAGGAGGTAGCCGCCGGCGAAATCGGCGTCGGAGGGCCGGAGGAAATCCTCCGTGATCAGGGCGGACGGATAACCGCGGTACCCGCGGATCTGCTCGTCGAAGCGTCCCCACACCTGCACCGCGCCGTGGGCGAGGAAGTTGCGGCCGACCATGCCGCTGGAATTCGCGATGCCGGCGTGGAGAAGCAGGCGTGGCGTCTCTACTCCCCCGCCTGCGAGCACGAGCGCATCGCACCGCTGGCGGCGCTCGACGCCGTCGCGCCGGTAGGTCACGGCGGTGACCCGTCCACGCGCGTCCTGCTCGATCCCGATGGCGACGGACTCGGGACGGATCTCGGCGCCCGCAGCGACGGCGGCGGGCAGGTAGGTGATGGCGGTGGACGCCTTCGAGCCGTGCCGCTCGCCCTGGTGGATGGATCCCACGTTCGTGGTGGCATGGCGCAGCCCGTGGTGCGGCTGGTCGCGGTCGCGCGTGATGATCGCGGCGGGAGCGTCGGTCGCGCGGATGCCGAGCGCGGCCGTGCCGACGGCCATGAGGTCGGCGGGCGCATTGCGCTGCGGCGGCGCGTACAGGTAGGTGCGCGAGGGGTCCCACGGATACGGCGTCGGACCGGAGACGCCGATGTACGCCTCGACCTCGACGAGGTAGCGCGTGAGCTCGTCGGGATCGACCGGCCAGTCGGCGCCGAGCCCGGTCTCGGTGTGGAGTCGGAGGTCGCGCGCGTCGGGCCGCGGCGTGAACGCCCCCCAGTGCACGGTGCCGCCGCCCACGCCGAACCCGCTGTTGTTCGGGCCGAACGCGGTCGGCGCGTCACCGCCGCTGAAGCGGCTCGACATCCAGTTGATCGCCGTCGCGTCGATCTCATCGGGGGTGGAGTCGGCGGGGTCGTGGTTCGGGCCCGCCTCCAGCGCGACCACGCGCAGGCCGCGCTCGGCGAGCCGGGCGAGGAGCGGGGCTCCTCCGGCACCGGTGCCGATCACCACGACGTCGACGCTCTCGTCGTCGTCGTAGGTCTTCATTCCGTCGAGGTTCATGCGTCGCTTCCGGTCTGGTCGGGGCCTGCGGGTCGCCCGAGGTCGGAGGGCTCCCAGTCGTCGCGTACACCGGCCGCGAGCGTGCGGTAGCCGGCGAAGGCGACGTCCTCCGCGCCGGTCGCGAAGCCGTCGTAGCCGACGCGCGCCAGCGAGGCAGGGTGGATCAGCCACTCCCGTGCGAGGTCGACCCGCACATCCTGGAACCAGCGGCGCAGCGCCTCGCCGTCCGCGGCGGCTCCGGGCACGCCCTCGCCGGCGAGCACGGCCTCGAGCGCGGCATCCGGATCGTCGTCCCACGCTGCGGCCAGGTCGTCGAGGCCCTCACGGTAGGCCTCGTCGTCGGAGAGGGCGCCGGTCGGCCGCCACCCGTCTCCTCCGCCCGCGGCGAGTTCGGCGTCGACGCGGGCGGCGATGTCGATCCGTCCGCCGTCGGGCTGCGGCACGAGCCGGTCGGCGATGGATCGCAGCAGGCCGAGCTGCGTCGCGCTGAGCACACGTGGCGCGTAGTCGGGAGAGTCGGCGAGCGCGCGCCGGGCGAGGGTGCTGCGCACCCGCGGCGTGGTGCGCGGCGAGGCGATGAGCCGGCCCCATTCGGCGGGGACGGGCGCGCGGCGGGCCTCGATCCCCTCCCAGAGGTCGGACATCGCAGCGGCGACGGCGCCCGGTCGCTCGTAAGGGAGCAGGTGTCCGGCGCCCGGCAGCGAGACGAAGCGGGCGCGCGGGTACACGTCTGCCAGCAGCGCCGGCTGGGCAGAGGCGCCCAGCAGCTCGTCCTCGTCGCCGCCGAGCACGACGCACGGGAGGTCGAGGACGCCGATGGATGCTGCGAGGTCCTCGTCGCTCCCTTGTTCGAGCCAGCGACGCCAGGCCAGGGGCGACATCGTGCGGACGGTGTCGATGACGTCGCGCTCCCAGACCTCGGGCAGCGGTGCCCCGACGTTGTCCTGGACGAAGGCGCGCGCGTGCTCCTCGGAGATGGGCCCGCCGGCGACCCAGGAGAGCATCTCGGCCCGCTTCTCATCGGGCATGGGCTCGGGTCGCGGCGGCGACGGCGCGAGCAGCACGAGACCCATGAGGCCGAAGGCCGCGATCTCGCCGTCGCGCACGCGCTGGGCGATGCGCGCGGCGATCTTCCCTCCCATGCTGTGCGCGCACAGCAGCCACGGGCCGCCGTCGGCCTCGCGCTCGATGACGGCGACGGCTACGTCGACCTGGGCGTCGACGGAGCCGTCGGCGGCGTCCTCCGACCCGCCCTGCCCGGGCAGGTCGATGCCGATCACGCGGAAGCGGGCGTCGAGCTCAGCGATGAGCGGAAGAGCGGCGGCGGCGTCGAGGCCGAGCCCGGGGAGGAAGAAGACGGTGCAGGCCGGCGCCGTCACGGCGTGACCATGCCGCCGTTGACGTTCAGCGTCGCACCGGACACGTAGCCGGACTCCGCCGACGCGAGGTACACGTACGCCGGGGCGAGCTCGGCCGGCTGGCCCGACCGCTGGTAGGTGTTCTCGTCGTCGAAAGCGGCCATCTGCTCGTCCGAGACCCCTCCCGACACCTGCAGCGCCGTCCAGACGGGTCCCGGCGCCACCACGTTCACGCGGATGCCCCGCGGCGCGAGCTGCTGGGCGAGCCCCTTCGACAGGTTGTTGATCGCCGCCTTCGTCGCGGCGTAGTCGAGGCGATCGGGCGCGGGCTTGTACGCCTCGAGCGATGCGGTGTTGATGATGCTGGCGCCCTCGCGGAGGTGCGCCATGGCCGCCTTGGTGATCCAGAAGGTGGCGAACACGTTCGTGCGGAACGTCGATTCGAACTGCTCGTCGCTGAGGTCCTCCAGCCGGTCGACGGCGACCTGCTTGCCGGCGTTGTTGACCAGGATGTCCAGTCCCCCGAGGAAGTCGGCAGCGTCCGCCACCAGACGGCGGCACGTCTCGGCGTCGGAGACGTCGGCCACGATGGCGCGGCCGCGACGACCGGCGTCCTCGACGAGCGAGAGGATGTGCGCGGCATCCTCCTCCTCGCCCGGAAGATGGGTGATGACGACGTCGGCGCCCTCGCGGGCGAACGCGATGGCCACCGCTCCCCCGATGCCGGAGTCGCCGCCGGTGATCAGCGCGCGGCGGCCGTCGAGGCGACCGCTCCCCCGGTACGTGGCCTCGCCGAGGTCGGGCACCGGAGTCATGCGTGCCTGCACGCCGGGCTCGGGCTGGTGCTGGATGGGCGGCTCGACCCGGTCGTATCGGGTCACCGGGTTGACGAGACTGTACTGATCCTCCTGCGGCATACCGCCACGCTAGAACGCGGAAACCATCCGGCCGGGGGCTTGCGCTCGCCGGGGGATGCAGTACAAGGCGTCACCCCGACCGGCTCAGGGCGGCCCTGGGGTCGACGGCTATCCTGGGCGCAGAGAGTCGTTCGCGAGGAGATGGGTGCGTGGCCACTGCGCAGGACGCGACGCGACGGCATGCGATCGCCGCATACCGGGTCATCGGCGAGCCGCCCGAGCCCGACCTGGAAGGCCTCGTCCAGCTGGCCGCCGCGATCTGCGGCGTCTCGAGCGCGGTGATCAACATCATCGACGATCGGCATCAGCACCAGATCGCGGCCGTCGGCATCGAGCCTTCGACATGCAGCCGTGAGGATTCCATGTGCGCCGTGGTCTTCCGGCAGCCCGGCCACGTCATCGTGCCCGACGCCCGCGTCGATGCGCGGTTCGCGAGCAATCCCTTCGTGACGGGTGACATCGCCCGCATCCGGTTCTACGCGTCGAGCCCCCTCGTCACACCGTCCGGCATTCCCATCGGCACGCTGTGCGTCTTCGACGAGGAAGTCCGCGAGCTGTCCGCCCGGGACAGCGCGGCGCTGGTGATCCTCGCCCGTCAGGTCGTGGACGTCCTCGAGCTGCGACGCATGACGCGGGCGCTGCGCGCGTCGAACGATCAGCTGCAGAACTTCGCCTCGCAGGTGAGCCACGACCTGCGCAATCCGCTCACCGCGGTGCTCGGCTTCATCGAGCTCGCCGCCGGAAGCCCGGAGCTCGCGGATGCACCACGCGCCGTATACGCCCTCGGACGCGCCGAGTCCGCCGCCGCTCGCATGGAGACGATGATCGGGGAGCTCCTGGACTTCGCCCGTATCGGCGCCGATCCTCGCCGCACGCTCGTCGACCTGGAAGCGGTCCTGCGCACGGTCGTGGAAGACCTCGATGCGACGCTCCGAACCACGCCGACCCGGCTGACCATCGACGCGGCCGTGCAGGTGCGGGCAGACGAGACGCTCCTCGTCGTGCTGTTGCAGAACCTCGTGTTCAACGCCATCAAGTTCAGCGCAGCCGGCGGCAGGGCGCCGGTCGTGCACGTGAGCGCCGTGGACATCTCGGGGGGCTGGCGCATCACCGTCGACGACAACGGTCCGGGTGTCGCCGTGGCCGAACGTGAGAGCGTCTTTGAGCTGTTCGAGCGTGGAGGCGCGACGGAGGTGGACGGCGCGGGGATCGGGCTGTCCACCTGTCGTCGCATCGTGGAGGCGCACGGCGGACTGATCGGAATCGACGACTCGCCGTTCGGCGGCGCATCGATCTGGGTGGTCCTGCCGGACCCGGCATGGGCGTCGTCGCCGTCCGCGGCGCCCACGCCGGACGACCTTCCGGTCAGCGCCTGATCGAGCCGGTCAGCCGCGTGCGGTGCGGGCCTCGAGAAGAGCCTGGATGCGTGCGACGCCGGCGGAGAGATTGCTGCGCACGCCCTGCTCGATCATCGGCTCGACGAAGCGCATCATGCCCGCCGGCTCGCCGTCGATGCGGGCCGCGAGACGCGTGCGCTCGCCGTCGGGTGTCAGGTCGAAGGTGACCGTGGTGGGCAGCGGACCCGACACGCTGGTGATCCGCATGCGGCGCGGCGCCTCGAAGTCCGTCACGCGGAACTCGAACTCCACCTCGCGTCCGACCGCCGTCATCCGCGACCGCAGGCGGCTGCCGACGCCGATCGGCGGCGGCGAGAGCAGCTCCTCGGAAATGACCGACGGGTCCCAGAGCGGTCGGTTGGCGCCGTCGCTCACGAAAGCGAACACCTCGTCGACGGGGTGGTCGATCGTGGCGGTTTCAATGACGGTGAACATCGGGCTCCTTCGGCGCGGTCGTGCGATCTGATCACAGGCGCGGTCGGGGATGCAACCGGTGGCGCCCCGTCGCCCGTCGTGCACGCGCGCTCACCGATCAGGGTCGTACGCCTCCCACAGGATGCGGGCGTGCAGGCGTTTGGAGGCCTCGACGCCCCGCCGATCATGGCGGAGCGCGCTGACCCATTCGCGCACCCGCGCGCCCACCGCGGCGAGCACCATGCGCACGTCGGCATGGCGGGCGGGGGGAAGGACGGCCTCGGCCTCGGGCATGCGCCCTTTCCGCGGAAGCGTGCCGTCGAGGTGGCGGACAGCCAGCCGTGCGACGCCGATCGCGTGGCCGTTGATGACCGCGTGGGCGGCTCCTTCGATCTCCCAGCGCCACGCGTCCTGCGCCGCCGCGACGATCCGCGAGTGGAAGCGTCGCGGTGACGAGTGGTCGAACTCGCCGCGGACGAGCAGCACCTTCGCCGTGACCGGGGCGATCTCTTCGCGCATGCGGAAGCGCAGCATCGCCGGAAGGGTGCGCAGGAAGTATCCCGTGCCGCAGAGGAGGTACGCGGCGAGGGCCGTCATGGCCAGATGCACCGACTCGTGCACAGAGGACTGCGCGAAGCGGACGGCCTGGATCAGCGCCCCGGGCTCCTGGTCGTCGACGACCGGTCCGACGAGGATGGCGTGGCTGATGCGGGGGCGGCGTCGCAGCACCTCGACGACGACCTGCGTGCCCATCGAGTGCCCGAGCAGCACGGGGTTCTCGAGATCGAAGCGATCGAGCACCGCCTCGACCTGGTCGGCGAAGAACGCCGTGTCGGGGCGTCCCGGCGGCTTCGGCAGGCCGCCGAAGCCGGGGAGGTCTAGAGAGTAGACGTCGCCGCGATGTGCCAGCGTCGGCGCGAGGAACTCGAAATAGGTCGAGGCCACGCCGAGACCGGCGACCAGCACGAAGGGGCGGGACGGACCCGGCTCGGTCATGCCGACGTGCGTCACCCTCGTGATTGCGTCATCGCACTCGACGAGGTCGACGTCGATGCGGATGGGCGAGCGATCTTCCGGCATCCTTCCAGGATGGCAGTTCGCTCCGGTCCTCCCGGACACGCGCCCTACCCTGGGGGAATGGATGCCGCGACCTCCCGCCACGCGACGGTGCGCGCCGCGGAGATCGAGCTGCTGGGCTCGGACGCCCGGAGGGATCCGTCGAGGGCGGCGGAGCTGATGCATCCGGACTTCCTCGAGATCGGCCGATCGGGGCGGGTGCGGTTCTTCGACGAGATGGTGGAGGCGCTCGCCGCGGAGGACGCGCGCCCGACCCCTGTCACCGATGAGTGGCGCTTCCGCGACCTGGCGCCGGGCATCGTGCTGGTGACCTACCGGATCCGGCGCGCCGGCCGCGACAGCCGTCACTCGTCCATCTGGGACCTCGCGGACGGGTCGCCCCGGGTGGTGTTCCACCAGGGGACGCACCTTCCCGACGGCTCCGCGGATCAGGACCGACCCCGCGGGTGAGGGCGCGGGAAGGTCTATCGACGACAGACGGACTCGCCTAGCGTGGACGGATGACTCCGAACACACGCCGCACCCCAGGCCGCGCCGGACGGACGACGGCCCATGTCTTCGAAGCCCTGCTGGTCCTCGCGCTGGCCTGCCTGGCCGCCGGCTTCGCGTGGGTCATCGCCGGCAGCGTCGGCATCAGCCTGCTGACCGGCGCGACCTTCGGCCTCCTCGGATCGCTGTGGGCGTGGCGGACCGTTCGGACCGGTCGGACGCCGCAGGACGACCACGCCGGCGATCAGCGCCGCGCCGGCTCCCGGCCGATCGCCGAGGAGCGACGCCGCCGAGGTCAGGGCGGCGCGTTCGACCAGCCGGGCACCTCCGGGTTCGGAACGCCCGGACTCGGCGGCTGACGGCGCTGCCGCCGCCGTCCGCGGAGGGCGGTGCCGTCCGGTCAGCGCGCCGACGGCTCGATGCGCGTCCACTCCGCGTACTTCGCCTGCCGCCCGTCCCCGGACGACGTACCGGTGAGGCGCCGGCGCACCCATGGGCCGACATGCTCGCGGTAGTACGCCCGTCCGCCCGGACGGGCGCGCTCGGGCGTCTCGGGCAGCGACCACCACTCGGGCGCGGGCTGCTGTCCGAGCGCCTCCAGCACCCGCGCAGCCACGCGATGGTGGCCGCGGGCGTTCATGTGCAGCCGGTCCTCGGACCAGTACGCGGGGCGTGAGAGTTCCGTGTCGGGCCAGTTGTACGCTCGGACGACATCCGGCCTGTCCGCTATCCGCTGCTCGACGGCCGCGCTGAGGAGGTCGCCGCGTCGCTGGAAGACGCGTCCGAGCGGCAGCTGGGCGGACGGGTTGGCGCCCGACAGCAGGATCAGCGCCACGCCTTCCTCGTCGCACCGCCGCAGCACGTGCGAGAACGCGTCGACGATCCGCGTCACCGACGCCCGGGGACGGAGGATGTCGTTGCCTCCGCCGTTGAACGACAGGTGCGTCGGGCGCAGGGCGAGCGCCGGCTCGAGCTGCTGCTCGACGATCGGCCAGACGAGGCGGCCGCGGATGGCGAGATTCGCGTACTCGATGGAGGCGCCGGATGATGCCGCCCACCCCTCGGCGACGAGATCCGCCCACCCGCGCACGTGGCCGTCGGGCAGGTCGTCGCCGACGCCCTCGGTGAAGGAGTCGCCGATGGCGACGAAGCGGACGGAGGGCACCGGCCCAGCCTAGGCTCAGCGGTCGTCGAGCGCGGCACCTCGTCGGTCGGCGAGTCCCCAGGCGGCGAGCGCGGCGACGGCGAAGAACGCGGCGAACACCACGAACAGCACGGGTGCGCCGCCGAAGGCCAGCAGGGGCGGCACGGTGAGGGGCGCCGCGATGGACGCGAGACGCCCGACGCCGGCGGCCCAGCCCGACCCCGTCGCCCGCAGGGAGGTCGGGTACATCTCGGGGGTCACGGCGTACAGCGCGCCCCAGGCGCCGAGGTTGAAGAACGACAGCGCCATGCCGGTGCCGATGATCATGGCCTCGGAGCCGGCCGTACCGAAGAGGACGGCCGCGACCGCCGATCCCGCGAGGAAGACCGACAGGGTCAGCCGACGGCCCCACACCTCGATGAGCCACGCGGCCACGGCGTAGCCGGGCAGCTGGGCGAGCGTGATGATCAGCGTGAAACCGAACGAGCGGACCAGGTCGTACCCCTGCGACACGAGGATCGTCGGGATCCAGATGAACGCCCCGTAGTACGAGAAGTTGACGCAGAACCAGACGAGCCAGAGGCTGCCCGTCCGCGCGCGGAACTCGGCGGACCACAGGGCCGCGAGGCGCTCGCGGGTGGTCGGCGCGACCACGGGCGCGACGGATGCCGCGGCGCGCGGTGTCCGCTCCGGCACGGGTTCGACCGCGGCGCCTGCCGGACGTCCGCCCACCGGTGCTGCGGCCTCGAAGGAGCGCACCACGGCGTCGGCCTCATCGGTCCGCCCGCGTCCGGCGAGCCACCGCGCGGATTCGGGGAGGCCCCAGCGGACGACGAGCGCGTAGACGGCCGGGATGGCGCCGAGCGCGAAGGCCCAGCGCCAGCCGTCGGCGGAGCCGGGGATGACGAGGTAGCCGATGAGGGCGGCTGCGGTCCACCCGATGGCCCAGAACGCCTCGAGGATGACGATGAGCCGCCCGCGGATGCGCGCCGGTGCGAACTCGCTGACATAGGTGGAGGCGACCGGCAGCTCGGCGCCGAGACCGAGCCCGACGAAGAAGCGGAAGACGAGCAGGAGCGCGAGTCCGCCGACGAGGGCGCTCGCCCCCGTCGCGACGCCGTAGACGATGAGGGTGAGGGCGAACACCTGCCGGCGTCCGAAGCGGTCGGCCAGCAGCCCGCCGAGGGTGGCTCCGATCGCCATGCCGAGGAATCCCACGGAGGCGATCCACGCGGTCTGGCCGGGCGCCAGCTGCCACTGCACGGCGAGGGCCGCGATGATGAACGAGATCAGCCCGACGTCCATGGCGTCCAGCGCCCAGCCGAGCCCCGAGCCGGTGAGCACCCTGAGGTGCTTCCGGTTCAGGGGAAGCCGGTCGAGCCGGTCGGCCGGCGAATCGTCCGTCACGGTCGCGGGCGCGGCATCCGTCATGTGGTCATCGTAGGCGCCGCCGCGCCTGGTCAGGCCAGCATGTCGCGCACGAGCGGGATGACCTTCGTGCCGTACAGCTCGATCGACCGCATCATGTGCTCGTGCGACAGCGTTCCCGTCGAGAACTTGAGGTCGAAGCGGTCCAGGCCCAGCAGCTGCACCGTGTGCGCGATCTTGCGCGCGACGGTCTCGGGCGACCCGGAGTAGATGGCCCCCTCGGGTCCGACGTCGTGCTGGAAGCGCATCCGGCTGTAGGGAGGCCACCCGCGCTCGCGGCCGATGGTGTTGTTCATCGCCTCGAAGCCGGCGTACGCCTCGTCCCAGGCCTGCTGGTCGGTCTCGGCGATGTGTCCCGGCGAGTGGACGCCGATGGGGAGGGTGTCGTGGCCGAAGCTGTCGACGGACCGGTGGAAGAGGTCGACGTACGGACGGAACCGCTCCGCCGGGCCGCCGATGATGGCGAGAAGCAGACCCAGGCCGTGCCGCGCGGTGCGGACGACGGACTCGGGAGATCCGCCGACGCCGACCCAGGCCTTCAGGCGCGACCCCGTCTTCGGATACACGTCGGCCGCGTCGAGCGATGCCCGCGTCGTGCCGCTCCAGGTGATCGGCTCCTCGTCGAGGAGCTTCGTGAACAGGTCGAGCTTCTCCTCGAACAGCGCCTCGTAGTCGCGCAGGTCGTAGCCGAAGAGCGGGAAGGACTCGATGAAAGACCCGCGTCCGAGGGTGACCTCGGCGCGCCCCTCGGAGAGCGCGTCGAGTGTCGCGAAGCGCTCGAACAGGCGCACGGGATCATCCGACGACAGCACCGTCACCGACGTTCCGACCTTGAGCCGCTCCGTCCGTGCGGCGATGGCTGCCAGCACCACCTCGGGGCTCGAGATCGCGAACTCCTTGCGGTGGTGCTCCCCCACGCCGAAGAAGTCCACACCCACCTCGTCGGCGCGCACCGCCTGCGCCACCACATTGCGCACGGTCTGCGCGTCGCTCACGCGGGTGCCCGTGGCATCCACGGTCACGTCTCCGAAGGTGTCCAGGCCCAGCTCCACCACGGACGCATCGTGCTCGGTCATCATTCTCTCCTCGGCGCGACGCCTCCCGACGAGGCGTGTCTATGCGCATGCATACAAACGCGCGTGGAGCGCGGCTATTCCCGGGGCGGGTGCGAACCGCCCCGGGAACCGGTCAGACCGCGCGCTCGAGCGCGGTGCGGAGGGTGTCGAGGCCGACGCCTCCGATATCGAGCGCCTTCTTGTGGAACTCCTTGATCGAGAAGGCGTCACCCTTCGCCGCCGCGTAGTCGTCGCGCGCCTGCTCCCAGATGCGCTGTCCGACCTTGTACGACGGCGCCTGTCCGGGCCAGCCGAGGTAGCGGTTGACCTCGAAGCGCACGAACTCGTCGGACATGTTCACGTTGCGGCGCATGAACTCCAAGGCGTAGTCGGCGTCCCACGTGCCCTGGCCGTCGGGGCGCGGCTTCTTCAGGTGCACCCCGATGTCCAGCACGACGCGCGCCGCGCGCATGCGCTGGCCGTCGAGCATGCCCAGCCGGTCGGCGGGGTCGTCGAGGAAGCCGAGCTGCTCCATCAGGCGCTCGGCGTAGAGGGCCCACCCCTCGGCGTGGCCGGACGTGCCGGCCAGCAGCCGACGCCACGAGTTGAGCTCCCCGCGGTTGTAGACGGCCTGCGCGATCTGCAGGTGGTGGCCGGGAACGCCCTCGTGATAGACGGTGGTGAGCTCGCGCCAGGCGTCGAACTCGGTCACGCCTTCGGGCACGGACCACCACATGCGACCGGGCCGAGAGAAGTCGTCGGTCGGGCCGGTGTAGTAGATCCCGCCCTCCTGGGTGGGCGCGATCATGCACTCGAGGCGACGGATCGGCTCGGGGATGTCGAAGTGCGTGCGGCCGAGCTCCTCGATGGCGCGGTCGCTCGTGCGCTGCATCCACTCCTGCAGCGCCTCGGTGCCGTGGAGGCGTCGCGCCGGGTCGGACTCGAGGAACGCGACGGCCTCCTCGACGGAGGCGCCGGCCTTGATCTCGTCGGCGATCGACTCCTGCTCAGCGACCATGCGCGCGAGTTCCTCGACACCCCACTCGTACGTCTCGTCGAGGTCGATGACGGCCCCGAGGAAGCGCTGCGACTGCAGGGCGTAGTTCTCGCGGCCGACCGCGTCCTCCTGCCCCGCGGCGGGCGCCAGCTCGCTCTGGAGGAAGCCGGCGAGGCGGTCGTAGGCGACGCGGGCGGCGTTGGTGTTGTCGGAGAGCTCGCGGGCGAGGGATGCCGGCAGCTGGCCCTCCGACGGAGCGGCGCCGCCGGCGAACTCGGCGAAGAATCCGGTGTCGGCGGTGTAACGGCCGATCTGGGTGGCCACCTCCGTCACCTGGCGGCGCGCGGGGACGACACCGCGGGAGATGCCTTCGCGCAGCGTCGCGATGTAGCCGTCCACGGCGTCGGGCAGCGTCGAGAGACGGGTGGAGATGACCTTCCAGTCGTCGGAGGTGTCGGTGGGCATGAGGTCGAAGACCGCCCGGATGTCCTGGGCCGGAGAGGCGATGACATTCACGTCCCGCAGGTGCCAGCCGGCCTCGTGCACGGCGAGATCGAGGCGCAGCTCGCGGCTCAGGTCCTCCTGCGTGACGCGGTCGATCTCATCGACCGGGTCGGCGGCCTCGAGCGCGGTCAGCGTGCGGCGCGCGGCCTCCGCCATCCGGTCGGCTCCCTGCGGGGAGTAATCGCCGAAGCGGTCGTTGTGCTCGTTGCGCCCGATGTAGGTCGCCAGGGTGGGCGCGAGCTCGGCCAAGGTGTCGACCCACGCGTCGGCGATCGTGTCGACCGGGGTGGGTGTGCGTGATGCATCCGTCATACGTCGAGCCTAGGAGCGCGCCCGGCCCGCGACAATCGGGTCAGTGCCCGGCTTCGTTCCAGTCCGCGCCGCGGCCGATCTGCACGTCGAGCGGGACGGTGAGCGACGCGGCATCGCCCATCCGGTCGCGCACGATGCGCTCCGTGGCATCCCACTCCCCCGGCGCGACCTCCACGACGAGCTCATCGTGGATCTGCAGCAGCACGCGCGACGACAGCTGCTGCGCGGTGAACTCCCGGTGGATGTTGAACAGCGCGACCTTCATGATGTCGGCGGCGCTGCCCTGGATGGGGGCGTTCAGCGCGGCACGCTCGGCGTTCTCGCGCAGCACCCGGTTGGGGCTGGTGAGGTCGGGGAACGGACGGCGGCGCCCGAAGATCGTCTCGGTGTAGCCGTCGATGCGCGCCTGCTCGACCGACGAGCGCAGGTAGTCGCGCACCGCCCCGAAGCGCGAGAAGTACTCCATCATGAGCTGCTTCGCCTCGGACTGGTCGATGCGCAGCTGCTTCGACAGCCCGAACGCCGAGAGGCCGTAGACGAGGCCGTACGACATCGCCTTCACCTTCGTGCGCATGGGCGCCGTGACGTCGGCGGGGTCGACGTTGAAGACGCGAGAGCCGACGAAGCGGTGCGTGTCCTCTCCCGAGTTGAAGGCCTCGATGAGCCCCGGGTCTTCCGACAGGTGCGCCATGATGCGCATCTCGATCTGCGAGTAGTCGGCCGTCAGCAGCGCCTCGTAGCCCTCGCCGACCTCGAAGGCCGAGCGGATGCGGCGGCTCTCCTCGTTGCGGATCGGGATGTTCTGCAGGTTGGGGTCGGTGCTCGAGAGCCGGCCGGTCTGGCTGCCCGTCTGCACGTAGGTCGTGCGGATGCGCCCGTCGGCGACGATGGCGGTGTCGAGCGACTCGATGATCTGACGGAGCTTCGTGGCCTCGCGGTGCTGCAGCAGCAGGTTCAGGAACGGGTGCGGGCTGCTCTCCTGCAGATCGGCCAGGACGGCGGCATCCGTCGAGTATCCGGTCTTCGTCTTGCGGGTCTTCGGCAGCGCCAGCTCCTCGAAGAGCACCTCCTGCAGCTGCTTGGGTGAACCGAGGTTGACCTCGCGGCCGATGGCGGCGTAGGCGTCCTGCGCGATCGCGTCGGCGCGCGCGGCCAGCTCGGCGGAGAAGCCGGACAGCTTCTCGTGGGAGACGGCGACGCCCGCGAGCTCCATGTCGGCGAGGGTCTGCAGCGTCGGCAGCTCGATGTCGCGGAGCACGGATGCCACGGAGTCGGCGAGCTCGGCACGCTGCGCCTCGGCGACGCGGAGGGTGTACCAGGAGAGCTGTCCGATGGAGGCGCCGTCGTCTTCGGGCACGAGCTGCTGCGGGTCGGCCTCGGGGAGCTTCTCGCCGAGGTAGCGGTCGACGAGGTCGGCGAGCGTTTTGTCGGGGAAGCTCGGACGCTGCAGCCAGCCCGCGAGGATCGTGTCGAAGACGAGACCGTCGAGGCGCACGCCCTCGCGGCGGAGCGCCTTGACCTGCACCTTCGCGTCGGTGAACACCTTGGGGGCGTCCGACTCGAGCCAGGGGCGGAGGGCCGCGGCGAGCTCGTCGCTCCACTCGGCTTCGACCACCGCGGTGGGCACGGCCAGGCCGATGCGCTGCGGGTGGCCGCTGTGAGTGGTGAGGGTGACGGCCACCTCGCCCTCGGCCTCCTCGACCCAGCGGACGAGGTCGGCCGGCGTCGGCTCGGCCGGTGCGGGGGCGGCCTGCCCGGGGGCGGACCGCTGCGCGGCCATCGCCTGGTCGATTCCCGCCGCCTCGAAGACACGGGGCAGCAGCGTGCGGAACTCGAGCTGGGCGAAGATCTCGCGCACGGCCTGCGCGTCGATCGGCTGCACCTCGAGCTGCTCGGGCGTGACCGGCAGCTCGACGTCGGTGAGCAGGCGGTTCAGGGTGCGGTTGCGGCGCACGTCGTCGATGTGCTCTCTGAGGTTGTTGCCCACGACGCCGGTCACCTTGTCGGCGTTCTCGAGCAGCGCCTCGAGCGAGCCGAACTGGTTCAGCCACTTGACGGCGGTCTTCTCCCCCACCTTCGGCACGCCGGGGAGGTTGTCGCTGGTCTCGCCGACCAGGGCGGCGATGTCGGGATACTGCTCCGGCTCCACGCCGTACCGCTCGCGCACGGCCGCCGCGTCGTAGCGCTTCAACTGCGAGACGCCCTGCACGTTCGGGTAGAGCAGCGTGACGCGGTCGTTGACGAGCTGAATGGTGTCGCGGTCGCCGGAGCAGACCAGCACGTCGTAGCCGGCCTCTGCACCCTGCGTCGCGAGAGTGGCGAGGATGTCGTCGGCCTCGAAGTCCTCCTTCGCCAGCACGTGGATGCTCATCGCCGCGAGGCAGTCCTTCAGGAGCGGGATCTGGCCCTGGAACTCCTTCGGCGTCTCCGAGCGGTTCGCCTTGTACTCCGTGTAGGCGCGCGTGCGGAACGACTGCCGCGACGTGTCGAAGGCGACCGCCATGTGCGTCGGCTTCTCGGCCTTGATGAGGTTGATCAGCATCGCGAGGAACCCGTAGATCCCGTTGGTGTGCTGCCCGTCCTTGGTGGAGAAGTTGTCGACCGGGAGGGCGTAGAACGCCCGGTAGGCCAGCGAGTGGCCGTCGACGACCAGAAGGGTAGGCTTCGAAGGATCCGTCACCGTCCCAGCCTAGCCAGCGGTGCCGACAGCGAATCCCGACGTCGAGAGCGACCTACGAGCGACCTATGAGCGACCAGCCCCCCGCCGACATGAACGGACTCGAGTGGGCGGCCCGTCGCGGCATGGGCACCCTCGCCGAGAAGATGGGCTTCCAGTGGGTGGAGTTCACCCTGGAGCGCTGCGTCGCCACCATGCCGGTCGAGGGGAACACCCAGCCGGTGGGGCTCCTGCACGGCGGTGCCTACGTCGTGCTGGGCGAATCGCTCGGCTCCATGGCGGCCAATCTGCACGCCGGCCCCGGGCGGCTCGCCGTGGGCGTGGACATCAACGCGACGCACACCCGGTCGGCGACGTCGGGCCTCGTGACGGGCGTGTGCACGCCGATCCACCTCGGGCGCAGCATGACGGTGCACGAGATCGTCTGTTCCGACGATCAGGGTCGCCGGTGCAGCACGATCCGCATCACGAACCTGATCAAGGACGCGCCCACGCGCTGACCGGATGCCGCGGCATCCGGTTCTCGAGAGGTGTCAGGCCTTCTTCGGAGCGAGCTGCTCGATGATCGCCTTGGCGACGTCCTGCATCGTGAGACGGCGGTCCATCGACGCCTTCTGGATCCAGCGGAAGGCCTCGGGCTCGCTCAGACCCATCTTCTCGTTGAGAAGGCCCTTGGCCCGATCGACGAGCTTGCGGGTCTCGAAGCGCTCGACCATGTCGGCGACCTCGGCCTCGAGCGTGATGATCTGCTCGTAGCGGGCCAGTGCGATCTCGATCGCGGGCAGGAGGTCATTCGGCGTGAAGGGCTTCACGACGTACGCCAGCGCGCCGGCCTCGCTCGCACGCTCCACGAGCTCCTTCTGGCTGAAGGCGGTGAGGAGCACGACGGGCGCGATGTGGTTCTTGCTGAGCTTCTCGGCCGCGGAGATGCCGTCGAGCTGAGGCATCTTGACGTCCATGATGACGAGGTCCGGGCGGAGCTCGGTGGCCAGCTGCACGGCGGTCTCGCCGTCACCGGCCTCCCCGACCACGTCGAAGCCGTTGTCGCGGAGGATCTCGACGATGTCGAGACGGATCAGCGATTCGTCCTCGGCCACCACCACGCGACGAGGGGCGGTGGAGGAGGATTCTGCCGTCGGCTGTTCGTCAGTCACGATTGAATCCTACGGCCACAGAGGCGCGACATCCCAACGGACCCTTCGGCGGTGCATCGCAGGGGCGGCGGAGCGGCGCAGCGGTACCCTCGACCGGTGACCGTGACGATCGTCGCCGAGCGGCCGTCCGGAGGCTGAACCCGGGGCGGCGCACGTCTCTGCGGTAGGGTCGTTCCGCGAGTGTGCGGGCCGGTGTGGCGGAATGGCAGACGCGACCGACTCAAAATCGGTTGTCCGTGAGGGCATGTGGGTTCGAGTCCCACCACCGGTACCACGCTGGCGGATGACCATCTTCTCCGCCCTGTCAATCCCTGCGGACGGTGTCCGGAGGCTCGATGAGACTGAGTGCTCATCGAGCGGAGGACGCGTTGGGCGCAGACAGGATCGACCGGGCGGCGAGCGAGCTGTTCGGGTGGGAATCGGTGCGGGACGGGCAGCGGCGCAGCGTCGAGGCGCTGCTGGAAGGCCGCGATGTCGTCGCGGTGATGCCGACCGGCGCCGGGAAGTCCGCGGTGTACCAGCTCGCCGGAGCGCTGCGCGACGGGCTGACGCTGGTCGTCTCGCCCCTCATCGCGCTGCAGACGGACCAGCTCGAGCAGCTGTCCGCGGCGCCGGCCGCCCCGCGGGGCGCGGCGGTCAACTCGTCGCTCGGCGCGCGGGCGATCGAGGATGCCTGGGCGCAGGCCGAGTCGGGCGGCATCAGGTTCCTCTTCCTCGCGCCCGAGCAGCTGGCGAAGGACGAGGTGCTCGACCGGCTCGCCGGCCTCGACGTGGGTCTGCTCGTCGTCGACGAGGCCCACTGCGTGGCCTCCTGGGGTCACGACTTCCGGCCCGACTACCTGCGGCTCGGCGACGCGCGCGAGCGGCTCGGCGGACCGCCGACCGTGGCGCTCACCGCGACGGCGGCCGAGCCGGTGCGCGAGGAGATCGTCCGGCGCCTGTCGCTCGAGGACCCGCTGCTCGTGGTGCAGGGCGTCGACCGCCCCCACATCGACCTCGAGGTGCGCCGGCACGCCGACGAGCCCGAGAAGCGGCAGCATCTGCTCGACCTCGTGGCGGTGCTCGACGGCTGCGGACTCGTCTACGCGGCCACGCGGCGCGATGCCGAGGAGTACGCCTCCGCGCTGGCCGAGCGCGGCATCCGCTCCCTCGCCTATCACGCCGGGCTTCCGGCGAAGGACCGTCGCACGGTGCAGGAGGCGTTCCACGTCGGTGACGTCGATGTGGTCGTCGCCACCAGCGCGTTCGGGATGGGCATCGACAAGCCCGACGTCCGCTTCGTCGTGCACGCCTCGGTCCCCGAGTCGCTCGACGCCTACTACCAGGAGGTCGGTCGCGCCGGACGCGACGGCGAGGCTGCGCGGGCCGTGCTGTTCTACCGCTCCGAAGACCTCGGCATCCGGAAGTACTTCACCTCCCGCACCGTCGACCAGGCCCGCCTGCGGGCCGCGTACAAGGCGGTCGTGGCCGCCGGTGCGCCGATCCGCGCCGCTGCGCTGGCCCTGGCGGTGCGGGTGTCGTCCCGAGCGATCACGGGGATCGTGAACCTCCTCGTCGAGGCGGGCGCGGTGCGCGTGACGCGGGCGGGCATCGAGGCGGTCGGCGCACTCACCACGCGTCAGGTCGTCGCGCGCTCCGTGGAGGCCTCCGATCGGCGGGAGCGCATCGAGGTGTCGCGGCTCGAGGTCATGCGCCGCTACGCCGAGACGCGGGACTGCCGGCGCCGCGTGCTGCTGTCGTATTTCGGTGACGAGCTCGACGAGCCCTGCGGGCGCTGCGACACGTGCCGGGCCGGCACCGCGTCGGTGCACGAGGAGGAGCTGGATGCCGCGACCGCCCCGTTCCCGTCGGGCTCGACGGTGCGCCACGCGGCGTGGGGCGAGGGCAGCGTCGTGGAGGTGGACCCCGACCGCCTGACCGTGTTCTTCCCGTCGGAGGGGTACAAGGTGCTCGCCCTGGACGTGGTGCAGGAGGGCGACCTGCTGCGACGAGTGGCGTGAGGACGGGCGACGGCCGCGTTCCCGGAGGAACGCGGCCGTCGCCGTCGCAGGGAGGCTGTGCCTACTGCTGCACCGCCTGGTAGATCGGCGCCTTGCCGTGCAGGGCGTCGCCGATCTTGTGGATGCGGATGTCGTTGGTCGAGCCGATGATTCCGGGAGGGGATCCGGAGATCACCACGACCTTGTCTCCGACCTTCGCCAGGTCGTTGGAGAGGAAGTAGTCGTCGACCTGGATGAACATGCGGTCGGTGTGCACGACGTGCTCCACCAGCGTCGACTTCACGCCCCAGGTCAGCGCCATGCGGCGGCGGATGGCCGGGTCGGGGGTGAACCCGATCATGGGGATGCGCGGCCGCAGGCGCGACATGCGACGCGCGGTGTCGCCCGACTCCGTGAAGATGCAGAGGAACTTGGCGTCGACGAAGTCGGCCACCTCGAGCGCGGCCAGCGTGATCGCGCCGCCCTGCGTGCGGGGCTTGGTGGTGAGGGGCTGGATGCGCTCCAGGCCGTGCTCCTCCGTCGAGTCCACGATGCGGGCCATGGTCTCGACCACGACGACCGGGTACTTGCCGACGCTGGTCTCGCCCGAGAGCATGACCGCGTCCGCGCCGTCGAGGACGGCGTTGGCGACGTCGCTGGTCTCGGCGCGGGTGGGCACCGGGTTCTCGATCATGGACTCGAGCATCTGTGTGGCGACGATGACGGGCTTGGCCATGCGGCGGCAGAGCTCCACGGCGCGCTTCTGCACGATGGGCACGGCCTCGAGGGGCAGCTCGACGCCGAGGTCGCCGCGGGCGACCATGATGCCGTCGAAGGCGTCGATGATCTGCTCGAGGTTGTCGACCGCCTGCGGCTTCTCGATCTTGGCGATGACCGGGACGTGACGCCCCTCCTCCGCCATGATGACGTGCACGCGCTGGACGTCTTTCGCGTCGCGCACGAACGACAGCGCGATGAGGTCCGCTCCGATGTTCAGGCCCCAGCGGAGGTCGTCCTCGTCCTTCTGGCTGAGCGCCGGGACGTTGACGGCCACGCCGGGGAGGTTGATGCCCTTGTTGTTGGACACCGGTCCGCCCACGATGACGCGGGTGGTGACGACCGTGCCGTCGGTCTCGACGACCTCCACGCGCACCTTGCCGTCGTCGATGAGGAGGAAGTCGCCGGGCTTCACGTCGTTCGGCAGGCCCTTGAAGGTCGTGCCGACGATCTCCTTCGTGCCGAGGATCTCCTCGGTGGTGATCTTGAAGATGTCGCCGGCGGCGAGGTCGTGCGGTCCGTTCTCGAACTTGCCGAGGCGGATCTTCGGACCCTGCAGGTCGACCAGGACGGCGACGGGGCGACCCGCGTCGTCGGCAGCCTTGCGGACGTTGGCGAAGTTGGCCTCGTGGACCGAGTAGTCGCCGTGGCTGAGGTTCAGGCGGGCGACGTCGACGCCGGCATCGATGATGGCTCGTACCTGGTCATATGACGAGGTGGCGGGCCCGAGCGTGGCGACGATCTTGGCGCGTCTCATCCGTATGTTCTCCGGGTTTCGGGAAGGGGGTGGGGGGGTGTCGATCGACGTGAGCCAGACTACGCGGGCAGCAGACCGATCGCGACATCGTGCGGACGCACGGGGGCGGGCAGGGCGGTCTCGCCCATGAGGTACTCGTCGACGCTCGCGGCGACCGCGCGGCCCTCGGCGATGGCCCATACGATGAGCGACTGTCCGCGGCCGGCGTCGCCGGCGACGAAGACGCCCGGCGACGAGGTCTGGTAGTCGTCCGCGCGGGCGATGTTGCCGCGGTCGGTGAACTGCGCCGACAGCTGCGCGGCGACCGACTCCTGCTCCGGGCCGGTGAAGCCCATCGCGATGAGGATCAGGTCGGCGGGGATCTCGCGCTCCGTGCCGCTGCGGGGCACGCGGCGGCCGTCGACGAACGCGGTCTCGGCCACGCGCAGCGCGCGGACCTCGCCGCCGTCGTTGCCGAGGAACTCGACGGTGGAGGCGAGGTAGGTGCGCTCCCCGCCCTCCTCGTGCGCGGACGCGACCTCGAACAGCGTCGGGGTCATCGGCCACGGCTGGTGCTCGGGGCGCTCCTCCGGCGGCTGCGTGCCGATGGCGAGGTTGGTGACGCTCAGCGCGCCCTGCCGGTGCGCGGTGCCGATGCAGTCCGCGCCGGTGTCGCCGCCGCCGATGACGACGACGTGCTTGCCCTCCGCGGTGATCTGGTTGGGCACGCGGTCGCCGGCGGTCGCCTTGTTCGACTCCGTCAGGTACTCCATGGCGAAGTGGATGCCCGCGAGGTCGCGCCCCGGGATGGGCAGTTCTCGCGGCACCGTGGCGCCCGTGGCCACCACGACGGCGTCGTAGCGGTTGCGCAGGTCGTCCCACGCGATGTCGACGCCGATCTCGACGCCCGCCCGGAAGCGGGTGCCCTCGTCGCGCATCTGCTTGAGCCGCAGCTCGAGCTGTCGCTTCTCCATCTTGAAGTCGGGGATGCCGTAGCGCATGAGGCCGCCGATGCGGTCGTCACGCTCGTAGACCGCGACCGTGTGGCCGGCGCGGGTCAGCTGCTGTGCGGCCGCGAGACCGGCGGGGCCCGACCCGACGACGGCGACCGTCTTGCCGGTCAGGCGCCCGGGGGGCTCCGCCTCGACCCAGCCGTTGGCGAAGGCCTCGTCGATGATCGAGACCTCGATCTGCTTGATCGTGACGGCGGGCTGGTTGATGCCGAGCACGCAGGAGCTCTCGCACGGCGCGGGGCACAGCCGCCCGGTGAACTCCGGGAAGTTGTTCGTCGCGTGCAGACGCTCGATGGCCGACCGGCCCTCGCCGCGCCACGTGAGGTCGTTCCACTCGGGGATGAGGTTCCCCAGCGGGCAGCCCTTGTGGCAGAACGGGATGCCGCAGTCCATGCAGCGCCCGGCCTGGCGGCGGATGACCGCGCCGTCGACGTTCTCGTACACCTCGCGCCAGTCCATGATGCGGACGGGAACGGGCCGACGGGGCGGGAGCTCGCGCTCCGTGGTCTTCAGGAAGCCTTTGGGATCAGCCACCGGTCACCTCCAGGATGCGGCTCCAGACGACGTCGCCGTCGGGGTCGAGCCCCTCGGCGAGCGCGGTCTGTCGGGTCTCCAGCACGGCCGCGTAGTCGCGCGGCAGCACTCGTGTGAACGACGCCAGCTGTGCGTCGAAGTCGCGGAGCAGCCCGGCGGCGAGCTCCGAGTCGGTCTCGGCGACGTGGCGCTCCAGCAGGTCGCGGAGGATCTCCGCGTCACCCGCGCCGAGCTCGCCGAGCACCAGTTCGCCGGCGGCGAGCGCCTCACGGTTCACCTTGGCGGGGTCGAGCCGGTACACGTAGGCGGTGCCGCCGGACATGCCGGCGCCGAGGTTGCGCCCGGTGTCGCCGAGGATGACCGCCAGGCCGCCCGTCATGTACTCGAGCGCGTGGTCGCCCACGCCCTCGACGACCGCGGTCGCGCCGGAGTTGCGGACGAAGAACCGCTCCCCCACGACGCCGCGCAGGAACATGGTGCCCTGCGTGGCACCGTAGCCGATGACGTTGCCCGCGATGACGTTCTGCGAGGCGTCGAAGGTGGCGGCACGCGGCGGGCGGACGACGATCTGACCGCCCGACAGGCCCTTGCCGACGTAGTCGTTCGAGTCGCCCTCGAGTCGCAGCGTGATGCCGGCGGGCATGAACGCGCCGAGCGACTGCCCGGCCGAGCCGGTGAGGTTGACCGTGATCGAGCCCGACGGCAGACCGTTCTGCCCGTGCGCCAGCGTCACGCGGTTGCCGAGCATGGTGCCCACGGCACGCTCGGTGTTGCGGATCGGCAGGTCGATGGTCACGGAGCCGCCGTGGTCGATGACGTGCTGCGCACGCTCGATGAGACCCACGTCGAAGTGCTCCTCCAGCTCGTGCAGCTGCCCGCGCAGATTGCGACGCGGGACGTCGTCGGCGAAGGCCGGGCCCTCGAGGATCGGACTCAGGTCGAGCCCGCTCGTCTTCCAGTGCTCCACGGCGCCGCCGATGTCGAGGAGCTCGTTGTGGCCGATCGCCTCGTCGAGGGAGCGGAAGCCGAGCGCGGCGAGGTACTCCCGCACCTCCTCGGCGATGTACTCCATGAAGGTCACGATGAACTCGGGCTTGCCGGTGAAGCGCTCGCGCAGCACGGGGTTCTGCGTCGCGACGCCCACCGGGCAGGTGTCGAGATGGCAGACGCGCATCATGATGCAGCCCGAGACGACGAGCGGTGCGGTGGCGAAGCCGAATTCCTCGGCGCCCAGCAGCGCGCCGATGATGACGTCGCGGCCCGTCTTGAGCTGGCCGTCGACCTGCACCACGACGCGGTCGCGCATGCCGTTGAGCATCAGGGTCTGCTGCGTCTCGGCCAGACCGAGCTCCCACGGCGTGCCCGCGTGCTTGAGCGAGTTCAGCGGGCTCGCGCCCGTTCCGCCGTCGTGGCCGGAGACGAGGATGACGTCGCTCAGCGCCTTCGCGACACCCGCCGCGACCGCGCCGATGCCCGACTGGCTCACCAGCTTGGTGTGCACGCGGGCCTTCGGGTTGGAGCGCTTGAGGTCGAAGATCAGCTGCTTGAGGTCTTCGATCGAGTAGATGTCGTGGTGCGGCGGGGGCGAGATCAGCCCGACGCCCGCGGTCGCGTGACGCGTGCGCGCCACCCACGGGTACACCTTGGTCGGTGGCAGCTGACCGCCCTCGCCGGGCTTGGCGCCCTGAGCGAGCTTGATCTGGATGTCGTCGGCCTGCGTGAGGTACAGGCTCGTGACGCCGAATCGGCCCGACGCGACCTGCTTGATCGCGCTGCGGCGCACCGGGTCGAGCAGGCGGTCGACGTCCTCGCCGCCCTCGCCGGTGTTCGACTTCGCGCCGATGGAGTTCATCGCCACGGCCAGCACCTCGTGGGCCTCCTGCGAGATGGAGCCGTAGCTCATCGCGCCGGTGGAGAAGCGCTTGACGATCGAGGCCACCGACTCGACCTCGTCGAGGGGCACCGGGTGGCGGCCGTCGGTGCGCAGGCGGAAGAGTCCGCGGAGGGTCTTCAGCTCGTTGGCCTGGTCGTCCACGAGCTTCGTGTACTCGCGGAAGATGTCGTAGCGGCGCGCGCGCGTGGAGTGCTGCAGCCGGAAGACGGTGTCGGGGTTGAAGAGGTGCGGCGATCCGTCGCGGCGCCATTGGTACTCGCCGCCGGTCCACAGTCGCTCGTGCGCCCTCGCCGCAGCATCCTCGGGATACGCGTACGCGTGGCGCGCGGCGTTCTCGGCGGCGATGACCTCGATGCCGACACCGCCGAGCTTGGACTCGGTGCCGGTGAAGTACGCGTCGATGAAGGCGTCGGACAGGCCCACGGCCTCGAACACCTGGGCGCCCGCGTACGAGGACACCGTGGAGATGCCCATCTTCGACATGATCTTCAGCACGCCCTTGCCGAGCGCGTAGATCAGGTTCTTGACGGCCTTCTCGGGGGTGATCCCGGTGATGTAACCGGCGCGCACGAGGTACTCGGCGGTCTCCATGGCCAGGTACGGGTTGACGGCGGAGGCGCCGTAGCCGATCAGCGTCGCGACGTGATGCACCTCGCGGACGTCGCCGGCCTCGACCACCAGACCGACCTTCATGCGGGTCTCGCGGCGGATGAGGTGGTGGTGCACGGCGGCCAGCATGAGCAGCGACGGGATGGGCGCGAGGTCCTTGTTGGAGTCGCGGTCGCTGAGCACGATGAACTCGGCGCCGTCCTCGATGGCCTGGTCGACCTCGTTGCACATCTGGGTGATGCGCTTCTGCATGCCCTTGTGGCCGGCTTCCACGCGGTAGAGGCCGCGGATGGTCACGGACGTGCGTCCGGGCAGCGCGGTGTCGATGTGCTGGATCTTGGCCAGCTCGTCGTTGTCGATCACCGGGAAGTCGAGCGTCACCGTGCGGGTGTGCTCCGGACCCCAGTCGAGCAGGTTGCGCTCCGGGCCGAGACCGAGCGCGAGCGAGGTGACGACCTCCTCGCGGATCGAGTCCAGGGGCGGGTTGGTGACCTGGGCGAACTGCTGGGTGAAGTAGTCGAACAGCAGGCGCGGGCGCTCGCTGAGCACCGCCACGGGCGTGTCGCTGCCCATCGCGCCGAGGGGCTCCGCGCCGTTCTGGCCCATCGGGGTCAGCAGCACGCGCACCTCCTCCTCGGTGTATCCGAAGGTGCGCTGACGGCGCGTGATGGAGGCGATGGGGTGCACGATGTGCTCGCGCTCGGGGAGGTCGGCGAGGCGCACGCGTCCCGTGTCGAGCCACTCCTGCCACGGATGCAGGTCGGCCAGCTGCTGCTTGATCTCGTCGTCTTCGATCAGGCGGCCCTGAGCGGTGTCGACGAGGAACATGCGGCCGGGGCGCAGGCGCCCGCGGCGCTTGATGCGCTCGGGGGCGATGTCGAGCACGCCGGTCTCGCTGCCGATGACGACGAGGCCGTCGGTGGTCTCGGTCCAGCGACCGGGGCGCAGCCCGTTGCGGTCGAGCGTCGCGCCGACCAGCGTGCCGTCCGTGAAGATGAGCGCTGCCGGGCCGTCCCAGGGCTCCATCTGCATGGAGTGGAACTCGTAGAACGCCCGCACCTTCGGGTCGATGTCGGGCTGCTTCTCGTAGGCCTCGGGCACCATCATCATCACCGCGTGCGGCAGGCTGCGGCCGGTGAGGGTGAGGAGCTCGAGCACCTCGTCGAACGACGCGGAGTCGCTGGCGCCGTCGGTGCAGATGGGCAGCAGCGGGCGGATGTCGCCGATGAGCTCGGACTCGAGCTGCGACTGCCGCGCGCGCATCCAGTTGCGGTTGCCGTTGACGGTGTTGATCTCGCCGTTGTGCGCGAGCATGCGCAGCGGCTGCGCGAGCGGCCACGACGGGAAGGTGTTGGTGGAGTAGCGCGAGTGCACGACGGCCAGCTCCGAGGCGAAGCGCTCGTCCTGCAGGTCGGGGTAGAACGGCTCGAGCTGCAGGGTCGTGACCATGCCCTTGTAGCCGAGGGTGCGCGAGGACAGCGAGACGAAGTAGGCGCCGAGCTCGGTGCGGCTGCGCTTGCGCAGGCGGAAGGTGCGGCGGTCCAGCTCGATGCCCGAGAGCGCGGGCGTCTGGTCGGTGGCCGGGCACGAGACGAACAGCTGCTCGAAGGCGGGGCGGGCGGCGTAGGCCAGCTTGCCGAGGTTGTCGGGCGCCGTGGGCACGTCGCGCCAGGCGAGGACCGTCAGACCCTCGGATGCTGCGATCCGCTCGATGCCGTCCTTCTGCGCGGCGCGCTCCTCGGCGTCGAGCGGCAGGAAGATCATGCCGGCGGCGTACTCGCCCACGGGGGGCAGCTCCGCCTCCACGACCGCGCGCAGGAACTCGTCGGGCATCTGCGTCAGGATGCCCGCGCCGTCGCCGGTGCCGGCGTCGGACCCGATGGCGCCGCGGTGCTCGAGGTTGCGCAGCGCGGTGAGCGCCAGGTCGATGATGTCGTGACCGGCCGTGCCGCGCAGCGTGGCGACCATCGCCAGGCCGCAGGCGTCCTTCTCGAAGGCGGGGTTGTACATCCCCTGCTTCGGCGGGAAGGCGTCGAAGCCGGCGGACGAGACGGGGAGACGGGGACTCGGTGCCATACCAGCCGTCCTCACATTCATGGTCAGGAGGGGACGACGTCGGCCCGGGGACTCGCGGAGGGAAGCGCTACTTCGTGGCGGCGGTGCTTGTGGCGGTGGCCTCACGGACTTCGGTCGTGGTTCCCTCGGAGACCGGGGGTGCGCTCACGTCGACGAAGTCTTCGGTGTCCTGCGATTGTACAGTCCCCTGCGGGGACCATTCGCGTCCGGGCACGTAGGGCGAGGGCTCGATGCCGGGGTGGCGCCGTCGCTGCACGAAGAAGATCGCCAGGCCGACGATGACGCCGACGATGGCGGCCCACACGTTCGTGCGCAGGCCGAAGTAGATCTCGCTGGGGTCGATGCGGATGGACTCCCACACGATGCGGCCCGCGCCGTACCAGACGAGGTACAGACCGAAGAGGCGTCCCCACTGCAGGCGGAAGCGGTGACCGGCCGCCAGGAGCATGCAGACGCCCATCGTGTTCCAGATGACCTCGTACAGGAACGTCGGGTGGAAGAGGGTGCCGGGGGCGAGGCCGACGGGCAGCGCGGGATTGCCCGGCGCGATCTCGAGGCCCCACGGCAGATCGGTCGGCAGGCCGTAGAGCTCCTGGTTGAACCAGTTGCCGAAGCGGCCGAAGGCCTGGGCGAGCAGGATGCCGGGGGCCAGGGCGTCGGCGAAGGTCCAGAACCGGATGCCGGTCCAGCGGCAGCCGAGCCACGCGCCGACGGCGCCGCCGAGCAGGGCGCCGAAGATGGCGATGCCGCCCTCCCAGATGGCCCACACCGAGCCGGGCTCGAACGGGTTCCACGGGTTCGAGCCCGCGCCGAAGTAGAACCCCGGGTGCGTGAGGACGTGGAAGATGCGCGCGCCGATGATGCCGAGCGGGACGGCCACCAGGGCGATGTCGATGACCACCCACGGCTCGGCGCCGCGCTTGGTGAGGCGGTGGTTCGTGAGCAGGACGGCGACGATGATCCCGGCGATGATGCACAGCGCGTAGTAGCGGATCGGGATCGGGCCGAGGAAGAACTCGTTGACCGGCGGGCTGGGGATGCTGGCGAGGACGCCGGAGGCCGCGTTCATCATGAGGGTGATCCTTGCTGGGAGTGCGGAGCGGGCTGTTGTGCGCCCGTGGAGGAGGTGGCGGCGGCCGCGTCGACGGTCTTGCCGGCGGTCAGGGCGCGCGCCGTCGCGGCGAGCTGCTCGAGCCCGCCGTCGCGGAGCGCCTTCACCAGGGCGGTGCCGACGATCGCGCCGTCGGCGTACTCGAGCACACCGGCGACCTGGTCGGCGCTGGAGATCCCGATGCCGACGCAGGCGTTCTCCGCGCCGCGCGCGCGGAGGCGGTCGACGAGGGTGCGGGCCGCAGCATCCAATTCGGCGCGCTCGCCCGTGATGCCCATCGTGGAGACGGTGTACACGAACCCGGTGGAGTTCTCCACGACGAGGTCGAGACGCTCGTCGCTGGAGGTGGGCGCGGCGAGGAAGATGCGGTCCAGGCCGGTGCGGCGGCTGGCGGCGATCCACTCGGCGGCCGATTCGGGCGTGATGTCGGGCGTGATGAGGCCCGCTCCCCCGGCGGCGAGCAGGTCGTCGGCGTAGCGGTCGACGCCGTACTGCAGCACCGGGTTCCAGTACGTCATCACGACGACCGGGATGTCGACGCGGGAGGTGATCTCGCGGATGGCGGGGAACATGTCGCGCAGCCGGAAGCCGCTCGCGAGCACCTGCTGGGTCGCCTCCTGGATGACCAGGCCGTCCATCACGGGGTCGGAGTACGGGGGCCCGAGCTCGAGCACGTCGGCGCCGTTCTCGGCGAGGGTCACGGCCGCCTCGATGCTCGTGGCGACGTCGGGGTAGCCGATGGGCAGGTAGGCGACGAAGGCCCCGCGCCCCTCCGCGCGGGCCGCGTCGATGGCCGCCGCGACGCGGGACGTCACAGCTCGGTCCCCTCGCCCTTGGCGGCGTCCTCGGCGGGCGGCGTGTCGACCGGGCTCTGCTGTGCGTCGTAGAGCTCGAAGTAGCGCGCGGCGGTGTCCATGTCCTTGTCGCCGCGACCGGACAGGCAGATCGCGATGATGGCGTCGGGTCCGAGCTCGCGGCCGATGCGCAGAGCGCCGGCGAGCGCGTGCGCGGTCTCGATCGCGGGGATGATGCCCTCGGTCTCGGACAGCAGGCGCAGGGCCTGCATCGCCTCGTCGTCGGTCGCGGGGATGTAGTCGGCGCGGCCGATGGAGGCGAGCCAGGAGTGCTCGGGTCCGACGCCGGGGTAGTCGAGACCGGCGGAGATCGAGTGCGACTCGATGGTCTGGCCGTCCTCGTCCTGCAGCACGTACGTCTTCGCGCCGTGTAGCACGCCGGGCCGGCCGCGCTCGATCGACGCGGCATGCCGCTCGGTGTCGACGCCGTCGCCGGCCGCCTCCACGCCGTAGAGCTTCACGCCCTCGTCGTCGAGGAACGCGTCGAACATGCCGATGGCGTTGGAGCCGCCGCCCACGCACGCGAACACCGCGTCGGGAAGCCGCCCGGCCTCTTCGAGCAGCTGCGCGCGGGCCTCCTCGCCGATGATCTTCTGGAAGTCGCGCACCATCGCGGGGAACGGGTGCGGACCCGCGGCCGTGCCGAAGATGTAGTTCGTGGTGTCGACGCTTGCGACCCAGTCGCGGTACGCCTCGTTGATCGCGTCCTTCAGGGTGCGGCTGCCGGTCGTGACCGGCACCACCTCGGCGCCCAGGAGGCGCATGCGCGCGACGTTGAGCGCCTGGCGCTCGGTGTCGACCTCGCCCATGTAGATGGTGCACTCGAAGCCGAAGAGGGCGGCCGCGGTGGCGGTGGCCACGCCGTGCTGGCCCGCGCCGGTCTCGGCGATGACCCGGGTCTTGCCGAGTCGCTGGGTCAGCAGCGCCTGGCCGAGCACGTTGTTGATCTTGTGCGAGCCGGTGTGGTTCAGGTCTTCGCGCTTGAGGAAGATGCGCCCGCCGCCGGCGTGGGCCGCGAAGCGCGGCACCTCGGTGATGGCGGACGGCCGGCCGGCGTAGCTGTGGAGGAGGTGCGCCAGCTCGGCCTGGAAGGCCGGGTCGATGATCGCCGCCTCGTAGACGGCGGTGAGCTCGTCGATGGCGGCGATGAGCGACTCGGGCATGAACCGCCCGCCGAACTCGCCGAAGAAGGGGCCTTTGGCCTCGCGCAGGAGGGTCATCTCGACTCCGATCGAAGGCTCGACGCCTCGGGGGAACGCTGTCCCAGGAAGCTCCGGAGCGTCGCCACGGGGTCGCCGGTGACCAGCGCCTCCCCGATGAGCACGACGTCGGCTCCGGCCGAGCGGTAGTGGGTGACGTCGGCGGGCGTGAGCACCGCCGACTCGGCGACCTTGACGACACCGGCGGGGATGCGCTCGGCGACGCGACCGAAGAGGTCGCGGTCGAGGTCGAACGTGGTGAGGTCGCGGGCGTTGACGCCGATCAGCCGGGCGCCGACGTCGACGGCCCGGTCGACCTCGTCGGCCGAGTGCGCCTCGACGAGCGCGGTCATGCCGAGCTGGCCGACGAGGCCGAACAGCTCGGCCAGCACGGGCTGGTCGAGGGCGGCGACGATGAGGAGCACGAGGTCGGCGCCGGACGCGCGGGCCTCCAGCACCTGGTACGACGTGGCGATGAAGTCCTTGCGCAGCACCGGCAGGGACACCGCCGCGCGCACGGCCTCGAGGTCGGCGAGGCTGCCCTTGAACTTGCGGCCCTCCGTGAGCACGGAGATGGCGGATGCGCCGCCCTCCTCGTACCGCAGCGCCTGGAGCGCGGGGTCGGGGATGTCGGCGAGGTCGCCGCGTGAGGGGCTCGCGCGCTTCACCTCGGCGATGATCTTCACGCGGTCGGCGGGAGCGAGGGCCGCCAGGGCGTCACGCGCGGACGGCTGCGCGAGCGCGGCTGCTTCGACCTCTGCGGTCGGGCGCGACGACGCCCGTGCCTCTGCGTCCTGCACCGCGCCGGCCGTGAGGTCGGCGAGCATGTCAGTGCTCTTTCGGAACGGTCTTGGAGCCCCCGGCGCCGTAGCCGGCGCGCTTCATGATCCAGCCGACGAGCAGACCCACGACGACGAGACCGGCGGAGGCCCAGACGACGGCCGGGATGTCCAGCACGAAGAACAGGGTGCCGATCGCGATGGCGACGAGCATGATGATCACGGCCGTCCAGGCGGCCGGGGAGTGTCCGTGGCCCGGGTCGGCGATGGAGTTGCTCATGGGTTTCCTCCGAGGGGGATCGTTGCCCGCGCGGCATGCCGCACGCCTGTTCAGTCTAGCGGTGTCATCCCGTCGGGTCCGTGCCGCGGGAGAGGTCGTCCCAGCTGTCCACGGCGTCCCGCGGCCGCGCCGGAGCGGACGCGGCATCCTCCGCCTCGTAGCGGCGTCCGCTCCCCCGCCACCGTCGCGCGGTGAGGAGGACGAACACCCCGACCACGAGCAGCAGCGCGGACAGCAGCACCGTCACGTACGGCCACGGAGAGGGGGCGATGGACTCCACGAGCTCCGCCACCGCGTCGGCGCCGGTGATGCCCGTGGCCGTGGTGACGGTCGAGGCGACCGCCGACGGCGGCAGCGTGAACGCGACCGGCACGGTCACGATCGCGAGCGCTGCGGCGATGAGCACCGTCAGCGCGCCGAAGACGTGCCGCAGCACCACCCCGACGATCGACAGCGCCCCGCCGAGCGCGAGCACCGCCAGGCACAGGGGCGCCAGCACCGGCACGGCTGCCGCGCCGGCCACGGGCAGCTGGTGCTCGGCCCCGTCGGCGAGGGTGACGGTGAGCCAGGTCTGCGTCGAGGAGATGACGCCCAGCGCGCCGACCAGCGCCGTGGCGACGACCGCGAGGAGCCGGGCGCGAGCGGTCACGGCTGCGGCCCCTCGACGGGCCGGAGGTCGTCGGCGTCGAAGCAGGTGCGGTCTCCGGTGTGGCACGCCGCGCCCACCTGGTCGACCTCGACGAGCACCGTGTCGCCGTCGCAGTCGAGGCGCGCGCCGCGCACCAGCTGGATGTGCCCGGACGTGTCGCCCTTGCGCCAGTACTCCTGGCGCGAGCGCGACCAGAAGGTCACGCGACCGCTGGTGAGGGTGCGACGGAGCGCCTCGGCGTCCATCCATCCGAGCATCAGCACCTCGCGCGTGTCCCACTGCTGGATGACGGCGGCGACGAGTCCGCGATCGTCGAAGGTGACGCGGGCGATGCGCTCGTCCACGGTGTCGCTCATGCGCGCACGTCCAGTCCGTCGGCGATCATGGCGGCCTTGACCTCGCCGATGGTGAGCTGGCCGGAATGGAAGACGGATGCCGCGAGCACGGCGTCCGCACCGGCCCGGATCGCGGGGGCGAAGTCCGTCGCGGCGCCCGCGCCGCCGGAGGCGATCACCGGTGCGTGCGAGATCTCGCGCATGAGGCCGACGAGCTCGAGGTCGAAGCCCTCCTTCGTGCCGTCGGCGTCGATGGAGTTGACCAGCAGCTCCCCCGCGCCGCGGTCGATGGCCTCCCGCGCCCAGGCGAGCGCGTCGAGGGTCGTCTCGGTGCGTCCGCCGTGCGTGGTGACGACGAAGCCTGAGGCGGTGGCGTCGGAGCGCGTGACGTCGAGCGACAGCACGAGCACCTGCGCGCCGAAGCGGTCGGCGATCTCGTCGATCAGCGCGGGGCGGGCGATCGCGGCGGAGTTCACACCGGCCTTGTCGGCGCCGACGGCCAGCAGCCGTGCGACGTCATCCGCCGTGCGCACGCCGCCGCCGACCGTGAGCGGGATGAAGACCTGCTCGGCGGTGCGCCGGACGACGTCGTACGTCGTGTCGCGCGCGTCGACCGTCGCGGTGACGTCGAGGAAGGTGAGCTCGTCGGCCCCCTGCTCGAAGTACAGGCGCGCGAGCTCGACGGGGTCGCCCATGTCGCGCAGATTCTGGAAGTTGACGCCCTTCACCACGCGACCGGCGGCGACGTCCAGACACGGGATGACGCGGCAGGCGAGGCTCATCGCTACAGCCTCGCGTTGTGGATCGCGGTGACCAGGATGGCCCGGGCGCCGAGCGCGTAGAGGGCGTCCATGACCTGGTTGACCTCGCCGCGGGCGACCATCACGCGCACGGCGACCCAGGCGGGGTCGCGCAGCGGCGAGATCGTGGGCGACTCGACGCCGCCGGCGATGGCGACCGCGGCGTCGACGAGGTCGGCGGGGAGGTCGTAGTCGACCATCACGTAGCGGCGCGCCACCATGATGCCGCGGAGGCGGCGGAGCAGCGTCTCGGCGCCCTCGGCGGGCGACGGGCCGGTGATGAGGACGGCCTCGGACTGCAGGATCACGGGACCGAAGATCTCCAGGCCCGCCTGGCGCAGGGTGGTGCCGGTGGAGACCACGTCGGCCACGGCGTCGGCCACGCCGAGCTGCACGGCCGATTCGACGGCGCCGTCCAGCGGCACGAGGTCGACCGCGACGCCGTGCGCGTCGAGGAAGGCGTCGACGAGCCCCGGGTAGGAGGTCGCCACGCGCACGCCGTCGAGGTCGGCGAGCTCGGAGAAGCGGCCGGGGCGGCCGGCGAAGCGGAACGTCGAGCCGCCGAAGCCGAGCGCCTCGATCTCCTGTGCCCCCGGCATCCGCGCGTCCTTCAGCAGGTCGCGTCCGGTGATGCCGACGTCCAGGGCGCCCGAGCCGACGTAGGTGGCGATGTCCTTGGGGCGCAGGTAGAAGAACTCGACCTCGTTGACCGGGTCGATGACGTGCAGGTCTTTCGGGTCGCGACGGCCGACGTAGCCGGCTTCGGCGAGCATCTCGGTCGCGGTCTCGGCGAGCGAGCCCTTGTTGGGCACGGCGATACGCAGCATGGGAGGGGCTTTCAGGGTCGTGGGCCGGGCGGTGGAGGCGCGCTCACAGATGTCGGTAGACATCCTCCAGCGACAGCCCCTTCGCGAGCATGAGCACCTGCAGGTGGTAGAGCAGCTGGGAGATCTCCTCCGCTGCGGCCTCATCGGGCTCGTACTCCGCGGCCATCCACACCTCGGCGGCCTCCTCGACGATCTTCTTGCCGATGGCGTGCACGCCGGCGTCGAGCTCGGCGATGGTCTTCGACCCCTCGGGTCGCTCGGCCGCCTTCGCGGTGAGCTCGGCGAACAGGGAGTCGAACGTCTTCACCCTGCCAGGGTACCGGGCATCGCCGTGCTCACGGTGACGGGCGGGTCAGCGGTGGGCGTGGGAGTGACGGTGCGCGAGGGCCCGCAGGGTGGCGATGGCCTCGTCGGGGTCGTCGGCGCCGAAGACGGCGGATCCTGCGACGAACGTGTCGGCGCCCGCCCGCGCGGCGTGCTCCAGCGTGGAGGCGCTCACTCCCCCGTCGACCTGCAGCCACACGCTGCTGCCGCGCCGGCGGGCCTCGGCCGACAGGGCTGAGATCTTCGGGACGGTGTCGTGGCGGAAGGACTGCCCGCCGAAGCCCGGCTCGACGGTCATGATGAGGATCTGGTCGAACTCGTTGAGCACCTCGAAGAGCGACTCGACGGGGGTGTCGGGCTTGATCGCGACACCCGCGCGCGCTCCGATCGACCGGAGGCGACGGGCGAGAGAGACCGGCTCGGTCGACGCTTCGAGATGGAAGGTGACGGATGCCGCGCCGAGCTCGGCGTAGCCGGGCGCCCAGCGCTCGGGGTCCTCGATCATCAGGTGCACGTCCAGCGGCACCGGGCTCGTGGCCTGGATGCGCTCGACCATCTGCGGACCGAACGTGAGGTTCGGCACGAAATGGTTGTCCATGACGTCGACGTGCACGAAGTCCGCGGAGGCGATGCGCGCCAGCTCGGCCTGCATGTTCACGAAGTCCGCCGCGAGGATGCTGGGATTGATGCGCATGTCGCTGGCGCCGGCCGCGTCGGAGGGGGTCACGGCTCCATTATGGTCGCGGCCGTCTCAGCGCCGGCGCAGGAGGGTGATCGACATCGCGTCGGTGCCGTGGCGATGCGGCCACAGCTGCGCGCGGCCCGAGGGGGCTGCGGTCTCCCCCGGCGCCCGGACGGGCTCCGGCAGGTCGATGTCGCGCTCGGCGACGCGGCGGAGCACCTCGCGGGTGTCGAGCTCCTCGAGCTGGTCGCCGAACGAGCGGCGCACCTCGGCGACCACGCCGGCCGTCTCGGCGAGGTGCGGCGAGCACGTCACGTACGCCACGATGCCGCCCGGCCGCAGGGCGACGACGGCGGACTCGAGCAGCTCCCGCTGCAGCTGCGTCAGCTCCGGCACGTCGGCGGGCGACTTGCGCCACCGCGCCTCCGGGCGGCGCCGCAGCGCTCCCAGACCTGTGCAGGGGGCGTCCACGAGGATGCGGTCGTAGCGGCCGGGGTTCTCCGACGCCAGCGCGCGACCGTCCTCCTCCCACACGTCCACCTCGGCGGGCACGCCGGCGATCGACCGGCGCACCAGTCCGGCGCGGGTCGGGGAGATCTCGTTGGCGTCGAGGTGCGCGCCGCCGGCGAGGGCCTCCGCGGCGAGGATCGCCGTCTTGCCGCCGGGGCCGGCGCACAGGTCGAGCCAGCGCTCGCCGTCGCGCACCGGCACGGCGCGGCTGAGGGCGAGGGCGGCGAGCTGGGAGCCCTCGTCCTGCACCCTCACGCGGCCCTGGGAGGCGACGATCGCGCCCTCCGGGTCGCCGCCGCCGAGCCGGAACCCGATGGGCGAGAACGGCGTCCGGCGGGCATCGGCCGGCGCCTCGGCGAGACCCGGTAGGGCCGCCATCGTCACGCTCGGCGACGCGTTGTCCGACTCCAGGAGAGCGGACAGCTCGTCGGCGCGACCCTCGGCTGCCAGCGCGCGACGGAAGGCGCGCACCACCCACACCGGGTGCGACGTCGTCAGTCCGAGGCGCTCGTCGTCCGAGCGCGCCTGCTGCTCGACGCGCGCCATCCACTCCTCCGGTGTGTCGCGGGACACGCGGCGGAGCACGGCGTTGACGAATCCGGCCGCGCCCCGGCCCGCGGCATCCCGAGCGAGCTGCACCGACTCGTTGACCGCCGCGTGCGAGGCGACGCGGGTCGAGAGCAGCTGATGCACGCCGAGGCGCAGGGCGTCGCGCACCGGCGGATCGATGTCGGCGGCGGCGCGGTCGGCGGCGACGGTGATGATCGCGTCGTAGGTGCCCTGGCGGCGCAGCGTGCCGTACGTCAGCTCCGTCGCGAGACCCGCGTCGGCGGTGTTCAGACCGGCGCGCTCGATCGCGCGCGGGAGCAGCAGGTTGGCGTATGCATCGGACTCGTGCACCGCACGCAGGGTCTCGTACGCGACGATGCGCGCCGGCTGCACGGCGCTCACGCGTCCGCCTCCAGCGATTCGGCGCGCTGGCCCCGCCACCAGTCCGCGGCCGACATCGTGCCCCGGCCGGCCGGCTGCACGGTCTCGAGCACCAGCGGATCGGTTCCGGTGCCGACGAGCACGTCGCCCCCCGGTGCGGCGAAGCGCCCGGGCGGGAGCACCTCCGCGACCTGCTGGCGTCGTGCCCGGTGCACCTTGAGGCGGGCGCCGTCGAGGATCGTCCACGCACCCGGCTCGGGGGTCACCCCGTGGATCCGCGCGAGCACGGCCTCGGCGTCGTCGGTCCAGGGGATGCGGCCGTCCTCCAGCACCAGCTTCGGCGCGAGACTCGGCTCGCCGCGCTGCGGCACGGCGGTGGCGGTGCCCGCCGCGATCGCGTCGACGACCTCCTCCAGCAGCGTCGCGCCGGACACGGACAGCGCGGCGAGGAGGTCGCCGGCCGTGGTGCCGTCGGCGATCGGATGCTGCAGCTCCCCGTACACGTCGCCCGCGTCCAGTTCGGGCACGAGCTGGAACACGCTCGCGCCGGTCACGCGGTCGCCGGCGATGAGCGCGCGCTGCACGGGTGCGGCGCCGCGCCAGGCCGGGAGCAGCGAGAAGTGCAGGTTGATCCAGCCGTGGTCGGGGGCTGACAGCAGCGGCTCGCGGACCAGCCCGCCGTAGGCGACGATGACGCCGAGCTCAGGCTCCAGGGCGGCGATCGCGGCGGTGGCCGCGGCATCCAGTCGGTCGGCCTTGATGACGGGCAGACCCAGCTCCTCCGCGGCCTGCGCGACCGGTGACGGGGTCAGGACGCGCTTGCGGCCGAGCGGCGCGTCGCCGCGTGTGACCACGCCGACCACCTCGTGCGCGGAGGCGGCGAGGGCACGCAGGGAGGGGACGGCTGCGTCGGGGGTGCCGGCGAAGACGAGGCGCATGACGGGGTTCCTCACAGGTCGAGGTCGGGCACGTCGACCCGGACTCTGAGTGTATTGCGGGGTCCGGGCGGGCGCCCTTTCACCGGGCGGCGCGAGCGGAGGGCCTCCGCGACGACGGAGGCGCGCAGGCTCGCGGTGACGGCGCCGCCGTGGGCGTAGTCGAAGCGGACGAAGGCGCGGGACGCGGGGCCGTCGGTCTCGGCGGGTCCCGTGAGCGGGCCGAGCACCGCCTCGTCGTCGAGGGCGGGCACGTCGCCGCGCAGCGTGGCGAGCGCGGTGTCGACCGCGGCGACCGTGCCCTCGACGGCGGCGACCCGCATCGACGGCGGCATCCGCAGCGGTGCGCGGTCGGCGAGCTCCGCACGGGCGTAGGCGGGCTGCGTCCAGGTCGCGAGGGCCCGGGCCACGCCGCCGGTGACGCCGACGAGGTGCACGGGCGCACCGGGCGCCGCGAGGGCGGCCGCGTTGGACCACCAGCGCAGGCACGCCTCGCCGATGCGCAGATCGTCGGCCATCAGCATCCGGTCGCCGTCCAGCAGCACCACGGCGCGGTAGCCGCCGACCGCGAGCGGCTCGGCGCCGCGCGTGGCGACGACCAGCGCCGGGCGCGCGTCGACCTGCGTGACCGGGTGCTGTCCGTCGGCGACGATGACCCGCACGCCGGGGAAGGCGCGGCCCAGCTCGTCGGCGGTGCGCTCGCTGCCGGAGGACGCCATGCGCACGCGCGTGGACTCGCAGTGGATGCAGTGCCACCCGACGGCGGCCCGACCGCACCAGCCGCACTCGGGGACCGCTCCCGGCCGCGTGGCGTGCAGCGGCCCGGCGCAGTGCAGGCAGCGCGCCGGCTTGCGGCACTCCGCGCAGACCAGCACCGGGGCGTAGCCGGGGCGCGACACCTGCACGAGCACGGGGCCGAGGGCGAGCGCCTCGCGGGCGGAGGCGAAGGCGGCGGAGGGCACACGGGCGGAGCGGGCCTCCCCCTCGCGCGTGGCGCTGAGCACGACCCGAGGCGACTCCCGTCGGGCGGAGGTCACCTCGTGCACCCAGCCGAGCCCGACCAGCCGCTCGACGTCGGCGGAGCGGGTGTGACCGGCGAACAGCAGCGCGCAGTCGTCGAGCTCCTGCCGGATGAGCGCGGCGTCGCGCGCGTGCACTCCGGGGCTGAGCGGCTCGGCGAGCAGCGCGTCGCCGTCATCCCACAGCGCGATGAGCCCGACCCGCGCGACGGGCGCGTAGACGGCCGAGCGGTTGCCGACGACGATGCAGGGCGCCGCGGCGAGGGTGCGCAGGAACGAGGCGTAGCGCTCCGGACCGCTGCGGCGCGCGTCGACGGCCACCGCGGCATCCGTCAGCCCGTGCGCGTCGATCACGTGCTGCACCTGCGCCTGATCGCGGTGGTCGGGCACGACGATGATGGCGCTGCGGCCGTCGGCGAGCGTCCGGGCGGCGGCCGCGACGAGCAGGTGCGCCCAGGCCCCGACCTCGACGGGTTCGTCGCCCTCGATCGCGCGACGCGAGGCCGGCTCGGTGTGCGGGGGCGCGTCGACCGCCACCCGCTCGCTCGCGGCGAGGGCCGAGGCGAGCCGCGGGTAGACGCCGAGCACCTCGTCGGCCCACGCCTGCGTGTCGGGCTGGATGACCGGGACAGCGGGCGGCGACGCCGCCGTCCACGTCTTCTCGGCGCGCACCATGCGCTTGGGGATGGCGAGGCGGAGGATGTCGGATGCCCCACCCGCCGCCCGATCGGCCGCGCGGCGTGCGAGGCGGTAGAGGTCGGGCGTCAGCACGGGCATCGGCGAGACGACGGTGTCGAGCTCCGACAGCGGCCGGTCGCTCGGCTCCTCGTCGGCCAGCTCGACGATGAAGCCGTCGACCGTGCGCCCGGCCGATCGCAGCGGGACCTTCACGCGGACGCCGGGCGCGGCATCCGCGTGCCACTGCGCGGGCACCGCGTAGTCGAACAGCCGGTCGAGCTGCGGCAGCGGGGAGTCCAGGAGCACGCGGGCGACCCGGCGGCGGCTTCCGGGGGGCGGCGCGGGGGTGTGCGGCGCTGCGGTAAGCGGGGTTGCAGCCGGCGCAGGGGCCGACGGCGCCGCGGCGTGCGGCGCTGCGGCCGCCGGGGTTGCAGCCGGCGCGGGGTCGGTCGCCGGGATGTCGGGGATCCGCCCGCCGTCCGTCGGCTCCGGCGGTGGGGTCACAGGCCGGCGGCGGCGCGCAGCTCGTCGACGCGGTCGAGTCGCTCCCAGGTGAACTCTTCGAGCTCGCGGCCGAAGTGCCCGTACGCCGCGGTCTTCGCGTAGATCGGGCGCAGCAGGTCGAGGCTGTCGATGATGGCCTTCGGGCGCAGGTCGAAGACGTCGCGGATCGCGGCGGTGATGACCTCGTCCGACACGGTGCCGGTGCCGAACGTCTCGACGTAGATGCCGACGGGCTTGGCCTTGCCGATCGCGTAGGCGACCTGCACCTCGATCCGGTCGGCGAGGCCGGCGGCGACGGCGTTCTTCGCGACCCAGCGCATGGCGTACGCGGCGGAGCGGTCGACCTTCGACGGGTCCTTGCCGCTGAACGCACCGCCGCCGTGACGCGCCGCGCCGCCGTAGGTGTCGATGATGATCTTGCGGCCGGTCAGGCCGGCGTCGCCCTTGGGCCCGCCGATGACGAAGGGTCCGGCGGGGTTGATGTAGAACTCGACGTCGCCGTGCGCGAGCCCGGTGGCTTCGAGGACGGGTTCGATGACCTCGGCACGCACGGCCGCGCGGAGGGCCTTCTGCGAGATGTCGGGCTGATGCTGGGTCGAGAGCACGACGGACTCGACGGTGCGCGGGATGGCGCCCTCGTACCCGAGGGTCACCTGCGTCTTGCCGTCGGGCCGCAGGAACGGCAGCTCGCCGCTGCGACGCACCTCCGCGAGGCGCTCGGCCATCCGGTGCGCGGTCCACGCGGCCATCGGCATGAGCTGCGGCGTCTCGGTGGTGGCGTAGCCGAACATGATGCCCTGGTCGCCGGCGCCCTGCTCGTCGCGGGGGTCGACCGAGCCGCCCTCGCGCCGCTCGAATGCGCGGTCGACGCCGGCGGCGATGTCGGAGGACTGCGCGCCGATCGATACGCTCACGCCGCACGAGTCGCCGTCGAAGCCGGTGTCGCTGGAGGTGTAGCCGATGCGGTTCACCACCGAGCGGACGATCGCCGGGATCTCGACGTACGCCGAGGTGGAGACCTCCCCCGCGACGTGCACGAGGCCGGTGGTGACGAGGGTCTCGACCGCGACGCGTCCGTCGGGATCCTCGGTCAGGATCGCATCGAGGATGCTGTCGGAGATCTGGTCGCAGATCTTGTCGGGATGCCCCTCGGTGACGGATTCAGAGGTGAACAGACGCAGCTCGGTCATCGGGTCTCCAGGTCGGAACGGGGGTGGGCACGAGTATGCCCCGGACAGCCGACAGCCGTCCGGGGCATCAGGACGGACCGAAACGGTCCGTCACAAAAGGGGTCGACTCACTCGGCGCTGCGCAGGCGCAGCTTGTCCTCGTGGATCTCGTGCATCGCGATGGTGAGGGGCTTGTCCTCGACGGTGGAGTCGACGAGCGGGCCCACGTTGTCGAAGAGGTTTCCCTCGTGCAGGTCGGAGTAGTAGTCGTTGATCTGACGCGCGCGCTTCGATGCGTAGATCACGAGCTGGTACTTGGAGTCGACCTTGTCGAGCAGGCTGTCGATGGGCGGGTCGATGATGCCCTGATTCGTTCCGGCCATGGGAACCTCCTGGTTCGGTGTCGATGAGCGCGCCGCGCGAGGCGCAGGCACGCAATTTCCCTATTCTAGCGCGTCCTCGTTGTGAGCTTCGCCTGGCGCGGGATGCGGTCATCGCCCCCGGTTCCCGCATCACGCGTCACCTGACACGTGCCGGGCACGCGTCAGCCCGCGAGCGACACGACCTCGGACGCGGCGCGGGCCACGTCGTCGTTCACCACGCGGTAGTCGAACTCCCCCTGGGCGGCGAGCTCCACCTTCGCGGTGCGCAGGCGCCGGGCGCGCTCCTCGGCATCCTCGGTCCCCCGTCCGACGAGGCGGTGGACGAGCTCGTCCCAGCTCGGCGGGAGGAGGAACACGAGGGTCGCGCTCGGCTCGGCCGCCAGCACCTGGCGGGCGCCCTGCAGGTCGATCTCCAGCAGCACCGTGCGTCCCTCGGCGAGCGCGGCGTCGATCGGACCCCGCGGTGTGCCGTAGCGGAACCGGTTGTGCACCGTGGCGTGCTCGAGCAGCTCGCCGTCGGCCACCATGCGGTCGAACTCGGCGTCGTCGACGAAGTAGTAGTGCTCGCCGTCGACCTCGCCGGGGCGTGCCGCGCGCGTCGTCGCCGACACCGACAGCAGGATCTCGGGGTGGTGCTCGCGGATGTGCGCGGCCACCGTCCCCTTGCCGACGGCCGTGGGACCGGCCAGCACCACGAGGTTGCTGCGGCCCTCGCGGGGGGCGGGCTGCGGCATCCTCTCGTCGAGGAAGTGCCGCAGGGCGTCGCGCTGACGGATGCCGAGGCCGCCGAGGCGCTTGACCGGCGAGATGCCCAGCTGGGCGAGGATGCGGTCGCGCTTGCCCTCGCCGATCGCGGGGATCGCGGTGAGGAACTCCGTGACGCGCATCGCTCCGGCGGGCGACTCCGGATGCTCGAGCGCCCGGTGCAGCAGCTCCTGCGGGGCGATGACGCGCATCGTGACGTCGCGCTTGAGTGCGGCGCGCTCCCGGCGGGCCGCGACGGCACGACGGGATGCCGCGGCACGGTCGACCTCGGGAGGCCGGGTGCTTGTGGCCGGTCGGGGCGTCTCGTCGTCAACCACGCAGGGCCTCCCGGTACAGCTCGGCGCGCTCCTGGATGCGTGCGGCGATCCGGTCGGGACCGACGGCGAGGATGCTGCGGCTCTCGTTGGCGACGACGCCCGAGGCGACGTACCCGAACAGGCGCTTCAGATCGCGCGGCTCGGCGCCCTGCGCCCCGAACCCCGGGGCGAGCACGGGCGTCCCGGCCAGCACGACGTCGCTCAGACCGTAGGAGCGGCGATCGACCGTGGCGCCGACGACCAGGCCGATCGAGCCCAGTGCCCCCGGCAGTCCGACGTTGTGCGAGCCGACGTCGCGCGCGACGCGCTCGGCGACCGACTCGCCGTCGCCCTCCGCCTCGGAGACGGTGGCGGACTGCAGGACTGATGCCTCGGGGTTGCTCGTCGCGGTGAGCACGAACGCGCCCTTCCGGTACCGGAGCGCCGCGGTCAGCGCTCCGTGCAGGGAGTCGGGGCCGAGGTAGGGCGAGAGCGTGACGGCGTCGGCCTCGAGCGGTGCGCCGGGCATGAGCCAGGCGGCCGTGTAGCCCTCCATCGTCGTGCCGATGTCGCCCCGCTTCGCGTCGGCGATCACGAGGAGTCCGGCCTCGCGGGCGGCCGTCTGGACGTCTTCGAGCGCCGCGAATCCGGCAGAGCCCCAGCGCTCGAAGAACGCAACCTGCGGCTTGACGATCCCGACCCGGCCGGCGGCGGCCTCGACCACGCGCAGCCCGAACTCCCGCACGCCGGCGGCCGAGGCATCCAGTCTCCAGGAGTCCAGCAGGCCCTGATGCGGGTCGATCCCGACGCAGAGCGGGCCGTGCTCGTCGAGCGCGGCGCTCAGGCGCTGTCCGAATGTCGTCATCCGCGCTCCGCCCGGTCCTGCGCGTACTCCTGGAGGCTGCGGACCGTGAAACCGTCGTGCATCGCGTCCATCGCGCTCACGGCCGCGCCGAGCACCGCCATCGTGGTGAACAGCGCCTTGTCGCCCGCCACGGCCGCCGCGCGGATCTCATAGCCGTCCGCGCGCGCCGAGCCGCCCGACGGGGTGTTCACGACGATGTCGATCTCACCCGCGTTGATCAGGTCGACGATGTTGCGCTCCCCGCTGTCCTGCGTCTCGCTGTACTTGCTGACCACCGTCACGTCGATGCCGTTGCGGCTGAGGATCTCCGCCGTGCCCTCGGTCGCGACCAGGGTGAACCCGAGCTGCTGCAGGCGGTGGGCGGGCAGGATGACGGCGCGCTTGTCGCTGTCGGCGACCGAGATGAACACGGTGCCCGACAGCGGCATGCCGCCGTACGCGGCCGACTGGCTCTTGGCGAACGCCGTCGGGAAGTCGCGGTCGATGCCCATGACCTCGCCGGTGGAGCGCATCTCCGGGCCGAGGACGGAGTCGACCGTGACGCCCTCGCGGGTGCGGAAGCGCTTGAAGGGCAGCACGGCCTCCTTGACGGCGACGGGTGCGCCCAGCGGCACGCGCGAGCCGTCGCGCTCGGGCAGCAGACCCTCGGCGATGAGCTCGGCGATGCGCGTGCCGGTCATGATGCGACTGGCGGCCTTGGCGAGCGGGATGCCCAGCGCCTTCGAGACGAAGGGCACGGTGCGGCTCGCGCGGGGGTTCGCCTCGATGACGTAGAGCACGCCGGCGCTGATGGCGAACTGCACGTTGAGGAGTCCGCGCACGCCCACGCCCGCGGCGATGAGCTCGGTGGCCGCGCGCACGCGGTCGATGTCGCTGCGTCCGAGGCTCACGGGCGGCAGGGTGCAGCTGGAGTCGCCGGAGTGGATGCCGGCCTCCTCGAGGTGCTCCATGACGCCGCCGATGTACAGCTGATCGCCGTCGTACAGCGCGTCGACGTCGATCTCGATCGCGTCGTCGAGGAAGCGGTCGACCAGGAGCGGCAGGCCGGGGCCGATGATCGCCTGGTCGGCGATGCGCACGAAATAGTCGCGCAGCGCCTCGGTCGAGTAGACGATCTCCATGCCGCGGCCGCCGAGCACGAAGCTCGGGCGCACGAGCACCGGGTACCCGATCTCGTCGGCCACCGCGACGGCGCCGTCCACATCGATCGCCGTGCCGTTGCGCGGGGCGACGAGTCCGGCGGTGTCGAGCAGGCGCGAGAACAGCTCGCGCTCCTCGGCGAGGTCGATGGCGGCGGGGCTGGTGCCGAGGATGCGGTAGCCCGCCTCCTCGATGCCCTTGGCGAGTCCGAGCGGCGTCTGGCCGCCGAGCTGGCAGATCACGCCGAGGATCTCCCCCGACTGCGACTCGGCGTGGAGCACCTCCAGCACGTCCTCCATGGTGAGCGGCTCGAAGTACAGCCGGTCGCTGGTGTCGTAGTCGGTCGAGACGGTCTCGGGGTTGCAGTTGACCATGACGGTCTCGTAGCCGGCATCCGACAGCGCGAACGAGGCGTGCACGCAGGAGTAGTCGAACTCGACGCCCTGGCCGATGCGGTTGGGGCCGGAGCCGATGATGACGACCTTCGAGCGGTCGGAGGGCGTCACCTCGGTCTCGAAGTCGTAGCTCGAGTAGTGGTACGGCGTGAGCGCGGGGAACTCCCCCGCGCACGTGTCGACCGTCTTGTAGACGGGGCGGAGCCGCATAGCCGCACGGATGCCGCGGACCTCGGTCTCGGGGATGCCCCGCAGCTGCCCGATCTGCACGTCGCTGAAGCCGTGCTCCTTGGCCAGCAAGAGCGTGTCGGCATCGAGCTCGTCGGCGGCGCGGACGGCGTCGGCGACCTCGTTGATGAGGACGATCTGGTCGATGAACCAGGGATCGATCTTCGTGGCCTCGAACGCCTGCTCCGGGGTGGCGCCGAAACGGAGGGCCTGCTGAAGCACCACGATGCGGCCGTCGGTCGGCACCGCGGCGACGCGCAGCAGCTCGTCGGCCGAGCGGTCCTCGTCGCCCCAGTGGAAGCTCGAGCCGCGCTTCTCGAGCGAGCGCAATGCCTTCTGCAGGGCGGTGGAGTAGTTGCGGCCGATGGCCATCGCCTCGCCGACCGACTTCATGGTGGTCGTGAGGGTCGTGTCGGCGGCCGGGAACTTCTCGAAGTTGAAGCGCGGCACCTTGACCACGACGTAGTCGAGCGTCGGCTCGAAACTCGCCGGGGTCACGCCCGTGATGTCGTTCGGGATCTCGTCGAGGCGGTAGCCGATGGCGAGCTTGGCGGCGATCTTCGCGATCGGGAAGCCGGTGGCCTTGGAGGCCAGCGCGGAGGACCGCGAGACGCGCGGGTTCATCTCGATGACGATGATGCGGCCGGTGGCGGGGTCGACGGCGAACTGGATGTTGCAGCCGCCGGTGTCCACGCCCACGGCGCGGATGATGTCGATGCCGATGTCGCGCAGCTTCTGGTACTCGCGGTCGGTCAGCGTGAGCGCCGGGGCGACGGTGATCGAGTCGCCGGTGTGCACGCCGACGGGGTCGACGTTCTCGATGGAGCAGACCACGACGGTGTTGTCGGCCGTGTCGCGCATGAGCTCGAGCTCGTACTCCTTCCACCCGAGGATGGACTCCTCGAGCAGCACCTCGTGCGTCGGCGAGTCGTGCAGGCCGGCGCCGCCGATGCGGCGGAGGTCGTCCTCGTCGTAGGCGAAGCCCGATCCGAGGCCGCCCATCGTGAACGAGGGGCGGACGACGAGGGGGTAGCCCAGCTTCTCGGCGCCCTCGATCAGCTCGGTCATGGAGTGGCAGATGACGGATGCCGCGACATCCGCCCCCGCGTCCAGCACGAGCTGCTTGAAGATCTGCCGGTCCTCGCCGCGGTTGATCGCCTCGAAATCGGCGCCGATGAGCTCGACGTCGTACTTCTCGAGGATCCCGTTCTTGTGGAGGTCGATCGCCGCGTTGAGCGCGGTCTGACCGCCCAGCGTCGGCAGGATCGCGTCGGGCTTCTCCTTGGCGATGATCGTCTCGATCACCTGCCAGTTGATGGGCTCGATGTAGGTCGCGTCGGCGAAGTCGGGGTCGGTCATGATCGTCGCCGGGTTCGAGTTGACGAGGATGACGCGCACGCCCTCCTCGCGCAGCACGCGGCACGCCTGGGTGCCGGAGTAGTCGAACTCGCAGGCCTGTCCGATGACGATCGGGCCGGAGCCGATGACCAGGACGGAGTGGATGTCGTCGCGCTTCGGCATTACTTCTTCTCCTCCAGGGTGGTCACGACGAGGTCGCGGAAGCGGTCGAAGAGGTAGTTGGCGTCATGGGGACCGGCCGCCGCCTCGGGGTGGTACTGCACCGAGAACGCCGGGATGTCCAGGGCGCGGAGACCCTCGACGACCTGGTCGTTGAGGCCGACGTGGCTGACCTCGACGGCGCCGTAGCCGTGGGGGCTCTGGAAGCTGCCCTCCAGGGGCGCCTCGACGGCGAAGCCGTGGTTATGGGCGGTGATCTCCACGCGACCGGTGGTCTTGTCCAGCACCGGCTGGTTGATGCCGCGGTGGCCGAAGGGCAGCTTGTAGGTGCCGAGGCCGAGGGCGCGTCCGAGCAGCTGGTTGCCGAAGCAGATCCCGAAGAAGGGCAGGCGGTCATCGAGCACGGCGCGCAGCAGCTCCACGTGATCGCCGGATGCCGCGGGGTCGCCCGGTCCGTTGGAGTAGAACACCGCGACGGGGTCGATCGCGCGGATGTCGTCGATCGTGACGTCCTGCGGGAGCACGTGCACGTCGAAGCCGCGGGCGGCGAGGTTGTCGATCGTCGCCTGCTTGACGCCCAGGTCGAGCACGGCGAGGTTGCCGATCCGCTCCGCCGTCGCCGGCGTCACCTGCACGGAGTCCACCGACACTTCGGCCGACAGGTTCTGCCCGGCCATCTGCGGCGCGTCGCGCACGATGCGCAGCTGCTCGTCGACGGGGAGGGCCGCGGCATCCCCCGAGAAGATCCCGCCCCGCATGCTGCCGGCGGAGCGGATGTGGCGCGTGATCGAGCGGGTGTCGATGCCGCTGATCCCGACGATGCCGTCGGTGACGAGGGCGTCGTCGAGCGACTGCTCCGCGCGCCAGTTCGACACGACGCGCGCGGGGTCGCGCACGATGTAGCCGGCCACCCAGATGCGGCGCGACTCGACGTCCTCGCCGTTCATGCCGGTGTTGCCGATGTGCGGGGCGGTCTGCAGCACGATCTGCCCGGCGTAGGACGGGTCGGTCAGGGTCTCCTGGTAGCCGGTCATGCCGGTGGAGAAGACCACCTCCCCGAGGGTCGTGCCGCGGGCGCCGTAGGCGCGTCCGAGGTGGCGGGTGCCGTCTTCGAGGACGAGGACGGCAGGGTCTTTCGTGATCAGGGCGGTCATGCGTCGCTTCCTGTGGGAGTCGAGGGAACCAGGGGGCGCACCGCGTCGACGATCGCGCGGGCGGAGTCGTTCTGGGGGCGGAAGTAGGTGTCGACGATGCGGTCGTCGTCGATGAGCCAGGACAGGCGGGCCAGGCCGTCGCGCTCGACCACGCGGTCGATCGCCACCGTGCTCTGGCCGACGCCGGTGAGGCGGTGGGCGGGGAGGAAGATCCGCGGCGAACCGGTGAGGTCGAGGGCGACGCCGGCGTCGGTCACGGTCAGATCGGCCTTCGAGCGGAAGCCGAGGCGGCGGATTGCGAGACGCTCGAGCGGGTCGTCGTGGACGGTCGTGGCCACGTACAGCCCGGCGAACTGCGCGAGCACCTGCGCGCCCGCGGGCGCCTCGCCGACGGGAGCGGTCAGGCCCGCGTCGCGTCGGGTGCGGCGCCGCCACGCCCAGGCGAGGACGCCCAGGATGGCGAGCGCGAACAGGATGGTGACGATCAAGGCGCCTTCGCGGCTCATGCGGACACCTCCGCGGCATCCTTCAGCACGCCGTCGGCGACCGTCGCGCGACCGCGGTGGATCGTCCAGCGCACCTCGCCGGGCAGCTCGCGACCCAGGTACGGCGAGTTCCGGCTTCTGCCGTGCAGGTCGTCGGCCGAGAAGGTGCGCACCGGGGCCGGGTCGTACAGCGTGACCGAAGCGGGCTGACCGGCCTCGAGCGGCGTGCCGTGGCCCTGGAGCCGTCCGATGCGGGCGGGCGTCCGCGACAGGACGCGCGCGACATCCGCCCACTGCAGCAGTCCGGTATCGACCATCGCGAGCTGCACGACGCGCAGGGCGCTCTCGAGCCCGACCATGCCGTTGGCGGCCGCCAGCCACTCGCACGCCTTCGCCTCGGCGGGGTGCGGGGCGTGGTCGGTGGCGACGATGTCGATCGTCCCGTCGGCGAGGCCCTCGCGCACCGCGAGCACGTCCTCCTCGCGCCGCAGCGGCGGGTTGACCTTGTAGCGCGCGTCGTAGCCGCGCGCCAGCTCGTCGGTGAGCAGCAGGTGGTGGGGCGTCACCTCGGCGGTGACGTTCACGCCGCGCTTCTTGGCCCAGCGGACGATGTCGACCGAGCCGGCGGTGGACAGGTGGCACACGTGCAGGCGCGAGCCGACGTGCTGCGCGAGGAGCACGTCGCGGGCGATGATCGACTCCTCGGCGACGGCGGGCCAGCCGGCGAGGCCGAGCTCGGCCGAGACGGCGCCCTCGTTGAGCTGAGCCCCCTCGGTGAGTCGCGGGTCCTGCGCGTGCTGGGCGACGACGCCGTCGAACGCCTTCACGTACTCCAGGGCGCGGCGCATGATCAGCGGGTCGAACACGCAGAACCCGTCGTCGCTGAACACCCGCACGCGGGCCCGCGACGACGCCATGGCGCCGAGCTCGGCGAGGCGCTCGCCCTTCTGGCCGACGGTGACGGCGCCGATGGGCTGCACGGTGACGTACCCGGCGGCCTCGCCGAGGGCGAGCTCCTGCTCGACCACGCCGGCGGTGTCGGCCACGGGCGAGGTGTTCGGCATCGCGAAGACGGCGGTGAAGCCGCCCGCCGCGGCGGCGCGGGATCCCGTGAGGATCGTCTCGGACGCCTCGTAGCCGGGTTCGCGGAGGTGCGTGTGCAGATCGACCAGACCGGGGAGCGCGACGAGGCCGTCGGCGTCGACGACCGTGGCGCCCGCGCGGCTGAGGCCGGAGCCCACCTCGGCGATCCGGCCGCCGTCGATGACGATGTCGGCCGCGTCGCCGCCCTCGAGGCGCGCGCCGCGGAGGAGGAGGACCGGGGACTCGGAAGCGGGGCTCATCGTGCGTCGTCCTTCGTCTCGCGGTGGTCGTCGCCGGTCCGCTCCCCCGCCAGAAGCAGGTAGAGCACGGCCATGCGCACCGAGACGCCGTTGGCGACCTGCTCGAGCACGGTCGATCGCGGGGAATCGGCGGCGTCGGCGGAGATCTCCAGCCCTCGGTTCATGGGTCCGGGGTGCATCACCATGCTACCGGGCGCGAGGGCCGCCAACCGTTCGGCGTCGAGACCCCAGCGCCGGGAATACTCCCGTTCAGTGGGGAAATACGCCGCGCTCATGCGCTCCAGCTGGATGCGGAGCACCATGAGCGCGTCCGGCTCGTGCGCGATGGCCTCGTCGAGGTCGTAGCGGATCGTCACCGGCCAGCCCGAGACGTCCTGCGGAACCAGCGTCGGCGGTGAGACGAGGGTGACGGATGCGCCCAGCGTCGTCAGCAGCCAGACGTTCGAGCGCGCGACGCGGGAGTGCAGCACATCGCCGACGATGGTGACGCGCAATCCGTCGAGGCCGCGGCCGCGGCTGTCGCCGCCGAACCGGCGCTTGCGGATCGTGAACGCGTCCAGCAGCGCCTGCGTCGGATGCTCGTGCGTGCCGTCGCCCGCGTTGACCACGCCCGCCGTGATCCACCCGCTGCTCGCCAGCGTCCGCGGGGCGCCCGAGGCCCCGTGGCGGATCACGACAGCATCCGCGCCCATGGCCTGAAGGGTCTGCGCGGTGTCCTGCAGCGATTCTCCCTTCGAGACGCTCGACCCCTTCGCCGAGAAGTTGATGACGTCGGCGCTCAGCCTTTTGGCCGCGGCCTCGAACGAGATGCGGGTGCGCGTGGAGTCCTCGAAGAAGAGGTTCACGACGGTCTTGCCGCGAAGGGTCGGGAGCTTCTTGATCTCGCGCTGCTGCGTGTCGGCCATGTCCTCGGCGACGTCGAGGATGCGGATCGCGTCGGCACGCGTGAGGGACGCGGTGTCCAGGAGGTTCCTCATGACTCGATCGTCACCTCCTCGGCGCCGTCGACTTCGGCGACGCGGACGTTGACCCGCTCGTCGCGGGAGCTCGGGAGGTTCTTGCCCACGAAGTCGGGACGGATCGGCAGCTCGCGGTGTCCGCGGTCGACGAGGATCGCGAGGCGCACCGCCGCCGGGCGGCCGATGTCCTGCAGGGCATCGAGGGCGGAGCGGATGCTGCGGCCCGAGAACAGCACATCGTCCACCAGCACGACGGTTCGCCCGTCGATGCCGCCCGGCGGGATCTGGGTCGGCCGCGGTGTGCGGGTGGGCTGTCGATGCAGGTCGTCGCGGTACATCGTCACGTCCAGCGCCCCGGTGGGCACGGGCGTGCCGGAGAACTGCGACAGCAGAGCCCCGATCCGTTCGGCCAGCGTGACGCCGCGCGTGGGGATGCCCAGGATGACGAGGCCGTCGGGGCCGCGGTTGGACTCGAGGATCTCGTGCGAGATCCGAGTCAGGGCCCGGGTGATGTCGGCGCCGGTCATGACGACGCGGGCGGCCCCGACATCGGGGACCGCAGAGGGCGTGCTCATCCGCCGCTCCCTTCTCCGCCTCACGGGACGGTGTTAAAGGTTGCTGTGGTGCTCGGTCCAGCCTACCGGAGCCGGAGGCCGCGGCATCCGCGTCGCCTCGGACGGATGCTGCGGCGACGCTGATGCGCGGATCAGGCGGCGGGTGCCTCGAGCGGCTCGTCGGCGCGCGCCGATTCGACGCGGCTGGAGCGCATCGGGTGACCGGTGGTGGTCAGGCAGCGGCCGGTCGCGAGGTCCCACTTCCAGTCGTGGAGGCTGCACGTGAGCACGCCGTCCTCGATCTTCCCGGTCTTGGTGAGGTCGGCGCGCAGGTGCGGGCAGCGGCGCTGGATGACCCAGTCCTCCAGCTGCACGTCCTCGGTCTGGTCGGACTGCTCGGCGTACCAGTTCTCGACGTACTCGATGCGGTCGCGCGAGAGGCACTTGAGGAAGGTCGTGAGGAACTCGTTGAACTTGCCGCTGCGACCGACCTCGAACTGCATCGACAGGAAGATCGAGTTCGACCAGTCGATCTCGTGGTCGCGGATGTTCGTCGAGACCAGATCGGCGGGGATGGTGTACCAGTAGATGCACTCCTCCCCCTCGAACGCCCGCACCTTGGCCTTCGGGAAGTCCACGACCATGTCGAGCTCGCCGATACGGAAGCGCACCGCGCCGCCGACGCCGTTGCGGATGGTGCGCGCGCGGCGCAGCAGCGGCTCCCACCACTCCTTGATCGCCGCGAGCATCTCCTCTGGCGCCAGCACGTCGGCGCGCGAGGCCTCCTCGGCGGCGATGGCGTCCTGACGGCTGTCGCGCTGCTCGGCCAGGTAGGTCCACTTGTCGCCGAAGACGTGCTCGATCTCGGCGTCGGTGTAGAGCGTCTGGGTGACCGTGACGTCCTGGTGGTCGACGTCGACCTGGGTCCCGGGGAGGAACAGGTAGCCCTTCTGATCGGGGCGCTGCTCGGCCATGTGCGCGAGGAACTCGCGCTGGTCGGTGAAGATCGAGTCGTTCTCGAGGCCCGTGCCGTTGTAGCGGAAGAGCTCCTCGCGCAGGAACATCGGCGGCCCCGCCATCGGGAACACGTGCTCCGCGTCGACCTTCTCGATGTAGTACATCGCACGCTTGTTCTGGGCCTCGCGCTTGAGGCGGGCGAAGTTCTGCTTCGAGTCCTGCGGCAGGTCGTAGACCATCGGCCACCAGATCGCGCCCGACACCTGCGTGAAGTACGCATCGGGCTTCGAGAACGCCATCAGCGCCTCGAGGTCGAGCGGGTGCGAGTCGTTCTGGTTCAGCACGCTGGCCGTGCCGTCGTCCACGCTCAGCGAGGAGTCGCCGATGGGTCCGTCGCTGGGCGCGCGCAGGGGCGTCACCATAAGTGTCAGATCGCCGAACTCCAGGGGCACGCCGGCCTGCGTGGCGATGATGTTCTCATAGCCGAGCGCCCGCAGGTCGGACTCGAGGTCGTCGGTCGGGTACTCCGGCAGCAGCACCCGAATGTCCTTGCGGACGTACCGCTCCAGCAGTGCCGGATCGAAGTGGTCGCGGTGCCGGTGGGAGATGTAGAGGAAGTCGGCGGCGCCGAAGCGCTCCCAGTCGAGCGCGCGGTTGTCGGGGAACGGGAACCACGATCCGAAGAAGCTCGGACCGATGACGGGGTCGCAGAGGATGCTGCCGCCGGTCGTCTCGATGAACATCCCGGCATGGCCGAGCCCTGTGATCCGCATGCGTTCTCCTTCCCGATCGAGTCTACGCGCCGCGTCTGCGGCGGCCCTGAGCCGCACCCGTGCGGGCGGGGGTCGCTGGGCTCAGGGACCGCCCATCCAGTGGTCGATGCGGTGGGTGTCGGGCGCGAACCCGTGCTGCGTGCCGTAGAGCACGGCCTGCGTCCGGCTGCCGGCGCCGATCTTGCGGTAGACGGAGCGGATGTAGGACTTGACGGTGTTGGGGCTCAGGTAGGTGAGCGTGGCGACCTCGGCGTTGCTCTTCCCCTGGGTGATGAGGGCGAGGATCTCCGACTCGCGGTCGGTGATGCCCTCGCGCTTCCCGGGCCAGTCCAGCCCCGGAGCGCTCGGCGCCCGCCGCTCCTGGGGGGTGAAGACGACATCCCCCGCATGCACCGCCTCGATCGCCTCGACGAGCTCGCGGGCGCTGAGGGTCTTGGAGAGGTAGCCGTGCACGCCGAGATCCCGGGCCGTCTCCACGAGCTGCGGCGCGAAGTTCCAGGTGTAGACGACCACGCGTCGCGCGCGCGGGTTCTTCACCAGCGCGGCGATCTCGACGTGGTCGGACTCGGGCTGCGCGAACGAGTCGTAGAGCACGACGTCGACCTCGTCGCTCATCTCCGCATTGGCGTCGATCTCCGCCACGATGACGCGGTCCCGGTACTCGTCGAACATGTGGGCGAGGCCCTTGAGCACCACGTCGTAATCGTCGACCAGACATACGGTGATGGGGCGCTCGTTTGCGGGCATGATTCAGCTTTACACCCCCAGGGGTGTGACGCCACACCCGCAGGGGTGGTTGTCTGGGGTCACTGCCCGTCGCAGCGCCCATCATCGGGCACCCCCATCCGGCGGGCGCACACCATAGGAGGACACCATGCTCGGTCTCATCATCAGTCTCATCGTCGTCGGTCTGATCGCCGGCTTCATCGCTCGTGCTGTCATCCCCGGCAAGCAGAGCATGAGCATCCTCATGACGATCGTCCTGGGGATCGTCGGCTCGTTCGTCGGCGGATTCCTCGGCTTCCTGATCTTCCAGCGCGACGCCGCCGAGGGCTTCTTCCAGCCCGCCGGCATCGTCGGCTCCATCATCGGCGCGATCGTCGTCCTCGGCATCTACGTGGCCGTGAACCGTCGTCGCGGAGTCGGACGCTCCTGATCACCTGCTGACGGGCGGGGTCATGCCCCGCCCGCGACAGCGGGACGGAAAGACGAAGGGCCGGCGGGGCATCCACCCCTCCGGCCCTTCGTCGTGCCGCTTCTAGGAGCGGGCCACGCGTGCGAGCACGCCGTGCACGAACGATCCGGAGTCGTCGGTGCTGAACTCCTTGGCGAGCTCGACGGCCTCGTCGATCGCGACGCCGGCGGGCACCTCGTCGTTGTAGAGCAGCTCCCACACGCCGATGCGCAGCAGGGCGCGGTCGACGGCGGGCATGCGCGCGAGCGACCAGTCCTTCGCGAACGTGGTGATCTGCTCGTCGATGGCGTCGCGGTTGTCGATGACGCCGTCGACGATCTCACGCGCGTACAGCCAGGAGGCCTCGCGGGCGGGCTCGCTGGCGGCGCGCTTGGCCTCGGCGGCCAGGATCGTCCGGGGCTCGTCGCCGCGGACGTCGGCCTGGAACAGGATGTCGAGCGCGCGTTTGCGCGCCTTCGTGCGGGCGCTCATCGGGGGCGCGTCAGTTGACGCGGCCGAGGTAGTCGCCCGTGCGGGTGTCGACCTTCACGCGGGTGCCCGTCTCGAGGAACAGCGGCACCTGGATCTCGTAGCCGGTCTCGACCGTCGCGGGCTTCGTGCCCGCCGACGAGCGGTCGCCCTGCAGTCCGGGCTCGGTGTAGGTGATCTCCAGGACGACGGATGCCGGGAGCTCGACGTACAGCGGGTTGTCGTTGTTCAGCGCGATCTGCACCTGCTGGTTCTCGAGCATGAAGTTCTTCGCGTCGCCGACGACGGCCGCGGGGACCTGGAGCTGGTCGTAGTCCGCGACGTCCATGAAGACGAACGAGTCGCCGTCGTTGTAGAGGTAGGTGAAGTCGCGGCGGTCGACGTTCTCGATGTCGATCTTCGCTCCGGCGTTGTACGTGCGGTCGACGACCTTGCCGGACACGACGTTCTTCAGCTTGGTGCGCACGAAGGCGCCGCCCTTGCCGGGCTTGACGTGCTGGAACTCGATGACGTTCCAGAGCTGACCGTCGATGCTGAGGACGACGCCGTTCTTGATGTCTGCGGTCGATGCCATGGGGGTGGGAAATCCGTTCGTGAGGGTTCGCCCGGTGAGGGCCGACCCTTCATCCTAAACGCGGCGGCGTGTTCAGCCGTCGGCGCGACCGGTGATGACCTGCAGCAGGCGCCTCGTGGCGGTCGCGTAGCCGGCGACGCCCTCGCCGATGACGTGCACCATGGCGACATCGGCGACGTAGGAGAAGTGCCGGAACTCCTCGCGCGCGCGCACGTCGGAGATGTGCACCTCGGCGACGGGCAGGGCGACGCCGCTGAGCGCGTCGCGCAGCACGACCGAGGTGTGGGTGAGCCCGCCGGGGTTGATCACGATGCCGGCGCAGTCGGTGCGGGCGCCGTGGATGGCGTCGATGAGCACGCCCTCGTGGTTGCTCTGCACGGCCCGCACGTCGAAGCCGGCCTCCGCCGCGGTGGCGCGGGTCAGCGACTCGACATCGGCGAGCGTCTGCGTGCCGTAGACCTCGGGCTCGCGGGTGCCGAGCAGGTTGAGGTTCGGCCCGTTGACGAGCAGGAGCCGACGCGGCGCGGTCACGCGCTCACCTGCGCCTCGTGCACGGTGTCGAGGATGCGGTCGGCCCGCGCGTAGATGTTCATCGTGTCGCCGCGGAGGAAGCCCACGAGGGTGATGCCCTGCTCCCCCGCCAGCTCGACGGCGAGCGACGACGGCGCCGACACGGCCGCCAGGAGCGGGATGCCGGCCATCGCCGCCTTCTGGACGAGTTCGAAGCTCGCGCGACCCGACACCTGAAGGGCGACGCCGCGCAGCGGCAGGCGGTCGTGCTGAGCCGCCCATCCGACGACCTTGTCGACGGCGTTGTGGCGCCCCACGTCCTCGCGCAGCACGAGCAGCTCGCCGGTGAGCATGTCGAAGAGCGCCGCGGCGTGGAGGCCGCCGGTCTTGTCGAAGACGGCCTGCTCGGCTCTGAGCCGGTCGGGGTAGGCGGCCAGCGCGGCGGCCTCGACCTGCACGTCGTCGGTGCTCGCGTCGTGCACCGACACGGTGCGCACCGCCTCGATCGAGGCCTTGCCGCACACGCCGCACGAGCTCGTCGTGTAGAAGTTGCGGGCGACCTCGGGGGCCGGCGGGGCGACGCCCGGGGCGAGCGTGACGTCGAGCACGTTGTAGGTGTTCTCCGCCCCGCCGGTGCCGGGACCGCCGCAGTGGATGGCGCCGAGAAGGTCGCCGCCCGCGGAGATGACGCCCTCCGACACGAGGAAGCCCGCCGCGAGCTCGACGTCGTGGCCGGGGGTGCGCATGGTGACGGCGAGGGGTGTGCCGGCGACACGGATCTCCAGGGGCTCCTCGACAGCGAGGGTGTCGGCGCGGCGGATGCTGCCCCCGCCCACGCGGAGCTTCACGATGGGTGCTCTCGCGGTGATGCGTCCCATCAGCGGATCCGGTCGGCGGTCGTCGGCATGCGACGAGCCTAGAGCCACCCCGCGCGCCTGTCGCCGCCCCCGCCGCGAGCAGCGCGGTTCACCTGTCGCGCGATGCGGCTGGGCGGCGTGCGTTCCCGTGTGGGGCGTCAGGTGGATCGGAGCCGGGTGCCGGTGGTTCGTTCACCTGACGCAAGGTGCGGCTGGGCGGCGTGCGTTCCCGCGTGCGGCGTCAGGTGGATCGGAGCCGGATGCCGGTGGTTCGTTCTCCTGACGCGAGGTGCGGGTGGGCGGCGCGCGTTCCTGTGTGGGGTGTCAGGTGGATCGGAGCCGGATGCCGGTGGTCGTTCACCCGTCGCGAGGTGCGGCTGGCGGCGGGCGTTCCCGCAGATCACGTCAGCTGAATGGCGCCGAGGCCGCACCCGCCCCTGCGAGGCGTGTCAGGCTGAGCGGATGACCCAGGGGCTCGGCGATCACACGGCGATCATCCTCGCCGGCGGCGCCGCGCGACGGCTCGGCGGGGTCGCGAAGCCGCTGCTCGAGGTGCGCGGACGCTCGCTGCTGCAGCGGGCCGTGGATGCCGCCCGCGGTGCCGGATGCGCCGACGTCGTGGTGGTCGGACCGCCCGCCTCCGGCGTCTCCGGTGTCCGCACCGTGCGGGAGGACCCCGCCTTCGGCGGGCCGGTCGCCGCCATCGCCGCGGCCCTGCCCGCGGTCGCGACGGACTGGGTGCTGGTGCTCGCCGCCGATCTCCCCCGCTCCGCCGACGCGGTCGCGCTGCTCGTCGGCGCCACGACCACCGCCGCCGACGGCACCGCCGCCGACGCGACCGCCACCGCCGGAACCACCGCCGACGGCACCGCCGCCGACGCGACCGCCACCGCCGGAACCACAGCCGACGCGACCGCCACCGCCGGAACCACCGCCGACGCGACCGCTGTCGACGGCGCATGCCTCGTCGACGCGGAGGGCCGCCGGCAGCCGCTGCTGGCCCGCTATCGCACGGCGGCTCTGCGCGCACGGCTGAGCGGCCTCGGAGACCCGACGGGCGCGTCGGTGAGGCAGCTCCTGCAGGGCCTCCGCATCACCGAGATCCGCGACGCCGCGGGCATGTCGCGCGATGTCGACACGTGGGAGGATGTCTGGATCGCGCGCCTGGCGCGCGATGACCGCGAAGGAGTCACCATGGCCGCCGCAGACGCTCCGCTTCCTCCCGAGGCTCTGGATGCCTGGACCGCCGCCCTCGCGGATCGCTTCGGTCTGGCGCCGGAGGACATCCCGATCGCGCTCGTGCTCGATCTCGCGCGGGACGTCGCGCACGGCGTCGCGCGCCCGGCCGCGCCCCTGAGTGCCTTCGTGGCCGGTTTCGTCGCGGGCCGCGCGGGCGGTACGCAGGCGGACGTCGAGGAGACCGTTGCCGCGGTCGTCGAACTGGCGCGCGGCTGGCGCGTCGACTGAACGAGCGTCGCCGGCCGGGCCGGCGGATCAGCGCCGCTTCTGCAGGCGGATGATCACCGACTTCGACGTGGGCGTGTTGCTCTCCGCCGCCGTCGAGTCCAGCGGCACCAGCACGTTCGTCTCCGGGTAGTACGCCGCCGCGTTGCCGCGGGGGGTGTCGTACGAGACGATGCGGAACTCCGTGGCCCAGCGCTCCTCGACACGGCCGTCCGGCGTCCGCCACTCCGAGACGAGGTCGACGACCTCCTCGTCGGCGAAGCCGAGCGCCTCGAGGTCGCACGCGTTGACGAACACCACGCGGCGGCCGCCGAACACCCCGCGGTAGCGGTCGTCCTTGCCGTAGATCGTGGTGTTGTACTGATCGTGCGAGCGCAGCGTCTGCAGCAGCAGCCGCCCCTCCGGGATCACGGGGTACTCCAGCGCGTTCCGCGTGAAGTGCGCGAGGCCGTCCGGGGTCGCGAACGACAGGTCGTCGCGGGGACCGTTGGGCAGCACGAACGTGCGCCCCTTGGCCACGCGGGCCTCGAAGTCCTCGAAGCCCGGCACGACCCGGGAGATGTGCGAGCGGATGAGCGTGTAGTCGCTCTCCAGCGCCTTCCAGTCCGCCCGCGGCACGGCGATCGAGTCGGGGCGGTCGCCGAAGACAAGGCCGCACAGCCGGGCGATGATCGCCGGCTCCGACATCATGTCCTCGCTCGGCGGGGCGAGACGGCCCCGTGACGCGTGGACGGCGCTCATCGAGTCCTCGACCGTCACCCGCTGGTCGACGCCGCGCCGCACATCACGGTCGGTGCGCCCGAGCGTCGGCAGGATGACGGCGCGGCGTCCGGTGACCGTGTGCGATCGGTTCAGCTTGGTCGAGACCTGCACGGTGAGGTCGACGTTGCGCACCGCGGCCTCGACGACCTCGGTGTCGGGCGTCGCACTGACGAAATTGCCGCCCATGGCCATGAAGACCCGGGTGCGCCCGTCGCGCATCGCGCGGATCGCCTCGACGACGTCGTAGCCGTGCTCCCGCGGCGCGAGGAAGTCGAACTCGCGGTCGAGGCTCTCCAGGAACCCCTCCTGCGGCTTCTCGTAGATTCCCATCGTGCGGTCGCCCTGGACGTTGGAGTGACCGCGCACCGGGCAGACCCCGGCGCCGGTCTTGCCGAGGTTGCCCTGGAGGAGAAGCACGTTCACGACGTCGCGGAGGGTGGGGACGGAATGCGGATGCTGCGTCAGCCCCATGGCCCAGCACACGATCGTCGCCTCAGACGTGCGGACGCGCTCGCCGACGCGACGGAGGTCGGCCTCCGACTGCCCGGTCGCGGCCTCCAGCTCCGACCACTCCACGGCGTCGAGCTGCGCGAGGTAGTCGTCGAGCCCGCTGGTGTGCCGGGCGATGAAGTCGTGGTCGAACACCGCGCCGTCGGCGCGCTCGCGCTCGAGCAGATGCTTGCCGATGGCCTGGAACAGCGCCTGATCTCCGCCGAGGCGGATCTGCACGAAGTCGTCGGCGATGCGGGTGCCCCCGAGGATGACGCCGCGGGGGGTCTGCGGGTTCTCGAATCGGATGAGCCCGGCCTCCGGCAGCGGGTTCACCGCGACGATGGTGGCGCCGTTCGCCTTCGCCTTCTCCAGCGCGCTGAGCATGCGCGGATGGTTCGTGCCGGGATTCTGACCCGCCACGATGATCAGCTCCGCCTGGTGCACGTCTTCGATGGAGACGGTGCCCTTGCCGATGCCGAGCGTCTCGACGAGCGCCGTGCCGCTGGACTCGTGGCACATGTTCGAGCAGTCGGGCAGGTTGTTCGTGCCGAGCCCGCGCACGAGCAGCTGGTAGAGGAACGCCGCCTCGTTGGAGGTGCGGCCGGACGTGTAGAACGTGGCCTCATCGGGGTCGTCGAGCGCTTTCAGCGCGTCGGCCACCGTCGTGAGCGCCTCGTCCCAGCTCGCCTCGCGGTAGTGCGTGGCGCCCTCGTCGAGGATCATCGGGCGCGTGAGCCGGCCCTGCTGACCCAGCCACCAGTCGTCGTGGCCGCCGAGCTCGGCCACGGAGTGCTGGGCGAAGAACGCCGCATCCACGCGGCGCACGGTCGCCTCCTCGGCCACCGCCTTCGCGCCGTTCTCGCAGAACTCCGCGATGTGGCGCTTGTCCTCCTCCGGCCACGCACAGCCGGGACAGTCGAAGCCGTCCTTCTGGTTGATGCGCGAGAGCGTGCGCACCGTGCGGGCGGCGCCCATCTGCGCCTCGGAGATCTGCAGCGCGTGCAGCACCGCCGGCACCCCCACCGCGACCTTCTTGGGGTGCGAGACGCGGACGTCCCGCTCGTCGATGTCCGTGCTCGGAGGCTTCCTCACCATGGTCCGATGCTAGGCGACCTCCGCGACGCGGGGGCGGAGCGGCGAGCCCGTCATCGGGAGGACGTCACGCGCCGACCTCCTGATAGGCGGCGAAGAGGAGCGACTCGTCGGGGGCCTGCAGCACCGTCGGACGCGCGATGTCGTCGAGCACGATGAAGCGCAGCATCCCGCCGCGGCTCTTCTTGTCGCGCTGCATCGTCGCCAGCAGCTGCGGCCAGGCGCCCGCGCGGTAGGAGGTGGGAAGCCCGAGTGTGTCGAGGATGTCGCGGTGACGCTGCGCCGCGGCATCCGGCAGCCGGCCCGCAAGTCGCGACAGCTCGGCGGCGAAGACCATCCCCACGGAGATGGCGGCGCCGTGCCGCCACCGGTAGCGCTCGGCGTGCTCGATCGCGTGACCGAGGGTGTGGCCGTAGTTGAGCACTTCGCGCAGGTTCGCCTCGCGCAGGTCCTCTCCGACGACACGCGCCTTCATGTCGATCGCCAGCTCGATGCAGCGGCGGAATGCGGCGCTCTGCGGGTCGGTGGCGGCGACGTGGTCGGCCTCGATGAGGTCGAGGATCTCCGGATGCCAGATGAGACCCGCCTTCACCACCTCGGCGAAGCCGGCGACGGTCTCGTTGCGCGAGAGGCTCTCGAGCAGGTCGAGGTCGCAGACCACCGCGCGCGGCGGCCAGAAGGCGCCGACCAGGTTTTTGCCCTCCGCGGTGTTGACCCCCGTCTTGCCGCCGACGGCCGCGTCGACCATGCCGAGCACGGTGGTCGGCACCTGCACGAGCGCGACGCCGCGCAGCCAGGTGGCGGCGACGAAGCCCGCGAGATCGGTGACCGCGCCGCCGCCGAAGCCGACGACGACGTCCGTCCGCGTGAAGTCGGCCTGGCCGAGCACCTGCCAGCAGAAGGCCGCGACCTCGATGCGCTTGCCCTGCTCCGCGTCGGGGATCTCGGCCAGCAGCACCTCGCGGTCGGCGCGCAGGATCTCGCGCAGCGACTCGGCCTGGGCCGACAGCGTCGGCGGGTGCACGATGAGCACCTTGCGCGCCTCCGGCGGCAGCATGGCGCCGACGCCCGCGAGCAGTCCGCGTCCGACGGTGACGTCGTACGGCGCTTCCCCGGCGACGGAGATCGTGGTGGTGTCATCGCTCATGCGGGGTGTCCTGTCCTGGAGGGGCGGGGGTGCGGGGGTCGCGGGCCCATGCCACGATGGCGTCGGCCACCTGCTGCAGCGGGCCGTGCGAGGTGTCGAAGGTCACGTCGGCGACGGCCTCGTAGACGGGCCGCCGCGCGCGCAGGATCTCGGTCCAGCGGGTCATGGGATCGGTCGGCGCGCTGGGCAGCCCGGGCTCGGCCGCAGGGCCGCGCAGCAGCGGGCGGGCGCTGTCGCGCACGCGACCGGCCACCACGCGCGGCTCCACCGTCAGCAGCACCACCCGGTGGTCGGCGAGCGCGGCGCGGCTGCCCTCGTGCAGCACCGCTCCCCCGCCGAGCGCGACGACGCCGCCCTGGGCGAGACCGGCGAGCACCGCATCCTTCTCCCACTCGCGGAACTGCGGCTCACCGTGCTCGGCGAAGATCGTCTCGATCGGTCCGTGGTCGCGGATCACCGCGATGTCGGAGTCGTAGAACGGCACCTGCAGGGCCTTGGCCACACGCCGGCCGATGCTCGTCTTGCCGGCGCCCATGGGGCCGATCAGCACCAGCGCGGGGTGCGTGCCGCTCATGCGCCCGCGAGGGCGGGATCGCTCGCGGCGGCGGTCTGGAGCGTGGCGGGAATGGCGTCGAGGTAGCCGCGCAGGTTGCGTCGGGTCTCGCCGACGCTGTCGCCGCCGAACTTCTCGAGCACGACCTCCGCCAGCACGATCGCGACCATGGCCTCCGCCACGACACCGGCGGCGGGCACGGCGCAGACGTCGGAGCGCTGGTGGTGCGCGGCGGCCGTCTCGCCCGTGGCGACGTCGATGGTGCGCAGGGCGTGCGGCACGGTGGCGATCGGCTTCATGCCCGCCCGCACGCGCAGCACGGTGCCCGTGGACATGCCGCCCTCGGTGCCGCCGGCGCGGTCGGTCGAGCGGGTGATGCCGTCGTCGGTGGCGAAGAGCTCGTCGTGGGCCTGCGAGCCGCGGCGCGTGGTCGTGAGGAAGCCGTCGCCGACTTCGACGCCCTTGATGGCCTGGATGCTCATGATCGCCTGCGCGAGCTTCGCGTCGAGGCGGCGGTCCCAGTGCACGTGCGAGCCGAGCCCCGGCGGGAGACCGTAGGCGAGCACCTCGACGATGCCACCGAGGGTGTCGCCGTCCTTGCGGGCGTCGTCGACCTCGGCGACCATGCGCGCGGAGGTCGCGGCGTCGAAGCAGCGCAGCGGATCGGCGTCGAGCGCGTCGACGTCGTCGGGGGACGGGAGCCGCGCGTCATCGGGCACCCGCACCGGTCCGATGGACAGCGTGTGGCTGACCAGGCGGATGCCGAGCTCTCCGAGGAACGCGCGGGCGACGGCGCCGAGGGCGACGCGGGCCGCCGTCTCACGGGCGCTTGCGCGCTCGAGGATCGGCCGGGCCTCGTCGAAGTCGTACTTCTGCATGCCGACCAGATCGGCGTGACCGGGGCGGGGGCGGGTGAGGGCCGCACCGCGCCCGCGCGAGCGGTCGGTGAGATCGATGGGCTCGGGGCTCATCACCTCGATCCACTTGGGCCACTCGGTGTTGCCGATGCGCAGTGCGATGGGGCTGCCGAGGCTGAGGCCGTGGACGACGCCGCTGGACAGCGACAGCTCGTCCTCCTCGAACTTCATGCGGGAGCCGCGGCCGTAGCCGAGCTTGCGTCGAGCGAGGTCGGCACGGATCGCCGTCAGGGTGATGGGCACACCCGAGGGCAGGCCCTCCATGATGGCGACGAGTTCGGGGCCGTGCGATTCGCCGGCCGTGAGCACGCGGAGCATCCCCCTAGTCTCCCACGGCCGCGCGGCGCATGACGGCGAGCACGTCCGCCTCGTCGGGCAGCGGCTCGTCGGTGCGCCCGGTCGAGAACACCCGCATCTGCAGGACGGCCTGATGCAGCAGCATCCCGAGTCCAGGCACGGCGCGTCCGCCCCCCTCCTGCCACACCGTCGCCAGGGCGGTGGGCCACGTGCCGTACACCACGTCGAGCAGCAGACCCCCCGACGTCGCGAGGGTCCGTGCCGCGGCATCCGGCATCGCGGCGTCGCCCGGGAGCGTCGCGACGGTGAGCGGGACGGCGACCGCCTCGGCCTGCGGGAGCGGCGCGGCGGTGACCCCGACACCCAGCTCCTCCCCCAGCGTCATCAGCGCTGCGGCGGCCTCGGGGCGGCGCGCGACCACCTCGACGCGCTCGGCGCCGAGCTCCGCGAGCGCGACGAGGGCCGAGGTGGCCGTCGCCCCCGCGCCGATGATGCGGGCGCTCTCCACGGCGGTCATGCCCTCATCGGCCAGGGCGCCGACGATGCCGCCGACATCGGTGTTGAACCCGTGGGGACCGCCGGGCGTCAGCAGGAGGGTGTTCACGGCGGCAGTGAGCTCGGCGCGGCGGTCACGGGTGGCCGCGGCGGCGAAGGCGACGGACTTCAGGGGGTACGTGAGCGACAGCCCGCGCCAGGCGTCGTCGAGAGAGGCCAGGGCCTCGTCGAATCCGGATGCCGCGACCTGCCGCCGTCCGTACGTCCACCGCCACCCCAGCCGGGCGTAAGCCGCGGCGTGGAGCTGAGGTGAGCGGCTGTGGGCGATCGGTTCGCCCCAGACCGCCAGCCGGTCGCCGGCGGTCAGCACCCCGAGTCCGGGTGATCGGCGCACCACGCCTGCCACTGCTTCACGGCGGCGTTGTGGTCGGTGAGATTCGTGGTGAACACCGTCTCGCCCGTATCGAGATCGACCGTCACGAAGTACAGCCACGGGCCGTCGACGGGGTGCATCGCGGCGTCGATGGCGAGATCGCCGGGGTTGGCGATCGGGCCGACCGGCAGACCGGCGTTCACGTACGTGTTCCACGGGTTCGGGTCCGCGAGGGCCTCGGCCGAGCTGCTCACGGTGCCGTCGTGGTTCTCGCCGTACCCGTACTGGGCCGTCGAGTCCATCTGCAGCAGTCCGAAGGTCTCCCTGTTGGAGGGGTCGAGACGGTTCTCGATGACCCGCGAGACCTTGTAGAAGTCCTGCTCGAACCGCGCCTCGCGCTGGATGATAGACGCGACCGTGAGCACGCGCTCGCGGTCCTCCACCGGCACGCCGGCCTTGTCGAGCGACTCGATCGTGCGGTCGACGAGGCGCGTGATGACCTCGGAGGCCGTGACCCCCGGGTTGAACTCGTACGTGGCGGGGAACAGCCAGCCTTCGAGGCTGGACGCGGTGACGCCGTACGCCGACGGGTCGGCCACGGCGGCCTGCAGGTCGGCGAGCGGGATGCCGATGCCGTCGGCGAGGATCGGCAGCGACTGCGCGACCGTGAGGCCTTCGCGCAGCTGCGCGCCGTTCTCCATCTTGCTCGCCGGATTCAGCAGCGCCGCCAGCGCGGCCTCGGACGTCATCTGCTTCTGCAGCTTGAAGACGCCCGGGATGAACGGTGGGTTCTGCGAGGTGTCGATGAGGTAGTCGTAGAACGCGGTCGGCGTCTTGGTGACGCCGGCGTCGAAGAGGTGCTGCGAGATCGGCAGGCCGGTGTCGCCCTGCGCGATGGTGATGATCGCGTCTCCTTCGGCAGCACCCGCGTCGAACTCCTGCGACTCCTCCCACCCCATGAAGGCGCGGATCTTGTCCTGGTAGGTGTTCCAGACGTACGCGCCGCCGGCAGCGACGCCGCCGACGAGCAGCACGACGATCGCCAAGGCGATCCAGCCGCCGATGCGCCGCTTGCGCCGGTTGGGCGGCGGGGGCGGGGCGCCGAGCTCGTCTGTCGTGCGCGCCCCGGTGAAGAGGTCGTCCAGGGTCGCCGTCGCCGCGGTGGCGTGGGCGTCGGCCGTCCGCGAGCGCTCGGGAGCGGTGGCCACGGAGGACGGACGCGCACCGGCCGCCGCGGCGCCGACGGTCTCCGGCGCGCGGGGTGCGCCCACCGGGCGCGCCTGCTCGACGCGGTCGTACGGCGCCGGGCGGGGCGGCGTCTCGTCGGCGGGAGCGGCCGCAGCACGGGCGGCGCGTCGCGAGACCGGCGGCGCCGCGGCATCCGCTCGCTTCTCTCCGCGAGGCTCCGGAGCGCCGTTCGAGGACGCGTCGGCCGACGGGCGATCGGCAGCGCCGGCGGCTGCGGAGCCGGCCCGGGGATCAGGGAGCTTGCCGAACAGATCCGCGAACGGATCGTCGAACGGCGAGGGCGAATCGGGCATGTCAGGCGGACTCCTGGGCCGGGGGGACGGGGGTTCCGGGTGGTCGGCCGCTGCTCTTCTCGACGTCGAGAGCCTGCTGCAGCAGGACGACCGCCGCGACCTGATCGACAATGCTACGAGAGTTTCGCTGGGATCTGCCCGCATCTCTCAGCGCCGCATGCGCAGACACGGTGCTCAGGCGCTCGTCGACGAGGCGGACGGGCACGACGGATGCCGCGGCCACCGCGGCCGCGAAGTCCCGCGCGTCCTGCGTGGAGGCGGTGTCCTCGCCCCGCATGTTCAGCGGCAGTCCGACCAGGATCTCCGTCGCCGCGTACTCGTCCGCGAGGGCCGTGATCCGCGCCACGGCGGCCTTCGCGCGCGGCACCGTCTCGACGGGGACGGCGAGCAGGCCGTCGGGGTCGCTGCGCGCGACCCCGACGCGGGCCTTCCCCACGTCCACACCGATGCGTACGCCGCGGCGGAAGTCCGTCACCGGGTCGCCGACTCCAGCGCGCTGCGGATGGCCGTGAGCGCGGCGGGCAGCTGCGAGGCGTCCGCTCCCCCGCCCTGCGCGACGTCGTCGCGGCCGCCGCCGCCGCCGCCGAGCACGCCGGCGGCGAGCTTCGCGAGCGCTCCGGCCTTCGCGCCGGCGGCACGGCCGGGCTCGTTGGTGGCGACGATGACGACGGGTCGGTCGTTCACGACGGCGCCGAGGGCGACGGCACCGGGCGCCGTGCCGAGGCGGTCCCGCACCTGGAGCGCCAGGGTGCGGACGTCGTCTCCCGAGCCCGCGGCCCCGATCGACTCGGCGACGAGACTGATGCCCCCGGCATCCGCCGCCTTCTGCGCGAGGGCGGGCGCGCGGTCGGCCATCGCCCTGGCCTCGAAGGCCGCGATCTTCTTCTCGGCGGCCTTGAGGTTGGCGGAGAGCTCCGCGATGCGCGTGGCCAGCTGGTCGCGGGGCGTCTTGAGCGTCGACGTGAGCTGCGAGACGATGGCGCGCTCGGCCGCCAGGTCGCGGAAGGCGTCGAGTCCGACGAGGGCTTCGACGCGCCGGTTGGAGGCGCCGACCGACGACTCGCCGACGAGGTTCACGAGTCCGATCTCCGAGCTGCGTGACACATGCGTGCCACCGCAGAGCTCGCGCGACCACGGACCGCCGATGTCCACCATCCGCACGGTGGTGCCGTACTTCTCGCCGAACAGGGCCATCGCGCCGGCCGCCTTCGCCTCGTCGAGCGACATGACGCGCGTGGTCACCTCGAGGTTGTCGCGCACCGCATTGTTGGCGATCTCCTCGATCTCCGAGCGCGTCTCGGGCGACAGGGCCGAGCTCCAGTTGAAGTCGAAGCGCATGTAGCCGGCGCGGTTGAGCGAGCCGGTCTGGGTCGCGCTGCGGCCCAGCGTGTCGCGGATGGCGGCGTGCACGAGGTGCGTGGCCGAGTGGGCCTGCTGCGCGGAGTGGCGGTTGACCGCGTCGACGACCGACGCCGCGGGCTGCCCCACGCCGACCTCGCCGATGGAGACCTCGACCGTGTGGCTGATGAGCCCGGGCACGGGGCGCTGCACGTCGAGCACCTCGAGCTCGAAGCCCGGACCGACGATGACGCCCTTGTCGGCGACCTGACCGCCGGATTCCGCGTACAGCGACGTCTCGGCGAGGATGACCTCGGCGATCTGGCCCTGCACCGCGCGGTCGACGGAGCGTCCGTCCACCAGGATCCCCAACACGCTCGACTCGGTCTCCAGGTCGGTGTAGCCGGTGAAGACCGTCTCGCCCTGCGCGCGCACCTCGCGGTACACGCTCTGGTCGGCGATGGCGCCCTTGCGCGCCCGTGCGTCGGCCTTGGCGCGGGTCCTCTGCTCGAGCATGAGCGAGTCGAAGGCGTCGCGATCGACCGTGAGACCCGCCTCCTCGGCGATCTCGAGCGTGAGGTCGATGGGGAAGCCGTACGTGTCGTGGAGGAGGAAGGCCTCCGACCCCGACAGGGCGGTGCCCCCGGCATCCTTCGTCTGCACGACGGACTGGTCCAGGATGCTGGAGCCCGCCGCCAGCGTGCGGAGGAACGTCTGCTCCTCGGCGACGGCGTACGCCGACAGGCGCGCATACTCGGTCTCGACCTCGGGGTAGGCGGCCTTCATCGCGTCGCGCGACGCCGCGAACAGCTCGGGGAAGCTCGCGCCCTCCACGCCCAGGAGGCGCATCGAGCGGATGGCGCGGCGCATGATGCGGCGCAGGATGTAGCCCCGGCCCTCGTTCGAGGGCGTGACGCCGTCCGAGAGCAGCATGAGCGAGGACCGCACGTGGTCGGCGATGATGCGCAGCCGCACGTCGTCCTCGTGGTCGGCGCCGTAGGTCTTGCCCGACAGGGTCGCCGCCACGTCGAGCACCGGACGCACCTGGTCGGTCTCGTACATGTTCTGCACGCCCTGCTTGATGAAGGCGATGCGCTCGAGCCCCATGCCCGTGTCGATGTTGCGGTTGGGCAGCTCTCCGACGATGTCGAAGTCGTACTTCGAGGTCACGTTGGTGATCTCGTACTGCATGAACACGAGGTTCCAGATCTCGACGTAGCGGTCGTCATCGGTGGCCGGTCCGCCGTCGACGCCGTATTCCGGTCCCTGGTCGTAGAAGATCTCCGAGCAGGGGCCGGCAGGCCCCGGCAGTCCGGTGCTCCAGTAGTTCGTGTCCTTGTCCAGACGCTGGATGCGGTCCTCGGGGAGGCCCGCGATGTCGCGCCACAGTCCGTACGCCTCGTCGTCGTCCTTGTAGACGGTGACCCACAGGTCCTTCGGGTCGAATCCGAGGCCGCCGTCGGACTCGGGGCCGGTGAGCAGCTCCCACGCGTAGCGGATGGCGTCGGCCTTGAAGTAGTCGCCGAACGACCAGTTGCCCAGCATCTGGAAGAAGGTGCCGTGCCGCGGGGTCTTGCCGACCTCTTCGATGTCGTTGGTGCGGATGCACTTCTGCACGTCGGCCGCGCGGGGGTAGGGCGGCGGGACGACGCCGCTCAGATACGGGATGAACGGCACCATGCCGGCGACGGTGAACAGCAGCGCCGGGTCGTCGGCGACGAGCGAGGCCGACGGCACGATGGTGTGCCCCCGCTTCTCGAAGAAGTCCAGGAAGCGGGAGGCGATCTCGGCGGTCTGCATGTCGTCCTTGTCAGGGCAGGGGTCAGACCTCGGTCGCCCGAGGTCTGCGTGCGGAGGGGGTCAGTTCTTGTCGGAGCCGGCGGCGTCGTGCGCCTCGTCGGCCGCCTGCTTCACGTGCTCGATGGCCTCGCGGGTGGCGTCGTGCGTCCCCTCGCCGGCGACCTTGACGGTCTCGTGGGCGTCGGATGCCGCGTCCTGAGCCTTGTCGGCGGCGTCGGCGGCCTTGTCGGCGACGTCGGATGCCACGTCCTTGGCCTTGTCGGTGGCGTCTTCCGCCTTGTCGGCGACGTCGGATGCGACATCCTGAGCCGTGTCGGCGGCATCGGAGGCCACGTCCTGGGCCTTGTCGGACACGTCGGACGCGACATCCTTCGCCTTGTCGGACACGTCGGACGCGACATCCTTCGCCTTGTCGACGACGTCGGACGCGACCTCCTTGACGGAGCCCACGGCGTCGGCTGCTGCGCCGCGCACCCCGCCGACGATCTCGGAGAAGCGGGACTCCTGCTCGCGGTAGGCGTCGCCCACGGCGTCGGTGAACTCGCTGATGCGCGAGTCGACCTCGGCGAGGAGCTCATGCCCCCGCGGGTCCTTGTTGACCAGGTGAGCGGCGACGAAGCCGCCGCCGATGCCGAGCAGGAACCAGAGCAGACTCTTCACAGTCATCACTTCCTAAGCGTGGGGGCCGCGGTCGCGGTGTCCCCATCGTAGGCGGAAACGACGAAGGACGCCGGGTGACCGGCGTCCTTCGCGTGCGCTGCCGGCCGAGTCGGCGGGCAGCGGGTGAGTGAGCTGTGCTCATCCGGACGCGGGCGCTGACGCGCCCACGGCCGGCCGCGACGCTAGCGCGCCGCGTAGTACTCGACGACGAGCTGCACGTCACAGGTGACGGGCACTTCGGCGCGCTTGGGGCGACGCACGAGACGCGCCTGCAGCTTGTCGAGCTCGACCTCGATGTAGCCCGGGACGGGGGGCAGAACGTCGGCGTGGCCGCCGGCGGCTGCGACCTGGAAGGGCTCGGTGCCCTCGGACTTGGCCTTGACGTGGATGAGCTGTCCGGGCTTGACGCGGAAGGACGGGCGGTCCACGAGCTGGCCGTCGACCAGGATGTGGCGGTGCACGACCATCTGGCGCGCCTGCGCGGTGGTGCGGGCGAAGCCGGAGCGGACGACGAGCGCGTCCAGACGCATCTCGAGCAGCTCGACCAGGTTCTCACCGGTCAGGCCGTCCTTGCGGCGGGCCTCGTTGAACGTGTTGCGCATCTGCTTCTCGCGGATGCCGTACTGCTCGCGCAGACGCTGCTTCTCGCGGAGACGGACGGCGTAGTCGCTGTCCTGCTTGCGCTTGGTGCGACCGTGCTCGCCGGGAGCGTAGGGACGCTTCTCGAGGTAGCGGGCGGCCTTGGGGGTCAGCGCGATGCCGAGTGCGCGTGACAGGCGGACCTTGCGGCGGTCCTGGGACTTCGTAGCCACGAAGTTCTCCTTCCGATGACGTGGCCGCGACTGTCGCGGCTCACGGACGTATCCGCTTCTCCTCGCCCTGCTCGGACTGCACGCCGGGGCACGCCGAAAGGTGGATCAAGAGGAGAGGGGATGCCCGAAAACAGCGTTTCGAGCCGGTTCAGCCTACCAGAGCCCGGTCCGTGCGCCGATTCGTGACTGTCGCCCCTCCGTCGAGCGAGCGCAGCGAGTCGACACGCCCTCACTGCCCGTCGAGGATCCGCCGGATCTTCTCGAGTCGGGCCTGCACGTCACGCTCCGCGCCGTGGTTCGTCGGCTCGTAGTAGCGGCGCCCGCGCAGCTCGTCGGGGAGGTGCTGCTGCGCGACGATGCCGATGTCGCTGTCGTGCGGGTAGCGGTAGCCCTTGCCGTGCCCGAGGCGCTTGGCCCCCGGATAGTGCGCGTCGCGGAGCGGTGCCGGCACCCGGCCGAATCCGCCGGCGCGCACGTCGGCGATCGCCTGATTGATGGCGTTGTAGGCGGCGTTGGACTTCGCGGTCGTCGCAAGATAGGCGGTCGCCTCGGCGAGGGGGATGCGTCCCTCGGGCATGCCGATGAAGGCGACCGCGTCGGCGGCGGCGACGGCGATCTGCAGGGCCTGCGGGTCGGCGAGCCCGATGTCCTCCGCGGCCGAGATGACCAGCCGCCGCGCGATGAACCGGGGGTCCTCCCCCGCCTCCACCATGCGCGCGAGGTAGTGCATCGCCGCGTCCACGTCCGATCCGCGGATCGACTTGATGAAGGCGCTGATGACGTCGTAGTGCTCGTCGCCCTGGCGGTCGTAGCGCAGCAGGGCGCGGTCGACGGCCTGGGCGATGTGCTCGGCCGTGACCACGGGCGGCTCGTCGGACCCCTCCGCCGGCGCGGCCATCGACGAAGCGGCTTCGAGTGCGGTGAGCGCACGACGGGCGTCGCCCGACGCCAGCCGGACGACCGCCGTCCGCGCCTCGTCGTCGAGCACGACAGCGCCGGCGAGACCTCGCGGGTCGCTGACCGCACGGTCGACGAGGGCGCCGAGGTCGTCGTCGCTGAGCGCGCGCAGCGTCAGGAGGAGGGAGCGCGACAGCAGCGGCGAGATCACGGAGAACGAGGGGTTCTCCGTGGTGGCGGCGATGAGGATGACCCACCCGTTCTCGACGCCGGGGAGCAGCGCGTCCTGCTGCGCCTTCGTGAAGCGGTGGATCTCGTCGAGGAAGAGGATCGTCGACTGCCCGTACAGGTCGCGTTGGTTGAGCGCCTCCTGCATCACCTCGCGAACGTCTTTCACGCCTGCGGTGACCGCCGACAGCTCGACGAAACGCCGTCCGGACGAGCGGGCGATCGCCTGCGCGAGCGTCGTCTTGCCGGTGCCGGGAGGACCCCACAGGATGACCGAGACAGCGGATGCCGCGGCATCCGCATTCGCCAGAGCCACGAGCGGAGACCCGGGTCGCAACAGGTGCGACTGGCCGGCGACCTCGTCGAGGGAGGTCGGCCTCATCCGCACGGCCAGGGGCGTCTGGCCCTGGAACAGCGCGGAGGTCGGAGTCACCCGTCCAGGCTAGTCGCGGCATCCGACGCCCGGTCGTGTCGGAGCGCCCGCGACCCTCCTCCCCGGTTTTGGCTCGCCGCCGCGCCGCGCCGTAGGATCGTCGGCGTCCGGAGGATCCGCGACCGAGAGGGGCCGGCGTGACCACCAGCGGGGGCAGGGAGCGCGGCACGCGCGCCGAGCGCGAACGAGCGCGGCTCTACACGGCGCGGTTGTCCTTCCACGACGGGCTGATCCGCCGCCGCCGGCGCGATAACCTCCTCTTCGGCATCATCGGCGGCCTCGTGATACTCGGCATCGCCGGCTTGCAGACCGCGTACTACGTGTCAGGCCCCGGTGTGCCGCCTCCGGTGGAGTCGCCCGCGCCCTCCGCCACGGTGCCTGCCGAAGACGCGCCCGCGCCGACCGAGCCCGTGCCGACCGACGCACCCGTCCCGACCGAGGTGCCCGACCCGGCCGCCACGCCCACCACCGCGCCCTGACCGCGGGATTCCCGGCGGCGCGGACCCACCGGTAGGCTCGATCGCGTCCATCCCCCACAGGCGGCGCGAGCCGCATTGAGGTGCCTCCCGTGACTGCCGCTGCAGAGTCCACTCCCGTTCAGCCCGAGACCCCGGAGGGCGCCGTGGCGCCCGTCGAGGAGTCCGCGACCCCCGTGGACGAGTCGTCCCCGGCCGACACCGCCGGCGAGGGCGCCGACGTGTCCGTCGACGACGCGCCCTCCGTCGAGGAGCCGTCCGTCGAGGAGGCGTCCCCCGTCGACGGATCGCCCGCCGCCGAAGAGGCTCCCGCTCCGGAGACCGCCCCGACGGTGGCGGAGCCGTCCGCGGCCGACTCCGTCGCGAGCGTCATCGCCGAGGCGCCCGACGTCGAGGTGCCCGCCGATGCGGAGGCGCCGTCGACGGTCGAGACGGCCGCCGACGAGACCGAGCCCGCGGTGACCGGCGACGCCGAGGTCACTGGAGAGGACCCCGACATCGAGGTCTCCTCGTCCGCCGAGGCCCCGGCTGCAGCATCCGCCTCTGTTCCCGCTGATGACGCTCCCGCTGATGACGCTGCCGCTGACGCCGCGCCGGCAGACGAGGCTCCGGCTGACGCCGCCCCGACCGACGAGGCTCCCCCCGCCCCCGCGCCCGCAGCCACTCCGGCGCCGCGGCCGAGCCCGTCGCCGCGCCCGGCTCCGCGCCCCCCGCTCCCCCGCGCTCCGCAGCCGACGGCGCCCGCCGCCGCGACCGAGTCCTCCTCGACCGAGCCCTGGGGCCGCGTCGAGGACGACGGCACCGTGTCGGTCCGCGAGGGTTCCGAGTGGCGCGTCGTCGGGCAGTACCCCGATGGCACCCCTGCTGAGGCCCTCGCCTACTTCGAGCGGAAGTTCTCCGACCTCGCCAGTGAGGTGACGCTCCTCGAGGGCCGTCATCGGGCGGGCGGCGCCTCGGCGTCCGACCTCCGGTCCACCGCAGAGGCTCTCCGCGGCCGCGTCGTGGGCGCAGCCGCCGTCGGAGACCTCGCCCGGCTCGATGCGCGCCTGAGCGTGCTCACCTCCGAGCTGGCGGCTGACTCCGAGTCGGAGGCCGCCGCCGCCAAGGAGGCGGTGCAGGAGGCAGTCCGCTTCCGCACCGAGCTCGTCGAGAAGGCCGAGGCGCTCGCGGCCCGTGATCCGAAGAGCATCCAGTGGAAGCAGGCGTCCGCCGATCTGGCGTCGCTGTTCGAGCAGTGGCAGGCGCATCAGCAGGACGGTCCCCGGTTGCCCCGGTCGACCGGGCAGCAGCTGTGGAAGCGATTCCGCGATGCCCGCTCGATCGTCGACAAGCACCGTCGCGAGTTCTACGCCGGCCTCGACGAGGAGCACAAGGGCGTCAAGGAGCGCAAGACGCGCCTCGTCGAGAAGGCCGAGGCCCTCGCGCCCAAGGGCGAGGACGGCATCGGCGCGTACCGTGAGCTGCTCGACCAGTGGAAGACCGCCGGTCGCGCGGGCAAGAAGGTGGACGACGCCCTGTGGGCGCGCTTCAAGGCTGCCGGCGACGCGCTGTACTCCGCCCGCGGAGAGCGCGAGGCCGCCGAGACCGAGGCCTCGCAGGAGAAGATCGCCGCCAAGCGCGAGCTGCTCGCCGAGGCCCGCACCGTCGCCGACGAGTCGAACCCCGGTAAGGCCCGCACGCTGCTGACGGGCATCCAGCGTCGCTGGGACGAGATCGGACGCATCTTCCCCCGTGACAAGGAGCGCGCTCTCGACGACGAGCTCCGCAAGATCGAGACCGCGCTGCGCGGTCGCGAAGACGTCGAGTGGAAGCGCAACAACCCCGAGACGAAGGCGCGCGCCAACGACATGACGCGCCAGCTCACCGACGCGATCGAGAAGCTCGAGCAGGAGCTCGCCGCGGCGACCGCGTCCGGTGACAAGAAGGCGCAGGCACGCGCCGCCGAGGCGCTCGAGGCCCGCAAGGCCTGGCTCCGCGCCGTCGGCGGCTGACCCGCGGCGTCCGCCCGTCCGGAGAGCCGGTCCTCCCCCTCATCCGGGGAGGGCCGGCTCTCCACATGTCGGCCGGACGTCGTCCCACGGATGCCGCGCGTGCGCAACGCTGGCGTGCATGACGTCCCCGTTCCTCTACTTTGCCGGCACCCGGCTCTCCGGTGCCGAACTGTGCGCCGCACGCCTCGACGGGCACGTGGTGGAGCTCGGCGAGGGGTGGATCCCGGCGGACGCCGTCGAGACCGCGGCGCTCCGGGCCGCATCGCTGGAGGGCCTGCTGGGCGCCACGCTCGCCGCCACGCACCTGTCGGCGGCCTGGGTGCACGGCGCCCTCCCCGACCCGCCCGCGCGACACACCGTTCAGCGCGCGGTCGCCTGGCGGGTCCATCAGGTCATCGATCGGAGACGGATCTACCGCGACCTGCGCGTGCACCCCGACGACCTGATGCTCCTCGGCGGGGTGCAGGTCACCGATCCCGTGCGGACGCTCGCCGACTGCGCGCGCACCCCCGACGACGCGCACACGATCGCCGCGCGACTGCTGGCCGACGCCGAGCCCGGGCTCGTCGGCCGCGCAGCCGAGTGGCTCGATGCGCACGGCCCGCTCCCACGCAAGCGCTCGGCCCTCGCGCTCCTGGCCGGGCTCGCGGCGCGCACGATGGCGGCGGATCGCGAAGCCCCGCGGAAGGAGAACGGTGAGACGGCGACGCCGGTCGAGGCCGCGGCGACACTCGTCGAAGGACGCGGTGACGAACGCGACGACGTGGTGACGCGGTCTACGACGTGGTGACGGGGTCTACGACGTGGTGACGCGGTAGACGTCGTACACGGCGTCGATGCGGCGGACGGCGTTGAGCACGCGATCGAGGTGCACGATGTCGCCCATCTCGAAGACGAACCGGCTGAGCGCCAGTCGGTCGTTCGTCGTCGACACCGTCGCCGAGAGGATGTTGACGTGATGCTCGCTGAGCACGCGGGTGACGTCGCTCAGCAGGCCGGAGCGATCAAGCGCCTCGACCTGGATGTGCACCAGGAAGACGCTTTTGGTCGTCGGGGCCCACTCGACCTCGATGACGCGCTCCGGGTCGTTCAGCAGCGACTTGACATTCGTGCAGTCCGCGCGGTGCACGGACACGCCGCTCCCCCGCGTGACGAAGCCGACGACCTCGTCACCGGGCACCGGTGTGCAGCACTTGGCGAGCTTGACCAGGATGTCGGGCGCGCCGCGCACGAGCACGCCGGAGTCGCCGTCGCGGGGGCGCCGCGAGCGTCCGACGCCCGGCAGGTCGATGGGGCCGGTCGAGGTGTCGTTCGAGCTGACCAGCGCGGTGACCTTCTCGATCACCGACTGGGTCGACACGTGACCCTCGCCGACGGCGGCGTAGAGGGCCGAGACGTCCTCGTAGCGGAGCTGGCGGGCGACGTCCGCGAAGGAGTCCTGGCTCATCAGCCGCTGCAGGGGCAGGTTCTGGCGCCGCATCGCGCGCGCGATGGCCTCCTTGCCCTGCTCGACGGCCTCTTCGCGGCGCTCCTTCGTGAACCAGCCGCGGATCTTGTTGCGCGCGCGGGTGCTCTTGACGAAGCCGAGCCAGTCCTGACTGGGGCCGGCGTCGGGGTTCTTGGAGGTGAAGACCTCCACCACGTCGCCGGACTGCAGCTCGGACTCGAGCGGTACGAGGCGCCCGTTGACCTTGGCGCCCATCGTGCGGTGGCCGATCTCGGTGTGCACGGCGTAGGCGAAGTCGACGGGGGTGGCGCCGGTGGGCAGTCCGATCACGCGGCCCTTCGGCGTGAAGACGTAGACCTCTTTGGCGCCGATCTCGAACCGCAGCGAGTCGAGGAACTCACCGGGGTCGGCGGTCTCGGCCTGCCAGTCGGAGATGTGCGCGAGCCAGACCATGTCGGCGTCGACGGACTTGTCGTCGGTCTTGCCGCCGGTCATCCGCTCCTTGTACTTCCAGTGCGCCGCGACACCGTACTCGGCCTGCTGGTGCATCTCGTTGGTGCGGATCTGGATCTCGACCGTGCGACCGCCGGGACCGATCACCGTGGTGTGCAGCGACTGGTACAGGTTGAACTTCGGCGTGGCGATGTAGTCCTTGAAGCGACCAGGCAGCGGCGTCCACCGCGCGTGCAGCGAGCCGAGCACGGCGTAGCAGTCGCGCACCGTGTTCACGAGCACGCGGATGCCGATGAGGTCGTAGATGTCGTCGAACTCGCGGCCGCGCACCACCATCTTCTGGTACACGGAGTAGAGCTGCTTCGGCCGCCCCATCACGCGCCCGCGGATGCGGAGGTCGCGCAGGTCGGCGTCGACCGCGTCGATCACGCTGTGCACGTACTGCTCGCGCTGCGGCGTGCGCTGCTTGACCAGGCTTTCGATCTCGGCGTAGAGCTTCGGATGCAGCACCGCGAACGACAGGTCCTCGAGCTCCGACTTGATCGCCTGGATGCCGAGCCGATGGGCCAGCGGAGCGTAGATCTCGATCGTCTCGGTCGCCTTGCGGCGGGACTTCTCCGGCGGCACGAAGCCCCACGTGCGGGCGTTGTGCAGGCGGTCGGCGAGCTTGATGAGGAGCACGCGGATGTCGCGCGACATCGCCACGATCATCTTGCGGACCGTCTCGGCCTGCGCGCTCTCGCCGTACTTGACCTTGTCGAGCTTGGTCACGCCGTCCACGAGCATGGCGACCTCGTCGCCGAACTCAGCCGTCAGCTCGTCGAGGCTGTAGTCGGTGTCTTCCACCGTGTCGTGGAGAAGCGCGGCGGCGATCGCCTTCGGACCGAGCCCGAGGTCGGCGAGGATCTGCGCGACGGCGAGGGGGTGCGTGATGTACGGCTCGCCGCTCTGACGCTTCTGCCCTTCGTGCGCGCGTTGCGCGACCGCGTAGGCGCGCTCGATGATCGCCAGATCGCCCTTGGGATGGTGCGTGCGCACCGTTCGCATCAGCTGCTCGACGTCGTCGCGTCGCGCCGAGCGAGAGAAGATGCGCGGAACGAGCCGGCGCAGCGACGACGGGGCCGGAACGGTCTCGGTCACGCGATCTCGCCCCCTCCGGTCGAATCTCCCCATCCTACGCCCGGCACGCGGGCGTCAGATGTCTAGGCGGGGATGCCCGCCTTCTCGCGCGAGGCCCGCACGCGAGCATCCCGCGCCTTGGTGGCGGGCTCGTTCTCGCGGAACAGGGAGTACAGCGGAGCGGCCACGAAAATCGTCGAGTAGGCGGCGACGATCGTTCCGACGAAGATCGACAGCGAGATGTCGCTGAGGGTCTGCGCGCCGAAGGCGAAGGCGCCGATGAACAGGATCGCGCCGACGGGCAGGATCGCGACGACGGTCGTGTTGATCGAGCGGATCAGCGTCTGGTTCACCGCGAGGTTCACCGACTCGCCGAAGGTGCGACCCGAGATCTCACCGTCTTCCCGCGTGTTCTCGCGGATCTTGTCGAAGACGACCGTCGTGTCGTAGAGGGAGTACGACAGGATCGTGAGGAATCCGATGACGGCGGCAGGAGAGATCTCGAATCCGGCCAGCGCGTAGACGCCGATCGTGATCACGAGCACGTCGACGACGCCGACGATCGCCGCGGCCGACATCTTCCAGGTGCGGAAGTAAAGCGCGAGGATGATGAAGGTCAGAGCGAGGAAGATGGCCAGGCCCCAGAGGGACTGGCGGGTGACGTCGGCTCCCCAGCTGGGTCCGATGAAGGATGCCGTGACCTCGCTCTCCGGGACGCTGTAGGCGTCGGCGAGAGCCGTGGTGACGGCGCGGGTCTCCTCGGGCGTGAGCTGATCGGTCTGCACGCGGACGGCTGTGGTGCCGACCGTGGTCACCTTGGTCGTGGCGGTGGCGACGACCGTCTGCACGGCCTCGGTGGCCGCCGCCTGGTCGGGCGACTCGACGCCCGACACGGTGAACTGCGATCCTCCGGTGAACTCGATGGAGAACTGCACCGGTCGCACGAGCGGCACGAGCACGGAGGCGATGACGAGGACGGCGGCGATGATGAACCACACGCGCCGACGGCCGACGAACGGGAAGGACGTCTTGCCGGTGTAGAGGTCGTTGCCGAGCTGATTCATGGAGCGCATCAGTCGTCCCCCTCCTTCGCGGTCGAATCCGATGTGGTGCTCTTGCGGCCTGCGGCGGCCTGTTCGGCGCGCTTGCGCTCGGCGATCGTCTGGCGACGCTCCGCCTCACCGCGGGACTTGGTCGCCTTGCGGGCCTGCGACCCGGCGGCGGCCACGGCGGGGGCGCGGAACTCCGCGCGTCCGCGATAGACCGCGCCGAGGGCGTTCGGGTCCATGCCCGACAGCGGGTGGCCGGAGCCGAAGAAGCGCGAACGGGCGAGCAGCTGCATCACGGGGTGCGTGAACAGGATGAAGATCAGGATGTCGATGACCGTCGTGAGGCCGAGCGTGAAGGCGAAGCCCTTCACCGTCGCGTCCGCGAGGATGTACAGCACGATCGCGGCCAGGATGTTGATCGACTTCGAGATGTAGATCGTGCGGCGTGCACGCGACCAGCCGTCCTCGACGGCGCCGGTGATCGACTTCCCGTCGCGCAGCTCGTCTCGGATGCGCTCGAAGTACACGATGAACGAGTCGGCGGTGAAGCCGATCGTCACGATGAGGCCCGCGACGCCGGCGAGCGACAGGCGGAAGCCCATGCGCCACGCGAGGATGCACAGCGCCACGTACGACAGCACGCCCATCACCGCGAGCGAGGCGATGATGACGAAGCCGAGGGCGCGGTAGACGATCAGCGAGTAGACCGCCACCAGGATCAGGCCGATGATGCCGGCGATGAGACCGATCTGCAGCTGCTGGGAGCCGAGGGTCGCCGAGATCGTGTCGGAGCTGACCACCTCGAAGCTGAGCGGCAGTGCGCCGTACTTCAGCTGGTCGGCCAGCACCTTCGCCGAGTCCTGGGTGAAGCTGCCCGTGATGCTCGGATTGCCGTCGAGGATGATGCCGTTCATCGACGGGGCCGAGAGGACCTTGCCGTCCAGGACGAACGCGAACTGGTTCAGGGGCGCCGTGGCGCCGTAGAGCCGCTGGCTGATCTGACCGAACGTGCTCGTGCCGGCGTCGTTGAACTTGAGGTTGACGGCCCACTGGCCGTTGGTGGTCTGCAGTCCGAACGTGGCGTCCGAGATCGATGACCCGTCGAGCTCGACCGGTCCGAGGACGTACTTCACCGACCCGGCGTCGTCGCACGTGATGAGCGGCTGGTCCTTGGGAGCGGATGCCGGGTCGTTGGCCGTGTCGGAGCAGTCGTACGACAGGTACTCCGCCTGCAGCTTCGGCGTGATCCACGACGGGTCGCTGCCGTTGGTGGGCGACGCCGTCGGCGTGGCCGCGAGCGAGGGATCGGGCGTCGGGTAGGGCGTGGCCTGCCCGTCATCGCCGACGAACGACGTGGCCGGCGAGCCGGTGAACAGCACCGCGCGCAGCTGCAGCTGGGCGGAGGCCTGGATGCGCTGGCGGGTGGCGTCGTCGGCCTGACCGGGGATCTGGACGACGATGTTCTTGCCGCCCTCGGTCGTGACATCCGCCTCGCCGACACCCGAGGCATCCACACGCTGGCGGATGATCGTGACGGCCTGGGCGAGCTGCTCCGGGTTGGGGTCGGCGCCGTCGGTGGTCTGGGCGGCGAGGATGATCTGCGTGCCGCCCTGGAGGTCGAGAGCGAGCTCGGGCGTCCAGGAGCTCTTGCCGAAGACGTAGACGCCGAGCGCGTTGATGCCGAAGAGCAGCGCGGTGACGACCAGGAGTCCGGTCAGCGCACGCCAGGCATGCCGGACGGGAGTGGAAGTGGCCAAGGAGGGTCAGCTTTCTCGGTCGCCCCGAAGGGCGGGGTGTCAGGCCTGGGGCTTGGTGCCGGGCACGTCGGGGTCGATGCGGGCATCGGCGTCCGCGGTCGTGCGGCGGCTCTCTGCGATGCGCTGGTCGTCGCTGATCGACGTGATGTCACCGCCGGCGACGCCGGCGATGTACTCCGCCTCGCTGGCCTCGGCCTCGATGAACTCGTCCTCGGTCACAAGACCCTCGGCCGGGTTGACGACGCGCAGAATGGCCTGGCTGTGCACCTTGATGTCGACGCCCGGGGCGATCTCGACGAGCGCGGGCTGGTCGAGGTTGTCGGGGTCGAACTCGACGATGGTGCCGTAGAGGCCTCCCTGCAGCAGCACCTCGGCGCCGGGCACGGTCTGACGGGCCTTCTGCTCCTGCTCCACCTTCTGCTTCTGCACGCGACGACGCGACGAATAGAACATGAAGACCAGCAGCAGGACGAGGAGGATGATCAGGCCGTACTGGCCGAAGAAGTCCGCGAAGCTCATGAGAGAGGTGGGCACCTTTCGAGTGGGGCGCGCCAGGCGGCACTGCCATGCAAGGGAATCAGGCGAAAGCCTTCAGGAATTATAGGTCATCGAATCTGAGCGCACCGTCGGGGTGCGGCACGCCCAGGTGCGCGTAGGCCTCGGGCATCGCGATCCGTCCTCGGGGAGTGCGGCCGATGAAGCCGATCCGCACGAGGTAGGACTCGACCACCGACTCGATGGTGTCGGACTCCTCCCCCACGGCGACCGACAGTGTGCCGAGCCCCACGGGTCCCCCGCGGAACCGTCGGACGAGCGCGTCGAGCACGGCACGGTCGAGCCGGTCGAGCCCGATGTCGTCGACGTCGTACAGCTCCAACGCGGCGCGGACGGTTCCGAGGTCGACTCCGGAGCTGCTGGCAGAGCCGTGCACGACGATGTAGTCGCGCACGCGGCGCAGCAGGCGGTTGGCGATGCGGGGCGTGCCGCGCGAGCGCCGTGCGATCTCAGCACGCGCCGACCGGGGCAGGTCGACGTTCAGCATGGCCGCGGAGCGCTCGACGACCCGCTCGAGCTCCTCCGGCTCGTAGTACTCGAGATGGGCGGTGAAGCCGAAGCGGTCGCGCAGCGGATTGGGCAGGAGCCCGGAGCGCGTCGTGGCGCCCACCAGGGTGAAGGGTGAGAGATCGAGAGGGATGCTGGTGGCACCGGCTCCCTTGCCGACCATGATGTCGATGCGGAAGTCCTCCATCGCGAGGTACAGCATCTCCTCCGCCGAGCGCGCCATGCGGTGGATCTCGTCGATGAACAGCACTTCACCCGGAGTGAGGCTCGACAGGAGCGCGGCGAGGTCTCCCGCGTGCTGGATCGCCGGACCGCTCGAGAGGCGCAGCGGGCGCCCGCTCTCGTGCGCCACGATCATCGCCAGGGTCGTCTTGCCGAGCCCGGGAGGGCCGGACAGCAGGATGTGGTCGGGGGCGCGCTCCTGGATGCGCGCGGCATCGAGCAGGAGCTGGAGCTGTCCTCGCACCTTCTGCTGACCGACGAACTCGGCCAGCGACATCGGGCGCAGCGCACCCTCGATGGCCAGTTCCGTCTCGTCCGCCGGCTCAGCGGCGTCGCGCGCGTCAGCCACCCACGGGCTCCTTGCGCGCCGGGCCCAGCACGGACAGCGTGAGGCGCAGGAGCGCCGGCACCGATGCGCGGTCTACCGCCGACGCGTCTTCGGCGACGCCGGCGACGGCCTCCGCCGCGACGCGCTCCGACCAGCCCAGTCCCACGAGCGCCTGAGTCACCTGCACGACGATGTCGGGCGACGCGTCCGGCGTCGACGTGCTCCGCGGGGGCGCCAGCTTGCCGGCCAGCTGCACGACGATGAGCTTCGCGGTCTTCGGGCCGATGCCCGAGACGCGGCGGAAGGGCGCGTCGTCGTCGGCCGCGACCGCCTCGGCGATCTGGTCGACGCTGAGACCGGACAGCACGCCGAGCGCCGACTTCGGCCCGACGCCCGAGACGCTGAGCAGCTGCACGAAGACGACGAGCTCCTCGCGGCTGGAGAAGCCGAACAGCGAGAACGCGTCCTCCCGGACGATCAGCTGCGTGTGCAGGTGGAGCGTCTGGCCGAGGTGCGCCGACCGCGAGACCTGGGGCGTGACCGCCACGGTGAAGCCGACACCGCCGACGTCGAGCACCACGGCATCCGGCTCGATGTGCACGGCCGTGCCGCGGAGGGTGGAGATCATGCGTCGAGTCTACGGACCGGTTCGCAGGTTTGTTCGAGCGACACTCGGCCAGCACCGCCGACGATGATCAGCGCCGCGAGGCCTTCTCAGCGTTCGCCCACGCCCGCTGCGCCGGTGTCAGGGCAGCGCCGGAGGAGGCGGTCGTCGGCGTCCCCCGCCACGCGTGGCACATCGCCAGGGCGAGCGCGTCCGCGGCGTCCGCCGGGGTCGGCAGCTCGTCCATCCGGAGTACGCGGGCGACCATCGTCTGCACCTGGCGCTTGTCGGCGTTGCCGTACCCGGTGATGGCGGCCTTGACCTCGGAGGGCGTGTGGGTCGCGGCCGGCAGTCCGTTCTCGGCGGCGATCAGCAGGGCGATGCCGCTGGCCTGCGCGGTGCCCATGACGGTGCTGCGGTTCTGCTGCGCGAACACGCGCTCGACCGCCACCACGTCCGGACGGTGCTCGGCGATCACGGCACGGATGCCGGCGCCGATCAGCGCCAGCCGCTGCTCGATGGGCAGGTCGGGGTGCGACCGGATGACGCCGAGGTGCACGAGCGTGGCCGAACGGTCCCGTGCGACGTCGACGATGCCGACACCGCAGCGCGTGAGGCCCGGGTCGATGCCCAGGATGCGCCGGGTGGGAGTCGTCGTCACCCCCTCACGCTACGTGCGGGTCGCATGCGTGCCGACGAGGCGCGCGGTGTCCTACTCGTCGTTCTCGAGCTCCGCCTGCACCTCGGCGGTGAGGTCGAAGTTCGAGTACACGTTCTGCACGTCGTCGCTGTCCTCCAGCGCGTCGATGAGACGGAACACCTTGCGGGCGGTGTCGACGTCGATCTCGACCTTGAGGCCGGGCACCCACTCGACGTCGGCCGACTCGTAGTCGATGCCGGCGTCCTGCAGGGCGGAGCGCACGGTGACCAGGTCGCTGGCCTCGGTGACGATCTCGAATCCCTGCGGGTGCGGCTCGACGTCTTCCGCGCCGGCCTCGAGCACCGCGAGCATGACGTCGTCCTCGCTGGTCTCCTCGCCGCCGACGACGATGACGCCCTTGCGGTGGAAGTTGTACGAGACGCTGCCCGGGTCGGCCATGGTGCCGCCGTTGCGGGTCATGGCGGTGCGCACCTCGGCGGCGGCGCGGTTCTTGTTGTCGGTGAGGCACTCGATCAGCAGTGCGACGCCGTTCGGTCCGTAGCCCTCGTACATGATCGTCGTGTACTCGATGGACTCACCGGTGAGTCCCGCGCCGCGCTTGACGGCGCGGTCGATGTTGTCGTTGGGGACCGAGGTCTTCTTCGCCTTCTGGATCGCGTCCTGAAGGGTCGGGTTTCCTGCGAGGTCGGCGCCGCCCATCTTGGCGGCGACTTCGATGTTCTTGATGAGCTTGGCGAACGACTTGGCGCGACGGCTGTCGATGACGGCCTTCTTGTGCTTCGTCGTCGCCCACTTGGAGTGGCCGGACATTCCTCCAGTCTACGACGCGGGGCGTCGCGGGCAGAGCGCGGCGCATCCGCTTCCGGCGTCGTCAGGCGGTGATCTTCACCAGCGTGCGCAGGTTGCGGTTCGTGGTGGTGCTCTTGTAGCGGGCGCGCCCGATCACCTTCGCGAACGGCGTTCCAGCGTGCGTCCCTTCGGCGGGCTCCAGTACAGGACGCCCTTCCCCTCTGCGACCGGATCGGTCTCGGTGTCGGAGAGGGATGCCGCGGCCTCCGCCAGTTCGGCGAGCACCGCGGCATCCGACGAGAACAGCACGTACGGCTGGCGTCCATCATCGTCGGCGTCGAAGGGGAACGCGGTCACGGCGTTTTCGAGCTCCGCGCGGGTGAGCAGCACGATCCACGCGTCGTAGCCGAAGCGCTCGCGCAGGGCCTTCTCGATGCTCGCTTTCAGGGCGCTGCGGCGGGAAGGCGCGTCATCCGTCTCGAATCGGACGTTGCCGCTGGCGAGGAAGGTGCGCACCTCCGCGTGCCCCAGATCACGGAACATCGCGGCGAGGTCGGCCGACCGGACCGTCACGCCGCCCACATTCACCCCGCGCAGCAGGGCCACCCACGTCGTGCTCATGCCCGCACTGTACTGCGGGACTCCCCCATCACGCCGCTGTGACGAGCTCGAGGAAGCGCCGGTGGAACCGGTGCTCCCCCGCGACCTCGGGATGGAACGCCGTCCCGAGCAGAGGGCCCTGCTGGGCGGCGACGATGCGACCGTCGTCGAGGGCGGCGAGCACGTCGACGGAGGGACCGACGCGTTCGATGACGGGCGCCCGGATGAAGGTCGCGTGCACCGGCGGCGTGCCGAGGGCGGGCACGTCGAGTTCCGTCTCGAAGGAGTCGGCCTGACTCCCGAAGGCGTTCCGGCGCACGGCCGCATCCAGACCCCCGAAGGTCTGCTGGCCGGCGATGCCGTCGAGGAGTTCGTCGGCGAGGAGGATGAGTCCGGCGCAGGTGCCGTAGACGGGCATCCCGCCGGCGATCGCCTCGCGGATGGGCTCGCGCATGCCGAACAGGCGCGACAGCTTGTCGATGACGCTCGACTCCCCGCCGGGGAGCACGAGCCCCCCGACCTCGGCGAGCTCCTCGGGGCGACGGACGAGCACCACGTCCGCGCCGAGCGCCGTGAGCACGCGGGCGTGCTCACGGACATCGCCCTGCAGCGCGAGGACCCCGACGCGTGCGGATGCCGTCGACACGAATCGCCCGGCGTCCGCTACCAGCCGCGCTCGGCGAGGCGGTGCGGGGCGGGGAGGTCGCTGACGTTGATGCCGACCATCGCCTCGCCGAGGCCGCGCGAGACCTCGGCGACGACCTTCGCGTCGTCGAAGAACGTCGTCGCCTTCACGATGGCTGCCGCGCGCTGGGCGGGGTTGCCCGACTTGAAGATGCCCGAGCCGACGAAGACGCCGTCGGCTCCGAGCTGCATCATCATGGCGGCATCCGCAGGGGTGGCCACGCCGCCGGCGACGAAGAGCACCACGGGGAGGGATCCGGTGGCCGCGACTTCGGCCACGAGCTCGTACGGCGCCTGCAGGTTCTTCGCCGCGACGTAGAGCTCGTCCTTCGAGAGCGAGCGCAGGTGGTTGATCTCGCCCTGGATGGTGCGGATGTGCTTGGTGGCCTCCGAGACGTCGCCGGTGCCGGCCTCGCCCTTCGAGCGGATCATCGCGGCGCCCTCCGTGATGCGACGCAGCGCCTCGCCCAGCGTGGTCGCGCCGCAGACGAAGGGCACCGTGAAGTTCCACTTGTCGATGTGGTTCACGTAGTCGGCGGGTGAGAGCACCTCGGACTCGTCGATGTAGTCGACACCCAGCTCCTGCAGCACCTGGGCCTCGACGAAGTGGCCGATGCGCGCCTTGGCCATCACCGGGATGGAGACCGTCTCGATGATGCTGTCGATCATGTCGGGGTCGCTCATGCGCGAGACGCCGCCCTGGGCGCGGATGTCGGCGGGCACGCGCTCGAGCGCCATGACGGCGACCGCTCCGGCGTCCTCCGCGATGCGGGCCTGCTCGGCCGTGACGACGTCCATGATGACGCCGCCCTTGAGCATCTCTGCGAGGCCGCGCTTGACGCGTCCGGTTCCGGTGTCCGCGGTGCTCATGGCGTTCCTCTCGGCGGCGCGCCGCCGGCGCGCGATGTGACTGGTCCAGGTCGGGATATTGACCTAGGCCAAAAGCTAGCATGGGCCGCATCGTAGGTTGGAGGACGGAGGTCGCATGGACACGGGCATCACAGGGCGGACGGCGGCCGAGATCGCGGGCAGCCTGCGCACTCTGGTCGAACGGGGCGCGCTGCGACCCGGCGACGCGCTCCCCTCCGTGCGCGCGCTCGCCGAGACGCTGGGCGTCAACCGCAACACGGCGGTCGCCGCGTACCGGCAGCTCACGCAGGCCGGCGTCGTCGTGACGCGGGGCCGGGGCGGCACCCGCGTCGCGGAGTCGGCACCCGTGGCACAGGAGGGATTCGCCGCCGACAGCGTGCTGCGCGACGTCGGCACCGGCAACCCCGACCCCGACCTCATCCCCCGCCTCACCGGCGTGCTGGACCGCGTCGCCGGTCGCCCGGTGCTCTACGGCGAGCCGGTCATCGATCCGGCGCTCGAGTCATGGGCGCGGGAATGGATGTCGGGGGCCCTGGCTCCCGACGACATGCGTCTCACGATCACCAGCGGCGCGGCCGATGCGGTCGAGCGGCTGCTGGCCCAGGCGCTGAACCGCGACGATGCGGTGGCGCTCGAGGATCCGTGCTTCCTGCCCAGCATCCACACCGTCCGCCTCGCCGGCTACCGTCCGGTGGCGGTGCCCGTCGACGCCGAGGGCATGACGGTCGACGGACTGCGCTCCGCGCTCGAGCAGGGGGTGCGCGCCGTCATCCTCACGCCCCGCGCGCAGAATCCGACCGGGGCGAGCCTGAGCGCCGGACGCGCGGCGGCGCTGCGCGACGTGCTCGGCGACCACCCGTTCGTGCTCATCATCGAGGACGACCACTTCTCGGCCCTCGCCCGGACCGAGCTGCACTCGGTCATCGGCCCTCAGCACCGGCGATGGGCGGTCATCCGCTCGGTGTCCAAGTTCCTCGGCCCTGACATGTGCCTCGCCGTGACGGCGTCCGACCCCGACACCGCCGACGCGCTCGCCACCCGGCTCACCCCCGGCACCACCTGGGTGAGCCACCTGCTGCAGCGCCTCACGCACGCGCTGATGACCGACGAGCAGGTGCTCGCGGGCATCGAGGGCGCCCGCACGCACTACGCCGACCGCAACACCGCCTTCGCCGACCGCCTCGCCGCACGGGGGCTGCCGGCCGAGGTGCGCGACGGGCTGAACCTGTGGGTGCCGCTCGGCGCCCCGGCCGCGGAGGTGTCGGCCGGCCTCATGCGCCGGGGATGGCTGGCGCGGACGGGCGACGAGTTCGTGCTCGACGGAGAGGCATCCACCCACCTCCGTCTCACCGTGCACCAGCTGGATGATGCCGATGCCGATCAGCTGGCCGACGATCTGGCCGCGGCGGTCACGACCGCGGGATCCCGCGCACAGCGGTGACCTGCGCGGGAGGTGGGAGGATCGGAGGATGAAGATCCTCTCCATCCAGTCCGCGGTCGCCTACGGCCACGTCGGCAACTCCGCGGCGGTCTTCCCGCTGCAGCGCATCGGCGTCGAGGTGCTCCCCGTCTACACGGTGAACTTCTCCAACCACACCGGCTACGGAGCGTGGCGCGGACCCCTCATCAGCCCCGATGACGTGCGCGAGGTCATCAGGGGCATCGAGGATCGCGGTGTCTTCGGCGAGATCGATGTCGTGCTGTCGGGCTATCAGGGCGGCGAGGGCATCGGCGACGTCATCCTCGACGCCGTCGCGCGCGTGAAGGCGGCGAACCCGTCGGCCGTGTACGCGTGCGACCCCGTGATGGGGAATGCGAGATCCGGATGCTTCGTCGCACCCGCCATCCCGATCCTCCTGCGCGAGCGGGTCGTCCCCGCCGCCGACATCATCACGCCGAACCAGTTCGAGCTCGGCTTCCTCACCGGCACCGAGCCGGACAGCATCGAATCGACCCTCGCGTCGGTGGACGCGGTCCGCGCGACCGGCCCCCGGACGGTGCTCGTCACCAGCGTGGAGCGGCCGGACGCCGAGGAGGGCACGATCGAGATGCTCGTCGTCGACGACACCGGAGCGTGGATCGTGCAGACGCCCCGGCTGCCGATGAAGGCGAACGGCTCGGGCGACGTCACCGCGGCGCTGTTCACCGCGCACTACCGCCGCACGGGCGACGCCGCGGACGCGCTGGCACGCACGACGTCGAGCGTCTTCGACCTGCTGCAGACGACGCTGGACTCCGGTTCCCGCGAGCTCAAGCTGGTGGAGTCGCAGGAGGCCTACGCGCACCCGCGGATGCAGTTCACCGTGCGGCAGGTGCGCTGACGCGTCGCGATCCGATCCGCTCAGCTCGACGGGCGATCCCGCTCGTCCAGCGAGGAGCGCAGCGACGGGACGAGAGCGCCCGGATCGTCCCGCTCAGCGCTGCGTCGGCCAGGCCTCGGCCACCGCGACCCGCACGTCGCCGAGCAGCTGCGGCAGCGCCTTGGTGCGCGCGATGATCGGGAAGAAGTTCGCGTCGGTCGCCCACCGCGGCACGATGTGCTGGTGCAGGTGCCCGTCGACGCCCGCGCCGGCCACGGCGCCCTGATTCATCCCCAGGTTGAAGCCGTCGGCGTGCGACACCGAGCGCAGCACGCGCATGCCGATCTGCGTGAGCTCGCCGATCTCGGCGACCTCCTCGGCGGTCGCCTCGTCGTACAGGGGAATGTGGCGGTACGGGCATACCAGCAGATGGCCCGAGTTGTACGGGAACAGGTTGAGCAGCACGTAAGCGGTCTTCCCGCGCGCGACGATCAGGCCGTCCTCGTCCGACATCTTCGGCGCCGCGCAGAACGGACACTCATCGCGCATCGCCTGCGGACCGGCCTGGATGTAGGCCATGCGGTGCGGGGTCCACAGTCGCTGGAACGCGTCGGGGGCGCCCGGCAGACGCGCCGCGTCGACGAGCCGGGCGTCCGCGGCATCCGCTCCCCCGGCATCCGTCCCCGAGGCGCCGGCGCCGGATGTCACGCGAGGTCCTCCGCGGTGTTCACGAGCGCATGGGTGGCGATGGCGGCCTTCACGCGCTCGATCGCGGCCTCGACGGCCACGCCGTTCTCCTGCGAACCGTCGCGGAACCGGAACGACACCGTGCCGCCGGCGCGGTCCTGCTCGCCGGCGATGAGCATGATGGGCACCTTCTGCGTGGTGTGCGTGCGGATCTTCTTCTGCATGCGGTCGTCGCTCGCGTCGACCTCGGCGCGGACGCCGGCTTCACGCAGCGTGCCGACGATGTCGTAGAGGTAATCGGCGTAGTCGGCGGCGACCGGCACCGCGACGACCTGCACCGGCGAGAGCCACACCGGGAACGCGCCCGCGTAGTGCTCGAGCAGGATGGCGAAGAAACGCTCGATCGAGCCGAACAGCGCCCGGTGGATCATGATGGGGCGCTTCTTCTGACCGTCGCGGTCGGTGAACTCCAGCTCGAACCGCTCGGGCAGGTTGACGTCGACCTGCACGGTCGACAGCTGCCAGGTGCGGCCGATGGCATCCTTCGTCTTCAGGTCGATCTTCGGACCGTAGAACGCCGCCTCGCCGGGAACCTCGGTGACCTTCAGGCCGCTCGCGTTCGCGACGTTCCGCAGGGCGTTGGTGGAGTACTCCCAGAAGTCGTCGCTGCCGATCCACTTGGACTTCTCGTCGTCGCGCATCGAGAGCTCGAGCTCGAAATCCTCGAGGCCGAAGTCGCGGAGCATCGAGATGACGAACTCCAGCACGCGGGTCGTCTCCTCCTCCAGCTGCTCCGGGGTGACGAACAGGTGGGAGTCGTCCTGGGTGAAGCCGCGCACGCGGGTGAGCCCATGCAGCGCGCCCGAGAGCTCGTTGCGGTACACGGTGCCGTTCTCGGCCAGGCGCATCGGGAGGTCGCGGTAGCTGCGTGCACGCTCCTTGTAGATCAGGATGTGCATCGGGCAGTTCATGGGCTTCAGGTAGTAGTCCTGGCCCTGCTTCGTGACGTTCCCGTCGGCGTCGCGCTCCTCGTCCATCACGATGGGCGGGAACATGCCCTCCTTGTAGGTGACGAGGTGGTTCGACTGCAGGAACAGGTCCTGCTTCGAGATGTGCGGCGTGTAGACGTAGTCGTAGCCGCCCGCGACGTGCCGGCGACGGGCGTGCTGCTCCATCTCGCCACGGACGATGCCGCCGCGGGGATGCCAGACGCTGAGGCCCGAGCCGATCTCTTCGGGGAACGAGAACAGGTCGAGCTCGCGGCCGAGCTTGCGGTGATCGCGCTTGGCGGCCTCCTCGAGGCGCTGCTGGTAGGCGCGCAGCTCGTCCTTGGTCGCCCACGCGGTGCCGTAGATGCGCTGCAGCTGCGGGTTCTTCTCGCTCCCGCGCCAGTAGGCGCCCGCCATGCGGGTGAGGTCCCAGCCGTTGCCGATGATGCGGGTGGAGGGCACGTGGGGTCCGCGGCAGAGGTCCTTCCAGACCGTCTCGCCATCGCGGTTGACGTTGTCGTAGATCGTCAGCTCGCCCGCGCCGACCTCGACCGAGGCGCCTTCGCCGGCGGTCGCCGCCGAGCCCTTCAGGCCGATGAGCTCGAGCTTGAACGGCTCGTGGGCGAGCTCCTCGCGGGCCTCGTCGTCGGTGACGACACGGCGGACGAAGCGCTGGCCCTCGCGGACGATGCGCTCCATCTCCTTCTTGATGGCCTTGAGGTCCTCCGGGGTGAAAGGGTCGTCGACCTTGAAGTCGTAGTAGAAGCCGTCCTGGATCGGCGGCCCGATGCCGAGGTCGGCCTGCGGCTTGATCCGCTGGACGGCCTGTGCCAGCACGTGTGCGGCCGAGTGGCGGAGGATGTCGAGGCCGACCGGGCTCTCGATCGACACCGGCTCGACGACGTCGGTGTCCGTGAGGACCGTCGCGAGGTCCTTGAGCTCGCCGTTCACCCGCAGGGCGATCACGGAACGGTCGGGGAACAGGGCGAAGCCGTCGCGGGGCGACGAGCTGTCGGCGGCGGGGGTGACGTCGGTCAAGATGATCTCCAAAGGCTCCCGTCCAGGCTACCGGCGCGCACCCGGGGCGCGCGCCGGGCGCCGTCAGTCGCCGAGGTGCTTCAGTGCCTCCCGCCGGGACAGCGGGCTGAGCCCGTGCGCGTCGACGAAGGCGCGCACCCAGCCGGGATCCGTGCGGGCGTAGTCCCGCAGCGCCCAGCCGATCGCCTTTCGGACGAAGAACTCGCGGTCGTCGGTGTTCGCGGCGATCACGTCCCCGAGCAGCCCGACGTCGGTGCGCGCGCGGCGTCCCAGCTGGGCGATGATCGCGCTGCGACGGATCCACATGTCACCGTCGTCCGCCCACGCGCGGACGAGCGCGGAGGCGGGCAGCGGGTCGTCGTCGAGGAGCTCGGCGACGCGGTGCGAGAGCTCGTCGGTGTAGTCCCACCACTGTCCGGTGCGCACGAAGCGCTCGATGAGGCCCGGCAGATGCGGATCGCGCCGCAGGTGGGGCGAGGAGAGCACCGCCAGGGCCGCGTACCGCTCTTCCCGATGGGATGCCGCGTCCCACAGGTGCTCGACGAGGTCGCGCAGGGTCGCAGCATCCGTCAGGTCGCGGGTCACGGTCCGAGCGATGGCCCGCGTCGCGGGCAGCGTGACACCCAGGAACGGCATCGACGACTTCATGTACGCCTGCTGTGCGGGCGCCCGCCGCGGGTCGGCGGCCTCGCGGAGCCGCTCCCGGATGAGGTCGACGAGATCGCGGGCGGCCGCAGCATCCGTCATCGCTGCGTGCCGCCGATCACGGCCAGCGGGCGAGGCGGGCGGCGGCGTCGTGGGTGGCGTGCAGGAAGTCGAGAACCAGCCCCTCCGGATCTGCGGCGGCGCGCACGGCCTCGAGGGGCAGGATGAACTCCCCCAGCGTCGTGTCGTAGCGCGCTCCGTCGGGAACGTCCGCGTCGGCGTAACCGTCGGGGGCGGGGTAGGCGTAGGAGTAGAACGCGCCCTCTTCGCCGCCGCCGGGCCAGAAGCCCGCGCTGCTCAGCTCATGCGAGTACCCCTCGCGCATGACGAAGTCGGGGCAGTTCGGCGCTCCGCCGGGATGCGGCGGCGCCTCGCGGCCGGAGAAGCGGGTGACCGCGAGGTCCATGGCTCCCCAGAAGAAGTGCACCGGACTGCACTTGCCGATGAACTCGCCCCGGAACTGCTGCAGCACCCGCTGGGCGAAGAGCAGCTGCCGCCAGAAGGCGTGCGCGGCGTCGGGATCGTAGGACGCGTGCACCTCGTCGTCCGCGAACGGGATCGCGTCGGGCACCTCGTTGGGCGAGGCGAAGATGTGGATGCCCAGACCGAGGCGCGCGAGGGCCGCCTGGACGTCGGCGTAGAACGACGCCACGGACTGCGCGTGCAGCGGAAGCACCTCGCTCTCTCCGCCTGTCGTCCGCAGGATCAGACGGTGGTCGACGAGGTCGAACTCCGCATCCCAGCCGTCCGCCGGCGACGGGACGAAGCCGGTGGCGAGGCCGCTCGCCGTCACGTACAGCGGCACGTGCCACCAGTGGTTGATCGGCGGTGTGCTGACCATGCGCATCTTGCCGATGATCTGCACCCACATGTGCAGCGTCTCGCGCGTCGGCGTCCAGGAGTCGACCCGCAGCAGTGGCAGCTCAGTGGTCATGCGTTCAGGCTCTCCTGGACGTGGACGGACCGGGGTTCATGTTGCGTCCGAACAGGAACCAGACGAGCGGGCCGAGGAACGGGAACACGAAGACGACCACGATCCACATGACCTTGTACCCGGTCGACAGCCGCGTGCTGCGCGCGATGCTCACGAGGGCGAGGATCAGCGGCAGCAGGAGGACGAGGAGGATGAGCAGATGCCAGCCGGTGAGAGCGGAGAACATATGTTGACTGTGGCATGGATCGACGCCGCATGCGTCGTTTTCCTCCGGGCGTCGAACGGATGCCGCGGCTCGGGTCTCAGACGCTCGATGCCGTCGACGCGCCGGGCGCGAGGATGATGATCGCCGCGCCGAGCAGGGCGACCGCCGAGCCCACGTAGTCCCAGACCGTCGGCGCGAAGCCGTCCACGATGATTCCCCAGGCGAGCGAGCCGGCGACGAACACCCCGCCGTAGGCGGCGAGCACCCGTCCGAAGTTCGCGTCCGGCTGGAAGGCGGCGACGAAGCCGTAGGCGCCGAGGGCGATCACGCCGAGGACCGCCAGCCACCAGCCCTTGTCCTCGCGGACGGCCTGCCAGATGAGCCAGGCGCCGCCGATCTCGGCGACGGCGGCGAGCACGAACAGGACGATGATGCGCGCGGTGGTCATGGCGGCCAGTCTGTCAGCGCGTGTCCGCGGCTCGGAACGGTGGTCGCCGCATCCGTTCTCTCAGCTCGCGGTCGTCGCCCGTCGCACGGCGTCGTCGAGCTGCGTCGAGAGCGCGCGCCATGCTCCCGCCTCGTACGCCACGACGAGACTCGTCGGGGCGGCCAGCACCACGAGCAGGCACAGCGAGAGGGGCAGTCCCGCGACGGCCAGCACCACGGCGAGCACCGTGAGGCCGAGCGAGACGATCTGCAGCGCGACTCCGCGGGGCCAGGCGCGCACCAGCCAGGCGTGGAGCAGCAGCAGCGCGGTCAGGTAGAGGAACACCGGGACCGCCATCGCGAGCACCGCGGTCACGGTCGAGACCTCGTAATGCTCGTCGAAGACGTAGCCGACGACGTGGAGGCCGGCGCCCACGGCTGCGATCGAGGCGAAGACCAGGACGTGGCCGTAGCCCCACGGGAAGGAGCGCTCGCGGGCGACGGCGAGGATCGGCGCCGAGGGGAGCAGGAAGTACGTCCACCACAGGGCGAAGGTGAGTGCGACGCCCGCCGCGATCACGACGATGGCGTCGAGTGTCCAGCCCTCTGAGCCGGAGATCGCCTGCGCAGCCGCCAGCGTGCCCAGCACCGTCTCCCCCAGCGCGATGATCGCCAGCAGACTGTAGCGCTCGGCGATGTGGTGCGGATGCCACGGGGTCGACCCGGTGCCGCGCGTCATGCCGCGACGCTCGGCGACGATCGGTCCAGACAGCTCGATGACCCACAGGAGCATCGCGCCCACGAGGGTGCCGGTGACACCGAGCGGAAGGATCGCGACGAGCACCCAGCCGATCTGCGCGATGCTCACCGCCACGGCGTAGGTCAGGGCGACCGATCGGTGCCGCGGATCGCCGGCGGCTGCCCGGAGCCACTGCGCCACCATGGCGAGGCGCATCACGATGTAGCCGGCGACGAGCACGGCCGTGTCGACGGGCAGCCCCTCGTCGATCGAGGCGAACATCGGGGGGATGCCGATGGCGAGCACGACGACGCCCGCCATCTGCACCATCGTCGTCACGCGGAACACCCAGTCGTCGGTGTCGTACGCCGAGGCGAACCAGGAGTAGTTGATCCACGCCCAGATGATGGCGCCCATGGCGAAGGCGAAGCCGCCGACGGCTGATCCGCCGTGGCCGACGGCGATGCCGTGCGCCAGCTCGTTGCCCGCGACGCCGAAGGCCGCGACGAAGGTCAGGTCGAAGAGCAGCTCCAGCGGGGTCGCCGCCCGGTGCGACCCGGTGGTGCTGCGCCCGCTCATGCGCTGGATGCCGTGTCGATAGAACGCGGTCTCGGCCACGTCGTCTCCGCTCTCGTAGGGTGCGAGACCCATCATGGCGTGAGGATGCCGCGGCCTGCCCTGGGCGGCCGCACTAGCCTCGGACGATGCGGAGAGAGCACGTCGACTCGACGGCGATCGACTCGGTCGGCTACGACCCGACGACGTCGGTGCTGGAGATCGCCTTCACATCGGGAGAGGTCTACCGGTACTTCGCCGTTCCGCCGTCCGTGCACCGCGGCCTCATATCGGCGGACAGCGCCGGTCGCTTCTTCGCCGAGCGGATCCGGCATGTCTACCCCGACGAGCACATACGGCGCTGATGGGCCGCCACCGCCCCGGAAACACGAAAACCCCCGGAGAACCGGGGGCTTTGCTGTGCGCGATACTGGGATCGAATTAGTACATAAGTCGCCGGCAAGATCCGCGAGATTGCAGCGAGTCGCCAGTCAGTGAGCGGGATCGCGGCCCTCGGTGTTAAGGTCATGAGTGGACACCGATGGACACGAATACCCGTCCACTAGGGCACGTTAGGGCACGGCGACAGGGGCACGGCATGGCGACGAAGCGCAAAGCGAGCCGGGCCTCGTGGGGCAAGACGCGCAAGCTGCCGAGCGGTCGCTACCAAGCGAGCTATGTCGCCCCTGACGGCGAGCGCTACAACGCCCCGATGACGTTCTCGGCGAAGACCGACGCCGACACCTGGCTAGGCGGCGTGCGAGCCGACATCTCGCGCGGCGCGTGGACGTCGCCCGCAGCGGTCGCCGCCGAGCGTGCCGCCCGTGATCAGACGCTCGGCGCCTACTTCGAGACCTGGCTCTCGACGCGCAACCTTCGCGATCGCACGGTCGATGAGTACCGTCGCCTGTTCCGCTCCCCCAATGCCCGCAAGCCGAGCGACAAGGGCGGCCCGCTTGCGCCCCTCGCCCCGCTCGCCCTCGCCGCGATCACGACGACCGTCGTCGATCGTTGGTATGGCGCGCAGACCGCCAGCGGGACGAAGACGCAAGCAAGTCGCGCCTATTCATTACTGAGCACGCTCTTCAAGTCGGCCGTCGCTCGAGACCTCGCCCCCTCGAATCCCTGCCGCGTCGAAGGCGCTCAGACTGCGCGCACGGGCAAGAAGGTCGAGCCGCCCACCGACGCCGAGCTCGCGACGATCCTCTCGAGCATCACGCCCCGCTATCGCGCCCTCGTCGTGGTCGCCAGTGCAGGCGGCCTTCGATATGGGGAGGCGACCGCCCTGCGGGCGAAAGACGTCACGATCGAGCGAAACGACGAGGGGCTTGCGACGAACGTGCGACTCAACGTGAAGCGCGCGGCCGTCCGCACCGCCGGAACGATCCGCGAGGGCGACACGAAGACGGCCGCCGGCGTGCGCTCGGTCGCGATCTTCGGACTAGACGCCGTCGATGTCGCCGAGCACGTACGCGGCCTCATCGGCGACGCGCTCCTGTTCCCCGCCGCCGACGGGGTGAGCTTCCTCGCGCAGGCGACCTTCTGGCGGCACTGGAACGACGCGCGAACGGCGGCGGGTCGCCCTGACATGCCCTTCCACGCCCTGAGGCACTACGCGGGCACCCGCTACGCCCAGACGGGAGCCACGCCTCGCGAGACCATGGCGCGCCTCGGTCACACAAGCCTCGCGGTCGCCATGCGCTATCAGCACACGACCGACCGCGACGACGAGCTCGCCGCCCGCGCTGCGCGTCGCTGATCTTGACCTAAGCGCCCAGAACGAACGAAGCACTCTCGCCCCGAAGCATTTGGAACGGGGTAGTCCAGTCCACGCCGTGAGCAATACAAGCGTCGGGCACCTTGACCTTGCTTTTGCGGGCTGGCTCAGACTTCTCCATCGTCACGACCGTCAACTGATGTGCATGCGCGTATGCAACGAGCTGGTAGTCGGCGACGCTCAAAAAGCCACTGACCGCCGCGGCGGTGAAGTGGCCGGCGCTAGCCCACGTCGCGACGGCAGTCAGGCTGCTAGCGCACCCGGCGTCCATTGGAACAAAGAAGCCTGGTCTACTCGCGGCCCACGCCGAGAGGTCGTCGCCACCCGCTGCGATCTCGGCGCCGATCGGCTGAATGCTGTGAAGGAGGCCAGCGGCGAATGAGCGATCGAGCCAATCCCAGAATGCCGGAACGAAATCGAGCCCATAATGCGCGCGATTCGATTGGATGAACACATTCGCGTCAAGCAAGTACATCAAGCCACCCCCAGCTTGTTGGCCATGCCCTCGAATGTTGAGCGCTTGGCCGATCCGAGCAAGCTGAACGCGTCTCGGTAAAGCGTTCGGCCCTCCATCGCATCCACAATCACCGCACGCGCGAACGTCTGGCTGATCCGTAGAGGCTGTGTGTTGTAGTAGTCGCCCCCGCTGCCCTTGCGCGCGTCGATGATCTCTTTGAGACGGGAGAGCTCGGTCTTGTAGCGGGATCGATAGTCGTCCCATTGCAGGAAACCGGCGTCGTAGATGCGCTTGAGCACAACTAGGGTGCTCACTTTGTAGATTCGGGCGAAACGTTGCAACTCGGGCAACTCGGCGCTGTTCCTATAATCGGCTCTGATGCTGCTAATCGGCACAAGTACCTCAGCGGCAACCTTGTTGGCCCAAAGCTCGTGGTCATTGCTGGTCACTCGGGCCATTGGAGCGTCTGACAGGGCGCTCTCTCCCAGCCAAATGTGAGCGAGCTCATGGATCAGGGTGAAGATCTGCGCGGCTTTGGTGTCGGCGCCGTTGATGAATACGAGCGAGGCCAGCGGGTCGCTAAGAGCGAATCCGCGGAACTCTTTCGGGCGCAGCACGCGGTGCGTGTTGCTGCCAACGATCCCCGAAACCATGACGAGCACGCCCGTCTGCTCCACGGCGTCGATGAGCTGACGCAACGCGTCTTCCCACGAAGAGAAGCGGGCGCGGCGATCAGTGTTGAAGTCGAGAGCTCGACGTATCTCCTCGGCGACCAGCTCGTGAGAATCGCTGACGTCAGCAGAACCTACGAACGGCAGAGGGTCGAGCCCCTGATCCACGGCGTAGGCCCGATACCAGTCCTGCCTCTGCTGAGCCTCGTAAATGGTGTCCAGTAGATCAGCGCTCGGACTCGCGACCGCGGCGTTTTGCATTGTGCGAAAGTCGGGGATGGGGACCGACTCGACGGGTGGCTGCGGCAGGAACAGGTACCCCAACGGAGCGTGAGTCGCGTTCGCGAACTCTTCGAGCTGTCGGAACGTGGGCGGTAGCCCTTCGCCAGCGGCCCAACGCGAGAAACGCTCGTATCGCGCGCTCTCGGTACTCATCCCCGAACGGTTCAGGGCCCAGGCCAGCAGGTTAGGGTTCACGGGCACGCGGACGGTCACGGCGATCCCCCCTCACGCATGACACGAATATACACAGGCGCATCGACGGTGCCCTGAAGGCTTGCGCGGCGAGGGACGGATGTAGACCGACACAGCAGAACGCCCCTAGCCGAAGCTGGGGGCGTTCGCGTGGTGGTCGCTCCAATCACGTCCAGACGCGGAAATCGAGGACTGTACCGGTCGCCGTCGCTGTTGCGCCGAGGAACTCGACGCCGTGCGAGTTCACGGCGGCCGGCGTAACGATCTTTGCGGCAGCGAGGCGGGCGGCATCGTGGTCGATCCGCTCGGGCGGCTGAGCGACAGGGATTCGCACCATCTGAGAGGGCATCACTTCTTCTTTCTGTGGAGGGTGTTTCGAGGGGTCATGAGGAGCGGGCTCGCGTGAGCCTCGCGGTGGTCACGGGCGGTCTCGTGGGCACGCGCGCGATCGGTGAACGGGCCTACCGCGAAGCCGCATGTGCAGGCCACGATCGACCCGGTCTCGCGGGAGCGATCCACTCGGCAGGCATGGGCGGTCATCGCAGGAAGAGAATCGACCCGGCGACGGACGCTCGGCTCATCGTGTAGGAGCCGGGGAAGCTCGCGCGTGCCGCGACGTCGATCGTCGAGCCGGGAGCGAGCTCCTCGAGCGCCGCCGCGGGAATGCGGATCAGGCGACCGATACGAACGGCGGGAATGGTGCCGTCAGCGATGCGACGGCGAACCGTCTTGACCGAGACGTGCAGGTGGGCAGCGGCTTCGTCGAGAGTGACGAGCGAACGAATCATCGCGGGATGCTTCCTATGAATCAGGAAGCGTGACCCGGAGACTCGGCCGATCCGTGCCGCTAGCTCTAGTGTCCGCCTTCGGCCTAGTGGCCTACCGCCGCGTGCGGTTCGTTCGTAGACGAGAGTGTGAGGGTTGCCCCTCGGATCACGATGAGATTAACACGCATTCACTACGTCTTCCGTTAGGCGTGCATGCCTAGCGTGTCCGCGTGTCGTGACGGGGTTCCCCGTTCCGGTTCCGGTTCCCCCCTATAGGGGGTGGGAACCGGGGAACCGTTTGCACGGCACTGGTTCCGGGAACTCAGAACCGGTTCCGGGAACCAACGAAGAGTCGGGTCTTGCTACCTGTTGAGTGTCGCTCTTGCAGCTTGCCTGCTGTCGCATACGTCGCATGCCTCGCGCAGAGCTCACTCGTTCGCCGACCCCTCTGCCCGAGGCTCGAAACTTCGACGCTGAGGCACGCAAGGGGCACGGTCGTCGCCATGGAACGAAAAAACCCCGCCGGAGCGGGGCTTTCCTTGTGCGCGATACTGGGATCGAACCAGTGACCTCTTCCGTGTCAGGGAAGCGCGCTACCGCTGCGCCAATCGCGCCTGTACAGGCTTTTCAGTTGTGAGCGAGGTGGCGACGGGATTCGAACCCGTGTAAACGGCTTTGCAGGCCGGTGCCTAGCCGCTCGGCCACGCCACCGTGTGTGTGGTTTGACCCCACGTGCTGAGCCGGTCCCGAAGGGGATTCAACACTCGAGCGGATGACGAGACTCGAACTCGCGACCCCAACCTTGGCAAGGTTGTGCGCTACCAACTGCGCTACATCCGCATGTCCGGATCGCTCCGGGCACTCCATGACTTTAGCCGATCCGCGGCGTCGCGCAAAACCAGCGCCGCACCCGCGTGTCTCCGCGACCCCGCGTTCGGATGCGCCGCCGATATCCGGTAACATCGGACCCGGCCCACGGGCCGACGGGCGATTGGCGCAGTTGGTAGCGCGCTTCCTTCACACGGAAGAGGTCATCAGTTCGAGTCTGGTATCGCCCACCACCTCCCCCGGAACTCCTGCTCGAGTCCGGGGGTTTCTCGATTCCGCTCAGCGTCGCCGCGTGCCGCGCACAGCCCACACGAGGGCGATCAGCGCCACCACACCCCACAGCCCCCACAGGAACCAGGCCGCACCCGGAGCGACCAACGGACCGGACGTGCAGTAGCTGGCGTCGGGATCCGTGCCGGAGTCGTAGCAGGCTCCGTACGTCACGCCTGAGAGGGCGACGAGCACGGGCACGACCAGCGCGACGAGAACGACCAGCCACCGGCCGACCGGTGCTCTCCGACGTTCGCCGACTTCCTGGGCCACACCGCCAGGATAGGAACCTCTTCGGTCAGACCGCGATGGTCCAGCCATAACGATTGTGAAGCGCCTGCGCGACCCGGAGGAAGCGTGCGGGATCGAGCGCCGCGGCCTCGCGTCGCATCCCGGCCTCGTGCACGCTGTAGATCTGCTCGACGTCGACCCATGACGGACGTCCCGCCGGATCCCACTCCCCCGACCCGATCGACAGGAAGTCGCGGCTGCCGTCGTGCGCCTTGCTCGTCAGCCGGACGGCATAGACGCGATCCGCGGTGTGCCGCCCGATGATGAGCACGGGCCGGTCCTTGCCGCGGCCGTCGTTCTCCTCGTACGGCACCCACGTCCACACGACCTCGCCGGCGTCGGGGTCGCCGTCGGGGTGGGGCGTGTACTCGATGCGGAGTCCGCCGCGCGCGGGCGGCGCGACCTCCACGGTCGCAGATTCGGATGCTGCACCACGGCCGGCCGGCGTGGCGGGAGTCCGCCGCGGGCCCGGGGCCGCAGCATCCGTCCGCAGTCTCGCCTTCGGCGCCCTCGTGCCGGTCGGAGCGCTGTCCGCGCCTCGCGTTGCGGAGCTCACGACGTCCAGGACGCGGGAGAGGATGCCGGCCCAGCCGCGTCGCTCTGTCACACTCTCAACCTAGCCGCCGTCGTCTCCCGGGCACGCGGAAGGGCGCCGCGGTCGCCCGCGACGCCCTCCGTGTCTTCGTGTGTCAGTCGCGCGCGTCGGAGAGGACGTAGCCCTCTTCGCCGTGGACGACGGTGTCGATGCCGGCGATCTCGTCCTCGTTCTTGACGCGGAAGCCGATCGTCTTCTGGATGATCCAGCCGATGACGAAGGCGAGCACGAACGAGTAGATCAGCACCGAGAAGGCGGCGATCGCCTGGACGAGCAGCTGCGTGCCGTCGCCACCGAGGAACAGACCGGTGCCGTTGGCGAAGAAGCCGAGGTACAGCGTTCCGATGAGACCGCCGACGAGGTGGATGCCCACGACATCGAGCGAGTCGTCGAAGCCGAGCTTGAACTTCAGCTCGATCGCGAGGGCGCAGACGGCGCCGGCGACGATGCCGAGGAGGATCGCCCAGACCGGCTGCAGCGAGGCGCAGGCGGGGGTGATGGCGACGAGACCCGCGACAGCGCCCGAGGCGGCACCGACCGAGGTGGGCTTGCCGTCCTTGATCTTCTCGACGACGAGCCACGCCAGCAGGGCTGCGGCGGGAGCGGCGATCGTGTTGACGAAGGCGAGTGCGGCGGTGCCGTCGGCGGCGAGCTCGGAGCCGGCGTTGAAGCCGAACCAGCCGAACCACAGCAGACCGGCGCCGAGGAGCACGAACGGCGGGTTGTGCGGGACGGCGATGCCCTTCTGGAAGCCGACGCGCTTGCCGAGCACCAGGGCGAGAGCCAGGGCTGCGGCACCGGCGTTGATGTGCACCGCGGTGCCGCCGGCGAAGTCGATCGCCCCGACGCCGAAGGCCTCCTGAAGGCCGTAGGTGATCCAGCCGCCGTAGGCGAAGCTGCCGTCATCGGCCAGGCCGAAGTTGAAGACCCAGCTGGCGACCGGGAAGTAGACGATGGTGGCCCACAGGCCGGCGAAGATCATCCAGGCGCCGAACTTGGCACGGTCGGCGATGGCGCCGGAGACGAGGGCGACGGTGATGATCGCGAAGGTGGCCTGGAACGCGACGAAGGCCAGCGGCGGGTACGCGGCCCCCTCCGGCGTCTCCAGCAGGCTCTCGAGCCCGAGGGCCGAGAAGTCGATCGACCACGGGGCGCCGAGTCCGTCGGCCGACGGGAACGCGATCGCGTAGCCGTACAGCACCCAGAGGACGCCGATGAGGCCCATGGCCCCGAAGCTGAGCATCATCATGCTGATGACGCTCTTCGCCTTGACCAGTCCGCCGTAGAAGAACGCCAGACCCGGCGTCATGAGCAGCACGAGCGCTGCGGCGATCAGGATGAATGCGGTGTTACCTTGATCCATCTCGGGTGGAACCTCTCTGCAGGGACGCAGTGTTCTCGCGTCGGGTCCGCCCAGTCTCGGGCCACGGGGTTTCGAGCCGCGTGCAGGTCGTGTTTCACGGAGGTTACGCGGTACGCCCTGGCGTAAACATCGCGTTTCGCGATGCTGGAGGCGTGCGATCCGACTCACTGAGGAGTGGATGCTGCGGCCGACGCCGCACACGGTCACTCGTGCGTGAGCGCCACCAGCCGGGAGATCGCGCGGAGGTACTTCTTGCGGTAGCCGCCGCCCAGCATCTCCTCGCCGAAGACCTGGTCGAGCGACGTGCCCGTCGCCCGGATCGGGATCTGCGCGTCGTACGCGCGGTCGATGAAGGCGACGAGCCGCAGGGCGGCCGCCTGGTCGAGCAGCTGCGTCACGTCGCGGATGCCGATGACGCTGAGGCCGTCCAGCAGACGGATGTAGCGGCTGGGGTGCACGGTGGCCAGGTGGGCGATGAGCGCGGCGAACGCGTCATCGGAGACGAGACCGCGGGCCGCGGCATCCGTCATCGCCGCCTCGTATCCCGCCTCGTCGAGCACCACGGCGTGGCCGTCGATCGCGCGCTGACGGTAATCGGTGCCGTCGATGCGGAGCGTCTCGAAGTGGGCGCTCATGGCCTGGATCTCGCGGAGGAAGTCCTGCGCGGCGAAGCGGCCCTCGCCGAGCGCGTTCGGCGGGGTGTTGGAGGTCGCGGCGATCTTGGTGCCGCCGGAGACGAGCTCGCCGAGGAGACGGGTCATCACCATCGTGTCGCCGGGATCGTCGAGCTCGAACTCGTCGATGCAGAGCAGGTCGGAGCCGCGGAACAGCTCGACCGTCTTCTGGTAGCCCAGGGCGCCGACCAAGGCGGTGTACTCGATGAACGAGCCGAAGTACTTCCTGCGCGCCGGCATCGCGTGGTAGATCGAGGCGAGCAGGTGGGTCTTGCCGACGCCGAAGCCGCCGTCGAGGTAGACGCCGGGCTTGGTCTCGGGCACCTTCTTCGCGCGCCGGAACAGGCCGCCGCCGCGCGGGGCAGGGGCTCCCGCGCCGGAGAACGCCTGCAGCGTCTCTTTCGTCTCCTGCTGGGAGGGGTACGCGGGGTCGGCGCGGTACGTCTCGAACGTCGCACCGTCGAACTGCGGCGGCGGCACGAGCGCGGCCACCATGTCGGCACCCGACACGCTCGGCGACAGCTCGGAGAGGCGGATGACACCGGTACGCGCCGAAGTCGGGGTCGAGGCCATGAGACCGTCCTGTGTCGCTGTCTTACTGTGCGGATGCGCGTCCGCCGCGAGCGCATAGGGTCGAAGGGACGGTGTCAACCCTACGCCGTTCCATCGGCGCACCCTCCGCGTCAGCGCATCAGGAGATCCCCCATGACCGTCGAGACCGACACCTCTTCCGGCAAGTTCGCCGAGTACGCCCATCCCGAGCGTCTCGTCACCGGGGACTGGCTGCAGGAGCGCCTCGCTGCGCCCGGCCTCGTCGTGGTCGAATCCGATGAAGACGTGCTGCTCTACGAGACCGGGCACATCCCCGGCGCGGTCAAGGTCGACTGGCACACCGAGCTCAACGACCCCGTGGTGCGCGATTACGTCGACGGCGCCGGATTCGCCGAGCTGATGAGCCGCAAGGGCATCTCCCGCGACGACACGGTCGTCATCTACGGCGACAAGAACAACTGGTGGGCCGCCTACGCCCTGTGGGTGTTCTCGCTGTTCGGCCACGAGGACGTGCGGCTGCTCGACGGCGGCCGCGACAAGTGGATAGCCGAGGGCCGCCCGCTGACGACGGATGCCACGACACGCCCTGCGGCGGAGTACCCGGTCGTCGAGCGCGACGACTCGGCCCTCCGCGCCTACAAGGAGGACGTGCTCGCGCACCTGGGCAAGCCGCTCATCGACGTGCGCTCGCCGGAGGAGTACTCGGGTGAGCGCACCTCCGCCCCGGCTTACCCCGAAGAGGGCGCGCTGCGCGCCGGGCACATCCCCTCCGCGCAGAGCGTGCCGTGGGCCAAGGCCGTGGCCGAGGACGGCGGCTTCAGGTCGCGCGCCGAGCTCGACGCGATCTACCGGGACGGCGCCGGCCTGCGCGACGGCGATGAGATCGTTGCCTACTGTCGCATCGGCGAGCGCTCCAGCCACACGTGGTTCGTGCTGCAGCACCTGCTCGGCTTCGACGGCGTCCGCAACTACGACGGCTCGTGGACGGAGTGGGGCAGCGCCGTGCGCGTGCCGATCGCGGTCGGCAGTGAGCCCGGCGAGGTCCCCACCGTCTAGGTCGCTCGCCGCGCTCGCCCCGCTCGACCTTTCGCGAGACGTCGCAACACGCCGCGCCCTCGCGGCCCGTCGCGGCGTGTTGCGACGTTTCGGCAGCGCCGCTAGCGCGAGCGAGCCGAAACGCGGCGTGGGAGAATGGAACCGATGTCCGAGACCCCTGTCCCCCCCGTCCTCGCCGAGATCCGCGACGACTTCCTGGCCCTCCCTGAACCGGAGCGGCTGCAGCTGCTGCTGGAGTTCGCCGGTGAGCTGCCCGACGTCCCGGAGCGATACGAGGGTCACCCCGAGATGTACGAGCGCGTCGCCGAGTGCCAGTCGCCGGTCTTCATCGTGCTGGCTGTCGAGGACGGCATCGTCCAGATGCACGCGACCGCCCCGATGGAGGCGCCGACCACCCGCGGCTTCGCCAGCATCCTCGTGCAGGGACTGTCCGGCCTGACGGCGGAAGAAGTCCTCGCCGTGCCGTCCGACTACCCGCTCACCATCGGGCTGACCCGCGCCGTCTCGCCGCTGCGCATCGCCGGCATGACGGGCATGCTCCGCCGGGCGCAGCGCCAGGTCGCGGCGGCCGTCGCCGCCTGACGACGTCGGGCGTCACTCCCCGGACGGACCGCGCAGCCCCTGACGGTCGAGCCAGTCGGTGATCGTGCGCGTCCACCGGTCCTGGTCGTAGTTCCACAGCTTCGTGTGGCGCGCGACCTCGAACACGTCGAGCTCGACGAGATCCGGTCGTGCCTCCGCCAGGAGGTGCGACGCGTCGGAGGGCACGAATCCGTCGTCGTCCGAATGCAGGATGAGAGTCGGATGCCGCAGCTCTCCTGCCCGCGAGACCACATCCAAGGCGTCGAAGGGGATGGGTGTGCGCGACCCCGCGATCCGCGACGACCACCGGTTCTTGAGCGCTCCGACCGCCAGCTCCGGGATCGGCGCGGGAAGCTTCAGCTGCCGCGCCTGGTAGTCCAGCACCGTGCGCCAGTCGACGACGGGCGATTCGAGCACGATGCCGGCGACAGCGTCGGCGTGCGATGACGACAGGGCGAGCTGGAGCACGATCGCGCCGCCCATCGACCACCCCATGAGGATGATGCGCTGCGCGCCCCGCCTCCGGGCGAAGCCGAGCGCGGCGTCCACGTCCCGCCACTCCGTCGCACCCAGGCCGTAGGTGCCCGACCGGCTGCGCGGCGCCTCGCCGTCGTTGCGGTACGACACCACGAGGGTCGAGATGCCTGCTGCGTGGAAGACCGGCACCGCGCGGAGGCACTCGGATCGGGTCGTGCCGCGGCCGTGGACCTGGATGACCCACGTCGTGGCGTCCTCGACAGGGAAGAGCCAGGCCGGGCACGGGCCGATCGGCGTGCCGACGAGCTCCGAGGTGAACGGCAGCTGCAGCTCCTCCGGCTGGGAGAAGTACCAGCCCGAGAAGGCGGCCTCGGCGGCGAGGTGCGACCCCTCCGGAACGTGGGTCAGCAGTTTGCGCTTGACCACCTGCGCGTCCTCCGACAGCACGGAGCCGACCTTCAGGTACTGCTGGGTCCCGGTGACGAACAGCCCGTACCGGCCGGGCAGCACGGTGTCGGCCGTGCGGGACAGCGAGATGGTCTGGGCCGCGGCATCCAATCCCCGGAGGATCGTGTCGGGCTGACGCGGCGCGGGGGTGACGACGCGGCGCGCGACGCGCACGGAGACCAGGCCCATCGCGGTGAGGACGAAGACGAGGGCGGCGCCCAGGGCTCCCAGCGCCGCGGAGATGCCGGTGAGGAGCTGTGGGGAGGGGCCGTGCGATGCGGCGCGCCTGGGGTGGACCATCGAGGCCCCAGCCTAGTCTGTCGACGTGGCTGAGCATGGTCGACCGACGACTCCCTCGCCGTTCGATCTCGCCGTCGAGGAGGTCCGGAACACGTTGTTCCGCGACGACCTCGTCGTCCGCGAGATCCCGGCGCCCTCGGGGGTCGCCCCGCACGCCCTCGCCATCGCCGGAGACATCCGGCCTGAGGCGGAGGGCGCGGACTCGCCCTACGGCACCGGGCGGCTGATCCTGCTGCACGATCCGGAGGAGCCGTCCGCGTGGGGCGGCGCCTGGCGCATCGTCTGCTTCGCGCAGGCCCCCCTCGAGACCGAGATCGGCACCGACCCGATGCTCGCCGATGTCGCGTGGTCGTGGCTGATCGACGCCCTGGATTCGCGCCGCGCGGAGTACGACTCCGCCTCCGGCACCGCGACCAAGACGCTCTCGAAGGGCTTCGGCACGCTGGAGGAGGAAGGCGAGGGAGCCCAGATCGAGCTTCGCGCGTCGTGGACTCCGTCGGGTAGTCTCGCTCCGCACGTGGAGGCTTGGGCCGAACTCGTGTGCATGCTCGGGGGACTCCCTCCCGGCTCAGAAGGGATCGCAGTGCTCGGTTCGCACAGGTCGGCGCGTGGCTGACTACACCGTCATCGCCGACCGGCAGGGCCTGCAGGACGCCGCCGATGCGCTGTCGCGCGGCACCGGGCCCGTGGCCGTCGACGTGGAGCGCGCGTCCGGCTTCCGCTACTCGCAGCGGGCCTATCTCATCCAGGTCTTCCGCCGCGACGCCGGCGTCTTCCTCATCGATCCCCCGGCCGTCGGCGACCTCTCTCCGCTGCAGCGCGCGATCGGCGAGGACGAATGGGTCCTGCACGCCGCGAGCCAGGACCTGCCCTCGCTTCGCGAGCTCGACCTCATGCCGCCCGTGATCTTCGACACCGAGCTGGCGGCCCGGCTCCTCGGCCACGACCGCGTCGGCCTCGGGGCGGTCGTCGAGACGACCCTCGGCATCACCCTGGCCAAGGAGCACTCTGCGGCCGACTGGTCGACGCGTCCCCTGCCGCAGTCGTGGCTGGAGTACGCCGCGCTCGATGTGGTCCACCTCATCGATGTGCGCGACGCCCTCGTGGCGGAGCTCGCCGACCAGGACAAGACGGGGCTTGCCGCCGAGGAGTTCGAGGCGGTGCGCGTGCGCGAGCCGCGGGCGCCGCGCGAGGAGCCCTGGCGGCGCCTCAGCGGACTCCACACGGTGCGCGGGCGCCGCAACCTCGCCGTCGCGCGGGCGCTGTGGACAGCGCGCGAGGAGTACGCGCGCGCCGAGGACGTCTCCCCCGGGCGGCTCGTGCCCGACCGCGCCCTCGTGGCCGCCGTGCTGGCCGAGCCGGCGTCGAAGCAGGATCTCGCCCGCATCAAGGAATTCACGGGCCGGGCGAGCCGGACGCAGCTCGACCGCTGGTGGGCCGCCATCGAGACGGGTCGCGCCACCGACGAGCTCCCGCCGGAGCGCGCACCGGGCACGGGTGACTCCTTCCCGCCGCCGCGCGCGTGGGCCGACCGCAACCCCGCCGCCGACGCGCGCCTCAAGTCCGCGCGCGCGGCGGTCGAGGCGCGGGCCGAAGAGCTGCACATGCCGACCGAGAACCTGCTCACCCCCGACCTCCTGCGCCGTGTCGCGTGGGCCCCCCCGGCGGACGGGGACGCAGCATCCATCGGCGACGCCCTCGCAGAATCGGGTGCACGACGGTGGCAGATTGCGCAGACTGCACAGCTGATCGCGCAAGCCTTTGTCGATTCCGTGCAAGAGGCCGCGACGGCTCCGGACGACGCCTCGTAGGTTCGCTCCAACCGATTCCGAGCGCCCGAGGCCCGATCCTAGGCTGGCTGCATTCCCTAGTTTTGGAGGCAGAGTGGCCGAGATCTCTGACGTCTTCTTCGTCGATGGCATGCGCACACCGTTCGGGCGCGCGGGTGAGAAGGGCATGTACTGGAACACCCGCGCCGATGACCTCGTCGTCAAGACGATCATCGGGGTGATGGAGCGCAACCCCGCCGTGCCCGGCGACCTGGTCGACGACGTCGCGATCGCGGCGACGACGCAGCAGGGCGACCAGGGACTCACCCTCGGGCGCACGGCGGCGATCCTCGCCGGTCTGCCTCAGAGCGTGCCCGGGTTCGCGATCGACCGCATGTGCGCCGGCGCCATGACGAGCGTCACGACCATGGCGGGCTCGATCGGCATGGGCATGTACGACGTCGCCCTGGCCGGCGGCGTCGAGCACATGGGCCGTCACCCCCTCGGCGGTGACGCCGACCCGAACCCCCGCTTCCTCACCGAGAAGCTCGTGAGCGCCGACGCCCTCAACATGGGCGTCACCGCCGAGCGCATCCACGACCGGTTCCCGCACCTGACGAAGGAGCGCGCCGACCGGTTCGGCATGCTGAGCCAGCACAAGGCGCAGGCCGCCTACGACGCCGGCCGCTTCCAGCCCGACCTCGTGCCCGTGGCCATCACCGACGCGCAGGGCGCGTGGGGTCTCGCCACCGAGGACGAGGGCCGCCGGCCCCAGACCACGATGGAGGGTCTCGCCGAGCTGAAGACGCCCTTCCGCCCGCACGGGCGCGTCACGGCCGGCACCTCGTCGCCGCTGACGGACGGCGCGACGATGAGCATCCTCGCCGGCGGTGGCGCCGTCAAGGAGCTGGGCCTCGCGCCCAAGATGAAGCTCACGTCGTTCGCGTTCGCCGGCGTCGCGCCCGAGATCATGGGCATCGGACCGATCCCCTCCACGGAGAAGGCTCTGCGCAAGGCCGGGCTCACCATCTCCGACATCGGCCTCTTCGAGCTCAACGAGGCCTTCGCCGTGCAGACGATCTCGCTGCTCGACCACTTCGGCATCGCCGACGACGATCCGCGCGTGAACCCCTGGGGCGGCGCGATCGCTCTCGGACACCCGCTGGCCGCCTCCGGTGTGCGCCTCATGATCCAGCTCGCGGCCCAGTTCGCAGAGCGTCCCGACGTCCGCTACGGCCTCACCGCCATGTGCGTGGGACTCGGACAGGGCGGCTCCGTCATCTGGGAGAACCCCCACTTCGACGGCAAGAAGCGCAAGTAAGGGGCGATGATGACGAACACCTCCGCATCGCCGTACGCCGGCGTCGACTTCTCCCCCCTCCAGGCCTTCACGGAGGGGGAAGTGGTCACCCACTCCCCCGTCCGCGACGTGCGGCTCCCCTCGGGCAGGACGCTCGCGCTGATCACCCTCGACAACGGCCGCGACCACACGCGTCCGAACACCCTGGGGCCTGCCACGCTCACCGAGCTCGGCGCGACGCTCGACACGCTGGAGGCCCGCGCGGCCGCCGGCGAGATCGCCGCCGTCGGCATCACCGGCAAGAAGTACATCCTGGCCGCCGGTGCCGACCTGAGTGACATCTCCCGCCTCGACTCGAAGGAGAGCGCTCGACTCATCGCGCAGCTGGGCCACTCCGTGCTCGGGCGGCTCTCCGAGCTCGGCGTGCCGTCGTTCGCCTTCGTGAACGGACTCGCGCTCGGCGGCGGGCTCGAGATCGCGCTGAACTCGACCTACCGGACGGTGGATGCCTCGGCCGCCGCGATCGCGCTGCCCGAGGTCTTCCTCGGCATCATCCCCGGGTGGGGCGGCGCGTACCTGCTGCCGAACCTCATCGGCATCGAGAACGCGCTCGAGGTCGTGATCTCCAACCCGCTGAAGCAGAATCGCATGCTCAAGCCGCAGCAGGCGTTCGACTACGGCATCGTCGATGCGATCTTCCCCGCGGCGACCTACCTCGAGAACTCCCTCGCCTGGGCCGACGGCGTGCTGGCGGGACGGATCAAGGTCGAGCGCAAAAACGAGCCGGGAAAGATCGAGCGCCTCACCAAGTGGCCCATCGCCATCCGCATGGCGCGCGGCATGCTCGAGAGCCGTATCGGCACCGTTCCGACGTCGCCCTACGCCGCGCTCGAGCTTCTCGACAAGGCTAAGAGCGGCACGATGGCCGAGGGCTTCGCCCGCGAGGACGAGGCGCTGGCCGAGCTCGTCACGGGCGACCAGTTCGCGGCATCCATGTACGCCTTCGATCTCGTGCAGAAGCGGGCGAAGCGCCCGGTGGGAGCACCCGACAAGGCGCTCGCGAAGAAGGTCGCCAAGGTCGGCATCATCGGCGCCGGTCTCATGGCCAGCCAGTTCGCGCTGCTGTTCCTGCGCAAGCTGCAGGTGCCGGTGCTCATCACCGACCTCGATCAGGCGCGCGTCGACAAGGGCCTGGCCTACATCCGCGAGGAGATCGGCAAGCTGGAGGCGAAGGGCCGGCTCGACGGCGACACCGCCAACAAGCTCCGTGCGCTCGTGCACGGCACGACCGACAAGAGCGAGTACGCGGACTGCGACTTCGTCATCGAGGCCGTGTTCGAGGAGGTCGGCGTCAAGCAGCAGGTCTTCGCGGAGATCGAGCAGATCATCGCCGACGACGCGATCCTCGCGACCAACACCTCGTCGCTCTCGGTCGAGGAGATCGGGGCGAAGCTCGCACACCCCGAGCGGCTCGTCGGATTCCACTTCTTCAACCCCGTGGCCGTCATGCCGCTGATCGAGGTCGTCAGGACGCCGCAGACGACGGATGCCGCGCTGTCGACCGCGTTCGTCGTGGCGCGCACTCTGGGCAAGAACGCGGTGCTCACGAGCGACGCTCCCGGCTTCGTCGTCAACCGCCTGCTGGCCAAGGTCATGGGCGAGGCGGCGCGCGCTGTGTACGAGGGCACGCCGCTGCTCACCGTCGAGAAGGCCTTCGGGCCGCTCGGCCTTCCGATGACGCCGTTCCAGCTCATCGATCTCGTGGGGTGGAAGGTCGCGGCCCACGTGCAGGACACGATGGCGCACGCCTTCCCCGACCGGTTCTTCGCCGCGGAGAACTTCCACCGCCTGGCGGAGCTGACCGAGGTCGTCGAGAAGGACAAGGGCGGGCGCGTCACCGGCTGGACCAAGGCGGCGGAGAAGGTGCTCAAGGGCGCGGTCGGCTCCTCCCCCTCGTCCGAGGCCGACATCCTCCGGCGGGTGCAGGACGGCCTGGCGCAGGAGATCCGCATCATGCTCGACGAGGGCGTCGTGCCCGAGGTCGAGGACATCGACCTCTGCCTGATCCTCGGGGCGGGTTGGCCGTTCATCGACGGCGGTGCCTCGCCCTACCTCGACCGTGAGGGGGCGTCGGAGCGCGTCTTCGGAGGCACGTTCCACACTCCCGCCATCCGGGGTATCGCCGCACGCTGACGGACGACGAAGGGGACGGATGCCGCGGCATCCGTCCCCTTCTCGGTTGACATCCTGTGAGATGCCGCGACGTGCCGTGACGTGACGTGCGAAGACGGCGACAGGATCCTCGCGCCGACCCGAGAATCAGGGATGTCATGAGAATCAGGGCGGACACGCCGCAAAGACCTGTCTCTCGTACCATGCCTGACTCCGGGCGCGAGGACCAGAACGAAAACTGCTCGACTCGCTGCTACGGCCGCGGCGGGGTGCTCTCCCAGTCGTCGACCGCAGACAGGTCGCTGCCCTCCGGACGGGCCTTGGGGATGCGGGTCCCGAGCACCTGCGAGACGACGTCCTGCGCGATCTTCGCGGCCGTGAGACCCGCGTCCTCGAGGATCTGCTCGCGGGTCGCGTGGTCGATGAACTCGTCGGGCAGGCCCAGTTCGTCCACGGCGGTGTCGACGCCCGCCTCGCGCAGCACCTGCCGCACGCGCGTGCCGACTCCGCCGACGCGGATGCCGTCCTCGATGGTGATGACGAGGCGGTGGGATGCCGCGAGATCGACGATCGACGGCTGAACGGGCACGACCCACCGGGGGTCGACGACCGTGGCGCCGATGCCCTGCGCGCGCAGGCGCCCGGCCACGTCGACGGCGAGGTGGGCCATCGGGCCGATGCCGACGATGAGGACGTCCTTGGCATCGGACTGCACGAGCACGTCGACGCCGTCGGAGAGACGCTCCACCGCGGGCAGGTCGGCGCCGACCGAGCCCTTGGGGAAGCGCACCACGGTGGGCGCATCGTCCACGGCGACCGCTTCGCGGAGCTCCTCGCGCAGGCGGGCCTCGTCGCGCGGCACCGCGATGCGGATGTGCGGCACGATCTGCAGCATGGCGAGGTCCCAGATGCCGTGGTGGCTCGGACCGTCGGGGCCGGTGACGCCGGCGCGGTCGAGCACGAAGGTGACGCCCGCGCGGTGCAGTGCGACATCCATCATGACCTGGTCGAAGGCGCGGTTCATGAACGTGGCGTAGATGGCGACGACCGGGTGCAGGCCGCCGAACGCGAGTCCGGCCGCAGAGGCGACGGCGTGCTGCTCCGCGATGCCGACGTCGTAGACGCGGTCGGGGAAGCGCTGGGCGAACGGCAGGAGGCCGGTGGGTCGCAGCATCGCGGCCGTGATGCCGACGACATCCTCGCGCTCCTCGCCGATCGCGAGGAGCTCCTCGGCGAAGACGTCACCCCAGGCCGGGCTCCCCGCTCCGCCGACGGCCGCGCCGGTGAGCGGATCGATCTTTCCGACCGCGTGGAACTGGTCGGCCTCGTCGTCGAGGGCCGGCTGATAGCCGCGGCCTTTCTCGGTGATGGCGTGCACGATCACGGGGGCGCCGTAGCTCTTGGCGAGCTCGAGGGTCTCCAGCATCACGCCGATGTCGTGGCCGTCGACGGGGCCGAGGTACTTGATGTCGAGATTCGAGTACAGCGCGGCGTTGTTCGTGAAGCGGGACAGGAACCCGTGGGTGCCGCCGCGGACGCCGCGGTAGACGGCGCGGGCCGCGGGACCGAGGCGACCGAAGAGCGTGGCCGATCCCTCGTGCAGGTGGCGGTAGGTCTCCGCCGTGCGCACGCGGTTGAGGTAGCGCGCCATGCCGCCGATCGTCGGGGCGTAGGAGCGGCCGTTGTCGTTGACGATGATGACCAGGTTGCGATCGTTTTCGTCGGAGATGTTGTTGAGCGCCTCCCACGTCATGCCGCCCGTGAGGGATCCGTCGCCGACCACGGCGACCACGTGGCGGTCCTTCCGGCCGGTGCGGGTGAGGGCGCGTGAGACGCCGTCCGCCCAGCTGAGCGAACTGGACGCGTGGGAGGACTCCACGACGTCGTGCGGGCTCTCCGAGCGCTGCGGGTAGCCGGCGAGGCCGCCGCGCGACCGCAGTCGCGAGAAGTCCTGGCGCCCGGTGAGCAGCTTGTGCACGTAGGACTGGTGGCCCGTGTCGAAGATCATCGGGTCGTTCGGCGAGTCGAAGACGCGGTGCATCGCGAGGGTCAGCTCGACGACGCCGAGGTTGGGTCCGAGGTGCCCGCCGGTGCGGGAGACGTTCTCGATGAGGAAGTCCCGGATCTCCTGAGCGAGATCCTCGAGCTCTTCCACGCTCAGTGCGTCGAGGTCGCGCGGACCTCCGATGGAGCCCAGTCGCGGCATCCTGTTCCCCTCGTCCGACATCCGGCAAGTCTACCCGCCGGGCACTGCGCAAGCCCGGAAGGCCGATGCGGGCGCCGACGCGCCCTGCCCCCTCGTGACACGCCGAAGGGCCGGAGACGTGTGTCTCCGGCCCTTCGGTTCGCGCTCAGACCAGCGAGCGCAGCACGTACTGCAGGATGCCGCCGTTGCGGTAGTAGTCCGCCTCGCCCGGCGTGTCGATGCGCACGACGGCGTCGAACTCGACCGTCTCCTTGCCGGGAGCCGAGAACTCGCTCGGGGCGGCGGTGACGCGCACCGTCTTGGGCGTGGTGCCCTCGTTCAGCTGCTCCAGGCCCGCGATCGAGACGATCTCGGTGCCGTCCAGGCCCAGCGAGGCCCAGCTCTCGCCGGCGGGGAACTGCAACGGGACGACGCCCATGCCGATGAGGTTCGAGCGGTGGATGCGCTCGAAGCTCTCGGTGATGACGGCCTTGACGCCCAGCAGGCTCGTGCCCTTGGCCGCCCAGTCGCGCGACGAGCCGGAGCCGTACTCCTTGCCGCCGAAGATCACCAGCGGCGTGCCGGCCTCCTGATAGTGCTGACTCGCGTCGTAGATGAACGACTGCGGTCCGCCCTCCTGGGTGAAGTCGCGGGTGTAGCCGCCCTCCACCTCGTTGCCGTCGTTGACGGAGCGCACGAGCTGGTTCTTCAGGCGGATGTTCGCGAACGTGCCGCGGATCATGACCTCGTGGTTGCCGCGGCGCGAGCCGTAGGAGTTGAAGTCCTTGCGCTCCACGCCGTGCTCGGCCAGGTACTGCCCCGCCGGGCTGTCGACCTTGATGTTGCCGGCCGGGCTGATGTGGTCGGTCGTGACCGAGTCCAGCAGCGTCGCCATGACGCGCGCGCCCTCGATGTCGCGGACCGGGGTCAGCTCCATCGTCATGCCCTCGAAGTACGGGGGCTTGCGGACGTAGGTCGAGGACTCGTCCCACTCGAAGACGTCGCCGGTGGGCGTCGGCAGCGTCTGCCAGCGCTCGTCGCCCTCGAACACGCTCGCGTACTGGTGCGTGAACATCTCCGTGTTGATCGACGAGTCGATCGTGGACTGCACCTCGGCGGCGTCGGGCCAGATGTCCTTGAGGAAGACGTCGTTGCCGTCGCGGTCGCGCCCGAGGGGGTCGGTCTCGAAGTCGAAGTTCATCGATCCGGCGAGCGAGTACGCGATCACCAGCGGCGGGCTGGCGAGGTAGTTCATCTTGACGTCGGGGTTGATGCGGCCCTCGAAGTTGCGGTTGCCCGAGAGCACCGCCGTCACGGCGAGGTCGTTCTGGTTGATCGCCGCCGAGACCTCCTCGATGAGCGGCCCGGAGTTGCCGATGCACGTGGTGCAGCCGTAGCCGACCGTATAGAAGCCCAGGTCCTCGAGGTCCTGCGTGAGGCCGGCCTTCTCGTAGTAGTCGGTGACGACCTTCGAGCCCGGGGCCAGGGTGGTCTTGACCCACGGCTTGGCCTTGAGTCCCTTGCGCACCGCGTTGCGGGCCAGCAGGCCCGCGGCGAGCATCACGGACGGGTTCGACGTGTTCGTGCACGACGTGATGGCGGCGATCGTGACGGCGCCGTGGTCCAGGGTGAACGTCTGGCCGTCCTCGAGCGTCACGGTCGTCGGCTTCGAGACTCCGGCCGGCGAAGCGCTCAGCATGCTGGCGGCGTGCTCGTGCTGGTGGCTCACCTCGGAGGGGGCGGGCTCGGCGCTGTCGCCCTCGTCCTGCGGCGTGAAGCCGAGCGGGTCGGAGGCGGGGAACGTGCCCTCGACGGCCGCGTCCACGACGGTGTGCGCGCCGGGGACGGCGTAGTCCAGGAGGTCCTTCTCGAAGCGCTCCTTGGACTGCGACAGCTCGATGCGGTCCTGCGGGCGCTTCGGGCCGGCGATCGAGGGGACGACCGTGGAGAGATCCAGCTCCATGTACTCGCTGAACACCGGCTCGATCGAGGGGTCGTGCCACAGGTGCTGCTGCTTGGCGTACTCCTCGACCAGGGCGAGGGACTCCTCGCTGCGGCCGGTGAGGCGCAGGTAGTCCACCGTGACGGAGTCGATGGGGAACATGGCGGCCGTCGAGCCGAACTCGGGGCTCATGTTGCCGATGGTGGCGCGGTTGGCCAGCGGCACGCTGGCCACGCCCTCCCCGTAGAACTCGACGAACTTGCCGACCACGCCGTGCTTGCGCAGCATGTCGGTGATCGTGAGCACCACGTCGGTCGCGGTGACACCCATGGGGATCGCGCCGGACAGCTTGAAGCCCACGACCTTGGGGATCAGCATGGAGACGGGCTGGCCGAGCATCGCGGCCTCGGCCTCGATGCCGCCGACGCCCCAGCCCAGCACGCCGAGCCCGTTCACCATCGTGGTGTGCGAGTCGGTGCCGACGCACGTGTCGGGGTACGCGCGCAGCGTGCCGTCCACGGTGCGGTCGTAGATGACCTTCGCCAGGTGCTCGATGTTGACCTGGTGCACGATGCCGGTGCCCGGCGGGACGACCTTGAAGTCGTCGAAGGCGGTCTGGCCCCATCGCAGGAACTGGTAGCGCTCGCCGTTGCGCTCGTACTCGATCTCGACGTTGCGCTCCAGCGCGTTCTCGCTGCCGAACAGGTCGGCGATGACGGAGTGGTCGATGACCATCTCGGCCGGCGAGAGCGGGTTGATCTTCTTGGGGTCGCCGCCCAGAGCCTCGACGGCCTCGCGCATGGTGGCGAGGTCGACGATGCAGGGAACACCGGTGAAGTCCTGCATGACGACGCGCGCCGGCGTGAACTGGATCTCGGTGTCGGGCTCGGCCGCGGCATCCCACGATCCCAGCGCCTCGATCTGCGCCTTCGTGACGTTGGCGCCGTCCTCGGTGCGGAGCAGGTTCTCGAGCAGCACCTTGAGGCTGAAGGGCAGCGTCTCGTAGCCCGGCACCGCGTCGATGCGGAAGATCTCGTAGTCGGTGCTGCCGACCGTCAGGGTGCTCTTGGCACCGAAGCTGTCAACAGTGGACACGTTCGTCTCCTTCGTCGGCGGAGGAGCGGGCAGAAGCCCGCCGCACCCCATCTTTCCCCGCGCGGGCGTGGGTCGCCAGTGAGGCGGACCTAATGTCCAGTCGGAGAATTTATCTTGATGTCAAGATAAATGTATCACTTCGGGGGCGGAGGGTAGAGCGCACGCACGGCGAGCCACGTGACCGCCACCAGAGGTGCGAACAGAGGCAGTCCCATGACGAGCTTGAGGGTGCCGAGCGCCGCCGTGTTGCCCGTGAGGTACAGCGGGAGCTGCACGGCCAGTCGCGCCGCGAAGAGCCCCGCCCACATGAGGGTGAGCCAGAAGAAGGCGCGGCGACGACGCTTGTTGCGGCGCCAGCGCGTGCCGTCGTTGACGAGGAAGCCGACCGCCAGGCCGATGATCGGCCACCCGACGAGGGCGGAGACGAGCAGCGCCGTGCCGTAGACGCCGTTCGTGATCAGGCCGGGGACGAAGTTGTCGACGCCCCGGCCGGTGAAGAGCGCGAGCGCCGCGGCCGCGACCGCCGCGATGAGACCGCCGAGAGCGGCGGACGGCGGCGACTTGGTCGCGAGGCGCACCACTGTGAACAGCAGCGCCACGCCCACCGAGACGCCCAGGCTGAGCCACAGATTGCCCTCGTTCGTGGCCGGGTCGAGGGTGACCGTGAAGAGGATCACGAAGGCCAGGGTCGGCAGGACCGATTCCAGCACGCCGCGCCAGCCGCCCATGGCGCGCCAGACCGCGGTGCCCGTCGAGCCTCCCTGCGTCGGGTCGAAGCCCGCACGTCGCGCGGCGGTGCCCAGAGCCGCGCCGAGCGCGTCAGAGGCCGGCGGCGGGGTGAGCGCGGGATCGTCGTCCGTGGCCGGCGGTCGCTCCTCGGTCACGCGGCGCCCGGGGTCGCGGGCATCTTCAGCGGGATCAGGTCGCGCGGCGGCATCGGCGTGCCGCCGCGCACGACCACGATCGAGCGGAACAGGTCCTCGACCTTGGCTGCGGCATCCGGGTCGGCTGCCGCTGCGCCCCCGATGACGCCGCGCAGGAACCAGCGCGGGCCGTCGACGCCGATGAAGCGCGCCAGGCGCTTGCCGCTCGCGGCGTCGGCGCCCGCGATGACGGGAACCTCGGCGAGCAGCTCGGGGCCGAGCGGGCCCTCCCGCTCCTCGACGCGGCCGCCCTGCTGACGGATCTGGGCGCGGATCTGCTCGCGCGTCTCGTCCCAGAGTCCGGTCGACCGGGGCGCGGCGAACGCCTGCACCTGCAGCGTCGACTCGGCGTAGTCGAGGCCGACCGCCACGATGCGCTTGGTCTGCTCCTCGACCTCGAGCCGGAGGTTCAGGCCCTCGCGCGGAAGGATCTTGATGCCCCCCAGATCGATGTAGGGGCGGACGGGGTTCGCCTCGGTCTCGTCGAACGGGCCGTCGGCGGCGCGGTCGAGCGGAACGCGGGTCTCGGTGGCGGTGTCGTCGGCCAGGGTGTCGTCGTCGGGCGTCTCGTCGGTCATGAGTGGTGTCGTGCTCCTTGTCAGATGCCGGTCGAGCCGAAGCCGCCGGCGCCGCGGACGCTGTCGGGCAGCTCCTCGACGGGGATGAAGTGCGCGCGGGGGACGGGCATGACGATCAGCTGGGCGATGCGGTCGCCCACGGCGACGTCGAACGCCTCCGTGCTGTCGGTGTTGAGGAGGGTGACCTTGATCTCCCCGCGGTAGCCGGCATCCACCGTGCCGGGAGAGTTGACGATCGTGATGCCGTGACGCGTGGCCAGGCCGCTGCGCGGCACCACGAAGGCGACGTATCCGTCCGGCAGCGCGATGCGCACACCGGTGGACACGAGCGCCCGCTCCCCCGGGCCGAGGCGCAGGGCCTCGGCTGCGGTGAGGTCGGCGCCGGCATCGCCGGGATGCGCGTACCGCGGGACGTCGGCGGCGATAATGGGAACGTCCACGGTTTCGGTCACGCAACGAGGGTAGTCCAGATGGCGATGCAGAACGTCCCGACGAGGACGGCCGCGCCGTACCGCGAGCGGCTCGGCCCGTCGATGTGGTTCCTGGTCTCCGCCGCACTCTGCGGGCCCATGGCCGCACTGGTGTTCGTGCCGCTGGACACCACCGTCGCCCTCGTCGTGGGGGCGCTCGTGGGCGTGGCCGTCGTGGCGCTGCTCGTGTCCGGCTCGCCCGTCATCACCGTCAGGGACGGCGAGCTGCGCGCCGGTCGTGCGCACATCCCGGTCGAGTTCCTGGATGCCGGATCCTGGGTGTCCGGTGACGACGCGCAGTACGCGCGCAGCGCGGGTCTTCACCCGCGGGCCTGGCACCTCATCCGCGGCGGGATCGATGCGGTCGCGATGTTCGCCGTCACCGACCCGGACGATCCGACGCCGTACTGGGTGATCTCGTCCCGCACGCCCGACCGGCTGGTGGCGGCGGTGCGCCGGGCTCAGTCCTGAGGGCGCGCCCCGTCGCCGCGTGCGACGACGGGGGCTGCGGTCGTCAGGCCGCGCACTCCTTGCACATGGGGCCGTGCGCGGTGTCGTGGTCGAGCTGCGAGCGGTGCTTCACGAGGAAGCAGTTGGAGCAGGTGAACTCGTCCTCCTGCGGGGGCAGCACGACGACGTCGAGCTCGAGGTCGGACAGGTCGGCTCCGGGAAGCTCGAATCCCGACGGGTTGTCGGCGTCCTCGACGTCGACCGCACCCGACAGCTTGTCGGGGACGCGCTCCTTCAGCGCCTCGATCGACTCGCTGTCGTCCTCGGTCTTGCGGGGGGCGTCGTAATCCGTGGCCATGCGTGAGCGTCTCTTCTTCCGGGGGTGTCGTAGAACCGTAGGCCCTGTCGGGCGGCCATAGTTTGCATGACCGCGGACCAATAAGCAAATGCGGCTTCGGAGCCGATCCATCCGCGGTCTTCACGAGCGTGGAACTCGCGGCGCGCCCCGGATATTCCCGGCTCCACGCCGCCCCTGTGACACGATGGCGAGCACACCGCCGGAACGAAAGAGGCGTCCGCATGGAACAGCTCAAAGTCATCGGGACCGAAGACGACAGGCTCGTCCTCGCGACCGAATCGGGCGAGCGATTCTCGCTCGCCGTCGACAGTGTCCTGCGCGGCGAGCTGCGCAGGATCGGACGCGATCGCGCCGACGAGGTGCCCGCGAACCGCCCCAGCCCTCGCGAGATCCAGGCGCACATCCGCGCCGGTCTGTCTGCGCAGGAGGTCGCCGTCCTGCTGGAGGCGCGCGTCGAGGACGTGCAGCGCTTCGAGGGTCCGGTGCTGGCCGAGCGTGAGCACATCGTCGGTCAGGCTCTGTCCGTGCCCGTCCTGCTGGGCGGCGACCTCGAGCCCGATGCCCTGCCGACGTTCGGCGCCGCCGTCCGCGCGAAGCTGGCCGAGGCCGGCGCCTCGGGCGAGCGCTGGACGAGCTGGAAGGAGCCCACCGGCTGGGTGGTCAAGCTCGAGTTCACTGCCGGCGACGTCGACCATGACGCCCGGTGGGGCTTCGACCCCCGCCGCACGACGCTTTCGCCGCAGAACGCCGACGCGATCCAGCTGTCCCGCCAGGGCTCGCTGCCGGACGGGCTCATCCCGCGGCTGCGCGCTCTGGAGGTGCCCGCGGGCAAGGATGAGTCGCGCTTCGACAGCGGCGCGTTCGGCCCGCGACGCATGCCCGACGCCGACATCGAGAGCCCCGAGGTGCCGGCGCCGACCGCGCCCGCCGTCGAGAACGCGGCGATCAAGCGCGCCGACAACGTGTCCTCGCCGTCGTCCGAGACCGCGGACCTGCTCGAGGCCCTGCGTCGACGCCGCGGACAGCGCGAGCCCCTGCCCGGCATGGAGAGCGAGACGCCGTCGCGCTCGCACTCCCCCGTCGCCCTCTTCGATGCCCTCGAGCCGGGCTACGAGGAGACGCCGAGCGGCTCCTCGGTGCCCGCCCAGAACGAGCGGGCCGCGGCATCCGGTGACGGAGGCGGCCGCCGCAAGGGCCGCACGTCGATGCCGTCGTGGGACGAGATCGTTTTCGGCGCACGCACCGAAGACTGATCCGGCGCCGACGGGCGACCCCGGTCAGGCGTAGGCGCCGAGTCGGATGAGCGGGATGGCGCGCTCGTCGTCGGTCAGCGATCCGTGCTGGCCGACCATCTTCTGCGCGCGCGTGTCCTCGAGCCGGTCGTCGTAGTAGGCGATCGAGGAACGCGCCGCGACGAGCACGTCGCCGATCCGCTCGCGCACCTCGGAGTCCACGATCGCGCCGAACAGCCCGGCGGTGATCGCCTCGTCGCGCGAGAGGATCCAGGAGCGACCGGACTCGGCCTCGCGCCAGCGTGCCAGCACGCCGTCCTGCGCGCCCTGCTCGGCGTAGAGGTGCAGCATCCGCGGCTCACCGCCGATGTGGCGGACGTCCTCCAGCAGGTCGTCTCCGGTCTGCAGCAGCACCTGGCGGTGCCGCGGAACGTCGACCATGCCGTGGTCTGCGGTGAGCACGACGCCGACACCCGGGGCGAGCGCGTCGGACAGTGTGCGCGCGGCACCGTCGACGTCCTCGAGGGCGGTGGTCCAGGCATCCGATTCCCACCCCCGCTTGTGACCGGCGGTGTCCAGGTCGGGTGCGTAGAGGTACACGAGGGCGCCCGGATGGCGGGCGGCCAGATCGGCCGCGATCTCCGCGCGCTCGGCGACCGTGCGCGCGGTGGCGAACTCGGCACCGCGGAGCGTGGCCTCGGTGAAGCCGGAGCCGACGTACTCCGCCCGCGAGACGACGAAGCAGGGGCGTCCTGCCTGCGCCTCCCGCTCCATCAGCGGCTGCGCGCGCTGCCAGGAGTGGGGCGACAGGCCGTCGGTCTCCCAGCCCTTGAGCTGGTTGACGATGTCGTCGGTGCCGGGAACGCGCGTGCGATAGCCCACGATCCCGTGGACGCCCGGTTCCGTGCCCGTCAGCAGGCTCGTGAGGGCTGCGGCCGTCGTCGAAGGGAAGACGGTGCGCCCGACGTCGCGCTTGCCCATGCGCTCCGACAGGAAGCGGGCATGTCCGGCCCGGGCAGCGAGATTGCGTGCGCCGAGGCCGTCGACGACGAAGACGACGGCACTCGTCGCGGGGGCGAGCCAGTCCGACTCTCCGCTCAGCGAGGCGATCAGCTGCGGCAGCACGCCGGTGAGGCTCCGGGCCCTGGGGGGCTCCGCGGGTAGGCTGAGGGACATCGCGGCAAGTCTCGCACACCGACGGGATCGGCTGTCCGCAGCGGGCCATCCGTGCGACGAGCGTCCGCGCCGCACCGTCCCTCTTGCCCGGAAGAAGCATGCGCGCCACTCCCCCTTCGCCCGCCCAGGACCGCGCTCCGGAGCGCATCGAAGACGTCGACGTCTCGGTCGAGATGCAGGGGTCGTTCCTCGAGTACGCCTACTCCGTGATCTATTCGCGCGCGCTCCCCGATGCGCGCGACGGACTGAAGCCCGTGCAGCGGCGCATCCTGTACCAGATGGCCGACATGGGTCTGCGGCCCGACCGGGGCCACGTGAAGAGCGCCCGCGTCGTCGGCGAGGTGATGGGCAAGCTCCACCCGCACGGTGACGCGCCCATCTACGACGCGCTCGTCCGGCTGGCCCAGGCGTTCTCGCTGCGGGTGCCCCTCGTGGACGGACACGGCAACTTCGGCTCGCTCGACGACGGTCCCGCCGCCCCGCGGTACACGGAGGCGCGTCTGGCGGCCGCCGCTCTCGCCCTCACGCAGGACCTCGACGAGGACGTCGTCGACTTCATCCCGAACTACGACGGCCAGTTCCAGCAGCCGGAGGTGCTGCCGGCCGCCTTCCCGAACCTGCTCGTCAACGGCACGACGGGCATCGCCGTCGGCATGGCCACGAACATGGCGCCGCACAACCTCATCGAGGTCGTCGCCGCCGCGGTCCACCTGCTCGAGAACCCCGAGGCCACGGTCGAGGAGCTGATGGAGTTCGTCCCCGGGCCCGACCTGCCCTCCGGCGGCATCATCGTCGGCCTCGACGGCATCAAGGACGCCTACGCGAAGGGCCGCGGCAGCTTCCGCACCCGCGCCAAGGTGTCGGTCGAGCCCCTCGGCCCGCGTCGCACGGGACTCGTCGTCACCGAGCTCCCCTACCTCGTGGGCCCCGAGCGGATCATCGAGAAGATCAAGGACGCGGTCACCAGCAAGAAGCTCACCGGCATCGCCGACGTCACCGACCTCACCGACCGCCATCACGGCCTGCGCCTCGTGATCGGCATCAAGACCGGCTTCGACCCGCTGGCCGTGCTCGAGCAGCTCTACCGACTGACGCCGCTCGAGGACTCCTTCAGCATCAACAACGTCGCCCTGGTCGGCGGACAGCCGCAGACGCTCGGCCTGCGCGAGCTCCTGCGGGTCTACCTCGATCACCGCGTCAGCGTGGTCACGCGCCGCAGCCGCTTCCGCCTGCAGCGCCGCCGCGACCGCCTGCACCTCGTCGAGGGGCTGCTCGTCGCGATCCTCGACATCGACGAGGTGATCCAGGTCATCCGCACGTCCGATGACAGCGAGCAGGCGCGTGCCCGGCTCATGGACGTCTTCGACCTCTCCGTCCTGCAGGCCGAGTACATCCTGGAGCTGCGCCTGCGGCGCCTGACGAAGTTCTCGCGGGTCGAGCTCGAGGCCGAGCGCGACGACCTGAAGGCGCAGATCGCCGCCCTCGAGGAGCTGCTGGGCAGCGACGTGCTGCTGCGCGCGCAGGTGGCCAGGGAACTGGATGCCGCGGCGGAGGCCCACGGCACGCCCCGGCGCACCGTCCTGCTGAACGGCGGGCCGGTGGCGGCCCGTCCGTCCCGCGCCGCCGCAGCGGCGGCGGCCGATCTGCAGATCGCGGACGCCCCGTGCCGGGTCTATCTGTCGGCGACCGGACGGATGCTGCGGGCCGAAGTGAGCCCCGACGCACCGGGTGGCGGCATCGTCCCGCCCGTGCGCCGCTCGAAGCACGACGCGATCCGCTCCGCGGTGGACGCCACGACGCGCGGCGACGTCGGTGCCGTCACGAGTGCGGGCCGGCTGGTGCGCTTCTCCCCCGTCGACCTCCCCTCCGTGCCCGGCAACTCCGTGCAGCCGGCGGCGGGCGCCCGCGCCGACCAGTACCTCGGCCTGTCCTCCGGCGAGCACGTCGTCGCGCTGGTCGCCCTCACCGGCGAACCGCCGATCGCCCTCGGCACGGCGCAGGGTGTCGTCAAGCGCGTCGCGGCCACGGAGCTTCCGCTCAACCGGCACGACATCGACGTCATCGCCCTCAAGCCCGGCGACCGTGTGGTGGGCGCCGCGCCCGCGCCCGACGGCGCGGAGCTCGTCTTCGTCACCTCCGACGCGCAGCTCCTGCGCTTCGACGCGTCGTCCGTGCGCCCGCAGGGTCGAGCGGCCGGCGGCATGGCCGGTGTCCGTCTCGCGGACGGCGAGAGCGCGGTGTTCTTCGGGGCCGTCGAGGCCGCGGCATCCGATGTCGTCGTCGTCACGGTGGCCGGATCGCGTCAGGCGCTGGCCGGAGCGGACGCCGCGTCGGTCAAGGTGTCGTCGTTCGAGGAGTTCCCGCCCAAGGGCCGGGCCACGGGCGGGGTGCGCGCACAGCGCTTCCTGCGCGGCGAGGACACGCTGGCGCTCGCCTGGGTCGGCCTCGGCCCGGCTCGCGCCGTCGGAGCCGATGGCGCGGTGCGTCCGCTGCCGGAGCCCGTGGCCAAGCGCGACGCGTCGGGCCAGCCGCTGGACGGCCTGGTGGGCGCCATCGGCGAGCCGGTGCGCTGAGGCCGGTACCGGCGCCGCGCCACCTGTCGTCGAACGGCGCGGAGCCGGGTCAGGCGTCGATGCGCTCGCGCGAGAAGTTGCTGGACGAGTCGACGATGAACTCCTTGCGCGGGGCGACGTCGTTGCCCATCAGCAGCTCGAACACGGTCGCCGCGTTCTCGGCGTCCGACACCCGCACCCGGCGCAGGGTGCGGCCGGCGCGATCCATCGTCGTCGTCGCGAGCTGCTCGGCGTCCATCTCGCCGAGGCCCTTGTAGCGCTGCACCGGCTCCTGCCAGCGCTTGCCCGACTTCGTCAGCCGCGCCAGGAGCGACTGCAGCTCCTGCTCGGAGTATGTGTAGACGGTCTCGTTCGGCTTGGTGCCGGGATGCTGGATGATGACGCGGTGCAGCGGCGGCACGGCGGCGAACACGCGCCCGGCCTCGATGAGCGGACGCATGTAGCGGAAGAAGAGCGTGAGCAGCAGCGTCCGGATGTGCGCGCCGTCGACGTCGGCGTCGCTCATCAGGATGACCTTGCCGTAGCGCGCCGTGCTGAGGTCGAACGAGCGGCCGGAGCCGGAGCCGATCACCTGGATGATCGAGGCGCATTCGGCGTTGCCGAGCATGTCGCTGATGGACGCCTTCTGCACGTTGAGGATCTTGCCGCGGATGGGCAGGAGCGCCTGGTACTCGCTGTTGCGGGCGAGCTTGGCGGTGCCGAGCGCGGAGTCGCCCTCCACGATGAACAGCTCCGAGTCGTCCACGTCGTTGGAGCGGCAGTCCACGAGCTTCGCGGGCAGAGACGAGGACTCCAGCGCGTTCTTGCGCCGCTGCGTCTCCTTGTGGGCACGGGCCGAGATGCGGGCCTTCATCTCGGCGACGACCTTCTCCATCAGGAGGGAGGTCTGCGACTTGTCGTCGCGCTTGGGCGAGGCGAAGCGCGCGTTCAGCTCCTTGGTCACGACGTTCGCGACGATCTGGCGCACGGCGGGGGTGCCGAGCACCTCCTTGGTCTGCCCCTCGAACTGCGGCTCGGGCACGCGCACGGTGAGGACCGCGGTGAGCCCCGCCAGGATGTCGTCCTTCTCGAGCTTGTCGTTGCCGAGCTTCAGCCGGCGGGCGTTCTGATCGACCTGCGCGCGCAGCACTTTCATCAGTGCCGCCTCGAAGCCCTGCTGGTGCGTCCCGCCCTTGGGCGTCGCGATGATGTTCACGAACGAACGCGTGGTCGTCTCGTAGCCGGTGCCCCAGCGCACGGCGACGTCGACGACGCACTCGCGCTCGACCTCGGTGGCGACCATGGCGCCGCTGGCCTGGAGGACCGGGACCGTTTCGGTGAAGGTGCTCGACCCGGTCAGGCGCCACGTGTCGGTGATCCCGGCGTCGGGGGCGAGGAAGTCGGCGAACTCCGAGATGCCTCCGTCGAAGCGGTAGGACGTCTCGGATGCCTCGTCCGACCGCTCGTCCCGGATGACGATCTCGAGCCCGGGCACGAGGAAGGCGGTCTGACGTGCGCGCTGCTCGAGCTCCTCGACGTTGAAGGCGGCATCCTTCGTGAAGATCTGTCGATCAGCCCAGTAGCGGATGCGGGTGCCGGTGACGCCCTTGGCCGCGCGGCCGGCCACGCGCAGCTCCGAGCGGTTCTCGAAGGGCGAGAAGGTGGAGTCGGGTGCGTCGCCCGCGAAGTTGCCGGGCTCGCCGCGGTGGAACGACATCGCCCACGTCTTGCCGCCGCGGTCGACCTCGACGTCGAGGCGCTCGGAGAGGGCGTTGACGACGGAGGCGCCGACGCCGTGGAGGCCGCCCGAGGCGGCGTAGGACCCGCCGCCGAACTTGCCGCCGGCGTGGAGCTTGGTGAAGACGACCTCGACGCCGGAGAGACCGGTGCGCGGCTCGATGTCGACGGGGATGCCGCGCGCCCGGTCACGGACCTCGACGCTGCCGTCGGCGTGGAGGACGATGTCGATGCGGGAGCCGAAGCCGCCGAGGGCCTCGTCGACGGAGTTGTCGATGATCTCCCAGAGGCAGTGCATGAGGCCGCGGGAGTCGGTCGATCCGATGTACATGCCCGGACGCTTGCGGACGGCTTCGAGCCCCTCGAGCACCTGCAGGTGATGGGCGGAGTACTCGGAAGTCACAATCGACAAGACTAATCCGGGGTGCGGGCAGGCCCTGCCCGACACTCGGCGCACGGGGGCCGTCGTACGCGCACAGCGAAATGTCCCGACTCACGGGCATTACCCATGGGGGCGCGTGGTTGTATTTCATGACCTGCCGGGATTCCCGACGCACCAAGAGGAGGCACTCCATGAACACCCTGTCGACAACCGAACCTGCCGCCGTCCTCGAGTACCGTCTGACCGCCGCGGACCGCTGCGACTCGTGCGGCGCTCAGGCCTACATCGCCGCCGAGGTGAACGGCAGCGAGCTGCTGTTCTGCGCTCACCACGGCCGCAAGTACGAAGACAAGCTGCGCAGCATCGCCACCACGTGGCACGACGAGACTGCGCGTCTCAGCGAAGCGGTCTGATCGAACCGATCACGGCATTCGATCGATCAGGGCCCCGGTCCTCACCCCGCGAGGGTGATGGCCGGGGCCTTTCGCATGCCCCGGCAGCGCCGACCGATCATTCAGAGGTGCGAGGGAGGCGCGGCGAGATGCGCGTGACGATCTCCTCGCCGATGGTGCCGATCGCCTCGGCCCACTCTGTGGCCGTCGGCTCGTCGACTCCGCCGCCGTAGAGCACGACGGTGTCGCCCGATGCCGCGCCGCCCCAGCTCCCGACGAGGCTCTGCAGCGCCTCGACGGCGAGGAGCGGCCGGCGACCCGCCGGCGTCCCGACGTCGGCGGCGCCGGCGAGGGCCGTCGGCAGGCCGTGCAGGAAGCCCGCGTCGACGTGCACCCGCTCGCTCTCCACGGCGGTCACCGTGGCCGTCAGCGTTCCGATGGGGCGGAGCCCGAGGTTGAGCGCCGAAGGGCCGCCGGCCGGGGCGACCCCGTAGGCGAACGCGCCGATCCGCACCAGGTCGTAGCGGAACTCCGCGCGCGCCGACGCGGCGGAGCTCGCCGCGAGATGCGTCACGGTGGGCGTCAGCCCCGCGACGCGCGCCTGCGTCAGAGCGAGGTCGAAGATCGCGCGCGCGTCGTCGTCGTCCGCGTCCGAGGCCTCGGCGATGTGGCTCCACACCCCGATCACGCGGATCGCGCCCCGCTTCTCGAGCGCGCGGGCACGGCGCACGACCGCCTCCCACTCCTCGGGACGGATGCCGTTGCGCCGCAGGCCGGAGTCGATCTTCAGGTGCACGCGCGCGGTCGTCCCCGCACGTCGGGCGGCAGCCGCGGCATCCTCCAGCAGCTGCGCGTCACCCACGCCCAGGTCGAGCTGCAGGTCGATCGCCTCGGCGACGTCGTCGGGATCCGGCAGCATCCACACGAAGACGCGGATCGCCTCGCCCACGAGGCGCCGGACGCGGCGGCCGGTCGCGACGTCGAAGGCGCCGACCCACGTCACGCCCTCCTCGAGCGCGCGCGGGAGGATGCGCTCGACCCCGTGACCGTAGGCGTCGTTCTTCACGACGAGCATCAGCTCGGCCGGGGCGACGCGATCGCGCAGCACGCGGAGGTTCTCTCCGAAGGCGCCGAGGTCGACGTGCAGCTGGGCGGTCACTCGCTCCTCCGCTCCGCGTGCAGTCCGACGGCGGCCACGAGCTCCGCCGCGCTCAGATCCGAGGCATCCGCCCACTCGTGCACAGACGGGTGACCCTGCGCCGGATCGCCGAAGAACCAGACGTCCGCGCCGCGGCTGAGGGGTGCGTCGCCGATCTCGACGACGCACACGTCCATCGCGACGCGGCCGAGGATGGCGCAGCGGCGCCCGGAGATCACGACCGACGCGCGCTCCCCCAGCGCGCGGTACACGCCCTGGCCGTAGCCGCCGGAGACCAGCGCGATGCGCGTATCGTGCGGCGCGCGGTGGAGGTAGCCGTACGACACGCCCTCCCCCGCCCTCAGGTCCTTGGTGGTGACGACCTCGCCGCAGAGCCGCAGGACCGGCACGCCGATGCCGTCGAGCCCGAAGACGGCCAGCGGGTCGACGGTGGCAGCGCCGACGTCCACCAGGGCGTCCGAGGGGATCCCCGCCGCCCGCAGCTCGTCGTGCTGGTCTGCGTCGGCGATCACCTGCCGTCCGCCGGCCGCGACGGCGGCCGCGGCGACGGTGACCGCTCCGTGACCCCATCCGTCCGCGCGCACGTCCACGACGCCGCCGTCCGCGCCGCTCCGCGCGAGGTTCGCGCGGAGGGCGGTGCGGCTCACCCGGGCCAGGACCGTCATCGGCGGAGGGCGTCGCCCATCACGCGCTCGTGGCGCGGACGCGAGCCCTCGCGGATGCCGGTCGTGCTCACGCGCGTCTCGTACAGCCCCGGGATCCAGTTGCCCTCGATGAGCACCGGCGCCTCCGGCCCGACGGCGACGTCCCAGCCGACGTAGGGCACGGTCGGGATGCGGCGGGCGGCCTGGTCGACGAGCGCGAGCACCTGGTCCCACAGCGGCACCTGGAACTCCACGATCGACTGGCCCGACTCGGGGTGCACGAGGTAGCTGCTCTTGTGCTTGCCGGTGTGCCCGGGGCCGACGGAGTGCCCGTCGTCGTCGAGCATCGTGAAGAAGCCGCCCCAGGTGAACTGATCGCTGACCGCACCGCGGCCGAACTTCTGCACCATGACGAGCGGGTGCACCGTGGTGCCGTCGAAGTACGTCGTGATGCGCGTCGTGTTGACGGTGCCGGCGCAGTAGGACGCGAGATACGGATGCTGGACGATGGGCTGCTCGATGAGGATCTGGCCCTTCCCGATCAGCTCCGCGCGGAACGCGTCCCAGTCGGTGACCTCCGCGGTGTCGTAGCGGAAGACGCCCTTGCCCTCCCTGCTGACCGGCACCTTGGCGATGATGACCGGGTGGCGGGCGGCGAACGCGGCCAGGGCCGCGGCGTCCGTGTCGTCGAGCTGCATCCACTCGCGACCCAGGAAGTCGCCGAAGGCCCGGTTGAAGTTGATCTTGTCCTCGAGCGTCTTGGCGTCCTCGCGGTCGTTGACGGCCGTCGCGAGGTGGTGCTGGATGAGCGAGGTCATGAACGTCTTGCGTTCGCTCCGGCTGAGGAGGGCGAAATCGGCCTCGTAGTAGTCGATGTAGGCGGTGTCGCGGAACGCGGCCGACCACAGCATGTCGACGAAGATGGGCGGCGCCCACTTGCCCTGCTCGTCGGCGATCTGGCGGGCGAAGTTCCAGACGCGGGTCGGGCGGAAGGCGGCGGCACGCTTCAGGAAGTAGCCGGCGCGCGCTTTCAGGGAGATGTCCATCGGCTGGGGCAGTCGCTTTCTGGTCCGGAGATCCGGCGCCGCCGGTGACGTCCGTCGCAGCGCTTCCGAAGCCTCAATCATACGAGGCGGGCTCCGGCCGACCCGCCCAGGGACCGGCGAGGCGCTGTGTTAGCGTGGCGAGGTGTCACAGCGGTCCCTGCGCGTCCGATATCTGCTGCAGCGGGCCCGGCGCCTGAGTCTGGGCAACGTCACCGAGTTCGCCCGACAGGTGCAGCGCGTGTCCCGTGCTCCGCTCCCGGTGATCGTCGCCGACATGCTGTGGTGCTCCGTGCGCTACGAGATGGGCTTCCGCGACTACGCGGTGTGGGACATCCGGCTGCTGAACGCCCGCGAGCGCGCCACGTGGATGACGCACCCCAAGGCGATCCGGCTGAACAACACCCTCAACGGTCCGGACTCCGCCGCGCTGCTGGGAGACAAGCCCCGGTTCTACCGCGACTTCTCCGACATGATCGGGCGCGCCTGGATCGACGCCGCGGATGCGGACGACGACGCGATCGCCCGGTTCCTCGCCGCTCATCCCCGTGTGCTGGTCAAGCCCGCGCGCGGTGAGGGCGGACGCGGCATCGACACGTTCGACGCGGCGGACATCGCGGACGAGCCCGCCTGGCGCCGGCAGCTGATCGAAGACGGACGCACCCTGGTGGAGGAGCTCCTCCCGCAGCACGAGCGCATGAACGAGCTCTACGCCGGGAGCGTCAACACCCTCCGCATCATCACCTACCTGCGCCCCGACGGCTCGTTCCACGTGATCGCGGCGGTGCTGCGCATCGGCAACGGCGGGGTCGTGGACAACTTCGCCGGCGGCGGCATGTTCACGATGCTCGACGACGACGGCGTGGCCCGGTGGGGAGCGGTGGACAAGAACTCGAACGTGTTCGCGCAGCATCCGGTCACCGGCACGACGATCGCCGGCTTCGCGGTCCCCCGGTTCGCCGAGGCCCTCGCGATGGTCGAGGTCGCCGCGCGCCGCCTGCCCACGGTTCCCTACGTCGGCTGGGACGTCGCCATCACCCCCGACGGTCCGGCGCTCATCGAGGCCAACCACAACTCGAGCGTCTTCCAGATGAAGCCGAGCGTGTCGGGCGTCCGCACCGGTCTGCTGTCGCGCTACCGCGACGCCATCGGCTCCGGCGTGCTCGACAAGCGCCGCTGACGCGGGGCGGAGCGCGTCAGGCCGGTCAGCGGCCGAAGCGTGCCCGCACCAGGCGCGCCGCGGTGGCGAGCTCGGGCGTGCGGAACGCCGCGAGGATGCCGACGTAGATCGCGCCGGCAGTCGCGCAGATGAGTGCGGTGCCCGCCGCCCCGAGGAACAGGCTGCCCAGCATCCATCCTTCGCCGCCCCCTGTCCAGAGGTACACGCCGTAGCCGGCGGCCCCCGCAGGGATCGCGGCGAGCACGAACCGGCCGATGGCGGCGAGCGGGCGCGCGAGGCCCAGCGGACCGATCTTGCGCCGAAGCAGCCACACCGCGATGACGAGTTCCACGATGCCGCACAGGGTCTGCACCGACGCGACCGTGACGGTCAGGTACGGCCGGGGCACCAGCATGGCGACGAGGGTGAGCGACACCACCATGACGCCGAGGATCAGGGTGAAGAAGAAGGGCGTGCGGGTGTCGCCGTACGCGTAGAAGGTGCGCTGGATGATGAACAGGATCGCCATCGGCAGCAGCGCGACCAGGAACGCGATGAGCACCGGCGCCGCCAGCAGGGCGGCCTCCGACGTCTGCGTGAAGATGCGCGATGCGGGCGCCGCCGCCGCCGCGAGCCCGACCGCCGCGATGACCACGAACAGGCCGAGGGTGCGGATCGAGGCGCCGATGTCGGCCAGCACCTCCGGGCGCCTCTCGGCGGCGGCGTGCTCGCTGATGCGGGTGAAGTAGGGCGTGCCGATCGACAGCACGATGAGCGCGTAGGGCACCATGTAGACGAGCCAGGCGTTGCCCCAGATGGCGGCCGACGCGTTGTCTCCGGATGCCGCGCTCATCACGTTGGACTGCACGACACCGGCCACCAGGGTGACCATGACCATGCCGAACGTCCAGGTCGCGAGGCCGCCCATGCTGCCGAAGCCGACGCCGCGCCAGCGGAAGTCGGGACGCAGCGGAATGCCGGAGCGTCGCCAGAAGACGGTCAGCACGACGACCTGCGCGATGATGCCGAGCGTGGCGGTGCCACCCACCAGGGCGATCGCCTCCGGGGTCCATCCGTCCAGGCCGTCGCGGCTGCCGAAGACGGCGATGAACAGGCCGAAGCCCGCGATCGAGACGGCGTTGTTCACGACCGGCGCCCACGCGTAGGGCGCGAAGATGCGCCGGGCGTTGAGGCTCTCGCCGATGAGCGCGAACATGCCGTAGAAGAAGATCTGTGGGAGGCACCAGTAGGCGAAGGCGGTCGTGAGCGACTGGGCCTGCGGCGTGAGCTGGCCGGCCACGACAGAGACCAGCCAGGGCGCGAGGAGCATCGCGAGCGCGGTCGCGGCGAGCAGGATCACCGCGCCGGCCGTCATGAGCTTCGGCAGGAAGATGCGACCGCCGTCGGACTGCGCGCTCACGGCGACCACGCGCGGCACGATGACGCCCGTGAGCAGACCGGTCGAGATCAGCGTCAGGACGGTGTTGGGCAGCTGATTCGCGTAGTAGAACGAATCACCCGCCGCGAAGGTGCCGATGGCCGCGACGAGGACGATGGTGCGGACGAGTCCGGTCATGCGCGACACGAGCGTGCCGGCCGCGATCAGGCTGCTCGCCCGCGCCAGGTTCATCGAGGGACGCCGATCAGGCGGGACGCACCACGCCCAGCGGCGTGGACTCGTGGCCCTGGCCGAGCGGGTTGTCCTTGAGGATGGCGAGCAGGCGCCGCTCCCCCGCCTTGTCGAGCGTCGAGCCGAGGATGTTGCCGCCCAGGTCGTTGATGTCGACCACGGCGACCTCTGCGACGCCGCCGAGCAGCGTCTTGACGTGCTGCGCGACCTCGCGCGGACGCTCCGGGCCGAGCACGACCGCCTTGTTGTACGGCGGGATCGTCCCCTTCGTCGGACCGTCGATCGCTCGGGCCTTGTCGCCCGCGATGCGGTAGAAGTCGCCCTTGCGGCCGAAGGCCTTAGTCACGGCCGACACGGCCGCCGCGAACAGGATGCGGGGCGTCCCGCACTCCCGCAGCGCCATCTCCATCGTCTCGGGCATGCCGAGGCCGATGCCGTAGGGCGTGCGGGTGACGTATCGGGACAGGAACAGCGCGAGGCGGCGCGGGTGGATGTCCTCGACGAGGTACGACCGGCCCTGCGTGATGGCGACGATCTTCTCGGTCACGAAGAGCAGATCCCCGGACTGCACGACCGGCCCGGCGTAGTCGAGCAGGAACGCGTCCAGGTCGTCGCCCGGAAGGACGACGCGCGTGCGGATCGGGACGCGGGCGACCTTCTCGCCCGCGACCTCCACCGAAAGGGCCTTGCCCTGATTCGCCTCGCCGCTCACTCGAGGTAGTCCCGCAACGACTGCGAGCGCGACGGGTGCCGCAGCTTCGCCATCGTCTTGGACTCGATCTGCCGGATGCGCTCGCGCGTCACGCCGAACGTGTCGCCGATCTGGTCGAGGGTCTTCGGCTGGCCGTCGCCGAGGCCGAAGCGCATGCGGATCACGCCCGCCTCGCGCTCGGACAGGGAGTCCAGCAGCGACTCGAGCTGGCGCTGGAGCATCGTGAAGCCCACCGCGTCGGCCGGGACGACGGCCTCGGTGTCCTCGATCAGGTCGCCGAACTCGCTGTCGCCGTCCTCGCCGAGGGGCGTGTGCAGCGAGATGGGCTCGCGACCGTACTTCTGCACCTCGATGACCTTCTCGGGCGTCATGTCGAGCTCGCGGCTGAGCTCCTCGGGTGTGGGCTCGCGGCCCAGGTCCTGGAGCATCTGGCGCTGCACGCGCGCGAGCTTGTTGATGACCTCGACCATGTGCACGGGGATGCGGATCGTGCGGGCCTGGTCGGCCATGGCGCGGGTGATCGCCTGGCGGATCCACCACGTCGCGTACGTCGAGAACTTGAAGCCCTTGGTGTAGTCGAACTTCTCGACGGCGCGGATGAGACCGAGGTTGCCCTCCTGGATCAGGTCCAGGAACTGCATGCCGCGGCCGGTGTAGCGCTTGGCGAGCGAGACGACCAGGCGGAGGTTCGCGCCGAGCAGGTGCGACTTGGCGCGCTGACCGTCGCGGGCGACCCACTGGAGGTCGAGGCCGGTCTGGCCCGACTTCTCGGCGGCCGTCATGTGCGACAGCTTCTCCTCGGCGAACAGGCCCGCCTCGATGCGCATCGCGAGCTCGACCTCTTCGGCCGCGTTGAGGAGCGGCACCTTGCCGATCTGCTTGAGGTAGTCCTTGACGGGGTCGGCCGTCGCGCCGGTGATCATCGTCGAGTAGACGGGCACCTCGTCGTCGTCGCCGGAGGAGATGACGATCGCGCCCGTCGGCAGCGGCTCGGTGAACGCCGGCTTGGCGTCTTCCTCGTCGTCGTCCTCGGACGCCTCGGAATCGGATGCCGCGGCCTCGGGCGCCTCGACCGTGGCGGCCTTCTTGCGCCCCTTGGTCACGGCGGCGGGGGCCTCCTCGACGGACTCGTCGCCGTCCTCGAGATCGGTGACGTCGAGTTCCTCGACGTCGACCTCGTCGTCCTCGCCGGGCTCGTCGTCATCGGCCTTGGCCTTGCCCTTGGCGGGCGCCTTGGCGGCGGTGGTCTTCTTGGCAGCGGGCTTGGCGGCCGCCCTCTTGGCGGGAGCCTTCTTCGCGGCCGCGGACGTCTTCGTCGCGGCGGCGACCTCTTCGGTGGGGACCTCGGTGTCGACGTCCTCGGTGGTGCGTGTGCGGGTGGTGGTCTTCGTGCCTGCGGTCACGATTCGCCTTTCACCGGCAGACGGGCGTCAGCGCGTCCCCCGGTCGTCTTCGGACACTAGTAAGACCCTTGTCAAGTCCCGCGGCGCCGAGATGAGTCGGGTCAACGGTTGACAACGGGTCAGTTCTTCCAGTATCGCACAGGACCGGGGAGCCTCTGCACCCCGATGCGTGCGTCTGGAAGATGCAACGCCGGCGCTGTGCCCGGCATTCCGCGCTAGGGGCGCTTGTCGTCCTCGCCGGTGGGGCGACTGGCGAGGAAGCGCTCCAGCTCGGCCGCGAGCTCGTCGGCGCTCGGGAGATCACCGGTGTGGATGATCGGGGTCGCGAGGGTGGAACCTGCCATGTAGGAGTCGTAGCGCTCCTCGAGACCCTCGAGCATGCGCTTGAGCTCGTCGTTGCCTCCGACCTGCTCATCGACCTTGGCGATGTACTCGCGGTTCTCCTCGCGCAGGCCCTCGCCCGCGAAGATGAGCCCGGTCGCCACCGTGAGGCTGTCGAGCGCCGCGAGCGTCGCGGCCGGGTACTCCGTGTCGCCGAGGTAGTGCGGCACGAGCAGCACGAAGCCGGCGACGCGGGCACCCGCTTCAGCGAAGCGGTACTCCAGCAGATGGCCGACGGTCGAGGGCACCTGGGTGTGCGGCTGCCACACGGAGTGCGCCTCGGTGAGCTCGGACCGCGTGCCGCTGACGGTCGTGCCGATCGGACGGGTGTGCGGCACCGGCATGGGGATGGCGTGCACCCAGGTGACCGAGGAGATCCCCAGTTCGTCGGCGAGGTCGAGTACCGTGCGGGCGAACGCCTCCCACGCGAAGTCGGGCTCGTAGCCGGCGAGCAGCACGAACGGCTGACCCATGGCGTCGTGGACGAGCAACAGCTCGAGACGCGGCGGCCGGAAGTCGGTCAGGTGATCCTGCTCGAACGACACGATCGGGCGGCGCGCGCGATAGTCCAGCAGCACGTCGTTGGAGAAGCTGACCAGCAGCGACGGCTCGAGATCATCGCGGAAGTAGTCGACGAGTCCTGAGACCGCTCCCCCGGCATCCGTGAATCCCGTGAGCGAGATCACGAGCGGCAGCCCGGCGGGCACGGGCGGCGCTGAGACGGCGCGATCGAACAGGGGTGCGGGCCAGGGCATGAGTCCACTCTACGAGCCGGTCCCGACGGCCCGGCGCGGCTCCGTCCCGCTCAGAGCGAACAGCCTCCGTAGGATGGAGGACATGTCGTTTCCCGAGCTCTCCCGCTCCACTGCACCTCTCCGGGAGGCGGACGCAGACGCCCTCCTCCTGGCCCTCCCGCCCGTCGATCGCGACGGCTCCCCCTCCCTCGAGGAGTGGCCGGGGCTGCGTGAGAGCCTTCTCGCGACGGGCTTCACCGGGGCGCCGAACGCCTACCAGCGCGTGCACCTCCCCGACGTGACGTCCCGCCCGGTGGCCGTCGTCGGCACGGGTGCGGACCCGGATGCCGCAGCCCTCCGTGAAGCGGGCGGCACCGGCCTCCGCCTCCTCACCGGCTTCGAGACGGTCGCCGTCGCGGCGCCGTTCGCCGATCCCGCCGATTGGAGCGCGCTGGCCGAAGGTGCGCTGCTCGGCGGATACCGGTTCGACGGCTACAAGACCGGCGACCCGAAGCGCCGCGCCGCGCGCGTGGTCGTCCACGCCCCCGCCGACGAGTCGCGTGACGCCGTGGACGCCATCACCGCCGTGGCGAGCGCCGTCGCGTTGACGAAGGACCTCGTCTCGATCCCCGCCGAGTGGCTCGGACCCGCCGACCTCGCCGACAAGGCCATCGAGGCCGTCGCGGGCCTGCCCGTCTCCGTCGACGTCTGGGACGAAGAGGCCCTCGCGAAGGAGGGCTTCGGCGGGATCCTCGGCGTCGGCCAGGGCTCGGATCGCCCCCCGCGCCTCGTGCGCCTGGACTATGCGCCGGCCGGCGCGACCCGTCACGTGGCCCTCGTGGGCAAGGGCATCACCTTCGACACGGGCGGCCTCTCCCTCAAGCCCGCCGCCAGCATGGTCGGCATGAAGTACGACATGTGCGGAGCCGCCACGGTTCTGTCGGTCGTGCGGGCCGCAGCATCCCTCGCCCTGCCCGTGCGCGTGACCGCATGGATGTGCATCGCCGACAACATGCCCTCGGGGCGCGCCACGCGTCCGGGCGACGTGCTGCGGATGCTCGACGGCACCACGGTCGAGGTGCTCAACACCGACGCCGAGGGTCGGCTCGTGCTGGCCGACGGGCTCGTCGCCGCCAGCCGCGAGCACCCCGACCTGATCGTGGACGTCGCCACCCTCACCGGCGCGATCACGGTGGCGCTGGGCACCCGCACCGCCGGAGTGATGGGTGAGGACGACGCGGTCGCCCGGTACCTGGATGCCGCGGCCACGACCGGCGAGATGGCGTGGCAGCTGCCGCTCCCGGCCCACATGGTCGAGGACCTCGACTCCCCCATCGCCGACCTGCAGAACGCCAAGATCGGCGACCCCGCCGGCGGCTCGCTCTTCGCCGGACTCTTCCTGCGCCACTTCGTCGGGCGCGTGTCCGACGAGGCCGACGCCCCGCGCATCCCCTGGGTGCACCTGGACATCGCCGGTGTCGGCATGAACAAGGGCGGCGCCTACGGCTACGTCGACAAGGGGCCGACGGGCGCCACGGTGCGCTCCCTGATCCGCCTGCTCGGCGAGGAGGCCGCCCGGTGACCGATCACCGCTTCGACGTCGTCATCCTCGGCGGAGGGAGCGGCGGGTACGCCGCGGCCCTGCGCGCGGCGGAGCTCGGCAAGTCGGTCGCCGTCATCGAGAAGGACAAGCTCGGCGGCACGTGCCTGCACCGCGGCTGCATCCCGACCAAGGCCCTCCTGCATGCGGCCGAGGTCGCGGACGCCGCGCGCGACGCCCCGTCCATCGGCGTGCGCGCGAGTCTCGAGGGCATCGACCCCGAGGGCGTCCGCGCCTACCGCGAGGGCATCGTCGCGAAGAAGTTCAAAGGGCTCGAGGGCCTGATCAGAGCGCGCGGCATCACCGTGGTGCCCGGTTCGGGCACGCTCGAGGCCGGTCCCGCCGTGCGTGTCGGAGAGGACCTCTACGCCGGCACGGACGTCATCCTCGCCACCGGCTCGTACAGCCGCTCGCTTCCCGGACTCGAGGTGGGCGGTCGCGTCCTCACGAGCGAGGAGGCGCTGGGCCTGCCGGAGATCCCGCGGCGCGTGATCATCCTCGGCGGCGGTGTCATCGGCGTGGAGTTCGCCAGCGTGTGGAAGTCCTTCGGCGCCGAGGTCACGATCATCGAGGCGCTCGATCACCTCGTGCCCGCGGAGGACGTCTCCTCCAGCAAGGCGCTCGAGCGCGCGTTCCGCAAGCGCGGCATCGTGTCATCGCTCGGCGTCCGCTTCGCCTCGGCGGAGCAGACGGCCGACACGGTGACCGTCACGCTCGAGAACGGCTCCACCTTCGAGGCGGAGTACCTGCTGGTCGCGGTGGGCCGCGGGCCGGTGACGACCGGTCTCGGCTACGAGGAGGCCGGCGTCACCCTGGAGCGGGGCTTCGTCGTCACCGACGAGCGCTTGCGCACCGGGGTGCCGCACGTGTGGGCCGTCGGCGACATCGTCCCGGGGCTGCAGCTCGCGCACCGCGGCTTCCAGCAGGGGATCTTCGTCGCGGAGGAGATCGCCGGGCTCGACCCCGTCGTGGTACCCGACCTGCAGGTGCCCAAGGTGACCTACAGCAACCCCGAGGTCGCCTCCGTCGGCTGGACCGAGGCGCAGGCCGTCGCTGCGCGCGGCGCGGACGCAGTGGTGAGCTACGAGTACAACCTCGCAGGCAACGGCCGCAGCGAGATCATCGGCACCTCCGGCATCGTGAAGGTCGTGAGGGAGAAGAACGGTCCCGTGCTGGGGATGCACCTCGTCGGCGCACGCGTCGGAGAGCTCATCACCGAAGGACAGCTCGCCGTCGCCTGGGAGGCGCACCCGGAGGACATCGCCCCGTTCATCCACGCGCACCCCACGCAGAGCGAGGCCCTCGGCGAGGCGTTCCTCGCGCTCGCCGGCAAGCCCCTGCACGCACTCTGACCCCTGGCGTCCCGCCCACGAGGCGCGCGTCACTAAGCTGGACAAGACATCGGCATTATGAAGGAGACATCGTCATGAGCACTTCTGTGGTCCTCCCCGCGCTCGGCGAGAGCGTCACCGAGGGAACGGTCACCCGCTGGCTCAAGAAGGTCGGCGACACCGTCCAGGAGGACGAAGGGCTGCTCGAGATCTCGACCGACAAGGTCGACACCGAGATCCCCTCGCCCGTGAGCGGCGTCCTCGAGCAGATCATGGTCGAGGAGGACGAGACCGTCGAGGTCGGCGCCGTCCTGGCGATGATCGGCGACGGCTCCGGTTCGTCGGGCGACGCGCCCGCAGCCGACTCCGCCGAGGCGCCCGCCGAGGCGGCACCCGCTGAGGAAGCACCTGCCGCCCCTGCCGAGGAGGCTCCCGCGGCTCCCACCCCGGCTGAGCAGGCCCCCGCCGCTGCGGCTGCTCCGGCGGCGGACTCCGGCTCTTCCGCCGGCACCGATGTCGTGCTCCCGGAGCTCGGCGAGAGCGTCACCGAGGGCACCGTCACGCGCTGGCTCAAGCAGGTCGGCGACACCATCGAGGTCGACGAGCCGCTCCTGGAGATCTCGACCGACAAGGTCGACACCGAGATCCCGTCGCCCGTCGCCGGCACGCTCCAGGCGATCCTGGTGAACGAGGACGAGACCGTCGAGGTCGGCGCGGTCCTCGCCCGCATCGGCGAGGGGGCGGCCGCCGCTCCCGCTGCGGCGGCTCCTGAGGCTCCGTCGACCGAGCAGCCCGCCGCCGCAGAGCAGCCCGCCGCTCCGGCTCCCGCAGCTCACGCGCCGGCACCCGCCGCGGCTCCTGCACCGGCTCCGGCCGCCGCGCCGGCACCTGCCGCAGCTCCTGCACCTGCCGCCGCGCCCGCACCGGCTCCGGCCGTAGCGCCGGCGGCCGCACCGGCGCCCGCGGCAGCCTCGTCGTCTGACGACGACGCCGTCACGTACGTCACCCCGCTGGTGCGTCGCCTGGCCCAGCAGAAGGGCGTCGACCTCGCGTCGATCACCGGCACGGGCGTGGGTGGGCGCATCCGCAAGGAAGACGTCCTCACGGCCGCCGAGGCCGCCTCCGCCGCAGCATCCGCTCCCGCTGCAGCCCCGGAAGCCGCTGCTCCCGCGCCCGCCGCCCTTGAGGTCTCGCCGCTGCGCGGCACGACGCAGCCGATGTCGCGTCTGCGCAAGGTGCTCGCCGAGCGCGCCGTCGCTTCGATGCAGTCGACGGCTCAGCTGACGACGGTCATCGAGGTCGACGTCACGAAGCTGGCGAACTACCGCGACAAAGCGAAGGGCGACTTCCAGGCGAAGACGGGCGACAAGCTCTCCTTCCTGCCGTTCTTCGCCCTCGCCGCCGCGGAGGCGCTCCAGGCGTACCCGATCATCAATGCCACCGTCGACGGCACGAACATCGTGTACCCGCCCAAGGAGAATCTCTCCATCGCGGTCGACACCGAGCGCGGACTGCTCACGCCGGTCCTGCGTGAGGCGGCCTCGAAGTCGATCGCGCAGATCGCCCACGAGATCGCCGACCTGGCCGCCCGCACGCGCGACAATAAGCTGAAGCCCGACGAGCTCGCCGGCGGAACCTTCACGCTGACCAACACCGGTTCGCGCGGAGCGCTCTTCGACACGCCCGTCGTCTTCCTGCCGCAGTCGGCGATCCTCGGCACCGGTGTCGTGGTGAAGCGTCCCGGCATCGTGACGGTCGACGGCAAGGACGCGATCTCGGTGCGCTCCGTGGTGTACCTGGCACTGTCCTACGACCACCGCATCATCGACGGCGCGGACGCCGCCCGCTTCCTCGGCGCGGTCAAGGCCCGTCTCGAGGCTGCGCAGTTCGAGAGCCAGCTCGGTATCTGAGTCGGCCGCATCTGAGTCACCCGCCCTGCTCCGCGACGTCATGGATGTCGCGGAGCAGGGCTTTTCCGGCGGTGAGGACCAGCACGACCAGCTGTGACGTCGCGCCCGTCGCGGTGGCGTCGACCCGCACCACCGCCGCCCCGCCGTACTCGTCCAGAAGCGTGATGGACCGCTGTCCGCCGGGCAGGTCGGCCGCTCCCGCAGGGAAGACCCGCGCGGGATCTTCGGCGACGGTCGCCAGACACCCCGCCTCGCCCGCGCAGGCGGTGCGCGCCGCGAGCAGCGCTTCGGCGGCGTCCACCCATCCTCCGCCCGTGCCGCCCGGCGTCGACGGGGCCGCCACGGGAGGCTGAGCGCCCGGGTCGGGCGCGGGTGCGGGCGCGGGCGCGGGCTCCGGCGGCGGTCCCGGTGACGGGATCGGCGCCGCAGCATCGGTCGGCACGGCCTCCGTGCTGCCGCCCGGCACCCCGCCCTCCCCTGCGCTGCCTTCCGCGGCATCGGCCGCGACCGGTGATCCCCCGGCGGGATCGACCCCGCCGCCCGGCCACATGAGCCCCGCACCGACGACGACCACCACGATTCCGGCCGCCAGCACCCACGGAGCTCGCCTGCTCCGTGTCGGGCGCCGGAGTCGCCGCCACACCGATGTCACGGCCTGCGACGCGGCGTCGGCGATGTCGCCGTCCACGTGCGCCGCGATGAGGTCGGCCCATCGCGCCCGGCGCTCCGGCCCGGCTGCCTCCGGGACATCCGGCACGCCCGCCGTCCGCGCCCGCTGCGGGGTCAGCATCGTGGTCGCGAGCGGCGCCGGCTCGCCGACCGCGAAGAGCGACGCCTCCAGCCGATCGACGTCGCGCATCAGCGCGCGCCGGTCGTCGAGTGCGTCCCGGACGTCGAGGATCGCGTGACGCAGAGCACCGTGCGCATGGTCGCCGAGCTCCGCGAGCAGTTCCGCCGTCGACCTGCCCGCCTCGGTCGCACCGGTCGCGAGCACCGGTCGCCCGGCATCCGTCAGCCACCAGGTGCCGTGCGGCTCGGGAATCCCCGCCGCCGCGCACTCCGCCGCGCCGCGCAGCAGGCTCACTGCGCACGTGAGGCACTCACCGTCCGACAGCGGCGCGTCGGCGCCGCGCCGACGGACGAGGAACGCGTCGGCACGCTCGACGCAGTGCGGCAGGGCGACATCGTGTCCGTCGGCTCGACGAACGATGTCGCAGGGCGACAGCAGGTGACCGGAGGCCGCGGCATCCCATCCCGCCCACTCCTCTTCGAGCACGTCCGCGTCGACGAGCACATGCGCCTCACCCTGCGGCGTGTGCACGAGCAGACCGGGCCACGGCGCCTCGGGCGGCGCCACGGCCCGCATGACGCGGTAGCCGCGGAGAAGACGCGGTGCGGGCGGGAGAAGGTCGATCGTCACCCTCCGATCGTCGTGGTCGGGGGCGAAGCGACGACGACTGAGGACCGTGATCAGCGGGATCGCCGGGCCCGCCGCACGCTGGGGAGGAGGGGCGGGAGCCGAGGAGCGCGGAACGGTATCCTGGATCCATGGCAGCACGCACCGCCGCGCCCGAGAAGCGCCCTGGATTCTTCTCCCAGCTCCGCACCCTCTTCCGCTTCACGAAAGAGGCGTACCCCTGGCTGCCCTATGTGCTGGTGGGCATCCTCCTCGTCGGCATCGGACTGGGCGTGCTCATCGGGTTCCTCCTGCCGCCGGTCGCCGTCTGGAGCGTCATCCTGTGGGGTGTCACGGGCCTGATGCTCGGCATCCTCGCGGCGCTGATGACGATGACCCGGCTTTCGAGCACGGCGATGTACAAGAAGATCGACGGGATGCCGGGCGCAGCCGGCCACGTGCTGTCCACGTCGCTCGGACGCAAGTGGCAGTCCGGTGACATGCCCGTGGGCATCAACCCCAAGACGCAGGAAGCCGTCTACCGCGCCATCGGCCGCGGCGGCGTCGTCATCGTCGGCGAGGGCGCGCGCGGACGGCTCACGCGACTCGTCAACGAGGAGCGCTCGAAGGTGCAGCGCGTCGCGCAGGGCGTCCCCGTGACCGTCCTCTACGTCGGCCACGGCGACGACGAGGTGCCGATCGGCAAGCTCCCCTCGACGATCAAGGCGCTTCCGAACGCGATCGACCGCGGCACCATGGCTGCGGTCATCAAGCGCGTCGAGTCCGTCTCGCAGTCGCTGGCATCGCTGCCGATCCCGAAGGGGATTGACCCGACCCGCGCCCGCGCGCCGCGTCCGCGGTAGCGCTCAGGCGCGCACCAGCACCGTCCCGACGGCCTTGTCGTGCAGGCCGCGACGGTCGGTGTCCCAGATGACGGCCGGGATGACGATGGCGAGCAGCAGCGAGCGCACGATGGGCCGCCAGAGGCCGGTCCACTCGCGGTCCACGCGCATGAGCCGCAGTCCGAAGATGCGGTGGCCGGGGCTCCCGCCGATGGTCGGGATGAAGATCGCCTGCAGGACGATGAACACCGCCATGGGCGCGAACGTCGTCAGGCCCGACTCGTCGGGCAGAGCGAACGAGCGGTAGCCGAGGAAGGCTGTCGCGATGACCGTCGCCGAGACCCAGTCCACGGCGAGGGCGCCGATGCGCCGGCCGAGGTGGGCGATGCTCCCCGATCCGGTCGGGGGAAGTCCGAGGCGCTCGCCTGGATACGATGAATCTGCAAGCGTTTCGGACACACTCCCAGCGTAACGGGCGACGCGTAACACGCTCGAAACATGGGGGATACTGCCGGGACACGCCCTCTCGATAGCGTCGAGCACGTCCGCACTGCGGACGACCCGATGCCCTACCTCTGGAGTCTCCATGTTCAGTGATTCATCCGAGGTGCTGAAGTTCATCAAGGACGAGGACGTCAAGTTCCTCGACATCCGGTTCACGGATCTTCCTGGCGTCCAGCAGCACTTCAACATCCCCGCCTCGACGGTCGACGAGGAGTTCTTCACCGTCGGCCAGCTGTTCGACGGCTCCTCCATCCGGGGCTTCGCCAACATCCACGAGTCGGACATGCAGCTGATCCCGGACGTCACCACGGCGTACCTCGACCAGTTCCGCGAGGCGAAGACGCTGATCATGATCTTCGACATCTACAACCCGCGCAACGGCGAGATCTACCACAAGGACCCGCGTCAGGTCGCCAAGAAGGCGGAGAAGTACCTCGCCTCCACCGGCATCGCCGACACCGCGTTCTTCGCCCCCGAGGCGGAGTTCTACATCTTCGACGACGTCCGCTACGAGGTGAAGCAGAACTCCAGCTTCTACTCCGTCGACTCCGAGGAAGGCGCCTGGAACACCGGCCGTGTGGAAGAGGGCGGCAACCTCGCCAACAAGACGCCCTACAAGGGCGGATACTTCCCGGTCAGCCCGGTCGACAAGACGGCCGACCTCCGCGACGACATCACCCTCAAGCTGATCGAGGCCGGCTTCGTGCTCGAGCGCTCGCACCACGAGGTGGGCACCGGCGGTCAGCAGGAGATCAACTACCGCTTCGACACCATGGTGCACTCGGCGGACGACATCCTGAAGTTCAAGTACATCGTCAAGAACACCGCCGAGCAGTGGGGCAAGGTCGCGACCTTCATGCCCAAGCCGCTCTTCGGCGACAACGGCTCCGGAATGCACACGCACCAGTCGCTGTGGCTCGACGGCAAGCCCCTCTTCTACGACGAGAAGGGCTACGGCGGACTCTCCGACATCGCCCGCTGGTACATCGGCGGCCTGCTCGCCCATGCCCCCGCGGTGCTGGCGTTCACCAACCCGACGATCAACTCCTACAAGCGTCTGGTCAAGGGCTACGAGGCTCCGGTCAACCTGGTCTACTCGGCCGGCAACCGCTCGGCTGCCATCCGCATCCCGATCACGGGCTCGAACCCGAAGGCCAAGCGCATCGAGTTCCGCGCGCCCGACGCCTCCGGCAACCCGTACCTCGCCTTCGCCGCGCAGATGATGGCGGGCCTGGACGGCATCCTGAACCGCATCGAGCCGCACGAGCCGGTCGACAAGGACCTGTACGAGCTTCCCCCCGAGGAGGCGAAGAACATCCCGCAGGTTCCGAACTCGCTGCTCGACTCGCTCGAAGCGCTGCGCGCCGACCAGGAGTTCCTGACCCGCGGCAACGTCTTCACGCCCGAGCTCATCGAGACGTGGATCGAGTACAAGATCGAGAACGAGATCCAGCCGATCAACGCCCGTCCTCACCCGTTCGAGTACGAGCTCTACTTCGGCGTCTGACACACGCACCGCGAAGGGCCCCGGCGTCATGCCGGGGCCCTTCGTCGTGAGTGCCCTGCCGCGTCCCGCCCGGCCCTCGCGAAACGTCGCAACACGCCGCGCACGCGCGCAACGGCACGGCGTGTTGCGACGTCTCGCGAGAGAGGGACAGCGGGACCTGTCGCGTCGCGGCCCGCTCAGCCGTAGAAGAGCTTCTCGAACACGCGCCGGGCGCGGCGCGAGGCGGCGAAATAGTCCTCCTCGACCTGCGTGGCCGAGCGCGGTTCGTAACCGAGAAGACGGCCGATGCCGTCCAGGCGCCGGCGGTCCACCGGCAGCACATCGCTCGTCTGACCCGACAGGAGCGTGTTCGCCGAGCGAAGCCGGCTCGACAGCCGCCACGCCTCCTGCAGCCGGTCCGCCGCGTCGGCCGAGACGATGCCGGCCTCCTGCGCCGCGCGGAGCGCCTGAATGGTCGAGGTGGTGCGCAGGCCCGGCACGTCGTGCCCGTGCTGCAGCTGGATCAGCTGAACGAGCCACTCCACATCGCTGAGCGACCCCGGCCCGAGCTTGAGGTGACGGGCCGGATCGGCGCCCTGCGGGAGCCGCTCGCTCTCGACCCGGGCCTTGATGCGCTTGATCTCCCGAAGGCCCTGCTGGTCGACGGATGCCGGATAGCGCACGTCGTCGGCGAGCTCGAGGAACGCGGTGATCAGCTTGACGCTGCCTGCGACGCCGCGCGCCCGCAGCAGCGCCTGCGCCTCCCACGACAGCGACCAGCGGCGGTAATACTCCGCGTAGGCGTCGAGCGAGCGCGCCAGCGGCCCGTTGCGGCCTTCGGGGCGCAGATCGGCGTCGAGGTCGAGCGGCACGCGGTGGTCCTCCGACAGCCGCCGCAGACCGGCGACGACCTTCAGTGACAGCTCGGCCGCGCGCTGCGCGTCGACGCCGTTGGCGCGGTAGACGTACAGGATGTCGGCGTCGGAGCCGAAGCCGAGCTCGCGCCCCCCGAAGCGGCCCATCGCGATGACGGCGAAGTCCATCGCCGCGTCCTCCGGCGGGACGATGTCGCGCCAGACCGCCCGCAGCGTGGCCTGGATCGTGACATCGGTGATCGTCGTCAGCGCCTCGGCGACCTGCTCGATGGTGACGACGCCCACGATGCCCGACATCGCCGTGCGCAGCAGCTCGCGGCGTCGCAGCGCGCGCACCGACTTCATCGCGTCGTCGAGATCGGTGTGGCGGGATTGGATGGCCCGCGCCTCCGCCTGCAGGGCCAGTCCCGAGCGCGGCTGGAGCGACTCGTCGGAGTCGAGCCAGGCGACCGACTCCGGGATCCACTCCATCAGCTCGCCGATGTACCGAGAGCCTGACAGCACCCGCGTCAGGCTCTCCGCCGCCGCGGACGAGTCGCGCAGCATCCGGAGGAACCACGGCGTGCTGCCCAGTCGCTCGCTGATCCGACGGAACGCCAGCAGGCCGTAGTCGGGGTCGACACCGTCGGCGAACCACCGGATCATGACCGGCATGAGATGCCGCTGGATCGTGGACTTCCGGCTCAGGCCGGTGGTGAGGGCGGCGATGTGGCGGAGGGCGCCGACGGGGTCGGCGAAGCCGATGGCGGCGAGACGGTCGTGCGCCTGGGCGGTGGAGAGCACCCGCCCGTCCTCAGGGAGGGCGGCGACGGCCGACAGCAGCGGACGGTAGAAGAGGCGGACGTGGATGTCGCGGACCTCGCGCTTGACCGACTCCCACAGCTCCCAGACCGCCGGGCCGCTCTCGGCGAGCCCCGATGACCGCGCCAGCGTGCGGAGGTCCTCCGGCTTCTCGGGCATGAGGTGGGTGCGCGACAGGCCGCGCAGCTGCAGGCGGTGCTCGAGCAGGCGCAGCACGCGGTAGTCGCGGGAGAAGGCCGCGGCATCCGCTCGACCGATGTAGCCCTCGGCCACGAGCGCGTCGAGGGCGACCAGGGTGCCGCGCGCGCGGATGCCCTCGTCGCTCAGCCCGTGCACCAGCTGCAGCAGCTGCACGGTGAATTCGATGTCGCGGATGCCGCCGGGTCCGAGTTTCAGCTGGAACGGCACGTCGCGGGCCGGGATGTTGTCGGTGACGCGTTCGCGCATGCGCTGGACGTTGTCGACGAAGTTCTCGCGCGCGCCGCTCGTCCATACCTTGGGTTGGACGGCCGCGACGTACTGCTCCCCCAGGGCGAGGTCGCCGGCGAGCGGACGGGCCTTGAGGAGTGCCTGGAACTCCCAGCTCTTGGCCCACCGGTCGTAGTACGACAGGTGCGAGCCCAGCGTGCGCACGAGCGCGCCCTGCTTGCCCTCCGGACGCAGATTCGCGTCGACCTCCCACAGCGGCGGCTCGATCTCGGCGCCGGAGACACCGCGCATCGTCTGCACCGCGAGCCGCGTCGCGATGTCGATGCCGCGGCTCTCGGTGATGTCGGTCCCGTCCGCCACCTCGGAGACGAAGATGACGTCGACATCGCTGACGTAGTTGAGCTCCCGGGCGCCGGCCTTCCCCATGCCGATGATGGCCAGGCGCACCGCCGCGACCTCCTCGCGGGGGAACAGACCGGCGCCGGTCGCTCCGCCGGAGACGCGGGTGCGCGCCACCGCCAGCGACGCGTCGAGGGCGGCACCCGCGGCATCCGCGAGTCTCATCGACACCAGCGGGACGACGTCCACCGGCGAGGGGTGCAGCAGGTCGAAGGCCGCGATGCGCGCCAGCATCCGCCGGTAGCCGACCCGGAGCGCGACCCAGGCGGCCTCTCCCCCGTCGGCGGCGAACCCGTCCGTCACGTGCACGGCCTCGGTCAGCGCGTCGCGCAGCTCGTCGTCGCCCGGCAGGGACCCACCCGCGTGGATGAGGTCGCGGAGCTCCTCGGGATGCCGCAGGTAGAAGTCCGCGAAGCCCTGCGAGGCCCCGAGGAGCGCCCAGACTACCCGTCGTCCCTGCGGCTCGTGCAGCGTGACGCGGACCGGTTCGGCGCGACGGCGTGCGACGCGGGCGATCGCCGTGAGCGCGGCATCCGGATCGGCCGCCGTGGCGGCGTCGGCGACGAGCTCGTCGCGGGGCAGGCCGAGGAGCTCCTCCAGCTCGGTGAGCAGCGCTTCGGCCTCACCGAGATCGCTGAAGCCGCGTCGGGCGAGGTCCGTCAGTGCGGAGGAGCGCTCGATACCGGCCACGATGCGGACGATCCGCTCAGAGCATCTCGAGGTTGCTCTTCAGCTCGAAGGGCGTGACCTGGGAGCGGTACTCCTGCCACTCCTTGCGCTTGTTCAGCAGCACGTAGTTGAAGACCTGCTCGCCGAGCGTCTCGGCGACGAGCTCCGACTCCTGCATGTACTCGAGAGCGTGGTCGAGGCTCGCCGGCAGCGGGGCGTAGCCCAGGGCGCGGCGCTCCGAGTCGGTGAGCGACCAGACGTTGTCCTCGGCCTCGGGCGGGAGCTCGTAACCCTCCTCGATCCCCTTGAGGCCGGCGGCCAGCATGAGCGCGTAGGCCAGGTACGGGTTCGCGGCGGAGTCGAGGGCGCGGTACTCGACGCGCGAGGACTGGCCCTTGTTCGGCTTGTAGAGCGGGACGCGCACGAGGGCCGAGCGGTTGTTGTGCCCCCAGCAGATGAAGCTGGGCGCCTCGTCACCGCCCCAGAGGCGCTTGTAGGAGTTGACGAACTGGTTCGTCACCGCGGCGATCTCGTTGGCGTGGCGCAGCAGTCCGGCGATGAACTGTCGTCCGACACGCGAGAGCTGGTACTGCGCGCCCTCTTCGTAGAACGCGTTCGTGTCGCCCTCGAAGAGCGACATGTGGGTGTGCATGCCGCTGCCGGGCTTGCCGCTGAGGGGCTTCGGCATGAATGTCGCGTAGACGCCCTGCTCGATGGCGACCTCTTTGATCACCGTGCGGAACGTCATGATGTTGTCGGCCGTCGCGAGGGCGTCTGCGTACCGCAGGTCGATCTCGTTCTGACCGGGGCCGCCCTCGTGGTGGCTGAACTCGACCGAGATGCCGAGGTCTTCCAGCATCCGGACCGACCGGCGCCGGAAGTCGTGCGCAGTGCCTCCGGGCACGTTGTCGAAGTAGCCCGCGGAGTCCACCGGCACCGGGCCGTCCTGGCCGTAGGTGGAGGACTTCAGCAGGTAGAACTCGATCTCGGGGTGCGTGTAGAACGTGAAGCCGGCGTCGGCGGCCTTGGCCAGCGTGCGCTTGAGGACGTGCCGCGGGTCGGCCACGGCGGGCTGGCCGTCGGGCGTCGTGATGTCGCAGAACATGCGCGCGGTGGGGTCGATCTCGCCGCGCCACGGCAGGGTCTGGAACGTCGTCGGGTCGGGGTGGGCGAGCAGGTCGGACTCGAACGAGCGAGTCAGCCCCTCGATCGCCGACCCGTCGAATCCGAGGCCCTCGGCGAACGCGCCCTCGACCTCGGCGGGCGCGATCGCGACCGACTTGAGGGTGCCGATCACATCGGTGAACCACAGGCGGACGAACTTGACGCCGCGCTCCTCGATCGTGCGAAGAACGAAGTCCCGCTGCTTGTCCATCGAGTCCCTTCCGAAGCCGGTCACGCCTCCGCCAGACTATCTTCCGTCGACGTGGCATCCGTGTCCGCGCCGCGGTGCGGCGCCGTCATGGCGTGAGGTCAGTCGTCCTCGCGCGCCTCATCCTCGGCCCACTGCCGTGAGCGCTCGGCGAGCAGCGCGGGAGCACCGGCGGCCTCCTCGGCCGTGTCGAACGGGCCGGCGCGGTCGATGGCGGGCGACTCGTAGCCGCGCTCCACCGCCTTGGTGGTGAAGTTGTACCAGTACTTCTCGCTGTCGCTCGTCACCATGACTCCTCGCTGTGTCGGCCCCGCGGGGCGCTACCGATCCTAGTGATCGGGTCGATGAGCCTGGATAGGGTGTGAGCATGGCAACAGAGACGGCCGCGAAGAAGACGGCAGTGGGCATCGACATCGGCGGCACCGGGATCAAGGGTGCGCTGGTGGACCTCGACGAGGGGACGCTGCTGACGGACCGCGTCAAGGTGGCCACGCCGACCGGTGCGGAGCCGCCGGACGTGCTGAAGGCGGTCAAGGAGGTCTTCGCCCGGCTCGAGGTGGAGGACTCCGCGACCCCGCTGGGGGTCGCCTTCCCCGCGATCGTGAAGAACGGCCGCACGCTGTCCGCCGCGAACGTCTCGGACAAGTGGATCGGGTTCGAAGCGGAGAAGTTCTTCGAGGACGGCCTGGGCCGCGAGATCCACTTCGCCAACGACGCCGACGTCGCCGGCATCGCCGAGGTGCGCTACGGCGCCGCGCGCGGCAAGGACGGCCTCATCCTGCTCACCACCCTCGGCACGGGCATCGGCTCGGCACTGCTGTATGACGGCGTGCTCATCCCGAACACCGAGCTCGGCCACGTGCAGCGCGCGGAGCACAAGCACGACGCGGAGCACTACGCCGCCTACTCGGCCATGGAGCGTGAGAAGCTCGACTTCCCGAAGTGGGCCAAGCGCCTGCAGTGGTACTACAGCTACCTGGAGTTCCTCTTCAGCCCCGACCTGTTCATCGTGGGCGGCGGCGTGTCCAAGCACGCCGACGAGTTCCTGCCCCTGCTTGACCTCCACACGCCGATCGTCCCGGCGGTGCACCGCAACAACGCCGGCATCATCGGCGCGGCCGCGCTGGCCGCTCCGATCCGCGAGGCGCTCCCGGCGCGCACGGCCTGAGCGAGCGCCCTCAGAGGCCGGCGCGGCATGAGCGGGCACGGTCCAGCCGTGCGAGAGGGCGAATGGGCCGGCCTGTACGCCGGGTTCTGTCCGGGGGCGTGAGCCCCGTGGACGGTCATCTCTCTCGGCGACACGTTGCCGTGCCGCTCCAGCGGCCTACCCGAGGACTCGGCGAGCCGCGTCAGCATCCTCTGTCTGGCCTTGCTCCGGGCGAGGTTTACCTTGCGGGCCGTGTCGCCACGACCCCGGTGGTCTCTTACACCGCCGTTTCACCCTTACCGCGGCCGAAGCCGTGGCGGTCTGTTCTCTGTGGCACTGTCTCGCGGATCACTCCGGGTGGGTGTTACCCACCGCCCTGCCCTGTGGAGCCCGGACGTTCCTCGGCGCTGCGGCGAACCGCAGCGACGCGACCGTCCAGCCGACCCATTCGCCCGTGAAGTCTACCGGCGCGGCACGACGGCTCCGTGTCAGGCCTTGTCCGCGCTGTCGGTGATGCGCAGATCCAGGGGGAAATCCAGCGGGAAGTCTCCGAAGAGCAGACGGGCAGCGGCCGCCGCGGCCCCCTGCACCGCGGCGGCCGCCTCCTCCGCGCGGGCCGCGGGAGCGTGCACGATGACCTCGTCGTGCAGGAAGAACGCCAGGTGCGGGCGACGCGAGAAGACGACACCGGAGCGGGACGCGGCATCCGACTCGTCCACCGGATCGATCGCCCACAGCCGGCCGCGGAGGTCGGCCATCCACGCGAGCGCCCACTCGGCCGCCGTGCCCTGAACGACGAAGTTGCGGGTGAACCGCCGTCGTGAAGAGGGACTCTCCCGGTTCGCCGGCGACCGTGGTGGTGGAAGAGGTGGCCGACCCGACGTCCGCAACGCTCACCGTCGAAGAGGACGTCGCCACCGATGCGGGCCAGACGAAACGACTGGGTACGCGAAACGGCGTTCTGAGGTCTGTCGGCGCCAGTGCTGCCGCGCGTTTCGCTGTCATGCCGATCAGCGCTTTCCTGGGAATCATCGTCACGCGACTCCTCATAGAGAATTACGGCGAGGCAACGTACGCGCAGTACATACTCCTCGTTAGCGTCGGCGCTCTCATCCCTTTCGCTGATCTCGGTGTCGGCGCCGCCATCATGAATGCAGCCGCAGGCGCGAAGAATCCGAGAACGGATGCGCACCTGCGCTCCGTGCTCGTCGCCTGCATCCGCGTCCTCGCCTCCTCGGCGATCGTCATCATCCTCGTCGCGGTGGCAATCTACGCTCTCGGTGCGTGGCCGGCCCTTCTCGGCGAGGGACTGACTCCATCAACCGGTGGACTCGCGGCGACGCTGTGTCTTGTCGTCTTCGGGTTCTCGGTGCTGACATCCTTCGGTCAGCGCATCATGATCGCACTCGGCTTGAACAGCACGGTCATCCTCCTCCAGGTTCTGCAGACGCCCATCGTGCTCCTCGTGCTCTGGACCGTCATCAGCACCGGGGGTAGTGGAGGCTACATCGCCGTCGTCTCCTACCTGGCGACGTTCCTGATCGGCATCGTGGTCCTGATCATTGCTGCGCGGAAGATCAGACCCGCCGTGGGTCGTGCGATGCGCGAGGCTGTCACTCCTGGCGTGCGCGGAGCGCGAGTATTCGACACCGCGTGGCCGCAACTCGTCATGATGGTCGCTCTGCCTCTCGCGATGGCGTCCGATCGACTCGTTCTGAGCCACCTCAGCACGCTCCAGGCGCTGACCGAATACAGTCTCGCTGCCCAGATGTTCATGCCGTTGTACGGAGCGGTTGCCGCGGCCGGCATGTCCTTGTGGCCGGTGTTCGCACGCGCGCGCCAGACAGGGCAGCGGAGCCCCGTGTCGCCCTTCGCCATGTCAGCGGCTTTCGCCGGATTCGGCTTGGTCGCCGCCTCAGTGATGATGCTGCTCTCCGGCTGGCTCGCTGAGATCGTCGGGGGGAGTCATCTCGCTCGGCTGGCCCATTCTGGTGATGTTCGTTATCTATGTCACGGTCCAGGCGGCGAAGTATCCGTTCGGAGCCTTCCTGACGGATGCCAAAGGCCTTCGTTTCCAGGCGTACTGCGTCCTGCTCCTGCTACCCATCAATCTCGGACTGACACTGCTGCTCACCCCCCTCCTCGGCGCCCCAGGCCCTCTCATCGGCTCGGTCATCGGGGTCGTTCTCTGTCAGATGATCCCCAACGCCATCATGGTGCGCAGGCGTCTGAAGGGGACGGAGGCACCGCGATGACGTCGTCGGCGCTGGCTCCGGCCACAGGACGCCTCGAGTGGGTTGATGTGGCCAAGGGCATAGCCATCACTCTCGTGGTCCTCTTCCATGCGGTCATCTTCCTGACAGACATCGGCCTTGCCGGATTCTGGGCCAAGCTCAGCGGCCCACTCGACACGTTCCGGATGCCGCTCTTCTTCTTCACAGCGGGGCTCTTCGCGCAGAACCTGCTTCGAGCCCCGTTACTTGAGGTTTTCCGTCGGAGGTCCGCCAAACTCGTCTGGCTCTACCTTCTCTGGTCCGCGGTATGGGCGGTCGTCTTCCAATTCCTGCCGGTCTACCGCGACACCGACGGTCAGACGATGTCGCCGATTCTGCTGTGGCTCCGAGCGCTGGTGCTGCCGAACGAGAGTCTCTGGTTCCTATATGCCCTGGCCCTGTACTTCGTCGCAGCCCGGGTGATCCGGCCCCTACCGATGTGGGTTCAGCTGGTCTTGGCGGGAGCGATTTCCGTCATCGTGGGATCAGCGATCATCGATTGGGGCAACTCACCGTGGGAGAAGACGCTGACTTACTTCTTCTTCTTCCTCTTGGCCGTTCATTTCGGTCCGAGGATCCGTCATACGGCTCCCGGCATCCGTTGGTGGGCAGCCGTCGCGGTCATGGTCGGTTACGGCGTGCTACTCGCCGTCGCCCTGCGTCTCGACCTGCTTGCAATGCCGGGTACTCGTCTCGTTCTCGGTGTGGCGGGAGTGGCGGCCGGCATCGGTCTGTCTGTCCTCATCGGGCGAGCGCAGCGGCTGCGCTGGGTGTCCCTGCTCGGCAAGAACACTTTGCCTGTATATGTCCTGCACTTCTACGTCGTCCTGGGTGGAGTGGCTGTACTCGCCCAGATCCGGGCCACCGCTGAACCATTCAGTGCGGTATGGGTGCCGGCTCTGACGGCCGCGGGCATACTTGTGAGCCTTGGCATCCATCGGGTGAGCCGTCGCGTACCGGGCCTATGGGATCTGCCGCGCAAATGGCGGTACCCGGTTGCCGCCGACTCGGTTGCGAGCAAACGTCTGACGTAGCTACGACATTTCACCGCGTCGCGGGCGCTTCAGACGCCGTTGTCGTCACATCTCCGCCTGCGCCGCAACACCAGAGGAGTGCAAAAGATCTTGGCTGATGGAGTTCTGTTCGTTTGCTCGGCCAATGTGTGCCGGTCCCCGATGATGCAATTCGCTTACCAACAAACACTCGGCGACTCACTCTCCGCCTGGCCTGTCGTGAGCAGAGGCGTGCGAGTGATGGAGGCGATGCCGATCTGCTCCGTCGTTGCCGAGATGTTGCCTGACGCCCCTACGGCCGCTCACTCCTCACGGCAGGTGAGCGAACGCGTTGTAGGAAGGGCTGCACTGGTTATCGCGACGACGACGGCGGAGTCCGCTGTTCTCGCCCAGGTGAGTCCGGAGGCGCGGCATCGGACGTTCACGTTCCAGCAAGCGCTTTCCCTCGCTGCGCGACCCGCCACGGACGACGAGATCGAGCGTGCTCGCGCTGGGCTGGCGCACGGAAGTCAACCTCTCGTGGAGATCGTTCATCTTCTGAACAGGCGACGGGGCACGGAGAGCGAGATGCCGAAGAGGTCGGGATTGCGGATCGGTGTGCCGTTCTCGGACTCCGACAACTTCTTCGACGTCCACGGCGATCGCAATAGTCGACACCGGAAAGCGCTCAAGACCCTGCGCAAGGACGTCGAGGACTTCGCCACGCACATGAGGCATCTCGCCCGCGCAATGGGAGCGTGAGAAAAGGCGCCGCCCCTCCGAATTCCGGAGGGGCGGCGTCATCACGTCAGCGCTGGTTCAGGAGAAGTCCCACTCCTCAGCGGTGCGCTTCGCGCGACGTCCGAGCTTGTGCATCGACTCGCCGGCGGCGAGGCGCTGCGCGAGGTCCTCGTAGCCGTCGGCGACGTCGTCCCAGCGGAAGGCCACCTCGGCCCGACGCTGGTTGCCGGCGGCGAGACGGTCTACGGCTTCCGGCTCGTTCTCGAGCGTGGAGAAGTGCGTGACGAGGTCGGTCGAGTCGACGAAGAACCAGGCCTGGTCGTCGAGCACCTCGCGGTTGAACTGCACGTCGTAGCCGATGACCGCGGTGCGGGCGCCCATGGCGCGCAGCAGTGACGGGTTGGTGCCGCCCACGGAGTGGCCGTGGACGTACGTGTAGGCGTGCGCGTACAGCGCGTCGAGGAGGTCCTGGTCGAAGACGCCGCCGAGGAAGATGATGCGCGGGTCGTCACCGGCCGCGTTGCGGATCGACTCGGTGTAGCCGGCGCTGTAGGGCGCCGAGCCCACGACGACCAGCGGCATCCGTGCGCTGCTGCGCTGGTATCCCTCGACGATCTCGAGGACGTGGTTCTCGGGCTCGAAGCGGGCGACCACCAGGTGATAGCCGTTCGGACGCAGCCCCAGACCCTCGATGCCGTCGGTCGGGACGTCGTTGATGATGGGCGCGCCGTAGCGGAGCAGCTCGGTCGGAACGCGGAACTGGTGCGCGTAGTACGCGGCGATGCCGGGGGCGTCCGCGATCAGCGCGTCGGCGGTGCGGACTCCGAAGAGCTCGGCGCCACGGTAATAGGCCTTGCCGCGGGCGCCCCACTTCGACCGGCGCCACTCCAGGCCGTCCATGTGGAGGGCGGTCGGGATGCCGCGGGCACGCAGCATCGGCAGGAACGGCGAGTTCGCGGCGTTGAAGACGAAGGCCGCGTCGGGGCGGCGGTGCGCGAGGGCGTGCAGTGTCGACAGGCCGGTGTGGCTCAGCGTCTCGAGCTGCTTCTGCGCGACGGCCGGCAGGTGCACGACCTCCATGCCGAGGTAGCTCTTCTCGCGCGACTCAGACCCGCGGGTGTAGACCCGGACGCGGTGGCCGCGCTCGACGAGACGCTTGCCGACCTCCTCGACGGCGGTCTCGAAGCCACCGTAGGCGGCCGGCACGCCGCGCGTGCCGACCATCGCGATCGACAGCTGAGCGGTGCGACGGCGCGCGCGGGTGGTGATGACGGGCGCGGAATGCGTCTCCGTCGCGGTGATGATTTCGGTTCGATCGTGTGCGATGACCATTGTCAGCTTCTTCCTGGCAGGTTCGTGCTCGAGCAGGTGACAGGGGAGAGGGAGGACCCACGGCCACCGCGGTCGGCGCGAAGAACGCGCACGTATCGCAGCCGACATGTGGGGGACACACCGGGGATGGTGGCCGTGGATCCGGTTCGGGAAATCTGTGTGGCGGTGCTGTTCATGTCAGTACGCGCCCTTCGGGTGGATCATGACGCGCGCGGTGCGGACCATGATCATGAGGTCGTTGGTGACCGACCAGTTCTCGACGTAGCGCAGGTCGAGTCGGACGCTCTCGTCCCAGGAGAGGTCGCTGCGACCGCTGACCTGCCAGAGGCCGGTGATGCCGGGCTTGATGTACAGGCGGCGGTAGACGCGTCCGTCGTAGCCGACGACCTCGCTGGGCAGCGGCGGCCGGGGGCCGACGATGCTCATGTCGCCGATGAGGACGTTCCAGAACTGGGGCAGCTCGTCGAGCGAGTACTTGCGCAGGACGGCTCCGACGCGTGTGATGCGCGGGTCGTTCTTCATCTTGAAGAGAAGACCGGACCCCTCGTTGGCTGCTTTGAGAGCGATGAGCTCGCTCTCGGCGGAGGTGCGCATGGTGCGGAACTTCAGGATGCCGAACTCGCGGCCGTCGCGACCGATGCGGGTCTGACGGAAGAAGACGGGGCCGCCGTCGTCCATCTTGATCGCGAGGGCGACGAACATGCCGATGAGAGTGATCGGGATCATCGCGATCACGGACAGGGCGATGTCCATCGCGCGCTTCATGGAGTGCGCGCCACCCTCGAAGCGGGGGATCTCGACGTGGATGAGCGGCAGGCCGTCGATCGGCTTCAGCGAGATGCGCGGTCCCGCGACGTCGGCGAGGCGGCCGGAGAGGATGAGCTCGGCTGCCGTGCCCTCGAGGTCCCAGCTCAGACGCTTGATGAAGTCGGGGTCGTCAGGCGGCGTGCTCGCGACGATGATCGTGTCGGCCTCGACAGCCCGGGCGTGCATCGACACGAGGCCCATCCGGCCGAGGACGGGATAGGCGCGGCCGTCGACGACGATGGTGTCGCGGTCGGCCTCGGGGGTCGTCGCCCCGACCACGTGGAAGCCGAGGCCGCGGTTGGCCGCGAGATTGCGGATGACGTATTCGACGTCGTGCTCCGTGCCGGCCACGATGACGCGGGAGGCGTAGTGGCCGAACTCGCGCTGGCGGGCGAGCCAGCGGCGCCAGCCCCAGCGCGCGGTGATCAGGGAGAGCAGTCCGACGGGAAGCGCGACGAGCAGGATCATGCGGATGCCGCTCCACTGGAACACCACGAACAGCATGGCGAGCACGCCGAACGCCGCCGCGGTCGCATGGGCGACCCGCTTGTACTCGGTCGCCCCGGTGCCCAGCACCTTCGGCGAGCGGGTCTGGAACATCCACAGCAGCAGCACCCAGGCGGCGAGGGTGATGGCCGCGACGCGCATCACGACACCCACTTCCGGCGACGTGGCGCGCAGGCCGATGGTGTCGATGCCTGCGGCGAGCGCGGTCACCGCGACGACGATGATGCCGTCGGTGATACGGAGACGCCGCACGTAGCGGCGCTCCCACATCCGGCGTCGCTCGAGGGAGGGCTGCACGCGCGGCATGACCGTCGGAGCCGAGCGAGAGGTGTGGGCCGTCGTCGACACGCGCGACGCCTCGACGCGCCGCAGCGTGCTGCGCGTCGGTGCGATGACCGCGGCGATCGGCAGGTAGGCCGCGGCGTTCGCGGCTGCCGGATCGGTGACCGTCGCCTCGACGGTCGTCACGACAGCGCAGCGGTCAGCTGCACGCCGGACATGGCGTCCTCAGACATATATCGTTTTCCCCAGTAAACGATGAGACGACCGAAGCCGTCCATTCCCCAGTTCACGCAATCTGTCGAGCCCCAGCCCGACATGCGAGACATCCCACTGCCCCACCTGCGTGGCTCCCCGTGGCGGCGTCGAAGACGGCACTACATGAGAGTTCCTTCATCCTAGGGTCGCAGGTCGCGAGCTGTCCACCCGGAGGTGGGTGATTGTTCATCTTCCCTGCTGGCGCATAGGAACGTCGTGCGCGCACAACGCGGGTGCTCAGCCGATCATGCCGACGAGCGCGTCGAGTCCCATTCCGTAATTCACGCGCTGCACGGGCAGGGCGAGCTTGTCCGAGCCGATGGAGACGTACCCCGGCTCGATCGTGCGGCCCATCTCGTAGCCGGCCTGCGCCACGCCGTGCTTGGTCACGTCGTTGTAGTGGCCGAACGGATACGCCACGACCTCCTTCACCCCGAGCACCGACGCCGACATCTCCAGGTCGGCGGCGATCTCGTCGGCGCTGGAATTGACCATCCGGCCCTGACCGTTGTCGCCGGCGCGGTGCATGTCATGGGTGTGCGACCGGCGCAGCACGTAGGGGTTCGGCGCAGCATCCTGTCGCCACGCGGTGATCATGAACGACGTGGTCATGACCTTGTACTTCTCCACCACGGGTGCGGCGAGGTCGAACCAGGTCTGGTCCGCATCGTCGTCGGTGACGATCACCGAGTGGTTCGGCGCCTCGACCGTGGCGGCCTTCTTTGCGCCCCTTGGTCACGGCGGCGGGGGCCTCCTCGACGGACTCGTCGCCGTCCTCGAGATCGGTGACGTCGAGTTCCTCGACGTCGACCTCGTCGTCCTCGCCGGGCTCGTCGTCATCGGCCTTGGCCTTGCCCTTGGCGGGCGCCTTGCGGCGGTGGTCTTCTTGGCAGCGGGCTTGGCGGCCGCCCTCTTGGCGGGAGCCTTCTTCGCGGCCGCGGACGTCTTCGTCGCGGCGGCGACCTCTTCGGTGGGGACCTCGGTGTCGACGTCCTCGGTGGTGCGTGTGCGGGTGGTGGTCTTCGTGCCTGCGGTCACGATTCGCCTTTCACCGGCAGACGGGCGTCAGCGCGTCCCCCGGTCGTCTTCGGACACTAGTAAGACCCTTGTCAAGTCCCGCGGCGCCGAGATGAGTCGGGTCAACGGTTGACAACGGGTCAGTTCTTCCAGTATCGCACAGGACCGGGGAGCCTCTGCACCCCGATGCGTGCGTCTGGAAGATGCAACGCCGGCGCTGTGCCCGGCATTCCGCGCTAGGGGCGCTTGTCGTCCTCGCCGGTGGGGCGACTGGCGAGGAAGCGCTCCAGCTCGGCCGCGAGCTCGTCGGCGCTCGGGAGATCACCGGTGTGGATGATCGGGGTCGCGAGGGTGGAACCTGCCATGTAGGAGTCGTAGCGCTCCTCGAGACCCTCGAGCATGCGCTTGAGCTCGTCGTTGCCTCCGACCTGCTCATCGACCTTGGCGATGTACTCGCGGTTCTCCTCGCGCAGGCCCTCGCCCGCGAAGATGAGCCCGGTCGCCACCGTGAGGCTGTCGAGCGCCGCGAGCGTCGCGGCCGGGTACTCCGTGTCGCCGAGGTAGTGCGGCACGAGCAGCACGAAGCCGGCGACGCGGGCACCCGCTTCAGCGAAGCGGTACTCCAGCAGATGGCCGACGGTCGAGGGCACCTGGGTGTGCGGCTGCCACACGGAGTGCGCCTCGGTGAGCTCGGACCGCGTGCCGCTGACGGTCGTGCCGATCGGACGGGTGTGCGGCACCGGCATGGGGATGGCGTGCACCCAGGTGACCGAGGAGATCCCCAGTTCGTCGGCGAGGTCGAGTACCGTGCGGGCGAACGCCTCCCACGCGAAGTCGGGCTCGTAGCCGGCGAGCAGCACGAACGGCTGACCCATGGCGTCGTGGACGAGCAACAGCTCGAGACGCGGCGGCCGGAAGTCGGTCAGGTGATCCTGCTCGAACGACACGATCGGGCGGCGCGCGCGATAGTCCAGCAGCACGTCGTTGGAGAAGCTGACCAGCAGCGACGGCTCGAGATCATCGCGGAAGTAGTCGACGAGTCCTGAGACCGCTCCCCCGGCATCCGTGAATCCCGTGAGCGAGATCACGAGCGGCAGCCCGGCGGGCACGGGCGGCGCTGAGACGGCGCGATCGAACAGGGGTGCGGGCCAGGGCATGAGTCCACTCTACGAGCCGGTCCCGACGGCCCGGCGCGGCTCCGTCCCGCTCAGAGCGAACAGCCTCCGTAGGATGGAGGACATGTCGTTTCCCGAGCTCTCCCGCTCCACTGCACCTCTCCGGGAGGCGGACGCAGACGCCCTCCTCCTGGCCCTCCCGCCCGTCGATCGCGACGGCTCCCCCTCCCTCGAGGAGTGGCCGGGGCTGCGTGAGAGCCTTCTCGCGACGGGCTTCACCGGGGCGCCGAACGCCTACCAGCGCGTGCACCTCCCCGACGTGACGTCCCGCCCGGTGGCCGTCGTCGGCACGGGTGCGGACCCGGATGCCGCAGCCCTCCGTGAAGCGGGCGGCACCGGCCTCCGCCTCCTCACCGGCTTCGAGACGGTCGCCGTCGCGGCGCCGTTCGCCGATCCCGCCGATTGGAGCGCGCTGGCCGAAGGTGCGCTGCTCGGCGGATACCGGTTCGACGGCTACAAGACCGGCGACCCGAAGCGCCGCGCCGCGCGCGTGGTCGTCCACGCCCCCGCCGACGAGTCGCGTGACGCCGTGGACGCCATCACCGCCGTGGCGAGCGCCGTCGCGTTGACGAAGGACCTCGTCTCGATCCCCGCCGAGTGGCTCGGACCCGCCGACCTCGCCGACAAGGCCATCGAGGCCGTCGCGGGCCTGCCCGTCTCCGTCGACGTCTGGGACGAAGAGGCCCTCGCGAAGGAGGGCTTCGGCGGGATCCTCGGCGTCGGCCAGGGCTCGGATCGCCCCCCGCGCCTCGTGCGCCTGGACTATGCGCCGGCCGGCGCGACCCGTCACGTGGCCCTCGTGGGCAAGGGCATCACCTTCGACACGGGCGGCCTCTCCCTCAAGCCCGCCGCCAGCATGGTCGGCATGAAGTACGACATGTGCGGAGCCGCCACGGTTCTGTCGGTCGTGCGGGCCGCAGCATCCCTCGCCCTGCCCGTGCGCGTGACCGCATGGATGTGCATCGCCGACAACATGCCCTCGGGGCGCGCCACGCGTCCGGGCGACGTGCTGCGGATGCTCGACGGCACCACGGTCGAGGTGCTCAACACCGACGCCGAGGGTCGGCTCGTGCTGGCCGACGGGCTCGTCGCCGCCAGCCGCGAGCACCCCGACCTGATCGTGGACGTCGCCACCCTCACCGGCGCGATCACGGTGGCGCTGGGCACCCGCACCGCCGGAGTGATGGGTGAGGACGACGCGGTCGCCCGGTACCTGGATGCCGCGGCCACGACCGGCGAGATGGCGTGGCAGCTGCCGCTCCCGGCCCACATGGTCGAGGACCTCGACTCCCCCATCGCCGACCTGCAGAACGCCAAGATCGGCGACCCCGCCGGCGGCTCGCTCTTCGCCGGACTCTTCCTGCGCCACTTCGTCGGGCGCGTGTCCGACGAGGCCGACGCCCCGCGCATCCCCTGGGTGCACCTGGACATCGCCGGTGTCGGCATGAACAAGGGCGGCGCCTACGGCTACGTCGACAAGGGGCCGACGGGCGCCACGGTGCGCTCCCTGATCCGCCTGCTCGGCGAGGAGGCCGCCCGGTGACCGATCACCGCTTCGACGTCGTCATCCTCGGCGGAGGGAGCGGCGGGTACGCCGCGGCCCTGCGCGCGGCGGAGCTCGGCAAGTCGGTCGCCGTCATCGAGAAGGACAAGCTCGGCGGCACGTGCCTGCACCGCGGCTGCATCCCGACCAAGGCCCTCCTGCATGCGGCCGAGGTCGCGGACGCCGCGCGCGACGCCCCGTCCATCGGCGTGCGCGCGAGTCTCGAGGGCATCGACCCCGAGGGCGTCCGCGCCTACCGCGAGGGCATCGTCGCGAAGAAGTTCAAAGGGCTCGAGGGCCTGATCAGAGCGCGCGGCATCACCGTGGTGCCCGGTTCGGGCACGCTCGAGGCCGGTCCCGCCGTGCGTGTCGGAGAGGACCTCTACGCCGGCACGGACGTCATCCTCGCCACCGGCTCGTACAGCCGCTCGCTTCCCGGACTCGAGGTGGGCGGTCGCGTCCTCACGAGCGAGGAGGCGCTGGGCCTGCCGGAGATCCCGCGGCGCGTGATCATCCTCGGCGGCGGTGTCATCGGCGTGGAGTTCGCCAGCGTGTGGAAGTCCTTCGGCGCCGAGGTCACGATCATCGAGGCGCTCGATCACCTCGTGCCCGCGGAGGACGTCTCCTCCAGCAAGGCGCTCGAGCGCGCGTTCCGCAAGCGCGGCATCGTGTCATCGCTCGGCGTCCGCTTCGCCTCGGCGGAGCAGACGGCCGACACGGTGACCGTCACGCTCGAGAACGGCTCCACCTTCGAGGCGGAGTACCTGCTGGTCGCGGTGGGCCGCGGGCCGGTGACGACCGGTCTCGGCTACGAGGAGGCCGGCGTCACCCTGGAGCGGGGCTTCGTCGTCACCGACGAGCGCTTGCGCACCGGGGTGCCGCACGTGTGGGCCGTCGGCGACATCGTCCCGGGGCTGCAGCTCGCGCACCGCGGCTTCCAGCAGGGGATCTTCGTCGCGGAGGAGATCGCCGGGCTCGACCCCGTCGTGGTACCCGACCTGCAGGTGCCCAAGGTGACCTACAGCAACCCCGAGGTCGCCTCCGTCGGCTGGACCGAGGCGCAGGCCGTCGCTGCGCGCGGCGCGGACGCAGTGGTGAGCTACGAGTACAACCTCGCAGGCAACGGCCGCAGCGAGATCATCGGCACCTCCGGCATCGTGAAGGTCGTGAGGGAGAAGAACGGTCCCGTGCTGGGGATGCACCTCGTCGGCGCACGCGTCGGAGAGCTCATCACCGAAGGACAGCTCGCCGTCGCCTGGGAGGCGCACCCGGAGGACATCGCCCCGTTCATCCACGCGCACCCCACGCAGAGCGAGGCCCTCGGCGAGGCGTTCCTCGCGCTCGCCGGCAAGCCCCTGCACGCACTCTGACCCCTGGCGTCCCGCCCACGAGGCGCGCGTCACTAAGCTGGACAAGACATCGGCATTATGAAGGAGACATCGTCATGAGCACTTCTGTGGTCCTCCCCGCGCTCGGCGAGAGCGTCACCGAGGGAACGGTCACCCGCTGGCTCAAGAAGGTCGGCGACACCGTCCAGGAGGACGAAGGGCTGCTCGAGATCTCGACCGACAAGGTCGACACCGAGATCCCCTCGCCCGTGAGCGGCGTCCTCGAGCAGATCATGGTCGAGGAGGACGAGACCGTCGAGGTCGGCGCCGTCCTGGCGATGATCGGCGACGGCTCCGGTTCGTCGGGCGACGCGCCCGCAGCCGACTCCGCCGAGGCGCCCGCCGAGGCGGCACCCGCTGAGGAAGCACCTGCCGCCCCTGCCGAGGAGGCTCCCGCGGCTCCCACCCCGGCTGAGCAGGCCCCCGCCGCTGCGGCTGCTCCGGCGGCGGACTCCGGCTCTTCCGCCGGCACCGATGTCGTGCTCCCGGAGCTCGGCGAGAGCGTCACCGAGGGCACCGTCACGCGCTGGCTCAAGCAGGTCGGCGACACCATCGAGGTCGACGAGCCGCTCCTGGAGATCTCGACCGACAAGGTCGACACCGAGATCCCGTCGCCCGTCGCCGGCACGCTCCAGGCGATCCTGGTGAACGAGGACGAGACCGTCGAGGTCGGCGCGGTCCTCGCCCGCATCGGCGAGGGGGCGGCCGCCGCTCCCGCTGCGGCGGCTCCTGAGGCTCCGTCGACCGAGCAGCCCGCCGCCGCAGAGCAGCCCGCCGCTCCGGCTCCCGCAGCTCACGCGCCGGCACCCGCCGCGGCTCCTGCACCGGCTCCGGCCGCCGCGCCGGCACCTGCCGCAGCTCCTGCACCTGCCGCCGCGCCCGCACCGGCTCCGGCCGTAGCGCCGGCGGCCGCACCGGCGCCCGCGGCAGCCTCGTCGTCTGACGACGACGCCGTCACGTACGTCACCCCGCTGGTGCGTCGCCTGGCCCAGCAGAAGGGCGTCGACCTCGCGTCGATCACCGGCACGGGCGTGGGTGGGCGCATCCGCAAGGAAGACGTCCTCACGGCCGCCGAGGCCGCCTCCGCCGCAGCATCCGCTCCCGCTGCAGCCCCGGAAGCCGCTGCTCCCGCGCCCGCCGCCCTTGAGGTCTCGCCGCTGCGCGGCACGACGCAGCCGATGTCGCGTCTGCGCAAGGTGCTCGCCGAGCGCGCCGTCGCTTCGATGCAGTCGACGGCTCAGCTGACGACGGTCATCGAGGTCGACGTCACGAAGCTGGCGAACTACCGCGACAAAGCGAAGGGCGACTTCCAGGCGAAGACGGGCGACAAGCTCTCCTTCCTGCCGTTCTTCGCCCTCGCCGCCGCGGAGGCGCTCCAGGCGTACCCGATCATCAATGCCACCGTCGACGGCACGAACATCGTGTACCCGCCCAAGGAGAATCTCTCCATCGCGGTCGACACCGAGCGCGGACTGCTCACGCCGGTCCTGCGTGAGGCGGCCTCGAAGTCGATCGCGCAGATCGCCCACGAGATCGCCGACCTGGCCGCCCGCACGCGCGACAATAAGCTGAAGCCCGACGAGCTCGCCGGCGGAACCTTCACGCTGACCAACACCGGTTCGCGCGGAGCGCTCTTCGACACGCCCGTCGTCTTCCTGCCGCAGTCGGCGATCCTCGGCACCGGTGTCGTGGTGAAGCGTCCCGGCATCGTGACGGTCGACGGCAAGGACGCGATCTCGGTGCGCTCCGTGGTGTACCTGGCACTGTCCTACGACCACCGCATCATCGACGGCGCGGACGCCGCCCGCTTCCTCGGCGCGGTCAAGGCCCGTCTCGAGGCTGCGCAGTTCGAGAGCCAGCTCGGTATCTGAGTCGGCCGCATCTGAGTCACCCGCCCTGCTCCGCGACGTCATGGATGTCGCGGAGCAGGGCTTTTCCGGCGGTGAGGACCAGCACGACCAGCTGTGACGTCGCGCCCGTCGCGGTGGCGTCGACCCGCACCACCGCCGCCCCGCCGTACTCGTCCAGAAGCGTGATGGACCGCTGTCCGCCGGGCAGGTCGGCCGCTCCCGCAGGGAAGACCCGCGCGGGATCTTCGGCGACGGTCGCCAGACACCCCGCCTCGCCCGCGCAGGCGGTGCGCGCCGCGAGCAGCGCTTCGGCGGCGTCCACCCATCCTCCGCCCGTGCCGCCCGGCGTCGACGGGGCCGCCACGGGAGGCTGAGCGCCCGGGTCGGGCGCGGGTGCGGGCGCGGGCGCGGGCTCCGGCGGCGGTCCCGGTGACGGGATCGGCGCCGCAGCATCGGTCGGCACGGCCTCCGTGCTGCCGCCCGGCACCCCGCCCTCCCCTGCGCTGCCTTCCGCGGCATCGGCCGCGACCGGTGATCCCCCGGCGGGATCGACCCCGCCGCCCGGCCACATGAGCCCCGCACCGACGACGACCACCACGATTCCGGCCGCCAGCACCCACGGAGCTCGCCTGCTCCGTGTCGGGCGCCGGAGTCGCCGCCACACCGATGTCACGGCCTGCGACGCGGCGTCGGCGATGTCGCCGTCCACGTGCGCCGCGATGAGGTCGGCCCATCGCGCCCGGCGCTCCGGCCCGGCTGCCTCCGGGACATCCGGCACGCCCGCCGTCCGCGCCCGCTGCGGGGTCAGCATCGTGGTCGCGAGCGGCGCCGGCTCGCCGACCGCGAAGAGCGACGCCTCCAGCCGATCGACGTCGCGCATCAGCGCGCGCCGGTCGTCGAGTGCGTCCCGGACGTCGAGGATCGCGTGACGCAGAGCACCGTGCGCATGGTCGCCGAGCTCCGCGAGCAGTTCCGCCGTCGACCTGCCCGCCTCGGTCGCACCGGTCGCGAGCACCGGTCGCCCGGCATCCGTCAGCCACCAGGTGCCGTGCGGCTCGGGAATCCCCGCCGCCGCGCACTCCGCCGCGCCGCGCAGCAGGCTCACTGCGCACGTGAGGCACTCACCGTCCGACAGCGGCGCGTCGGCGCCGCGCCGACGGACGAGGAACGCGTCGGCACGCTCGACGCAGTGCGGCAGGGCGACATCGTGTCCGTCGGCTCGACGAACGATGTCGCAGGGCGACAGCAGGTGACCGGAGGCCGCGGCATCCCATCCCGCCCACTCCTCTTCGAGCACGTCCGCGTCGACGAGCACATGCGCCTCACCCTGCGGCGTGTGCACGAGCAGACCGGGCCACGGCGCCTCGGGCGGCGCCACGGCCCGCATGACGCGGTAGCCGCGGAGAAGACGCGGTGCGGGCGGGAGAAGGTCGATCGTCACCCTCCGATCGTCGTGGTCGGGGGCGAAGCGACGACGACTGAGGACCGTGATCAGCGGGATCGCCGGGCCCGCCGCACGCTGGGGAGGAGGGGCGGGAGCCGAGGAGCGCGGAACGGTATCCTGGATCCATGGCAGCACGCACCGCCGCGCCCGAGAAGCGCCCTGGATTCTTCTCCCAGCTCCGCACCCTCTTCCGCTTCACGAAAGAGGCGTACCCCTGGCTGCCCTATGTGCTGGTGGGCATCCTCCTCGTCGGCATCGGACTGGGCGTGCTCATCGGGTTCCTCCTGCCGCCGGTCGCCGTCTGGAGCGTCATCCTGTGGGGTGTCACGGGCCTGATGCTCGGCATCCTCGCGGCGCTGATGACGATGACCCGGCTTTCGAGCACGGCGATGTACAAGAAGATCGACGGGATGCCGGGCGCAGCCGGCCACGTGCTGTCCACGTCGCTCGGACGCAAGTGGCAGTCCGGTGACATGCCCGTGGGCATCAACCCCAAGACGCAGGAAGCCGTCTACCGCGCCATCGGCCGCGGCGGCGTCGTCATCGTCGGCGAGGGCGCGCGCGGACGGCTCACGCGACTCGTCAACGAGGAGCGCTCGAAGGTGCAGCGCGTCGCGCAGGGCGTCCCCGTGACCGTCCTCTACGTCGGCCACGGCGACGACGAGGTGCCGATCGGCAAGCTCCCCTCGACGATCAAGGCGCTTCCGAACGCGATCGACCGCGGCACCATGGCTGCGGTCATCAAGCGCGTCGAGTCCGTCTCGCAGTCGCTGGCATCGCTGCCGATCCCGAAGGGGATTGACCCGACCCGCGCCCGCGCGCCGCGTCCGCGGTAGCGCTCAGGCGCGCACCAGCACCGTCCCGACGGCCTTGTCGTGCAGGCCGCGACGGTCGGTGTCCCAGATGACGGCCGGGATGACGATGGCGAGCAGCAGCGAGCGCACGATGGGCCGCCAGAGGCCGGTCCACTCGCGGTCCACGCGCATGAGCCGCAGTCCGAAGATGCGGTGGCCGGGGCTCCCGCCGATGGTCGGGATGAAGATCGCCTGCAGGACGATGAACACCGCCATGGGCGCGAACGTCGTCAGGCCCGACTCGTCGGGCAGAGCGAACGAGCGGTAGCCGAGGAAGGCTGTCGCGATGACCGTCGCCGAGACCCAGTCCACGGCGAGGGCGCCGATGCGCCGGCCGAGGTGGGCGATGCTCCCCGATCCGGTCGGGGGAAGTCCGAGGCGCTCGCCTGGATACGATGAATCTGCAAGCGTTTCGGACACACTCCCAGCGTAACGGGCGACGCGTAACACGCTCGAAACATGGGGGATACTGCCGGGACACGCCCTCTCGATAGCGTCGAGCACGTCCGCACTGCGGACGACCCGATGCCCTACCTCTGGAGTCTCCATGTTCAGTGATTCATCCGAGGTGCTGAAGTTCATCAAGGACGAGGACGTCAAGTTCCTCGACATCCGGTTCACGGATCTTCCTGGCGTCCAGCAGCACTTCAACATCCCCGCCTCGACGGTCGACGAGGAGTTCTTCACCGTCGGCCAGCTGTTCGACGGCTCCTCCATCCGGGGCTTCGCCAACATCCACGAGTCGGACATGCAGCTGATCCCGGACGTCACCACGGCGTACCTCGACCAGTTCCGCGAGGCGAAGACGCTGATCATGATCTTCGACATCTACAACCCGCGCAACGGCGAGATCTACCACAAGGACCCGCGTCAGGTCGCCAAGAAGGCGGAGAAGTACCTCGCCTCCACCGGCATCGCCGACACCGCGTTCTTCGCCCCCGAGGCGGAGTTCTACATCTTCGACGACGTCCGCTACGAGGTGAAGCAGAACTCCAGCTTCTACTCCGTCGACTCCGAGGAAGGCGCCTGGAACACCGGCCGTGTGGAAGAGGGCGGCAACCTCGCCAACAAGACGCCCTACAAGGGCGGATACTTCCCGGTCAGCCCGGTCGACAAGACGGCCGACCTCCGCGACGACATCACCCTCAAGCTGATCGAGGCCGGCTTCGTGCTCGAGCGCTCGCACCACGAGGTGGGCACCGGCGGTCAGCAGGAGATCAACTACCGCTTCGACACCATGGTGCACTCGGCGGACGACATCCTGAAGTTCAAGTACATCGTCAAGAACACCGCCGAGCAGTGGGGCAAGGTCGCGACCTTCATGCCCAAGCCGCTCTTCGGCGACAACGGCTCCGGAATGCACACGCACCAGTCGCTGTGGCTCGACGGCAAGCCCCTCTTCTACGACGAGAAGGGCTACGGCGGACTCTCCGACATCGCCCGCTGGTACATCGGCGGCCTGCTCGCCCATGCCCCCGCGGTGCTGGCGTTCACCAACCCGACGATCAACTCCTACAAGCGTCTGGTCAAGGGCTACGAGGCTCCGGTCAACCTGGTCTACTCGGCCGGCAACCGCTCGGCTGCCATCCGCATCCCGATCACGGGCTCGAACCCGAAGGCCAAGCGCATCGAGTTCCGCGCGCCCGACGCCTCCGGCAACCCGTACCTCGCCTTCGCCGCGCAGATGATGGCGGGCCTGGACGGCATCCTGAACCGCATCGAGCCGCACGAGCCGGTCGACAAGGACCTGTACGAGCTTCCCCCCGAGGAGGCGAAGAACATCCCGCAGGTTCCGAACTCGCTGCTCGACTCGCTCGAAGCGCTGCGCGCCGACCAGGAGTTCCTGACCCGCGGCAACGTCTTCACGCCCGAGCTCATCGAGACGTGGATCGAGTACAAGATCGAGAACGAGATCCAGCCGATCAACGCCCGTCCTCACCCGTTCGAGTACGAGCTCTACTTCGGCGTCTGACACACGCACCGCGAAGGGCCCCGGCGTCATGCCGGGGCCCTTCGTCGTGAGTGCCCTGCCGCGTCCCGCCCGGCCCTCGCGAAACGTCGCAACACGCCGCGCACGCGCGCAACGGCACGGCGTGTTGCGACGTCTCGCGAGAGAGGGACAGCGGGACCTGTCGCGTCGCGGCCCGCTCAGCCGTAGAAGAGCTTCTCGAACACGCGCCGGGCGCGGCGCGAGGCGGCGAAATAGTCCTCCTCGACCTGCGTGGCCGAGCGCGGTTCGTAACCGAGAAGACGGCCGATGCCGTCCAGGCGCCGGCGGTCCACCGGCAGCACATCGCTCGTCTGACCCGACAGGAGCGTGTTCGCCGAGCGAAGCCGGCTCGACAGCCGCCACGCCTCCTGCAGCCGGTCCGCCGCGTCGGCCGAGACGATGCCGGCCTCCTGCGCCGCGCGGAGCGCCTGAATGGTCGAGGTGGTGCGCAGGCCCGGCACGTCGTGCCCGTGCTGCAGCTGGATCAGCTGAACGAGCCACTCCACATCGCTGAGCGACCCCGGCCCGAGCTTGAGGTGACGGGCCGGATCGGCGCCCTGCGGGAGCCGCTCGCTCTCGACCCGGGCCTTGATGCGCTTGATCTCCCGAAGGCCCTGCTGGTCGACGGATGCCGGATAGCGCACGTCGTCGGCGAGCTCGAGGAACGCGGTGATCAGCTTGACGCTGCCTGCGACGCCGCGCGCCCGCAGCAGCGCCTGCGCCTCCCACGACAGCGACCAGCGGCGGTAATACTCCGCGTAGGCGTCGAGCGAGCGCGCCAGCGGCCCGTTGCGGCCTTCGGGGCGCAGATCGGCGTCGAGGTCGAGCGGCACGCGGTGGTCCTCCGACAGCCGCCGCAGACCGGCGACGACCTTCAGTGACAGCTCGGCCGCGCGCTGCGCGTCGACGCCGTTGGCGCGGTAGACGTACAGGATGTCGGCGTCGGAGCCGAAGCCGAGCTCGCGCCCCCCGAAGCGGCCCATCGCGATGACGGCGAAGTCCATCGCCGCGTCCTCCGGCGGGACGATGTCGCGCCAGACCGCCCGCAGCGTGGCCTGGATCGTGACATCGGTGATCGTCGTCAGCGCCTCGGCGACCTGCTCGATGGTGACGACGCCCACGATGCCCGACATCGCCGTGCGCAGCAGCTCGCGGCGTCGCAGCGCGCGCACCGACTTCATCGCGTCGTCGAGATCGGTGTGGCGGGATTGGATGGCCCGCGCCTCCGCCTGCAGGGCCAGTCCCGAGCGCGGCTGGAGCGACTCGTCGGAGTCGAGCCAGGCGACCGACTCCGGGATCCACTCCATCAGCTCGCCGATGTACCGAGAGCCTGACAGCACCCGCGTCAGGCTCTCCGCCGCCGCGGACGAGTCGCGCAGCATCCGGAGGAACCACGGCGTGCTGCCCAGTCGCTCGCTGATCCGACGGAACGCCAGCAGGCCGTAGTCGGGGTCGACACCGTCGGCGAACCACCGGATCATGACCGGCATGAGATGCCGCTGGATCGTGGACTTCCGGCTCAGGCCGGTGGTGAGGGCGGCGATGTGGCGGAGGGCGCCGACGGGGTCGGCGAAGCCGATGGCGGCGAGACGGTCGTGCGCCTGGGCGGTGGAGAGCACCCGCCCGTCCTCAGGGAGGGCGGCGACGGCCGACAGCAGCGGACGGTAGAAGAGGCGGACGTGGATGTCGCGGACCTCGCGCTTGACCGACTCCCACAGCTCCCAGACCGCCGGGCCGCTCTCGGCGAGCCCCGATGACCGCGCCAGCGTGCGGAGGTCCTCCGGCTTCTCGGGCATGAGGTGGGTGCGCGACAGGCCGCGCAGCTGCAGGCGGTGCTCGAGCAGGCGCAGCACGCGGTAGTCGCGGGAGAAGGCCGCGGCATCCGCTCGACCGATGTAGCCCTCGGCCACGAGCGCGTCGAGGGCGACCAGGGTGCCGCGCGCGCGGATGCCCTCGTCGCTCAGCCCGTGCACCAGCTGCAGCAGCTGCACGGTGAATTCGATGTCGCGGATGCCGCCGGGTCCGAGTTTCAGCTGGAACGGCACGTCGCGGGCCGGGATGTTGTCGGTGACGCGTTCGCGCATGCGCTGGACGTTGTCGACGAAGTTCTCGCGCGCGCCGCTCGTCCATACCTTGGGTTGGACGGCCGCGACGTACTGCTCCCCCAGGGCGAGGTCGCCGGCGAGCGGACGGGCCTTGAGGAGTGCCTGGAACTCCCAGCTCTTGGCCCACCGGTCGTAGTACGACAGGTGCGAGCCCAGCGTGCGCACGAGCGCGCCCTGCTTGCCCTCCGGACGCAGATTCGCGTCGACCTCCCACAGCGGCGGCTCGATCTCGGCGCCGGAGACACCGCGCATCGTCTGCACCGCGAGCCGCGTCGCGATGTCGATGCCGCGGCTCTCGGTGATGTCGGTCCCGTCCGCCACCTCGGAGACGAAGATGACGTCGACATCGCTGACGTAGTTGAGCTCCCGGGCGCCGGCCTTCCCCATGCCGATGATGGCCAGGCGCACCGCCGCGACCTCCTCGCGGGGGAACAGACCGGCGCCGGTCGCTCCGCCGGAGACGCGGGTGCGCGCCACCGCCAGCGACGCGTCGAGGGCGGCACCCGCGGCATCCGCGAGTCTCATCGACACCAGCGGGACGACGTCCACCGGCGAGGGGTGCAGCAGGTCGAAGGCCGCGATGCGCGCCAGCATCCGCCGGTAGCCGACCCGGAGCGCGACCCAGGCGGCCTCTCCCCCGTCGGCGGCGAACCCGTCCGTCACGTGCACGGCCTCGGTCAGCGCGTCGCGCAGCTCGTCGTCGCCCGGCAGGGACCCACCCGCGTGGATGAGGTCGCGGAGCTCCTCGGGATGCCGCAGGTAGAAGTCCGCGAAGCCCTGCGAGGCCCCGAGGAGCGCCCAGACTACCCGTCGTCCCTGCGGCTCGTGCAGCGTGACGCGGACCGGTTCGGCGCGACGGCGTGCGACGCGGGCGATCGCCGTGAGCGCGGCATCCGGATCGGCCGCCGTGGCGGCGTCGGCGACGAGCTCGTCGCGGGGCAGGCCGAGGAGCTCCTCCAGCTCGGTGAGCAGCGCTTCGGCCTCACCGAGATCGCTGAAGCCGCGTCGGGCGAGGTCCGTCAGTGCGGAGGAGCGCTCGATACCGGCCACGATGCGGACGATCCGCTCAGAGCATCTCGAGGTTGCTCTTCAGCTCGAAGGGCGTGACCTGGGAGCGGTACTCCTGCCACTCCTTGCGCTTGTTCAGCAGCACGTAGTTGAAGACCTGCTCGCCGAGCGTCTCGGCGACGAGCTCCGACTCCTGCATGTACTCGAGAGCGTGGTCGAGGCTCGCCGGCAGCGGGGCGTAGCCCAGGGCGCGGCGCTCCGAGTCGGTGAGCGACCAGACGTTGTCCTCGGCCTCGGGCGGGAGCTCGTAACCCTCCTCGATCCCCTTGAGGCCGGCGGCCAGCATGAGCGCGTAGGCCAGGTACGGGTTCGCGGCGGAGTCGAGGGCGCGGTACTCGACGCGCGAGGACTGGCCCTTGTTCGGCTTGTAGAGCGGGACGCGCACGAGGGCCGAGCGGTTGTTGTGCCCCCAGCAGATGAAGCTGGGCGCCTCGTCACCGCCCCAGAGGCGCTTGTAGGAGTTGACGAACTGGTTCGTCACCGCGGCGATCTCGTTGGCGTGGCGCAGCAGTCCGGCGATGAACTGTCGTCCGACACGCGAGAGCTGGTACTGCGCGCCCTCTTCGTAGAACGCGTTCGTGTCGCCCTCGAAGAGCGACATGTGGGTGTGCATGCCGCTGCCGGGCTTGCCGCTGAGGGGCTTCGGCATGAATGTCGCGTAGACGCCCTGCTCGATGGCGACCTCTTTGATCACCGTGCGGAACGTCATGATGTTGTCGGCCGTCGCGAGGGCGTCTGCGTACCGCAGGTCGATCTCGTTCTGACCGGGGCCGCCCTCGTGGTGGCTGAACTCGACCGAGATGCCGAGGTCTTCCAGCATCCGGACCGACCGGCGCCGGAAGTCGTGCGCAGTGCCTCCGGGCACGTTGTCGAAGTAGCCCGCGGAGTCCACCGGCACCGGGCCGTCCTGGCCGTAGGTGGAGGACTTCAGCAGGTAGAACTCGATCTCGGGGTGCGTGTAGAACGTGAAGCCGGCGTCGGCGGCCTTGGCCAGCGTGCGCTTGAGGACGTGCCGCGGGTCGGCCACGGCGGGCTGGCCGTCGGGCGTCGTGATGTCGCAGAACATGCGCGCGGTGGGGTCGATCTCGCCGCGCCACGGCAGGGTCTGGAACGTCGTCGGGTCGGGGTGGGCGAGCAGGTCGGACTCGAACGAGCGAGTCAGCCCCTCGATCGCCGACCCGTCGAATCCGAGGCCCTCGGCGAACGCGCCCTCGACCTCGGCGGGCGCGATCGCGACCGACTTGAGGGTGCCGATCACATCGGTGAACCACAGGCGGACGAACTTGACGCCGCGCTCCTCGATCGTGCGAAGAACGAAGTCCCGCTGCTTGTCCATCGAGTCCCTTCCGAAGCCGGTCACGCCTCCGCCAGACTATCTTCCGTCGACGTGGCATCCGTGTCCGCGCCGCGGTGCGGCGCCGTCATGGCGTGAGGTCAGTCGTCCTCGCGCGCCTCATCCTCGGCCCACTGCCGTGAGCGCTCGGCGAGCAGCGCGGGAGCACCGGCGGCCTCCTCGGCCGTGTCGAACGGGCCGGCGCGGTCGATGGCGGGCGACTCGTAGCCGCGCTCCACCGCCTTGGTGGTGAAGTTGTACCAGTACTTCTCGCTGTCGCTCGTCACCATGACTCCTCGCTGTGTCGGCCCCGCGGGGCGCTACCGATCCTAGTGATCGGGTCGATGAGCCTGGATAGGGTGTGAGCATGGCAACAGAGACGGCCGCGAAGAAGACGGCAGTGGGCATCGACATCGGCGGCACCGGGATCAAGGGTGCGCTGGTGGACCTCGACGAGGGGACGCTGCTGACGGACCGCGTCAAGGTGGCCACGCCGACCGGTGCGGAGCCGCCGGACGTGCTGAAGGCGGTCAAGGAGGTCTTCGCCCGGCTCGAGGTGGAGGACTCCGCGACCCCGCTGGGGGTCGCCTTCCCCGCGATCGTGAAGAACGGCCGCACGCTGTCCGCCGCGAACGTCTCGGACAAGTGGATCGGGTTCGAAGCGGAGAAGTTCTTCGAGGACGGCCTGGGCCGCGAGATCCACTTCGCCAACGACGCCGACGTCGCCGGCATCGCCGAGGTGCGCTACGGCGCCGCGCGCGGCAAGGACGGCCTCATCCTGCTCACCACCCTCGGCACGGGCATCGGCTCGGCACTGCTGTATGACGGCGTGCTCATCCCGAACACCGAGCTCGGCCACGTGCAGCGCGCGGAGCACAAGCACGACGCGGAGCACTACGCCGCCTACTCGGCCATGGAGCGTGAGAAGCTCGACTTCCCGAAGTGGGCCAAGCGCCTGCAGTGGTACTACAGCTACCTGGAGTTCCTCTTCAGCCCCGACCTGTTCATCGTGGGCGGCGGCGTGTCCAAGCACGCCGACGAGTTCCTGCCCCTGCTTGACCTCCACACGCCGATCGTCCCGGCGGTGCACCGCAACAACGCCGGCATCATCGGCGCGGCCGCGCTGGCCGCTCCGATCCGCGAGGCGCTCCCGGCGCGCACGGCCTGAGCGAGCGCCCTCAGAGGCCGGCGCGGCATGAGCGGGCACGGTCCAGCCGTGCGAGAGGGCGAATGGGCCGGCCTGTACGCCGGGTTCTGTCCGGGGGCGTGAGCCCCGTGGACGGTCATCTCTCTCGGCGACACGTTGCCGTGCCGCTCCAGCGGCCTACCCGAGGACTCGGCGAGCCGCGTCAGCATCCTCTGTCTGGCCTTGCTCCGGGCGAGGTTTACCTTGCGGGCCGTGTCGCCACGACCCCGGTGGTCTCTTACACCGCCGTTTCACCCTTACCGCGGCCGAAGCCGTGGCGGTCTGTTCTCTGTGGCACTGTCTCGCGGATCACTCCGGGTGGGTGTTACCCACCGCCCTGCCCTGTGGAGCCCGGACGTTCCTCGGCGCTGCGGCGAACCGCAGCGACGCGACCGTCCAGCCGACCCATTCGCCCGTGAAGTCTACCGGCGCGGCACGACGGCTCCGTGTCAGGCCTTGTCCGCGCTGTCGGTGATGCGCAGATCCAGGGGGAAATCCAGCGGGAAGTCTCCGAAGAGCAGACGGGCAGCGGCCGCCGCGGCCCCCTGCACCGCGGCGGCCGCCTCCTCCGCGCGGGCCGCGGGAGCGTGCACGATGACCTCGTCGTGCAGGAAGAACGCCAGGTGCGGGCGACGCGAGAAGACGACACCGGAGCGGGACGCGGCATCCGACTCGTCCACCGGATCGATCGCCCACAGCCGGCCGCGGAGGTCGGCCATCCACGCGAGCGCCCACTCGGCCGCCGTGCCCTGAACGACGAAGTTGCGGGTGAACCGGCCGAGGTCGCGCGCGCGCCGCCGCGCCCGCGCCTCGTCTGCCTCGGTGGCGTCGGCCTCCGTCGCCCGCGACTGCTCTTCGCGCCACTCCGTTGACGGCGCGGGCGAGGAGCGCCCGAGCCAGGTGGACACGACACCGCCGTCCTCCCCCACCCGGGCGGCGTCGTCGACCAGCGCCATCGCCTTCGGGAACGTGCGCCGGAGCCGCGGCACGAGCTGTCCGCTCGCCCCGGTCGTGGCGCCGTACATCGCGCCGAGCAGCGCGCCCTTCGCCTCCGCGCGGGTCGACACCGCGCCGCTGTCCACGACGCCCTCGTAGAGATCGCGTCCGCGGGCGGCGTCGGCGAGCGCAGTGTCGCGGGCCATGGCGGCTAGCACGCGCGGCTCGAGCTGCGCCACGTCGGCCACGACGAGCACCCACCCCGGGTCGGCCCGCACGGCCGAGCGGAGCTGCCGCGGCACCTGCAGCGCGCCGCCGCCGGTCGAGGCCCATCGGCCGGTGACCACGCCCGCGGGCACCAGCACGGGCCGGAACCGGCCGTCGGCGACCCACTCGTCCAGCCACGCCCAGCCGTTCGCGGCGTACAGCCGAGCCAGACGCTTGTACTCCAGGAGCGGCTCGATCGCGGGATGGCTGTGCCGCAGCAGCTCCCACTTGCCGGTCGTCTCCACCTGCACGCCGACACGGTGGAGCGCGCGCAGCAGCTTCGGCTGCGAGTCGATGGAGACGGTCGGGTCGCCCAAGGCATCGCGCACCACGGTCGCGGCGGCGGCCAGCTTGACCGGCACGGCGCCGGAGGGCGGCCGCGGACCGAGGGCGGCCTCGAGCTGCTCCTCGTGCACGGCGGCGTCCCACGGCAGTCCCGCGGCGCGCATCTCCGCGGCGACCAGCGCGCCGGCCGACTCCGCCGCGAGCAGCAGCCGCAGGCGTCCGGGATCGGCCGAGCCGTCGACGGCGTCGCGCTGTCGGGCGAACTCCGCCAGCACGGCGGAGGCGTCATCGGGCGGGCCGGCCGGGGGTGCGAAGGTGTCGTCGAGCTCGAAGAGCGCCGGCGCAGCGGATGCTTCGGCCACCGCGCCCGCGCGATCCCACTCCGTCGCGGAGCGGAGCGCAGCGGCATCCGTCACCGACGCGGCGTCGCGGATCACCGCGTGGGCCAGGCGCAGGTCGTGGCAGCGCGAGACGCGCACGCCGGCGGACAGCAGCGCGGGGTACCACGCGGCGGCATCCGACCAGACCCACCGGGGTGCGTGGGCCGCCTCGCGCTCGGCGATCCACGCGGCCAGGGCCGCGGCATCCACCGCCGTCCGCTCGATCTCGCGCGCCTGCGCGTCCAGCAGGACGGCCTCGACGCGGGACGCCGCGCGTCCGAGCACGATCCACGCCGGGGCGTCACCGATGCCGGTCACGACCCCTCCCGGTGTCGGGCGTCACCGATGCCGGTCACGACCCCTCCCGGTGTCGGGCGTCACAGCCCCGAGTCGTCGGTGCGCACGAGGATGCTGCCGCACTCGGGGCAGAACACGACGTCGTCCTCCGCGGCCAGGCGGAGCTTCTGCAGGTCGGTGCCGGCGAGCACCATGCGGCAGCCCTCGCAGGTGCGATCGGTCAGACGGGCGGCGCCCGAGCTGCGCGGCAGCAGTCGCGCGTAAAGGGCGAGGAGGTCGGCAGGGATCGTCGCCGCGATCGCCTCCCGGTCGCGCGTGGCCGCCTCGATCGAGGCGGTGGCCTCGGCGACGACGCGCTTGGCCTCCGCGCTGAGCTCGGCGCCGTCGGCGTTCACCTGCGCGATGACGATCTCCTGCTCGACCACGGCGGCGTCGGCCTGCTCGAGCTTCTCCATCAGCTCCAGCTCCGCGTCCTCGAGGTCGCCCTTGCGCTTGGTCAGCGAGAGCAGCTCGCTCTCGAGGCCCTGAGCCTCCTTGGGATTGCTGGAGGCGGCAAGCCGCTCGGTGTCGCGCGCCCGGCGGGCGTCGACGACGGCCACATCCGACTCGATGCGCGCGAGCTCCGAGCGGAGGTCGTCGCGCACGCCGAGCCGTGACGACAGCTGATGCGAGAGCTCGCCCCGACGCGCGACCAGCTCCTGCACGCGGGCGGCCTGCGGCGGGTTGGCGCGGGCGCGCTCCGCGCGGGCGATGCGGGCGTCCAGCTCGGCGACGTCCACGAGGCGGATCTGGTCTGCGTAGCTGGCTTTCACGTCCACAAACCTACCGCGCGGGATGCCGCGGTCCGCCGGTCGATCCGATGGTCGTCCGTCATGCTGCCCCCGCCTCCGTCGCGTGCGGTCTAGCATGCGAGGACGCCCACGACGAGGAGAGCACGATGAGCCTTCTGCGCACGAAGTCGGTCGAGCAGTCGATCGCCGACACCGACGAACCCGACTTCAAGCTGAGGAAGTCGCTCACCGCCCTGGACCTCACGATCTTCGGGGTCGGCGTCGTGATCGGCGCGGGCATCTTCACCCTCACCGGGCGCGCCGCGCACGACGTGGCCGGTCCCGCGATCGTGCTCAGCTTCGTCGTCGCGGCCATCGCCTGCGCGCTGGCGGCGATGTGCTACGCCGAGTTCGCCTCCACCGTTCCCGTCTCAGGGTCGGCGTACACGTTCTCCTACGCCTCGCTGGGCGAGCTGTTCGCCTGGATCATCGGCTGGGATCTCATCCTGGAGATGTTCCTCGGCGCGAGCGTCGTCGCCCAGGGCTGGAGCGCCTACCTCAAGGTGTTCCTGGGGCAGATCGGCATCGTGCTGCCCGACGCGATCAGCCATGGCGGCGTCGTGGACATCGTCGCGATCATCTTCGTGCTCGTCCTCGGCGGCCTGATGACGCTGGGCATCAAGGAGTCGATGCGCGTCAACCTCGTGCTCGTGGCGGTGAAGCTGTTCATCGTCCTGTTCGTCATCGTCATGGGCATCGGCTTCATCAGCTCGGCGAACTACTCCCCCTTCGTGCCCGACGCGGTGCCGACGGCCTCCGAGAGCGGATTCCACCAGCCGCTCATCCAGTTCATCTTCGGCCTGCCGCCCGTCACGTTCGGCGTGGGGGGGATCCTCGCCGGTGCGGCCCTCGTGTTCTTCGCCTACATCGGCTTCGACGTCGTGGCCACGACCGCCGAGGAGACCAAGAACCCCCAGAAGGCGCTGCCGATCGGCATCATCGCGTCGCTGGCGATCTGCACCGTGCTCTACTGCGCCGTCGCGATCGTGGTGACCGGCATGGTCCGCTACGACGAGCTCGATCCCTCGGCCGCCCTCGCCGCGGCGTTCAGCTACCACGGGCAGGGATGGATGGCCACGGTCATCGCCGCCGGCGCGGTGGCCGGACTGACGACGGTCGTGCTGACCCTCATGATCGGCGCCACCCGCATCATCTTCGCAATGTCGCGCGACGCGCTGCTGCCCCGCGGTCTGGCGAAGGTGCACCCGAAGTTCCGCACCCCGTGGGTGACCTCGATCCTCGTCACGGTCGTCGTCGCGATCGTCGCCGGCGTCACGCCGATCGGCGCGCTGGAGGAGATGGTGAACATCGGCACCCTGTCGGCGTTCGTGCTCGTCTCGGTCGCCGTCATCGTGCTGCGCCGCACGCGGCCCGACCTGCAGCGCGGCTTCCGCGTGCCCCTGAGCCCGTTCCTGCCCGCGCTGTCGGCGCTGGTGTGCATCTACCTGATGCTCAACCTGCCGGTCGACACCTGGCTGCGGTTCCTCGTGTGGCTCGCCATCGGCTTCATCATCTACTTCGGGTACTCGCGTCGGCACGCCCGCGTCGGGCAGCCCGACTACGTGGACGTCACGCGCCCCCGGGTCGTCAGCGGCCCGGACCAGGCGAAGAGGTCGCCGGGCACGAAGAAGTAGGGCGACTCCACCGTCGCGCGGCGTCCGGAGGTCGGGATGGTGGGCCCTGCCGGGATCGAACCGACGACATCCACGGTGTAAACGTGGCGCTCTACCAGCTGAGCTAAAGGCCCCTGTCGCTCCAGTCTACGGTCGCGACCAGCCCGACACCGGAGCGCCCGGACACCCGCGACTCGCTAGGCTGAGAGATGGTGCGCCGTGCATGCTCCACCGAGCCCGCCTCCGCCCGATCGCGTATCCCTGGCACGATCTGCCAGACGACGAAAGGTCTCCCGTGACTGTTCACGACCAGGATCCGTATTCCCAGGACTCGCAGGACAGCGATCCCGAAGAGACGGGTGAGTGGCAGGAGTCGCTGCAGCAGCTCGTCGCCGCCAAGGGCCACGGCCGCGGCCGCGAGATCATGCTGAGCCTGCTGAAGACGTCGCACGACCTGCACCTCGGCGTGCCGATGGTGCCCACGACGGACTACATCAACACGATCGCCCCCGACAACGAGCCGGAGTTCCCCGGCGACGAGGAGATCGAGCGCCGCTACCGCTCCTGGATCCGCTGGAACGCAGCCATCACGGTGCATCGCGCCCAGCGTCCCGGCATCGGCGTCGGCGGCCACATCTCGACGTACGCGTCATCGGCCGCCCTCTACGAGGTCGGCTTCAACCACTTCTTCCGCGGCGCCGACCACCCCTCGGGCGGTGACCAGATCTTCATCCAGGGTCACGCCTCCCCCGGCACGTACGCCCGCGCGTACCTCGAGGGCCGCGTCACGGAGGCGCAGCTCGACGGCTTCCGCCAGGAGAAGTCCGCGTCGCCCAACGGCATCCCCTCCTACCCGCACCCGCGGCTCATGCCGGACTTCTGGCAGTTCCCGACGGTGTCGATGGGTCTGGGCCCGATCAACGCCGTCTACCAGGCGATGACCAACAAGTACCTCGCCAACCGCGGCATCAAGGACGTCGCCGACTCGCACGTATGGGCCTTCCTCGGCGACGGCGAGATGGACGAGGTCGAGAGCCGCGGCCAGCTGCAGGTCGCCGCCAACGAGGGTCTCGACAACCTGACCTTCGTGATCAACGCGAACCTCCAGCGCCTCGACGGACCCGTCCGCGGAAACGGCAAGATCATCCAGGAGCTCGAGAGCTTCTTCCGCGGTGCGGGCTGGAACGTCATCAAGGTCGTCTGGGGTCGCGAGTGGGACGACCTCCTCGCGCGCGACACCGACGGCGCGCTGCGCAACCTGATGAACTCCACGCCCGACGGCGACTACCAGACCTACAAGACCGAGAGCGGCGCCTTCGTGCGCGAGAACTTCTTCGGTCGCGACGAGCGCACGCTGGAACTGGTCAAGGACTACAGCGACGACCAGATCTGGGGCCTCAAGCGCGGTGGCCACGACTATCGCAAGGTCTATGCCGCGTACAAGGCCGCGATGGAGCACAAGGGCCAGCCGACGGTCATCATCGCCAAGACCATCAAGGGCTACGGCCTGGGTCCCCACTTCGAGGGACGCAACGCCACGCACCAGATGAAGAAGATGACGCTGCAGGACCTCAAGCAGTTCCGGGATGGCATGCACATCCCGATCACCGACGCGCAGCTCGAGGAGAACCCGTACCAGCCGCCGTACTACAACCCGGGACCGCAGGACGAGGCGATCCAGTACCTCATGGAGCGCCGCCGCGACCTCGGCGGCTTCCTGCCGGCCCGCACGTCGACGCACGTCGACCTCGCCCTGCCCGGCGACGACGCCTACGCGCTGCCGAAGAAGGGCTCGGGCACGCAGGAGGTCGCCACCACGATGGCCTTCGTGCGACTGCTCAAAGACCTGCTGCGGGTGAAGGGCTTCGGTCACCGCATCGTGCCGATCATCCCCGACGAGGCGCGCACGTTCGGCATGGACGCGTTCTTCCCGACGGCCAAGATCTACAACCCGAACGGGCAGCACTACACCTCGGTCGACCGCGACCTGCTCCTGGCGTACAAGGAGAGCCCGCAGGGGCAGATCGTCCACGTCGGCATCAACGAGGCCGGCGCCATGGCGGCCTTCACCGGCATCGGCACGTCGTACTCGACGCACGGCGAGCCGCTCATCCCGGTCTACGTCTTCTACTCGATGTTCGGCTTCCAGCGCACGGGCGATGCCCAGTGGGCCGCCGGCGACCAGATGGCGCGCGGCTTCGTGATCGGCGCCACCGCCGGACGCACGACGCTGACGGGCGAGGGCCTCCAGCACGCCGACGGCCACTCGCACCTCCTGGCCTCGACCAACCCCGCGACGGTGTCCTACGACCCCGCCTACGGGTACGAGATCGCCCACATCGTGCGCTCGGGCATCGAGCGCATGTACGGCGGCCAGCACCCCGATCCGAACGTCATGTACTACATCACGGTCTACAACGAGCCGCTCGTGCAGCCGGCCGAGCCGGAGAACGTCGACGTCGAGGGCATCGTCCGCGGCATCCACCGCATCTCCGTCTCCGAGGGCGAGGGCCCCAGGGCCCAGCTGTTCGCCTCCGGCGTCGGCGTGCCGTGGGCGCTCGAGGCGCAGCAGCTGCTGCGCGACGACTGGGGCGTGCAGGCCGACGTGTGGTCGGTGACGTCGTGGAACGAGCTGCGCCGCGACGGCCTGTCGGCCGACGAGCACAACTTCCTCCACCCGGAGGAGGAGCGCCGCACCGCCTACCTCACCGAGAAGCTGCGCGATGTGCCCGGACCGGTCGTGGCCGTGAGCGACTTCATGCACGCGGTGCAGGACCAGATCCGCCCGTGGGTCCCGAACAACTTCTGGACCCTCGGCGCCGACGGCTTCGGCTTCTCGGACACGCGCCCGGCGGCACGACGGTTCTTCAAGATCGACGGTCCGTCGCTGGTCGTGCGCACCCTCCAGGCCCTGGCCGACGAGGGATCCGCCGACCGCAGTCTCGCGGCCCAGGCGATCGAGAAGTACCGCCTGCACGACGTCAACGCGGGCACCAGCGGCAACGCGGGCGGCGAGAGCTGACGGGCACGATGCCCCGCGGCACCACCCCGGCCGACAAGGCCGAGACGCTCGCGTGGCTCCGGCGGATCTCCGGCGACCTGGCGACGGCGACGACGAAGCGACTGGAGGACTCGCTCCCCTGGTACGCGGAGATGCCGCCGGCTCGCCGGAGCGCCGTCGGGCTGGTGGCGCAGGCGGGCATCACCTCGTTCATCCAGTGGTACGACGATCCGAACTCCACGCCGTGGATCGCGGCCGACGTCTTCCTCGCCGCGCCGCGTGAGCTGCTGCGCAGCGTCAGCCTGACGCAGACGCTGCAGCTCATCCGGGTCACCGTCGAGGTCACGGAGGAGCGTCTGCAGGGCAAGGGCGAAGACCTGCGCGAGAGCATCCTGCTCTACTCGCGCGAGGTGGCCTTCGCCGCCGCGGACGTCTACGCCCGGGCGGCCGAGGCCCGCGGGCTGTGGGACGCGCGCCTCGAGGCGCTCGTCGTCGACTCCATCCTCACCGGCGAGGCCGACGACGAGCTGCCGAGCCGCATCGCCGCCCTGGGCTGGCACGGCCACGGCGAGGTGTCGGTGCTCGTGGGCACCACTCCCGCGCAGTTCGACGTCGACCAGCTCCGCCGCACCGCGCGCAAGCTCGGCGTCGACGTGCTCATCGGCGTGCAGGGCTCCCGCCTCGTGCTGGTGATCGGACGCTCGCAGTCCCCCGGGCGCGACGAGTCCGAGCCGGAGCTGCCCTTCACCGAGATCGCCCGCCACCTCGAGCCGGGCTTCGGCGCCGGCTACCTGGTGCTCGGGCCGGCCGTCCCCGCCCTCGTCGACGCCGGACAGAGCGCGCGGGCGGCGCTGGCGGGATTCGCCGTCGCGCGGGCGTGGCGCAACGCCCCCCGTCCCGTCGAGGCCGACGACCTGCTGCCCGAGCGCGCGCTGGCCGGCGACCCGCTCGCCAAGCAGACGCTCGTCGAGCGCATCTACCGTCCCCTGCAGGCCCACAGCGCCGACCTCGTGACGACGCTGTGGAGCTACCTCGACAACGGACGCTCGCTCGAGGCGACCGCCCGCGAGCTCTTCGTGCATCCCAACACCGTCCGGTACCGCCTCAAACGGGTCTCGGACGTCATCGGATGGGATGCCACGGGCCCGCGTGAGGCGCTGATCCTCCAGACCGCGCTGATCCTCGGCTCGGTCGGTCCCGACCCGGCTCGTCGACGCAACGCACCGCGTCGCCCCCGTCCCTGAGGTCGCTCCGCGCTCTCGCATTCGCTCGCGGTCGCGCGGTAGTCACTCCGTGAGTTTGTACGGCACGCACAAAGGATCCGACGTTTCTTGTGACGGAGGAGCCAGAGCGGCGCGGACGATGCTGGCAGGATGGGACGGTGATCATCGCCGTCTTCCCCGGCCAGGGTTCTCAGACCCCCAGCTTCCTCGCGCCCTGGCTCGAGCGAGACGGTGCCCGTGACGCCCTCTCGCGCTACTCCGACTGGGCAGGTGTCGATCTCGTCGCCGCCGGAACCGAGTGGGACGCCGACCGCATCCGCGACACGCAGGTCGCGCAGCCGCTGATCGTGGCTGCGAGCCTCCTCTCCTGGAACGCCCTCGAGGACCGCTCCGCCGTGGCCGGCGTCGCCGGCCACTCGGTCGGCGAATTCGCCGCCGCCGCAGCCGCCGGGGTGCTGTCGGAGGAGGACGCCCTGCGCCTCGTCGGCATCCGCGGACGCGCCATGGCCGAGGCGGCCGCCGCCGAGGACACGGGCATGGCCGCCGTCATCGGCGGAGAGCAGGACGCCGTCGTCGCGCGGCTGGAAGAGCTCGAGCTCACGCCGGCCAACTACAACGGCGGCGGTCAGCTCGTCGCCGCCGGCTCCGCCACCGCGCTGGCAGCGCTGTCGGCCGAGCCGCCGGCCGGCACCCGCGTGATCCCGCTGCAGGTCGCCGGCGCCTTCCACACCCGTTACATGGAGCCGGCCGTCGAGGTGCTGCGCGCCGCGTCCGCCGATGCGTCGGTGTCCGACCCACGCGTGCGCCTCTGGACGAACAGCGACGGCACGGAGGTCGCCGACGGCTCCCGCTTCCGGGACCTGCTCGTCGCCCAGGTCGCCTCCCCCGTGCGGTGGGACCTGTGCATGCAGGCGTTCGCCGCGGCATCCGTCTCGGGCATCGTGGAGCTGGCACCGGCCGGCACCCTCGTCGGCCTGGCCAAGCGCGCCCTGCGCGGCGTCCCCTCGGTCGCCGTGAAGATTCCTGACGACCTGCCTTCCGCGGCCGCCCTGATCACCGGAGGAACGGCATGACCCCCCCCACCCTGAAGCAATCCGTCGGACCCGCGCACACCCGCATCTACAGCTACGGCGCCGCCCGCGGCGAGGTCTCCGTGCCGAACGAGGACCTCATCGGGCCGATCGACTCGAGCGACGAGTGGATCCGCCAGCGCACCGGCATCATCACCCGCACCCGCGCCCTCGAGGGCACGACGGCGATCGAGCTGGCGACGGATGCCGCGCGTGAGGCCATCGAGCGCTCCGGCGTCGACCCGTCCCTCATCGACGCCGTGCTGGTGGCAACGGTGAGCAACCCCAAGCAGACGCCGTCCGTCTCGGCCATCGTGGCCGACCGCGTGGGCGCGAACCCCGCCGCCGCGTACGATCTGAACGCCGCATGCGCGGGATTCGCGTACGGCGTCGCCCAGGCGGACGCCCTCGTGCGCGCCGGAGCCGCCACCTACGCGCTGGTGATCGGCACCGAGAAGCTCAGCGACATCGTCGACCCGACCGACCGCAGCATCTCGTTCCTCCTCGGCGACGGAGCGGGCGCCGTGGTCATCGGCCCCTCCGACACCCCCGGCATCGGCCCCACGGTCTGGGGCTCGGACGGATCGAAGGCCGACGCCGTCGGCATGAACCACACGCTGAACGAGTTCCGCGCGGGCACCGCCCCGTGGCCGACCCTCCGGCAGGAGGGCCCCACGGTCTTCCGCTGGGCGGTGTGGGAGATGGTCAAGGTCGCCCGTCAGGCCCTCGAGGCCGCAGGCGTCGAAGCATCCGACCTCGCGGCGTTCGTGCCGCACCAGGCGAACATGCGCATCATCGACGAGTTCGCCAAGCAGCTCGGCCTTCCCGAGACGGTCGTCATCGGCCGTGACATCGAGACGACCGGCAACACGTCGGCCGCGTCCATCCCCCTCGCCACGCACCGGCTCCTCGCCGAGCACCCCGAGCTCAGCGGCGGACTCGCCCTGCAGATCGGATTCGGGGCCGGCCTCGTGTTCGGCGCCCAGGTGGTCGTGCTTCCCTGACGGGCGCGACCTCCGACCCTAGACTGAACGTCGGCCCCGACGGGGCCCGCGACCCCCGAAGAAACGGAGACATCATGGCATTCACCAACGATGAGGTGCTGGCCGGCCTCGCCGAGCTCATCACCGACGAGACGGGCATCTCGGCCGACGAGGTCGCCCTCGAGAAGTCGTTCACCGACGACCTCGACATCGACTCGATCTCCATGATGACGATCGTCGTCAACGCGGAGGAGAAGTTCGGCGTCACCATCCCCGACGACGAGGTCAAGAACCTGAAGACCGTCGGCGACGCCGTCACCTTCATCTCCTCGAACCAGTAGGCACCGTTCCGGTGGGGGCGATCCCGTCTGGGACACTCCGCCCCCACCGGGTCAACGAAGGAACACCCATCCATGAGCACGTCACGCATCGTCGTCACCGGCATCGGCGCCACCTCGCCGATCGGCGGAACCGCGCCCGAGAGCTGGTCGGCGCTCCTGGACGGCGCCTCCGGCGCCCGCAGCCTCGAGCACGACTGGGTCGAGAAGTACAGCCTCCCCGTCACCTTCGCCGCCGAGGCGCTGGTGCGTCCGGAGACCGTTCTCGCCCGGCCCGTCGCCAAGCGCCTCGACCCGTCGTCGCAGCTCGCGCTCGTCGCGGCGATGGAGGCCTGGGCCGATGCGGGTGAGCCCGACGTCGAGCCCGAACGCCTCGGCGTCGACTTCGCCACCGGCATCGGCGGCGTCTGGACGCTCCTGGACGCCTGGGACACCCTGCGTGAGAAGGGCCCCCGGCGTGTGCTGCCGATGACGGTGCCCATGCTCATGCCTAATGCGGCCGCGGGCAACCTCTCCCTCCACTTCAACGCCCGGGCGTTCGCCCGCACCGTGGCCAGTGCCTGCGCGTCGAGCACCGAGTCGATCGTCAACGCCGTGCAGCACCTGCGCGACGGCCTCGCCGACGTCGTCATCGCCGGCGGCACGGAGTCGGCGATCCACCCGATCACGATCGCCTCGTTCGCGTCGATGCAGGCGCTCTCCAAGCGCAACGACGACCCCGCGCACGCCTCCCGCCCCGGCAGCATCGACCGCGACGGATTCGTCATGGGCGAGGGCGCCGGCGTGCTGATCCTCGAGCGCGAGGAGTACGCCAAGGCGCGCGGCGCCAAGATCTACGGCGAGGTGCTCGGCGGCGGCGTGACGGCCGATTCGTACCACATCACCGCCAACGACCCCGAGGGTCTCGGCGCGGCCCGCGCGGTGACGCTCGCCCTCGCGTCCGCCGACGTCTCCCCCGATGACGTCACGCACATCAACGCGCACGCGACCTCGACGCCGGTCGGCGACCCGAACGAGTACACGGCGCTGCGCAGCGTGTTCGGCGAGCGGATCGCCGACATCCCCGTGTCGGCGACGAAGGCCTCGACCGGGCATCTGCTCGGCGGCACGGGCGCGTTGGAGGCGATCTTCACGATCCTCGCGCTGCGCGACCGCGTGGCGCCGCCCACGATCAACATCACGACGCCCGACCCCGACGTGCCCTTCCGCATCACGGGCGAGACGCAGGCGCTCGGAGACGGGCAGCAGGTCGCGATCAGCAACTCGTTCGGCTTCGGCGGTCACAACGCCGTCGTCGCCTTCGCATCGGTCTAGCCCGCGCCGTCGCCACGGCGACAGAGGAGAACGCCCCCGGATGCAGCATCCGGGGGCGTTCCTCGTGTTCAGGTGGCCCATTCGCCTCCCCAGCGTCCGGGAAAACCCCCCTCCGACCGCCGGTCGTGGCGCCTGAGCGCACCCGAATCCTGTGTGCGCCTCAGCCGACCTTGTGGAGCCAGACGACGGGCGCGTCGTCGCTCGCGTGGCGGAAGGGCTCCAGCTCATCGTCCCACGCGGAGCCGAGGGCGACGCCGAGCTCGCGCTGCAGCTCGGAGATGTCGCCGGCGGCGACCTCCATCGCATAGCGGATGCGGTCCTCGCCGATCACGACGTTGCCGGCGGCATCGGTCTGGGCGTAGTGGATGCCGAGTCCCGGCGTGTGCAGCCAACGACCACCGTCGCTGCGTGGCGTGGGGTCTTCCGTCACCTCGAACCGCAGGTGCTCCCAGCCGCGCATGGCGGTGGTGAGGGCGGCGCCGGTTCCGGCCGTGCCCTCCCAGTAGAACTCCGCGCGCCGCGCACCGGCGAGCACCGGCTGGTCGGCCCAGTCGAAGTTCACCGCGCGTCCGAGCGCACGACCAACTGCCCACTCGAGGTGCGGGCAGAGTGCTCGAGGCGCCGAGTGGATGAAGACCACTCCGCGCGCCGTGGGTGTCGCCATCACGTCTCCGTTTCCTAGGTTCGTCTTCCCCAACGACCTGGATGGATGCAGCGGCGATGCGTGTTCGGTTGTGCGGCCATTATGACCCACCGCGCCGTGGAATCACAACCGTGTCATTCCGCGGTGTCGCGTGGTGGATGCCGAACGGCCCCGGTCGGTGCGACCGGGGCCGTTCGGAGGGTGCAGGGGCTTACGCCTCGCTCATGGCGAGCTTGGCCTGCTGGCCCTTGGCGGCGTAGTACGCGGCGCGCGCGGCGTCCTTGCGGGCCTGCTCGGCGTAGCCGGCGTCCAGCACGTCCTGCGGCACCTCGACGCTCTCGACGTGGTTCATGCCGTTGTACTTCGCGATGTAGGCGTCGAGCTCGGGGCCCGAGGTCCACGACGTGATGAGGCAGTAGCGCGGGTCGGTGCCGACGTGTGTCGCGGCGTGCCACAGGCGCTGGGTGTCGATGATCAGCTGCGCACCGGCCGGCAGGGCGATGCGCACCTCACCCTCGGGGTCGGTGCGGTTCTCGCGCAGCACGAAGAAGCTCTCCGTGTCGTCCGTGAGGTTGAAGAAGCCGCGGACGACCCAGCCCGTCCCATCCGGGTTCAGGCGGTTGTTGTCGTCCTGGTGGAGGTTGTAGAGGCATTCGCCGTACGGCGTCGGCTGCAGCTCGATCACGCGGCAGCGACCGACGTTGGAGCCGGGCTCCATGGCGCGACGCGTGAGGTTCGGAGCCTTCTCGACCTGCGAGTCGATCCAGACGCCGTCCTTGTCGGTGCGCGGCGGCTTGTGGTTCCAGAACCCGTTGCACTCGATCTCGCCGAAGGCGCTGGCCAGCGGCGCGAAGCGGGTGTCTCCGGAGGACTTCCAGTCGTTGTACTCGATGTCCAGCCACTCTTTCGGATCGAGCTCCTGGTTGTAGCGGTCGAGGACGACGTAGCCGGTCTCTGCGAGAGCGGCTGAGGTGATGTATGCCATGAGGTGAGTCATGCCTTTCGTAGAGGGCCAGCACGTTTTAACAGGCCCGACTTAGGCAAGCCTACCTCGGGGTGTTTTCGCATCTTCGGAACGCCGGGCGCACGCCCGGTGCCGCCCGGAGGCGTCGGTTAGAGTGAGGCGTCCGCCGGACCCGTCGGGTCGCTGGGCGGGCGGACGGCGACACGGAACGAGAGCATGGGCACGGCCACGAACATCGATGCGACCGCGGTCAACACCATCTCGTGGCTGGCGGCGGCGGAGACCACCATCGTCGTCCCGGTCTACCAGCGCCAGTACCGCTGGGACATCGGCGCCTGCGAGCAGCTGCTCTCCGACATCCGCGACGTGGCGGACTCGGATGACCGCCACATGCACTTCATCGGGTCGATCCTCTCGTCGGCGAGCGTGTCCGACGGCGAATCGGAACTCGTGCTCATCGACGGCCAGCAGCGCATCACCACGCTCATGCTGCTGATCGCCGCTCTGCACCACACGGTCGCCGACAGCGACCCTCTGCTCGCCGCGCAGCTGCACACGGTGCTCGTGCGCTCGTCGGATCCGGAGCGTACGAAGCTCCGCCCGCACCGGGCATGGGCAGAGGTGTTCGAGGACGTGGTGCTCGCGCGCCGACCGGCCGATGCGGCCGCCGGCGGCTCGAGGTTCGACGACAACTACGCGTTCTTCCGCAGCCAGGTCTCACGCGAGGAGGTGTCACGCATCTGGGGCGGACTGCAGCGCCTGGAGCACGTCGCCATCACCCTCGGCGCGGGGGCGGACGCGCAGCAGATCTTCGAAAGCCTCAACAGCACCGGAGAGCCGCTGCGTGACCACGAGCTGATCCACAATTACGTGCTGATGGGCTTGTCGCACCGGGAGCAGACGCTCATCGAGGACGAGTTCTGGTCGGTGATCGAGCGCAGCACCGGGGAGAGCATCGGCGGCTTCTGGCGCCATTACCTGGTGCTCCGCACGGGCCGCGAGGTGGTCGCCGCGGGCGGCCGCGACGTGTACGAGGCCTTCCGGCACGAGTTCCCGCGGCTCACCCCCGAGACGCTGCGGGCGTCCGCGCGGGAGTGGCGTGCCTACGCGGAGATCTACGCCGTGCTCCTCGATCCCTCGCGCGAAGCCGACGCGGACGTCGCGCGACGGCTGGTGCACCTCAACACCTTCGGCCGCGACGCGTATCCGCTGGTGATGAAGGCGTGCCGCGATCACGCCGAGGGCGACCTCGATCGTGCGGGCCTCCTTCAGGTCCTCGATGACGTGCAGTCACTCCTCCTCCGTCGCACCCTCGTCGGCCTGCCCGTCGACCGTCTCGTGGCGCGCCTGTGCCGCGCGCAGGCGCTGGGCCCGCAGGCGCTCACCCAGGCGATCGCCCGCATCATGCCCTCCGACGAGCGCGTGCGCGCGGCGCTGAAGTTCGCCCCGCTCCCCCACGCGGCCTTCGTCCTGGGCCGGATCGCGGGCGACGTGGACGTCGCAGAGTTCGGCGTCGACCACATCGTGCCGCTCACACCTCCCGACACGTGGACGGGCGACGGGGTACGCCCGTGGTCGGAGTACTCCGAGGACGAGCAGAACAGCCACCGCGCCCTCGCGGAGACGATCGGCAACCTCGCGCTGCTCGAGGACGAGTCGGCGATCGCGGTCGCGGACCGGTCCTTCCCCGAGAAGCGCGACGGCGCCTACGCGCGCAGCGCCGTGCCCGAGACGCGGGCGCTGTCGTCGGTCGACGCGTGGAGCACCGCATCGATCTCGCACCGCACCGCCGAGCTCGGCCGGCGGTTCGTGGAGGTCTGGCGGCGACCCCTGGTCACGGGGATCGACGACGACGGATTGACTCCCATCCTCGACGCGCAGCGTCGACGCGGCTGGCCACGGGGCTGGGAGCGGGAGTTCGCCTACGTCGAATACCGCGGCGAGCACTGGGAGGTCTACGACGTCAAGTACCTCTTCAACCGCATCTTCCGCCGGCTCTGGGTCGACTCGCCGGAGAGCGTCATCGCCTTCAGCCGCCGGCGCGGCGGGCCGATCTACCCGGCTCCGTCCTGGAACGGACAGTGGGACCGCCTCGACGACGACAACCACCTCTACATGGGCTGGGACGCGAAGTACATGCTGACGGCGCTGCAGGAGGCGCTCGAGGAGGCCGGAACGGCATCAGAGGTCTTCGTCAAGTACTCCTACCTCGCGGAGCACATGGCCACCTGAGCCCCGACGTCCGTCGCACGCACGAAGGGCCGCCCGGAGGCGGCCCTTCGTCGCGTAGGGCGGGTGGGACTTGAACCCACGATCGTCGGGTTATGAGCCCGCTGCCTTGACCAGCTTGGCCACCGCCCCCTGCATGGCGAGTGTACCGGGGACGCGTCCCCGGCTCAGTGGCGCGGCGGACGGTCGTCGTCGACGGGCGGGTTCGGCCACACCTTCGCCACGGCCTCGTCGAAGCGCGGCGTCGTCGATTTCGGCTTCGCGGCAGGCGGCTCATCCGCATCGCTGCCGCGGGTGATCGGGAGCCCGCCGCTGTCGCTCTTGATCTGCGGGTGGTTGCGCGCCAGGTCGTAGACGCCGATCACCGCGATCACCCCCGCGATGCCGAAGCCGATGTACGCCCACAGCGGCGCGTTCTGGGCCTCGCCGAGCACCAGCAGGCCGATGAGGATCGCGACAATCGGGTCGATCACCGTGAGGCCCGCGATCACCAGGTCGGGCGGACCGGAGGAGTACGCGGTCTGCACGAAGTAGGACCCGATGCCCGCAGCGAGGAGGAGCGAGACGATGCACAGGACGGTGAACCACTCGACGTCGCCGGTCTGGATGCGGCTGATGACGACCTTCGCCAGCGTGGCGACGAACCCGAACATGACGCCGGCGGCCACGATGTAGAACAGCGCGCCGATGCGCGAGCGCAACCAGAACCACAGTGCGGCCAGCACGACCGTGACGACGCCCAGGATGATGAGCACCGTGACCAGCTGGGGGGTGGTGACGGGCTCGTCGGTGGCGACGAGGGCGGCGATCGTCACGAAGATGAAGATGCCGCCGACGCATTCGATGATCGCGCGGATGGAGCGCTTCGTCGGATTGAGGCCGCTGATGCGGGCGTTCAGCAGCGTCGTGATCACGAGCGCGATGGCGCCGAGCGGCTGGACGACGATGAGGGGCGCGAACGAGAGCGCGCCCAGCTGGCAGACGATCGCGAGGCCGAGCATGACCGTCCCCAGCACCCAGGACGGGCGGGTCACGAGACGGCCGAGCTGGGTCAGCGACAGACCGCCGGAGGCGGCTCCCCCGGACATCGCCTCGACCTTGGTGACGCCGCGGTGCTGGTACTGGGCGCCGAACGACATGAACACCGCGCCCAGCAGGGCCAGCGGGATGCCGATCAGCAGCGAGGGATTGTCGAAGACGCCGACCAGGGCGTCACGGACGTCGCCGAGATTGTCGATGTCGCCGCGCACCCAGATCACGCTCCGACACTAACCGCACAGTGCGCTGGATAGGCTCAAGGCATGGCCGTTCTGCCGATTCGCATCATGGGAGATCCCGCCCTCCACTCCCACGCCGCCCCCGTCGAGGAGATCACCGCCGAGGTGCGGGCGCTGGTGGCCGACATGTTCGAGACGATGGATGCCGCGCCCGGCGTGGGCCTCGCGGCCCCGCAGGTGGGGGTGTCGCTGCGGCTCTACACGTACAGCTATGCGGACGACGACGGCCTCCCCTGGCGTGGGGTGATGATCAACCCCGAGCTCTGGATGACGCCGCCCGAGCCGGGCGACCCCGACCCCGACGACGAGTCGGAGGGCTGCCTCTCCTTTCCCGGCGAGCGCTTCCCGCTGCGTCGCTCCGACCGCGTCCGCGTGACGGGGACGGATCTTGACGGGGCTCCGGTCACCATCGACGTCGACGGATGGCGCGCCCGCATCATGCAGCACGAGTTCGACCACCTCGACGGCATCCTCTACATCGACCGTCTCGACGACGGCGACTGGAAGACCGTGCAGAAGATCGCCCGCAAGCGCGGCTGGGGGCGCCCGGGTCAGGCCTGGATGCCGGGCGTCGACGACATCGACGCCTGACCGCCCACCGCCGGCGCATGTCCCCCGGAAATGAGGAACGGCCCCGGGGTGGAGCCCAGGGCCGTTCGCTCCCCGGCTTGGACTCGAACCAAGAACCTATCGGTTAACAGCCGATTGCTCTGCCAATTGAGCTACCGAGGAAGAGCCCGGCTGACGCCGGGCAACCACACCATGTTAGCAAACGCCGACGGGTGCTTCTGACATCAGGAGGCGATGAGGCGGTGTCCGGCGTCGGCGCTGGGCGACCACATGAGGTCGGTCGCCGTCGGACCGTAGGCGATCGGATGCCCGGCCCGCAGCACCAGGACGGCGGCGCCCAGCTCGACCGCGACATCCTTCTCGTTCGTCACCACGAGCGTCGACATGCCGTAGGCGTCGCGGCGGCGGATGATCGCCTCACGCGCCGCCGTGCGCACCTCGACGTCCATGTTCGAGAACGGCTCGTCCGCGATGAGGACGCGCGGCTGCAGCACGAGTGCGCGCGCGAACGCGACGCGCTGCCGCATGCCGGCGCTCAGCTCGTAGGGGTACTTCGCCGCGGCTCCGAGCGGGAGCTGCATCTCGTCGAGGAGCGTGGCGACGCGGACGGCCAGGGCCCGCGCGTTCACGCGCCGGTCGCGGCTCGTGATCGGTTCGGAGATGACCTCCGAGACCGTCTGGCGGGCGGGGAGGTGCGCGCCGGCCGATTGCGCGAGATAGCCGGTCACGTAGGTGAGGGTGCGGTGCGCGCGTCCCGGGCGCCGCACGGGGATGCCCTCGACGTGTGCCTCGCCGCCGACGACGGCGAGTCCCGGCTCGTCGGCCCCGGCCAGGACCGCCGCCAGGCTCGACTTGCCGGCGCCCGTCGGTCCCATCACGGCGAGCGAGGCGGCGTGGGGCAGCTCGAACGAGACGCCGTCGACGACCCGAGCGGTGGAGCCGCCGCGGCCGGATGCGCGCGCGACCGACAGATCGGTGCTGCGGATGGCGACGTCGGCATCTTTCTGGCGTGACACCTGTTCATCCTGCCCCGTGGGGTGCGCCGGGCGCTACTCCGCGTCGATGATGGCCTGGCGCTCCAGGTCGATCTCGCGGAGGCGCAGCCGCACCGTGCGGCCCTCTTCCGAGTCGGGCGCCACACGCTGGATGTGCCCGAGAAGCTCGCGCTTCTTCCCCTCGAGCTCCCGCATGATCAGGCCCTTCGCGAGAGAGGTCGTCGAGGCCACGGCGTGCTCGTCGTCGCGCGCGGGGAACGACGCCGTGAGCAGCTCGGCGCCGAGCGAGCGGAACGGCTCCCGGACGGCGGTGACGGCGGCTGCGGCCCATCCGGGGCGCGACATGTCGGCAGCGACGATGCTCTGACGGACGGCCTCGAGGGCGGGGTGGCGGAACGGCAGCCCGAGCGCCCGGGTCAGGAGCGTCCCGTCGATGCGGTGCCCGAACTGGAGGAAGCCCATCAGCGCATCCCGCTCGAGCGCGGCGTCGGCCGAGCGCGGCAGGGTCGCGATGGTGACGCGGAGCAGGCTCTCCCCGGGCGTCTCATCCGGCGAGGCCGCGTCGGAACGGCGGTCGGAGGATGACGCGCCGGTGCGTGCGTCCGCGGTGGCGGCCTCCTTGCGGTCGCGTCCGGCGGCGGCGCGAGCCGCCTGCTGCACCGCCTTGTCGACTTCGGGGAGGTCGAGCCCGAGACGGCGGGCGAGCACGCGGGTGTACCCGGGGCGCAGCGCGGGGTCGCGGATGTCGGCGACGATGGGCGCCGCCGAGCGCAGTCCACCGGCGCGGCCCTCCACCGAGGCCAGGTCGAAGCCCTTCAGCCGCTGGTCGATGACGAACTCGAACATGGGCACCTTGGTGTCCATGAGGGTGCGCACCGCGCCGTCGCCGCGCTGGAGGCGCAGGTCGCACGGGTCGAGACCTCCCGGCGCCACGGCGACGTACGTCTGCGCCGCGAAGCGCTTCTCGTCGGCGAAGGCGCGCAGCGCCGCCTTCTGGCCCGCGGCATCCGGGTCGAAGGTGAAGACGACCTCGCCCGCGGCCGTGTCATCGCCCATGACGCGCCGCAGCACCGTGATGTGGTCGGAGCCGAAGGCGGTGCCGCACGTGGCGATGGCGGTCGTGATGCCCGCCAGGTGGCAGGCCATGACGTCGGTGTAGCCCTCCACCACGACGACACGGTGCTCGCGGGAGATCTCGCGCTTGGCGAGGTCGAGCCCGTAGAGCACCTGCGCCTTCTTATAGATGGCCGTCTCGGGCGTGTTCAGGTACTTCGGGCCGTTGTCGTCGTCGAAGAGCCGGCGGGCTCCGAACCCGATGACCTGCCCGGTCACGTCGCGGATGGGCCAGACGAGCCGCCCGCGGAACCGGTCGTAGACGCCGCGCTGACCGGAGGAGACGAGTCCGGCGGCCATCAGCTCATCGCGGGTGAAGCCCTGCGGGAGGAGGGCGTCGGTGAGTCCCTGCCACCCCTTCGGCGCGTAGCCGACGCCGAAGTGCGCGGCCGCGCCGGCGTCGAATCCCCGCTCCCCCAGGAACGAGCGCGCGACGCCCGCCTCGGGGGCGAGCAGCTGCGCGCGGTAGAACTCGGCGGCCGCGGCGTTCGCGGCGTAGAGGCGCGCGCGCCCGGCCGTCTCGGGCGCGGAGCCGCCGTCCTCGTAGTGCAGCGTGAACCCGATGCGCCCGGCGAGGGACTCGACCGCCTCGGTGAACGAGACGTGGTCCATGGCCCGCAGGAACGAGTAGACGTCGCCCGACTCGCCGCAGCCGAAGCAGTGGTAGAAGCCGACCTGCGGACGCACGTTGAAGCTGGGGCTGCGCTCGTCGTGGAAGGGGCAGAGGCCCTTGAGCGAGCCCACGCCGGCCGTCTTCAGGGCGACGCGCTCCCCGATGATGTCGCCGATGTTGGTGCGGGCCTTGACCTCGTCGACGTCGGCCTGACGGATGCGCCCCGCCATCAGCCGGCGTCCGTCCGCACGGGCGGCCGCGAGCCCGGGGCCCAGATGCCGAGGGACGCCGCATCCACGTCGCCCACGAGGCGCCCGTGCCACGCGATGGCGTGCTGGTCGGTGAGGCTGGCGACCTGGTCGACGACGACGCGGCGCTTCGCGGCCTCGGTGCCGGCGGCCGCGTAGTCGGCGGCGTGGATGCCGTCCAGCGCCTCGGGGCGCTCCCACAGCGCCGACGCGAGGCGCTTCAGCACGGTGCGCTGCTCCTTGTAGAGCGCCTTCCGTCCATCGATCGACACGACGAAGGCGCCGATGATGCCCTTCAGCACGGCCATCTCGGCCTCCACGACCCGCGGTACGACGACGTGCGCACGGTAGCGCGTGAGGACGGTCGCCGGGTAGGCCTCGCGCGTCGCCGTGGTCGCCGCGCGGGCGAAGCGGCCGATCAGGTCGGAGGTGAGGTTCTTGAGCCGGGCGAGCGAGGTGCGCGTGCCGTCGAAGCCGTCGAGCCACTCGGGCAGCCGCATCACCCGGAAGAGGGCGTCGGCCAGCTCGTCGCGCGCGAAGTCGAACCCGACCCACGTCTGGATGGCGTTGAGGAGGGAATCGTGCTCGGCCGGGTCGGCCAGCCGCGCCGGGTCGAGGTAGCCGTTGACGATGGCGTCCTCGAAGTCGTGCACCGAGTAGGCGATGTCGTCGGAGAGGTCCATGACCTCCGCCTCGATGCAGCGCACGCGACCGGGTGCGCCCTCGCGCATCCAGCGGAAGACCGGCTCATCGTCGGGATACACGCCGAACTTCAACCGTCCACCCGGATCGGGCACCGGGTTCTCGGCGGTCCAGGGGTACTTGCACGTCGCGTCGAGGCTGGCGCGGGTGAGGTTCAGACCGAAGCTCCGGCCCTCGGCATCGTGCACCTTCGGCTCGAGGCGCGTGACGATGCGCAGCGTCTGGGCGTTGCCCTCGAAGCCGCCGATGGACTCGGCCCAGTCGTTCAGCGCGCGCTCCCCGTTGTGACCGAACGGAGGATGCCCCAGGTCGTGGTTGAGGCAGGCGGTGTCGACCACGTCGGGCGACAGCTGAAGCGCCGTCGCGAGCTCCCGTCCCACCTGGGCGACCTCGAGCGAATGCGTGAGGCGGTTGCGGGCGAAGTCGGCCGGGCTGGCGGGCGAGAGCACCTGCGTCTTGGCGGCCAGGCGGCGCAGCGCGGCCGAGTGGAGCACCCGCGCGCGGTCGCGCGCGAAATCGTCGCGCTGCGAGCGGTGCTGCTCGCGGTGGAAGCGGGCCGCGTCGGCCTCCCCGTAGCCCGCGGGGCGCCCGGGGAGTGCGCCGACCGCCGAGCCGTCAGCCGCCACTGTGGTCGAGTTCCGCGTCGGCGAGGGCGGTGGATGCCGCGGCACCCAGATCACGGGAGTCCAGCCACCCGTCGGGCAGAGCGGGACGCTTCGGCGTGCCTGCACGGCCACGCTGTCCTTCCGCGGCGGCACCGGGATAGGGCGCGTCGAGGTCGAGGGTGGCCAGGAGCGCGTCGATCTCCTCCAGCGTCGACACCGTGGCCAGCGCCGCGCGGGTGTCGCCGCCGACGGGGTAGCCCTTGAAGTACCAGGCGACGTGCTTGCGGATGTCGCGGCATCCGCGGCCCTCGTCCTCGAAGAACTCGACGAGCAGCTCGGCGTGACGGCGGAAGGCGTCGGCGACGAAGCCGAGAGTGGCGTCGACCACCGGGGTGGCGGCGGCCTCCGGGCCGCCCAGGGCGCGGGCGAGGTCGCCGAAGAGCCAGGGTCGTCCGAGGCAGCCGCGGCCGACGACGACGCCGTCGCACCCGGTCTCGGCCATCATCCGCACGGCGTCGTCGGCCGACCAGATGTCGCCGTTGCCGAGCACGGGCACGTCGGTGACGGCCTCCTTGAGCGCGGCGATCGCCGACCAGTCGGCGGTGCCGGAGTAGAACTCCGACGCGGTGCGGGCGTGGAGGGCCATGGCCGCGACCCCGGCGTCCTGGGCGATGCGGCCCGCGTCGAGGTAGGTCAGGTGGTCGGAGTCGATGCCTTTGCGCATCTTCACGGTGAGGGGCACGTCGCCGGCGGCCTTCACGGCGCCCTCGACGATGTCGCGGAACAGGCCGAGCTTCCACGGGAGCGCGGCGCCGCCGCCCTTGCGCGTGACCTTGGGCACGGGGCATCCGAAGTTCAGGTCGATATGGTCGGCGTGGTCTTCGGCGACCAGGATGCGCACGGCCTCCGACATGGTGTGCGGGTCGACGCCGTAGAGCTGGATGGACCGCGGCGTCTCGGACTCGTGGTGGCGGATGAGGCGCATCGTGGTGTCGTTGCGCTCGACGAGCGCGCGCGAGGTGATCATCTCGCTCACGTAGAGGCCGGCGCCGTACTCGCGGCACAGACGGCGGAAGGCCGTGTTGGTGATCCCGGCCATCGGTGCCAGGACCACGGGCGCGTCGAGGCCGAGGGGCCCGATGCGCAGCGCGGGGGCGGGAGACAGGACGGTGGTCATCCCTTCATTCTCCCAGATGCGGGGCGCCGTCCGCCCGCCGTGACCGGCTCCGTGCGCGGGCGTCTCCGCGGCGTCGCCGGGGAGGCGTCGATGTGACCGCGGAGCCGTCCGACGCGGAGCCCGCCCCGAAGATGCGGTCGTAGGATCGCCCCATGACCGCCCCCGCTCAGACCTCGCTCCGTGACATCCCCTTCACCACCTCCGACGGCGCCCAGGCGTCGCTCGCCGACTACGACGAGAAGGTGGTCCTGATCGTCAACGTGGCCTCGCGGTGCGGCCTCGCGCCGCAGTACGAGCAGCTCGAAGAGCTGCAGCGCACGTACGGCGACCGCGGCTTCACGGTGCTCGGCTTCCCCTGCAACCAGTTCATGGGTCAGGAGCCGGGGTCGATGGAGGAGATCCTCGAGTACTGCTCCGCCACCTGGGGCGTGAGCTTCCCGATCGCCGACAAGGTGAAGGTCAACGGTCCGGGGGCCGCGGAGCTCTACAAGGCCCTCAAGAAGGCCAAGGACGAGGAGGGCAAGAAAGGCCCGATCCTCTGGAACTTCGAGAAGTTCGTCCTCACGCCGGGCGGAGCCGTGCATCGCTTCCGCCCGACCACGAAGCCCGACGACCCCGCGGTCGTCGCCGTGATCGAGGAGAACCTCCCGCGCTGACGGCGGCCCTCCCCCGCTGATGCCGGGGCTCAGGCGACGGCGTCTGCGTCGGCGTCCGCGTGCCGCTCGGCCCACACCTGGCGGGTGATCTGCGTGAACGCCTCGGCGGGCTGCGCGCCGCTGACGCCGTAGCGCCCGTCGATCACGAAGAACGGCACCCCGGTGATTCCGTACGACGTGGCCTGGGCCTGGTCTGCGCGCACCGCGTCGAGGTACCGACCCGAGCGGAGAGCCTCCTCCGCCTCCGCGGAGTCGAGTCCGGCATCGGCGGCGAGGGCTGCGAGCTCCTCGATCCTGCCGAGGTGGCGTCCTTCGGTGAAGTAGGCCGACATGAGGCGCTCCGCGAGTTCGAGCTGGCGGCCCTTCTCCTTCGCGAAGTGCAGCAGCTCGTGCGCCTTGACGGTGTTGGTGTGCTGCAGCAGGTCGAAGCGGTACTGCAGCCCTGCCTCGGCCGCGACGCCGGTCACGCGCTCGAGCATCTGCCGGGCCTGGTCGGGGGTGATGCCCTTGTGCTGCGCGAGGTAGTCGTACTCGCCGCCCTCGAAGTCGACCGGGGTGTCGGGCGACAGCTCGTAGGAGTGGTAGGTCACCTCGACGACGGGGGCGTCCTCGTCACCGGATGCCGCGGCGAGCCCCGTCTCCAGGTTCCGCTTGCCGATGTAGCACCAGGGGCAGGCGATGTCGCTCCACACGTCGATCTTGATGGCATCCGTCATATCCCCTGCAACCGCCGAGGAGGCGCGGTCTATTCCGGATGCGCCGAGCGGGCTCAGCCGGCGACGTCGGGGAGGAAGCGATAGCGGATGCGGACGTCCTGGTCGTCGGGGATTACCAGCGTCGACGCGTCGGGCGACCAGACGTCGGGCACGAGGTACAGGGCGCCGTCGCCCCGAACGAGGAGTCGGAGTCCGCTGTACCGGTAGCGATGCGTCGTCTCCGCGGGCACCGACGGCTCCTCTGCGCCCGCCGGCGGCGTGGTCGGCGCGAGATCCTGGAAGCCGATGGCGTCGTTTCCCGGATAGAGCCGTTCCTGCGAGTCGAGCACGACGGCCGGAAGAGATCGCAGATCGGCCGCGAGGGTGCGGGCCTCCCCGCGCCCCCACCACTGCGCCACCGTGGCGGTCGTCCAGAAGGTCGCGGCGACCATCACCAGGACGAGGAGGACGGCCACGGCGCGCCCGTCGCGCCGGCCGGCCAGGACGCGCGCCGTACTCACCGCGTAGGCGGCCAGTCCCGCGCCGGCCGCGAGTGCCAGCGGTGCGACCAGCGGCCACGGGCCGCCGTCGTCGAGCGCCGGCAGCAGAACGGCGAAGACGAGACCGCCGCCCGTGAGCGCGACCCCGGCGCCGGCGAAGGCGGCGACGACGCGGCGTCGAGCGCCCGACGTCGACCGCAGGAGGGCGACCCTCAGCATCCGGTGTCCGATCAGGAGGGCGGCGGTGGCCAGGAGGAGCGCCGTCACCGGGACGAACAGGGCGCCGGGACTGCGCATCACGAACTGCTGCGAGCTGAACCCGAGGATGTCGACGTCGATGCCGAAGGAGCGGAAGTACTCCCGCGACGAGACGTAGCCGAAGTAGAACAGCAGCGTCGTCACGAGCGTCAGCGGCGCGACGAACGAGGTGAGCAGTCCCAGCCACCGCTCGAAGCCGAGACCGGCCGGTGCGGCCTCATCGGTGGGCGCGGGCGCAGCGGCGTCCTGCGCGACCGGGGCGGTGCGGCGGCTCATGACGCGGGTTCCGGGGTGGTGACGAGGATCGGAGCGCTCGGATCATGGGTCCGTGCCGCGACGGCGTCGCACGCCTCGGCGCGGAGACACCGCAGGGTGCCCGACAGGGCGACGGCCGTCCCCTCGACGAAGTCCGCCCCGGGTCGGAGCACGAGGCTGCAGAAGAGGCCGGTGTCGTCGGCGGCGACCACGAGTCCGAGGCACGAGCGATCCGCGCCGCGCGTGCCGCAGACTCCCCCGTCGACGGCGAGGCCGGGGGCGTCGGCGGTCGCCGCGTCGACGGTGAAGGTCACGTCCGCGGGGATCGGCGCATCACCGCCCCAGAACACCGCGAGCGTGTCGCACCAGATCCCCGGTCCGGTCTCCTCGATGCCCTGGTCGCCGTAGGCGGGTCCGCCGTACAGCGCGATCGGTCCGGTGCGGACGGTCGATTGGGACGCGTCCGCCTCGCCGTCGCTGGTGGGAACCGATGAGGGCGCGCGGTCGGCGGTCGCCGTCGCGGTGCGCGTCGACGACGGCGCGCTCGCGGCCGGCGCCCCGGACGGAGCAGAGGGAAGGCAGGCCGCGGTGAAGCCGACGACGGCGACGCAGAGCGCGAAGACCGGGATGCCGCGGCGGACGCGGTGCGGATGATGACGGCGCGTGCGCATGGGCCGGCGCTCCCCTCTGGATCACAGCGCACGTCGCGCCCGGTCCGGGAGCGACGTGCGTGCTCACCAGGGAAGAGGCGACGGTGGCGCGGGTGATACGTCCGGCGGCGATCGGATGCGCCGCCGGGCCCCGGAACACCCCTCGGTCAGAGCGCCGGCGGCTCGGGGGTGTCGACGGCACCGCCGAAGCGGCGATCGCGGTCGAGGTAGATGCCGATCGCGTTCCACAGATCGGCGCGGGTGAAGTCTGGCCAGAGGGTGTCGAGGAAGACGAACTCGGCGTACGCCGACTCCCAGAGCAGGAAGTTCGACGTGCGCTGCTCGCCGCTGGAGCGGACGAACAGGTCGACGTCCGGCATGTCCGGCTGGTACAGGCGGCGCTGGATGAGCTTCTCCGACACGGCGGACGGCCGCAGGCGCCCGGCCGCGACGTCGTCGGCGATGGAGCGGACCGCGTCGGCGATCTCGACCCGTCCGCCGTAGTTGACGCACATGGTCAGGGTGAGCACGTCGTTGCCCTCGGTGAGCTTCTCGGCGTACTGCAGCTCCTTGATGACCGAGTTCCACAGGCGCGGCTTGCGTCCCGACCAGCGGATGCGCACGCCCCACTCGTTGAGCTGATCGCGCCGCCGGTGGAGCACGTCGCGGTTGAAGCCCATGAGGAAGCGCACCTCCTCGGGCGAGCGCGCCCAGTTCTCGGTGGAGAACGCGTACACCGACAGGTGCGTCACGCCGGCCTGGATCGCGCCGGCGACGACGTCCAGGAGCGCGGCCTCCCCCGCCTTGTGACCTTCGATGCGGGTCTGGCTGCGCCGGTTGGCCCAGCGCCCGTTGCCGTCCATCACGATCGCGACGTGTCGGGGCACACCCCCGCGCGGGAAGGCGGGCGGATACACGCCGGTCCAGTCGAGCGGCCGGTAGGGGACGGCGTCGCGATGCGTGTACGGACGGGGGCTCATCGCAGACCCTCCACGTGTTCGAGCGAGCGGATGCCGCGCTCCAGGTGCCACTGGGCGTAGGCCGCGATGAGACCGGATGCCGCGGCCTCCGCCCCGGGCGGTGCGGCGTCGACGTCGTCCCAGTCCCCCGCCATCAGCGCGTTCAGCAGGCCGATGGTGGTGCCGTCCAGGCGGGCGGCTCCGGTGGGCGCGCAGGACGAGCAGACGATGCCGCCGAGCTGCGCGACGAACGCGTCGTGGGGTCCGGGGGCGCCGCAGCGGGCGCAGTCCGCCAGGCCCGGGGCCCACCCCGACAGCGCCATCGCGCGGAGGAGATAGGAGTCCAGGATGCTGCGCGACGCGTGCTCGCCGCGCGACAGCGCTCGCAGCCCGCCGACGAGCAGCAGGTACTGCTCAGGGGTGGACTCCGCCTCGTTCAGCCGGTCGGCCGTCTCCACCATGGCGCTCGCGGAGGTGTAGCGGTCATAGTGCACGGCGATGTCGGCGCCGTACGCGCCGAGCGACTCCGCCTGCTGCACGATGTCGAGGTTGCGACCCTGATACAGCTGCACGTCGGCGACCATGAACGGCTCGAGGCGCGCGCCGAAGCGCGAGGAGGTGCGCCGGACGCCTTTCGCGACGGCACGGATCTTGCCGTTCCGTCGGCTGAGCAGGGTGAGGATCCGGTCCGCCTCACCCAGCTTGTGGGTGCGCAGCACCACGACCTCGTCGCGGTAGGTGGGCACGTTCCATTATCTCTCGCCGACCCTCCTCCCGGCCGGTGGCGTGCCGTGTCCGACCGAGCGGGAACGCCTCTCGCGCGGCGTCCTGTGCCGCGGCGCGCGGGCGGCCACAATGGTGGGGTGGACGGACAAGGGCTCATCATCCCGCTCTGGGCGGACCTGATCGCCGTCGGGCTGGGCGGGGTGCAGGGCGCGCTGTTCGCCTCCGGTTTCCGAGGAGAGGACAGGCGGCTCGACCTCCTCGGCGTCGCCATCATCGGCATCGTGATGGGCATGGGCGGCGGCCTCATCCGCGACCTGCTGCTCAACGTCCCCGCGGCGACGCTGCAGAGCAACTGGTACCTGCTGACCGCCACGGGCGCCGCGCTGATCGGGATGCTGCTGGCCGGGCTGTTCCAGCGGCTCAACGCCGCGATCGTCGGCCTCGATGCCGTCGTCATCGGGCTCTTCGGCGCCTTCGGCACCACCAAGGCCCTCACGCTCGGGCTTCCCGTCGTGCCCGCGATCTTCGTCGGCGTCTGCTCGGCGGTCGGCGGCGGCATCCTGCGCGACATGATCATGGGGCTCCCCGTCGCCATCATGCACGTCGGGTCGCTGTACGCCGTCGCCGCACTCGTCGGCTGCGCAGTGCTGGCCGGGGCGCAGTCGGCCGGCGCGCCGTCGCTCGCCGCGTCGCTGATCGCCATCGTGGTGACGGCCGTCATCCGGCTGCTCGCGGTCGTGTTCGACATCTCGCTTCCCGAGCAGCGCGCCCTGCACAGGCGGAAGGTGGCCGTGGAGACCTCGGCCATCCCGATCATCAAGCCGTAGCATCCGTCAACGTCGGACCCGCGTTCGCGCGAGACTCGCGCGTTCCCGCGAGACTGCAAGGGCACGACGAGACAGCGGGTCAAGCCCTACGTCTCGCCGTGCCGCTGCAGTCTCGCGGGTCCTGTCGCCGTGCTCAGCCGGTCGCGATGATCTCTCCGTGCGGCAGGAGGATCCAGGCGTCCGGGTCGGCCGCCCACGTGCGCCAGGCCGCCGAGATCCGCTCGAGCGTCGCCGCGTCGGCCACATTCAGGCGCACGGCGTGCGCGGCGAAGTCGGACGACACGGCGCGGTCGGCCCACATGCCGCCCCACCACTCCCGCTTGTCCTCGGTCTCGAAGAGCCACACGCTGGCCGACGAGATGACCGACGTGAAGCCGGCCTGCCGCGCCCAGTGCTTGAGGCGGCGTCCGGCATCCGGCTCGCCGGAGACGCCGCGGTGCACGGCGAGGTAGATCGTGATCCACTCGTCGAGCTCGGGCAGCCTCGGATACCAGATCACTCCCCCGTAGTCGACGTCGCGGGCGGCGACGAGTCCGTCCGGGCCTGCCACGCGCCGGAACTCGCGCAGCGCCGCGACGGGCCGTTCGAGATGCTGGAGCACCTGGTGCGCGTGGACGACGTCGAACGAGCCGTCGGGCTCGTCCAGGGCGTACGCGTCGCCGACACGGAAGGCGAGGTTGCCGCGCTCGCCCGCGATCGACTCCGCCCGCGCGACGACATCGGGTGAGGCATCCACGCCGACGACCTGCCCGGGCTGGACGCGGTCGGCGAGGTCGACCGTGATGGTGCCGGGGCCGGCGCCCACATCGAGGATGCGGACGCCGGGCCGGAGGTGCGGGATGAGATAGGCCGCGGAGTCGGCGACCGAGCGTGCGGCGTGCGACCGCAGCACGCTCTCGTGGTGACCGTGAGCGTAGGCCATGGCCGTGCTCAGACGGACGCGAGGGCGCCGCGGCGCGTGCGGATGGCGCGGTTGACGCCCGACACGATGGCCTTGAGGCTGGCCGTCGAGATGTCGCCGTCGATGCCGACGCCCCACAGGCGGTCGCCGTCGACCTGCAGCTCGACGTAGGCCGCAGCCTGCGCGTCGCCGCCGGCGCTGAGCGCGTGCTCGACGTAGTCGTAGACCGTGACGTCGAAACCGTGCTGGGCGAGGATGTCGACGAACGCGGCGACGGGTCCGTTGCCGCGGCCGGTCGCGGGCGCGGAGGCCTCGCCGTCACGCAGGGTCACCGACAGCTCGATATCGCCGGACATGTCGCTCGACGTGCGCGTGGAGAGCAGCTCGAAGCGTCCCCAGCGCTCGTCCTCCACAGGGGACGGCAGGTACTCGTCGGTGAAGATGTCCCAGATCTGGCTGCTGGTGACCTCTCCGCCCTCGGCGTCGGTCTTGCCCTGCACGACGCCGGAGAACTCGATCTGCAGCTTGCGCGGCAGGTCGAGGGCGTGGTCGCTCTTCAGCAGGTACGCCACCCCGCCCTTGCCAGACTGCGAGTTGACGCGGATGACCGCCTCGTACGAGCGGCCCAGGTCCTTCGGGTCGACCGGCAGGTAGGGCACGGCCCACTCGATCTCGTCGACCGACACGCCTTCGGCGGCGGCGCGGGCCTCCATGGCTTCGAAGCCCTTCTTGATGGCGTCCTGGTGGGAGCCGCTGAAGGCCGTGAAGACGAGGTCGCCGGCCCAGGGGCTGCGCTCGTGCACCGGCAGCTGGTTGCAGTACTCGGCAGTGCGCTTGACCTGGTCGATGTCGCTGAAGTCGATCTGGGGGTCGATCCCCTGCGTCAGCATGTTGATGCCCAGGGCGACGATGTCGACGTTGCCGGTGCGCTCGCCGTTGCCGAAGAGGCATCCCTCGATGCGGTCGGCCCCGGCCATGTAGCCGAGCTCGGCCGCTGCGATCGCCGTGCCGCGGTCGTTGTGCGGGTGCAGCGAGATGATGACGTTCTCGCGGTGGTCCAGGTGCCGCGACATCCACTCGATCGAGTCGGCGTAGACGTTCGGGGTCGCCATCTCGACGGTGGCGGGCAGGTTCAGGATGACCTTGCGCTCCGCCGTCGGGACGAAGATCTCCATGACCTTGTTGCACACCTCGGCGGCGAACTCGAGCTCGGTGCCGGTGTAGCTCTCGGGCGAGTACTCGTAGTACACGGCGGTCTCGGGGACCGTCTCCTCGTACTGCTTGCACCAGCGGGCGCCCTGCTGGGCGATGTCGATGATGCCCTGCTTGTCGGTGCGGAAGACGACCTCGCGCTGCAGCACGCTCGTGGAGTTGTAGAGGTGCACGATCGCCTGCTTGGCGCCGCGGATCGACTCGAACGTGCGGGCGATGAGCTCCTCGCGGGCCTGCACCAGCACCTGGATCGTGACGTCGTCGGGGATGACGTCCTCTTCGATCAGGTGGCGCACGAAGTCGAAGTCGGTCTGGCTGGCCGACGGGAAGCCGACCTCGATCTCCTTGTAGCCCATGCCGACCAGCAGGTCGAACATGATGCGCTTGCGCTCGGGGCTCATCGGGTCGATCAGGGCCTGGTTGCCGTCGCGGAGGTCGACGGCGCACCAGCGCGGGGCCGCGGTGATGCGGGCGTCGGGCCAGGTGCGGTCGGGCAGATCGACCCGCAGCTGCTCGTGGTACGGACGGTACTTGTGGATCGGCATGCCGGACGGCTGCTGGGTGTTCTTCATGATTCGTCGCTTCTTTCATCGCCCGATCGGGCTGGCAGAGTGCCTGAGGATGGCGGGCCGAACGACGAGCTCCGCGACGAGGGAGGCCCTAGAACGAGGACTCGTCGCGGCAGCTAAGAAGGAGCGAGGCCGCACGCATGGCTCGATGGTAGCAGGATGCCGCGGCCCGGTCAGGTCGCGCCGGCATCACGTGACGGGTGCCGGCGTGGCGTCCGCTCCGCTCCCGGCGAAGCTCGTTGCGGCATCCGGTCGGCGTCTGCGTGTTCAGCTGACGGCTGTCGTGGCATCCAGTCGGCGTCTGCGTGTTCGGGTGACGCTTGTCGCGGCATGCAGCCGGCGTCTGCGTGTTCAGGTGACGGTTGACGCGGCATCCGCCGGCCCGTTGCCGCATAAGCCGTCGACCGAATGGCCGGCGACCCGGATGCCGCGGACACCGGACACATCGGTGCGCAACTCCACGCGATCGCGCAGAAGCGGAGCCGCAGCATCCCCCACCGGCGCATACCGCTCCAATCCGTGGAGTTGCGCACGTGCGGATGCTGCGGCCGGCTCGGGCCGGTCGGGCGTCACCTCGCGGGAGCCGGGGTGGCATCCGGTCGCTTCAGGTGACGCGTGCTGCGGCATCCGGCGCTTCAGGTGACGCGTGCTGCGGCATCTGGTCGCTTCAGGTGACGGCTGTCGCGGCATCCGGTCGCTTCAGGTGACGCGTGCTGCGGCATCCGCCGGCTCATTCCCGCCGCAGCCGTCGACCGAGTCCCACGCGAGAACGGCGGGGCGGCGAGACAGCCGCGTCGGCGATGTCGCGCCTCTCGCGGCGCGTCGCTGCGCGACTCGGCATGCTCGGGTGACGCGGGCTGCGGCATCCGCCGGCCCGATTCCGCAGAAGCCGTCAGTCCAACCTGCCGGCGGGTGGACGAACACCCGCGGTCGCGCCTGCGCGGCGCGCGCGCCACTCGTCGGCGAGGATCGCCGTGTCGACCTCGTCGGCCCACCGCCCGTTGAACCAGGAGGCCTGGATGAGGTGCGCCTCCTCGCGCATGCCGACGCGTGCGGCCAGGGCTCGCGAGGCGGTGTTGTCCCCGTCGATCCTCGCCACCAGCCGCCGCAGGCCGTAGACCTCGAAGGCGGCGTCGATGAGGGCGGTGACCGCCTCGGTGGCGAGGCCGTGGCCCCGCGCCGCGGGGTGGGTCACCCAGCCGAGCTCGGCGGTGCCGGAGTCGGCGTCGAGGTGGAAGAGCACGAGGTCGCCGATGAGCACGTCGTCCGCTGCACGGACGACGGCCAGTGCCACGCCGCCGCGCTCTCCGTCCAGGGCGGTGCTGCCGAGGAGGTGGCCGATCCGCCCGCGGATGTCGTCCGCGCTCTGCGGATCGAACGGCAGGAAGCGGCACACCTCGGGGTCGCCGCGGTACGCGGTCATGGCGGGGATGTCCGCCTCCTCGAGGAGGCGGAGCACCAGGCGCGGGGTCTCGAGGCGCAGCGCCGACGGCGCGGGCGGCAGCGTGAAGGGTGTCGTGGCCATGACCGCCGGCCGTCAGAAGCCGAGGCGTCCGAGCTGCTTCGGGTCGCGCTGCCACTCCTTGGCGACGCGCACGTGCAGCGAGAGGAACACCCGCGTGCCGAGCAGCGGCTCGATCTCCGCGCGGGAGCGACGCCCGACGTCGGCGAGACGCGAGCCCTTCCGGCCGATGATGATCGCCTTCTGGCTGTCGCGCTCCACGACGATGTTCGCGAAGACGTCGGTGAGGTCGGAGTCCTCACGCGGCGAGATGTCCTCGATGGTCACGGCGATCGAGTGCGGCAGCTCGTCGCGCACACCCTCGAGCGCGGCCTCGCGGATCATCTCCGCGATGCGGTCCTCGGTCGACTCGTCCGTCACGACGTCCTCGCCGTACAGCGCGGGACCCGTGGGCATGAGGCGGAGCAGCTCGTCCGTCAGCACGTCGAGCTGCTCGGCGGTGAGGGCGGAGATCGGGATGACCGCGGCCCAGTCCTCGCGGAGGGCGTCCACCTCGAGCAGCCGCTCGCCGATCTGGTCGCGCGAGGCGGCATCGGTCTTGGTGACGATCGCGACCTTCTTCGCGCGGCCGTAGCCGTCGAGCGACTGGGCGATGCGCCGGTCTCCCGGGCCGATCTTCTCGGTCGCGGGCACGCAGAAGCCGATGACGTCGACATCGCCGAGCACCTGCTCGACGAGGCTGTTCAGCCGCTCGCCGAGGAGGGTCCGCGGCTTGTGGATGCCGGGGGTGTCCACGATGACGAGCTGGCCGGCCGGGCGATTGAGGATGCCGCGGATCGCCCGCCGCGTGGTCTGCGGCTTGTCGCTGGTGATCGCCACCTTCTCGCCGACGAGCGCGTTCGTCAGCGTGGACTTGCCGACGTTCGGCCGCCCCACGAAGGTGACGAAACCGGACCGGTGGTCCTCGGGGGTGTCAGACATGGGCGTCGCCCTTCCTGGAGAGCTGGATCTCGCCGGTCCGAGGACCGCGCGAGCGGGTGGAGACGTCATCGTCCTCGTCGTCGACGCCGGGCGTCTCGGCGCGCTCGACGATGACGGTGGAGATGCCGCGTCCGCGACCGCGCGAGGCGCCGCCGGTCATCAGCAGACCGGCGTACTCCGTCGTCGCGCCGGGCTGCGGCACGCGGCCGAGCGCTTTGCCGAGGAGCCCGCCGATCGAGTCGACGTCCTCGTCCTCGATGTCGAGGCCGAAGAGGTCGCCGACCTCGTCGAGGGCGAGGCGCGCGCTCACGCGGTACTTGCCGTCCGCGAGCTCGGCCACCTCGTCGGCGCGCGGGTCGTACTCGTCGGCGATCTCGCCCACGAGCTCCTCGATGAGGTCCTCGAGGGTCACGAGGCCCGATACGCCGCCGTATTCGTCCACGACGAGGCACACGTGCACCGCGTCCCGCTTCATCTGCTGCAGGAGCGTCTCGGCCTTCATCGACTCGGGCACGAACACGGCCGGCCGGGCGACGCGGGTGAGGGGCGCATCGCGCCACCCGGCCTCGTCGCTGAACCCGAACTGCACGAGATCCTTGAGGTACAGCATCCCGGTCACGTCGTCGGCCTCGTCGTCCACGATCGGGATGCGCGACACGCCTTTGTCGAGGAAGATCGCCATCGCCTCGCGGGTGCGTGCCGAGGAGTCGACCGTCACCATGTCGGTGCGCGGCACCATGACGGCGCGGACGAACGTGTCGGTGAAGTCGAACACCGAGTGGATGAGCTCCCGGTCGTCCTCCTCGATGAGGTCCTGCGAGGCGGCCTCGTCGACCATGCTCAGCAGCTGCTCCTCCGAGGCGAACCCGGTGCCCCGCGCGACACCGGGCGTCACGCGGTTGCCCAGCGCGACCAGACCGTGCGCGAGCGGGCCGAGGATGAGCCGCACGAAGCGGATCGTCGGAGCCGAACCGCGCAGCAGGCCCTTGGCGTGCTGCCGGCCCACGGTGCGGGGGCTCGCCCCGACGACGACGAACGAGATCCCCGACATCAGCACGGCCGCGGCGAGCACCGCCCAGCCGATGCTGTCGAACAGGAGCATGAACGCGACCGTCACCAGCACCGCGGCGGCGGTCTCGGCGACGATGCGGATGAACACCACGGCGTTCTCGTGCACGTCGGGATCGGCGGCGATCCGCGTCAGCGAGCCGGCGTTGCGTCCCTCTTCGCCGAGCTCGGCGAGGTCCGCGCGGGAGGTGACCCCGAGCGCGGCGTCGATCGCCGCCATGAGGCCCCCGAAGGCCACGAGCAGCAGCGCGGCGATCAGGAGCAGGGTCGCGGTCATGCTCTGCGTCGTCGGCGTTCGGAGTGCTGGAACCCGATGATGAGGTCGCGCTGCAGGGCGAACATCTCCTTCTCGTCGTCCGGCTCGGCGTGATCGAAGCCCAGCAGGTGCAGCAGACCGTGGGTGGTGAGCATGATGAGCTCGTCCATCATGGAGTGCTGCGCGGCGGCCGCCTGGGTCTCGGCGACCTGGGGGCACAGCACGATGTCGCCCAGCAGACCCGCGGGGGTGGGCATCTCCTCGGTGCCGGGACGCAGCTCGTCCATCGGGAAGCTCAGCACGTCGGTCGGACCGGGCTCGTCCATCCACTGCACGTGCAGCGCCTCCATGGCGCCCTCGTCGACGAGCACGATGGCGACGTCGGCGTCGGGGCTGACGTGCAGCTCGGCGAGATCGTGCTCCACCAGCCGCAGCAACACCGTCTCGTCGATGGCGATGGCGGACTCGTTGTTGATCTCGATCGTCATGAACGTGCCTGCTTCGGGAAGTGGTCGCGCGGACCGCCGCTGCGGGGCGGACCGCCACGGCGCTCGGTGCGGTTGGCGAACTCGGCCGCCTCGTCGCGTTCGCGACGGGCGACGAGCCGGCGCTCGTCATACTCGCTGTAGGCGTCGACGATGCGCCCCACGAGGTTGTGCCGCACGACGTCCTCGCTCGTGAGGTACGAGAAGTGGATGTCGTCGATGTGGTCGAGCACCCGTGTGACCAGGCGGAGGCCCGACGCGCCCTGCGGCAGGTCGATCTGCGTGATGTCGCCCGTGACGACCATCCGCGTGCCGAAGCCGAGACGGGTGAGGAACATCTTCATCTGCTCGGGCGTGGTGTTCTGGGCCTCGTCGAGCACGACGAACGAGTCGTTCAGGGTGCGGCCGCGCATGTAGGCGAGCGGCGCGACCTCGATGGTGCCCGTCGCCATGAGCTTCGGCACCAGCTCGGGGTCCATCATCTCGTTGAGCGCGTCGTAGAGCGGGCGGAGGTACGGGTCGATCTTGTCGGTCAGCGTGCCGGGCAGGAAGCCGAGTCGCTCGCCCGCCTCGACGGCGGGCCGCGTCAGGATGATGCGACTCACGTCTTTGCGCTGCAGCGCCTGCACGGCCTTCGCCATGGCGAGGTAGGTCTTGCCCGTTCCCGCCGGCCCGATGCCGAAGACGATCGTCGACTCCTCGATCGCGTCGACGTAGGCCTTCTGTCCCAGCGTCTTGGGGCGGATGACCTTGCCGCGCGACTGCAGGATGGCCTCGCCGAGCACCTCGGAGGGACGGGGACCGCCGCCGGCGTCCGCGGAGCGGCGCAGGATGCGGTTCGAGCTCGTGACGTCGGCGGGGTCGAGCCCCTGGCCGGCACGGGTCATCGCGAGGAGCTCCTCCACCAGCGAGCGGGCCGCGGCCACCGCGGCGGCCTCGCCGGTGAGGGTGATCTCGTTGCCGCGCACATGCACATCGACGCCGGGGTGCTCCTTCTCCACGACCCGCAGCAGGCGGTCCTGCGGACCCAGCACCTGCACCATCGCGACACCGTCGGCGTAAATGCGTTCGGTCACCGACTCCCCTCGTGCGGACTCGTCGTGGCGATCAGGCACCTGTGCTCTTTTCCTCGAGGCTCCCCGCGAGCACATGGGCGTGCACGTGGAAGACGGTCTGACCCGCGTTCGGGCCGGTGTTGAAGACGAGCCGGAAGTCGCCGTCGGCGTGCTCCCGGGCCATCCGGCCGGCGAGGGCCACGATCTCGGCGAGCAACGCGGGGTCTCCCTCGGCGAGCTCGACGACCGTGCGGTACTGCGGGGTCTTCGGAATGACGAGGAGATGCACCGGCGCCTGCGGCGCGATGTCGCGGATGACGAACGCGTTCGGCGTCTCCGCGACGATCTCGGCGGGGATCTCGCCCTCCAGGATGCGCGTGAACACGCTCGGCTCGTTCATGCCGCCATTCTATCGAGCGACCCGGTCGCCGGGTCGGCGACGGCGGCGGAACGACGGGCCGCTCGAAGACCCGGGCGGCTACCAGCGACCGAGGGCGGCGCTGACGACGGCGATCGCCGCCGGCCCCGCCGTCGACGTGCGCAGCACCGTGTCGCCGAGCCGCACCTCCTGCGCACCCGCCGCCCGCAGGGCGGCGAGCTCGGACGGGTCGATCCCGCCCTCGGGGCCGACGACGAGCACGACGTCGAGGGTGTCGGCGGCATCGAGCTCCACCCCGGTGAGGGCGAGCTCCGCGGTGGGCTCGAGCACCAGCATCCGGGATGCTGCGGCCCGTGCCGTGAGGCCGCTCGTCGTCTCGACCGGCTCGACCTCGGGCAGCCACGCGCGGTGGGCCTGCTTGGCGGCCTCCCGGGCGATCGTCGCCCAGCGCGTGCGGCCCTTCTCCGCCTTGGCGGCGTCCCAGCGGGAGACGCTGCGGGCGGCCCGCCAGGGGACGATCGCGTCGACGCCCAGCTCGGTGGCGGCCTGGACGGCGAGCTCGTCGCGGTCGCCCTTGGCTAGCGCCTGCACGAGCACGATGCGCGGCGCGGGGGCCGCGGCATCCGTCCGCTCGGCGACGCGCACGACGACCTCGCGCGGCGACACGCTCTCGCACGTTCCTCGGAGCCAGGCGCCGCGGCCGTCGCCGAGAGTCACCTCTTCGCCGACGCGCACGCGCCGGACGACGGCGGCGTGGTGGGCCTCGGTGCCGGAGAGCGTCACCGTGTCACCGGGCCGGGCCTCCCCCGCCTCGTCGACGAGGAAGTGCAGCGCCACGGATCAGCCGTTCCGGAAGCGGTCGCGCAGCTTGGAGAAGAGTCCCTGGTGGAACTCCGACAGGTGCGGCGCCGGCGCCTTCATCTTCTTCGCGAGGTCTTCGACGAGCGCGCGCTCCCGGCCGTCGAGCCGCGTGGGCGTCACCACCTGCACGCCGACGCGGAGGTCGCCGCGCTGCGAGCCGCGGAGCGGGGTGATGCCGCGGCCCTTGATGGTCAGCACGTCGCCGGCCTGCACTCCCGGGCGCACCTCGAGCTCCACCGGTCCGTCGAGCGACTCGATCGTGGTGCGCGTGCCGAGGATGGCGTCGGGCATCGACACCTCGAGGGTGGCGAGCAGGTCGTCGCCGTCGCGGCTGAACCTGTCGTGCGAGGTCACGGTGACCTCGAGGTACAGGTCGCCGTTCGGGCCTCCCGCCGGTCCGACCTCGCCGGAGCCGGGGAGCTGCAGGCGCAGCCCGGTCTCGACGCCGGCGGGGATGTCGAGCGAGACGGTGCGGCGGGCGCGCACGCGACCCTGACCCTGACAGGTGCCGCAGGGGTACGGGATCGTGGTGCCGTAGCCCTGGCAGACGTTGCAGGGCTGGTTGGTGACCACGTTGCCCAGCAGGCTCCGCACGGTGCGCTGCACCTGGCCGGAGCCGTGGCAGATGTCGCAGGTGACGGGTGACGTGCCCGGCTGGCAGCACGAGCCCTCGCAGGTCTCGCACAGCACGGCCGTGTCGACCTCGAGGTCGCGGTGCACGCCGAAGACGACGTCCTTGAGATCGAGCGTGACGCGCACGAGGGCGTCCTGACCGCGCTCGGCGCGCGAGCGCGGACGGCCCGCGCGCTGGCCGCCGCCCGCGCCGAAGAAGGTCTCGAAGATGTCGCCGAAGCCGCCGAACCCGGCGCCGCCCCCGCCGCCGAAGGGCGAGTCGCTGCCGCCCATGTCGTAGCGGCGGCGCTGCTCGGCGTCGCTCAGCACGTCGTAGGCGTGGGTGACGAGCTTGAAGCGCTCGGATGCCTCTTCGCCCGGGTTGACGTCGGGGTGCAGCTCGCGCGCGAGTCGCCGGTACGCCTTCTTGATCTCGTCGGGGGTCGCCTCGCGCGAGACGCCGAGGACCTCGTAGTGGTCAGCCACAATCGCCTTCCTGCCCGCGGTGGCCGCGGGGATCGTTCGTGACGGATGCCGTCGGCGCCGCTCAGTGAGCGGCGTCGTCGTCTTCGAGCATCCGGGTGAGATAACGCGCGACGGCTCGCACCGCCGCGAGGTTCTGGGGGTAGTCCATGCGGGTCGGGCCGAGGACGCCGACGCGCGCGCGGGCGCGGGTGGCGTCGTAGTCGCTCGCGAGCACCGACGCCTCGGACAGGCCGAACGGCTCGTTCTCGCGGCCGATGCTCGTCGCCAGACCGTGCTCGTCGGCGACCATCTCGCTCATGAGGCGCAGCAGCGTCACCTGCTCCTCGATGGCCTCCAGCAGCGGGTAGATGCTGCCGCGGAAGTCGGACTCGCGCCGCGCGAGGTTCGCGGTGCCGGCGAGCAGCATCCGGTCCTGACGGAACTCGTCGAGCTCCTCCGAGATGACGGCGGCGATGGTGCGGACGGCGTCGGACTCGCCGGGGCGGGCGTCGACCGGTGGCCCGGCGATCATCTCCGCGACACGGGCGACGGCGGTCTTGACGGACAGGCCGACGACGAGCGCCGACAGCCGCGTGCGGATGCGGGCGACGGCCTCGTCGTCGAACTCGCGGCCGACGACGGCGATCCGCTGCGACACGCGGCCGGTGTCGGTCACGACGATGACCAGCATCCGTCCCGAGCCGAGGCTCACCAGCTCGACGTGCGTCACGGAGGCACGCGCGAAGGAGGGGTACTGCACGATCGCCACCTGGCCGGTCAGCTGGGTGAGCGCGCGGACGGTGCGCGCCAGCACGTCGTCGAGGTCGGCCGGTCCGTCGAGGAAGGCCGAGATCGCGGTGCGCTGCGCCGGGGTCAGCGGCCGCAGCTCGGCGAGGTGGTCGACGAACACGCGGTAGCCCTTGTCGGTGGGCACCCGACCCGACGACGTGTGCGGAGCGGCGATGAGCTCCTCGTCCTCGAGCAGGGCCATGTCATTGCGGATCGTCGCGGCCGACACCCCGAAGGCGTGACGCTCGACGATGGTCTTGCTGCCGACGGGCTCGTGGGTGTCGACGTAGTCCTGCACGATCGCTCGCAGCACCTGCAGTCCGCGCTCGGTGACCATGTCGACTCCTCCCCACGGTCTGGCACTCGTTGGTCTGGAGTGCCAATTCTACCGGATGCCACGGCTGCCAGCCGGGAGCGCGGTCAGGGTGTCAGCGCCCGCACGACGGCGTCGGCCAGCAGCCGTCCGCGAAGGGTCAGCACCACCCGGCCCTGGAAGGCCGCCGGCCCGTCGACGAGACCGTCGGTGATGAGGGCGGCGATCGCGTGCCGGCCCTCGCCGAGGAGCTCCGACACGGGCAGGCCGTCGCGGATGCGGCTGCGCAGCAGCACGTCCTCCAGGCGCCGGGCCTCGGCGTCGGGACGCTCGCGTCCGGCCGCGGGCGACTGCCCGGCGTGCAGCCGCTGGGCGTACGCCGCCGGGTGCTTGACGTTCCAGAACCGGAGGCCGTCGATGTGGCTGTGCGCCCCCGGGCCGAAGCCCCACCAATCCGAGCCCCGCCAGTACGCGAGGTTGTGGCGGGAGCGGTGGGCCGGACTCCGCGACCAGTTCGACACCTCGTACCAGTCGAACCCGGCGGCATCCATCCGTGCGTCGGCGAGCTCGTACATGTCGGCCTGCAGGTCGTCGTCGGGAGCGGTGACCTCGCCGCGGCGGATGCGGCGGGCGAGCTTCGTGCCCTCCTCGATGATGAGCGCGTAGGCCGAGACGTGGTCGGGCTCGAGGGCCAGCACCGTCTCGAGCGAGCGCCGCCAGTCGTCGAGCGACTCCCCCGGCGCGCCGTAGATGAGGTCGAGGCTCACCTCGAGGCCGGCCGCACGTGCGGCGGCGACCGCCGTGTCGACGTTGCGGGGATCGTGCGTGCGGTCCAGCACGGCGAGCACATGCGGCACGGCGGACTGCATGCCGATCGACATCCGCGTGACCCCGGCCTCGGCCAGCTCGGCGGCCGCGGCATCCGTCACGGTGTCGGGGTTCGCCTCGACGGTGATCTCCGCACCGGGGGCGAGGCCGAAGGCGTCGCGCACCCCCTGCAGCATGCGGCCGAGGTCGCCGGGCGGCAGGAGGGTCGGCGTGCCGCCGCCGAAGAACACCGTCGCGGCCGGTCGCAGGGAACCGGCCTGGGACAGGATGCCGCGGGCCAGGGCGACCTCGTCGAGCAGGGTGTCGGCGTACTGGTCCTGGCGCGCGCCGCGCAGTTCGTCGGACGTGTAGGTGTTGAAGTCGCAGTAGCCGCAGCGCACGCGGCAGAACGGCACGTGCAGGTAGACCGAGAAGTCCGTCTCGGGACGGGCGCGGACGTCGTCCGGCAGCCGGCCGTCGAGGGGTGCGGGATCGCCGAGCGGAAGGGCCGCGCCCATCAGGACGTGTACAGCGGCGAGATGGCCCGCAGGTACCGCTGGAAGAGGGCCTTGCGGCGGCGCCGCACGAGGGCGGGGAACACCCGGTAGGCGAGGGCGACGGGCGCGTCGAACGCGCGGACGGTGAACCACACCTCGTCGTTCGGGTACCACTCGATGAGGAAGGACTCCTCGCCGCTGACGACCGAGCTGCCGACCGTGCCGAGCGCGAAGCCCACACGCCGGGCCTCCTCGATGGCGAAGATCACGCGCAGCTCCGCGTCGGCGTTCATGCCGTCGACGCGTCCGTGCAGGCGGATGGTCGTGCCGGGGCCGACGTACGGCGTGCCGTCGGTGTCGAAGCGCTGGTCGGCCTCCAGCCGGCTCGGCGAGACGGCGTTGCCCTCCTCGTCGAAGCTGACGCCGGAGTACATGGGGCCCGCCGCGGGGCGCACGTCGCTCAGCCGGAGGTCGCCGCCGCGCTGCGCGGACCACGACAGCAGGGCCTCCCCGGCGGTCTCGAAGCGCGCCTGCCCGCTGCCGATCCGCCATGACTCCTCGGCCGGGATGCTGCGCTCCGGCGGGTACTGCATGAGGTCGCTGGCCTGCGTGCCGCCGACGGCGGCATAGTCGACGGTCTCGTCCCTGAACGTCCCACGGCGCATGCCATCAGCCTACCGATCCGCCCTGTGTGACTTCTCGGGACGTGTCGCCGGTGCGTGCGAGACTGCGCGCATGCGCGCCTCCGACTTCCGCCAGCAGCCCGTGGTCGCCGTGCACGCGCGGCCGCCGGCCGACCTGCAGGACAGCCGCCCCGACCCGCAGCGGTGGCCCGTCACCATCCCCGCCGTCGCACAGCTGCTGTCCGACGGCCTCGAGCTCGATCCCGGCGTGACGTTCCTCGTGGGCGAGAACGGCTCGGGCAAGTCGACGGTGCTCGAGGCGATCGCCATCGCCTACGGCTTCGGCGCCGAGGGCGGCTCCGCCTCCTCGCAGCACCGCACACGCGTGTCGGAGTCCGACCTGTCGAGGTGGCTGCGACTCCAGCGCGGGGTCGGCGCGCCGCGGTGGGGCTACTTCCTGCGCGCCGAGACGATGCACTCGTTCTACACCTACCTCGAGCAGAACCCCTCGTCCGTACCCGAGCCGAGGTTCCACGAGATGAGCCATGGCGAGTCGTTCCTCGCGATGTTCCAGTCCCGCTTCGACTCCCCCGGCTTCTACTGCCTCGACGAGCCCGAGGCCGCGCTCTCGTTCTCCTCGACGCTGGCGCTCATCTCGACGCTCACGGGCATCGTCGCCGACGGCGGACAGGTGCTGTGCGCGACGCACTCGCCGATCCTGGCGTCGCTGCCGGGCGCTCGCATCCTCGAACTCGGGCCGTGGGGCCTGCGCCCGGCGCACTGGGACGACCTCGAGCTCGTCGCCCACTGGCGGTCCTATCTCGCCGGTCCGCAGCGCTACCTGCGGCACCTGCTGTCGGACTGAGCGGATGCTGCGGCCCGCGGCATCCGGCTACTTCTTCTCTTTGCCCTCGACGTCGCCGGAGAGCGCGGCGATGAAGGCCTCCTGGGGGACCTCGACGCGGCCGACCATCTTCATGCGCTTCTTGCCCTCCTTCTGCTTCTCCAGCAGCTTGCGCTTGCGGGTGATGTCACCGCCGTAGCACTTGGCCAGGACGTCCTTGCGCATGGCGCGGATCGACTCGCGCGCGATGATGCGGGCGCCGATCGCGGCCTGGATGGGCACCTCGAACTGCTGGCGCGGGATGAGCTTGCGCAGTCGCTCGGTCATCATCGTGCCGTAGGCGTAGGCCTTGTCGCGGTGGACGATCGAGCTGAACGCGTCGACCTTGTCGCCCTGGAGCAGGATGTCGACCTTCACCAGATCGGCCTCCTGCTGGCCCGAGGGTTCGTAGTCGAGGCTGGCGTAGCCCTGGGTCTTGGACTTCAGCTGATCGAAGAAGTCGAAGACGATCTCGCCGAGCGGCATGTTGTAGCGCAGCTCCACGCGCTCCTCGCTGAAGTACTCCATGCCGAGCAGCGCGCCGCGGCGCGACTGGCACAGCTCCATGACGGTGCCCACGTAGTCCTTGGGCAGCAGGATCGCGGCCTTCACCATCGGCTCGGTCACCGAGGCCACGCGGCCGTCGGGGTACTCGCTCGGGTTGGTGACGGTGACGTGGGCGCCCGTGTCGGTGGTGACCTCGTAGATCACGCTGGGCGCGGTGGTGATGAGGTCGAGGTCGAACTCGCGGGCGAGGCGCTCGGTGATGATCTCGAGGTGGAGGAGACCGAGGAACCCGCAGCGGAAGCCGAAGCCGAGCGCCACCGACGTCTCGGGCTCGTACTGGAGGGCGGCGTCGGACAGCTTGAGCTTGTCGAGCGCCTCGCGCAGCACCGAGAAGTCGCTGCCGTCGATCGGGTAGATGCCCGAGAACACCATCGGCTTCGGGTCGGTGTAGCCCGGGAGTGCCTCGGTCGCCGGCTTCCGCAGGTTCGTGACGGTGTCGCCGACCTTCGACTGGCGCACGTCCTTCACACCCGTGATCAGGTAGCCGACCTCGCCGACGCCGAGGCCCTTGGTGGGCGTGGGCTCGGGGTTGGAGACGCCGATCTCGAGGAGTTCGTGCGTCGCCTTGGTCGACATCATCTGGATGCGCTCGCGCGGCTCCAGCTTCCCGTCGATCATGCGGACGTAGGTGACGACGCCGCGGTACGCGTCGTACACCGAGTCGAAGATCATCGCGCGCGAGGGTGCGTCGGGATCGCCGGTGGGGGCGGGGATGTCGCGGACGATCCGGTCCAGCAGCTCCTCGACGCCCATCCCGGTCTTGCCCGAGACCCGCAGCACATCGGCGGGGTCGCCGCCGATGAGGTTCGCCAGCTCGGCCGCGTACTTGTCGGGGTCGGCGGCGGGCAGGTCGATCTTGTTGAGCACCGGGATGATGTGCAGGTCGTTCTCGAGCGCCAGGTAGAGGTTCGCCAGCGTCTGCGCCTCGATGCCCTGAGCGGCGTCGACGAGGAGGATCGCCCCCTCGCACGCGGCCAGTGACCGGCTCACCTCGTAGGTGAAGTCGACGTGACCCGGGGTGTCGATCATGTTGAGGGCGAACGTCTGGTCGCCGGCCGCCCACGGCATGCGCACGGCCTGGCTCTTGATCGTGATGCCGCGTTCGCGCTCGATGTCCATGCGGTCGAGGTATTGCGCGCGCATGTCGCGGTCGGACACGACGCCGGTGATCTGCAGCATGCGGTCGGCCAGCGTCGACTTGCCGTGGTCGATGTGGGCGATGATGCAGAAGTTGCGCAGCTGTGCAGGAGCCGTCGCGGCGGGCTGCAGGGGCGTGGAGGCACGAGGTGACATGTCCCCTCGATCCTACGCGGCCGGTCCGTGCGGCTCCTGCGCGCGGATCAGCCGGGGCCGCGGCATCCGTCATCCCGGATTCACCCGCCGTTCGCCCGGCGGCCTTGTCATGACGGATGCCGCGGGGCAGGGTGGAAGGCGGGGAAGCACCATCGGGGACCGTACGCCATCGACCGACGCACGACACGATCAAGGAGTCCACCCTCGTGAACCCTCCCGACGGCGCCACGCGCGCCCGCCGCATCCGCACCAGATCCGCGCTCGCGGCGATGACCGCCGCAGCCGTGGCGATCACCGGCTTCGTCCTCCCGACGGCCGCCTCCGCCGCCCAGCCCGCGACGATCCGTCCCGCGGCGGTGTCGCCCGACGCGGCCGTCGTCATCACGGAGGTCTACGGGGGCGGCGGCAACAACGGCGCGGCCTACAACCGCGACTTCGTCGAGCTGCGCAACGTCGGGACGACCCCGGCAGACCTGGGCACCTGGAGCGTGCAGTACGGCCCCGCGTCGTTCGGCGCCTCCACCGCGTGGGCGATCACTCCGCTTACCGGCGTCGTCGTCGCCCCGGGTGACGCGCTGCTCATCGGACAGGCCACGGGCGCCAACACGACCCTCCCGTCGTTCACCGCCGACGTCGACGGGCGGATCGCGATGAGCGGCACCGGCGGCCGCGTCGCCCTCGTCGCCGACCAGACCGCGCTCCCCGGAGGAGCAGCCGGCACCGGCATCGCCGCACTCCCCCAGGTGATCGACTACGTCGGCTGGGGTGCCGCCACCGATTTCGCCGGCTCCGCCGCCGCTCCCGCCACCACGAACGCGACCTCCGTCTCCCGTTCGGCGACCGCAGCGAACACGGGCGACAACCGCGCCGACTTCACAGCCGGAGCCCCGACGCCCGTCGGCAGCGCCGACCCGGGACCCGACCCGGATCCCGACCCGGAGCCCGAGCCCCAGGATCCGATCGTCATCGCGACCATCCAGGGCACGGGCGCCGCTTCGACGTACCTGGGCCAGACCGTCACCACCACGGGAGTCGTGACCGCGTCATACCCGACCGGCGGTCTCAACGGCTACGTCCTTCAGACGCCGGGCACCGGCGGCGCGCTCGACCTCGCCGTCCACACCGCGTCCGACGCGATCTTCGTCTACGCGCCCGCCGCGGCCGGTGAGGTCGCCCTCGGCGACACCGTCCAGGCGACGGGAGTGGTCGGCGAGTTCAACGGACTGACGCAGCTCTCGGTCTCACCCGGCGCCGCGACGAAGATCGCGGACGCGCCGGCGCCGAGCCCGGCATCCGTCTCCTGGCCCTCCTCCGAGAGCCAGCGCGAGAGCCTCGAGTCGATGCTGGTCGCCCCGCAGGGCACGTACACGGTCAGCAACACGTACTCCACCAACCAGTACGGCGAGGTGGGGCTCGCGCTCGGCGACGAGCCGCTGCGCCAGCCGACGGATGCGGCGCGCCCGGGTTCGCCGGAGGCGGCGGCCATCGCCGCCGACAACGCGGCCCGTGCCGTGGTGCTCGACGACGGAGCGACGACGAACTACCTCAATGCGGCCAACAGCGCGCTGACGCCCCCGTACGTCTCGCTGGTCGAGCCGATCGTGGTCGGCGCGACGGCGACCTTCACGGCACCGCTCATCGTCGACTGGCGCAACAACGCCTGGAAGCTCAACCCGACCGCCCCGCTGACCGGTGACGGCTCGGGCGTGGACGAGGTGCAGTTCTCCAACCCGCGCACGGCGGCCCCGGCCGCGGTCGGCGGCGACGTGAAGGTGGCGTCGTTCAACGTCCTCAACTACTTCACGACGCTCGGCACCGACACGGCGACCTGCGTGGCGTTCCCCGATCGGACGGGCGACGGCAACACGGTGCGCGACGGCTGCGGGCAGCGCGGAGCGTGGGACGCGCAGGACCTCGCCCGCCAGCAGGCGAAGATCGTCGCGGCGATCTCCACCCTCGACGCGGACGTGGTCGGTTTGATGGAGATCGAGAACAGCGCGGCGCTGGGCGAGACGCCCGACGAGGCGACGGCGACGCTCGTGGCGGCGCTGAACGCGGCGGCGGGCGAGCAGCGCTGGGCCTACGTGCCGTCATCGACCGAGCTGCCCGACCCGGCGGAGCAGGACGTCATCACCAACGCGATCATCTACCAGCCCGCGGCCGTCACGCCCGTCGGCGCCTCCCGGGCGCTGGGCACGCAGTCCGGTGACGACCAGGCCTTCGGCAACGCCCGCGAGCCCCTCGCGCAGGTCTTCCGTCCCGCCGCCGGCGGCGAGCGCTTCCTGTTCGGCGTGAACCACTTCAAGTCGAAGGGATCGGCGGGCCCCTGGCCCGGAGACGCCGACACCGGCGACGGCCAGGGTGCGTCGAACGAGTCGCGCGTGCGTCAGGCGACGGCCCTCCGCGACTGGATCACGTCGATCCAGGGCGACGTGGACTCGGTCTATCTGGTCGGCGACTTCAACTCCTACGGCGAGGAGGATCCGCTGCAGGTGCTCTTCGAGGCGGGATACGTCGACGCCGAGAAGGCGCTGGGCATCGACTCGTCGTCGTACTCCTTCTCGGGTCTGTCGGGATCGCTCGACCACATCCTGATGAGCGGAGCGGCGCGCGAGCGCGCCGTGGGCGGCGACATCTGGAACATCAACTCCGGGGAGTCGGTCGCGCTGGAGTACAGCCGCTACAACGTGCACGGCACGCTGTTCTCCGTGCCCGACCCGTTCCGCTCCTCCGATCACGACCCCGTGCTGGTGGGCATCACCGCCGGCGCCGATGAGCGGGTCGTCACGCGCACGGGCCTGATCGCTCTGCCGCCGGTGCACATCAACCGGGTGCTCCCGGCCACGCTGCTCGCCACGGTGAGCGGCACGAGCGGCGTCGCCGGCACGGTCGAGTTCCGTGAGGGTGCCACGGTCGTCGGCACGGCTTCGGTGAAGGGCGGCTACGCGACGCTCCGTCTGCCGTCGACGCTGAGCCGCGGCATCCATCGCTACACGGTGGTGTTCGTGCCGGCCGACCCCGAGACCGCCCTCGGGTCGACCAGCCGCACCGCGGCGGTCGCCGTGCTGTTCTGACCGACAGCCGACCTCGGGCGACGGGGCGCCGCACGGGAGACCGTGCGGCGCCCCGTCGTATTCTGAGGGCGTGACGGTTCAGGTCGTGCTCGTGCACGGCATCCGCACGTCCGCGAGCATGTGGCGAGCGCAGGTCGAGCACCTCCGGGCCCGCGACATCCCCGTCACCGCGGTCGATCTGCCCGGCCACGGCACGCGGATGGCGGAGACCTTCGCGCTCGATGGCGCCTTCGCCACGATCGACGGAGCCGTCCGGGCCGCCGCCGAGCGCGGACCGGTGCTGCTGGCATCGCACTCGATGGGCGGGCTGCTCTCGATCGAGTACGTCGGCCGCGACGACCCGCCGCCCGTGGCGGGGTTCATCGCGGCATCCTGCACCTCGATCCCCCGCGGCGTCGGACTCGCCACCTACCGCGTGCTGGCGGGCGGCTTCAACCGTCTGCCCGGGCGGGGGCAGCGCATCACGGATGCCGTACTCGACCGCACCCTGCCGCCCGAGACGCGCGCCGACTTCGGCGCCGGCGGCTATGCCTACGACGCGCAGGACACCGCCCTGCGGAGCCTGTCCGTGCTCGACCTGCTCACGGCGCTGCACCGCATCGATGTGCCGCTGTGGTTCATCAACGGCCAGTACGACCAGCTCCGCGCCAACGAGCGGCTCTTCCTGCAGGTCGCGCGCGATGCCGAGCTGATCGTCGTGCCGCGCACCTCCCACCTCGTCACGGCGATGCGCCCGCGGGTCTTCAACGCCCTGCTCGACGTCGCCGTCGCGACCGTCACGGCGCGCGCATCAGCGGACGACGGCGCCCCGGGGCCCGCGATCACGGCACCCGGGGCGACCTGATAGACTCATGAGTCGACCTGCGTGCCGGGTCCCACCCCTGCACGACGTCGCGAGCGGCCCCTCTACCCGTAACGCGGCACGTCCATCGAATCCTCCGAACGAAAGATACGTCGAACGTGGCGAACATCAAGTCGCAGATCAAGCGCAACAAGACCAACGACAAGGCGCACGAGCGCAACAAGGCCGTCAAGAGCCAGCTCAAGACCGAGGTGCGTCGCACCCGCGAGGCCGTTGCCTCCGGCGACAAGGCCGCGGCTGAGAAGGCTCTCCTGACCGCGTCCAAGAAGCTGGACAAGGCCGTCAGCAAGGGCGTCATCCACCAGAACCAGGCGGCGAACCGCAAGTCGGCCATCGCCAAGCAGGTCGCAGCTCTCTGAGCTTCACCTTCTCTCGAATGCCCGTCCCTTCTCGGGGCGGGCATTCGGCATTTCCGGGCCCGGGCACGGCGGGGTGATGTGCGGCAGTGACCGGATGCTGCGGCTCAGCGCTGCGGTCGCTCGGCGCCGACGGCTCAGCGGTGCGGTCGCTGGGCGCCGAACGGGGCCTTCGTCGCGATGACGGTGATGAGGCGCTCGAGGGCGAACACCGGATCGCGGGATGCGCCCTTCACCTCTGCGTCTGCGCGGGCTGTCGCCTGGATCGCCATCCCGAGGGTGAGGTCGGACCAGCCGACGAGGTCGCGTCGCGCGCGGTCGACCTGCCAGTCCTTCATGCCGAGCCGCGCCGCGAGGGCGCCGGAGGACTCGCGCGTGCCCGCCACCTTCGCCATGGAGCGCAGCTTCGACGCGATGGCGGCCACCAGCGGCACGGGGTCGGATCCGGATGCCAGGGCGTGGCGGAGGGCGATGAGGGCGTCGCCGTAGCGCCCGGCGATGGCGGTGTCGGCCACGGTGAATGCGCTCGTCTCCACCCGCCCGCCGTAGTACCGCTCCACCACCTGATCGGTGATGTCGCCGGGGACGTCGGAGATCAGCTGCTGGCACGCGGCGGCGAGTTCGGTCAGGTCGTCGGCGAAGGCCGAGACGAGTGTGCGCAGCGCGGACGGGGCGATCCGCTTCTTCGCCGCGGAGAACTCCCCCGAGGCGAAATCGAAGCGGTCGGAGTCGCGCTTGACCGCCGCGCAGGGCACCTCCACCCCGCCGCCGGTTCCGGCGCGCACCGCGTCGAGGAGCTTCTTGCCGCGGACGCTCGCGCCGGTGTGCCGCAGGATCACGGTTGCGCCGTCCTGCGGGTTGTCGAGGTAGGAGACGGCCTCGGCGAGGAACGCGTCGCTGCACTTCTCGACGCCGGTGACGCGCACGAGCCGCGGCTCGCCGAAGAGCGAGGGCGACGTGAGCGCGAGCAGTGTGCCGGCGGCGTAGTCATCGGCGCGGACGTCGGAGACCTCGAGGCTCGGGTCCTCCGCCCTCAGGTATTCGCGGATGGCGGCGGTCGCCCGCTCGGCCAGCACGTCCTCCGGGCCGGAGATCAGCACAACGGGCGCCGGCTGCGGCGTGCGCCACGACAGCTGCGGGATGCTGGGCCGCTTCGCGGGTGCGCGGCGTGCGGTCGTGGCCATCACCCCAGACTACCGAGCGGGTGGGACGTCGCCCGGCGGGTCCGTCTCCTCGCCGGTGGTCCGGCACCCGTCGCGGGGCCGGACGCGGGGAGACCGCGCCGAGCGCGCTCCCGTCACCCGCCGCGCTCGCGCCAGACCTGGAGCACGCCGTCGGCACTCCAGACGCAGATCATCCCGTTCCGATCGCTGCGTGCGACGGCCATGCGCGTGTCGGACAGAATGGCCAGCGTCTCGGCCCGGGGATGCCCGTAGTCGTTGTCGAGCCCCACCGGGATCAGCGCGACGGCGGCGCCGAGCGTCCGGTAGAGAGCCGGGTCCTGGTCGCCGCTGCCGTGGTGGGCCACCTTCACGACCTCATAGGGCGTGTCGAGCGTGCCGGCCCGCGCGAGGGCGCGCTGCGCGAGTCCGGAGAGATCGGCGAGGAAGAGCGACGTGGGCACGCCGCCGCCGCGGATATCGACCACCACGCCCGCGTCGTTGCCCGGCGGGAACGCCTTGCTGCCCGCTCGCGGCCACAGCACCCTCCACATCGCGCCGCCCAGCACGCCGCGGGATCCGGCGTGGACCTCGCTGACGACCGCTCCTCCGCCGCGCAGATCGGTGAGCAGCCGGGAGTCCGCCGCATCGGCCGGCGGGCCGTGCACGACCAGGCCCACCCGTCCGGCCAGCGACGCCGCCCCGCCCGCATGGTCGAGATCGAAGTGGGTGAGCACCAGGAGGTCGATACGGGCGATGCCGAGGCGGTCGAGGCAGACGGCGAGCGGCGTCGGGTCGGGCCCGGTGTCGATGAGGGCGGTCGCCTCATGCGATCGGACCACGACGGCGTCTCCCTGTCCGACGTCGCAGACCGCGATCGCCCAGGCTGCCGGCACGGTGAGACCGCCCACCGGCCCGCTGAGAGCCGCGCCCCCGGCGGTGGTGCCGACCACGACGGCGAGAGAGGTCGCGGAGAGCGCGCTCACGATGCGATGCCACCGTGCGGCATCCGTCCGTCGTCCGACGATGACGATCCCGAGAGCGAGCCCGAGGAGGGCGAGGGCCGCCACCCCGGCCCAGCCGCCGAGCCAGGGCACGGCGTTGCCGGGGAGGGCGGCGAAGGTCTGAGCGGTGCCGGCGATCCAGGCGGCGGGCAGCCACGCGAGGGCGGCGAGCCCGGACTGCACGAGGGGCAGGGGTGCGCTCAGGCACGCCGCCAGGCCGATCACGGTCGCGAGCGGCGCGGCCGGCGCGGCGAGGAGGTTGGCCACAACGCCGTAGAGCGGCACCACGGGAGTGATGAGCACGAGGAGCGGTCCGCACGCGAGCTGGGCCGCCAGCGGCACGGACAGGGCGAGAGCCACGGGCCGCGGCATCCATCGTCCGAGACCCGTCGCGAGCGGGCGCGCGAACAGCAGCAGCGACGCCGTCGCCACCGTCGACAGGGCGAAACCCAGCGAGCCGGCCAGCCAGGGGTCGAGCACGAGGATGATCGCGACGGCCAGCGACACCACGGCGGTGCCGGCACCCGTGCGCCCGACGAGCACCGCGATCATCGCCACGGCCGCCATGGCTGCGGCCCGCACCACGCTGGGCTCGGGGGTGACGAGCAGCACGAAGCCGGCCAGCACGGAGAGCCCGGCCGCCACTCGCAGACCGCGCCGCAGACCCAGTGCGGACGCCGCGGCGAAGGCCAGGCCGACGACGAGCGCGCAGTTGGCGCCGGATACCGCGGTGAGGTGCGACAGGCTCGACGCCTTCATCGCGACGTCGAGATCGGCGTCGACGGCGGAGGTGTCGCCGACGGCGAGGCCGGGGAGGAGCCCCGCACCGGGCGGGGGCAGCCCGTCGGCCGCAGCGACCAGCGAGGTCCGCAGGTCGGCCGCCGCGCCGACGGCACCCTCGGGCGGGGAGCGCACCTCCAGCGGCCCGGCGGCCGTTACGTCCAGGACCGCCCGGTCGCCGGGATCGGCGGGTCGCACCGTGCCGCCCACCTCGACCACGGCCCCCACGTCGGTCAGCCCGCCCGGATCGAGGTCGTCCGCCGCCAGGATCACGGCGACCGGCACGTCGACCGCGAACCGCTGCGCGCCGATGGCGACGCGCTGCGCCTGCGCGTCGAACGCGAGGCGGTCGCTCCCCCAGCGCTCCACCTTCCCGGTGACGGTCACGAGCACGCTGACCGCGCGTCCGCCCGAGATCGGCAGCGCGGCCGCCGCGTCGCGCGCGGGCTGCGCGAGCACGACGGAGGATGCTGCGGCGGCAGCGGTGCTCAGAGTCACCACGACGAGGACGACGGCGATCCGGCGTCGTCGCTCCCCCGCCGAGTCGATGACGTCCCGGTCGCCCCGCGGCCTGCGGGCGATACGCAGCGCCAGAACCCCGAGGGCCACCAGCGCCGACGCCCACAGCGTCAGGGCCACCCCGGGCCCTGCAGCGGGCTCGATCGTCGTCCAGCCCGCGACCGCCCACGTCGTCAGCGCCACCGGGGCCGTGCGCAGCGCCCGCAGCGTCCGCCGACGACCACGGGCCACGGCCGGGACGGCGTGCGCAGGCGTCGTCACACCGTCACCAGCTCACGCAGGCTCTCGAGCATCTTCTCGCCGATCCCCGGCACGGCGAGGAGGTCCTCGACGCTCGTGAAGCGCCCGTTGTCGTCGCGCCATCGGATGATGCGCTGCGCCATCGCCGGCCCGATGCGCGGCAGGGTGTCGAGCGCCGCCTCGTCCGCGGTGTTGAGGTTCACCCGCCCATCGCCCGGCGCTCCGGCACCCGCGCCCCCGGAGCCGCCGCCCGACCCGACCACGCCCGTCCCGCCGGCGGCGGGCACCTCCCCCACCGCGGGAATCCTCAGCTGCTCGCCGTCGCTCAGCGGTCGCGCCAGGTTCACCCCCGTGCGGTCGGCCGTCGGGAGGAACCCGGATGCCGCGGCCACCGCATCCACGACCCGGCTCCCCGCCGGCAGCACGAACAGTCCCGGCTGCCCGACGGCTCCCAGGACGTGCACGTACAGCGAGCCGGTCATGACGTCAGCGCCGACCGCAGCCGGGCCGTCTTCGACGATCGCCACCGTCTCGATGGGCGCACCGGCCGCGCGCAGGATGCCGATGCCCACGGTGGCGGCGAGCGCCACGAGGACGATGACGACGGCCGCCCCCACGCCGAGCCGGCGCCGCGCGGCGGCGCGGGGCGGCTCGGCGGGGGTGCTCACCGATCCAGGCTAGGAATGCCCGGACGATCAGCTCCTCGGCGCCGAGGCGATCAGCGCGCTGGCCCCCGAAGGCAGGCCCTGGGGAGGAGCGTCACCGCGCGGGCAGCCTGGAGACGGAGGTCGCCGTTCAAGCCGGAGACGGAGGTCGCCGCCCGCGCAGGCCGCGGCCGGGGTCAGCGTGTGCTGAGGCTGACGACCTTCGGCGGTCGCACGACGGCGCGGACGACTTCGCGGTCGCCGAGCGACCGCTGCACGCGCGCATCCCCGCGGGCGAGACGCTCGAGCTCCGCCGCGTCGATGCGCGCCGACACCTCGAGGGTCGCGCGCACCTTGCCGTCGATCTGCACGACGGCGGTCACGGTGTCCTCGACCAGCAGGGTCGGGTCGGCGGCACGCCACGGCACGAGGCCGACGAACGGCTTGTAGCCGAGGATCTCCCACATCTCCTCCGCGGTGTGCGGGGCGAAGAGGTCGAGCACCATGGCGGTCACCTCGGCGGCCTCGCGCACGGCGGGGTCGGCGGGGCCGGCGCCGGAGTCGATGGTCTTGCGGGTGGCGTTGACCAGCTCCATCAGACGCGCCAGGACGACGTTGAACTTCGTCTGCTCGACCAGGCCCGGGGCGTCGGCGAGCAGACGGTGCGTGACACGGCGGAGCGCAGCATCCCCCTCCGCCCAGATCACGTCGGGGTGGCTGGTGACGTCCGAGGCGACGCGCCACGCGCGGGCCAGGAACTTCTGCGCACCGGTGGTCGAGACGTCCTCCCACTGGATGTCGTCTTCGACGGGACCGGCGAAGGCGATCGCGACGCGCACGGCGTCGGCACCCGGGTCCTTCATGCTCGCGGCGAACTCGACGAGGTTGCCCTTGCTCTTGGACATCTTCGAGCCGTCCAGCAGCACCATGCCCTGGTTGATCAGGCTCGAGAAGGGCTCGGTGAACTCGATCAGCCCCATGTCGAACAGCACCTTGGTGATGAAGCGCGCGTACAGCAGGTGCAGGATCGCGTGCTCGACGCCGCCGATGTACGAGTCGACCGGAGCCCACTTGTCGGCCTCACGGGGCGGGAAGGCCTGATCGGCGCTCCGAGGCGCCAGGAAGCGCAGGAAGTACCAGGAGCTGTCGACGAACGTGTCCATCGTGTCCGCGTCGCGCAGCGCCGGCTCGCCCGTCTCGGGGTCGACCGTCTCGACCCACTCGGTGGCTGCCCCCAGGGGCGACGTGCCCCGCGGCGCGAGGTCGAGGCCCTGCGCGTCGGGCAGCATCAGCGGCAGCTGGTCGTCGGGCACCGGCACGATGCGGCCGTCCTCGGTGTGGATCATCGGGATCGGCGTGCCCCAGAACCGCTGACGCGAGATCAGCCAGTCGCGGAGGCGGTACGTCTTCGAGGCGCGCCCGGCGCCCTTGGACTGCAGCTGCTCGATGATCCGCGTGATCGCGTTGCGCTTGGAGAGTCCGTCCAGCGACCCCGAATTGATCATGCGACCCTCGCCCGTGAGGGCGATCCCGGTGCGGGCGGGGTTCAGATCGTCGATGGATGCGTCGTCCCCGTCCGTCGGATCGATGGGGTCGCCGTTCTCGTCCAGTTCGATGACGGGGATCGCCCCAGTGATCGGAGCCGTCGTGTCGACCACCACACGGACCGGCAGGTCGAAGGCGCGCGCGAAGTCGAGGTCGCGCTGGTCGTGGGCGGGGACCGCCATGACCGCGCCGTGGCCGTAGTCGGCCAGCACGTAGTCGGCCGCCCAGATCGGCAGCCGCTCGCCGTTGATGGGGTTGACGGCGAAGCGGTCCAGGAACACGCCGGTCTTCGGGCGGTCGGTCGCCTGACGGGCGATGTCGGTCTCGCGCTGCACGCCCTCCAGGTAGGTCTGGAAGCGTGCCTGCACCTCCGGCGTGGAGCCCTCGGCGAGCTCGGCGGCCAGGTCGCTGTCGGGGGCGACCACCATGAACGTGGCGCCGTACAGCGTGTCGGGGCGGGTGGAGAAGACGGTGATCTTCTCGTCGCGGCCCTCGATCTCGAAGTCGATGTCGGCTCCGACCGAGCGGCCGATCCAGTTGCGCTGCATCCGGATGACCTTCTGCGGCCACGAGCCCTCGAGCTGGTTCAGGTCGTCCAGCAGGCGGTCGGCGTAGTCGGTGATCTTGAAGTACCACTGGGTGAGCTTCTTCTTCACGACCTCGGCGCCGCACCGCTCGCAGTGGCCGTCGACGACCTGCTCGTTGGCGAGCACCGTCTGGTCGTTCGGGCACCAGTTGACCGGGCTCTCCTTGCGGTAGGCCAGGCCCCGCTCGTACAGCTTCTGGAACAGCCACTGGTTCCAGCGGTAGTACTCGGGGTCGCTGGTGTGCAGCACCCGGCTCCAGTCGTACGACGTGCCGAAGTTGCCCAGGCTCTCGCGCTGCTGGGCGATGTTCGCGTAGGTCCACTCGCGCGGATCGGCGCCGCGCTGGATGGCGGCGTTCTCGGCGGGGAGGCCGAAGGAGTCCCAGCCGACCGGGTTCAGGACGTTGTAGCCGCGGTGGCGCCAGAAGCGTGCGACCGCGTCGACGTAGGCGTAGTTCTCGGCGTGGCCCATGTGCATGTCGCCCGAGGGGTACGGGAACATCCCGAGCACGTACTTGCGCGGACGCGCGTCGTCGTCGCCGCCGGTGCGGAACGGGTCGGCGTCCCGCCAGCGGGACTGCCACTTCTCCTGGATGGCGTAGGCGTCGAAGCCGGGGCCGTCCGGAGTGGGCACGGCGGAGGTCGAGGAGTTCTGCGACAAGGGGGGAGGCCAATCGTGTGGTGCGAGAAGATGCGCACGGGACGCGCCCTCCAGGCTACCGCGCCGCGCTCCTCACCATCCCGCGGGCAGTGCGGCGCCCAACGCTGTGAGCGGACCGCGGGCCTTGATGCCCACCTCCGCGACCTCGGCGGCCGGGTCGGACCCCCAGGTGATGCCCCCGCCGGCGCCGACGAACGCACCGCCCGGATACGTCACGATCGACCGGATGACCATGGCGAGGTCGAGCGCGCCGTCGTCGCCCACCCAGCCGAAGCATCCCGCGAAGACGCCACGGGGCGCGCCCTCGAGCCCGTGCAGCAGCGTCATGGCGGAGAGCTTCGGGGCGCCCGTCATGCTGCCGGCCGGGAAGGTCGCATCGAGGAGGTCGCCGACCGTCGTACCGGGCTGCAGCGTGCCCGCGACCGCGCTCACGAGCTGGTGCACGGCGGGATAGGACTCCACCGCGAACAGCTCCGTCACGGCGACCGATCCGGGCTCGCACACGCGCGAGAGGTCGTTGCGCATGAGGTCGACGATCATGACGTTCTCGGCGCGCTCCTTCGCGCTGGCGAGCAGCTCGTCGGCGAGCGCGACGTCGGCCGCCGCGTCCGCCGAGCGCGGACGCGTGCCCTTGATCGGACGGGTGCGCACCCTGCCCGCCTCGACCGCCAGGAACTGCTCGGGGCTGGCGCTCGCGAGCGCGACGTCACCCGAGCGGATGAACCCGGCGTGGTGGGCGGGCGTCGCGGCGCGAAGGGCGAGGAAGGATGCCACGGGGTCGACGTCGCCCGTGACGGAGAAGCGCGTCGTCAGGCACAGCTGATACGCGTCGCCCTCACGGATCGCGTCGCGGCAGCGGCTCACGAGCGCGGCGTACTCCGCGGGGGTGTGGCGGGCCTCCGCCTCGCCCGCGGCGATCCGCACCGGCTGCGGACCGGAGGCCGCGGCATCCGCCCATGTCATGACGGTCTCGGCGTATGCGGCGACCTCGCCCTCCGGCGCGACAGCCCAGACGGCGCGCGCGGCGTGGTCGAACGCGACGAAGCGGTCCACGCGCAGCCACAGCTCCTGAGGGGCGCGCGGATCCCCCGCCGCCACCGGCGCACCCGCACGCGCCGCTCCCCCCTCGTAGCCGAGCCAGCCGACCCAGCCGCCCCGGAAGGGTCCGGAGGCGGCGTCCGCCCGCTCACGTGCGCAGCGCACCGCGCTCACGCGGGTCGGATCGGCCTCCGGCACGCCGATGCCGAGCCAGCTCCATCCGGCGTCCGATGCCGGTCCCGCGTCGAGCCAGAAGGCGTGCGGATGCTGCGCCGGGCCCCCGCGGAAGACCGCCTCCGGATCCCGCCAGCCGTCGAGGAGGACGGCGGACGGTGCGGCGATCACGTTCACAGGCTAGACGGACCCCGGCGCCCTAGGCTCATCAAGGTGAACGAGATCCTCACCTGGCTGCTGGACGCGGTGCAGAGCGTCGACCCTGTTCTGCGCACCGTGCTGGCCGGTGTCGCGATCATGCTCGAGACCAGCGTGCTCATCGGACTCTTCTTCCCAGGCGACACGGTCGTCATCGTCGCCGGCACCGCCGTCGGCAGCGTCGGAGAAGGCGTGCTGCTCGGCGTCGCGGTCGTGCTCGGCGCGCTGGCCGGCGAGAGCATCGGCTTCCTGCTCGGGCGTCTGCTCGGCCCCCGCATTCGCGCGTCGCGGCTCGGGAGGCGCATCGGCGAGGCGAACTGGGTGCGCTCCGAGCGCTACCTCGAGCGGCGCGGCGGGCCGGCGATCTTCCTGTCGCGGTTCCTGCCGGTGCTGCACTCGCTCGTCCCCCTCACCGTCGGCATGAGCGGATACTCCTACCGCCGCTTCATCGCCTGGACCCTGCCGGCGTGCATCGTGTGGTCGTCGCTCTACATCGGCGTCGCGTCGCTGGCCGCCGGGACGTACCGCGAGCTCGCCGACCGGATCCACTACGCGGGGTACATCTTCGTCGGCGTCATCGTGCTCTTCCTCGTGCTCATGGTGCTCAGCAAGAGGATCATCCAGCGGGTCGAGCGCTCGCACCTCGACGAGGAGCCGCCGCCCGCCATCGGACCGGATGGGACCCCGCTCGACGTGAAAGACTGAAGCGGATGCCCCCCACCGCTGACGCGTCCGTCAATCCCAAGGTGCTCTGGATCGCGCGCCTCGAGTACCGCTTCCAGACCTGGCGAGAGCGCCGCGCCCGCGCGCGCGGACTCGTGCCCGCCGTCACGCCGTTCCCCGGCTACGGCGGACCCGACTGGGTGCGGGTGCTCGGCCGCGTGCTGATCGCCCCGCCCGCCCGCACGACCTCCCCCGGCGAGTACGCCAGCGTGCGGGGATGGCGCAGCTTCGTCGCGGTGCCCGTGGGCTACGCGCAGGTCACCGTCGTCATCGACGGGGTGTCGCACGACGTCGTCGCCGACCGCGGCGGCGTCGTCGACGTGCGGCTCCCGGCGTCGCTCCCTCCGGGCTGGCAGACGCTCACTGTCGCGGTGAAGGGCGGCAAGCCGGTCGAGACCCGCGTCTTCATCGTCGGAGCCGAGACGCGCTTCGGCGTCGTGTCCGACATCGACGACACCGTGATGGTGACCGCGCTGCCGCGTCCCTTCCTCGCGGCCTGGAACTCCTTCGTCGTCGACGAGCACGCCCGTCAGCCGGTCCCCGGGATGGCGGTGCTGCTCGAGCGGATCATCCGGGAGAACCCGGGGTCGCCGATCATCTACCTCTCGACGGGCGCCTGGAACATCGCCCCCACGCTGCTGCGCTTCCTGCACCGGCACCTGTTCCCGTCCGGCTCGGTGCTGCTGACCGACTGGGGCCCGACGCACGACCGCTGGTTCCGCAGCGGCAAGGTGCACAAGGAGTCGAACCTCCGACGCCTCGCCGAGGAGTTCCCGCACATCACGTGGCTGCTGTTCGGCGACGACGGCCAGCACGACGACGAGCTCTACACGAACTTCACCCGGAGCCACGCCGACCACGTGACGGCCGTCGCGATCCGGCGACTCTCCCCCGCGGAGGCGGTGCTGGCGGGTGGGCGCACGGTGGTCGTCGAGGACCACACGACGGCGGGGGTGCCGTGGGTGACGGGTTCCGACGGCGCGAGCCTGCAGGAGCGGCTCGAGGACGTCGGCATCCTGGAGCACGGCAGCCGTCCCTGACGACGACCGTGTCGGAGGTCGCGCGTACGCTGAAGCGCATGTGCGGTCGATTCGTGGTGGCCAGTGTCGGTTCCGAGCTCGTGGGCGTCCTGCGCGTCGACGTCGAGGGCGATGAGCTGCCGGCGCCCTCCTACAACGTCGCTCCCACCTCGCAGGTCGCGATCGTGCTCGACTCCGCGAAATCCGAGCCGCCGACCCGTCGTCTGGAGTCGGCCCGCTGGGGGCTCGTGCCGGGATGGGCGAAGGATCTGTCCGTCGGGTCCCGCGCGTTCAACGCCCGCTCAGAGGAGCTGGAGAACAAGCCGATGTTCCGCACGGCGCTGGAGAAGCGTCGCGCCGTGATCCCGGCATCCGGCTACTACGAGTGGAAGAAGGTCGGCGACACGAAGGTGCCCCACTACATCCACCCCGCCGACGGCTCGCCGCTGTTCTTCGCCGGTCTCTACGAGTGGTGGAAGAACCCGGCCGTCCCGGAGGATGACCCGTCGAAGTGGGTGCTCAGCTTCACGATCTGCACGCGGGACTCGATCGGTCGCCTGGGCTCGATCCACGACCGGATGCCGCTCTTCCTCGATCCGGACTTCGCGGACGCCTGGCTCGACCCGACCACGGAGAACGTCGGAGACATCCTCGACGCCGCGATCGACGCCGCTCCCGATGTGGCCGAGACCCTCGAGGACCACGTGGTCTCGTCGGAGGTCGGGAACGTCCGCAACAACGGCCCCGAGCTGATCGAGCCGGTCGAGGGCGACTGAGACGACGCCCGGGCCGACGTCGAGCCCGGCCGCCGGCGGAACCGGCATCGGTCATGCGATTGAATGTGAGCGAGTCGTCTCCGAGCGAAGGACCCGCCATGTCGAACACCGCATCTCCTGCCGCCGGCTGGTATCCCGATCCTGCCGGCGACGGCCTGGAGCGCTGGTGGAATGGACTGGCGTGGACGTCCACGACGCGCGTGCCCGCCGCCAACCTCGCCCAGACGCTCGTCCTGCCCCCTCTGCCGGTCGGGGCGGCCGGAGCACCCGCCGGTCCGTACGCCGCGAGTGCGGGGCCGTCCGGTGCGGCCGCCACTCCCCCGAACCCCTACGGCACGGTTCCCCCATTCCGGGCGGTCGCCCCCTACGCCCCTGATCGCCGCGCCGTGCAGCCCGCGTACGGCGGCGCCTACGGCTTCGGGGCAGGCCGGCAGTACGCGGCGCCTCCCGTGTCCACCATCGGCCAGGCGGTCCGCGCCGTCTTCATCCGGTACGCGACCTTCGAGGGCCGGGCGTCGCGCTCGGAGTACTGGTACTGGGCGCTGTTCAACGCCATCATCTCGGTCGGTGCGGTGTTCGTGATGCTGTTCGGCCTGTTCACGGGCATCTTCGCGATCCTCAGCATCGCGATCTACCTCGGCCTCATCGCCTGGTCGCTCGCGATCTTCGTGCCGACGCTCGCCGTGTCGGTGCGCAGGCTCCGTGACGCCGGTCAGCCCTGGCCGCTCATCTTCCTGTCGCTCGCGCCGTTCGGGAGCATCGTCCTGCTCGTCCTGCACTGCCAGCCGAGCAGGGACTGACCTCGAGCCGCGCCGTCCGCCGGAGGCGCGCGGGCGGCTCAGTGTCGCGCGACGATCGCCGCGGCGTCCGTCCCCGCCGGCAGCACGCCGTACTGCGACGACCGGTCCTCCCCCAGCCGCGCATGCAGGAAGGTCTCGGCGTCCAGCGACGGCGCATGCCGGAGCATGAGCGAGCCCTGGAGGGCGAGCGCGAGGTCCTCGGCGATCCGGCGCGCCTGCGCGGCCGCCGCATCGTCGTCCTCGAGACCCCTCAGGCGGGCCATCGTGCGCTCCACATGCGCGTCGAGGAGCGTGGATGATCCCCGCGTGCTCTCCAGCTCGTCGGCGAACGCCTCGGCCGCCTCCGCGTCGCGGGTCAGGGCACGGATCACGTCGAGGGCGATGATGTTGCCGGCGCCCTCCCAGATGGCCATGACGGGCTGCTCGCGGAAGCGGCGCGCGAGCGGGAACGTCTCCGTGTAGCCGTTGCCGCCCAGGCACTCCATCGCCTCGTAGGCGTGGTTCGGTCCGCGCTTGCACACCCAGTACTTGGCCACCGGCGTCGCCAACCGGCGGAGGGCGACGTCGCGATCCGTCGCGTCCGCGTCGAACAGCTGGGCGAGGCGCAGCCCCGTGAGCATCGATGCCTCGGCCTCCATGCCGAGGTCGGCCAGAACGGAGGTCATCGCGGGCTGATCGACCAGGGTGCGGCCGAACGCCTCCCGGCCGCGCGCATGCCACACGCCCTCGGCGATCGCCTGACGCATGCCGGCCGCCGTGCCCAGCACGCAGTCCAGCCGCGTGCGCTGGACCATCCCCATGATCGTCCGCAGACCGCGACCCGGCTCGCCCAGCAGCACGCCGATCGTGCCGTCGAGCTCGATCTCGGCCGACGCGTTCGAGCGGTTGCCGAGCTTGTCCTTGAGCTTCTGGATGCGGAACACGTTGCGCATCCCGCGGGGCAGCAGCCGCGGGACGAACAGGCAGCTGAGTCCCTCGTCGACCGGCCCGCGCCGCGTCTGAGCGATCACCAGGAAGCCGTCGGACATCGGCGCCGAGCAGAACCACTTGTGGCCGGTCAGCTGGTAGGTCTGCCCGCCCATGTGCACGCCGGTGGTCGTTCCGGCCCGCAGATCCGACCCGCCCTGCTTCTCGGTCATGGCCATGCCGATGAGGGCGCTCCGCTTCTCCTCGTTCGGAAGGAGCCGAGGATCATACTCGCGGGAGTAGAGGCGCGGAAGCCACCCGTCGGCCACCCAGGGCGACCCGGCGATGGCGTCGACGGCGGCGTGCGTCATCGACACCGGGCAGGCGTGGCCGGGCTCGATCTGCGTGAACAGCATGAACATCGCGGCGCGCGCCACGCCGGCGCCGGGACGCGGGTCCGCCCACGCGGAGGTGTGGGCGCCACGGGCCACGGCGGCGCTGAGGACGCGATGGTAGGCCGGATCGTATTCGACCTCGTCGAGGCGGAAGCCCCAGCGGTCATGGGGGTAGGCGACGGGCGGATGCCGGTCGGCGAGGTGGGCGTCCTGCTGGAAGGTCCGCGACCCGACGAGCGCGCCCGCCTCGCTCAGCGCGTGCTGAGCCCAGTCCGCGCCGAAGGCGTCGACCGCGGCGACCAGCGGCGCGTTGAGCGCGTACTCGTCGATGTCCCACCGGATCGTGGGCTGATTGGTGACGTAGTGCGTCGACGCGCCGATGACGCGGCGGCCGCGGGAGAACGAGGTCATGCGCGCTCCAGCTCCTCGGGCACGGCGAGGGCTTCCTGCTCGCGGCTGAGCACGGGGGCGCGCGTGACGATGTGGTGGACGAACTCGAACTTGCTGCGCACCGCCGGCACCAGTTCGAACGGATACAGATCGCCGAAGCCCATGGAGCGGTTGATGCGGTTGAAGGCCTGGGACATCCACTCCCAGTCCGACAGCAGGAGCTGCACGGAGGCGTCCTCGTACGATTCCCGCGGCACGACGTCGGTGTCCCGGATGCCGCTGGACGCGGCATCCAGTCTGATTCCGATCGCGGCCGCCGTCTGCAGGGTCCCCGTGATGTGCAGGTAGTGCGCGAAGGTCTCGGCGAAGTCCTCCCACGGGTGCATGGTGGCGTACTCGGAGATGTAGGAGGCCTGCCAGTGCTCGGGAGCTCCCGCGCGGTAGTGCCGTTGCAGCGCCTCGCGGTAGGTCGCGCGCTCGTCGCCGAAGATCTCACGGCACCTCGTCCACGCGTCATCTCCGACCACGAGGACGTTCTGGAAGTAGTGGCCGACCTCGTGCCGCAGATGGCCGAGCATCGTGCGGTACGGCTCGCCGAGGCGCACGCGCAGTGCTTCCCGCCGGTCGTCGAGACTCTCGGCGAGGTCGATCGTGATGATGCCGTTGGCATGGCCGATGGTGACCCTCTCGCCGTGCGACAGGCTCGAGATGAGATCGAACCCCAGACCGCCCGGCCGGTCGTACCAGGCGACGAGCGGCAGGCCGAGATCGGCGAGCTGCAGGACGAGCCGGCGCTTGGCCTCCTCGGTCTTGGCGAGCTTCTCCAGGGCGACGGTGTCGGCCGCATCCGGCTGTCGTCTTGTCAGCCGACACGACAGGCACCGCCCCGACTCGGCGTCGTCGCGCACGAGCCAGTTGCACTTCCACCCGCGGTTGGAGCAGGTGTGCCACAGCTCGCCGTCGATGCGCACCTGGCCGTTGCGGTGCCCGAAGAACTGGCGGCTGGGCATGTGGTACGCCAGCGCCGCACCGCACTCCGGGCAGTCGAGCGTGTCCAGATAGACGAAGTGTCGGCAGTGCGGACACCGCGGCTGTGTGCTCACAGGTTCACCGTAGTGCTGCGGGTGGTCGCCCGGCGTGCCCGTCGCAGGGCCGGTGTCCGTGTCGGTGTCGGTGTCGCTCAGGACGGTGCGAGCGCGAGGCGCAGCAGCACGTCGTCGCCGTCGCGCGGCGAGCCCCGGCCGTCGGTGTTGCCCGTCAGCACCCACAGGCTGCCGTCCGGTGCGGCGACGGCGTCGCGCAGACGCCCCTGCTCACCGGCCAGCAGCGCCTGCGGCTCGCCCGTGAGGGCGCCGTCGGCGGTGTCGACCGCCCACAGGCGCTCCCCGCGGAGGCCGGCGACGAAGACGGTGCCGCCCACGGCCGCGACCCCGCTCGGGCTCGACTCGTCGGGCGTCCAGACGGTCACCGGGTCGACGTAGCGGTCATCGCCCGCCACGCCCTCGACCTCGGGCCAGCCGTAGTTGCCGCCCGGACGGATGGCGTTCAGCTCGTCCCAGGTGTCCTGTCCGAACTCGCTCGCCCACATCGCGCCGTCGGCCGTCCAGGCGATCCCCTGCACGTTGCGGTGGCCGAGCGTGTAGACGGCCGTGCCGAAGGGGTTGCCGGGCGCCGCGCCACCGTCGGGGGTGACGCGGAGGATCTTCCCGTTGAGGGATGCCTCGTCCTGCGCGCTCGCGCGGTCGCCCGCGTCGCCGGTCGTGATGTAGAGCAGCCCGTCCGGGCCGAAGGCGATCCGCCCGCCGTTGTGGGTGCGGGCCCGCGCGATGCCGTCGAGCACCACCTCGGGCGCGCCGAGCGCACGGGATCCGGCGGCGCCCGTGAGCGGCATCCGCACGACCCGATTGTCCTGCTCGGTGCCGTGGTAGGCGTACAGCCAGGTCTCTCCACCGGTCTCGAGCACGGCGAGTCCGTGGAGGCCGCCCTCGCCGCCGCTCACGACGTCAGGGACGACACCCGCCGCGCGGCTCGAGCCGTCGGGCGAGATCTCCCGCACGGTACCGTCGTCGCGCTGGCTGACGAGTGCCCCGCCCTCACCCAGCGGCACCACGGACCAGGGCGCGGACAGGCCCGTGGCCAGTGCCGTCGCCGCTGCCGACGGGCGGAACCACCCTGCGGGCGCCGCCTCCGCCGTGGCCGTCGGGGTGCCGGTCGGAGCGACCGCCGACGAGCTCTCGCGCGTCGGCATGGGGGCCGTCGGCGCGGAAGCGGCGCACCCCGCGGTGACGATGGCGACCGCGAGGGCCAGCGCGGCTGCAGCCGCACTGCGGCGTGGACGACGTGCGGAGGGCATGGCTCTCGCTTCAGTCGGACGTGCTCCGGACGGGATCAGCCACGATACGCGAGACCGCGGATGACCGGCCCTGATCAGTGCGAGGTCACGGCCGACGGCCAGGAATCACGGAAGGAGAAAGGCCCCCGACTCGCGTCGGGGGCCTTCTTCCGGTGGACCTGAGGGGACTCGAACCCCTGACCCCCTGCATGCCATGCAGGTGCGCTACCAGCTGCGCCACAGGCCCATCTTCTGCCGCCCGGCTCTCACCGGGCAACTCGACTAGATTACTACATCCCGAGCCGTGCGAAGAACCGCGGCGGGTTCAGGAGCCGGCGTGGGCAGCCGTCTCGATGGGCACGACGGGGCAGTCCTTCCAGAGGCGCTCGAGTCCGTAGTACATGCGCTCCTCCTCGTGGAAGACGTGCACGACGAGGTCGCCGAAGTCGAGCAGCACCCAGCGCGCCTCGGAGCGGCCCTCACGGCGGAGGCGCTTGTGCCCGGCGGCGTTGAGCTGGTCCTCGATCTCGTCGGCGATCGCGGCGACGTTGCGCTCGCTGCGACCGGTGACGATGAGGAAGATGTCGACGAGCGGCAGCGGGCCGGAGACGTCGAGGGCGACGAGATCCTCCCCGCCCTTCGCGTCGCGGCGGCGGCGGCGATCGCGAGCATCTCGCGGGACTGGTCTGTGGCGGTCATGCGAATACTCCTGTGGCGACGGCGACGATGAGGACGCCGACGACGGCGATCGCCAGGACGCCGGCGGTGATGGCGAGGGCGAGCATCAGACGGCTGCCCTTCTCGGGGGCCGGCGGACGGATGATGTCGCCGGTGGTCTTGATGGTGCTGACGGCGGCGCTGGCCGCGATCGGCGTGGGTGAGGAATGGGCGGGGAGCTCGCCGTCGATCAGGACGGCGTCGGCTTCGCGGCCGTCGGCGGTGCCGGGCGCGTGGCCCTGCGAGCCGAGCCCCTCCGGCAGTGCGAAGGTGCCGGTGATCAGCACCTCGCCGGTGGCGGCGACGGGGCCCATGATGGCGCCCTCGGGCGTCTGGGTCAGGATGAGCGCGTTCGGGGTCGACACGGCGCCGGTCGCCGCGGATCCGCGCGCCAGCAGCTGGTCGAACGATGCTGCGGTCGCCGTCGGTGCTGCCTCGCCGACGAGGAGCTCGGAGCCGAAGGACGGGCTGAGCGTCACGCGCTCCGCGTCGTCGTCGGCGGATGCTGCGACCGCGGATGCTGCGACCTCGGGCTCTGCGGCGGCGTCGGCTGCAGCATCCGGAGTCTCGGTGTCCGCGGTATCCGAGTCGGTGGGTTCTGCGACCTCGGCGGGCGCGTCGTTCACGGTCTCGGCGGCGGGCGCGCTCTCGGCGGAGTCGTCCGTCGACGAAGCGGCGGCCTCTTCGGCCTTCAGCCGGGCGGCCTCGGCATGCGCGGCGGCCATGTCGGGGGTGATGACGGGCACCGACGCGGTGCGGATGCGCTCCTGCTGACGGGCCTGGCGGCGGGTCAGCGGGGTGACGCCCAGGTCGACGCTGGCGTCGGGCACCGGCGCAGGCGCGACCTCGACAGGCGCGGCGGGCCGCGGAAGCGGTGCGGGCGCGGCGGCGACCGGCGCGGCGGGCTGCTCGGCCTGCGGAACCTGGTCGGCCGACACGATCGGCGTCGAGGAGGTGTCGCGGATCTGGCGCATCTCCTTGCGGGTGAGGGTGCGCTGTTCCGGCTGCTCGGGTGTGGTCATTCCTTGCTCCGGTAGAGGTGATGCTTCGCGATGTACTGGACGACCCCGTCGGGGACGAGGTACCAGACCGGTCGGTCGGTGTTGACGCGGTCCCGGCAATCCGTGGACGAGATCGCCAGCGCGGGGATCTCGAGCTGGCTCACCTTCTCGACGGGCAGTCCATCCGTGCTGAGCACGTGCCCCGGACGGGAGACGGCGACGAAGTGGGCCAGGTCCCACAGTTCATCATGGTCCCTCCAACTGAGAATCTGCGCCACGGCGTCCGCACCGGTGATGAAGAACAGCTCGGAGTCGGGTCTCCGGTCCTTCAGATCGCGGAGCGTGTCGATCGTGTAGGTCGGCCCCGCGCGGTCGATGTCGACGCGGCTCACGGTGAACTGCGGATTCGATGCCGTGGCGATCACCGTCATGAGATAGCGGTGCTCGCTGTCGGTGACCTCGGATTTCTGCCACGGACGACCGGTGGGCACGAAGACGACCTCGTCGAGGTCGAAGTACTGCGCGACCTCACTGGCGGCGACGAGGTGTCCATGATGGATGGGATCGAACGTCCCACCCATGACCCCGATCCTCGGGGCTCTCGTCACCGACATCCGGTCGACCTAGTGGCCGTGTCCCGCCTCGGGGGCATCGTCGGCGTGCGCACGCGCGTAGGCCTCGGCCTTGTGCGCGTGACGGTTGGCGACGTTGCGGTAGGACGCGGTCACGAGGGCCAGGGCGGCGAACGCGACGATGGCGACGATGCCGTAGCCGACGGTCTCCAGAGCGACGCTGCCGTGCTCCTCGGCTCCTTCGGCGGCGAAAGCTACCAGCGTGGCGAAAGTCATCGGGGCTCCGTTCGGGATGCTGCGGCTCGGGCCGCTGGTCCAGTTTAGGCGGTCAGGCGCGGACTTGTCCGGTGCCGCGCGCGAGCCACTTCGTGCTCGTCAGCTCGGACAGGCCCATCGGGCCGCGGGCGTGCAGCTTCTGCGTCGAGATGCCCACCTCGGCGCCGAAGCCGAACTCGCCGCCGTCGGTGAAGCGCGTCGAGGCGTTGACCATCACGACGGCGGAGTCGACTTCGGCCAGGAAGCGCTCGGCACTTCCGTCGTCGTCGGTGATGATCGACTCGGTGTGGTGGGTCGAGTAGCGGCGGATGTGCGCCAGAGCGTCGTCGAGGTCGTCGACGACGCGCATCGACAGGTCGAGGCTCATGTGCTCGGTCGCCCAGTCGCCCTCGACGGCCGGCACGGTGCCCGTCGTCAGCGCGCGGACGGCGTCGTCGGCGTGGACGGTGACGCCCGCAGCCTGCAGCGCGGCCACGACCGGCGGCACGAGCCGCTCGGCTGCCGCCCGGTGCACCAGCACCGTCTCGACGGCGTTGCAGACGCTCGGGCGCTGCACCTTCGCGTTGACCACGATGTCGCGTGACCACGCCTCGTCGGCGGTCTCGTCGAGCACGATGTGCACGACGCCGGCGCCGGTCTCGATGACGGGCACGGACGACTCGGTGACGACCGTCTCGATGAGCTGGGCAGAGCCCCGCGGAACGAGCACGTCGACGATGCCGCGGGCGCGCATGAGCTCGCGGGCGCCGTCGCGGCCGAAGTCGTCGACGGTCTGGATCGCCTCGGGGTCGACGCCGCGGTCGGCGAGGGCGCCGCGCATGGCGGTGACGAGTGCGCCGTTGGTCTCGAGGGCCGCGGATCCGCCCCGCAGCACGACGGCGTTGCCGGAGCGCAGCGCGAGCGCCGCGATGTCGACCGTGACGTTCGGGCGGGCCTCGTAGATCGACCCGACGACGCCGAACGGCACGGCCACCTTCGTCAGGCGGAGGCCGTCGGGTGTGACGCGCTCGTCGAGCACGCGGCCGACCGGATCGGGCAGCTCCGCGATCTCGCGCACCGCGGAGGCGAGGGCCGCCACGCGCGGCGCGTCCAGCCGCAGCCTGTCCTGCAGTCCGGACGACAGACCCTCGGAGCGTCCCCGTTCGAGATCGCGCTCGTTGGCGGCGATCACATCGCCGGCCGCGGCGTCGATGGCGTCGGCGATGGCCAGCAGGATGCCGCGCTTGTCGTCGTCGGAGAGAAGACCGATCCGGCGGGCGGCGTCCTTGGCCCGCAGCATCCGCTCGCGGGGAGACGTCGCAGTGGTGGTCATCGGCCCAGTGTATCGACGGCCGCCACGGACTCCGGCGCGCGCACGGTGCCCGTGGTCGCAGGCGCGGGGGCGGACGGATCGGGGTCGAACCACGTGCCGATGTCGGCGCCGCGCAGGGCCTCGCTGACGAGGTCGGCACTGGTCACCAGCACCCCGACACCGGCTGCCGCCGCGACCCGGGCGGCGGAGACCTTGGTCGCCGCTCCCCCGGTGCCGACGCTGTTGACCACGACCGAGCCGAACTCGTGCTGCGAGAGATCGTCGCCGAAGCGGACGTGGCGGATCGGCTGGGCCCCGGGCTCGTCCGGCGGCCGCGTGTAGAGGCACTCGATGTCGCTGAGCAGCACGAGCGCGTCGGCGCCGATGAGCTCGGCCACCAGGGCGGCGAGCCGGTCGTTGTCGCCGAAGCGGATCTCGTGCGTGGCGACGGTGTCGTTCTCGTTCACGATCGGGAGGATGCGCAGCCCCAGCAGCCGCTCCATCGCGCGGCGCGCGTTCGAGCGGTGGGCGGGGTTCTCGAGGTCGCCCGCGGTCAGGAGCACCTGTCCGGCGACGATCGCGAACGGGCGCAGGGCCTCCTGGTAGCGGTAGATCAGGATGTTCTGACCTACCGCCGCGGCGGCCTGCTGGGTCGCGAGGTCGGTGGGTCGGGCATCCAGCGCGAGGAACGGCATGCCGGTCGCGATCGCACCCGACGACACCAGCACCACCTCTGTGCCCCGGCGGTGCGCCTCAGCGAGGGCCTCGACGATCGGCTGGATGCGCGCGGCGTTGTCACCGCTGATCGAGGAGGATCCGACCTTCACGACGACCCGGCGGGCGCCGGCGAGCTCCCCGCGGGCGCGCGCGGTCATCCCCGGTCCTCGGACCCGCCGTCGGGGTCGGCGATGCGCTCGGCGTCGAGCTCTGCGCGGGCGTCGGCCTTGGCATCCATGAGGTCGTGGTAGCGCTCGCGTCGCTCGGAGGTCGTGCGGCGCGTGCGCTGCTCGATGCGCGGATCGGTGCCGCGCGGCGCGGTCATCAGCTCGGCGACCGAGCTGAGGGTCGGCTGCCAGTCGAAGACGACGCCGTCGCCCTCGCCGATGACGACCGTGGAGCCGGCCGTCGCGCCCACCTTGTACAGGCCGTCCTCGACGCCCAGCTTCTCGAGCCGGTCGGCGAGGAAGCCGACGGCCTCGTCGTTCTGGAAGTCGGTCTGCTGCATCCACCGCACCGGCTTCTCGCCGAGGATCCGGTAGAAGGTGCCGTACGTGCCGCCCTCGACCCGGATCGTGAACTCCTTCCCCGCGCCGCGGGGACGGATGACGATGCGCTCGGGGGCGGGCTTGTCGGCCTCGGCCCGGCGATGCTGCATCACGAGGTCGGCGAGCGCGAAGGACAGCTGACGCAGTCCGTCGTGGCTCACCGTGGAGATCTCGAACACCCGGAAGCCGCGGGCCTCCAGATCGGGGCGCACCATGTCGGCCAGATCGCGGGCCTCCGGGACGTCGACCTTGTTCAGGGCGATGACCTGCGGGCGATCCAGCAGCGGCACCTGGCCCTCGGGCACCGGGTAGGCGCCGAGCTCGGCCAGGATGATGTCGAGGTCGGTCAGCGGATCGCGTCCGGGCTCGAGGGTCGCGCAGTCGAGCACGTGCACGAGGGCGGTGCACCGCTCCACGTGACGGAGGAACTCCAGGCCGAGGCCCTTGCCCTCGCTGGCGCCCTCGATGAGTCCGGGGACGTCGGCGACGGTGTAGCGCACCTCGCCCGACTGCACGACGCCGAGGTTGGGGTGGAGGGTCGTGAAGGGGTACTCGGCGATCTTGGGCCGCGCGGCGGAGATCGCCGCGACGAGGCTGGACTTGCCGGCGGACGGGAAGCCCACCAGTGCGACGTCGGCGACGGTCTTGAGCTCGAGGAGGAGGTCGCCCTCCCAGCCCGGGGTGCCGAGGAGCGCGAAGCCGGGCGCCTTGCGCTTCGGGTTGGACAGCGCGGCATTGCCGAGGCCCCCCACACCGCCGGGGGCGGCGATGAAGCGCATGCCCGGCTCGATGAGGTCGACGATGGTCTCGCCCGACGGGTCCTTCACGACGGTGCCGACGGGGACCGGGAGCTCGAGGGTCTCGCCCAGCGCCCCGGAGCGGTGGTCGCCCATGCCGAAGCCGCCGTTGCCGGCGCTGCGGTGCGGCGAGTGGTGGTACGACAGCAGCGTGGTGACCTGCGGGTCGGCCACGAGCACGACGTCGCCGCCGTGTCCGCCGTTGCCGCCGTCGGGGCCGGCCAGCGGCTTGAATTTCTCGCGGCGGACGGACACGCAGCCGTTGCCGCCCTTGCCCGCCCGCAGGTGCAGCGTCACTCGGTCGACGAACGTGACCATGCGCTTCCTCCTTGGTTCCGGGCAGTTGCTGCCGTTCCATGCGAAAAGGGGCGAGCCGAAGCCCGCCCCCTCGCTGATGCTTACGAGCTGCGGATCACTCCGCCGCTGCGACGATGTTGACGACCTTGCGGCCGCCCTTCTGGCCGAACTGGACAGCGCCGGCCTCGAGGGCGAACAGCGTGTCGTCGCCACCGCGGCCGACGTTGGCGCCCGGGTGGAAGTGCGTGCCGCGCTGACGGACGATGATCTCGCCGGCGAGGACCTGCTGGCCGCCGAAGCGCTTCACGCCGAGGCGCTGAGCGTTGGAGTCACGACCGTTGCGGGTGGAGCTTGCGCCCTTTTTGTGTGCCATCTCTGCGTCTCCTGGTGCTTACTTGATGCCGGTGACCTTGACGCGCGTGAGGTCCTGACGGTGCCCCTGGCGCTTCTTGTATCCGGTCTTGTTCTTGAACTTCTGGATCACGATCTTCGGGCCGCGCTCCTCGCCGAGGACCTCGGCGGTCACGGCGACCTTCGACAGCGCGTCGGCGTCCGTCGTGACGGCGTCGCCGTCGACGAGGAGGACGGCGGGCAGCTGGATGCTGTCACCGATCTTCGCGCGCTGACGATCCAGAACGACGATCGTGCCGACCTCGACCTTTTCCTGCCGACCACCGGCGCGCACTACTGCGTAGACCACTTCATACCTGTTTCTTCGGGGAGCGCGCGGCTCCGGGATGCCTGAGCATAAGACGTGGTGCGGAAGCTATGACGCCCTCGACGCACCAAGGGTCGAGTTTAGCCGATGTGCGGCGAGATGACCAAAAGCCCGTCCCGGTGTGTCGGACGGCTCCGTAGGATCGAGCCATGACCGTGCTGATCGACGACCCGCGCTGGCCGGCCCACGGCCGCCTGTGGGCGCACCTGGTCAGCGATTCCGACCTCGACGAGCTGCACGCCTTCGCGGCGGTGAACGGCCTGCCTCGGCGCGGCTTCGACCGCGACCACTACGACGTGCCCGAAGAGGCGCACGCCCGGCTCGTGGCCGCCGGCGCACGTCACGTCGACGGTCACACGCTCGTCCGGGCGCTCATCGCGTCAGGGCTGCGCGTGACGGCTCGGCAGCGCAGAGGCCGGTGAGCGAGACGCCGCGACCCGTCTCCGGGTCGCGGCGCACGGCTCAGTCCTCGGTCGTGTGGCTGACCGGCGTGCCGGTGAGGGCGGCGGTGGTGACGCGCCGGCGTCCCCTCCCCTGGCCCGGGGCCTTCGGCTCGGGAAGGGCGTTCAGCACGGTGTCCAGCAGCGACTCGGCTTCGCTCCGCGGAGCACCGCCGTTCTGCGCCGGACGCTTCTTGCGCTGCTTCTTCGCCCGCTCCGGACGCTCGCCGCGCTCGGGTCGCTCCGCGAACGTCGCGCGCTCATCGGCCTGATCGTCCACGACGACGGATGCCGCAGCATCCGTCTCCACGACGACCGGCTCCGCGCCCTGGACCGGGTGGATCGTCGAGGCGGCGATCTGCGCGAGAGCCGACTTTGCGCCCTCGGTGATGACGTGCGTGCCGCCCACGGGTCCACCGGCCGGCTGGCTGGTGCTGCGGGGGCGACGGCCCATCGGTGCCGCTCCCGGTCCGCCGCTGCGGTGACGGGCGACGGGATCGTGGTGCACCACGACGCCGCGGCCGGCGCACACGTCGCAGGGCTCGCTGAAGGTCTCGAGCAGGCCGAGGCCGAGCTTCTTGCGCGTCATCTGCACGAGTCCGAGCGACGTGACCTCGGCCACCTGGTGCTTCGTGCGGTCGCGGCTGAGGCACTCCACCAGGCGGCGGAGCACGAGGTCGCGGTTGGATTCGAGCACCATGTCGATGAAGTCGACGACGATGATGCCGCCGATGTCGCGCAGACGGAGCTGGCGGACGATCTCCTCGGCCGCCTCGAGGTTGTTCTTGGTGACCGTCTCCTCGAGGTTGCCGCCGGTGCCGACGAACTTGCCCGTGTTGACGTCCACGACCGTCATGGCCTCGGTGCGGTCGATGACCAGCGAGCCGCCGGAGGGCAGCCAGACCTTGCGGTCGAGCGCCTTCTCGATCTGCTCCGTGACGCGGTAGTCGTCGAACGGGTCGCCGTCGCCCTCGTACTTCTCCACGCGCTCGAGGAGGTCGGGTGCGACACCGGCGAGGTAGGACGAGATGGTGGACTGCGCGTCCTCCCCCTGGATGAGCATGCGCGTGAAGTCCTCGTTGAAGACGTCGCGGACGATCTTCACCAGCAGGTCGGGCTCAGAGTGCAGCAGCGACGGGGCCGGGATCGACTCGATCTGGCGGCTGATGTGCTCCCACTGCGCCGTGAGACGCTGCACGTCGCGGGTGAGCTGCTCCTCGGTGGCGCCCTCGGCGGCCGTGCGCACGATCACGCCGGAGGACTCGGGGAGCACCTCCTTCAGGATGCGCTTGAGACGGGCGCGCTCGGTGTCGGGGAGCTTGCGCGAAATGCCGTTCATGGCACCGGCCGGCACGTACACGAGGTAGCGGCCGGGCAGCGAGATCTGGCTCGTGAGTCGGGCGCCCTTGTGACCCACGGGATCCTTGGTCACCTGCACGAGGACGCGGTCGCCCGACTTGAGGGCGAGCTCGATGCGGCGCGGCTGGTTGCCGGTCTCGACGTTGTCCCAGTCGACCTCGCCCGAGTACAGCACGGCGTTGCGTCCCCGGCCGATGTCGACGAACGCGGCCTCCATCGACGGCAGCACGTTCTGCACGCGGCCGATGTAGACGTTGCCGATGAGCGAGGCGTCCTGGTTGCGTGCGACGTAGTGCTCCACGAGCACGTTGTCCTCGAGCACCGCGATCTGCACGCGGTTGTTCTTGGAGCGCACGATCATGACGCGGTCGACGGACTCGCGGCGAGCGAGGAACTCCGCCTCGGTGACCACGGTGCGGCGGCGTCCGGCTTCGCGGCCGTCGCGACGACGCTGCTTCTTCGCCTCGAGGCGCGTCGAGCCCTTGATGCGCTGCGGCTCGGTGATGAGCTCCACGGCGCGCTGGCGCGGCGGCGCGGGCGGGGTGTCGGATGCTTCGTCCCGGCCCTCGCCCCCGCGACGGCGGTTGCGGCGGCGTGCCGACGAGGCGGACTCCTCGTTCGCCTCGAAGGTCGGCTCCGGAGCAGGCAGCGGCGGCAGTGCCGCGATCTCCGGTGCGTAGAACATCAGCTGCGTGGAGACGGAGGAGACGAACACCTCCGGAAGCAGCCCGAGCGAGACGGCCGTCGGGAGGGCTTTCTCCTCCGCGGCCTCGGGTGCCGGCGCCTGCTCGGGCGAGGATTCAGCGGCGGGCGCGGAAGCCGCGGTGGAGGCGGCCTCCGGCTCGGCCGGTCCTGCGGCCTGGTCGGTGGCCCCCGCATCGGGAGAGTCGGTCGATGCCTGCTCGGCGTCGTCCGCCGTGTCGGCGGGCGGCGCGGCTTCGGGCTCGGCGGGCGCCGCGGCCTCAGGCTCAGCCGATGCCGCGGGCTCGGACGCCTCGGCTTCTGCCGAGGGCGCTTCCGCGTCGCTGCTCTCCGGTGCCGGGTGCTCCTGCGGACTCAGCTGCCCGTCCTGCGCCGCGTCGTCGTGGTGGTGGTCTGTTCGGTCGGTGTCATCAGCCATCTCTGGCGCACTCCCTGCGGGGCGACACCGCGCGTCGCCCGGCGAAACTCATGCGGGGCCTCGTCGTGAGGTCCGCTCGCTTTCACGGTCTGCAGCGGGTCCGTGACTCGCGCTGCAAGGGCTCTGTCGCCCGAAGTCTTCTGCGATGCGGGTCACGGCGCGGCCGTGGTGCATCGACGTGTCATTATCGCACTTCCGCCCGGATAATGCGCGCGGGCGCGCTCCGCGTCGTGCGGCGGGCGCTCCCAGCGGGCACCGGGGCGGGCGGTGACATAATCCGAGACATGTCTTCCGCCCCCTCCCGCACGCGTCCCGTCATGCTGGCGGTCTGGCTCATCATCGCGGGCCTCATCGGCTGGTCGGCGGCGTTCGCGCTGACCCTCGACAAGCTGAACTCCCTCGCGAATCCCGGGGCCGCGGCATCCTGCGACTTCAGCGTGCTCGTGCAGTGCTCGACGAACCTCGAGGCGCCGCAGGGCTCGCTCTTCGGCTTCCCGAACCCCCTCATCGGACTCGGAGCCTGGATCGCGCCGATCGTGGTGGGGGCGGCGATCCTGGCCGGAGCACGCTTCGCACGCTGGTTCTGGCTGCTCTTCGAGCTCGGGATGCTGCTGGCCTTCGTCTTCGTGATCTTCCTCATCATCACGAGCATCTTCGTGCTCGGCACCCTGTGCCCGTGGTGCATGGTGACGTGGCTGGTCGTCATCCCGTCGTTCTACGCCGTGACCCTGCATGTGCTGCGCACCGGGATGCTCCCGGCGCCCGCCGGCGTCCGCCGCGCCGCGGGGTCGCTCATGACGTGGGTGCCGCTCATGGCCGTCCTGAGCTACGCGGTCATCGTCGTCCTGGCGCAGATCCGCCTGGATGCGCTCACGAACATCTTCGGCAGCCTCGCCGGCTGAGACGCGGAACGGCCCCCGGGATCGGATCCCGGGGGCCGTCGCACGCTCGCCGAGCTCAGGCGAACCAGATGCCGAGCTCCCGCGCGGCCGACTCCGGGCTGTCGGAGCCGTGCACGAGGTTCTGCTGGACCTTCAGGCCCCAGTCGCGGCCGAGGTCGCCGCGGATCGTGCCGGGTGCCGCGGTCGTCGGGTCGGTGGTGCCGGCCAGGGAGCGGAACCCCTCGATGACGCGGTTGCCGGCGAGGCGGATCGCCACGGACGGTCCCGACATCATGAACTCGATGAGCGGCTCGTAGAAGGGCTTGCCCTCGTGCTCGGCGTAGTGCCGGGCCAGGACGTCGCGGTCGGGCTCCGCGAGGCGGATGTCGACGAGCGAGTAGCCCTTCGCCTCGATGCGGCCCAGGATCACTCCCGTCAGCCCGCGGGCGACGCCGTCGGGCTTGACCAGGACGAGGGTCTCTTCAGTGGACATGTCATTCTCCGTTCGGGGTGTCGCGGCCCTGCGAGAGTCGCGCGTTGCGCCTGTCGAGGGACGCCCCCTTGATCGTGGCATACGCCCACATGCCGCCGAAGATGATCGCCACGAAGGCGATCGCCGGCACCAGGAAAGAAGCGAGCGCGACGATGATCTGCAGGACCCAGCCGAGGATGATCCCCCAGCGGTGTCGCAGCACTCCCGAGACGGCGATCATGAGGATCGCCATGACGGCGCCCCCGACGATGCCCCACCAGGCGGGGATCGACTCGGGCAGGGCCTTCAGCCCGAAGACGACGAGTCCGGCGAGGAACACGACGACCGACTCGAAGGCCAGGACGATGGAGCCGAGCGACTCCGCCGCGCCGCGCGCGCGACGCGGTCGGGGCGTGCGGCCGGGACGACCGGCGGTGTCGGCGGTCACTCCGTCCACCCCGCCTTCCAGTCCTCGGCGGTCGCGAGGGCGAGCGCCTCGCCCGCCAGCACGACCGACCCGGCGATGACGACGGCGCGGCGGTCGGCGGACGCGGCCCACGCGCGGGCGGCTTCCGCGGCATCCGCCAGCTCGTCGTGCACCGTCACGGGCACCTCGCGATCCTCGGCGATGTCGGCCACGGCGTCGGCGGTGGCGGCGCGCTCCGAGTGCGGGGCGGTGGCGAAGACGTGCGCCGCGATCGGGGTGATCTCCGACACGATGCCGCGCACGTCCTTGTCCTCGAGGGCGCCGAGGACGACCCCCCACTCGTCGAAGTCGAAGGCCGTGCGCAGCGCCTGCACGAGCGCGCGGACGCCGTGCGGATTGTGCGCGGCGTCGACGACGACCGTCGGCGCGATGCCCACCAGCTGCAGCCGGCCGGGCGACGTGGCCTCGGAGAGCCCCTGGGCGACGATGTCGGCGGCGATGGCACGCTGCCCGCCTCCGATCAGCGACTCGACCGCGGCGACCGCGAGGGCGGCGTTGAAGGCCTGGTGCTCGCCGTACATCGGCAGGTACTCGTCCTCGTAGGTGCCGGCGAGTCCGCGCACCGAGATCGCCTGGCCGCCGACCGCGAGCCGGTCCGCCGCGAGGGCGAACCCCTCGCCCTCGAACGCGATGGTCGCGCCCCGGGCGGCCGCGGCATCCCGCAGCACCTGCTCCGCCTCCGCGTTCTGACGGGCGGAGACGACGGCGGCGCCGTCCTTGATGATCCCCGACTTCACGGTCGCGATCTCACGGATCGTGTCGCCGAGGCGGTCGGCGTGGTCGAGGTCGATGGGCGCGAACACCGCGACGTCGCCGTCGGCGGCGTTCGTGGAGTCCCACGATCCGCCCATCCCGACCTCCAGCACGAGCACGTCGATCGGCGCGTCGGCGCAGACGACGAACGCGAGCACGGTCAGCAGCTCGAAGAAGGTCAGCGCCGCGTCGCCCGACGCCGCGAGCTCCGCGTCGACGAGATCGACGAAGGGCGAGATCTCCTCCCACGCGTCGGCCACGGCGCCGTCGGCCACCGGCTCGCCGTCGATCATGATCCGCTCGGTGAAGCGCTCCAGGTGCGGGCTGGTGAACAGGCCCGTGCGCAGCCCGTGGGCGCGCACGAGGCTCTCGATGATGCGGCTCGTGGACGTCTTGCCGTTCGTGCCCGTCACATGCACCACGCGGTACGTGCGCTGCGGGTCGTCGAGCAGCTCCAGCACCCGGCGGGTGCGCTCGACCCGCGGCTGCACCCACCGCTCGCCCTGGCGCTTCAGCAGCTCCGCGTAGACGGCGTCGGCGCGATCCCTGTCGTTCATGCCGGAGCCTCCGCTCGGGTCACGGCGACGTGGAAGCCGCCGGTGTTGGCATAGGTGCCGGCCGGCACGAAGGTGACGTGCTCGGGCAGGTGGCCGAAGACGACCGGATGCCACGTCTCGGCCGGTGCGTCGGCGGGGACGTGCACGTCGCGTCCCGCGACGGACACCGCGTGGTCGACCGCGAGGGTCTCCCCCGCGACATCCGCGATCTCGAAAGCCGACGCCACCGCGTCGCCGTCCACCTCCGCTGTGAAGAGCAGGTGCAGACGGATGCGGTCGCTCACGTCGAAGCCGGCGTTCTTCCGGGTGTCCTGGACGGCGCGGATCACGTCGCGCGCAAGGCCCTCGGCCTCGAGCTCGGGTGTCGTGGTCGTCTCGAGGAGCACGAACCCGCCGCCGGGGATCAGCGCGAGCGCCTCGCCCTCCGGCCGCCCGGTCGTCTCGAGCACGAGGTCGTACTCGCCCTCCTGCAGGGGCAGTCCGCCGGCGACGACGACCCCGTCGACCTCGCTCCAGTCCCCGGCCTTCGCGGCCTGGATGGCCTGCTGCACCTGGCGCCCCAGGCGGGGACCGGCGGCGCGGGCGTTGACCGACAGGCGGGAGGTGATCCCGTAGTCGGTCGCCGTGGACTCCTCGAGCTCGATGAGCTCGACGCTCTTCACGTTCAGCTCGTCACGCAGGATCTCGTCGAACTGGGCCAGGGCCGCGGCATCCCGGATCACGACGCTCAGGCGGGCGAGGGGAAGGCGCACGCGCTTGCCCTCTCGCTTGCGCAGCGCGTTGGCGACGCTGGAGACCACGCGGACGGCGTCCATGGCCCGGCGGGTGTCGCTGGAGGCCGGGAAGGCGTCCGCGTCGGGCCAGTCCTCCAGGTGCACGCTGCGGCCGCCGGTGAGTCCCTGCCAGATGCGCTCGGAGACGAGCGGCAGCAGCGGGGCGGCCACGCGCGTCAGGGTCTCGAGCACCGTGTAGAGCGTGTCGAACGCCTCGGTGCTGCGGTCGTCGCCCGGCACGACGCCGCGCCAGAAGCGATCGCGCGAGCGGCGGATGTACCAGTTGGTCAGCGCCTCGCCGAAGTCGCGCAGGCGCTCGGCGGCCGTGGTCGAGTCGAGCCCCTCGAGGTCAGCGGCGACGTCGCGGACGAGGTCACCGGTCAGGGCGAGGATGTAGCGGTCGAGGACGTCGGTCGAGTCGGTGCGCCACCGCGCCTCGTAGCCGCCGTCGGAGGCGTTGGCGTAGGTGGCGAAGAAGTACCACGAGTTCCACAGCGGGAGCATGAACTCCCGCACGCCCGCGCGGATGCCCTCCTCGGTGACGACGAGGTTGCCGCCGCGCAGCACGGAGCTGGACATGAGGAACCAGCGCATCGCGTCGGAGCCGTCGCGGTCGAACACCTCCGAGACGTCGGGGTAGTTGCGCAGCGACTTCGACATCTTGAGTCCGTCGTTGCCGAGCACGATCCCGTGGCAGCTCACGCCGGTGAAGGCCGGGCGGTCGAAGAGCGCCGTCGACAGCACGTGCATGAGGTAGAACCAGCCGCGGGTCTGCCCGATGTACTCGACGATGAAGTCGGCGGGCGCGTGGGAGTCGAACCACTCGGCGTTCTCGAACGGGTAGTGCACCTGCGCGTAGGGCATGGAGCCGGAGTCGAACCAGACGTCGAAGACGTCCTCGATGCGGCGCATGGTGCTCGCGCCGGTCGGGTCGTCGGGGTTCGGGCGGGTGAGCTCGTCGATGAACGGACGGTGCAGGTCGACCTCGCCCTCCGCGTTGCGCGGCAGGCGGCCGAAGTCCTGCTCCAGCTCCGCGAGGGAGCCGTAGACGTCGACGCGAGGGTGCGCGGGGTCGTCGCTCTTCCACACCGGGATCGGGGAGCCCCAGTAGCGGTTGCGGCTGATCGACCAGTCGCGCGCGCCCTCGAGCCACTTGCCGAACTGGCCGTGCTTGACGTTCTCGGGCACCCACGTGATCTGCTCGTTGTTCGCGAGCATGCGGTCCTTGATCGCGGTCACGCGCACGAACCAGCTCGACACGGCGCGGTAGATCAGGGGGTTCCGGCAGCGCCAGCAATGCGGGTAGGAGTGCTCGTAGCTCGCCTCGCGGAGCAGCCGGCCGCTCTCGCGCAGCAGGCGGATGAGCGGACGGTTCGCGTCCATCCACAGCTCGCCCGCGACGTCCTCGACCTGCGGCAGGAAGCGTCCGCCCTCGTCCAGGCTCATGATGAGAGGGATGCCGGCGGCCTCCGTGACGCGCTGGTCGTCCTCGCCGTAGGCCGGCGCCTGATGGACGATGCCCGTGCCGTCGGAGGTCGTGACGTAGTCGTCGGCGAGGATGCGCCACGCGCGCTGGGTGCCCCAGGTCGCGGCATCCGCGTAGTAGTCGAAGAGGCGGTCGTAGGTGACGTCGACGAGCTCCGAGCCGAGGATCGTGCGCTCGACCGCCGCGGTCGCCTCCTTCGCGGAGGCGTAGCCGAGGTCTTTCGCGTAGTTCGGCAGCAGGTCCTCGGCCAGGAGATACTGGTGCGACTCGGCTTCTGCCAGCGGGTCGTCGCGGTGCACGTCGGCGGCGCCGCCGGGGCCGGCCGACACGACCGCGTAGCGGATGTCGGGGCCGACGGCGAGCGCCAGGTTGGTCGGCAGGGTCCAGGGGGTCGTCGTCCACGCGAGCGCGCGGACGGCGGTGAGGCCGAGGGCCTCGGCCTTCGCGCCGGTGAGGGGGAAGGTGACCGTCACGGAGGGGTCCTGGCGCATCTGGTACACATCGTCGTCCATGCGCAGCTCGTGGCTGGAGAGCGGCGTCTGGTCGCGCCAGCAGTACGGCAGCACGCGGTGGCCCTCGTAGGCGAGACCCTTGTCGTGGATGGTCTTGAAGGCCCAGAGCACCGACTCCATGTACGTGGTGTCGAGGGTCTTGTAGCCGCGCTCGAAGTCGACCCAGCGCGCCTGGCGGGTGACGTAGTCCTGCCACTCGTGGGTGTAGGCCAGGACCGAGGATCGCGCCTTGGCGTTGAACGCGTCGATGCCCATCGACTCGATCTCGTGCTTCTCGGTGATGCCGAGCTGCTTCATCGCCTCGAGCTCGGCGGGCAGGCCGTGGGTGTCCCAGCCGAAGACGCGGTCGACCTTCTTGCCGCGCATGGTCTGGAAGCGGGGGAAGAGGTCCTTGGCGTAGCCGGTGAGGAGGTGTCCGTAGTGGGGCAGGCCGTTCGCGAACGGCGGGCCGTCGTAGAAGACCCACTCGGGGGCACCGTCGCGCTGATCGATCGACGCGCGGAACGTGCCGTCGGCGGCCCAGTAGTCGAGCACCTCGGCCTCGATCTGCGGGAAGCGCGGCGAAGGGACGACGTCGGCGGCCGGGCCGAAGGCGCTCGCGGCGGCCGAGGAGGCGGGGCGGGGGTAGGTCATGTCACTCCAGCAGGTTGCGTCGCTTCCTGCGAGGACGACCCTCCCGTCGGAAGGACCGCGGTACCACCCCGCGTACCCGCCGCGCGCACGCGCCGGATCTCTCGTTCTGCGGCTGTGACGGGCCTGCCCCGTTCGGTTCTACTGAGCCCGTGAGGGCTGTTCTTCCGAAGACTCCCCGGTGATGGCCGGATCGGTGTCTGTGCCTTCATCGTACCGCGAGCGGAGGCAGCGGGGGATGCTGCGGCCCGCGCCGTCGCGGGCGACAGGTCGCGGGAATGCCGGCGGGACGGACGCGGTTGGGCGCGGGGTACCTGCACCGAGTCCATCAACGACCCGGCTGCGTGAAAGGATGGACCTCCGTGACCACGGCTCAGACTCTGAACGCTCCCACCGACCGCCCCGCTGCACCCCGCAAGGTCGCCTGGGCCTCCATGGTCGGGACGTCTCTCGAGTCGTTCGACTTCTACGTCTTCGCCTACTTCTCGGCCTACTTCGTGGGCCCGCTGTTCTTCGAGCCCCTCGGCGAGATCGGCGGCACGGCGCTGGCCTTCCTCACGATCGCGATCGCCTTCGTGGTGCGCCCCATCGGTGCGGTGATCTTCGGCTACATGGGCGACCGCCTCGGCCGCCGCACCACGCTGCTGTGGACGATCGCCATCATGGGCATCTCGACGGGCCTCATCGGCGCTCTGCCCACCTACGCCCAGGCAGGCTGGCTCGGCGCGGTGCTCCTCATCGTGCTGCGCGTCGCACAGGGACTCAGCCTCGGCGGCGAGTGGGGCGGATCGATCCTCATCGCCACGGAGCACGCGAGCCCGGTGAAGCGCGCCTTCTACGCGGCGATCCCCCAGATCGGCTCCCCTGTGGGCTCGATCCTGTCGGCCGGTCTGTTCATCGTCATGACGGTGGCCCTGCCCGCCGAGGAGCTGGCCGCGTGGGGCTGGCGCATCCCGTTCCTCCTCGCCCTCCCCCTGCTGGCCGTCTCGCTGTACCTGCGTCTGAGCATCACCGAGACCCCGGTGTTCCGCGGCGTCGTCGCCGAGGGCCGCCGCGACCGCACGCCGTTCGTGACGATGTTCCGCGAACGTCCCGCGGCCCTCGCCATCGCCGTCGGCGCGGCTCTGCTCGGCATCGGCTCGTATTCGCTGATGAACACGTACACCGTCAACTACGGCGTGACGCAGCTCGGCTTCAGCTTCCAGGACCTCCTGATCGCGACCACCGTCGGCGGCCTGCTGCAGCTCATCACCATCCCGCTGTTCGGCGCGTGGGCGACGCGCATCGGCTCGGCGCGGGTGGTCGCGTGGGGCGCGCTCGGCACCCTGCTGATCGCCTTCCCGATGTACTTCCTGCTGCAGTTCGCCACGTTCCCGATCCTCGTGGCGACGATGATCGTCGGCGGCATCCTGCCGACGATGGCGTGGGCGGCGCTCGGCGGCCTCATGAACGACCTGTTCCCCGACCGGTTCCGCTACTCCGCGCTCTCCTTCGCCTACGCCCTCGCGGCGACGGTGAGCGGCTTCGTGCCGATCATCACCCTGCAGCTGGGCACGGCCACGGACTTCGCGTGGTGGCACCCGGGCGTCATCCTGGTCGTGATGTCGGCCGTCACCCTCGTCGCCGCGCTGGCCGCCGGCCGCCGGACGACCCCGGCGGTAGGCCTTTCGCCGGAGGCGGGCGCTGCGGCCTGATGCGGGGGCCGCGGCCGGAGGCGGGCGCTGACTCCAGCGCGTGAAGCCGGGCCTATCACCACCGGAATGGTGTGCCGAAAGTCAGGGATGTCGCGAAAGTCAGGCGGTTCTCGGCGCCCTCCCCTGACTCTCGTGCCTCCCCTGACTCTCGTGCCTCCCCTGACTCTCGCGCCTCCCCTGACTCTCGCGCCCCACCTGACTCCGGTTCCGGTTCCGGTGGCGCACAGGCCCAGCCCCGGCTCCGGTGGCGCACAGGCTCGGCCCCGGGGCCGAGTGCGGGTGCACGCCCACGCCCATCATCACGCCGCGCGGTGCAACCCCTGGGCGACAGCGCGCATGATGAGATCCTGCACCTCCGGCCAGCGATGGATGATCTGCTGATATCCGACGCGGATGACGTGGTAGCCGCGCAGCATCAGCTCGGCGTCGTGGCGGATGTCCTCCGTGCGCTGCGCACCCACATGTTGCCGACCGTCGATCTGGATGACCAGTCGGTCGCCGATGAGCAGGTCCACGCGATGTCCGACGATCCAGATCTGCGCGCGGATCGGCAGCCGCAGCCACGCCAATCGCACCCGGAAAAGAGTTTCCAGGCCCGAGTCGGACCACGGTGACGCCGCAGCCACGAGAGACCGCATCCGGGCGCTGAGCGGCAGACGAAGGAGAGACTCCCGTTCCGCGAGTCCCTGCTGGAGAGCTGACTCGATCGTGGCGAGCGCCGACTCCGCGGGTTGACACACGCAGATGAGCGCGAGCACGTTCTCGACGGAATCGAAGAGCGCGTGCGGTTCACGGGGGACGACGGGTCTGCCCCAGTGGACCACCGTCCCCCGCGCGACGTCGATGCGCGCACCGTCGGGCGGAGCCGCGACGTGGGGCGGGCCCCCGCCGAGGACCCACATCCCCATCCTTCGAGCCTGCGTTAAGCATGAGACCACGACGTTGCCGCGCGCCGCCGCGAGGGCGAAGGGATCCGCATCCGGGGCGGCGAGCCACACCCGACGCACGCGCATCAGTGCGCCCGTCTCGACGAGCGCCGCGATCGCGCGTGGACGGTGGCCTGCCGACGTGAGGATCGTGCCGCGCACGACGCCGCCGGCTGAGCGCACGGCCGACAGGATCGACGGCTCGTCGCTTCGATGCTGCCCCATCCCTCCAGCGTGGCGCCGCGGTCCTATCCATGCGTGACTCGACCTCGAGTGATGGGGTCGCGCTTGCTCCGACGGCCTCTGGGGAGGAAAGGCTCTCGCCGTGGAGGTCAGGGATGTCGCGAGCGGCAGGAAGGATGCCGCGACGCCGCCTGACTTTCGCGGGATCCCTGATTCTCGTGGCAGGGCAGGGCAGGGCAGGGCAGGGCAGGGCGGGGCGGACGACGCTCGATGGCGGCGCGGGAGCGTCCCCGCGCCGCGCGGTAGACCCGTCGCCATCGCCGGCACGTGACCCCGGCGGTAGACTGACGGGGCATCCCACACTCAGGCACGCTCACACAGTGCCGCACATATCGCAGGAGAACCTCATGGCCGACGCCACCCACGCCCCGGGACAGATCCCCGACAAGCCGGCCCTCGAGGGGCTCGAGACGAAGTGGGATGCCGCGTGGTCGGCGCAGGGCACGTACCTGTTCGACCGCCTCCGCGCCGCCGACGCCGGTCGCGCCGGCGTGTACTCGGTCGACACTCCCCCGCCGACGGCGTCGGGAAGCCTGCACATCGGCCACGTCTTCAGCTACACGCATACCGACGTGAAGGTGCGCTTTGAGCGCATGCGCGGCAAGACGGTCTTCTATCCGATGGGCTGGGACGACAACGGACTGCCCACCGAGCGCCGCGTGCAGAACTACTACGGCGTGCGCTGCGACCCGACACTGCCCTATGACGCTGACTTCACGCCTCCGTTCGAGGGCGGCGACAACAAGAGCAGCAAGGCCGCCGACCAGGTGCCCATCAGCCGCCGCAACTTCATCCAGCTGTGCGAGAGCCTGACGCTGGAGGACGAGAAGCACTTCGAGTCGCTCTTCCGTCAGCTCGGCCTCAGCGTCGACTGGACCCAGTCGTACCGCACGATCTCCGACGACACGATGCGCACCAGCCAGCTGGCCTTCCTGCGCAACCTCGAGCGCGGCGAGGCCTACCAGGCGCTCGCCCCGACGCTGTGGGACGTCGACTTCCGCTCCGCGATCGCCCAGGCCGAGCTCGAGGACCGCGACCAGCCCGCCGCGTACCACCGCGTGGCCTTCCACAAGACCGACGGCAGCGGTGACGTGCACATCGAGACCACCCGGCCCGAGCTGCTGGCCGCGTGCGTGGCCCTCGTGGCGCACCCCGACGACGAGCGCTACCAGCCGCTGTTCGGGACGACCGTCCGCACCCCGCTCTTCGACGTCGAGGTGCCGGTGCTCGCGCACCCCCTCGCGCAGAAGGACAAGGGCTCGGGCATCGCCATGATCTGCACCTTCGGCGACGTGACCGACATCATCTGGTGGCGCGAGCTCGACCTGCCGAACCGCACGATCCTGGGCAAGGACGGCCGCGTGCTCGCGGACGCCCCCGACGTGATCGTGACGGATGCCGCCCGCGCCGCGTACGCGGAGATCGCGGGCAAGACGGTGTTCAGCGCCAAGAAGACGATCGTCGACCTGCTCCGCGCCTCGGGAGAGCTCGACGGCGACCCGAAGCCGTTCACCCACGCGGTGAAGTTCTTCGAGAAGGGCGACCGCCCGCTCGAGATCGTCTCGACGCGCCAGTGGTACATCCGCAACGGCGCGCGCGACGGCGCGCTGCGCGAGAAGCTCACCGCACTCGGGGCGGGCATGTCGTGGCATCCGGACTTCATGCGCGTGCGCTACGACAACTGGGTCGGCGGCCTCACCGGCGACTGGCTCGTCTCGCGCCAGCGGTTCTTCGGCGTGCCCATCCCGGTCTGGTACGGGCTCGACGAGAACGGCGACCGCGACTTCGGCGTCGTGATCACCCCCGATCTCGCCGCGCTCCCCGTCGACCCGACGATCGACGTGCCGCCGGGCTACACCGCGGATCAGCGCGGCGCCGCGGGCGGATTCGAGGGCGAGAAGGACATCTTCGACACCTGGGCGACCTCGTCCCTCACCCCGCAGCTGGCCGGCGGCTGGCAGCGCGACGACGAGCTGTGGAACCTGGTGAGCCCGTTCGACCTGCGCCCGCAGGGCCAGGACATCATCCGCACGTGGCTGTTCTCGACGATGCTGCGCAGCGCCCTCGAGGACGACCGGTCGCCCTGGACGGACGCCGCGATCTCCGGCTTCATCGTCGACCCCGACCGCAAGAAGATGTCCAAGTCGAAGGGCAACGTGGTGACGCCCGCCGACATCCTCGACCAGCACGGCACCGACGCGGTGCGCTACTGGTCGGCCTCGAGCCGCCTCGGCGCCGACGCGGCCTTCGACCCGCAGAACCCGACGCAGGTCAAGATCGGCCGCCGGCTGGCCATCAAGGTGCTCAACGCCGCGAAGTTCGTGCTGTCGTTCCCGGTGCCCGAGGGTGCCCAGGTGACCCACGCGCTGGATGCCAGCATGCTGGCCGCCCTCGACACGGTGATCCGCGACGCGACGAAGGCCTTCGAGGGCTACGACCACGCGCGGGCGCTGGAGATCACGGAGTCGTTCTTCTGGACCTTCTGCGACGACTACCTCGAGCTCGTCAAGGAGCGCGCCTACGACCAGACCGACGTCGGTCAGGCGTCGGCCGCGCTCGCGCTGCGCCTCGCGTTGTCGCGCCTGCTGCGCCTGTTCGCCCCCGTGCTGGCCTTCGCGGCCGAGGAGGCGTGGTCGTGGTTCGAGGAGGGCTCGGTGCACACCGCCTCGTGGCCGGAGCCGTCGGGAATCGACGGCGACCCGGCCGTGCTGCGCGCCGCGAGCGCGGCGCTCATCGGCATCCGCCGCGCGAAGACCGAGGCCAAGGCCTCGCAGAAGACGCCCGTCACGAGTGTGACGATGAGCGCCCCCGCCGAGACCATCGCGGCGCTGAAGAGCGCCGAGGGCGATCTCACAGCCGTCGGGCGCATCGCGCGCATCGACTTCGTCGAGGGTGAGACCCTCGCCGTGACCGACATCGAACTCGGAGAGGTCTGACATGCAGCTCGGAACACGCTGGCCGGCCCGCACCACCCCGCCCCGCGCCGTGCCGGAGGTGCTGCACGCGCAGATCGCCGCGGTCGAGGGCCTCATCGACGAGCGGCAGTTCGCGCTGCAGCCGACGCCGTCGTGGACCCTGACGTTCCTCGAGGGACGCGCCGTCGCCGAGCTCGACACCGGGGTGATCGTCACGACGAACGCCTCGGGCGAGGTGGTCGTGCGCCACGACGAGGACGACGAGTTCGCCTGAGCCGGGCTTCTGGTGCCCCCGGCCCGTTCACCTGACGCCTGTTGCGGGAACGGCGCCCCGATTTCCGCGGTTCTCGTCAGGTCGACCGGGTTGAGGCGGCGCGGACGAGGCTCAGCGCCGCAGCAGGCCGAGTCGCACGGCGTCGGCGCGCATGCGCTCGCGCTCGAGGTCGGCGAACGCGTAGCCCGCGTCGCGGCGCTCCGCCCGCCGCCGGGCACTGTCCGCCGCGGCCGAGATCAGCAGGCGACCGGCGCCGAGGAGCGCGCGCTCGATGCGCGTGCCGTCGGCCGCGGCATCCGTCCACGAGGTGGTGGCGATGGTCAGGGTGGTCATGGGGTACTCCTCACTCCGGGAGGGGGAACATGTCGGTGCGGATCGTGACGGGGCGGACGCCCTCGCCGGTCTGGTCGCGGTGGCGACGGACGTAGTCGTCGACGAGGCTCGCGACCGATGCCACGAGCTCCGTGAGCTGCTCGGGCGTGAGGCGGGTGGTGGCCGTCGAGATGACCGCCGCGTCCTCCCAGCCGTCCGGCGCGTCGGCGTCGAGCCCGCCGAGGGCGAACTCCATGAGCTGCTCGTGGCGACGGTTGAGCGTCTCGGTGAGCACGATCTGCGAGGCCGCGCGACCGGACGGGGTGCGCGTCGCGCTCGGGTTGTGCAGCGAGACGGAGCCCCGCGGGCGCTCCCACCAGCGCTCGCGCGCCGTTCCGCGATCGGGCATCTCGCGGATGAGGTCCTGCGCCGCGAGAGCCCTCAGGTGGTAGCTGGTGGAGCCGGACGACTCCCCCAGCCGCTCGGCCAGCGAACTGGCCGTCTGCGGGCCGTACTGGCTGAGGATGTCGTAGATCCGCACGCGGATGGGATGCGCCAGTGCGCGCAGCGCGCCGGCATCGAGCACCCGGTCGGGCGTCTGCGGTGCCCCGGCGTCGACAGGGCCCTGTGCGTCTTCGGTCATAGTGCAAAGATACCTTTGCGAAGAGTTCTTTGCAAGAGTCACTTTGCAAAGGTCGGTCTGCACCCTGATGCCCGGGGCTAGCCTGGATACCATGACGGATGCTGCAGCCAACCCCCTTCTGACCCCCAGCTCGCTCCCCTACGCCCTGCCGCCCTACGCCGAGATCCGCGCGGAGCACTACCTGCCCGCGTTCGGGGCCGCTTTCGCCGAGCATCGCCGGGAGGTGGATCACATCACGCGGGTGCGGTCGATGCCGACCTTCGAGAACACCATGGTGGCCCTCGAGGCGAGCGGGTCCGCCCTGGACCGCGTCGCCCGGACGTTCTACACCGTGTCATCGGCCGACGCGACGGCGGAGGTCCAGGAGATCGACGAGACGCTCGCGCCGCTCATGTCGGCGCACCACGACGCGATCCAGCTCGACAGCGCGCTGTACTGGCGGATCAGCACCCTGCACGACCAGCTCGAGAGCCTCGGCCTCGACCCCGAGCAGGAGCGGCTCGTGCGCCGTCACCACCGCGAGATGACGCTCGCCGGCGCCGGCCTCGACTATGACGCCAAGGCCCGTCTCACCGACCTGAACCAGCGGCTGTCGACCCTGACCACGACCTTCGAGAAGAACCTCCTCGCCGACACCAACGACCTCGCCGTCGTCTTCGACGATGCCGCGGAGCTCGACGGTCTCACCGACGGCGAGCTGTCGGCTGCGGCACGGGCCGCCGAGGATCGCGGACTGCCCGGACGTTACGTCGTCACCCTGACCCTCTTCACCGGTCACCCGTACCTGTCGGTGCTCACCGATCGCGAGAGCCGACGTCGCATCATGGCGGCCTCGCGCTCGCGCGGCTCCCGCGGCGACGAGAACGACAACCGCGGCGTCCTGCGGGAGATCGTCCGGCTGCGCGCCGAGCGCGCCGAACTGCTCGGCTACTCCTCGCACGCGGCCGCCGTCACGGCCGATGAGACGGCGGGAACCCCGGAGGCGGTGCACGACCTGCTGCGCCGGCTCGCCCGACCCGCCGCCGCCAATGCCGTGCGCGAGCAGCAGGCGCTGCAGGCGCTCATCGACCGCGGCGACGCCCCGTTCCCGCTGGAGGCGCACGACTGGGCGTTCTACACGGAGAAGGTGCGCGCCGCGGAGTACGACCTCGACCGCTCCGCGCTGCGGCCGTGGTTCGAGGCGGAGCGCGTGCTGCAGGACGGCGTGTTCGCCGCGGCCACCGCGCTCTACGGCATCACGTTCGCGGAGCGCGCCGACCTCCGGGCCTACCGCGCGGACGTGCGCGTGTTCGAGGTGTCCAACGAGGACGGCTCTCCGCTCGGGCTGTACATCCTCGACCTGTACACCCGTGACACGAAGCGCGGCGGTGCGTGGATGAACTCGCTCGTCACCCAGTCGCACCTGCGCGGCACCGACCCGGTCGTCGTGAACAACCTCAACGTGCCCCAGCCGGCACCCGGGCAGCCCACGCTCCTCACCCTCGATGAGGTGACCACCCTCTTCCACGAGTTCGGTCATGCGCTGCACGGTCTGTTCGCGACGGTCACGTATCCGCACTTCGCCGGGACGGCGGTGTTCCGCGACTTCGTGGAGTTCCCGAGCCAGGTCAACGAGATGTGGATCTACTGGCCGGAGGTCCTGACGGCGTATGCGCGCCACGTCGAGACGGACGAGCCGCTGCCGGCCGACGTCATCGAGAAGCTCACCGCGTCGGAGGCGTTCAACCAGGGCTTTTCGACGAGCGAGTACCTCGCGGCATCCTGGATCGACCAGGCCTGGCACGGCCTCAGTCGTGCCGAGGCCGAAGCCGACCTCGACGTCGCCGCCTTCGAGGCCGCCGCACTGGCCGACATCGGACTCGACAACCCCGTCGTGCCCACGCGCTACTCGTCGACGTACTTCGCGCACGTCTTCTCGGGCGGATACAGCGCCGGCTACTACTCCTACATCTGGAGCGAGGTGCTCGACGCCGACACGGTGGAGTGGTTCCACGAGAACGGCGGCCTGACGCGCGGCAACGGCGATCGCTTCCGCGACCGTCTGCTCGGCGTCGGGGGGTCGAAGGACCCGCTCGAGGCGTACCGCGACTTCCGTGGGCGGGATGCTGCCATCGAACCGCTGCTGGAGCGTCGCGGTCTCACCGGCTGACCCGCGCCGCCGCCGCCCCGCCTCCGCCAGCCCGTCGGAGCAGGCGTTCCGGCCGCGGCAGGACGTTCCTCGCTGGATCGTCCTGCCGCGGCCGGACCTCTCTTCCCGGCGACAGCCCGTGGTCGACATCGGCATCGCGCCGTGGCCGGCATCCGGTCAGTCCGCCGCCGCTGCCACCTCGTAGATGAGCCGCGCGAAGGGGCCCACGGCCTCGGCCGACACCAGCCGCAGGCGGTCAGACTCGAGCCGCCGCGGAAGGAGCGGCGCTCCCCCGGTGAGCAGCACGGGTGCGATCGATAGGGCGATCTGGTCGAGCAGTCCCGCATCGAGGAACTGACCGGCGAGGTCGCCCCCGCCGACGACCCAGATGTCGCGCTCCCCCGCCGCCGATCGGAGAGCGGGCATCACGTCGGCGACGGAGCCCGAGACGAATCTGACGTCCGCTCCCTCCGGCACGGGGAGCTCGCGGGTCGTGAAGACGAACGTGGGGCGATCGCCGTGGAACTCGGACCACTTCTCGGGGTGCGCGAGGATGTCGGACTCGGCGAGCACCCACTCGTAGGTCGTCGAACCCTCGACCAGCAGCCCGGCGTCGGGCGGCAGCAGGGAGTCGTCCGGGGTGGCCCCGCCGTCGACGGCGAAGAGCCAGGCGAGCGAGTTCTGCTCGTCGGCGATCCAGCCGTTGAGCGAGGTTGCGGTATCGAAGAGGACTCGTGACATGGCTCGGACGCTACCGGCGGCCACCGACGCTTCCGAATGAGGCGCGCTCGTCCTGTGTCGGGTCTCATCCGAGCACCCGAGATCACGTGATTCGACGGCCCCAGCTGCTGACCACCCCGGACGTCGGAGGGCCCGCGGCGATGCCGCGGGCCCTCCGACGTCCACAGCGTCAGGCGCTCTTGCGCTTCTCCCGCAGGATGACGGTCGGAGCGGCGCCGTCATCGACCGCGGCGCGGGTGATGACGACCTTGGCGACGTCTTCGGCCGAAGGGATGTCGAACATGATCGGCCCGAGCACGTCCTCGAGGATCGCCCGGAGGCCGCGGGCGCCGGTCTTGCGCAGCACGGCGAGGTCGGCGATCGCCCGCAGGGCGTCGTGGTCGAACTCCAGCTCGACGCCGTCGAGCTCGAACATGCGCTGGTACTGCTTCACCAGCGCGTTGCGCGGGGCCGTCAGGATCTCCATCAGCGCATCCTGGTCGAGCGGCGTCACCGAGGCCACGACGGGCAGGCGGCCGATGAATTCGGGGATGAGGCCGAACTTGTGCAGATCTTCCGGCAGCACCTCGGAGAAGAGGCTCTGGTCGTCGTCCTTGTCATGCAGCGGAGCACCGAACCCGATCCCGTGCTTGCCGACGCGGCTGGAAACGATGTCTTCCAGACCGGCGAAAGCGCCCGCCACGATGAACAGCACGTTCGTCGTGTCGATCTGGATGAACTCCTGGTGCGGATGCTTGCGCCCGCCCTGCGGCGGCACGGAGGCGACCGTTCCCTCGAGGATCTTCAGGAGAGCCTGCTGCACGCCCTCCCCCGACACATCACGCGTGATGGAAGGGTTCTCGGCCTTCCGCGCGATCTTGTCGACCTCGTCGATGTAGATGATGCCGGTCTCGGCGCGCTTGGTGTCGAAGTCGGCAGCCTGGATCAGCTTCAGAAGGATGTTCTCGACGTCTTCGCCGACGTAGCCGGCCTCGGTGAGCGCCGTGGCGTCCGCGACGGCGAACGGCACGTTGAGCCGCTTCGCGAGCGTCTGCGCGAGGTAGGTCTTGCCGCAGCCGGTCGGGCCGATGAGCAGGATGTTGCTCTTGGCGATCTCGACCTCGTCAGCCCGCTGCTCGGCGGTCTGGAGGGTGCCGTGGGCGCGGATGCGCTTGTAGTGGTTGTAGACGGCGACGGAGAGGGCGCGCTTGGCCGCCTCCTGCCCGACGACGTACTCCTCGAGGAAGGAGAAGATCTCGCGCGGCTTCGGCAGATCGAAGTCGGAGACGACGCCGGTCGTCGACTCGGCCATGCGCTCTTCGATGATCTCGTTGCACAGCTCGACGCACTCGTCGCAGATGTAGACGCCGGGACCGGCGATCAACTGCTGCACCTGCTTCTGGCTCTTGCCGCAGAAGGAGCACTTGAAAAGGTCGGCGCTCTCACCGATGCGTGCCATCAGGCTCCTCCTCATCGCCGGGGCTTCCCCGACCACTCCGATGAGCCTAGCCTCTGGTGTCGACATCGGCCGGATTGCGGCGCGCGTTGTGAAGAGCGCCCCGCACGACGAGCGCCCCGCCTCCAGGGAGACGGGGCGTTCGCGGCATCCGATCAGCTGGTGAGCGCCGCCGGCACGCGCTTGCGCGTCGTGAGGACCTGGTCGACGAGACCGTACTCGACGGCCTCGACGCCCGACAGGATCTTGTCGCGGTCGATGTCGCGGTTGACCTGCGCCACGTCGCGGCGGGAGTGCTTGGCCAGCGTCTCCTCGAGCCACGTGCGCATGCGCAGGATCTCCGCCGCCTGGATCTCGATGTCCGACGCCTGACCGTGGCCCGCCTCGCCCATGGCGGGCTGGTGGATCAGGATGCGGGCGTTGGGCAGCGCCAGGCGCTTGCCGGGGGCTCCGGCGGCCAGCAGCACGGCGGCGGCCGACGCGGCCTGGCCCAGCACCACGGTCTGGATCTGGGGGGAGATGTACTGCATCGTGTCGTAGATCGCCGTCATGGCCGTGAACGAGCCGCCGGGCGAGTTGATGTACATGATGATGTCGCGGTCGGGGTCCTGGCTCTCGAGCACGAGGAGCTGCGCCATGACGTCATCGGCCGAGGCGTCGTCCACCTGCACGCCGAGGAAGATGACGCGGTCCTCGAAGAGCTTGTTGTACGGGTCCTGGCGCTTGAAGCCGTAGGCCGTGCGCTCCTCGAACTGGGGCAGGATGTAGCGGCTGCCGGGCATCTGGATGCCGCGGGCCTGCGGTGCGCCGAAGGTAGGGGTTTCCATGTGTCGTTCCTGTCTTTCGCCTTCGGGTCAGTCCGCGTCGGTTCCGCCGCCGCCGACGACGTCGGAGAGGTGGGCGCGGATGTGGTCGACGAAGCCGTACTCGAGGGCTTCCTCTGCGGTGAACCAGCGGTCGCGGTCACCGTCCTCGTTGATCTGCTCGACCGGCTTGCCGGTCTGTGCGGCGGTGATCTCCGCCAGGCGGTTCTTCATCGAGACGATGAGCTGGGCCTGGGTCTGGATGTCGCTGGAGGTTCCGCCGAACCCGCCGTGGGGCTGGTGCAGCAGGACGCGGGCGTTGGGCGTGATGTAGCGCTTGCCCTTGGTGCCGCTGGTCAGCAGCAGCTGTCCCATCGAGGCGGCCATGCCGATGCCGACCGTGACGATGTCGTTGGGGACGAACTGCATGGTGTCGTAGATCGCCATGCCGGCGGTGATGGATCCACCGGGCGAGTTGACGTAGAGGAAGATGTCCTTCTCCGGGTCCTCGGCGGCGAGAAGGAGGATCTTGGCGCAGATCTCGTTGGCGTTCTCGTCGCGCACCTCCGACCCGAGCCAGATGATGCGGTCCCGCAGCAGGCGGTCGAAGACGCTTGTCGCGATAAGGGGTTCAGCGGCCATGTGTGCTCCTGAATTCGTGGTCGTGGGAACGAATCTACCGGCGCGCATCCGCCGCCCCGGCCGTGTTCGCCCTCGGCAGATCAGCCCCGCGGGTCGAGCAGTTCCCGCGCGTATCCGGTCACGGAACGGATATAGCGCGGGAGGTGCGGAGCGAGGGCGAGGAGCGCGACGGAGACCGCCTCGCGGTCACGGCCGACGCTGCTGAGCGCAAGCGCGTAGAACGCCGCCGCCGCGTCGTGGAAGCCGTCGTCGCCGCCGCGCGCGTACTCCTGCTCGAGCAGCGCGAGCGCCTCGCCGGTCTTCCCCAGATTGCGGATCGTGCTCGCCAGCTGGATCACCGCCTGCACCCGGTGCTCGGGATCGAGGCCGGCCTCCAGCGCCCGGCGGTAGAGCGTCTCCGCCTCGCCCTCCCGGCCGGCGGAGTCGCGTGCGCCGGCACGCTCGAACAGCGCGCGGGCGTCGTCCTCCGCGCGTTCGGCCGCGAGGGCGTCGACGGCGGCGATGCGCTCGTCGTCGCCGAGGGTCTCGTCCGCCCAGACGGCGGCCATCCGGTCATCCCACGTGTCTGTCATGCGTCCCTCCCGGACAAGGCGAAGGGGACGGATGCCGCGGCATCCGTCCCCTTCGTGCGTCCGTCGTTACTCGGCTGCCTTCTTGGTGCTCTTGCGGGCCGGCTTCTTCGGCGCCTCGGCCTCGTCGGCCGCGGGCGCGGCGTCCTCGGCGGGGGCGGCCTCGGCGGCGGCCTTCTTGGTGCTCTTGCGGGCCGGCTTCTTCGGCGCCTCGGCCTCCTCGGCGGCGATCACGTCGTCGGCGTCGGCTGCGGCATCCGCGATCTCCTGCGCCTCCTCGACGACCTCGTCCTCGGCCTCGAGCTCGGGGTCGTCGGTGGCGACGAAGCCGGCGAGGTCGACCGACTTGCCGGCCGTGTCGACGACGGTCACCTTGCCGAGCGCGACGGCGAGGGCCTTGTTGCGGGCGACCTCGGCGACGAGCGCGGGCAGCTGGTTGTTCTGCTGGATCGCCTCGACGAACTCCTGCGGCGCCATGCCGTACTGCGCGGCGGACTGGATGAGGTACTGGGTGAGCTCCTCCTGGGAGACCTGCACCTCGAACTTCTCGGCGATGGCGTCCATGAGCATCTGCGTCTTGAACTGCTTCTCGCTGGCCTCGGTGACCTCCGCGCGGTGCACGTCGTCCTCGAGGCGGTTCTCGCCCTCGAGGTGGCTGTGCACCTCGGCCTCGATGAGTGCGGCCGGCACCGGGATCTCGACCTGCGTGAGCAGCTCCTCGATCAGCTTGTCGCGTGCGGCGGAGCCCTGCGTGAACGCCGACTGCTGGCCGACGCGCTCGGACAGGCTCTCGCGGAGCTCCGCGATGGTGTCGAACTCGCTCGCGATCTGCGCGAAGTCGTCGTCGGCCTCGGGAAGCTCGCGCTCCTTGACGGCGGTGACGGTCACGACGACCTCGGCCTCTTCGCCGGCGTGGTCGCCGCCGACGAGCTTCGAGCGGAAGGTGGTCTCCTCGCCCGCGGTCAGCGAGTCGATCGCCTCGTCGATGCCCTCGAGCAGCTCGCCGGACCCGACCTCGTAGGACACGCCCTCGGCGCGGTCGATCTCGGCGCCCTCGATGGTCGCGACGAGGTTCAGCTCGACGAAGTCGCCCGTGGCGGCGGGGCGGTCGACCGTGATCAGCGTGCCGAAGCGGCTGCGCAGTCGGTCGAGCTCCTCGTCGATGGCCGCGTCGTCGACCTCGACGGCGTCGACGGTGATCGTCTGGCCCTCGAGCTCGGGCAGGTCGAACTCGGGACGCACGTCGACCTCGACCTCGACCTCGAGATCGCCGGAGAAGTCCTTCTCGTTCGGCCATTCCTTGACGTCGGCGTTGGGGCGGCCGAGCACGCGCACGTTGTGGGCGCTGACGGCCTCGCGGTAGAACGTGTCGAGACCCTCGCTGACGGCGTGCTCGAGCACGGCGGTGCGTCCGATGCGCTGGTCGATGATCGGCGCGGGAACCTTGCCCTTGCGGAAGCCGGGGATCTGCACGTCCTGCGCGATGTGCTCGTACGCGTGCGCGATGCTCGGCTTGAGCTCGTCGGGCGTGACCGTGATGTGGAGCTTGACCCGCGTGGGGCTGAGCTGCTCGACGGTGCTGTTCACCATGTGTTCGTTCTCCTCTGTGTTCCGCGCATGCGCGCGGCGGCTGAAGGTCGGGGGTTCGGAGGGTCTCGTGGTCGGGGCGACAGGATTTGAACCTGCGGCCTCCCGCTCCCAAAGCGGGCGCTCTACCAAGCTGAGCTACGCCCCGGGCAGGACCCGCGCGCGCGCGGACACGAAACGACCGTCGAGAAGTCTAGCCGACGGAGGTGTGCGTCCTCCTGAGCGTCGCGCGCGCCGTTCAGGCGTGCGACGCCGATCGGCTAGACTCGGGATGCTGCACCGCGCGATCGCGAGGGGCGGCCACATCGGGGCTGTAGCTTAGTGGTAAAGCCTTAGTCTTCCAAACTAATGATGCGGGTTCGATTCCCGTCAGCCCCTCCGATATCCCGCCCGACTCCCCGCCTCCCGAGGTGGAGGGCCACCCTCCTCAGAGGGCGCGCGCGTCGGCGTGCGCGGCCAGGTGCTCGCGGTAGATCCGCGCATTGCGGAGGATCTTCTCCCGCTCCTCCGCCGTCAGCTCGCGCCGCACCTTCGCGGGGACGCCCGCCACCAGCGACCCGTCGGGCACGACCGTCCCCTCGAGCACGACCGCTCCCCCGGCGACGAGGCATCCGGCTCCGATGACGGCGCCGGAGAGGATGACGCTGCCCATGCCGATCAGCGAGCCGTCGCCGACCGTGCAGCCGTGGACGACGGCGTTGTGCCCGACGGACACGTCCGCTCCGATCACGACCGGGTGACCGGCGTCGACGTGCACCGAGACGTTGTCCTGCAGGTTGCTGCCCGCGCCGAGCGTGATGCGGTCGCTGTCGCCGCGGACGACGGCGTTGTACCAGATGCTCGAGGACTCCCCCATGACGACGTCGCCCACCACGCGGGCCCCGGGGGCGACGAACGCGCTCTCCGGCACCGAGGGCGCTCTCCCGGCGACGGACAGGACGGAGGCACCCTCGGCGATCGGCATGGTCCGACCCTAATCCGCGGGCCCGACCCGGCGCACGCTAGGGCGCCCGCGCCGCCAGCGCGTCCTGGATGGCGCGGGTGTACTGCGGTGCGAGCGAGTCGGCGAAGGTGACCGTGAGGTGGTCCTGGTCGCGGTACAGGTTGGCCCCGCCCACGACGGGGAAGCACGTGGTGTCGTCGCAGAAGACGTCGGTGAAGTCGAGCAGCGTGACGCCGTCGAGCCCGGTCGCGGCCTCCCGCAGCGGATCCTCCGCGACGAGCACAGCCGATCGCGCACCGTCGCACTGCGACTCGTCGCGCGTGCGGAGGCACTTGTTCGGGTCGGTCTCCCACACCGGGTTGTCGACGACGGTGACGACCGGGATGCCGCGATCCAGCATCCGTCCCCACGCGTCGCGGTAGCCCGCGACGGCGGCGGCGTACGACGAGTCGTACCCCGCGGAGGCGTAGGGCGTCGTGGCGATCGCGGCGGTGAAGACGGCGTCGATGTCACGGTCGTCGAGGGCCGCCGTCACACCCGAGCGCCATTGCGTGCAGGCGTCGCCGAACGCGCCGGGCGTCGACAGGGGCGTGTCGTTCCACGGGCAGGCGCCCTTGAAGTAGGTCACGAGGTGCCAGCCGTTGTCCTGCGCCATGCGCTGGAAGGTCGTCAGGAGCTGGAACGCGTGGCTGTCGCCGATCAGGGCGACCGTCGGCGCGGCGGGGTCGTCGGAGCCGAAGTCGCACGACACCGGGCGCGCGTCGTTCAGCTGCACGAAGCACTGCGAATCGGCCGGCCTGTCGACTCCCGCGAAACCGGGCGCGGGCAGGATGGTGTCGCCGAAGTCGGTGCCGGCGCAGCCGTCCTCCAGCACCGCCGCGGCGCCGAAGCAGTCGGGCGGATCCTCCCGCAGCTGCGCGAGGGCCTGCACGCCGTCGCGATAGGCGGGGGCGTTGACGGCCCAGGCCGCGCCCGCGGTGCCGGCGACGAGGAGCATCGCCGCGAGCGACGCCCACAGGCTGAGCCGCGCAGGACGCGAGGTGAGCGCCTTCCACTGCCGGGCGGGGTCCTCGACGAAGCGCTTGGTCAGCCAGGCCAGCACGAAGCAGATGCCCAGCAGCGCGACGCGGTGATAGATCGTCAGCCCCCAGAACGGCACCGACGGCGCGATGACGATGAGCGGCCAGTGCCAGAGGTAAAGCGAATACGAGATGTCGCCCGTGAAACGCATCGGCCGGACCGCCAGGATCCGCGTCGGCTGCCACCACCGCTCGGTGTTGGAGGCGGCGATGACGGCGGCCGCGCCGATCGTCGGCAGCGCGGCGGCGTAGCCGGGGAACGGCGTCTGGCCGTCGAAGCGGAACGCCGTGTACAGCAGCACGAGGATGCCGCCCCAGCCGAGCACGAAGCTGAGCAGCGGGTTGCGCACGCGGAGGGCGGGGATGAGGGCGACGAGCGCGCCGACGCCGAACTGCCACATGCGCCCGAAGGTCACGAAGTATGCCGGGGCGGGGTTCGTGAGGGTGAACACGACGCAGAAGAGGAAGGATGCCGCGGTCACGGCCCCGATCGCGATGAGCACCGCCCGCCGCCGGTCGCCGCGGAAGTACTTCACGGCGATCCAGGCCGCCAGGAGCAGGATGAGCGGCCACATCACGTAGAACTGCTCCTCCAGCGACAGCGACCAGTAGTGCTGGACCGTGGTCGGGTCGCCGGAGTGGTTGAGGTAGTCGGCGGAGTTCAGCGCGAGGAACCAGTTCTCGACGTAGAACGTCGAGGCGACGATCTCCTGCACCTCGTCGGGCAGTGCGGAGGTCGGCGTCAGATAGGGCGACATCGCCGCCAGCGCGCAGAAGAGCAGCACGAGCAGCGATGCGGGAAGGAGGCGGCGGGCCCGGCGGGCCCAGAACTGGCCGAGCCGGATCGAGCCGGTGGCGACCATCTCTCGCATCAGGTGCGCGGTGATCAGATAGCCGGAGATGACGAAGAAGATGTCGACGCCGACGTAGCCGCCCGGCAGTCGTGCCGGCCAGAAGTGGTACAGCACGACGAACAGCACCGCGATCGCGCGCAGGCCCTGCACGTGCGGCAGGAACCGGGACGGCTCGGCGTGCTCCGGCGAGCGGCGCGTCGGCTCGCGGCGCACGGTGCGGGCGGGGGCGTCGAGGTCCTGCGGGCCCAGGTCGGCGTCTGCGGATGGCACCCCTCGACGGTAGCCGCTGGGGCGCGACATCCCGTGCATTCGACGGTGCCCGGCGCCGGGTGCCGTCCGGCGCGGAGTGCCGGATTAGCCCAGCCTCAGCTTGCTTGCGGAGTGATGCGCGCTGAGTACCGTTGGAAACGTCAGAGATAGCTCGCCGCAGACGGAGGACACCATGAGCAAGATCCACACCATTCCCGCGACTGCCGCCGACCCCACGGTCGCCGCCGGCACCGCCCAGTTCCTCACCCCCGTCGTGCTCGGACTCCAGGCCCTCGTCGTCAACGGCAAGCAGGCCCACTGGAACGTGCGCGGCACGAACTTCCTCCCCATCCACGAGCTGCTCGACAGCGTCGTGACGCACGCACAGGACTGGTCCGACACGGCCGCCGAGCGCATCGTCGCCCTGGGCCTGCCGATCGACGCGCGCCTGGCCACCATCTCGGCGAAGGTCAAGGACACCGCGGTGCCCGCCGGCTTCGCGCAGTGGGATGAGGTCGTGAGCGACGTCATCAGCGACATCGACGCCGTCCTCGTCGACATCCGCGCTGCCGTCGAAGGCCTCGGCGAGGTCGACGCCAGCAGCCAGGACGTTGCGATCGAGATCCAGCGCGGCATCGAGAAGGACCGCTGGTTCCTGGTGGCGCACCTCTCCTCCTGACACGCGCACGACGACGCCCCCGGCACCAGGCGGTGCCGGGGGCGTCGTCGTGTCGGCGCGGTGCCGGCCTCAGCCGCGCTGCAGGAACGCGAGGACGGCGAGCACGCGCCGGTGGTCGGAACCCGACTCCTCCAGGCGCAGCTTCTGGAAGATGGCGGTGACGTTCTTCTCGACCGCTCCGACCCCGATGTGCAGCCGCTGCGCGATGGTCATGTTGCTGCGGCCCTCGGCCATCAGCTCGAGCACGTCGCGCTCGCGCGGCGTCAGAGCCGAGAGCGGATCGGGTCGGGCGGCCAGAAGCTGCCGCACGACGACCGGGTCGAGCACGGTGCCGCCCGCGCGCACGCGGCGGATGGCATCGGTGAAGTCCTCCAGCGACGTGACGCGATCCTTCAGCAGGTAGCCGACGCCGCCCTCCCCCTCGGCCAGCAGCTCGCGGGCGTAGACGCCCTCGACGTACTGGCTGAGCACGAGGATCGCGACGCCGGGAGCCTCCGCGCGGAGACGGAGCGCCGCTCGGATGCCCTCGTCGCGGAACGTCGGCGGCAGCCGGACGTCGAGAACGGCGACGTCGGCACGGGCGGCCGTCACGCGCGCCACGATGTCGTCCGCGTCTCCGAAGGCGCCGGCGGTGACGTATCCGGCCTCGTCGAACAGCCGCACCAGGCCCTCCCGCAGGAGCACCGAGTCCTCGACGAGGATCAGCCGAGTCCGGTCGTCGGTGTCGGGGTCGGTCGTCACGGGTTCAGGATAGGCGGCGATCCGCGCGCTCACGCCGGCATCCCGGGGAGCGGGATGTGGACGCCGACGGTCGTCGGGCCGCCGACGGGGCTCTGCACCACCAACTCGCCGCGCAGTCCCGCGACCCGCTCGGCGAGTCCCGCGAGGCCGTGGCCGGCGACGGTGCGCGCGCCGCCCCGTCCGTCGTCGGTGACGACGACGTCCAGCATCCCCATCGTCTGCGGCGTCGGCTCACGCAGCGAGGCGTGCAGGCTCGCCGCCGTCGCGCCCGCGTGCTTGATCGTGTTCGTGAACAGCTCGGACACGGTGAAGTAGACCGTGCGGGCGATCTCGGGACTGACCGCCCCGTCGATGCGCGGATCGATGCGGATGTCGACCGACAGCGGCACACCGGCCGCGACGGCGCTCAGCGCGGCGGAGAGACCCCGATCCTGCAGCAGGGGCGGCGCGACGCCGCTGGAGAGGGCGCGCAGCTCGTCGAGGGCGGCCTGGGCGTGCCCGCGGGCCTCGCGGGCGAGCTCGGCGGCGGCGTCGCCGTCGCCCGCCGCGGCGCGGCGTTCGAGCGCGGCCAGATCGAGCTGCAGACGCACCAGCCGCTGCTGCGGCCCGTCGTGGATGTCGCGCTCCAGGCGTCGCAGTGCGACGTCCTCCGCATGCACGGCCGCACCGCGGGCCGCGGCCTCGGCGCGCACCTCGGCCGCGAGGTCGTCTGAGCGCCAGCGTCCGAGCATCGACTCCGCGATCGAGTGGTGGGCGATCGTGAGGCCGCGCAGCACCCACGGGAGCGTGAAGGCGAAGATGACACCCGCGATGACGCTGAGCAGGATCTGCACGGCCACGGGCGCCGCGCCTCCGACCAGCCCGGGGATGCCGTCGGTGACGACCCTCCCCCAGCGCCCGCCGCTGCCGCGCGGCGCGATCAGCAGCCACACCCACGAGGTCAGTCCGCCGACGGCGACGCTGATCCATGTGACGGTCACGGTGAAGGAGACGATGCTCAGCAGCGGGCTCACGATCATCCCGTGCGCCAGGTAGGCCCAGTAGTGCGCGACGCGCAGCGGCCGCGTCAGCGTCATCCAGAAGCCGTTCTGGTCGGGGCGGTCGCGCGACCACTCCGGCTCGGGGATGTCGCGCAGGCCGGTGAGCTTCAGCAGGAACCGGTCGCCCAGGCCCAGCCCGCGCGCGACGAGCAGGGCGGCGACGATGATCGGGAGCCCGACGACGAGGATGATGAGCGCCACTCCCGTCCAGAACAGCGACGCCAGCACGCCCACCGCCGTCATGGCCAGGGCGAAGACGGCGATCAGGTAGACCGCGTTGCCCGGCACGCGTCGCCACTGCTCGCCGTAGGTGCGCCACCACCTGTTCGCTGGGGTCGGCGGCGCCGCAGAGGCGTCCAGAGGAGGGAGGGAGGTCATCGTCGTGTCCATGATCCCAGCCTTCTCGCCGGGGCGGGGATGCGGCATCCCACCCGCTCCCGAAGGCACACGGGGGCTGTCCCCCCTGCCGGTCTCGGGTCGTCCGGGCACACGGGCGCGGTGCGTGAGCCGTCCGTGCGGCGCTCAGGCGCGGTGCGTGAGCCGCCCGCCGAGGAGCGTCGCCGCGACGGCCATCGACCGCAGCTGCGGACCGGTCGCGATCACGGGGTCGCTCGCGGTCAGGGCGAGGTCGGCGCGGGCGCCCGGTTCGATGCGCGCGCCATCGGTGGAGCCGCCCGCCGTCGATGCGGCGAGGGCGGTCGCCGCATCGAGCCCCTGCTCGGCATGCCACTCCTTGCGGCCGTCCTTGGAGCGGTGCGTCGCCGCGGCCATCGTCGCCCACGGGTCGAGGGCGGCCACGGGGGCGTCCGAGCCGAACGTCACGGTCGCTCCGGCGTCGGCGAGGGCGCGCAGCGGGTAGGGCAGCGCCGTCTGCGTCGCCCAGATCGTGTCGGACATGTCCCGGTCGTCGAGCGCGTGCTCGGGCTGCACGCTCGCTCCGACTCCCAGCCGCGCGAATCGCGGGATGTCGGCGTGCGCCACCAGCTGGGCGTGCTCGATGGTCCCCCAGGCGCCCGTCACGGCGAAGGCGTCGAGCGCCTCGGTGTTGGCGACGTCGCCGATCGCGTGGATGGCGCACGCGAGACCGCCGGCGGCCGCCTGCGTCATCAGCGCCCGCAGGTCGTCGCGGGCGACGGTGAGCATCCCACGGTCGCCGGGATGGTCGGGGTACGGATGCGAGCACGCGGCGGTGCGCGTCCCCAGCGAGCCGTCGGTGATGACCTTGAACGGCCCCACGCGCACGAGCTCCGATCCGCCGTCCCGCACGCGGTCTCCGGTGCGCATCCCCTCGGCCAGCGCGCGGTCGAGGTGCTCCGGGTAGATGCCGAAGGACACGCGGAGCGCGTCGAATCCGCCGTCCACCCGCCGCGCCCAGGCGCCCGCGTTCCACGCCATGTCGAGGTCGACGAGCCCGACGACGCCGCGGGCCGCGGCATCCTGCGCCATCTGCGCGATGAGCGCGTCGGCGACCGCATCGTCGACCGCGTTGAGGCGGCGGCCCACCTCGAACGCGGGCGTCTCGCGGAGCATGCCGTCGGGGGCATCGGTGATGCCCTCGCGGCGCAGCGCGGCGGAGTTCAGCCACATGCTGTGCAGGTCGGCGTTGTAGAGGTAGGCCGGCACCTCGCCCGTCGCGGCATCGAGGAGCGCGAGATCGGGCCGATCGGACCAGAGCGCGTCGCGGAGCCCGACGCCGACGCGACGCCCGTCGACCAGGACGGGAGACTCGGCGATGAGACGGGCGGCGTGGGCGGCGGATGCCGCGGCACCGAGATCCGCTCGCTGTGAGACGAGCGCCCACGGCAGCGCGTGCACGTGGTGGTCCCACAGGCCGGGGATGAGCCAGGTGCCGTCCGCGTCGAGCACCTCGCCGCGCGGCCGCAGTGCGCCCGCCGGCGCGATGTCGGCGATGACGCCGTCGGAGAGGAAGACGTCGTAGGCGATCGTGTCGTCGGGGAGCACTTCGCGGCCCGCCCCGGCGATGCGCGCGCGCCGGATGGTGCCGACGGTCGCACCGACGCCGGCGCTCACGGACGCGTCCGGGCGTCGGCCGCGCGCCGCATCTCGGCGGCGAGCTCGGCACTCGCGTACGGCCCGTCGCCCGACAGCTCGGCGATCACGTTCTCGACCACCTCGGGGGTCTTGTTCTGGCTGAGCTTGCGCTTGGCGACCACGCGGGTGGGCGTGAGGCGGAAGCCCACCGTGCCGCGCTCGAGCCGCTCGATGAAGGCGGCATCGTTCGGGGTCTCCCACATGAGGCGGGGGTCGGTCTTGCGCGACTCGAAGCGGGCGACGAGCCGGTCGAGCACGGCCAGGTTCTCCTCGGTGCTCAGCAGCTCCGGAACCCCGCTCAGGTGCACCGAGACGAAGTTCCACGTCGGCACGGATGCCGCGTCCCCGTACCAGGACGGGGAGATGTAACCGTGCGGACCTTGGATGACGACGAGCAGCTCGCGGGAGCCGAGGCCGTGGATGAGGTCGTCCGGCTTGCCGACGTGACCGACGATCGTGAGGTCGTCGCGCTCATCGTCCAGCAGCACCGCGTAGTGCGAGGCGATGAGTCCGTCCTCCGTGCTGCTGACGAGGGTCGCCCAGGGGTGGAGGTCGACGAGCCGGCGGAGCTCCGCGACATCCGTCATCGCGAAGGAGGGGTTCTGACGCATCCCCCCAGCCTAGAAGTCAGGCCTGGCAGGACGGACACCAGTAGAGCTTCCGCCCCGCCGCCTCCTCCATCACGATCTCCGTGCCGCACACCCGGCAGGGCAGCCCGGCACGGTGGTAGACCCAGTGCCGGTCGGCACGCCGGGCCATCGCGCGGCGGCGGGCCGCAGCATCCAGTCCGTCCATCGTCATCATCTGACCGGTCTCGACGCCGATGGCGAGGAGCTTCACCCAATCCCGCCAGATGTCGCGGACGGTCTCCTCGGGCACGTCGCGGCCCGGCGTGTGCGGATTCAGGCGGGCGCGGAACAGCAGCTCGGCCCGGTAGACGTTGCCGATGCCGCTGATCACGCTCTGATCCATCAGCAGCAGGCCGATGGGAGTGGGCTTGCGGCGGATGACCGAGACGACGCGCTCCTCGCCCTCGGCGAGATCGTCGACGAGCGGATCGGGACCGAGCTTCGCGATCGTCGCGGCCACCTCGTCGGGGGTCTGGATGACGCAGGCGGTCGGTCCGCGGAGGTCGGCGCAGGTGATCTCGGTGAGCAGCCGCAGGCGCACCTGCCCGACGACGGGCGGCGGCCACGGCTGCCCCTCGTCGTCGAGACCGGACGTCTGCTCCGACATGCGCACGCGGGTCCTGGTGCGGCGCGGGGCGCCGATCGAGTCGAGCGAGTTCTCCCCCGCGGCATCCATCACGGCGTCGTCCACGACGGTGCCGCGCTGATTGGTCTGCCCCATGCGCCCGTTGGCGGAGGCGATGGTGGGATCGACCACGATCTCGCCCGCGAAGTCCCAGGCCCCGTACATGCCGAGGTGCACGCGCAGCCAGAGGTCGTCGTCGAACTCGAGGAACATCTGCTTCGCGACGGCCTTCACCGACGTCGCGGTGCGGCCGTCGATCATCGACGCGCCTTGGACGAACCTTCCCTGCGGACTGGATGCCGCGACCCGCCGACCCACGATGTTGCGGTCGAACTGCCGGGCGATGCGATGGACGGAGTGTCCCTCCGGCATCAGCCCGCCTCGGGATCCACGGCGTCCACGTCCTCGCCGCCGGCCACGACACCGCCGCCCGCCGCCGCGCGCGGGTCGGGCTGGAGCGAGCCGTCTGCCTCGAAGGCGGCGATCTGCCCGATCCGCCGCACGTGTCGCTCCTCCCCGGAGAAGGGCGTCTCGATGAAGCGGTCGATGAAGCTCGCCGCCTCCTCGAACGTGTGCTGACGTGCGCCGATCGCGATGACGTTCGCGTCGTTGTGCTCGCGGGCGAGCTCGGCCGTCGCGATGTTCCAGACGAGCGCCGCCCGCACGCCCCGCACCTTGTTCGCGGAGATCTGCTCGCCGTTGCCCGAGCCGCCGAAGACGACACCGAGGGCCTCCACACCGGCCTCCTGATCGCGTACCACGGCCTGCGCCGCGCGGATGCAGAACGCCGGGTAGTCGTCGAGCGGCTCGTAGTCCAGCGGACCGTGGTCGATCACGTCGTGACCGGCCTCGGCAAGGTGGTGCTGCAGCTGCGTGGAGAACTCGAGACCGGCGTGATCGGTGGCGATGTGGATGCGCATGGGGCCAATCCTAGGGAGCGTCGGAGCCGCCGCCGCAGGGCGGGGTCGGCTCAGGGCAGGATGCCGGATGCCGCGGGCTTGAAGCCCGCGCGGATGTTCTCGCAGCAGCCGGGGCGGCATACGTCGAACCACGGACCGAGCGAGGTCACGTGCGGGCGCTCGGCCGCGGGAGTGCCGTTCAGGCGCTCCTCGACGAGGTCGACCAGCCCCGACACATACGCGGGGTCGACACCGGGCGTGGGAGTGCGCACGGCGCGGATGCCGGCGGCCTCCGCCGCCTCCATGGCTTCGGTGTCGAGGTCCCAGAGCACCTCCATGTGGTCGCTCACGAAGCCGAGCGGCACGATGGCGAGGGCCTGCACGCCCGCGTCGGACAGCGTCTCGATGACGTCGACGACGTCGGGCTCGAGCCAGGGCTGCGTGGGCGGGCCCGAGCGCGACTGGTACACGAGGTCCCAGGTGACGCGGTCGGCGCCGGGCACGACGCGGGCCACCTCGTCCATCACGTACGACGCGACCGCGCGGTGCTGTGTGGCGTAGGCGCCGCCCTCACCGAGCTCGGGGCGGTCGGGGTCGCCCTCGCGGGGACCGGAGCGCTCGGCGTCGGCGGTCGGGATGCTGTGGGTGGAGAACAGCACGCGAACGGCCGACGGGTCGACGCCGTCCTGGAGGAAGGTCGCGATCGCGTCGCGGACACCAGCGACGAAGGCGGCGACGAAGCCGGGGTGGTCGAAGAACTGGCGCACCTTGTCGATCGTGACCGTGCCGCCGAGTCCCGTCTCGGTCAGCACGCGGGCGAAGTCCTCGCGGTACTGACGGCAGCTCGAGAAGGAGCTGTACGCGCTCGTAGCGATCGCCAGCAGCGTGGTGTGACCGGCGCCGTTCGCCTCGGCGACGGCCTCCTCGAGATAGGGGGCCCAGTTGCGGTTCCCCCAGTAGACCGGCAGGTCGAGCCCGCGGCGGGCGATCTCGGCCTCGAGGGCCGCCTTCAACTCGCGGTTCTGCGCGTTGATGGGGCTCACCCCGCCGAAGTGGCGGTAGTGGTGGGCGACCTCTTCGAGGCGCTCGTCGGGGATGCCGCGCCCACGGGTGACGTTGCGGAGGAACGGGATCACGTCGTCCTGACCCTCGGGACCGCCGAAGCCGGCGAGGAGGATGCCGTCGTAGGCGACGGGGACCTCGACGTGCGGAGCGCCGGAGGATGCGGCCGGCGAGGCGAAGAGAACCTGAGGCGTCTGGTCGGACGAGGAGGCGGGCAGCTGCTGCTCGAGTGAACTCACCCCTCGATTCTCACACCCGTGCGAGACGCGGGGCGCGTCCGGAGGCCGGATGGCCGCTCGGACGCGCCTGGCATAGGCTGGGACGGTTGTCGCCGGCGCCAGCAGCGCCCGTCCGCGGCATCCGAACCCCTCACCCCTGGGAGCAATTTCGTGCCTGGAGAGAACCTCACCCGCACCGAGGCGCAGGAGCGTCGCGACATCGTCGACACCCGCGCATACGAGGTCGAGCTCGACCTCACGAGGGGCGCCGAGGTCTTCGGCTCCCGCACCGTCGTGCACTTCGCCGCGACCCCCGGCGCCGACACCTTCATCGACCTGATCGCCGGCGACATCCGCTCGATCACCCTCAACGGCCGATCGCTCGACCCGGCCGAGGCGTACGCCGACTCGAGGATCGCGCTCGACGATCTCGACGCCGACAACGAGCTCGTCGTCGACGCCGACTGCCTCTACACCAACACCGGCGAGGGCCTGCACCGCTTCGTGGACCCCGTCGACGACGAGGTGTACCTGTACTCCCAGTTCGAGGTGCCCGACTCGCGCCGCATGTTCACGGTGTTCGAGCAGCCCGACCTGAAGGCGACCTTCGCGTTCCGCGTCACCGCTCCGGCGCGCTGGAAGGTCATCTCCAACTCGCCGACCCCCGAGCCGGCCGTCGACGGAGAGACGGCGACGTGGACCTTCGAGCCCACTCCCCGCATCTCCTCGTACATCACGGCGCTCATCGCCGGCCCGTACGAGTCGACGTTCTCCGAGCTCACCAGCGCCTCGGGCCGCGTGATCCCCCTCGGCGTCTACGGACGCAAGAGCCTGTGGGAGCACCTGGACGCCGACTACATCTTCGACAAGACGCGCGAGGGCTTCGCGTACTACGAGGAGAAGTTCGACTACCCCTACCCGTTCGCCAAGTACGACCAGCTCTTCGTGCCGGAGTTCAACGCCGGCGCCATGGAGAACGCGGGCGCGGTGACCTTCACCGAGACCTACGTCTTCCGCTCCAAGGTGACCGACGCCGTGAAGGAGCGACGCGTCGTCACGATCCTCCACGAGCTCGCCCACATGTGGTTCGGCGACCTCGTCACCATGAAGTGGTGGGACGGCCTGTGGCTGAACGAGTCCTTCGCGGAATGGGCGTCGACCATCGCGACGGCCGAGGCGACGGAGTGGACCGAGGCCTGGACCACGTTCAACGCCATGGAGAAGACGTGGGCCTACCGCCAGGACCAGCTGCCCTCCACGCACCCGGTCGTCGCGACGATCAACGACCTGGAGGACGTGCAGGTCAACTTCGACGGCATCACCTACGCCAAGGGCGGATCGGTGCTCAAGCAGCTCGCCGCCTGGGTGGGCATCGAGCAGTTCTTCGCGGGCGTCGCGGCGTACTTCAAGAAGAACGAGTGGTCGAACACCGAGCTGTCCGACCTGCTCTCCGAGCTCGAGGTCACGAGCGGCCGTGAGCTCTCGGGCTGGTCGAAGAAGTGGCTGGAGACGGCGGGCGTGAACACCCTCACGCCGCTGATCGAGGAGTCCGGCGACGGCACCGTCTCGCGCTTCGCGATCGTGCAGACCGCGCCGGCCGACTACCCGACGATCCGTCCGCACCGTCTCGGCGTCGGCTTCTACAGCCTCCGCGACGGCGCGCTGGTGCGCGTGCACCACCTCGAGCTCGACGTCGACGGCGACCGCACCGACGTCCCCGAGCTGAAGGGCGTTCCGCGGCCCGACCTGGTGCTGCTCAACGACGACGACCTGGCCTACGCCAAGATCCGGCTGGATGACCGGTCGCTCCGGACCGCGATCGATCACCTGGGCGCGATCAGCGACCCCCTCGCCCGCTCGCTCGTCTGGGGTGCGGCCTGGGATCAGACGCGGGATGCCGAGGCCTCGGCCGGCGACTACATCGAGCTCGTGCTGCGCAACATCGGCGCCGAGACCGAGTCAACCACGGTGCGCACCACGCTCGGACAGCTCGTGCTGGCGGCCAACTCCTACGTCGCCCCGGAGAAGCGCGAGGCCACGCGGGAGCGCGTCGCCGACGCCCTGTGGGACCTCGCACAGGCCGCCGAGGCCGGGAGCGACAGCCAGCTGCAGTTCGTGACCGCCTTCGCGGGCGCGGCGGCGACCCCGGCGCAGTGGGAGACCGTCCGCCGCCTGCGCGACGGCGAGCTCACCCTGCCCGGCCTGCAGATCGACACCGACCTGTCGTGGCAGCTGCTCGCCTCGCTCGCCGCCGGCGGAGTGGTGTCGGCGCAGCAGATCGACGACGCCCGTGCGGCCGACAACACGGCGAAGGGCGGAGAGTTCGCCGCGCAGGCGAAGGCCGCGCTGCCGGATGCCGCGTCCAAGCGGATCGCATGGGACTCGCTCATCGGCAGCGACGACCTGCCGAACACGATCGTGCGCTCGACCGCGATGGGCTTCACCCACCCGGCCGGCCGCGAGGTGCTCGCCGAGTTCGTCGGACCGTACTTCGAGATGCTGCTGCCGGTGTGGGAGTCGCGAAGCTACCAGATCGCGCAGTACCTCATCGTGGGGCTGTACCCGGCGGCTCTCGCCGACCGGTCGCTGCGTGACGCGACCCGCTCGTGGCTGGCCGCGAACGCGGACGCCGCTCCCGCGCTCCGCCGTCTGGTGCAGGAGAACCTCGCCGGAGTCGAGCGCGCCCTGGCCGTTCAGGAGCGCGACGCGCAGTAGTCGCCGCGCGCGGTGTCACGGATGCCTCGTCCTGCGGGACGGGGCATCCGTCGTCTCCGGCACCGTGGTACCACCCGCCGCGGTCGGAATCCGCCGTCAGGGGGACGCGGCGCGCACGTCGCTGTCCCTACGGTGAAGACATGATCGTTGCAGAACAACTCACCAAGCGCTTCGGCGACAAGACGGCCGTCGACGACGTGTCGTTCACGGTCCGCCCCGGGAAGGTCACCGGCTTCCTCGGACCCAACGGCGCGGGCAAGTCCACCACGATGCGGATGATCGTCGGGCTCGACCGCCCCACGTCCGGCTCCGTGACCGTGGGCGGCGCGCGCTACGCGACGCTCCGCTCGCCTCTGACGGAGGTGGGCGTGCTGCTGGACGCCAAGGCCGTGCACACCGGGCGCACCGCGCGCGATCACCTGCGCGCCATGGCCGCCACGCACGGTCTCGGCCGGAGCCGTGTCGACGAGGTGATCGAGCTCACCGGCATCGGCTCCGTCGCGGGCAAGCGGGCGGGCAAGTTCTCCCTCGGCATGGGGCAGCGCCTCGGCATCGCGGCGGCACTCCTGGGCGACCCGCACACGCTGATCCTCGACGAGCCGGTGAACGGCCTCGACCCGGAGGGCGTGCGCTGGGTGCGGCAGTTCGTCCGCCATCTGGCCTCCGAGGGCCGGACGGTGCTGCTGTCCAGCCACCTCATGAGCGAGATGGCCCAGACCGCCGACCACGTCATCGTGCTCGGCCGGGGGCGGGTGCTCGCCGACGCGCCGCTGTCCGACCTCGTGCGCGCCTGGACGACGACCACCCTCGTCGTCCGCTCCCCGCGTCTCACCGAGCTCACCAACGCCCTCGCCGGACCCGACATCACCGTCACCGCCGTCGAGCCGGGTGCCGCCTCCGTCACGGGCACCGCGGCCGTCGCCGTCGGCGACCTCGCCGCTTCCCTCGGCATCCCCCTGCACGAGCTGAGCCCTCGCTCCGGCTCGCTGGAAGACGCCTATCTCGCCCTGACCGGCGACGCCGTCGAGTACAAGACCAAGGAGATCTCATGACCGCCGTCACCTCGGAGCCCGCGCTCCGCACCCGTTCGGCGTCGACCTCGCCGTCCCGCCTCACCTTCGCCCGCCTGCTGAGCTCCGAGTGGATCAAGCTGGTGAGCCTCCGCTCCACCTGGTGGTCGCTCGCCGTCGCGGCCGTCCTGTCGATCGGACTGTCGGCGCTGATCGCCGCCGTGACGAGAGACCTGGGCGCCGGGCCCGGCGGCGGTCCGTCGCTGGCGGCCGTGAACGTGATCCTGCTGCCCACGCAGTTCACGATGCTCGTGGCGGGCATCCTGGGGGCGATCGCGATCACCGGCGAGTACTCGACCGGCATGATCCGCTCGACCCTCACCGCGCAGCCCCGTCGCGGTGCCGTGCTCGCCGCGAAGGCCATCGTCGTGTCTCTCGTGCTGGCCGCGACGACCGTCGTCATCTACGCGATCGCGATCCTGGTCACCGCCCCCCTGGTGACGACCGGCGTCGACTGGTCCGACGCGTCCCAGTCCGTCATCCCGCTCGCCTTCGGCGTGTTCGCGATGGTGGTCTACGCCCTCATCGGTCTCGGCTTCGGGTTCGTCGTGCGCAACGGCGCCGGCGCCATAGCCGCCACGGTGGGCGTGCTGTTCGTCCTGCCCATCGTGTTCAGTCTCTTCTCGATCGCGGGCGAGAGCTGGCAGTGGCTCGTCGACGCGGCCCAGTACCTGCCGTCGAACGCCGGAGGCACGCTCGCCTCGACCGGCGGCAGCGATAAGCTGCCGGCGTTCCTGGCCATGGTCGCCTGGGCCGTCGTGCCGCTCGGCCTCGGCTGGACGGTGCTGCGCACGCGCGACGCGTAGAGTCGGCCGGATGCCGCGCCAGGCCCGCACGATCGTCGTCGACGCCCCCACGGGCGTCGACGACGATCTGCTGCTGCCGCGGCCTCCCGGGGTGTTCCGCCGCTTCTGGTCGCGGCATCCCCGGCTGGCCGACGTCGTGATCGCCCTGAGCGCGGTCTTCTTCTCCCTGCCCTCCGCCGCCCTCCGCGCGGGTGCGCCGGAGGAGACCACGCCCGAGCAGATGTGGATCGCCCTGGCGATGATCGTCGCCGGTGGCGTCGCACTTCTGTTCCGCCGCCGGCATCCGTTCGCGGCCCTCGTCGCCGGCACCGCTCCGCTCCTGCTCCTGCCGCCCAGCCTCGGACCCGCGGTCCAGCCGCTGCCGGCCTTCGCGATCTACGCGGTCGCCGTCTACGCCTCGGCGCGGGCCTGCTGGATCGCGTTCGGCGTCGTGGGGACGGCGCTGGCGCTGTACGCCGTCGGCTTCGCCGTGGCCGAGCCCGCGCAGCTCGGGTACCACATCTCGTCCTTCGTGTCCGCGATCCTGGCGCTGCTTCTCGGCAGCCTGCTGGGCGTCAACGTCGGCAACCGCCGCCGCTACCTCCAGGCGCTCATCGACCGTTCGCGTCAGCTCGCCGTCGAGCGCGACCAGCAGGCGCGACTCGCGGCCGCCGCCGAGCGCACCCGCATCGCCCGCGAGATGCACGACATCGTCTCGCACTCGCTGACGGTGATCGTCGCGCTGTCCGAGGGCGCCGCGGCCGCCGCCGACCTCGACCGCAGCCGTCAGGCCAGCCTCAGCGCCGCCGACACGGCGCGCGGCGCGCTGGAGGAGATGCGCGCCATGCTCGGCGTGCTGCGCGATACGTCGGATGCGCCGGCGACGGCCTCGGCCTCGGTGTCGCCGCGCGATCCGCTCGAGCCCGTCGACCCGGCGGCCGTGGTGGCGGCGGCTCAGCACGCCGGGTTCCCGGTCGTGTCCGAGTTCACCGGCAGCCTCGCGGACGTGCCGCGCTCCGTCCGCTTCGCGCTGGGGCGCATCGTGCAGGAGGCCCTCACCAACGCGATGCGTCACGCTCCCGACGCCCGCGCCGTGCGCGTCACCGTTCGTCGCACCGGCGACGAGATCGTCGTGCGCGTCCGCGACGACGGCGCCGGTGCCGCGACGTCGGCGGACTCGGGCGGGTTCGGGTTGCGCGGCCTGCGTGAGCGGGTCGACCTGGTCGGCGGCTCGATGACGGCCGGCCCCGCGTCCGGAGGAGGATGGGAGGTCCGCGCGCGACTGCCGATCCCGCGCGACGACGGAAGGGCAGGGACATGACCGAGCCGATCAGGGTGCTCATCGTCGATGACCAGCACCTCATCCGTCTGGGGTTCCGGCTCGTCCTGGAAGCCGAACCCGACATGGAGGTGGTGGGCGAGGCCGCCGACGGCACCGAGGCTCTCGCTCGGGCGGCGGAGCTCCGACCCGACGTGATCCTCATGGACGTCCGGATGCCGCGGCTCGACGGCATCGGAGCGACCGAGCAGATCGTCCGCGCGTGGCCGGACGCGCGCATCCTCATCCTCACCACGTTCGACCTCGACGATGACGCCTTCGCCGCCCTGCGCGCGGGTGCCAGCGGGTTCCTGCTCAAGGACGCCCAGCGCTCCGAGCTCGTCGGCGCCGTCCGGGCCGTCCATGCCGGGGATGCCGCTCTCGCCCCCCGCATCACGCGGCGGCTCATCGATCTCGTGGGGGCGCTTCCTGGACCGGCGGCGCCCACGACCTTCGATGCGCTCACCGACCGCGAGCACGAGGTCTTCACCGCGATCGCCGGCGGGCTGACCAACGCCGAGATCGCCGCGAAGCTGTTCCTCAGCGAGTCGACGGTCAAGACGCACGTCGGACGCGTGATGGCGAAGGTCGGCGCGCGCGATCGCGTGCACGCCGTGATCCTCGCCCATCAGGCCGGGATCACCCCCGCCGGTCCCCCTCCGGACTCGCCGGCGTCCTGAGCACCGCCCAGGATCGGCAGAGGGTGCCTCGTTAGAATCGGGGGGATGCCTGATTTCACGAACCCCGAGTGGTGGGCCCAGGTGGGCCAGTTCTTCGCGTCGGTCGGCTGGAACCTGCTCACGGTCGCCGGCATCATCGTCGGCGCGATGGTCGTGGCCTGGATCTTCCAGCGCATGATCGCCCGCATCGTCACGCGGATCGTCTCGGGTGCGAAGGACAAGGCGAACGTCGACGACACGATGGCGCTGGATCGCTCCCCGCTCGCGGCCGTGCGACTGGTCCAGCGCACCCGCACGCTCGGGTCCATCCTGCGCAACATCGTCAACGTGTCGATCGTCGTCATCGCGGCGCTCATGATCGTCAACCTCCTCGCGCCGACCGCATTGGGCTCACTCACGCTCCTGACCGCGGCCGTGGGCGCCGGGCTGGGTTTCGGTGCGCAGAACATCGTGAAGGACATCCTCAACGGCATCTTCATCGTCGCCGAGGACCAGATCGGCATCGGAGACGTCGTCGATCTCGGCCTCGCCACCGGGATCGTGGAGTACGTGAGCGTCCGCGTGACGCACGTGCGCGACGTGAACGGCACGCTCTGGTTCGTGCGCAACGGCGAGATCCTCCGCATCGGCAACATGTCGCTCGGCTGGTCGCGCGTCATCATCGACCTCGCGGTGCCCGCCGACGCGGACATCCCCGAGGTCGAGGGCGCCATGCTCGAGGCCGCCCGAGGCCTCGCGAAGGACCCCAAGTGGCGCACGCGCATCCTGGAGGCGCCCGAGGTCTGGGGGCTGGAGTCGGTGTCGGGCGACGCGCTCGTCATCCGTCTCGTGATGAAGACGCGGGCGGGCGCGAAGGACGACGTCGCGCGCGAGCTGCGCATGCGGCTCAAGAACGCCATCGACGGGCTCGGGCTCACCCTGCCGCAGCTCAACTCGATCATGCTCACCGGACTCGAGGGTGCGAGCCGCGTCCGCGGCGCGAACCCGCCCAAGACCAAGCCGACCCAGATCGCTCCGCAGGCAGCCGCGGGCGCCGTGTGGAAGCCGAAGAAGAAGCCACGGGGCGCGGCGCATCCCGCTCCGGCACCGGAGGACGAGACGCCGTGACCGACGAGCCCGCGATCGACCCGGCCAGCATGTACGAGCAGATGGGCGGCCACGCCGCCTTCGTCCGGCTCGTCGACGTCTTCTACGCCGGTGTCGCCGGCGACGACGTGCTGCGCCCGATGTACCCCGAGGAGGACCTCGGCCCCGCCAAGGAGCGTCTCACCGGGTTCCTCGAGCAGTACTGGGGCGGACCGACCGCGTACAGCCGGGAGCGCGGCCACCCGCGTCTGCGGATGCGCCACATGCCCTTCCACGTCGACCCGGAGGCACGGGACCGCTGGCTGCTCCACATGCGGGCGGGAGTCGACGCCCTCGCCCTTCCACCACTCCTCGAGGCGACGCTCTGGGACTACCTCGAGCGGGCGGCGCACGCGATGGTCAACACCTTCGAGCCCCGCGGCATCGGCCCGCAGTCGGGCGGACGCGATGACGCGGCGGCCGCGGCATCCCTCCCCCTCACCATCCGCCGCGCACCGGACGCACCCTGAACCCACCGGACCCGACGCGGGAGTCGCCGGGCGGCATCGCGACCGAGCTGCGGGAGCGGTCCTTTCACGGCGCCCGTGCGCTCAGGAGGCCGGCGGACGACCGGTGGTGCGCACCTGCGTGAGCCCGGCGCGCACGGGACGACGCACGATGATGTGGCCTCGGGTGAGCGACAGCCGGGTCCATGCCCCGGAGGTCAGCACGCGCGCCGACTCCTGCCCGACGATGAACCCCAGGGCGAAGGCGGCGAAGGCCGCCCCGCGCGGAAGATCGGCGATCGCGGCGTCCGACTCCCCCCACACCGCCGCGCGCACCGTGTGCACGATCTCCTCGCCGGCGTCGGCGGGCATCGCCTCGGCGACGGCTGCGATCCCCCACTGCGCGCGGGCGGCCAGCTCGGACGCCTCGATCTCGGTCGATGCGGTCCAGCCGGCCCGCGGCGCGGAGATGCCGGCCCACATCGCCGAGAGCGCCGTCTCGGGCAGCAGCACCGCCCGGTCATCGAGCGGATCGCGCAGCAGAGCGGATGCCTCGACCACGAGATCGCACTCGAGTTCGGGATCGACGGGCAGCGCCCGCAGCGCGAGGATCGTGGGCGTCGGATCCATGAGGGTCTTGGGCGCGAGAGGAGCCGAGGACATCGCCAGAGTCCCGCGGCGGGCCTGCAGCCGCACGGCGCCGTCGCCCAGTCGCGCCGTGCGTCCGGCGAAGGTCAGGGCGTCGACGACGGCGTCGGCATCGGGGAACAGGATGCGTTCGGCCATCCGCCTAAACTACCAAGCGCGGCATCGGCCGCCGGAACGGGAGACGCTGTGAGCTCGATGGACCACGCCTCCGCCGAGGCCGATTCGCTCACGCCCCTGCGGGCAGTGCTCGACCTGTCCGGCTCGCAGGCCCGCACCACCGAGGACATCTTCACGGGCGAGAGCCAGCCGATGCCGACGGGTCGCATCTACGGCGGGCAGGTGCTGGCGCAGTCGATCGTGGCGGCATCGCGCACGCTGCCCGAGGGCCGTGCGCCGCACTCCATGCACGGGTACTTCCTCCGCCCCGGAGATGCGTCCCGCGGTCTCACGTTCTCCGTCGACCGGATCCACGACGGCCGGTCGTTCTCGACCCGCCGCACGCAGGCCTTCCAGGACGGCGTGCCGATCTTCTCGATGATCGCGTCCTTCCAGGACGAGGACCCGGGGCTGGAGCACCAGGGCGCGATGCCCGAGGGCATCCCCGGCCCCGACGGTGTCCGCGATTCGACCGACGTGCTGCGCGACGCGCCGTCGTCCGCGTGGCGTCTCATGCGCAACAGCCCCGTCGACGTCCGCCACGTGACCTCGCCGGTGTACGTGAGCGTCGAGGGCGACCGGGTGCCGGCCCAGGCGGTGTGGCTGCGCGTCCGTGGCCGGCTGCCCGACGATCCGGCGATCCACCGCGCGGCGCTCGCCTACCTCAGCGACCTCACGATCCAGGAGCCGGTGCTGCGCGCGCACGGTGTGGCCTGGGCGACGCCCGGGCTCAAGGTCGCGAGCCTCGACCACGCGATGTGGTGGCACCGTGCGGGCCGGGTCGACGAGTGGATGCTGTACGTCCAGGAGTCCCCGAGCGCACGCGGCGGACGCGGGCTGTCGACCGGCCGGATCTTCAGCCGCGACGGCGTGCTGCTCGCGAGCGTCGCTCAGGAGATCACGGTGCGGGTGCCGGCGGGCGCGGTCTGACCCGCAGGCTCAGCGCCGGTGGCCGTAGACGATCGGCGCGCCGACGAACGGCTCCCATGCGGCCCGCTCCTCGGCGGTGATCCGCGTCGGCCGGCCGGTCGCGGCGTCGACCTTCACCAACACCGCCGTCGAGCGCGCGTACACGATCTGCTCCGCGCCCGGCGCGGTCGTCTGCACCGGCCCGCGCACCTCGTAGCAGACCTCGACGCTGGAGCCGCCGAGGGCGCCGAACCAGAGCTGCACATCGAGGGGATGCCGCTGGTACGGCACGGGCGCGAGGTACTCGATCTCCTGGCGGGCGATGAGGGTCAGGATGCCGCTGTGCATGCCCGAGTCGAGCACGGCGGTCGGCGGAGCATCCTCCCCCTCGCCCGGCAGCCAGAAGGCGCGGACACGCGCCTCCTCGAGCAGCTTGAGCATCGAGGTGTTGTTGACGTGGTTGAACGCGTCGAGGTCGCCCCAGCGGAGGTGGATCGGCACGTGGACGCGCCGCTCCTCCCCCGCCGGAGCCGGCTCGTCAGTCACGCGTGAGCTTGCGGTACGTCGAGCGGTGCGGGTTGGCCGCATCGGCGCCGAGGCGCTCGATCTTGTTCTGCTCGTAGGCCTCGAAGTTGCCCTCGAACCAGTACCAGTTCGCGGGATCCTCCTCGGTGCCCTCGTAGGCGAGGATGTGCGTGGCGATGCGGTCGAGGAACCACCGGTCGTGCGTGATGACCACGGCGCAGCCGGGGAACTCGAGGAGTGCGTTCTCGAGGCTGCCGAGCGTCTCGACGTCCAGGTCGTTCGTGGGCTCGTCGAGCAGCAGCAGGTTGCCGCCCTGCTTGAGCGTGAGCGCGAGGTTCAGACGGTTGCGCTCCCCACCCGAGAGGACTCCGGCCTTCTTCTGCTGGTCGGGGCCCTTGAAGCCGAACTGCGAGACGTAGGCGCGCGACGGGATCTCGACCTTGCCGACCTGGATCCAGTCGAGGCCGTCGGAGACGACCTCCCACAGGTTCTTGTTCGGGTCGATGCCGCCGCGGCTCTGATCGACGTAGGAGATGTCGACGGTCTCGCCGATCTTGACCTCTCCGCCGTCGGCGGGCTCGAGTCCGACGATCGTCTTGAACAGCGTGGTCTTGCCGACGCCGTTCGGGCCGATGATGCCGACGATGCCGTTGCGCGGCAGCGAGAACGAGAGGTCCTCGATGAGCACCCGCTCGCCGAAGCCCTTGCGGAGCTTCTTCGTCTCGAGCACCTGCTGTCCGAGGCGCGGACCGGGCGGGATCTGGATCTCGTCGAAGTCCAGCTTCCTCGTGCGGTCGGCCTCGGCCGCCATCTCCTCGTAGCGCGCGAGACGCGACTTGGACTTCGTCTGACGGCCCTTCGCGTTGCTGCGGACCCACTCGAGCTCGGACGCGAGGCGCTTGGCCAGCTTGGCGTCCTTCTTACCCTGGACCTGCAGTCGCTCCTGCTTCTTCTCGAGGTACGTCGAGTAGTTGCCCTCGTAGGGGTAGAGGCGACCGCGGTCGACCTCGCAGATCCACTCGGCCACGTGGTCGAGGAAGTACCGGTCGTGCGTCACGGCCAGCACGGCGCCGGCGTACTTGGCGAGGTGCTGCTCGAGCCACTGCACGCTCTCGGCGTCGAGGTGGTTGGTGGGCTCGTCGAGGAGCAGGAGGTCGGGCTTCTGCAGCAGCAGCTTGCAGAGCGCGACGCGGCGCTTCTCACCACCGGAGAGGTGGGAGACGATGGCGTCCGGCGGCGGGGTGCGCAGGGCGTCCATGGCCTGCTCGAGCTGCGAGTCGAGGTCCCAGGCGTCGGCGGCGTCGATCTCCTCCTGCAGGGTGCCCATCTCGGCCAGGAGCGTGTCGAAGTCCGCATCGGGATCCGCCATCAGTCCGGAGATCTCGTTGAAGCGGGTCAGCTTGCCCATGATGGGGCCGACGCCCTGCTGGACGTTCTCCAGCACGGTCTGGTCTTCATCGAGCTCCGGCTCCTGCATCAGGATGCCCACGGAGTAGCCCGCGCTCAGCTTCGCGTCGCCGTTGCTGGGCTGGTCGAGCCCGGCCATGATCTTGAGGATCGTCGATTTTCCGGCACCGTTCGGGCCGACCACGCCGATCTTCGCTCCGGGGAGGAACGACATCGTCACGTCGTCGAGGATCACTTTGTCGCCCACGGCTTTGCGCGCGCGGACCATCTGATAGATGTACTCAGCCATATCCGCTCCAGTCTACGCGGCGGCGCGCTGCTCGCCTTCCGGCGACGGCGCGCGCAGCACGGTGACGGCAGCCGCCGATGGAGCTGGTCACCAGTCGATCGCGCGCGTCTCCCCCAGCAGGCATCCCCCGGACGGCAGTCCGGGCAGCACGGCGGTGACGGGGCTCGGCGTGGTCGGCCCGACCTGGCCCGTCAGGCACTCCTCGCCCCACCGCACCGCGAACTGGATCGCCTCGGCCGGGTTGCCGATCGTGGTCGCGTCCTGGGTGACCTGCATCGCGGCCTTGTCGAAGCCGGCGGTGGAGAGGGCGTCGACGTAGCTGCGGCCCGTCACGGGCGCCCCGTTCGCCCACACGGTGTCGACGACCGACGCGAACAGTGGGAGGTTGTCACTCGCGGACCCCGTCGGGATCAGCGCGGGCGGCAGCGTCGGCTCGGCCGTCCCCGGTGCCGACGCCGTCGCGGACGGCGACCCGCCGTCGCCGGTGGGTGCAGGCTCCGCGGGCGCCGGATCGGAGGGTCCGGCTGTGCATCCGGCCACGAGCAGGGCGATGACCGCTCCGATGAGCAGCGGGGCCGTCGCACGGCGGATCCGAACCGGAACGGCATCGATGCTCCGACGCGGGTCGGGGACGACGCGTCGACGAAGCACGGGCCGAGTCTACGGCGGACGCACCTGTGCCCGCCGTTCGACGCCCTGTGGCCACCTCGGACGCCCGCCGACTCAGAACGGCGTGGGAATCGGCTCCTGCGCCGCGGAGCGCTCGTCCGCTTCGGTCCAGGCCTCCCCGGCGATCTCGGATGTCCCGTCCGAGCCGTCGCCACCGGGAACAGCCCACTCGTCGGTGCGGGCGGCGCCGGTGGAGCCTGCCGCGGCGCCGTCGCCGGAGGTCTGGCCCTTCTCGTAGACGGTGGTTCCCCACCGCAGATCGTGTCCGATCGCATCAGCCTCGATCTCGGCCGTCAGTCCCTTCTTCGTCCCGTTGTCCCACTCCCGGAGGCGGAGGCGTCCGGTCAGGAGGACGCGGTGCCCCTTCTGGAGGGATGTGTAGGCGTGCTCGGCGAGGCCTCGGAACATCGAGACCGTGTACCAGTTGGTGGGTCCGTCCACCCAGGCGTTCGTGCTCCGGTCGAAGCGCCGCTGGGTGCAGGCCAGACGGAAGCTCGTGACCGCCCCCGCCGAGGTCTGTTTGAGGTCGGGTTCGGTCGCGATGTTGCCGGTGACCGTGATGACGTCGCTCATGATGTGTTCCCTCTCCGCTCGGAGACCTTCTCCGAGTCGCGCCGGCATCCGGGTGCCCACCGGACGCCGGCGCATCTCCAGCGTGCGTGCGCGCGTCGCGTCGGTGGAAGCGCCCGCGTTCATCAGTTGGCAGAAGAGCGCGGAATGACGTTGGGGAGGAGCCGTGCAGGCGCGAACTGCCCGATCGGATCGGCGTTTCGCCGGTGGAACGGAATGTCCGAGGTCGAACTTATGTTCTATCCATCAGACGAGAGGAAGACACCATGCGCACGCCCCTGACGACACCGAAACGGACGATCGACGCGCCGCGCGAGCTCTCCTCTCCGACGCTCGATGCGGCGGAGGCAGTGATCACGGCCGCACGACGCGCGCTCCTCACGGCCGTCACAGCGGCTCCCGGCCTCTGGCGGATCACCGGTCGGGACGGCCGCGTCATCGGGCACATCCGGGCGACGGGTCAGGGGGCGACGCTGCGCTACGGCGCGCTGCGCTATCAGCCGCTGTCGCGGGCCTTCCGCGATCTCGGTGACTTCTGGTCGTGCGAGCAGGCGCTCGACACCCTGCGACTGTCCCGCTGAGCCGCGCCGGCGATAAGCGGCGCCGGCGATAAGCGGCGCCGGCGACAACCGGCGACAACCGGCGACAACCGGCGATGCGCGACGACACGCGGCGACACGCGGAGATGCCCGCGCCACCACAGGCACCGGTGACACGTATCAGACGACTGCCTCGAGTCGCGGCGCCGTCGTCGCCGGCGCGGCGCGTCGCACACGATCCCACGACGCGGCCAGGATCTCCGCGCTGCGCTCCAGGCTCTCGGGCGTGGCCGTGAACGGGATGCGGAGGTGTCTGTCGTGTCCGCCGTCCACGGAGAAGCGCGGGCCCGCCGACAGCAGCAGTCCGCGTGAACGGGCCTCCATCACGACCGCCGCGCTGAGCGGCTCATCCAGTCCGACCCACAGCGACACCCCGCCGTGGACGTGCGGCACCGACCATTCGGGCAGCTCCCGCCCCAGCGCGGCGACCAGGGCGTCGCGGCCCTGACGGAGCACGTGCGACCGCTGCGCGACGATCTCCGGCATCCGCGGGAACAGCTCGGTCACGATGGACTGCTCGAACTCCGGCGTGCCGAGGTCGTGGGTCGAGCGGGCGGCGGCCAGACGGCGGATCAGGGCGCCGTCTGCGCGGATCCACCCGACCCGCAGTCCGCCCCAGACCGTCTTTCCGACGGACCCGATGCGCACCACCGTCGACGGATCGTCCGACACCAGCGCCGTCGGATCGTCGGGCCGGTCGATGTCGAGTTCGGCGGTGGTCTCGTCCACCACGAGCGTGCAGCCGACGCGCTCCGCCGCAGCGACGACGGCCGCGCGCTCCTCACCGCTCATGGAGCGGCCGGTCGGGTTCTGGAAGTCGGGCATGAGATAGGCCATCACCGGGAGGGCGCGCGAGAAGGCCTGCTCCGCCCGATCGAGGTCCCAGCCGTCGCCGGTGGTCACCGGCACCCCGACGAGGCGGGCACCGGCCTGGCGCAGCGCGTCAGCGGCGTGCGGGTAGGTCGGCGTCTCCACGAGCACGCGGTCGCCCCGGCTGAGCAGCACGGTCGCCGAGAGATGGATGGCGGCCTGTGCCCCGGTCGTGATGAGCACCTGGTCCGCCGACGTCGGGATGCCGCGCCGCGCGTACCCGGCCGCGATGGCGGTGCGCAGCTCCGGCCGGCCGACCACGTCGTACCCCACCCGCGAGACGAGCGACGCGGCGGAGCCCGCCACCCCGGCGATCACGCCGGCGAGCCCAGGCCACGCGGGCGGGCTGGCCTGCTGGAGGTCGATGGTGTCGGCGTCGGGATCCACCCGGCCGGGCTCGCGGCGTCCCAGCGGCAGTGTCACGCTGCCGGAGCCGCGCGTGCTCTCGATGTGGCGGGTGTCGCGGAGGCTGCGGTAGGCCGCCGCCACGGTGGTGCGGCTGACCTTGAGCGTCGCGGCGAGCTCGCGCTCGGCGGGCAGTGCCGTGCGGGGCGCGAGCCGGTTGTCGAGACACAGGAGTCGGATGCCGTCCGCCAGGGCTTCGTACGCGGGCTCCCGCGTGCGCCATCCACCCAGGGAGAGAGCGAGCATCCGAGCCGAGATACGGGAGTCCACGAGTCCAGGCTATCCCCATTGGACTGGCCGGTTATGGCCAATCGTGCGATTGGATGGACCCATGACCCGCCGCGTTCTCCAGCTCCTCATCGGTCTCGTCCTCTACGGCACGGGCTGCGCCCTCACCGTCGAGGCAGGACTGGGTGTGGACCCGTGGACCGTGTTCGCGCAGGGTGTCTCGATCCACACGGGACTGGGCATCGGTTGGGTGACGAACATCATCGGCTTCCTGGTGCTGCTGGTGTGGATCCCGCTCCGGCAGAAGCCGGGCCTCGGCACGATCGCGAACATCCTCCTGGTGGGCACCACCATGCAGATCGTCCTGGCCATGGTCCCGCCCGTCGCGGGTCTCGTCGCTCAGCTCCTCGTACTGGTGGCGGGCATCCTGCTCGTGGCCGTGGCATCCGGGCTCTACATCGGCGCGCACTTCGGACCCGGTCCCCGTGACGGGCTGATGACCGGCATGCATGCCCGACTCGGCTGGCCCGTGTGGCTCTGCCGCCTGACCGTGGAGGCCACGGTGCTCGTGCTCGGCTGGCTGCTGGGCGGCACCGTCGGCATCGGCACGGTGCTCTTCGCCGTGTCCATCGGCCCGCTGGTGCATCTGGCTCTGCCGCTGCTGGACGCACGGCGCCCCGCGTCTCGCCGGCGGGTCGTCAGCGCGGTCTGACGATCTAGTCCGAGCTCAGTGCTGGCGGAATTCCGGCCAGTCGCTGTTCGGCTTCATGTGCGAGCGGAGCGCACTCTTGGCGATGTCCATCGACGGGTACGTGCCGGTGACCTCGTCGGCACCCGCCATCGTCACCGTGTAGCCGTCGCCGTCCTTGCGGATCGAACCGACGACGCCGCCGGTGCCGTAGGCCACCCACAGGGCCTGGGGGGTTTCGGTCGTGCTCATGGTGGCACTCCTTCCGATGGAGCGAACGCTACGCTTCGGCGCGGACTTCGCCAACCCCCTCGACGGGAGGCCCTCGGGTGCCCCCGGCTGGACTCGAACCAGCAACCGTCGGATTAGAAGGCCGATGCTCTATCCATTGAGCTACGAAGGCGGACTCCTCCAGGCTAGCGCGTGACCGCACGGCCGCCCATGCCGGCCGTCGCCCGCGCCCGCGGGGCCGCTGTCCTCCCCCGTCGATAGACTGACGACATGGTGGGGGCTTCTGAGAACGACCGGCTCGTGTGGATCGACTGCGAGATGACCGGGCTCGACCTGGCCGTCGACGAGATCGTCGAGATCGCGGTGATCGTCACCGACTTCGAGCTGCGTCCCCTCGATCCCGGCTTCCAGATCGTCGTCAAGCCCGATGCCTCCGCCCTGGCGAACATGGGCGATTTCGTCACCGAGATGCACCGTACGTCCGGGCTCCTCGAGGAGATCCCGAACGGCGTCAGCGTCGCCGAGGCCGAGTTCCTCGCTCTCGAGTACATCCAGCGGTTCGCGCCGCTCGAGGGCAAGGCGCCGCTGGCCGGCAACACCATCGGCACCGATCGGATGTTCCTGGCCAAGTACATGCCGCGCATCGACCGCTGGCTGCACTACCGCAACATCGACGTGTCGAGCGTCAAGGAGCTGTCCCGCCGCTGGTACCCGCGCGCGTACATCCACGCTCCCGCGAAGGACGGCGGTCACCGCGCCCTGGCCGACATCCGCGAATCGATCCGCGAGATGGCCTATTACCGCGAGGCGGTGTTCGTGCCGCAGCCCGGCCCGACCAGCGACTCCGCACGCACCGTCGCGGCCTCCGTCGTGTCGTCGTACGCGGCGGACGTGTAATACAATCGAGGGGTTGACCGCGCGAGCGGATCGGCGATGGTGGGTATAGCTCAGTTGGTAGAGCGCGGCCTTGTGGTGGCCGATGTCGCGGGTTCGAGCCCCGTTACTCACCCCAATCAGAGCGGGGACATCGGGCCCGGCTCGATCGCGTCCCCGGGTTCGCGCCGGTGGGGAAGAGCGGGCCGCGTCGTCCGTCAGCCCGCCCCGCGCTCAGGGAGGCGACACTGATGGAGATGGATGCGGCATCCTTCGAGTCCCTCGTGATCGCCGAGCTCGATGCGCTCCCCGATGACATGATCGACGGTCTCGACAACGTCGTCTTCGTCGTCGAGGACCGGCCCGAGGACGGCAGTCTCGACCTGCTCGGTCTGTATGACGGCTGGGCGCTCACCGAGCGCGACAGATACGGCGTGGGCGAGCTCCCCGACCGGGTGATCGTCTATCGCGAGCCGCACCTCGCGGTGTGCGAGGACGAGGACGAGCTGCGTGACGAGATCCACACGACGCTCGTGCACGAGATCGCCCACTTCTACGGCATCGACGACGAGCGCCTCCACGAACTCGGATGGGCCTGATGTCCGCCGCCGTTCTGCCCGTGCCCGACCTCGACATCGAGGACGCCCTCGTCAGGGAGGCGTCGCCACCGTGGGAGACGGTCGTCTGGAACGACCCCGTCAACCTCATGAACTACGTCGTGCACGTGTTCCGCGAGTACTTCGGATACTCCCTCGAAGAGGCGACGCGGCTGATGCTCGCGGTGCATCACGACGGGAAGGCGATCGTGGCCCAGGGGGCGCGGGAGCAGATGGAGCTGCACGTGCAGGCGATGCACGACTACGGCCTGTGGGCCACCGTGAGGAGAAGCGGATGACCGAGGGATCGCGCCTGGTCGTGCTGGAGATGACGCGCATCGAGGCGACGCACCTCGCCGGCCTCGTCGGTCAGTTCGTCGAGTTGCTCGAGGACGACGTCGAGGGCGCGCGCACGGACGATCCCGCGGTGGCCCGCCTGGTGCCGCCCGCCTACGCCGACGACGAGGAGGCGGCGCGGGAGTTCCGCTCGCTGACCGAGGACGACCTGCTGTCGCGGCGGGCCGCGGACGCGCACGCGGTGCTGTCATCGCTCGGCCCCGAGATCATCGATGAGGACGCCGACCTGTCGTTGGCGACCGTGACCGACGTCATCACCATCCCGCTCGATCCAAACGGTGTGAGGTCGTGGCTGCGCACCCTCGCGGCGGTGCGGCTCGTGCTGGCGTCGCGACTCGGCATCATCGACGATGACGACCACTCCGAGGACGATCCGCGCTTCGGCATCTACGACTGGCTCGGCTTCCGCCTCGACGGTCTCGTCCGGGCCGCCACCGAGGACTGAGGCGCGCGGCGGGCTGACGCCTCAGGGGATGGACAGCACGAGCGTCGCATGCTGCGCGGGCTCGTCGCGCGCCAGGTGCCGCTCCTCCTGCTCGGCCCATCGCTCCCAGTGCGGACGGTAGGTGTCCCCGTCGCGGTCGAGCGCCCGTCGCCGCCGCGACGCGGTCGGGGAGTCGAGCCACACGCGTACATCGCTCAGTCGTGCGGTGACGGGCGTGAGGACGCCGGAACCCTCGACGATCAGCGGGAGGGACGGATCGACCGCGTGCGCCTCGGCCGGCTCCTCCGCCGTCCAGTCCCAGCGCTGCCAGACGCCGATGAGACCGCGCGCGTGCGGGACGAGGATCTGACGACGCGCCGTCTCCACCCCGTCGGCCAGGCCATCCCATCCGGGGTAGATCGAGTCGAGCCCGACGAGCTGAACGCGCCCGCGGATGGGCCAGCGGGCGACGAGATCCTGCGCGATGGTGCTCTTGCCCGCGCCGCTTCGACCGTCGATCAGGACGACGGGATTAGACGCCTCGACCGCGACGACCGCATCCAGGATGCGGGCGACGGCGACGGCGCGTGCAGCGGCGACCGGGTCGGAGCTACTTCTTGAGGGCGCGGATGACACGGCTGAGCGCGCGACCGGCCACCCAGACGAAGGGGATGCCGACAGCGAGGACCGACACGATGTTCGGCTCGAAACGGAGGTCGTCGCCGCGACGGATGTAGGCGCCGAGGGGGAGGGCGTAGCCGCCGCCACCGCCGCCGCCGTTGCCCTGCTCGTCGGAGCCTCCGCCGAAACCGGACCACGTCAGGGCCACCGGGATGATCCGGATGCCGTCGACGTCCTCCTGCTGGCCGTAGGCGCTCTGGACGCCGAGGGAGGCGGACTGCTTGCCGAGTTCGAGTGCGATGTTGGGCATGGTTCCACGCTACTGCCCGTGGACGGGGATGCCCAGGGTCGGGGGAAGACCGATCACTCGAAAGTGCGCGGAGCGGGGTTCGTGGGGACGGCGGTGATCGCGCGACCGCGACCTAGGAGGGCCGCCCGCGTCACCGCGCTCATGCCGAAGCGGGCAGTGGCGTCATCCATCGCGCCGTCGAGCTTCTTCCACTCCTCGTCGTCGTCCCACAGAGCCATCGCGTCGCCGCCGGCCGGCTGCAGCTTCTCTGCGCGCACGCCGATCAGCCGGATGGGCTGCCGGTGGTCGACCGCGTCGAAGAGCTCGTGCGCGACGTCGCCGATGCGCTGGCTGACGGCCGAGGCGGCCTCGAGGGTCTGCGACCGGCTGATGGTGGTGAAGTCCGCGTAGCGGATCTTGATCGACACCGTCGCCGCCTCCCACCCGTGACGGCGAAGTCGGGCGCCCACCCGGTCGGACAGTCGCCGCAGCTCGGCGCGCAGCACCGCCGGGTCGGCGATGTCCTCGTGGAACGTCTCCTCGTGACCCACGCTCTTCTCGACGTGCGTCGTGGTCACCTCGCGCGCGTCGAGCCCCCGGGACAGGTGCCACACGCGTTCCCCGCCGGCCCGCCCGAGTGCCCGCTCGAGGACGTCGCGCGGCGCGTCGCGGATGTCGGCGATCGTGCGTATGCCGCGCGCCTCCAGCGACTCGGCCGCCTTCGGACCCACGCCCCACATCGCCCGGACGGAACGCGGACCGAGGAAGTCGAGCGTGTCGGCGGCGGCGACGATGAGAAGCCCGTCGGGCTTGCTGATCGTCGAGGCCATCTTGGCGACGTGCTTGGTGGCGGCGACGCCGATGCTGCACACCAGTCCGGTCTCGGCCAGCACACGGCTCCGCACCTGCCGCGCGATGGTGCCCGGGCTGCCCCACAGTCGTCGGGCACCGCGCACGTCGAGGAAGGCCTCGTCGATCGAGAGCGGCTCCACCAGGGGTGTGAAGGACCGGAAGATCTCCATGACCTGCGCCGACATGGTGGTGTAGCGCTCGAACCGCGGTGAGACCACGATCGCCTGCGGGCACAGGCGCAGCGCCTGCGAGACCGGCATGGCGGAGCGCACGCCGAAGCGCCGGGCCTCGTACGAGGCGCTGGAGACGACCGATCGCCCCTCCGGCGCTCCGATGATGATCGGCTTGCCCGTCAGCGTCGGATCGTCGAGGACCGCCACCGACGCGTAGAACGCGTCCATATCGACGTGCAGGATGCCGGTGCCGGTGTCATCGGCGTCATCGGGCGACACGATGCGTCCCGTGCCATCGCCGCGCCCCATGCGTCCATCCTCTCGCGCACCTCCGACACCGGGGCGGCGGCTGCCGCTACTGGGCCGCGCGCTCCAGGATCAGCTCGCGCACCCGGGCCGCATCGGCCTGACCGCGCATCGCCTTCATGACCGCGCCGATGACCGCACCTGCGGCCTGCACCTTGCCGTCGCGGATCTTTGCCAGCACGTCGGGCTGCGCCGCCAGGGCGTCGTCGATCGCCGCGATCAGCGCGCCGTCGTCCGAGACGACGGCGAGCCCGCGGGCGTCGATGACCTCCTGCGCCGAGCCCTCCCCGGCGGCGATGCCCTCGAGCACCTGGCGGGCGAGCTTGTCCGTCAGCGTCCCGGCATCCACGAGGGACTGCAGATCGGCGACGTCCTGCGGCGAGACGAGGTCGGAGGCCTCGCGTCCCTGCGCGTTCGCGAGCCGCGTGAGCTCACCCGTCCACCACTTGCGGGCGGCCGCGGGCGACGTGCCCAGGGAGATCGTGGCCTCGACCTCGGCGAGCAGACCGCCGTTCGCGACGTCCTGGAACTCGAGGTCGGTGAAGCCCCAGCTGTCCTTGAGCCGGCGACGGCGCACAGCCGGGGGCTCGGGCAGCTCGTCGCGCAGCTGCGCGATGAGCTCCGGCGCGGGCACGACGGGGAGCAGGTCGGGCTCGGGGAAGTAGCGGTAATCGTCGGCATCGGACTTCGGCCGCCCGGGAGAGGTCGTGCCGGTGTCCTCGTGCCAGTGGCGGGTCTCCTGCGTGATCGAGCCGCCGGCGGCCAGGATCGCAGCCTGGCGCTGGATCTCGTAGCGCACGGCGCGCTCGACCGATCGCATCGAGTTCACGTTCTTCGTCTCCGTGCGCGTGCCCAGCTTCTCCTGGCCGCGCGGACGGAGGGATACGTTCGCGTCGCAGCGGAGGTTGCCGCGCTCCATCTTGGCGTCGGAGATGCCGAGAGCGAGCACGATGTCGCGGATCGTCTGCACGTAGGCCTTGGCGATCTCGGGAGCGCGGTGCTCGGCGCCGTAGATGGGCTTGGTGACGATCTCGACCAGTGGCACCCCGGCTCGGTTGTAGTCCACGAGGGAGTACTCAGCACCCTGGATGCGACCCGTCGCGCCTCCCACATGGGTCAGCTTGCCGGCATCCTCCTCCATGTGCGCCCGCTCGATCGGCACGGTCACGATGGTGCCGTCGGAGAGCTCGACGTCGACGGAGCCCTCGAAGGCGATGGGCTCGTCGTACTGCGAGATCTGGTAGTTCTTGCCGAGGTCGGGGTAGAAGTAGTTCTTCCGCGCGAACCGGCTCGACGGGGCGATCGAGCAGCCGAGGGCGAGGCCCAGGGAGATCGAGTAGCGCACCGCCTGCTCGTTGACGACGGGAAGCGAACCGGGCAGACCGAGGTCGACCGGCGCGAGATCGGTGTTCGGCTCGCGGCCGAAGGAGTTCGGCGCCGACGAGAACATCTTGGTCTTGGTGTTGAGCTCGACGTGCACCTCGAAGCCCAGCACGGGCTCGTACCGTTCGAGGGCCTCCTCGAACGAGAGGATCTTCTCCTTGACCATCAGCGGTTCCCTTCGTTCGATCCGGACGCCGCCAGCGCGGGCGCGCGATCCAGCAGGGGCGCGCCCCACGAGTCGACCAGGAGCGTCTCCAGCGCAGCGCCCACCCGGTAGAGCCGGGCGTCCTCGCGGACGGGGGCGAGGAACTGGATGCCGACGGGCAGGCCGTCCTCCTCCGCGAGACCTGACGGGATCGAGATGCCGGGGACGCCGGCGAGGTTGGCCGGGATGGTCGTGACGTCGTTCAGGTACATCTGCAGAGGGTCGCCGAGCTGCTCGCCGAGACGGAACGCGGTCGTCGGAGCCGACGGGGTCGCGATCACGTCGACCTTCTCGAAGGCCGCGTCGAAATCGCGCTGGATGAGGGTGCGCACCTTCTGCGCCGACCCATAGTACGCGTCGTAGTAGCCGGCGGACAGCGCGTAGGTGCCGAGGATGATGCGGCGCTTCACCTCGTCGCCGAAGCCCGCGTCGCGGGTGGCGGCCATCACGTCCTCGACGGTGCCGCCGGAAGCCGAGCGCATGCCGAAGCGCACCGAGTCGAACTTCGCGAGATTGCTGGAGGCCTCGGCGGGCAGGATCAGGTAGTACGCGGCGACGCCGTACTCGAAGTGCGGCGCGGAGATCTCGACGATCTCGGCGCCCTGCGCCTCGAGCATCGCGAGTGCGGCACGGAACGAGGCCGACACGCCCGGCTGGAAGCCGCTGTCGTCGAGCTCGGAGATCACGCCGACGCGCAGTCCCTTCAGCACGTCGCCACGGGCGCCGTCGCGCGCCGCCTGGGCGAACGAGGGCCAGGCGTCGGTCAGGGAGGTCGAATCGCGGTGGTCGTGCCCGCCGATGACGTCGTGCAGCAGGCCGGCGTCGAGCACCGTGCGCGTGACCGGCCCCACCTGGTCGAGTGACGAGGCCAGCGCGATGGCGCCGTAGCGGCTCACGCCGCCGTAGGTGGGCTTGACGCCCACCGTGCCCGTGACGTGCGCCGGCTGACGGATCGATCCGCCGGTGTCGGAGCCGAGAGCGAGGGGCGCCTCGAAGGCCGCGACCGCGGCCGCCGATCCGCCGCCGGAGCCGCCGGGGATGCGGTCGAGGTCCCACGGGTTGCGGGTCGGCCCGTAGGCGGAGTGCTCGGTGGAGGAGCCCATGGCGAACTCGTCCATGTTGGTCTTGCCGAGGGGCACGAGTCCGGCCGCGCGGGAGCGGGCCACGACGGTCGCATCGAAGGGCGACATGTAGCCCTCGAGGATGCGGGAGCCGCTCGTGGAGGGCATGTCGGTCGTGACCAGGACGTCCTTGATGGCGAGGGGCACGCCGGCCAGGGGGCCGAGCTCCTCGCCGGCGGCACGGCGGCGATCGATGTCGGTCGCGGCATCCATCGCGTGCGCGTTGACGTGCAGGAACGCGTGCACGTCGCCGTCGACGGCGGCGATGCGGTCGAGGTGCGCGCGGGTCGCCTCCGCGCTGGACACGTCGCCGGCGGCGAGGGCGGAGGCCAGGTCGGCCGCGGTCAGGCGGGTGAGGTCGCTCACTGCTCCTCCCCCAGGATCGCGGTGACGCGGAAGCGCCCGTCGGCCTGGTCGGGCGCGTTGCTCAGCGCCTCGGCCTGGGTCAGCGTCTCACCGACCTCGTCGCGGCGGAAGACGTTCTCCAGCGGGACGGGGTGGCTGGTGGCGGGCACCTCCGCGGTGGCCACCTCCGACACCTTCGCGATGTTGTCGACGATGGCGTCGAGCTCTCCGGTGAGGCGCTCGACCTCCTCGTCGCTCAGCTGGATCCTGGCGAGCACACCGAGATGGCGCACGAGATCGGGGGTGATTTCAGACACGCCCCCATTCTACGGGGGACGCTCCGGGCTCCCCCGGTCGGCGGTCGACGCGTCCTAGGCTGAGCCCGTGACCGCTTACGACCCGCCTCGGCCGTGGATCCGCAGCTACGCCCCGGGGGTGCCGGATGACCTCGAGCCGGTCTCGGGATCACTGGTGGACATCGTCGAGGCCTCGGCGAGGGACTATCCGGATGCTGCGGCCCTCCAGTTCTTCGGACGCGAGACGACCTACCGCGAGCTGTCGGAGCAGATCGACCGTGCGGCCGCAGGACTCGCAGCGCAGGGCGTCGGCGCCGGGGATCCCGTGGCGATCGTGCTGCCGAACTGCCCGCAGCACATCGTCGCGTTCTACGCCGTGCTGCGGCTCGGTGCGGTGGTCGTCGAGCACAACCCCCTCTACACGCCCCGCGAGTTGCGGAAGCAGTTCGAGGACCACGGGGCCAAGACGGTGATCGCCTGGAGCAAGGTCGTCGCCACGATCCAGGAGTTCCCGGCCGATCTCGCCGTTCGAACCCTGATCTCCGTCGACGTGACCCGGGCCATGCCGTTCGCGACGCGCGCGGCTCTGCGGCTGCCGATCGCGAAGGCGCGCGCGTCGCGCGACGCCCTGTACGCCCGCGTGAGTGGGACGGTGCCCTGGGAGCAGCTGCTGCGCGCCGCGCCGATCTCCGCCGCGCATCCGCGTCCGGCGACCGATGATCTCGCGATCATCCAGTACACGAGCGGCACAACCGGCACCCCCAAGGGTGCCGCGCTGACCCACCGGAACCTGGTGTCCAACGCCGCGCAGGCCCGCGCCTGGGTGCCGTCGATCGTCCGCGGCGAGGGCTGCGTCGTGTACGCGGTCCTGCCGATGTTCCACGCCTACGGCCTCACGCTGTGCCTGACGTTCGCGATGTCGATGGGCGCGCGCCTCGTGCTCTTCCCGCGATTCGATCCCGACCTCGTGCTGGCCGTCACGAAGAGGCACCCCGCGACGTTCCTCCCGCTCGTGCCCCCCATCGCCGACCGTCTGCTGAAGGCCGCACGGGAGAAGGGCGTCTCGCTGGCCGGCACGGAGGTCGCGATCTCCGGCGCCATGGCCCTGCCGCACGAGCTGGTGGTCCCCTTCGAAGAGACCACCGGCGGGTTCCTCGTCGAGGGGTACGGCCTCAGCGAGTGCTCGCCCGTGCTGATGGCCAACCCCGTCGCCGACAACCGTGTGCCCGGAACGGTGGGCCTCCCGCTCCCCGGAACCGAGTGCCGGGTCGTCGACCCGGACGAGCCGACCCGTGACGTCGAGCCCGGCGGCCGCGGCGAGCTGCTGGTGCGCGGCCCGCAGGTCTTCGGCGGCTACTACGGCCGGCCGGAGGAGACCGCGGCCGTGTTCGTGGACGGCTGGTTCCGCACCGGCGACATCGTCCAGATCGATGAGCACGGGTTCGTCCGCATCGTCGACCGCATCAAGGAGCTCATCATCACCGGGGGCTTCAACGTCGCCCCCACCGAGGTCGAGAACGCCCTCCGCCAGCATCCGCGCGTGCGCGACGTCGCCGTCGTCGGGGTGCCGAGCACCCATTCCGGTGAAGATGTGATCGCCGCGATCGTCGTGGACGACGACGGCCCCGTCGACGTGGAGGATGTGCGGGCGTTCGCCCGCGGCATCCTCACGCCCTACAAAGTCCCCCGTCGCGTGGTCGTGGTGGACGAGCTGCCGACCTCGCTCATCGGCAAGGTGCTGCGCCGCCAGGTGCGCGAGAGGCTTCTCGCGGAGACCGACGGCTCCTGAGGCGCGTCGGCGGACACGCCTCCGCCTGTCCCGCAGAACCGTCGGGACGGCGATGTCGGAGCCCTCGCGTATCGTCGTCAGTGTCAGGAACGCGCACGTGCCCACTCGCGCGACCGGTTGCCGCGCTACGCGCGGCCGATCCAGGAGCAGGGCATGGGGCACGAGGCGACGATCGACCCGCAGCGGCTCCATGCGCTCGTGACCTCCGTCGTGGCCGCGCGGCAGCGCGTGGCCCGTGCTCAGGCCGACGAGTCGCGGCTTCTCGCCGATGCCGTCGAGATGGTGGTGTCCGCCATGGAGGCCGAACGTGCGCACGGATCGCATCATCGCTCCCGTGCTGACCTGCCGATGCGCGAGGTGGCGGCTGAGCTCGCGACCGCGATGCGGGTCACCGACCGGACCGTCCAGCGGCGGATGGGTGACGCGTCGCAGCTCGCCAGCCGGTTCCCCGCCACCCTTGCAGCCTGGGAAGAGGGCTCGATCGACAGCGCGCACCTGAACGCCCTCCTCGACGCCGGCGGTCAGATCGACGACGACGACGCACGCGGGCGGTTCGAGGCGCGTGCCCTCGAGGTCGCCCGCATGGAGACCGCGGCGCGGTTGCGAGCGGTCGCAGCGGCGATCGCTGCGCAGATCGACCCGGTCGGATCGGCGGAGCGGATGCGGCGGAGCGCGTCCGACCGACAGGTGCGGGTTTTCGACCTCGACAGCGGGCAGGCTCGGCTGCTGGCCGATCTCCCCGCCACCCTCGCTCACGCGATGTACGACCGGCTGACGCGGATGGCCAGGACGGTGCGCGGTCGTGGTGGTCACGACACCGGCGCAATGGCGCCCAGCCGATCCGAGGGTGGCGACGACGGCGCGACCGTGGACGACGAGGAGCGCACGGCGACCGCAGACGACGAGCGCGCGGCGACCGTGGACGACGAGCGCCCGGCGACCGCAGAGCCGTGCGACCCGTTCGTGACCGGCCCCTCGCAGGCGCCGACCGACCACGTGATGGACGACTCCGTCGATTCGCGCACCCTCGATCAGCTGCGCGCCGACCTCCTGTGCGACCTCGTTCTCGCCGGCGGCGCGATGGCGCACGGCGACGGGCTCGAGTCGATCACAGGACACGTGCAGGTGACGGTCACCGCGCGATCGCTCGCTGAGGGGCGCGGTGAGATCGGGCTGCTCGCCGGGGGTGAGACCGCCGACGCCGAATCCGTCCGGTGCCTCGCCGCCACCGCGTCCGTGTGGGATCGCGTGTTCACCGATCCACTCAGCGGTGCGGTGCTCGGGGTCGACCGCTACCGTCCGTCGGCAGAGCTGAAGCGATTCCTCCGGGCCAGGGATGAGACGTGCCGATTCCCCGGGTGCCGCCGCGCTGCGAGGGGATGCGACATCGACCACACGCAGGACGCGGCGCACGGCGGACCCACCCGGGTGGACAATCTCGCTCACCTGTGTCGCCGTCACCATACGCTCAAACATGAATCCGCCTGGACGGTGAGGCAGCGCGGTGGTGGTGTGCTCGAGTGGCGAAGTCCGCTCGGTCGCCTTTGCCGCGATCGGCCACCCGCGGTCGTTCGCTTCACCCGGATGGACGCGGATCCACCTCCGTTCTGACCGGGTTCTACTCGAAGCCCGTGGAACACGTGCCAGGAGCCCGGTCGGGGAGCAGCAGGTGCCCGACGTCCGCTGCCCGACGTCTGCTGTCGGGGTGCCCTTACGCCGGCTGCCCGACGCCGCCTGGCCGACGCCCGTTGCCCGACGCCGGCTGCTCGACGCCCGTTGCCCGACGCCCGCTGTCCAGTGCCTCAACGCCAGCTACCCGGCGTGGCTGACGGCTGCCCGACACCGACTGTCCGACACTCGCGACTCGACACCGACTGCCCGACACTTAAGCCCGACACTTCCTGCCCGACACTTCCTGCCCGACACTTCCTGCCCGACACTCAAGGCCCGACACCGGCTGCCCGACACTCGCTGCCCGACACTCGCTGGCCGACGCCGCCCGGCCGATCAGTACGCTGTCTCAGTCGCCGTTGACGGCCACGGCGTAGGGGTACAGCTCAGCCGTCATCACACCGGCCGCGACAGCGGGATCCGTCTGCGTGACCGCGCGGGCGCTGGCCTCATCGGGCGCCTCGAAGATCGTGATCCCCGGCGCTCCGTGGTCGTGCTCAGGACGTCCGGCGAGGACCAGGATGCCCGCCGCCGTGAGCGCCTCGAGGTAGTCGACGTGCTCCGCCATCACCGTCTGCTCCTCGAGAGTGGGAGCTCCGAGCATCTCGGGGCGGGTCGGGACGAGCCGATAGATCCATCGAGACATATTTGATCACCCTTCCTCGATCGTGCCGGGCCGGACGGCATCGGACACCGCCGGTTCGTCCGTATCTTCCTCGATCGTTTCCTCCGGGTCGGGCAGCGCTCCGGGGCCTTCGGTGACCAGAAGCCGGAACTGGGCGGCGTCGATGATGCGCACGCCGAGCGCCTCGGCCTTGCCGAGCTTGGAGCCCGCGCCCGGCCCGGCGGCGACGAAGTCCGTCTTCTTCGACACGCTTGAAGCCGCCTTCCCGCCGGCGGCCAGGATCGCCTCCTGAGCTCCCTCGCGGGAATAGCCCTCCAGTGATCCGGTCGCGACGACCGTGATGCCCTCCAGTACCCCACCCTGAACCACGGCGCCGCCGGGCCCCGGGTGCCCCGGCGTGCCGAGGCGCACGCCCGCGGCACTCCAGCGGTCGATGATGTCGCGGTGCCAGTCGACCTCGAACCAGTCGACGAGGGCGTCGGCGATGATGCCGCCCACACCCTCCACCGCGGCCAGCTCGTCTCGGGAGGCGGCGCGGATCGCCTCGACCGAGCCGAACCACTGCGCCAGTGCGCGGGCGGCGACCGGACCGACGTGGCGGACGTTCATCGCGACGAGGTAGCGCCACAGGTCTTTCGTCTTGGCCTTCTCGAGCTCCTCGATGAGACGCACGGCCTGCACCGAGGGCTGCGCGCCCGTCACGCCCGCCTTCTTCTCCGCGGCCGACGCGTTGCGCCGGAACGGGGCGCGACGGACGGGCAGGCCGGTCGCGTCATCGACCCGCGGCTCGCCCGTCTCGGCGTCGCGGACGACGACCTCGATCGGGATCAGCTGCTCCAGGGTGAGGTCGAACAGACCTGCCTCGGTCTCGAGGGGAGGCTCCTCGGGCACGGACGGCTGCGTCAGCGCGGCCGCGGTCACCTCGCCGAGCGCCTCGATGTCGAGCGCGCCGCGGGAGCCGATGTGCTCGACCCGTCCGCGCACCTGCGCCGGGCAGGACCGCGTGTTCGGGCAGCGCAGGTCGATGTCGCCCTCCTTCGCGGGCGCGAGCTCGAAGCCGCACTCTGGACAGTGCGTCGGCATCACGAATGCGCGCTCGGTGCCGTCGCGCAGCTCGACCACGGGACCGAGCACCTCCGGGATCACGTCACCGGCCTTGCGCAGCACGACGGTGTCGCCGATCAGCACGCCCTTGGCCTTCACGATGTCCTGGTTGTGCAGGGTGGCCTGGCGCACGACCGAGCCGGCGACGCGGGCGGGGGCCATCACGGCGAACGGCGTCGCGCGTCCGGTGCGGCCGACCGAGACGACGATGTCGAGGAGCTTCGTGTTGACCTGCTCGGGCGGGTACTTGTAGGCGATCGCCCACCGCGGGGCGCGGCTCGTGGATCCGAGCTCGTCGTGCAGGGCGAGCTCGTCGACCTTGACCACGACGCCGTCGATCTCGTGCTCGACCTCGTGCCGGTGCTCGCCGTAGTGCGCGACGAAGTCGAGGACGCCGTCGATGTCGTCGGCGGTGCGGAAGTGCGGGCTGGTCGGAAGTCCCCACCCGTCCAGCAGCGCGTAGATCTCGCTCTGCGAGGACACGGGCGGGTTCTCCCACGCGCCGACACCGTGGACGTACATGCGCAGCGAGTCGAGGCGTGCCTGACCGGCTTCGAGCTCCAGTCCGTCCTTCTTCTCCAGCTGCTGTCGCAGGCCGCCGCTGGCGGCGTTCCGCGGATTCGCGAACGCCGGGAACCGCCGCTCGGCGCTGAGCGTCGACTTCGCCTCGTCGAAGGCGCGCCCGCGTGCACGCGCCTCCTCTACGACGCGGTCGCGGAGCGCCGCCTGGAGGGCGTTGAGCCGCTCGAACGCCGCCACGGGGATGAACACCTCGCCGCGGACCTCGACCAGCGGCGGGTGGCCGCTGCCCGACAGCCGTTCGGGGATGCCCGCAACGCGCACGGCGTTGGCGGTCACGTCTTCGCCGACCCGCCCGTCGCCGCGCGTCGCGGCGGAGGTGAGCACGCCGTTCTCGTAGCGGAGATTGAGGGCGAGCCCGTCGATCTTCAGCTCGGTGAGCCATCGGACGGTCCGGCCCGACGACGCCTGGGCCTTCGCGCACCACTCGGCCAGCTCGTCGGGCGAGAAGACGTTGTCGAGGCTCAGCATCCGCTCGGCGTGCGTGATCGGCGCGAACATCGACGCCTGGGCGGCGCCGACCGTCTGGGTCGGCGAGTCCTGACCCTGCAGCTCGGGGAACGCCCGTTCGAGGGCCTCGAGCCGTCGCATCCACCCGTCGTAGGTCGCGTCGTCGACGAGCTCGGCGTCACGGCCGTAGTACGCGTCGCGCGCACCCGTGATCTGGTCGATGAGCGACTGCACTTCGGCGCGGGCATCCTCGCGCGACAGTCCGGTGGGAAGCTCCGCGTCGGTCACCGCCCCAGTCTATGGATGGCCTCCGACGCTGCACCGGCCCGACAGACCGAGTCCGCAGACCGAGCGCCGACAGACCGAGCGCCGACAGACCGAGCGCCGACAGACCGAGCGCCGACAGACAGCGCAGACCGAGCGCCGACAGACCGAGCCGACAGATCCAGCGCCGACAGACCGAGGGAGACGGACCGCGCGCCGATCGTTCAGGCGTCGACGGGTACCGCGGAGACCGTGCGGTCGATCGTGAACTGGCCGATGACGCGCGTGCCGTCGTAGAGCACCGCCGTCTGGCCGGTGGCGACGCCGTCGAGCGGCTCGACCGGCGTGACGACGACGGTCGCGGCATCCTGATCCCAGAGCGCCTGCGCGGGCACCGGATCGGCGTGCGCGCGGATCTGCACGGCGCACGCGAACGCCGATGCGGTCGGCGCGGCTCCCGCCCAGGAGTACGTCGCGCCGGAGATCTCGGCCACGGCCAGCGCCTCGCGCGGCCCCACCACGACGGTGTTGTCGACGGGGCGGATCTCGAGCACGAAGCGGGGCTTGCCGTCGGCGGCGGGCACACCCAGCGAGAGGCCGCGACGCTGACCGATCGTGAACGCGTGCGCCCCTTCGTGGGTACCCACCTTCGCTCCGGCGCGGTCGACGATGTCGCCGGTCGCGGTGCCGACCTTCTCCGCGAGCCAGCCGCGGGTGTCGCCGTCCGGGATGAAGCAGATGTCGTGGCTGTCGGGCTTCTGCGCGACGGTGAGGCCGCGCTCCGCCGCCTCCGCGCGCACGAGCGCCTTGGAGGGCGTCGTGCCCAACGGGAAGTAGGTGTGCGCGAGCTGTTCGGCGGTCAGCACCCCGAGCACGTACGACTGATCCTTCGCGGCGTCCGATGCGCGGTGCAGTTCGCGACCCTCGGGGCCGTCGACCAGCAGCGCGTAGTGGCCGGTGCACACCGCGTCGAAGCCCAGCTCGAGCGCCCGCTCCAGAAGGGCGGCGAACTTGATGCGCTCGTTGCAGCGCATGCAGGGGTTCGGCGTGCGTCCGGCGCGGTACTCGGCGACAAAGTCCTCGATCACGTCCTCGCGGAACCGCTCGGAGAAGTCCCAGACGTAGAACGGGATGCCCAGCAGGTCGGCCGCGCGTCGCGCGTCCATCGCGTCCTCGATGGTGCAGCAGCCGCGGCTCCCGGTGCGCAGCGTGCCGCCCGCCCGCGAGAGCGCGAGGTGCACGCCGACGACGTCATGACCCGCCTCGACCGCGCGGGCGGCCGCGACGGCGGAGTCCACTCCCCCGCTCATGGCCGCAAGAACACGCATGCGGTCAGTCTACGAGGCGGGCCTGACCGCCGACTCGGAGCGCCGACGGGGGGATGCCGCGGCGAGCGCGCGGGCGTGGACGTCGGGCAGCGCGGCGAGCAGCGCCTCCACGTCGGCCCCGGTCGAGGTGCGCCCCAGCGTCAGCCGCAGCACGGATCGTGCTTCGGCCTCGGTGCGTCCCATGGCGCGCACGACGTGCGACGGCTCGGGCACGCCGGCCTGGCAGGCGGATCCCGTGGAGACCGCGACGCCGGCCTGGTCGAGGAGGAACAGCAGCGTCTCACCGCTGCACCCCGGGAACAGCAGCTGCGCGTTGCCCGGCAGACGGTTCCGCTGATCGCCGAGCAGCTCGGTGGTCGGCACGAGATCGCGGATGCCGTGCAGGAGCCGATCGCGGAGCACCCCGAGCCGCGCGGCCTCCGCCTCGCGCTCGGCGTCCGCGAGCTCGGCCGCCACGGCGAACGCCGCCGCGCCGGCCACGTCCTGCGTACCGGAGCGCAACCCGCGCTGCTGCCCGCCGCCGTGGAGCAGGGCGGTCGGAGCGGCCGATCGCGACACGACGAGCGCGCCGACACCGACCGGGCCGCCGATCTTGTGCGCGGACACGCTGAGCGCCACCAGCCCTGCACCCGCCGGAGCGCCGGCGCGCCACCGCGCGACGTCGACGGGCACGTGGCCGAACGCGGCGATCGCGTCGAGGTGCAGCGGGATGCCGCGCTCGGCCGCCGCGGCGGAGAGGCCCGCCGCGTCATTGACCGTTCCCGCCTCGTTGTTGGCCACCAGCGCCGTGGCCAGCGCGGCGCGCGGGTCGGCGACGGCCTCCGCGAACCCGGCGACGGGGATGCCGGCGCGCGCGTCGACGGCGACCGGGCGGACGGACGCGCTCTCGTGACGGCGCAGCCACTCGATGGCGTCGATCGTCGCGTGGTGCTCGGCGTCGGGCAGCACGATCGTGTCGGAGCCCTTCGGGCGGGACCACCACAAGCCCTTCAGGGCGAGGTTCACGGCCTCGGTGCCGCCCGAGGTGAACACCACCTCGATGCTCTCGCAGCCCAGCACCGCGGCGAGGCGCTCGCGCGACTCCTCGAGCAGCCGTCGAGCCGCCTGTCCGCCGCCGTGGATCGACGACGCGTTGCCCACCACCTCGGCCGCGGAGAGCCAGGCGTCGCGGGCTTCGGGCCGCAGCGGGGAGGTGGCGGCATGGTCCAGGTAAGCGCGCATCCGCACTCCCCCTGTCCTCCCGGATCGGCCGCTACGGCCGCCCTGACTACTGTAGGTCGCATGGTCCTGACGGAGCACGATCTCGCCATCGCCCCGCCGCCCGGTCTGCTCGATCCCCGGTGGGACGGTCTGGGTGTCACCCTGCACGACGGTGTGGGCACTCTCCGCGTGTGGTCGGGCCACGCCGACGGCATCCGGCTCGTCATCTTCGACGACACCGACCTCGACTGGGCGATCGAGACCCTCCCGCTCGTCGACGTCGGCGGCGGCTTCTGGGCGGTCACCACATCGCTCCTGCGTCCCGGCGCCCGCTACGCGATCAGGGTCGACGGGCCGCACGGACCGGGCAACCTGTTCAACCCCCTGTCCCTCCTGCTCGAGCCCTACTCGCGCGGGCTCGTCCGGGGCGGCGCCAACGACTGGCGCTCGGTCGTGGTCGAGGGCGGCTTCGACTGGGGCGGCGTCGCGAAGCCCGCCGTGCCGATGGATCGCACGGTGATCTACGAGGGCCATCTGAAAGGCATGACGAAGCGGCATCCGCTCATTCCCCCCGCCCTGCACGGCACGTACGCCGGCCTGGCGCATCCCGCGATGATCGAGCACCTGCGGACGCTGGGCATCACGAGCGTGCAGCTGCTGCCGGTGCACGCCTTCACCACGGAGCCCCGCCTGCTCAACCTGGGACTCTCGAACTACTGGGGCTACAACACCGTCAACTTCTTCTCGCCCCACGCGGCCTACGCCACGAAGGCCAACCGGCGCGAGGGCGCCGAGGCCGTGCTGCGCGAGTTCAAGGGCATGGTGCGGCTCCTGCACGAGGCCGGCCTCGAAGTCATCCTCGACGTCGTCTACAACCACACGGCCGAGGCCGACATCGGCGAGCCGCGTTCGAGTCTCCGCGGCATCGACAACCGGTCGTACTACCGTCAGCACCACGACGGCGCCTACATCGACGTGACGGGCTGCGGCAACTCGGTGAACACCTCGACGGATGCTGCGGCCCGCCTCGTGCTGGATTCGCTCCGGTACTGGGCCAACGACTGCCAGGTCGACGGATTCCGCTTCGACCTCGCCGCAACGCTCGGCCGCGACGCGGACCACGCCTTCACGCCCGAGCATCCGCTCCTGCGCGCCATCGTCGACGATCCGGCTTTGGCCGGAGTCAAGATGATCGCCGAGCCCTGGGACGTGGGCATGGGCGGGTGGCAGACCGGCGCCTTCGGCGACGGCTGGAGCGAGTGGAACGACCGCTACCGCGACCGGGTGCGCAACTTCTGGCTGAGCGATGTCGACTACGCCCGCCGGGCCGATGTCGCGCCGACGGGCATCGGCGGCTTCGCCGCCCGGCTCGCCGGCTCCGCCAACACCTTCAGCGCCGAACGCGGCCCGCTCGCGAGCGTGAACTTCGTCACCGCCCACGACGGCTTCACCCTCCACGACCTCGTCAGCTACGACGTCAAGCACAACCTCGCCAACGGCGAGCACGACCGTGACGGGGCCGGCACGAACCGGTCGTTCAATCACGGGATCGAGGGACCGACCGACGACGAGGCCGTGCTCGCGACGCGACGCAAGGCGATGCGCAACCTGCTGGGCACGCTGCTGCTGTCGGCCGGCCTGCCGATGCTCACCGCCGGCGACGAGTTCGCCCGCACGCAGGACGGCAACAACAACGCCTACTGCCACGACTCGGCCCTCACATGGCTGTCGTGGGAGACCGAGTCCTGGCAGGAGCATCTGGCCGAGCACGTGCGGGCGCTCACCACCGCACGGCGGGAGAACCCGGCCCTCCGGCCGACGCGCTTCGCACACGAGGATCTGCAGGTGCCGGGCGCGTCCGTCATGGACTGGTACGGCGTGGACGGCGAGACGATGGGCATCGCGGACTGGACCAGCGCCGCCCACCGCACGCTGCAGTACGTGGCGACCTCGACGCCGCACGAGGAGGAGTTCAACCGCATCCTGCTGATCGTCCACGGCGACGAGCGGCCGACCCGCGTCGTGCTGCCGCAGGTGGACGGCGTCGAGCGTTACGAATCGCTCTGGAGCAGTGCCGAGGAGCAGCCGCAGACGGATCGGGCGGTCTACGAGCCCGGCCAGGTCGTGGAGGTCGACCCCACCTCGATGCATCTGTTCCGCGCCGTCGGCGACGCCTCCTAGCACGCCCGCGCGGGACAGGCCACCACCCGGCCCGCTCCTTCGCGGGACGTGATCCGGGCGGTAGGTTCGGAACGTGGCCACACCGAAGCGCACCGCATCCCCGATCCTCACCCGCAGCGGCTCCACGATCCCGCTCCGACCTGCCGAGGCGTTCCAGACCGACGCCGAAACGCGCACGGGGCGCATCCCCCTCGCGCTGCCCTTCCCCTCCGTCCCCGGAGGCGCATTCCGGCCGACCGCCTTCGTCGGCGAGGTCGTGCCGTTCCGCGTCACGGCCTTCCGCGAGGGTCATGACCTGATCGGCGTCCACGTGCGGCTGTTCGCCCCCGACGGCACCGAGTCGCTGCATCGCCTCTCGCCCCTGAACGACGGCTTCGACCGCTGGGCCACCATCGTGTCGCCGCTCGCGCAGGGCGTCTGGAGCTTCCGCTTCGAGGCGTTCGCCGACGAGTTCGCCACCTGGGAGCACGCGGCGGAGCTGAAGATCGCCGCCGGCGTCGACGCGCCCCTCATGCGGGAGATCGGCGCGCGCCTGTTCGACGGCGCGCGGGCCGAGAAGGACCGCTCCGCCGCGGAGCGCCGCACGCTCAAGGGCGCGGCGACCGCTCTGCGCGACCCCGCCGTCGGCGACGCCACCGCGCTGGACATCGTGCGGGACCCCGCGATCGCCGCCTTCTTCGCCGATCGCCCTGTGACCTCGCTCGTGACGCTCGGCCCCCGGCAGGAGCTGCTCGTCGAGCGCGAGCGGGCCGGCGTCGGCGCCTGGTACGAGTTCTTCCCCCGCTCGGAGGGCGCGGAGCAGAAGGCCGACGGCACGATTCAGAGCGGCACCTTCCGCACGGCCACCGCGCGGCTGGCGGGCGTCGCCGACATGGGCTTCGACGTGCTCTACCTGCCGCCCATCCACCCGATCGGCCGTCTCAACCGCAAGGGGCCGAACAACACGCTGAACGCGGCACCCGGCGACCCGGGCTCCCCGTGGGCCATCGGCAGCTCCGAGGGCGGCCACGACACCGTGCACCCCGACCTCGGCACCCTCGAGGACTTCCGCGCCTTCGTCACGGCGGCACGCGCGGCCGGCCTCGAGATCGCGCTGGATCTCGCTCTCCAGGCGGCCCCGGACCACCCGTGGGTCGCAGAGCACCCCGAGTGGTTCACCACGCTGCCCGACGGCACGATCGCCTACGCCGAGAACCCCCCGAAGAAGTACCAGGACATCTATCCGGTCAACTTCGACAACGACCCCGAGGGCATCAAGGCGGAGGTGCTCAGGATCGTCCGGCACTGGATCGCGCAGGGCGTGCAGATCTTCCGCGTCGACAACCCGCACACCAAGCCGCTGCAGTTCTGGGAGTGGCTGATCGCCACGGTCACCCAGGAGAACCCCGACGTCGTGTTCCTCGCGGAGGCCTTCACGCGTCCGGCTCCAATGCAGGGTCTCGCGATGGCGGGCTTCCAGCAGAGCTACACCTACTTCACCTGGCGCAACACGAAGGAGGAGCTCGAGGAGTTCCTCACGCAGGTCTCGCAGGACACGGCCGACTTCCTGCGTCCCAACCTCTTCGTCAACACGCCGGACATCCTCACGGAGTACCTGCAGTACGGCGGCCGGCCGGCGTACCGCACGCGCGCGGCGATCGCGGCGACGGCGGCTCCGACGTACGGCGTGTACGCCGGCTTCGAGCTCTTCGAGAACGTCGCACGCCCGGGCGCCGAGGAGAACATCGACAACGAGAAGTTCCAGTACAAGCTCCGCGACTGGGCGGCCGCCGAGGAGCGAGGCGACTCACTCGCCCCGTTCCTGCGCCGGCTCAACGAGATCCGCCGTGCGCACCCCGCGCTGCGGCAGCTGCGCAACCTCACGGTCCACTGGAGCGACGACGACGCGATCCTCGTGTACGTCAAGCACCTCGACGCCGCCCTCTCCCCCGACGGACGCGCCGACACGATCATCGTCGTCGTCAACGTCGATCCGCATTCGGCCCGCGAGACGATGGTCCACCTCGACACCCGCGTGTGGGGCGTCACCCCCGGCGAGCCCTTCGAGGTCGAAGACCTGCTCTCCGGTGCGCAGTGGACGTGGTCCGACCACGACTTCGTGCGGCTCGACGCATTCACCGAACCCGTCCACATCCTGCACGTAAAGGAATCCCGATGAGCATCGACGACGCACTCCTCGACACGATCGCCGCAGGCGCGCACCACGACCCGCACGGCGTCCTCGGCCTCCACGCGGGCGCCGACGCCACGGGCGCGCAGACCTGGACCGTGCGCACGCGCCGACCCATGGCATCCGCCGTCACCGCGACGTTCGCAGACGGCACCCAGGTGCCGATGGAGCACGTGCGCTCCGGCATCTGGGAGGGCACCCGCACCGGCTCCCCGGGCGGCTACGAGATCACCGCGAGCTACGAGGGCGGCCCGGACTGGACCGCCGACGATCCGTACCGGCACCCCCCGACCGTCGGCGAGCTCGATCTGCACCTCATCGGCGAGGGGCGCCACGAGGAGCTGTGGCGGGTGCTCGGCTCGCACACCCGCACCCATGACGGCGTCGCCGGCACCGCGTTCACGGTGTGGGCGCCCAACGCCCGTGCCGTGCGCGTGATCGGCGACTTCAACGGCTGGGACGGACGGTCCCACGTAATGCGCTCGATGGGCGGCACGGGCGTCTGGGAGATCTTTGCGCCCGGCGTCGGAGCGGGCTCGACCTACAAGTACGAGATCCTCACCCGCCGCGGCGACTGGATCCAGAAGGCCGACCCGATGGCGCGCCTGGCCGAGGTGTCGCCGGCGACCGGCTCCGTCGTGACCGAGTCCGACTACCGCTGGGCGGACGACGACTGGATGACCGAGCGCGCGCGCACGACGCCGGTGTCGCGACCCATGTCCATCTACGAGCTGCACTTCGGCTCGTGGCGCCCCGGTCTGGGCTATCGCGACGGCGCCGACCAGATCATCGACTACGTCACGGAGCAGGGCTTCACCCACGTCGAGTTCCTGCCCCTCGCGGAGCACCCCTTCGGCGGCTCCTGGGGATACCAGGTCTCGGGCTACTACGCTCCGACCAGCCGCTTCGGCAGCCCCGACGACCTGCGCTACCTCATCGACCGCCTGCACCAGGCGGGCATCGGCGTGATCATGGACTGGGTCCCCGGGCACTTCCCGAAGGACGCCTTCGCCCTCGCCCGCTTCGACGGCGAGGCGCTCTACGAGCACCCGGACCCCCGTCGTGGCGAGCACAAGGACTGGGGCACGCTCATCTTCGACTACGGCCGCAACGAGGTGCGCAACTTCCTCGTCGCCAACGCGCTGTACTGGTTCGAGGAGTTCCACGTCGACGGGCTGCGCGTGGACGCGGTGGCGTCGATGCTCTACCTGGACTACTCCCGCGAGGAGGGCCAGTGGGAGCCCAACGTCCACGGCGGGCGCGAGAACCTCGAGGCGATCCGCTTCCTTCAGGAGGTCAACGGCACCTCCTACAAGCGCTACCCCGGCATCGCGATCATCGCCGAGGAGTCCACGAGCTTCCCGGGAGTGACGCAGCCCACCAGCCACGCCGGCCTCGGCTTCGGCTTCAAGTGGAACATGGGCTGGATGAACGACTCGCTGCACTACATCGCGCGCGACCCCATGTACCGGTCGCACCACGACGGGGAGCTGTCGTTCTCCTTCGTGTACGCCTTCAGCGAGAACTTCATCCTCCCGATCAGCCACGATGAGGTCGTGCACGGCAAGGGCAGCCTCTTCGGGCGCATGCCGGGCGACCACTGGCAGAAGCTCGCCAACATGCGCGCCTACCTCGCGTACATGTGGGGGCACCCGGGCAAGCAGCTGCTGTTCATGGGCCAGGAGTTCGGGCAGATGTCCGAGTGGTCCGAGGGCCGTGGGCTGGACTGGTGGATGCTGGACCAGCCGGCTCACGCGCAGCTGCAGTCCTTCGTGGGCATGCTGAACCGCACCTACCGCGGGTCGTCCGCGCTGTGGTCGCGCGACAGCGACGCCGCCGCGTTCTCCCGGCTGGGCGCTCCGTCGTGGAATCCGAACGTCATCGCCTTCGCCCGCCGCGACTGGCACGGCGGCACTGTGGCGGTCGTTTGCAACTTCTCCGGCACGCCGATCCACGACTACCAGCTGGACCTCCCGGAGGAGGGCGCCTGGCACGAGATCCTCAACTCCGACGCGCAGGAGTTCGGCGGTTCGGGCGTGGGCAACCTCGGCGTCGTCCACGCGGGCGCGGGTGGACGCGCCTCGATGGTGCTGCCCCCGCTGGGTGTGCTGTGGCTCGAGCACCGCGCCGGCGGCGACCCGCACCTCCCCTCCGCGACGCGCCGCTGAGGGAACGCCGAAGGCGGGTGAGCGATGCTCACCCGCCTTCGGCGTTCCCGGGGTCCCGGGCGATGTTCAGAACAGGAGCGTGGTGAGCGCCCGCCGCGCGGCGACAACCCGGGGATCGGCGTCGCCGACCAGGGCGAACAGCTCGAGCAGACGCTCCCGCACCGGAGCGCGCTCCTCGGACGGGAGGATCGAGAACAGGTCCAGGAGCCGCCCGAAGGCGTCCTCGACGTGGCCACCGGCCAGGTCCAGGTCGGAGGCGGCGAACTGCGCCTCGACGTCGGTCGGGCGGGAGGCCGCGGCGTCCCGCACCTCCTGCAGGTCGAGATCCTGCACGCGGGCCAGCAGGCGCACCTGTCCGAGCCCGGCACGCGCGTCGGCATCACGCGGGTTCTCCGCGAGTGCCTTCTCGTACGCGGCGACGGCGCGAGGGTAGTCCCCCGCCTCGATGGCGTCGAACGCCTCGGCGTGCAGCGGCGGGAGCGGCGGCTCCTCGGGCGTGCCCTCCTCGGCGGGCTCGGCCGCGTCGGCGGGCGTCACGGTGCCCGTCACGCCGTTCTGGGCGGCGAGCTGCAGGAGCTGACCGAGCACCTCGCGCACCTGCGCCTCGGGCACGGCCCCCGTGAACAGCGGCACCGGCTGACCGGCGACGAGGGCGACCACCATCGGGATCGACTGCGCGCGGAAGGCCTGCGACAGCTGCGGGTTGGCGTCCACGTCGACCTTCGCGAGGACGACGCGGCCGGCGAGTTCGGTGACGACGCGTTCGAGGATCGGGCTGAGCTGCTTGCAGGGGCCGCACCACTCGGCCCACAGGTCGACCACGATCGGGACGGTGCGAGACAGCTCGAGCACCTGTGCGAACGTGTCGTCGGTGACGTCCATCACGAGCGGGACGGTCGGTCCGCCCGCTGCCGCCGGAGGGGTCGCGCCGGCGGTCGCCGCGGGAGCGGCCGGGCGGTTGCGCAGCGAGGAGAGGTCGACGGCTCCGCGCAGGACGGCTCCGGGGGCGGGATCGGTCACGGGATCACTTTCGCGTCGAGGATGTGGGACGAGGCGCCCAGCAGACGGATCTTCTCCGTCGATCCCTGGCCGGGAACGTAGAAGAAGAGCTGGTCGCTGTAGGTCGTGGTGAAGCCGGTCGCGGACTGCTCCGCCCCGACGAGAGCCTTCACGGTCGGGTTGTTCGTCAGCTTGATCACCGCATCGGCGTTCGTCGGCTTCACGGTGTCGGTCTCGTTGATGTTGACCGCTACGATGGCACCGCTCTCCAGCGTAGCCAGCGCCAGCGGGGGCTGGCTTCCCGCGGACGACTCGAACGTCAGGCTGCCCGTGTCGGCCGCGGTCTGGTTGAACTCGTCGAGCCGCTTCTGGCGGTCTGCCGCAACCCCCGTGCGGAAGCTGTCGCTGTCGGCGTCGAACAGGCTGAGCGAGGTGCTCGCGTCGCCGTTGTTGAGGATGTCGGCGTACGCGGCCGCCACCTTGTCGGGCGCGAGGGTGAGGAAGTCGGACCCCGGCGGGACCTGCGGTGCGCCGACGTAGGGGGCGGCGAGCTCGGGCAGCTCGGTGGATGCCTCGAGGTTGGCCATGTAGGTGAGCTTGAAGGCGGACCACGGGTCGGCCTGGGTGAGCATCATGATGCTCGAGACCTTGTCGGCCTGGTCGTCGACGACGGTCATGACGGTGCGCGGCCAGGCGTCGTAGGCGACGGGCAGGACGATGCGCAGCGGCTTGGCCTGCACCGCGGGCAGCGCGGCATAGTCGGCGATCGAGGACCGGAGCGTGTAGTTCGTGGTGCGCTCGGCGAGCATGGCGCCGTCCAGACGGGTGGAGGCCAGAGCCTGGTCGCTCGCGGCGTCCGCCTCGGCCACGGTGTCGGCCACGCGCGCGAGGATCCGCTCCGCCTGTGCCTCGGTGACGGCCGGGGACTGCTGTCCCTCGGGCACGATCACGGATGCCGACGGCGTGGGGGTGGCCGTGCCGCCGAGGGTCGGCCAGGCGTCCGCCGAGCAGCCGGTCACCAGGAGCGCGGAGACGGCGACGAGCGGCACGAGCATGGTGCGACGACCGCGCCCGAGCGAGCGGCGCGACGCACTGCTGCTGATGACACCCTTGTCCGCCTCGGCGGTCGCGAGGTCGATCGGCTCGGTCACCGGGAGCGGCAGGCCCTTGCGGCGCGGACCCTTCGAGCGCCGGACGTGCCGGATGCCGAGGATGTACAGGAAGACGCCCACGGCCATCAGGAGGGCCCCGCCGGCGATGAGCGGTCCCGCCCACGGCGTCGCGTTGCCGATCGGCCAGGACACCGAGATGTCGGCCGGCGCGGGACTCGTTCCGTCGCCGGCGATGAGCACGCTCATGTCGGAGGGCAGCTGCAGCGGGGCCACCAGCTCGTCGTCTTGCTGGAACTCGTCGAGCCAGAGATCGGAGCCGATGGGATCGCGGGTCGCGGCGGCCGCGGCATCCGTCGCCGTCGTGTCCGTCGTGTCATCGGTCGTGGGGGCCGGCGTCGCCGTCGGCTGCACCTCGGAGGTGGTCAGCGCGCCGTTCTCGCCGACGCCGACCTGCACGTACTCCGCATCGGACAGCCACGCCTTCACGTCGGCGGTGCGCCCGTAGGCGGCGAAGATCGTGCCGCTGCCCTCGGCGCGCAGGGTCTGCGCGCCCGGGAGGCTGTTGAGGACCGATCCGTCGACGAGGACGTACGGGGTGTCCTGCGACAGGGATACGGACTCCGTCTGCGTCTTGGGGCCTTGGAACACCGTCCGCTGCGCGATGCCTGCGCCGATCATCGCGGCAGCCAGGACGAAGGCCAGAACGGCCCACACGAATCGCACGAAAGACACCTTCCCGAGGTCCGCGGGCACCCCGCTCGGACCGTCTGATCGACATTTCAGACTAGCGAAGACGACCTGAAAGTCCCCAGGGAGCAGCCAATGCCGTGTCGCGCTCGGGCCAGTCACTATCCTGACAGGACACCGCCTCGCCGTCGTCCCCGGGCAGGAGACCCCCGTGAAATTCCAGAACCCCTTCCGCGTCGCCTTCGTCGCGACGCTCGGGGTGGGCCTCGGCCTGCTGTTCATCAGCAGCGTCTCCACGCTGTCGACGATCCTCCTGTACGTCGGGACGGCGCTGTTCCTGTCTCTCGGCCTCGAGCCGGTCGTGTCGTTCCTCGAGCGCCGCGGACTGCGTCGCTGGCTCGCGGTGCTCATCACCATCGTGCTCGTGCTCGCGCTGTTCGCGGGCATCGTGCTCATGGTCGTGCCGATCATCGTCGGCCAGGTGAGTCAGCTGGTGAACACCATCACCGATTTCCTCTCCAGCCGCACGCTCGATCAGTTCCTGACCGACGTCAACCGCTGGCTGTCCGAGCGCTTCCCCGGCCTCCCGCCCGGCTTCCTCAACGACGCCATCGGCAATGCCCAGACGTGGCTCGTGGACAACTGGGGTGTCATCACCGGCGGCGTCATCAATGCGGGCATCGCCCTGTTCGCCGGCCTCGGCGGCGCGTTCATCGTGCTCATCCTGACGATCTACTTCACGGCGTCGACGCCCTCGCTCAAGAGCGCCGTCTACCAGCTGGTCCCCGCGTCCAAGCGCCCCCGCTTCATCGACCTCGCCGAGCAGATCACCGACTCCGTCGGGTACTACGTCATGGGCCAGGTCACGATGGGCGTCATCAACGGCGTCCTGAGCGCGATCTTCCTGAGCATCATCGGAGCGCCCTTCCCGGCCGTGCTCGCCGTCATCGCGTTCTTCTTCTCGCTGATCCCCCTCGTGGGCACGCTCACGGGCTCGACGATCATCGTGCTGAGCTGCCTCATCCCGGGGCTCGGATCGCCGAACGCATGGTGGATCGCGGCCATCTACTACCTGATCTACATGCAGCTCGAGGCCTACGTGCTGTCGCCGAAGGTCATGAACCGGGCAGTCTCCGTGCCGGGTGCGGTCGTGGTCATCGCTGCCCTGGCCGGCGGCTCGCTGCTCGGCCTGCTCGGCGCGCTCATCGCCATCCCCGTGGCCGCCAGCGTGCTGATCATCTACCGCCAGGTCATCATCCCGCGGCAGAACGAGCGCTGACCCGCTTCACGGAGCGGGCTCAGCCGAGCGGACCGTCCCACTCCAGCGGCAGCGGCAGAGCGGCGGGATTGACCGCTCCGACGATCTCGGTGAGCACGCGACGGGTCTGCGACTCCCCCACCCACAGGTGCCGGCCGCCCTCGACCGGGATGAGCACGGCGTCGGGGATCGACGCGAACCGCTCCGCCGCGGCATCCGGTCGCAGGTAGTCATCGAGTTCGGGGATGAGGGCGATCACGTGCCGGTGGTCCCCCGCCCAGGCGGCGACCTCGTCATCGGTGGCGCGGTGCAGCGGCGGCGAGAGCAGCACGACCCCCTCGACGGCGTGGTCGCGGCCGTACTTCAGCGCGAGCTCCGTGCCGAACGACCACCCCACGAGCCACGGGCGCGGCAGCCCGCGGTCGGTCACCAGGTCCATCGCCGCCGCGACGTCGAAGGCCTCGCTCCGGCCGCCGTCGAAGGCGCCCTCGCTGGTGCCCCGCGGCGACGTGGTGCCGCGCGTGTTGAAGCGCAGCACGGCGAGATCCGCCAGGGCCGGCAATCGCGCCGCGGCCTTGCGGATGATGTGCGAGTCCATGAACCCGCCCGCGGTCGGCAGCGGATGCAGTGTCACCAGGGTCGCGACCGGGTCGCGGTCCACCGGGAGCGCGAGCTCGCCGACGAGCGTCAAACCGTCGAGCGTCTCGAGCTCGACCTCTTCCCGGCGGGCGGGAAGCAACAGCGGTCCGCGAATCTCCATGTCAGCTGATCCTCCAGCAGTGGGTGTGCCAATGTCTCCGTGCCGCGAGGTCGGCTCCGTCGCCGAGGACCCCGTCGGCGCGCCACGCGACGAGGTGCGCGACGCCGGCCTCGATGACCCGGCCGCAGCCGGGGCAGATGTAGGACTTCACCGCCTGCGTCTCGGACACGGGCTGGATCGTCCACTCCTGCCCGCGGCGCACCTCGGTGCGCTTCCAGCCCGACAGCAGGCGGGCGAACGAGTCGTCGTCCGGCTGCTCGGAGCGCCGGCGGTGGGAACGGGGCATGGCGACGCGTCACCACCAGTGGTTGGACGTCCAGAAGGCGTAGGCCGAGGCCCAGCTTCCATAGCGTCCGACCGCGTAGCCGTTGCCCCACCGCAGGTTGTCGACCGGGTCGTAGCCGTTGCCCGGCACCTTGCTGCACGGCAGCGCCTGCACGAGCCCGCATGCTCCCGAGGAGCTGTTGGTGGCGTTCGGGTTCCAGCCGCTCTCGCGGCTGACGATGTAGTCGACGTAGCCCCAGTCGCCCTCGGCGATGCCCGCCGCCGACATCCACTCCGACGAGGATCCTCCGCCGGTGTAGTACGGCCGGGCTGCGGCCACCGGCTCGCTCGACGACGACTCGTCGGACGAGCTCGTCTCCTCGGGTTCGGGCACCGGCTCGGGCGTCGGAGTGGGCTTCGGGGTGACGTACACCTCGTAGCTGTCGCGGCCCAGGTCCATCGCAGCGGCCTCCGCCTTCGCGGCGGCCTCTCGTCCGGCGGCGTAGCCGGCCGCGTACGACTGGCTGTCGTCGAGGGCGCTCGCGTACAGGGTCACGGGGAGCGGCTGCGCCTCGGCGCTGGCGCGCGTGAGCGTCACCCCCAACGGCCCGGCGTAGGCGGCGACGAAGCCGACGGCGGCGACGGCGGCGAAGACGGCCACGACGCCGCGCCGACGCGACCAGCGGGGGGACGACGAGGATGCTGCGCCGACGGGTCGCTCGTCACGATGGGCGATCGCAGTCCCATGGGGAGTGGCGCGGGAGGCGACATCCCTCTCGCGACGAGCCCGGCGCGTGGACGCAGGAGTCAGATCGTCGCCGGGAGTCACAGTGCGGCCGAGTCTACCCGGAGCCCCGGACCGGTGCCAGGTCAGACGACGGCGAGCATGACCTCGACGACGGCGTCGAGCACCGCGTCGACCTGCACCTCGCGGTAGCCGCCGCGCTGCATCCGGAACGCGATCGAGCGCACCTGCTCGACGGTCACGGCGTCGCCCGACTCGAGGTAGCGCGCCAGCTTGTCGGCGATCAGGTCGACCTCATCGACGCGGTACCCGTAGTGCAGGAAGCCGACCCGCTCGAACCGGTGCCGCGGCGGCCGCGTCAGGCGGTCGAGGATGACCTGACCGGTCTCCCGCGTGCGTCCGACCCAGGCCCGCGCTCCGCGCGAGCTCACCGCACGGCTGCGCTCACGCCCGGCGAAGGCGTCCTCGATGCGCGAGAGGGCGGCGTCCACCGCGGCGATCGCGTAGCCGTGGCGCACGAGGGGGAAGGCCACGCGGCGCACGTCGGCGGCGTCCAGCTCGGCATCGGCGGGATCGGCCTCAAAGGAGGTGCGCGCCGCCTCCAGGAACGTGTCGACGGCGGCCTTGTCGTACCCCTTCGTGCGTCCCGTCGTGGACGGGAACGGAGCGGGCGCCGTGCCTCCGTCGGGGCCGACGGAGGTGGACGCGTCGTCGAGGGTCATGAGGCCGCCAGAGGGGAGAGCAGGTAGAAGAGGGCGAGGGCCGCGGCGACGGAGGGCAGGATCGAGTCGAGGCGGTCGAGCACTCCCCCGTGACCGGGCAGCCACGAGCTCATGTCCTTGATGCCGAGGTCGCGCTTGACCATCGACTCGCCGAGGTCGCCTGCTGTCGCCGTGACCAGGATCAGCGCGCCGAGGATGAGACCGCACCACCAGGGCAGACCGAGCATGAACAGCGCGACCAGGACGCCCGTGACGAGGGCCGCCGCCGCCGCTCCGGCGAAGCCCTCCCAGGTCTTCTTCGGGCTGATCTTTGGCGCCATCGGGTGCCTGCCGAAGGCGAGGCCGGCCGAGTAGGCGCCGGTGTCGGAGGCGACGACCACGATGATGAACGCGAGCACCCACCACTCGCCGCCCTCCTGACGCAGCAGGAGCACGCACAGGCTCGCGAGGAAGGGCACGTAGAGCTGCACGAAGCCCGCGATGAGCACGTCGCCCAGCACGCCGGCGTACGTGCGCCCGTCATTCGCGACCATCTGCGCGATGAGGCGCCACACGATGACGAACGCCACGGCGAGGAACAGGGCGATCCAGTGCAGCCAGGAAGCCAGGAAGAGCCCGGCCGCGACGAGCATCGTGCCCGCCACGAGCTGCGGGACGAGATCGACGCGGCGGCCCGTGGTCTGGAGGGCGCGCGCGAGCTCGAAGATGCCGAGGGTGCTGGCGCCCAGGGCGAACAGGACGAAGCCCCACTTGAAGAAGATGAGGGATGCTACGAGCACGGCTCCGATGGCGAGCGAGATGCCGATCGCCACGATGAGGTCGCGTCCGGTCCGCTCCTTCAGCCGCTCGTTGGCCTGATCGAACTCAGCCCGGGCATGCGCCACCTGCGACTCGAACTCGGTGCGCGCAGCACGCACCTGCGACGAGAAATCGCCGCCGTCGGCGCGCACGGAGCCTTCGGGCTGCCCGCGACGCGCGGCCGCGGCATCCCGTCGGGAAGGCGTCAGCGCCGGATCGTCCGCTGTGTCGCCGGTCGGCTCTGCACCGGGCGCGTCCGTCATGTGGAGTCCTCAGACCTCGAGCAGCTCGGCCTCTTTGCGCTTGAGCGCCTCGTCGATGGCGTCGACGTGGGCGCGCGTGAGCGCATCGAGTTCCTTCTCGGCACGTGCGAGCTCGTCCTCGCCGAACTCGCTCTTGAGCTCGTCGAGGTCGTCCTTCGACTTGCGACGGATGCCGCGCACGTGCACCTTCGCGTCCTCGCCCTTGCTTCGCGCGAGCTTCACGTACTCCTTGCGACGCTCCTCGGTGAGCTCCGGCATCGTGACGCGGATGAGGTTGCCGTCATTGGTCGGGTTGGCGCCGAGGTTCGGGATGTCGCGGATCGCCTGCTCGATGTCCTTCAGCACGGACTTGTCGTACGGCGTTACCAGCACGGTGCGGGCCTCGGGGTTGCTCACCGAGGCGAGCTGGGCGAGCGGGGTGGGCGAGCCGTAGTAGCCGACCAGGACCTTCTGGAAGAGCTGCGGGTTCGCGCGGCCCGTGCGGACGGTCGCGAAGTCCTCCTTCGCTGCCTCCACGGCGCGGTCCATGCGCGCTCCGGCATCGGCCAAGACGTCGGCGATCACGGTGACTCCTTCGGTTGAAACCTGAGTGCCCAGTCTAGCCGCGGGGCCTCGTCACGCCGTGACGAGCGTGCCGATGGATTCGCCAAGGAGGGCGCGCGTCACGTTGCCGGCCGGCTCCATGCCGAACACCCGCATGTCCATCTTGTTGTCCATGCACAGGCTGAAGGCCGTCGAGTCGACGACCTTCAGTCCGCGCTGCAGCGCGTCGAGGTAGGTGATGCGATCGATCTTCGTCGCCGCGGCATCCTTCTTCGGGTCCGCGGTGTAGACGCCGTCGACGCCGTTCTTCGCGACGAGGACCTCCTGCGCGTCGATCTCGAGGGCGCGCTGCGCCGCGACGGTGTCGGTGGAGAAGTAGGGCAGGCCCGCGCCGGCGCCGAAGATGACGACGCGGCCCTTCTCCATGTGACGCTCCGCGCGCCGCGGGATGTACGGCTCGGCGACCTGGGTCATCGAGATGGCGGACTGCACGCGCGTCGCGGCTCCGGCCTGCTCGAGGAAGTCCTGGAGCGCCAGGGCGTTCATGACGGTTCCGAGCATGCCCATGTAGTCGGCGCGACCGCGGTCCATGCCGCGCTGGCTCAGCTCGGCGCCGCGGAAGAAGTTGCCACCGCCGACGACCACGGCGATCTCCACGCGATCGACCGCCGCGGCGATCTCCCGTGCCATCTGGCTGACGACGTCGGGGTTCACCCCGAGCTGCCCCCCGCCGAACGCCTCTCCGGACAGCTTCAGCAGAACGCGGCGGCGTCCGGTCATCTCATCGATCACGTCAGGGGGTCCTCTCGTCGCGCTTCCAAACTAGCGGCGTCGGGGTGCGGCATCCGCCCCCCGCGCACGGAAAAGGCCCGCACCGTCGCCGATGCGGGCCTGAGCGGCGTCTTACGCGCCGACCTTGAACCGGGCGAACCCGGTCAGGGTGAGACCTGCGTCCTTGGCGACCTGCGCCACGGACTGCTTGTTGTCCTTCGCGTAGTCCTGGTCGAGCAGGGAGACCTGCTTGAAGAAGGCGTTGACGCGACCCTCGACGATCTTGGGCAGGGCGGCCTCGGGCTTGCCCTCGTTGCGGGAGATCTCGGTGACGATCTCGCGCTCCTTGTCGACGTCGGCCTCGGGGACCTCGCTGCGCGTGAGGTAGGACGGGTTGGCGAAGGAGATGTGCTGAGCGAGGCTGCGAGCGGTCTCCTTGTCGTCACCCGAGTACGCCAGGACCACGCCGACCTGCGGGGGCAGGTCCTTGCTGGTCTTGTGCAGGTAGACCTCGAAGTGCTCGCCGGTGAGGGTGCGCACGCGACGGAGCTCCACCTTCTCGCCGATGATGGCGGCCTCGTCGGAGATCAGCTGCTCGACGGTGACGTCGCCGGCGGGCGCTGCGAGCGCGGCCTCGACGGAGTCGGCCGAGACGGCGGCGGCCGCGTCGGCCACCTTGTCGGCGAGGGCGATGAAGCGCTCGTTCTTCGCGACGAAGTCGGTCTCGCAGGCCAGCTCGATGAGCGTGACCTTGCCGTCGCCCTCGCGAGCGGCGATGAGGCCCTCGCTGGTCGAGCGGTCGGCGCGCTTCGCGTTGCCCTTCGCGCCCTTGAGGCGGAGGATCTCGACGGCCTTCTCGACGTCGCCGTCGGCCTCTTCGAGAGCCTTCTTGGTGTCGACCATTCCGGTGCCGAGCTGCTCGCGCAGCGCCTTGATGTCGGCGATGGTGAAGTTGGCCATGGTGTGGCTGCTCCTGTTTCTGCTGGATCGATGCGTCGTGTGCGTGGGGGGAGGATGCGACGGCGAGGTCGTCGCGGCGATACGCGACGGACCTCGCCGAGCGGATCCGAGGCGGGTGTCGAGCGGCGATCGGCCGCTCGTCACCCGCCGGGGGTGTTACTTGGCGTCAGCGGCCTCGGCGTCGGCGACCTCGGCGGCCGGCTCGCCCGCCTCGGCGGCGACGGCCGAGTCGTGCGCAGCGGCGCCCGCGGCGTCGGCGTCGGACTCGGTGGCGGCGATGGTCTCGGCCTCGACGTCGACCGCGTCAGCGGTGTCCGTCGCGGCGATGTTCTCGTCGGCGACCTTCTCGGTGCCCGCGGAGCCCTGCTCGAGCAGCTCGCGCTCCCAGTCGGCCAGGGGCTCGGCGGCCTCGGACTCGTCGGTGGGCTGGTGACGCTGGATCAGGCCCTCGGCCGCGGCGTCGGCGATGATGCGGGTGAGCAGGCCCACCGAGCGGATCGCGTCGTCGTTGCCGGGGATCGGGTACTGGAACTCGTCCGGGTCGGCGTTCGTGTCGAGGATGCCGATCACGGGGATGCCGAGCTTGCGCGACTCGTTGATCGCGAGGTGCTCGCGCTTGGCGTCGATGACCCAGATCGCCGACGGCGTCTTGGTCAGGTTGCGGATTCCGCCGAGCGACTTGTGCAGCTTGTCGAGCTCGCGCTTCTTGATCAGCAGCTCCTTCTTGGTGAACCCGCTCGCGGCGGGGTCCTCGAAGTTGAGCTCCTCGAGCTCCTTCATGCGCGCGAGGCGCTTGGAGACGGTGCTGAAGTTGGTCAGGAGACCACCGAGCCAGCGCTGGTTGACGTAGGGCTGGCCGACGCGGGTCGCCTGCTCGGCGATGACCTCCTGGGCCTGCTTCTTCGTGCCGACGAAGAGGACGGTGCCGCCGTGGGCGACGGTCTCCTTCACGAACTCGTACGCCTTGTCGATGTACGACAGCGACTGCTGGAGGTCGATGATGTGGATGCCGGAGCGCTCGGTGAGGATGAAGCGCTTCACCTTCGGGTTCCACCGGCGGGTCTGGTGTCCGAAGTGCACGCCGCTGTCGAGCAGCTGGCGGATGGTGACGACGGCCATGGCCGTTCTCCTGTTCTCGGCGCGAATGCGCCGTCTGCGGTTGTCTCCGCCGGTGCGTTCGACCGGCGATCCTGGTGCCCCGGCTCCATGCCCGCACCCGCGGAGGACCGCGGGAGACCGATGGGTGGGGATGCCGCGCCTGACCCTGATCCGCAGACCGGGATCGCAGCGCTGAGGGCACGCGAAGTCACCCCGATATCCGAGGTGCAGTTCTCAGTGTATCAGCCGGGTCGCGCGTCCTCCCCATGGTGGCAGGGGCGCCCCGTTCCCCGGAGCGAGCTGGTGGCGGCGTCCGGCGCCGGAGGACTGCACGACAGTGGACGGATGCTGCTCCCGACCGTGCATCCCCGCGCAGCGTCAGGGCGGGCCCGACGTGCGCGGCAGCGTTCTTCCCGGCTTCTCTGGGCCGCCGCGATCGTGGTGTCGATGGTGAGTTCGGGTGGACCGGCTGCAGCCGACCCCGGAGCGGGGGTCGCTGCCGTCGACTCGCGCGCTGCGATCACGGGTCCGACGGCGGGTTCGGCCACGGAGGCGGTCGACCTCGCGGCGCTCGGATGGGTGTGGCCGGCCGAGCCGTTCCGACTTGTGCGTCCGTTCGCGGCACCCGCGCACGAGTACGGGCCGGGACACCGCGGCATCGACCTCGATCTGGTGGGCGGGGAGGCGCTCCGCGCGCCGGCGGACGGAGTGGTGGCGTTCGCCGGGTCGGTGGCCGGACGTGGCATCCTCACGATCGATCACGGCGGCGGGCTGGTCACGACGCTCGAGCCGGCCGCGTCGGACCTCGCTCCCGGCACGATCGTCGCGCGCGGAGCGCCGGTCGCCACCCTGGGCTCGGGCGGGCATGCGGCGGCCGGCACGGTGCACTTCGGTGTGCGGCTGGACGGGCGTTACATCAACCCGCTGCTGCTCCTCGGTGACATCCCCCGGGCGGTGCTGCTGCCGTGCTGCTGACGCGCGCCGCCTCGCCGCGTGCGTTCGTCGGTTCCGCGCGGACGAGGATCTCGATGCGCTGACACGCCCCTGCGGCCGACAGCCGTGCGCGGTTCGGCAGGTCAGTCGCCGGTGCGGACGGAGTTGCGCTGGCCCTGGTCGAGGACGGTGCCCAGCTCCGTGGCCGTCACGGAGTTGTCGTTGCCGTTGACGGCGACGGATCCTGCCCGCGCCTGCACCTCGACCTCGTTGCGGTCGCCGTTGAGCACGATGGAGTCGATGGCGCTCACGTCGACCTCGTTCTCCTGGCCGGCCACCGTGAGCGTGTTGACGTCGCCGGCGTCGACCTCGGCCCGATCCCCCGCGATCTCCAGCGTCCCGATCCGGGCATCCCGCGCGTCGAGCTCGATGTCGGCGCCGGCCACCACGACGTACGGGCAGTCGCCGGTGACCGTGTGGTCCCGGGCGTCGTCCGCGACCGTGACGGCCGCTCCGCCGCAGTCGACCGGCCCGGCAGAGCCCTGAGTGCGGGAGGAGCCGGACGTCGCATCTCCGGCCGAGGTGCTCGTTCCGGGCCGCGGGGCGGAGTCGCCGCCGTTCGAGGAGGAGCCCATCGGGACGCAGCCGGACAGGACGACGGCCAGCGCGCCCGCGGTCGCGAGCGCGGCGATGGAGTGACGGGCCGAGCGTGTGCGCATGAGTCCAGGTTAGGCGCAGGGGCCACCGGAACGTCTCGCGCCTCCCCGTCGTGGCGGAGTGCGCCGGGGCGGCGTGCGCCGGGGCGGCGTGCCGCCCGCGGCGGCGTCGAGCGTCAGGCGCGCGGGTGGGCGAGCTTGTACGTCGAGACGAGCCGCTCGCTCGACACGTGGGTGTAGATCTGGGTCGTGCCGAGGCTCGCGTGGCCGAGCATCTCCTGCACCGAGCGCAGGTCGGCACCACCGTCGAGCAGGTGGGTGGCGGCGGAGTGCCGCAGGGCGTGCGGACCGGTGGCCGACGACCCCATGGCCGCCCCGACGGTGCGCGAGACCAGGTCGTACACGGTGCGCGTGGAGAGCCGCCCGCCCCGCGCTCCGAGGAAGAGGGCCGGTGCGGAGGTCAGACCTGCGTCGCGCGCCGTCGTCCGCTGCGCGGTGCCGGCAGCTCCACCTCGGCCGCCGTTCGTCGGATCCGCCGCCCGAGCCCGCAACGCCGGGCGCCCGGTCCGCAGATAGGCGTCGAGCGCCGCGGCCGCCGGTCCGCCGAACGGCACGACGCGATCCTTCGACCCCTTGCCGCGCACCCGGGCGGTGCGGCGTCCGAGGTCGACGTCGCCGTCGTCCAGCCCGCACAGCTCCGACACGCGCACCGCCGCCCCGTAGAGCAGTTCGAGGACGGCGTGGTCGCGCAGCGCGAGCGGGTCGCCGTCCGCGGTACGGGCGGCCGCAGCATCCAGGACCTCCTGCATCGAGGCCGCCGAGGCGACGGCGGGCAGCGTCCGCGCGCGCTTGGGGGCGATGAGACGCAGGCTCGGATCCGTCTCGATGAGACCGCTCTCGAGCGCCCAGGCGAAGAAGGCGCGGGCCGCCGCGGTGCGACGGGCCACGGTCGCGCGCGCCGCTCCCGACTGGGTGGCACGCCACGCCCACTCCCGCAGATGCTCGAGGTCGACGTCGGTGAGCTCGGTCACGGCGGGTGCGACCGTCGCGGCCAGGTCGGCGAGGTCGCTGCGGTAGGCGCGCACGGTGGCGGGCGAGAGGCGGCGCACGTCGGCGAGGTGCGCGGTCCACGCCGCGATGGCCTCCTCGATGCGCATGCTCCCAGCATGCCCGTCACCGCCCGATGCCCGGGGACGCCGCGCGCGGGAGCATGCGCCATCCCGCCGAGCCGCTCTGCACGCCTCCCTCGAGCAGGAGCAGGCCCAGCACACCCTCGACGTCCTCCTGCGCCATCCCGGCGAGGCGGGCGATGTCGCCGCCGGTCCGCCACGTGCGCGTGCTGAGTGCGTCGAGCACGCGCGAGCGATCGTCGGTGCGCGGGCGGTGCTCTGCGAGCGGGTCGCCGGAAGTCGGCCACAGCGCGTCGCCGTCCAGCGCGAGCAGCTCGCGCGCGTCATCGGCGGAGGTGATGCAACGGGCGTCGAACTCCCGCAGGAGCCGATGGCACCCCGTCGACGCCGCGCTCGTGATCGGTCCGGGCACCGCGCCCAGCGGGCGCCCGAGCGACGCGGCGTGCGCGGCGGTGTTCAAGGAACCGCTGCGCCAGCCCGCTTCGACCACCACCGTGGCATCGCTCAGCGCGGCGATCAGCCGGTTCCGCTGGAGGAATCGCCACTTGGTCGGCGCGGTGCCGCACGGCGCCTCGCTCACGACCGCCCCCGTCGACACGATGCGACCGATGAGGTCGGAATGGCCCACGGGATAGGGGCGATCGACACCGCCGGCGAGAAGTGCGAACGTCGTGCCGCCGGCCCCCAGCGCGGCACGGTGGGCGGCTCCGTCGATGCCGTAGGCCGCCCCCGACACGATGGTGATGCCGGTGGCGGCCAGGCTCGCGCCGAGCTCCACCGCGACGGCCTCGCCGTAACCGGTCGCCGCGCGCGCTCCCACCAGGGCCAGCGCAGGGGCCGGCGCGGAGAGGAGCGCGGGATCACCGCGCACCCACAGAGCCAGGGGCGCGTGCGCTCCGAGGTCGTCCACCCGGGCAGGCCAGTGCTCATCCTCTGGACACAGGGAGACGCACCGCGCCCTGCGGGCCGCTTCGAGCGCCGTCCGCACGGCGTCGCCCGCCCGTCTCGGCAGCCAGCGGCGCGCACCCCGGTCGCCGTCGGACGCATCGATCCCCGCGCGCACGAAGACGTCCGGCGCCATGTCGACGCGCAGCTCCCCCAGCGCCGCCGCCGGCCCGAGGGCGGACACGAAACGGTGTGCGACGCTGTCCCCGGGCTCGACCAGGGTGCTCCACACCAGCCGCGCATACCGATCCTCCACAGCCTCGTCGGACATCGCTTCCACTCCGCCCACGATGCCGCTCAGCGCCTCGCGCGCGGAGCGCGGATCCAGGTCGGGACCGGTCATGCGGTGATGCCCCTTTTCAGGAACAGGGCGCGACCGATGTGCTGCGCGTCGAGGCGGTCATGTCGGCTGAGATCCGCGAGCGACCACGCCACGCGCAGCACCCGGTCGTAGCCGCGCAGCGTGAGGGAGCCGCGGTGCAGCGCCGCATCGAGCGGCCGTCGCACGACGGGCGGCGGCGCGAGCGGCCCCTGCCTCAGCCATGCACCCGACACCTGCGCGTTGAGCCGCCACGGCGTGGCGCGGAGGCGCCGTGCGGCTCGTTCGCGCGCCTCGCCCACCCGGACCTTCGCCTCCGCCGTGGTGGTGCCGGGTTCGGCGGCCCCGGCGTGGGCGACGGACACCCGCCGCATCGAGAGCTCGATGTCGATGCGGTCGATCAGCGGACCGGAGAGGCGGCCCAGGTAGCGGCGGATGGCGATCGGCGGGCAGACGCACGCGCCGCCGGGCACGCCGTAGTTGCCGCACGGACACGGATTGGTCGCCACGACGAGCTGGAATCGTGCGGGGAAGGATGCCGTCGCCCCGGCCCTGCTGATGGTGATGGCTCCGCTCTCCAGAGGCTGCCGCAGGGCGTCGAGCGCGGAGGAGGCGAACTCCCCGGCCTCGTCGAGGAAGAGGACGCCGTCGCTCGCGCGGGCGATCGCCCCGGGACGGATCAGGCGGCTCCCGCCGCCGACGAGGGCCGCGACGCTCGCGCTGTGGTGCGGGGCCTCGAACGGCGGTGTGCGCTCCAGGTCGGCGATCCGCTCCCCCGCCAGCGACCGGATCGACGCCGACGCCAGGGCGGCTTCGTCGTCGAGCGGCGGGAGGATGCCGGGGAGCCGCTCCGCGAGCATCGTCTTGCCGGCGCCCGGAGGTCCGCTCATGAGGATGTGGTGACCGCCGGCGGCCGCGACGACGAGGGCGTCGACGGCGTCGCGCTGGCCGATCACCTCGGCGAGCTCGCGATCGGGTGCCCGCAGCGTCGTCGTCGCGGGCTGGGTGACGGGCTCGCGCTCCCGCACGGCGATGTCGGCGCCGTGCCAGCGTGCGACGTCGCCGAGACTGACCGCTCCGAGCACCTCCACGCCCTGCACCAGCCGTGCCTCCTCGAGGTTGGCGTAGGGCACCACGACGCGGCCGATTCCCGCGCGGGCGGAGGCGAGCACGGACGGCAGCACGCCCGGAATGGGCCGGAGTCTCCCGTCGAGTCCGAGCTCCCCGAGGTGCACCGTGGCGGCCACGGAAGCGGCATCCATCGGAATCTCCGTGGCGAGGCACGCGATGGCCACCGCGACGTCGAAGCCGGACCCCTGCTTCGGAAGGCTCGCGGGTGACAGGTTCACGGTCAGGCGTCGGCGAGGCAGCGGCAGGTCGCTGTTCGCGCACGCGTTGTGGACGCGCTGCACGGCCTCGGCGAGCGCCTTGTCGGGCAGGCCGATGATGCGGAAATCGGGGATCTGGTTGGTGAGGTCGGCCTCGACCTCCACGAGCGCGCCCTCCAGCCCCGCGAGCGCGACGGCCCACGTCCGAGCGACGGTCATGCGACGTCCTCGAGGTGCTCGAGCCGAGCGGTGCGCGGATCGGGGCCGGTGATCGCGACCGCGTCGACGCGCAGGCGTCGGCCCTGCACGGCGGCGGGATGAGCGGCGACCCAGGCCATCGCGAGCCGCCAGAGCCGGCGGCGCTTGCGCGCATCGATCGCTTCGAGCGGATGGCCGAACGCCTCCCCCGCGCGCGTCTTGACCTCGACGACGACCAGCGCGGACGCCGTCGCGGCCACGAGGTCGAGCTCACCCTCGCCGGTGCGCCAGTTGCGGTCGAGCACCTCCCACCCCAGGGATCGCAGATGCTCCTCGGCGCGGTCCTCGCCCGCGCGCCCTCGTTCGTCCTTCTTCGCCATGACGCGATGCTCGCGCGGCGGAGACGCTCAGAATGGGCGGAGCGAGCCGATCGGAGGCATGACCGCAGTCATCACCCGCTGGGGAGGAGCCTCAGGAGTCGAGCGACAGCTCTTCGGGAAGGTGGAAGTCGCGGCGCGTGAGCTCTTCGACGTTGACGTCCTTGAAGGTCAGCACCCGGACCGACTTCACGAACCGGTCGGCGCGGTAGATGTCCCAGACCCAGACGTCCGTCATGGAGATCTCGAAGTAGAAGTCGTGTTCGGTGTCCCGCCGCACGACATCGACCTCGTTCGCGAGGTAGAACCGGCGCTCGGTCTCGATCACGTACTGGAACTGCGACACGACGTCGCGGTACTCGCGGTACAGCGCGAGCTCGAGTTCGCGGTCGTAGTCTTCGAAGACCTCGTCATCCATGGTGAGTCCATCCTAGGCGTGGGCGCCGAGGCCCGGACGACGTCAGAACAGCGTCGGCGCGTCCGCGATCGACCACGACGAGCGGTGATGCACGCTGATGCCGCGCGAGCGGATGGCGTCGCGGTGCTCCGGGCTGGCATACCCCTTGTTGCGCGCCCATTGGTAGTGCGGCTGGCCGTGGTGCAGGTCGCCCATCAGCTCATCGCGGGCCACCTTGGCGATGACGGATGCCGCGGCCGCGCTCGCGCAGTCGCGGTCGGCTTTGATCACCGGACGCACGTTGAGTCCGGATCCGCCCGCCGCCGAGATGTAGTCGTAGTTGCCGTCGAGGATCACGATGCAGTCCTCCGCACGGACGCCCGCGCCCCGCAGCTCGGCCAGCGCCCGCAGCGCGGCGTTGCCGAGCGCGCGCATGATGCCCACCTCGTCGATCTCGGTGGATGAGGCCCACCCCACGGCACTGGCCGACACCCACGACGCGGCACGGGCCGCGACATCCGCCCGTCTGTGCTCGGGTACGAGCTTGGAGTCGCGCAGGCCCGCGGGCACGCGCCGGCGCGCATCCCGGGCGTCGACCACGGCGGCGCCGACGGCGACGGGGCCCGCGAGGGCCCCGCGGCCGACCTCGTCGCACGCGATCACGAGCGGATGCTCGCGCAGCAGCCGGCGCTCGAGGGTGAGACGTGGCTCGACGACCGTCACTTCGATGCGCCCCCGGCGGCGGGAGCCGGAACGCCGGCGAACACCTCGTGATGGAAGTCGAGCACGCCGAAGCGGTCGAACGGCCACGTGATGACGAAGGCGCGCCCCACGACGTTGTCGATCGGCACGAAGCCGCGGCCGGGCTGGTCGGTGTTGTAGCGGGAGTCCTTGGACTGGTTGCGATTGTCGCCCAGCACCCACAGCGATCCCTCGGGGACGGTGACGTCGAAGGGGATGGCGGAGGCGGGGTCGGACGGGGCGAGCTTCGTGTACGGCGTCTCGTCCACGGGGACCCCGTTGACCGTCAGCTGCCCGATGCCGTTGCAGCACACCACGTGATCGCCGGGCAGTCCGATGATGCGCTTGATGAGGTGGTCGTCGCTGTCGGGCGCCGACAGACCGACGAGCGACAGCAGCCAGTCGCCGGCCTCGACCAGCGGCGGACGTGCAGGAGACGTCGAGGGAGGCAGCCACCCGCCCGGGTCGCGGAAGACCACGACATCGCCGCGGCTGTACTCGCCGAATCGCGGGGTGATCTCGTCGACGAGGATGCGGTCCTTGACCTGCAGCGTGTTCTCCATCGACCCGGAGGGGATGTAGAACGACCGCACGAGGAACGTCTTGACGAGGAACGACACCAGGATCGCGATGAGCACGATCACGAGCACGTCGCGCAGGAAGTACAGCCAGCCGCGCCGGCGAGCGGGGGCGTCGCCGGCGTCCGGCCGGGCGGGGCTCGGAGACGCGGAGGCCGTGTGCTCGGTCGTCATGGGATCCTTTGCGTGACGCATCGGGAGACGAGATGCGCAGGGATAAGCGTCGCACATCCCCGTGCCGTCGACGCGCGGAGACGCGGCGATTCCGGCGCCGTCCGCGTCCGGCGCGCGGAGGACGGATCAGGCGGCCGTCCGTGCGCCCGGGAACGCCGACGGCCCCGGAACGAGGTTCCGGGGCCGTCGGGGAAGAGCTCGACTCAGCGGTCGCGCTTCTCCTTGATCTTGGCCTTCTTGCCGCGCAGGTTGCGGAGGTAGTAGAGCTTCGCGCGACGCACGTCACCGCGGGTGACGACCTCGATGTGGTCGATCACCGGGGAGTGCACCGGGAAGGTGCGCTCGACGCCCACCTGGAAGCTGATCTTGCGGACCGTGAAGGTCTCGCGAACGCCGTCGCCGGAGCGGCCGATGACGATGCCCTGGAAGACCTGGACACGGGAGCGGTTGCCCTCCGTGATGTTGACGTGCACCTTCACGTTGTCGCCGGGGGCGAAGGCGGGGATGTCGGAGCGCAGTGAGGCTGCGTCGACGACGTCGAGGATCTGCATGATCGTTTCTCTCTGCGGCCGCCACAGGTCGACCGCGGGATTCTAAGGAAAAGGATGTCGTGTACCCGAGACCGACCACGTCCGAGACGATGGTGGGGTTCCCCTGAGGCAGAACCTTTCAGGCACGAACGCCCATTCTGTCACGGATGGCGGTGGCGGCCAAAACCGCCTGCGGCTCTCAGCGGCCGTTGCCCGGGTGCGGGTGGCCGGTCTGCGGGCCGCCGCCCTCGCTGAGGACGATCACCTCGGCATGCTGGCGCGCGCGGTCGCGCACCCGGTCCTCGTTCTGAGGCGGCAGGTAGGCCATGCCCTCGGCCGTCCGGAGGTAGGCGACCGTCGCGCCACGGGTCTCGCGCCAGAGCTGCCACAGCTGCAGCCAGAACAGACCGAGCCCGACGAGCACGGTCAGGATCATGACGGGCAGCCACCAGGCGGCGGAGAAGAACCCCAGCGACACGGTGAGTGCGTGCCACACCCCGAAGCCGAGGACATCCCACCAGGACACCGCGCGTTCCGCCCGGACCGTGCCGCGCGCCCGCACGAGGAGCCCGAGCGCCAGCTGACCGAGGAACACGGACGGGATCGCGACGAAGAGCACCCACGCGAAGGCCCAGCCGCCCGCGTTGAACACGCCCCAGCCGATCAGCAGCCAGAGGGGCAGCACGACGGCCGCGGGGAGGAGCCAGCTGTAGAAGGCACGTCGGAGCCACATGCCTCCAGGCTAACGATCGGGTCGGTCCCGTGACCGGATCCCGGGGATCTTCACAGACGGTCGAGGGGTCTCCGTGATCGCGCCGCGGGTCGATCAGACACAATGGAGGAGAACGAGAGGACGAGGATGATCGAGCTGCGCACCCCTGCCGAGATCGAGGCGATGAAGCCCGCCGGACGCTTCGTCGCCGAGACCCTGGCGACGCTCCGCGACGAGACGAAGGTGGGCACCAACCTGCTGAGCATCGATCGCCGCGCGCACGATCTCATCCGTCGGGCGGGTGCCGAGTCGTGCTACATCGACTACCACCCCTCGTTCGGCGCAAGCCCGTTCGGGAAGGTGATCTGCACGTCCATCAACGACGCGGTGCTTCACGGTCTCCCCCACGACTACGACCTGCGCGACGGCGACCTGGTCACGCTCGACTTCGCCGTCGCCGTCGACGGCTGGGTGGCCGATTCCGCGGTCTCGTTCGTCGTCGGCACGCCGCGCGACGAGGATCTCGCCCTCATCGACACGAGCGAGCGGGCGCTGGATGCTGCGATCCAGGCCGCCGTGGTCGGCAACCGCATCGGCGACATCTCCGCCGCGGTGGCCGCCGTGGCGCACGGCGACGGCTACTCGGTCAACACCGACTTCGGCGGTCATGGCGTGGGGCGCACCATGCACGGCGACCCGCACGTTCCGAACGACGGCAAGCCGGGCCGTGGGTATCCGCTGCGCGACGGCCTGGTGCTCGCGCTCGAGCCCTGGTTCCTCGCCCACACGGACGAGCTGATCACCGACCCCGACGGCTGGACCCTCCGCAGCGCCGACGGATCGCGCGGCTCGCACTCGGAGCACACGGTCGCGATCACCGCGGGCGGCCCCGTGATCCTCACGGACCGCTCGTTCCTCGGCGTCGGCTGATTCCCCGGTCCGACTCGGAGGAGCGCTGGCCTCAGTCCGGCAGGAGGTCGGGCCGGCGCTCGCGCGTGCGCTGCACCTGCTGCTCGCGCCGCCACGCGGCGATTGCGCCGTGGTTGCCGCTCAGCAGGACCGGCGGCACCTCGAGGCCGCGCCAGACGGCCGGCTTCGTGTACGAGGGGTACTCGAGGAGTCCGTCTTCGTGCGACTCCTCCACCAGGCTTGCGGGATTGCCGACGACACCGGGGATGAGGCGCCCCACCGCTTCGATCATGGCCATCGCGGCCACCTCACCGCCGTTGAGCACGTAGTCGCCGAGGCTGATCGCCCGCACGCGTCCGCGGCTCGCGGCGTGCGTGTAGACACGCTCGTCGATCCCCTCATAGCGCCCGCACGCGAAGACGAGGTGCGGCTCCTCCGAGAGCTCGCGGGCCGTCGCCTGGGTGAAGCGCTCGCCTGCGGGTGACGGGAAGATGATGACGGGCTCGGATGCCGCGTCTTCGGCGATCGCGTCGATCGCCTGCGCCCACGGCTCGGCCTTCATGACCATCCCCGCACCGCCGCCGTAGGGCGTGTCGTCCACCGTGCGGTGGCGGTCGGTCGTCCAGTCCCGGAGGTCGTGTACGCGCACGTCGAGCAGACCCGCGACGCGGGCGCGACCGAGCAGCGAGACCTCGAGGACGTCGAAGAAGCCCGGGAAGATCGAGACGACGTCTATGCGGTGCGCTGAGCGAGCGGAGTCAGCCGAAGTGCGCACGTCAGCGCCCGGCGGTGTCCGCGTCGTCGCTGTCGTCCGTCACGGAGTGATCGTCCGTCGCGGAGTCATCGTCTACGGCGGATTCGTCGTCCGTGTCCGACTCGTCGGCTGCGTCAGCCGCGTCAGCGTCGTCGGAGGAGACGGACGGAGCATCCTTCTCTTCGCCCTCGAGCGCCTCGAAGAGCCCGGCGGGAGGGGTGACGACGACGCGTCCGGCCTCGATGTCGACCTCGGGCACGATGGCCTTCACGAACGGGACGAGGATCTCCTCGTCGCCCACGCGAACGGCGAGCAGATCCTGCGCGGGGAAGTGGTCCACGCGCGCCACGGTGCCGACGACCTCGCCGTCGCGGACCACGTCGAGTCCCACGAGCTGGTGGTCGTACCAGGCGTCGTCCTCCGGGACGGACGCCTCGGAGTCCTCGTCAATCCAGAGAATCGCCTTGACGAGCTCTTCGGCGGCGGAGCGGTCGTCCACGCCTTCGAAGAACGCGACGGGGTGGCTGTTCATCCACCGGAACTCGCGGACGGTGAGCGGTCGGCCGTGCCACGGAGAGGACTCGGGAACCTGAAGGGTGAACGTCGCCCCGGTGGCGAAACGCCGGTCGGGCTCGTCGGTGTAGAGCTCGATCTTGAGGGCGCCCTTGAGCCCGTGGGCCTTCACGAGGCGACCCACGCGGAGCTGTGTGCGGGAGGGTTTGGCCACGTCAGTCATCGGCGACGTCGACGCGCACGCGGCGTCCGTCGGCCAGAGCAGTGACGACGGTGCGCAGGGCCTTGGCCGTGCGTCCGCCGCGCCCGATCACGCGACCCCGGTCATCGGGGTGCACGCGCACCTCGAGGACGTCGCCGCGAGGCGACGTCGAGGAGCGGATGGTGACGTCGTCCGGGTGATCCACGATCCCCTTGACGACGTGCTCGAGCGCGGCGGCCAGCAACGGTCTACTCGGAGTCGGTCGCGTCGGCGGCCGGCTCGGCGGACTCGACCGGCGCGGCCGGCTTCTCCGCCTTGGGCTTCACGACGGACTTCTTGGACGCGTCGACCTCGAAGGCGGCCTTGGGCTCCTTGACGCGGACCGTCGAGACGGCGTCCTTGTCACCCTTGAACTTGCCCCAGTCGCCCGTGAGCTTCAGCAGCGCAGCGACCTGCTCGGTCGGCTGGGCGCCGACGGAGAGCCAGTACTGCGCGCGGTCGGAGTCGACCTCGATGAACGAGGGCTCCTCGGTGGGGTGGTACTTGCCGATCTCCTCGATGACACGACCATCGCGCTTGGTGCGCGAGTCGGCGACGACGATGCGGTAGTACGGCGCACGGATCTTGCCCATGCGCTTGAGGCGGATCTTGACAGCCACGATTCTCCTGAATTGTGTGAAGTGGATCGAACCGGACGCCTGGAGAGTGGGGTGCACACCCGGCGGAAGCTCTGAAAGGGTGGTCGCGATGCTGGATAGAGGGTCGAGCATCACGTCCGACCCTCTATTCTGCCAGACCGATCGGGGTTTCGCGGACACCTCCGCCGCCGTGCCGTGCCGCCCGCGCCCTCGCGGGCGCCCGCATGCCACACTGTCCCCATGACGGAGCCCTTCGCCCCCTCGTCCCGATCATCCGTCGGGCTGGAGTGGGAGATCATGCTGGCCGACGGCGAGACGGGCGACCTCGTGCCCCGCGCTCCCGAGGTGCTCGCCGGCATCGAGGACGCCAGCGCACTCGAGCGCTACACGGTCACCGGCGAGCTGCTCACGAACACGGTCGAGGTCACCAGCGGCATCGGCGACACCGTCGCGGCGGCCGTCGACGACGTGGCCGACGCGATCGCGGCCGTACGGTCGGTGAGCGATCCGCTGGGCATCGAGCTCCTCTGCGCCGGCAGCCACCCGTTCGCGCAGTGGTACGACCAGCGGATCACCGACAAGACGAGGTACCACACGCTCATCGAGCGCACCCAGTGGTGGGGGCGCAACATGATGATCTGGGGCATCCACGTGCACGTCGGGGTGGACGACGTGAAGAAGGTCTTCCCGATCATCAACGCCCTGGCGATCTACCTCCCGCACCTGCAGGCGCTTTCGGCGTCGAGCCCGTTCTGGGCCGGAGAGCGCACCGGCTACGCCTCCAACCGGGCCCTGGTCTTCCAGCAGCTGCCGACCGCCGGCCTGCCCTGGCCGCTCCAGGACTGGGCCCAGTTCGAGTCGTACCTCGACGACATGGTGGCGACGGGGGTCATCGCCGACGCGACCGAGGTGCGGTGGGACATCCGCCCGGCGCCGCGCTGGGGCACCATCGAAGTGCGCGCCTGCGACGGCATGTCGACGCTTCCGGAGCTCGCGGCCGTGGCATCCCTCGTGCAGGTGCTCGTCGAGCACTTCTCCCGCCGGCTCGACGAGGGCCGCACCCTCCCGACCATCCCGCCCTGGTTCGTCCGGGAGAACAAATGGCGTGCCGCCCGCTACGGGCTGGACGCACGCGTCATCGTCGACGCCGACGGCACGCAGCGCGATGTGGTCTCGCATCTCCGCGAGACGATGGAGGAGGTCGCCGACATCGCCGTCGACCTCAAGTGCGCGCGCGAGTTCGGCGGGCTCGAGACGATCCTCAGCCAGGGTGCGAGCTCCACCCGCCAGACGCTCATCGCCGACGCGGCGGACGGCGATCTGCGCGAGGTCGTGCACCATCTGATCCGCGAGTTCCGCGCCGGCCCGACGCTTCGCGAGCACCTCGCGTCGCTGGGTCACTGAGAACGCCGCCCGAGCCGGCCACGGGTCGGGGAAGGCGCCCTCCTGCCCCTCGCCCGGGCACCTCACAGAACGCGGGCGTAGCGTGACCCCGTGCGTGCGCCGAGACCCTCTTCCCCGGTCGTGCGCCGCCTTCTCGCCCTGTCTGCGGTCGCTCTGGTGCTCACCACGGCCGGCTGCGCGGCGGAGCAGCCCTCGCGCGTCCTCCCGACGGCCGCCGCGCCCTCGACGTCTGGGACCTCCGTGCTCGGCGGCGTGGACGCCGGCCAAACTGAGGCCGACGAAGGAGCCTACGCCGGTACGACCGACGACGTCGACGGTGGCGTCATCGTGACGATCGGCGACTCGATCATGGCGGGGTACGGTCTCGACCCCGACGAGGCGTGGCCCGCGCTCATGGGCGATTCCACGGGACGCGACGTGGTCAACATCAGCTGCAGCGGCGCCGGCTTCGTGGCCGTGGGCGACTGCGACACCGACTTCGCCGGGCTCATCGAGGAGGCGGCGGCGCAGCATCCGTCCCTGATCATCGTGCAGTCCTCCGATAACGACGCCGACGAGGACGCCGACGATCTGGACACCGCGACGATGGACGTGGTCACCGCGCTGCACGACGCGGCGCCGGACGCGCGCATCGTGGGGCTCAGCACGCTGTGGAACCCGTCGTGGGACGCGCCCGACGCGATCGCGTGGAGCTCCGACGCGCTGCAGGAGGCGGTGGAGGCCGTCGGCGGCCGATTCGTCGACATCGGGCAGCCGCTGCACGGTCGCGCCGACCTGCTCCAGTGGGACGAGGAGCACCCGAACGCCGCCGGTCAGCGCGAGCTGCGCGCCACCGTGCTGTCCGCCCTCGCGGAAGCGGACATCGCGCTCTGAGCGGAGGGCTCAGCCCTTGCCGAGCAGCTTCTGAAGCTCCGCGAGGTCGGCTTCGGTCGGCTGCTTCGAGCCGCCCAGGCCGAAGCCCGATCCGGTTGGCGACGCCGGCGCCGCGGCCGCGATGCCCGCGTTCTCCGCGGCGCGCTTCGCCGGGTTGCCCGAGCGGGAGCCGCTCACGCTCTTCTGCGACCGTCCGCGCTTGGCGGAGGCCCCCGGGCGTCCGGCACCGGGCACGGGGCCCATTCCGGGGATGTTGGGCACGCCGCCGCGCGCGACGGTCTTCATCATCTTGGCGGCCTGCTCGAAGCGGTTGACGAGGGCGTTCACGTCGGTGACGGTCATGCCCGAGCCGCGGGCGATGCGCAGGCGCCGCGAGCCGTTCAGCACCTTCGGGTTGCGCCGCTCCCCCGGGGTCATCGAGCGGATGATCGCCTCGGTGCGGTCGATCTCCTTCTCGTCGAAGTCGTCGAGCTGCTGCTTCATCTGGCCCATGCCCGGCAGCATGCCGAGCATCTTCTTCATCGAGCCCATCTTCTTGAGCTGCTGCATCTGCTCGAGGAAGTCCTCCAGCGTGAAGCTCTCGGTCGCGAGCTTCTCCGCCATCTTCAGCGCCTCGGCCTCGTCGAAGGCGCCCTGTGCCTGCTCGATGAGGGTGAGGATGTCGCCGAGGTCGAGGATGCGCGACGCCATGCGGTCGGGGTGGAAGGCTTCGAGGTCGTCCAGCCCCTCGCCCGTCGAGGCGAAGACGATCGGACGCCCGGTGACCGACGCCACCGACAGCGCGGCGCCACCGCGGGCGTCGCCGTCGAGCTTGCTGAGCACGACGCCGGTGAAGTCCACGCCGTCCTGGAAGGCCTTGGCCGTGTTGACGGCGTCCTGGCCGATCATCGCGTCGATGACGAACAGCACCTCGTCGGGATCGACCGCGCGCCGGATGTCGGCGGCCTGCTTCATGAGGTCGGCGTCGACGCCGAGGCGTCCGGCGGTGTCGATGATGACGACGTCGTGCTGCTGACGGCGAGCCACCTCGACGCCGTCGCGCGCCACCTGCACGGGGTTGCCGATGCCGTTGCCGGGCTGCGGCGCGTAGACCGCGGCGCCGGCCTGACCGGCGACGACCTGCAGCTGGTTGACGGCGTTCGGACGCTGGAGGTCGGCGGCGACGAGGAGCGGGGTGTGACCGTCCTTCTCGAGCATCTTCGCGAGCTTGCCGGCGAAGGTCGTCTTCCCCGAGCCCTGCAGGCCCGCGAGCATGATGACCGTCGGCGGGTTCTTGGCGAACTGCAGACGGCGCTGCTGGCCGCCGAGGATCGCGATGAGCTCCTCGTTGACGATCTGCACGACCTGCTGCGCGGGGTTCAGCGCGCGGTTGACCTCGTCGCCGAGCGCGCGCTCGCGCACCTTCGCCGTGAACTCCTTCACCACCACGAGCGCCACGTCGGCGTCGAGGAGGGCGCGCCGGATCTCGCGGACGGTTCCGTCGACGTCCGCGGGCGTCAGCTTGCCCTTGGTGCGGAGGTTGCGGAAGGTCTCGGTGAGCCGGTCGGAGAGGGTGCCGAAAGTCGCCATGATCCCTCGAGTTTACGGGAGCGGCGCGCGACCGCTCGCGTGCGGCGTCAGCCTGCCGCGGGGAGTGCGGCGACCTCGTCGACCGCCCGGGCCAGGACGCCCGCGAGAGGGGCCCGCCCCGGTCCGTCCAGCGCCCACCGCTCCACGGCCGCGAGCACCGCCCCGCCGTAGGCCGCGCCGAGCACTTCGCTGCGGAGCGGAGCGGCCCCGCCGCGGCGCAGCCGCTCCGCGACCGACGCCGCGATGCGCGCGCGGCGGAGCGCCGCCTCGCGGCGCAGCTCGTCGACGATCCCCATCGCGTCGGCCTGCGCGATCGCGAGGGCGAGGCTGTCGGGCGCCAGGTCATCGCCCGCGGAGAGCACCAGGGAGCGGACGGATGCCGCAGCATCCGCCCCCTCGTCGTCTCCGAGCTGCGCGGCGAGGCGGGTGATGCGCTCGTCGAGCCCCGACCAGAGCACATCGCCCTTCGACGAGAAGTAGTTGAAGAAGCTCGACCGGCTCACGCCCGCCCGGGAGGTGATGTCGGCCACGGAGGTGGCGTCGTAGCCGCGCTCGAGGAACAGCTCGCACGCCGCCTCGGCGAGCACCTCCCGCGAGGAGGCGCGCGGTCGTCCGATCGGTGCATCCGCCACGACACCCACCCTGGCAGAGTCACCGCGGTGAGGCATGCGGCGTATTGTTGGACGCAATACAGAAAGAAGCGGAGTCGCTCATGCTGGACGTTGTCGACGCAGGTCTCGCACCCGGCACGGTGCCCTATGCCGAGGGGTGGGCGCTGCAGCGGCGCATCCACGGCGAGGTGGTGAGCGGGGAGCGCCCCGACACCCTGATCCTCCTCGAGCACGACCCGGTCTACACCGCCGGCCGGCGGACGGAGCCGCACGAGCGGCCGACCGACGGCACGCCGGTGATCGACGTCGACCGCGGCGGCAAGATCACGTGGCACGGACCGGGACAGCTGGTCGGCTATCCGATCGTGCGTCTGCCGCAGCCCGTCGACGTGGTCGCGCACGTCCGCCGCATCGAACGGCTCCTCATCGAGGCGCTGCGCCGGCACGGCGTCGACGGCCATCAGGTCGAAGGCCGCAGCGGCGTCTGGGTGCGGCGACCGCTGTCGGTCGACAAGGTCGCGGCCATCGGGGTCCGCGTCGAGCGCGACGTCACCATGCACGGATTCGCGGTCAACTGCGACAACACCCTCGCCAGCTTCCGCGGCATCATCCCGTGCGGCATCACCGACGCCGGCGTGACGACCGTCAGCGAGGTGGTGGGACGCGACGTCTCCCCGCGCACCGTCTACGACGCGATCGTCGACGTCTTCCGGGCCGAGTACGCGGGGGTCGCGGCGTGAGCGTCGCGGCGCCCGACGGACGGCGGATGCTGCGGCTCGAGGTGCGCAACGCGCAGACGCCGATCGAGCGCAAGCCCGAGTGGATCAAGACGCGCGCGAAGCTCGGACCGGAGTACACGGAGCTCCACGCGCTCGTCAAGGACGAGGGCCTGCACACGGTGTGTCAGGAGGCCGGCTGCCCGAACATCTTCGAGTGCTGGGAGGACCGCGAGGCGACGTTCCTCATCGGCGGGGCGCAGTGCACGCGGCGGTGCGACTTCTGCCAGATCGACACCGGCAAGCCCGCCGACTACGACACCGACGAGCCCCGACGCGTCGCCGAGAGCGTCGCGAAGATGCGCCTGCGCTATGCCACGGTCACCGGCGTCGCCCGCGACGACCTCCCCGACGAGGGCGCGTGGCTGCACGCCGAGACCGTGCGGCGCATCCACCAGGACAACCCGGGCACGGGGGTCGAGATCCTCGCCACCGACTTCTCAGGAGATCCGGCTCTGCTGGGTGAGGTGTTCGACGCGCGTCCGGAGGTGTTCGCGCACAACGTCGAGACCGTGCCGCGCATCTTCAAGCGCATCCGGCCCGCCTTCCGCTACGACCGCTCCCTCGGGGTGCTGACGCAGGCCCGCGATGCCGGCCTGATCACGAAGTCGAACCTCATTCTGGGCATGGGCGAGGAGCCGGAAGAGGTCGTCGCGGCGCTCCAGGATCTTCACGATGCCGGCACGGACATCATCACGATCACGCAGTACCTGCGCCCGACGCCGCGTCACCTCCCCGTCGCCCGCTGGGTGAAGCCCGCGGAGTTCGTCGAGTTCAAGGAGGAGGCGGAGCGCATCGGCTTCCTCGGGGTGCTCGCGGGCCCGCTCGTGCGCTCGTCGTATCGTGCTGGACGGCTGTGGGCCCAGTCCATGCGGTCGAAGGGCCGCGACATCCCTGTCGACCTCGCGCACCTGGCCGCCGCCCTCGACAGCGAGGCGGGGTTCGCCCAGGCCGTCTGAGCCGGCCGAGCGCGTCACCCCTCGCGGTCAGGCGCTCGGCCCGGTCGTGGGCCAGACGTAGGGAAGGTCGTCGGGCACGTCGCCGAACAGCGGACCGTAGAACTCGGGGTCCTTGCGGAGCAGGTTCGACTGGTGCGACCGGTGGAACGCCGGGTCGCCGAGCCAGTCGGGCATCTCGATCTCGTCCTGCGGCACCCCGTCGACCTCGGGCGCGAAGGCCAGCAGCTTCGGGCGCACGGTGTCGGCGTGCCCGGCGGCGATCCACGCGTCGGTCACGGCGAGGCCGTACGCCACCAGCGCCGGCAGGCGCCCGGCCCACATGGTCGCGGCCGGGTGATGGCGCCAGCCGTAGTCGGGAATCGTCTGGGCGCGCAGCAGCTGGAAGGTCTCGACACGCTGCTTGCCTAGACGGGGCGCGTCCAGTACGGCGGCCGACCGGGCGAACGACGGGTACGGCAGGAACGTCTGCATCGCGTCCGCGTGTCAGTCGGCGCTGGTGACCGACAGGACCTCGGCGTCGCTCGACAGGTTCACCAGCAGCACGTCGTCGGTGGCGTCCGGATCGAGCGCGTACTCGAGGACGGCGAACGGGTCGGCCCCGCCGTGCTCGTCGGCCAGGATCGTCATGCTCATGAGCTGCATCGACCGGATGATGTCCATGTGCACGTCGCCGGAGACGTCGGAGAGCAGTCCCTCCAGCTCGGCTCCCAGCGTCTCCTGCTGCTGCAGGAGGTACTCCGTCACCTCGCTGGTGCGGTTGTCCAGCTCGTTCACCATCGCGTTGCGTGCCGCGAGATCGATGGCCTCCAGTGACGAGACCATCGCCGCGGCGACGTCCAGCGCCGCCTGCGACACGTCGTCCTGATCGGGCGCGGTCAGGTCCACCGTGACGGACTGGTCGCCGAACTCCACGTTCTCGGACCAGAAGATCGATCCGTCGGGTCCGGACTCGAGCAGTCCGAAGAAGTCGTGTTCGATGGCCATACCTCCATGAAACCAGCGTGGCGGCGCAGGCGGTAGAGCCGCGCCTGCGTGTCGGGACGGGACGGGGTCAATCCACGAGTGAGGCGGCGAAGACGTGCGGGGTGAAGCCCGTGAGGTCGCCGATCCCCTCGCCCTGCCCGAGCAGCTTGACGGGGATGCCGGTGCGCTCCTGCACGGCGAGGACGAAGCCGCCTTTGGCCGACCCGTCGAGCTTGGTCAGCACGAGGCCGGTGACGCCCGCGTGCTCCAGGAACGCCTGCGCCTGCATCACGCCGTTCTGGCCGGTCGTGGCATCCAGCACCAGCAGCACCTCGCTGATCGGCGCCTGCTTCTCGACGACCCGCCGGATCTTGCCGAGCTCGTCCATGAGGCCGCCCTTGGTGTGGAGGCGGCCGGCCGTGTCGATGAGCACGATCTCGGTGCCGGTGCGCTTGGCGTAGTCGATCGTCTGGAAGGCGACGGATGCCGGATCCTGGCCCTCCTGCTGCGGCCGGACGATGTCGGCTCCCCCGCGTTCGGCCCACGTGGCGAGCTGATCGACGGCGGCGGCGCGGAAGGTGTCGGCGGCGCCCACCACGACCGAGCGGCCGTAGCGCTGCAGGAACTTGGCGAACTTGCCGATGGTCGTGGTCTTGCCGACGCCGTTCACGCCGACCACGAGCACGACCGCGGGCCGCTCGGTCAGGCGGAGGGTGGTGTCGAACTTCGCGAAGTGCTCCTCGAGCGTCTCCTTGAGCATGCGCTGCAGGTCGCGCGGATCGGTCGTGCGGAACCGGTCGACCTTCTCGTGCAGCTCCTCCACGAGGCGCTCGGTGATGTCCGGCCCGAAGTCGGCCGTCAGCAGGGCGGTCTCCAGGTCGTCCCAGGTGGTCTCATCGATCGTGGGCTTGACGAAGACCGACCGCAGCGCGCGACCGAGCGACCAGGAGCTCTCTGCCATGCCCCCAGCCTACGGCGCACGCCGGGGCCGAGCCGGGCACGTTCAGCCGCGCGGGCTGAGCTGGCGCGGGCTCAGCCGACGCGGGCGGCCGTGCGCTGGCCGACGACCGCCGAGACGCCGTCCTGGCGCATAGAGACGCCGTAGAGGGCGTCGGCGATCTCCATCGTGCGCTTCTGGTGCGTGATGACGATGAGCTGGCTGGACTCCCGCAGCTGCTCGAAGACGCCCAGGAGCCGCCCGAGGTTCGCGTCGTCGAGGGCGGCCTCCACCTCGTCGAGGATGTAGAACGGGCTGGGCCGGGCCTTGAAGATCGCCGTCAGGAAGGCCACCGCGGCCAGCGACCGCTCGCCACCCGACAGCAGCGACAGCCGCTCGATCTTCTTGCCCGCCGGGCGCGCCATGACCTCGATGCCGGTGACGAGCGGCTCGTCGGGCTTGGTCAGCGAGATGCTGCCGGTGCCGCCAGGGAAGAGGATCGGGAAGACCTCGCCGAACGCGGTGCGCGTGTCCTCGAACGCGGCCAGGAAGATCGTCTGCATCCGCTCGTCGAGGTCTTCGATGATCGTGAGCAGGTCGCGACGCGTCTGGGTGAGGTCGGTCAGCTGCTCGGTGAGGAAGCGGTGTCGCTGCTCGAGGGCCGCGAACTCCTCGAGAGCCAGAGGATTCACGCGCCCGAGCTGGCCGAGCTTGCGCTCCGCCTCCTGCAGACGGCGGCGCTCCGCGGCCCGATCGAAGTCGTCGCCAGGGCCGTATTCCGCCAGGAGAATATTCTCGTCGAGCGAGAGCTCCGAGGCCACGCGCTCCCGCAGGCTCGTCACGTGCAGCCGCTTCTCATGCATCTGCAGCTCGAGACCGTGGACTGATTCCGTAAGGCGGGCGAGCCGCTCGCGCACGGCGGACTCCTGCTGACGGAGCTCGCTCAGCTCCGCGGTCAGGGCGGTGCGCGCCGTCTCGGCGGTGGCGAGCTCGACCCGCGCCTGCGACACGGAGCGGTCGACGGAGTCGAGGAGGGGCGGCAGCTGGGCTGCCACGTCGGCGGCGACCTCCCGCTGCATCCGGCGGATCACCGCGCGGCGCGCGGCCTCTTCCGCGGCGGCGCGCTCGCGCTCCCTCTGGTGCTGCAGACCCACCACGCGCGCCTCGGTCGCCCGCACGCGCTCGCGCAGGGTCTCGACGTCCAGGCGCGCGCGCATCTCCCGGTCGCGCGTCAGCTCGAGCGCCTCGAGCAGGCCGTCGCGGGCCGACGCGTCGAGGATCGGCCGCGGCGCCTCCTCCGCGTCGCGCAGCCGGTTGCGGGCGACATCGGCCGCCGACTCGGCGTCGGCGACGGCCGCCTCGGCCTGCGCGAGTCCCGCGGCGAGCCGGTCGCACTCCGCGACGGCCGCCTCGTGCCGGACGGAGGCGCGGTTGACCCGCTCGGCTTGCGCGGCGAGGGCGGCGTCGTGGGCGCGCAGCGCCTCCAGCGACGACTTGGTGCGGTGTCGCGCGGCCGCCTGCGCCGTCACCGCGTCCTGCAGCGCCTCGCGGAGCGAATCCGCGATGACGGTGATCTCACCGAGACGGTCGGCCGCGGCATCCCGTTCGGCGACGAGCTCGAGCCGCGAGCGCGCCGACCCCGACCCCGCTCGCATCGTGCTGGGCGTGACCACCTCGCCGCCGCGTGTCACCACGGTGACGGGCAGCGGATCTTCGGCCTCCACGACGGCGCGCAGGGCTGCCGCCGCGCCGTCCAGGTCGTCGGCGATGAGGACGCGCGCGAGCACCGCCATCACCCCGTCCGGCGCGGTCACCACATCGGTCGCGTGCACGACACCGTCCACCGGCGGCAGCACGGGATCGGAGCGCGCGGCGTCCGCGATCACGAGGTCGACCACGCCGAGGTCTCCGCCGCGCACGCCGATCGCGGCATGCAGGGCCGACTCGGCGTCGTCGGCGAGGACGCCGTCGGCGAGCGGACCGAGCGCCGCGGCGATGGCCGCCTCGTAGCCGGAGCGCACCTGCACATCGTCGCCGACGATGCCGCGCAGCCCCGCGACGCCGCGGGTCAGGAGCTCGGTCGCGCCGTTCTTGACGTCGAGAGCCCGACCGAGCGCCTTCGTCTGAGCGGTGAGGGCCTCCGCTTCGCGCTCCGCGGCGTGCAGGCGCTCGCGCAGAGATGCGACCTGCGCCTCCGACTCCGCGGCGTCCCGCTGCGCCCGCTCGTAGTCCGCGGCGTGCTCGGCGGCCGACTCCTCGGGGACGAGCTCGGGGTCAGAGGCGGCCAGCTCCTCCTCCGCCTGGCTGCGCCGGGCCGTCGCGGCGTCGAGCGCGCGCTGCTGTCGCTCCACCGCGGCACGGACGGCGCCGAGGGCGGATGCGGCGGCCTCCGCGGTCCCCCGGAGCGTCGTGAGCTTCATGTCGTGCTCCGAGACCAGTGCGCTCTGCGCGGCGATGTCGGTGTCGAGGGCATCGAGCTCGGCCCGCGCGCGCAGCACGTCGCGCGCGGCCTCGGCCGCGGCATCCTGCGCCCCCTCGCGAGCGAGGCCGATCTCGTCGATCTCCGCCCGGGCCTCGTCGATCATGGCTTGGGAGACGGTGGGATGCTGCACCGCGGCGTCGTCGTCCTCGCCCAGCAGCGAGAGACGCTGGCCGGCGAGGCTGTACAGGCCGCGCATGCGCTCCTGCACCCGCTCGAGCGCGAAGGCGGTGCCGCGGGCGGCGTCGACGTCCTCCGACCGCTGGTCCGCCTCGAGGGCGGCGATGCGGGCGGCGAGGTTGGCGCCGCGGTCCTGCAGCACGATGCGCTCGGCATGCCGCTCCTGCTCGCTGCGGGTGTGGTCCTCGAGCTCGGCCTTGAGGCGCATCAGCTCGTCCGCAGAGAGCCGTGCCTTCGCGTCGCGCACCTCGGCGGCGATCCCGGCGGCCTCGCGGGCGATGTCGGCCTGGCGTCCCAGCGGCTTGAGCTGCCGGCGGAGTTCGCCCGCGAGGTCGCTCAGGCGGGTGAGGTTGGCCTCCATCGCGTCGAGCTTGCGGAGGGTCTTCTCCTTGCGACGGCGATGCTTCAGGATGCCGGCCGCTTCCTCGATGAAGCCGCGCCGGTCTTCCGGCGAGGCCTGCAGCACGCTGTCCAGACGCCCCTGACCGACGATGACGTGCATCTCACGGCCGAGGCCGGAGTCGCTCAGCAGCTCCTGCACGTCGAGCAGACGGCAGGTGTCGCCGTTGATCGCGTACTCGCTCGCGCCGTTGCGGAACAGCGTGCGGCTGATCGTCACCTCGGCGTACTCGATCGGCAGTGCCCCGTCGGCGTTGTCGATCGTCAGCTGCACCTCGGCGCGACCGAGCGGGCCGCGCGTCGCGGTGCCGGCGAAGATGACGTCCTCCATCTTGCCGCCGCGGAGGGTCTTGGCACCCTGCTCGCCCATGACCCATGCCAGCGCATCGACGACATTCGACTTGCCTGAGCCGTTGGGGCCGACGATCGCGGTCACCCCGGGCTCGAAGGCGAACGTGGTGGGATGGGCGAACGACTTGAACCCTTTGAGCGTCACGCTCTTCAGGTGCATGCGGCACGCCTTCCGCCGAGTCGGATCATCGCCCTCACGCTACCGGAGAGGCGCCCGCGGTCCGGGAAGCCAGGCCGTGGCGGGCGGCGCCGAAGGGTCGTTGACACGCCCGGGTGTCGGGCGATTCTGTGAGTTGGCTTGACGCACCGTCGTCGTTCGCGCTAGCGTCGCTTCTCGCATCGGAAGTCGAAAGGAGGTCACCATCATGATGATGAACATCAGCACGCCAGCCCGCGGAGGATTCGCCCCGCACGCTGCGCACGTCAGCCGCGCTCCCCTCGGAGTTCTCGCCGGCTCGGTGACCGCCTCCTTCCGCGTGTTCACGCCCACCGCCTCCTAGGCCCTCCGCAGGAGGACTCCGTCCTCCGTCGATGACGCTCCGGTCTCATCCGGTCGTGTCGTCCCGCCTGCTTCGCGCTGCGCCCCGCCTCGACGCCCCTCCGGCGTGTTCCGGGGGGCATCTCGTGTCGCCGCAACCCGTTCGCCTCGGCGCGGGACGCGCCGTCCTTCCGCCATCTCCGCCACCCTCCGGGCACACCCTTCTCACGAAAGAGCATCACCATGCAGAACACGCTTCATCACCATCCGCCGCAACAGGCGCTGTCCGATGTGCAGGACGTGCGTCCGGCCATCGCCGCCGCGGAGCGCGGATCGGTCCTCGACCGGCTCTCGCTCCGGCTCGGCCTCTGGCTGCTCCTGCGCTCCTCGCGCCGGGCGCAGCAGCGGGCCCAACTGCGTGAGCGATACGCGGCCCGCGCGCATCGGGAGATCCGCGACCAGTACGAGCGGGAGGCCGCTCACGCACGGCTCCTGCTCGCGACCCGCTCGTGGCGCTGATCGCGCACGAGCTCACGGTGTGCGGGTCCGGCCCCGTCCGGACCCGCACACCGCACCTGAACTGAACTGCACCGCACCGCACCTCACGCCTCGAACGAAGGACACCGTCATGTCGAACACCGCGCCGACCGCACCGCGCGGAGTGGAGTTCCGGCTCCTCACCATCCCCCCGACCATGGACGGCAGCGATGCCGCCCGCGACTTCGCCGACCATGTGGCGGTCCGCAACGCCGTGTACCGCGAGATCTCCGGCCACGATGACAACTCGCTGCCGCCCGACGAGCTGCTGCCCATGTACCAGCCCGATGACTACCAGCGCCGCCACCTGTGGCTGGTGCTCGAGGAGGGCCGGCCCATCGGGCGGGTCGGCTGCGACATCCCGCTCGAGGAGGGCTCGAAGGTGTCGTTCTGGCTGATCGAGCTGCTGCGCGAGACGTGGGGTCGCGGCATCGGCAGCGCCGGTCACGACCTCGTGGAGCAGACGGCCCGCTCATTCGGACGCACCGTCCTGCAGGCGTGGGCGGAGCACCCGGACGCACCGGGCAGACGGCTGCAGCCGCCGACCGGGTTCGGCAGCATCCCGGAGGACCACGGTGCCCGCTTCTTCCTGCGTCACGGACACACCCTGGAGCAGATCGAGCGCTGCAGCGTCTTCGACCTGACCGGCTCGTTCGACCGGGTGGACGCCCTGGCCGCCGACGCGCGCGCCGCGGCCGACGGCTATCGCACCGTGCACTGGATCGCCCCGACGCCGGAGGAGTTCGTCTCGGGCTACGGCTGGATGAAGTCGCGCATGATCACCGACGCGCCCTCGGCGGGCATCGAGTTCGACGACGAGGTGTGGGACGCGGCTCGCGTCGCGGCCCATGACGCCAAGTACACGCAGGCCGGACGCAGGCTGCAGGTCACCGCGGCGCAGCACATCGCCACCGGCGAGCTGTGCGCGTTCAACGAGCTCGTCATCGGCAAGGACCGCACGGCCGCCACGCAGCAGGAGGACACCCTCGTGCTGTCCGAGCACCGCGGGCACCGGCTCGGCATGCTCGTGAAGACCGAGAACCTCCGAGCCTGGCGCGACGTGGCCCCCGCCTCGCCGCGCGTCATCACCTACAACGCAGAGGAGAACCGTCCCATGCTCGACATCAACGAAGCCATCGGCTTCGTCCCCCTCACCTACGAGGGCGCCTGGAAGAAGGTGCTCGCATGACCCGCCCCGCCACCGCACTCGCCCTCACCAGGATCCCCGTCCCGCAGACGCTGGACGGCGACGACGCTCGCCTCTTCCGCGCGATCGCCGAGATCGGCACCGCGGTCTGCCGGCACGACGCCGGACACGACCACCTCGACCACACGGCCCAGGAGCTCCTCCCGTCGTGGCAGGAGCAGGTCGACCGCACGCAGGTCGGCTACGCCGTCGAGGCCGGGGACGAGGTGCTCGGCATCGTGACGACCGTCCACCAGAACGGCGACGCGCCCCGCAGTCTCGAGTTCGACCTTCTGGTCTCGCCCGACCGGTGGGGCGAGGGCATCGAGGAGATGCTGCTCGCGGCCGCCGAGGACGAAGCACGTCGTCACGGCATCCCCGTCGTGCAGACCTACTCCCTCCACCGGGCGGACACGCCCGGCGAGAAGCTGGTGCCGGGGACGGGGTGGGGTTCGGTGCCCGCCGACGACCGGCAGACCCGGCTGATGGTCGCGCACGGCTACGCGCTCGAGCAGGTGGAGCGCAACAGCGTCCTCGACCTGCGGGAGCCCCTCCCCCTCGTGGAGGCGATGCTCGCCGAGGCCCTCGCCGCGGCCGGACCGGACTACCGCCCGATCGCGTGGACACTGCCGACGCCCGACGAGTGGGTCGAGAAGATCGCCTACCCGATCTCGCGGATGTCGACGGACGTTCCGGCGGGTGATCTCGTCTGGGACGAGGAGGTGTGGGATGCCGCGCGCGTGCGTCGTCGGGACGCACGCCTCCAGGCGGCCGGCACCACCGTGTCGGTGTCCGCCGTGCTGCACGAGCCGTCGGGCACGATCGTCGCCTACAACGAGCTGGCCCTCGCCGGTCCCGCCGATTCCGCGACGAGCCAGTGGGGCACCCTCGTGCTGCGCGAGCACCGGGGTCACCGCCTCGGCACGGTCGTCAAGTGCGCGAACCTCCTCCGCTGGCGCGACATCGCGCCCGAGTCGCCCTTCGTGTCGACCTTCAACGCGGAGGAGAACCGGCCGATGCTCGACATCAACGAGGCCATCGGCTTCGTCGGCGTCTCGGTGGCCGGAGCGTGGCAGAAGACGCTGTGATGACCGGATGCCGCGGGCCGGTCGTCACGCGACGGCCGGCACCCGCGGCATCCGCTGGCATCTCGGGCAGTAGTGGCTCGAGCGGTTCATGAAGGAGACGCGGGTGATCGGCCGCCCGCAGCGCGGGCAGGGCTGTCCGGTGCGACCGTATGCGTTCAGCGAGTGGGCGAAGTACCCCGCCTGGCCGTTCACGTTGACGTACTGCGCGTCGAAGCTGGTGCCGCCCTCGGCAAGCGCACGCTCGAGCACGGCGCGGATCTCCGCGAGGAGGCGCGTGACGGCACGGGGCGCGAGGTCACGGGCGGGCGTCTCGGGATGGATCCGCGCCGCCCACAGTGCCTCGTCGGCGTAGATGTTGCCGATGCCGCTCACCGTGGTCTGGTCCAGCAGCACGCGCTTGATCGCCGAGCCCTTGCCCCGGAGCGCCGATCGGAACACCGTGTCGCGGAATGCGGGGTCGAGCGGGTCGCGCGCGATGTGCGCGACCTGCCGCGGAACCGCGGCGACGTCGGTGCCGCGGCCGCCGGCCGCCCCGTCCGGCGTGGCGGTGAGCGTGTCGAGCGCGAGCGAGCCGAAGGTGCGCTGGTCGGCGAAGACGACCGCGAGTTCGCCGTGCTGGGGATGCTCGACGTCGAGCCGGATGCGCTCGTGCCGCTCGGGCGCGGCGCCGGCCGGCCGCAGCAGCAGCTGTCCGCTCATCCCGAGGTGCGCCACCAGCGCGGTCTGCACCTCCTGCTCTGCCAGCGGCATCCAGAGGAACTTGCCGCGCCGCGCCGCGCCCGCCAGACGACGGCCGGTCAGGGCGCTCTCGAAGTCGAGCGCTCCGGCGGTGTGTCGCGTCAGCGCACGCTCATCCACGACGGTGACGGCCAGGACGGTCGCGCCCGTCACGGCGGGCTCCAGCCCGGCGCGGACGACCTCGACCTCGGGGAGTTCGGGCACCGACGCTCAGACCGCGTCGCTCATGGTGCGCCACGCGAGCAGCGCGGCGGCCATCTCGGCCTGCTTCTTGCTGGATCCCACACCCATGGCCGAGACTCCGCCCACCTTCACGGTCGCGGCGAAGCGTCGGTCGTGGTCGGGACCGGACGACTCGATGGCGTAGGTCGGGGGCGCCACGCCGGCGCGGGCCGCCAGCTCCTGCAGGCTGGTCTTCGGGTCCATCGCGGCGCCGTGCCGCTCGGGGTCGGCGAGCAGCGGCTCGACCAGACGCAGCACGAGGGCGGTGGCCGCATCGGGTCCGGCCGACAGATAGGCGGCGCCGAGGACGGCCTCCATGGTGTCGGCGAGGATCGAGTCCTTGTCGCGACCGCCGGTCTGGTCCTCACCCCGGCCGAGCAGCACATGCTGCCCGAGACCGATGCCGCGGGCGACCTCTGCGAGCGCGACGGTCGAGACGACGCTGGCGCGGCGCTTGGCCAGCGAGCCCTCGTCGAGCTCCGGGTGCGCGGTGAAGAGGCGCACCGTCACGGCCTGGCCGAGGATGGAGTCGCCGAGGAACTCGAGCCGCTCATTGTGGGGCACCTGGCCGTGCTCGTAGGCCCACGACCGATGCGTGAGGGCAAGCGACAGAAGCTCGGGGTCGATGATGACCCCGAGCTTGTCGGTGAGCGCCGAGCGCTCGGTGGTGACGTCGGTCACAGTCTGCCGCGCGAGCGGATCAGACGTCGGCGACCTTGCGGCCCTTGTACTCCAGGAAGAGTTCGGTGCCCTGCGAGTCGGTGACGACCTTGGCCTGGTGGGGACGGCTGTAGACGACCTTGCCGTTCTCGACGGTCTTCACCAGGGGGGTGGGCTCCGCCTTCCACTGCGCGCGGCGCGAACGGGTGTTCGAGCGCGAGACTTTCCGCTTCGGGGGGTTACCTGCCATTATCAGCTCTCTTCTGTGTTCCGGACGGCGGTGTCCCCGGGCGCGGAGCGCGGGGAGTCGTCGTCGTGGTCTCGGGTGTAGTCCTGGAGCGCGGCCCACCGGGGATCCGGGGCGCCGGTCTGCTCTGAGACGGGGCTGGTGGCCAGACGCTCGCCCGTGGCCGGATCGAGGCCGGGGCAATCCGGCTGACACACCGGCTGAAACGGAAGCGACAGGACTATCGCATCTCTGACCAGACTTTCAAGATCCACGTGGTCGTCTTGAACTTCGAAATCAGCTGTCTCGTGTCCAGGATACGTGAAAAGCTCCTGGATCTCGACTTCGACAGGCTGGACGATGTCGGTGAGGCATCGTCCGCAGATGCCGGAGTACTCGCTGTCGATGGTGCCGGAGACGAGCATGCCCTCATGCACGGACTCGACGCGGACGTCGATGTCGACGGGCTCGCCCTGCTTCACGGAGACGAGGCCCTCGCCCCATTTCTCGGGCGCGGGCACCGAGAACGCGAACTCGCGCATCTCGCCCGGAGCGCGCACGATGTCGCGCACATGCAGCGCGAATGGTCCTGGTCGATACCTGCTCACGACAGACAATCGTACCGTCCGGTCGGAGAAGCCGGATCAGCGGGCGGCGGCCTCGGGGTCGAGGAAGCGGGCCACGGCCGGCGGGACGAACGGTGACACGTCGCCGCCTAGGCCGGCCACCTGGCGCACGAGCGAGCTCGACACCATCGCATGCGCCGGATCGGGCAGGAGGAACACCGTCTCGACGTGGGCGAGGTGACGGTTCACGATCGCCATGGGCGTCTCGTACGCGACATCGACCTGCGAGCGGATGCCTTTCACCAGCACACCGGCATCGACGTCGGTCGCGTAGTCCACCAGCAGGCCCATCGACCAGGAGGCGACGACGACGTCGCCCTCGACGTCGCCCTCCGCGATCGACTGCTCCAGCAGCGCCAGACGCTGGGCGATGGGAAGCATCGCCTCCTTGCCCGGGTTGTGCACGACGAGCACGTGCAGCCGGTCGTAGAGCGCCGCCGCCCGGCGGATCACGTCGAGGTGTCCGAGCGTCGGCGGGTCGAACGACCCCGGGACGACGGCGATCCGGCTGTTCATGGACTCAGCCTACCCAGGCCGTCTGTCAGTTCTTCGCGAGGGCGGCGCGTTCCTGCGACCCCACGCGCCGCTCGATCGCCGCCGCCAGCTCGCGGTGCCGCTGCAGGGCGGGGTCCTCGTCGAGCACCTGCTCCGCCTCCGCGCGCGCCTCGGCGATGATGTCGGCGTCGGCCACCACCCGCAGCAGGCGCAGGGACGACCGCACGCCGGACTGACGGTCGCCGAGCACGTCGCCCTCGCCGCGCAGGGTGAGGTCGACCTCGGCGAGCTCGAACCCGTCGGTCGTCGCGGCGACGGCCTCCACGCGCTCGCGCGCCGGGGTGCCGAGGGGCGCCTCGGTCACGAGCAGGCAGAGGCCGGGCACGCCGCCACGGCCGACGCGACCGCGGAGCTGGTGGAGCTGCGAGACGCCGAAGCGGTCGGCCTCGAGGATGGCCATCGTCGAGGCGTTGGCCACGTCGACGCCGACCTCGACCACGGTCGTGGCCACGAGCACGTCGATGTCGCCGCGGGCGAAGGCCTGCATGACCGCGTCCTTCTGGTCCGAAGGCATCTTGCCGTGCAGGATCTCCACGCGGATCGACGAGAACGCCGGATGCCGCGACAGCACGTCCGCGGCCTGCACGACGCCCCAGCGCATGCGGGTGGGCTCGCCATCGTCCTCGTCCTCCGGCGCCGCGGGCTCGTCGGCGCCGTCCTTCGCGGCCGTGTCGGAGTCGATCGCCGGGCACACCACGAACGCCTGGTGGCCCTTGCCCACCTCCTCCGCGATGCGGTCCCAGACGCGCCCGAACCACGCCGGCTTCTCGGCGAGGGGGGCCACGAAGCTCTGGATGCCGGCGCGTCCGGCCGGCAGCGTGCGGATGGTCGAGACGTCCAGGTCGCCGAAGACCGTCATGGCGACGGTGCGCGGGATCGGCGTGGCGGTCAGCACGAGCGCGTGCGGAGCCATCCCCTTGGCGCGGAGCACCTCGCGCTGCTCGACGCCGAAGCGGTGCTGCTCGTCCACGACGACCAGTCCGAGGTCGGCGAACGTCGTCGACTCGCTGAGGAGCGCGTGGGTGCCGACGACGATGAGCGCCTGCCCGGACGCGGCGCGCAGGGCGGCCTTGCGGCGCTCGGCGGCCGGCTGCTGGCCGGTGAGCAGCGTGGGCATGAGCAGCGGGGCCAGCTGCGGCCCCAGCATCCGGGCGATGGATCGGACATGCTGCGCGGCGAGCACCTCGGTGGGGGCGATCAGCGCCGACTGACCGCCGCTCTCGGCCACCTGCAGCATGGCGCGGAGGGCGACGAGCGTCTTGCCGGAGCCGACCTCGCCCTGCACCAGCCGGTTCATCGGCCAGTCGCCCACCAGGTCGCGGGCGATGCGGTCGCCGACCGACTCCTGGTCGGGCGTGCGGGAGAAGGGCAGCGCCGCGTCGAAGCGCTCGAGGAGACCGCCCTCGGCCGCCGCGCGGCGGGTCGCGGACATCGCCCGCACGAACTGCCGCTGCTGCAGCAGCGCCGCCTGCAGCACGAACGCCTCGTGCATGCGCAGCGTCGCCCGAGCTGGCTCGATCTCGTCCTCGAAGCCGGGACGGTGGATCTTCTCGATGGCCGTGCGCGCCGGCAGCAGGCCGCGGTGCCGGCGGAACTCGTCGGGGAGCGGGTCGGGAACGGGCCCGAGGCCGTCGAGCACGAGCTGCACGATCTTCGCGATCTGCCAGCTGGCCACGGTGCCCGTGGCGGGGTAGATCGGGATGGGGAGGTTCGCGTTGGCCTCCGCGGTCATCTGCGCGGTGGCCTCGTCGTCGAACAGCTCGTAGTCGGGGTTGGTCAGCTGCAGGGAGCTGCGGTACTCCCCCACCTTTCCCGAGAAGATGCCGCGGCGGCCCGGGCGCAGATCCTTGATCCGCCAGGCCTGATTGAAGAACGTCAGCGACAGCTCCCCCTGCCCGTCGCTGATGACGACCTCCAGCAGGGAGCCCTTGCGGTTCTGCATGCGCCGTTCCGAGGAGCGCCTCACCTCGGCGACGATCGTCACCGGCTCGCCCACCGGAAGCGACGTGATGGCGGTCAGCTCGCCGCGGCGGGCGTAGCGGCGCGGGTAGTGCGCGAGGAGATCGCCCACGGTGTGCATCCCGAAGGCCCGTTCGAGGGCGCCGGCCGTCTTGCCGCCGACCGCGCCGTCGAGGCGCGATTCGAGGGCGAAGTCCGGCATGCACACGAGCATAGATCGGGCGTCCGACCCGGCCGGCCCGTTCGACCCGGCCGACCGCCGGCTGACGGACGCGGGCGCCGACCCTCAGTGCGGGCTCATCCCCACAGCTGGGTGGAGATGTTCGAGAGGTAGCCCCGCCCGTTGCGGTTCGACGTCGACATGTAAAGCCAGACGTCGTCACGGGCGACGATCATCTCCTCGGTGTCGGCCGACGTACCCGGCTTGCTGCAGAACTGCGCGCCGAAGTCGTCGGAGAACTGGCACTGGTAGCCGAGACCCGCCAACGTGCCCACCGCCGTCGTCACGGCGTCCGCGGGAGCAGTGCTGAGGAGCACGAGGATGCCGGTCGCGTCGCCGATGATCCAGTCGCATCCCAGCGCGAGGGTGGCCCCCTCCGGTGCCGGGCGCACGAAGCCGACGCCGTCGCCCTGGAGCCGCAGGTCGCCGACCGCCTCCTGGCGCTCGGGACCGCTGCCGAGGGCGTCGCAGCTGGTCGGGATGTTCGCCGGCACGACGGTGGGTGTCGGCGTGGACGTCGGGGTCGCGGAGGGCGAGGGCGTGGGCGAGGGGGTCTTCGTCGGCGTGACCGTCTGCGCCGACGTCGTCGGAGCGGCTGAGGGGTCGCCCGCGCATCCCGCGAGGCTCAGGGTGAGCACGACGGCGACGGCTGCGGCGGCGAGGTGGGCGGTGCGGTGCACGTCGGTCTCCTTCCGACGGCGGCCCTGGGCGCCGGCGAGCGGATGCCGCGACGACGAGCCTGAGGCTGAGCATAGGGATCGCGCCGATATCGTGGGAGGGGTGACGCGCATCATCTCGGGCCGTGCCGGCGGCATCACGCTGGACGTGCCCGGCAGCGGCACCCGGCCGACCAGCGATCGGGTGCGCGAGTCGCTCTTCGGGTCGCTCGAATCGGCCGACGCCCTCGACGGCGCGCGGGTGCTCGACCTCTACGCCGGGTCCGGCGCCCTCGGCCTCGAGGCGGTCAGCCGCGGCGCGGCGTCGGCCGACCTCGTCGAGCGCGACGCCGCTGCGGCGGACGTCGCGCGGCGCAACGCACGCAAGGTCACGGCCCCGGGAGCCGCGGCATCCGCGTCCGTCTCGGTCCACCGCGCGGCGGTCGCGGCCTTCCTGCGCACCGCGCGCGGGCCGTACGACCTGGTGTTCCTCGATCCCCCCTACGACGTGACCGATGCCGCTCTCGACGAGGTCCTCGCGGCCCTCGCCCCCCTGCTCTCCCCCGACGCGGTGGTCGTCGTCGAGCGCGGACGCCGCTCCCCGCGCCCGGATTGGGAGGCCGCGGGTCTGCGCGCGGAGCGCGACCGCTCGTACGGCGACACCACGATGTGGTGGGGCGGACCCTGACGCAGGCCGCTGCTCAGCCCCGGGCGGCGTCCCAGTCGCGGTAGGGGTCCCAGCCGCCGCGGCCGGACGGCGCGGTGCCGTCGACGAGCACCCGGTCGGCCCCCCCGGCGATGACGTCGCCGACGACGCGGAAACCCTCCGGCAGCGCCGCTCCCGCCGGGAAGACGGCGAGCAGCGCGTGGTCCTCACCGCCGCGCAGAGCGAGGTCGGGATCGTCTCCCAGCGTGTCGGCTCGGAGGGCGAGCGTGACACCGGATGCCGCGGCCAGCCGTCGCGCGTCGAGCAGGAGTCCGTCCGACACGTCCATCATGGCCTTCGCGCCCGCCGCCGCCGCGGCGACGCCGAGCAGGATGGGCGGCGCGGGCCGGAGCTGAGCGCGGAGCGCCGCGCGCTCGTCGTCGCAGAGCAGCGACGGGTCGACCGCGACCGGGGTGCCCGCGGCATCCCGGAACCGCTCGAAGAGCACGTCGAGGCCCCGTGCCGCTCGGCCCAGGTCGCCGGCGATCGCGACCACATCGCCGGGCCGCGCGCCGGCGCGCGTCACCGGGGCCCGGCCGTCGAGGGAGCCGAGCGCCGTCACCGCGATCGTCAGCGTGTCGGAGGCAGTGAGGTCGCCGCCCTCCACCCGGCACCCGGGTGCGAGCGTGTCGCACGCGTCGCGGAGGCCCCGGGCGAGGTCGACGGCGAAGGAGAGACGCGTCCTGTCGGGCATCGCCAGCGCGACGAGGAGCGCCACCGGCCGCGCGCCCATCGCCGCGACGTCGGCGAGGTTCACGGCCGCGGACTTCCATCCCAGTTCGAGCGCGCTCGACCACGCCAGCCGGAAGTCGGGACCGTGCACGAGCGTGTCGGTGGTGGCGACGACCCTGCCGTCGGGCATCGCGATGACGGCGGCGTCGTCCCCCGGGCCGAGCTCGGCCGCGGAGGGTCCGAGCTGCGCCAGCACCGCGGCCAGCACCTCCGCCTCGCTCAGCTCGCCGACGGTCGGATCGGCGGCTGCGGCGGAGGTCATCCGACGACCCTAACGCGCGCGGCACCGAGGGCGTTCTCAGGGGGACGCGCGGCCCGCCGGGTAGCCTGGAGGGATGCTCCGACTCGCCCGTCCGCTCGTCGCCCTGCTGCTCGTGGTGACCGCGGCATCCGTGTCCGGGTGCGCATCGACGGTGTCGATGGCGGCGGCCCCGAGCGCGAACGAGACGGGATGCGCGGAGATGATGGTGCGCCTCCCGGACACGCTCTCGGGTCAGTCGCGCCGTTGGACGGATGCGCAGAGCACCGCCGCGTGGGGCGACCCCGCCACCGTGCTGTTCACCTGCGGTGTGACGCCTCCGGGACCGACCACGCTGCGGTGCGACACCGTCAGCGGTGTCGACTGGATCGTCGACGAGTCGCAGGCGCCCACCTACCGGGTGACGACCTTCGGTCGCACACCCGCGATCGAGCTCTTCCTCGACACCCAGAGCAACGACCGAGTGCAGGGCGTCTCGAGCCGTGAGGTGCTCGACGCGCTGTCGCCGATCGTCTCTCAGCTGCCGGTCGACGGGCAGTGCGTCGACCGGGAGGACGCGACGCTCGTGCCCGACCCGGAGACGACGCCGGCGCCCGCGGACACGTCGACGCCCGCACCGACTCCCGCGTCGTGAACGCTCAGCCGCGCTCGAGCGCGGTGTCGATCAGCTCGGAGATCAGCTCGGCGTAGGTCATGCCGGTGGCGATCCAGCACTTGGGGAACATCGAGACGGGCGTGAAGCCGGGCATGGTGTTGAGCTCGTTGACGACGGGTCCTGCGTCGGTGAGGAAGAAGTCGACGCGGGCGAGCCCCCGACCGTCCACCGCGTCGAAGGCGCGGAGCGCCATCTCGCGGCACGCGGCCGCATCGTCGTCCGACATCGTGGCCGGGCAGACGACGTCCACCCCGTCGCCGCCGAGGTACTTGCCCTCGAAGTCGTAGAACGAGCGTCCGGTGAGGACGATCTCGCCGGGGAGCGACGACCGTGCGGGTTTGCCGCCGCGCCCCTCGAGCACGCCGACCTCGATCTCGCGGCCGTGAAGGCCCTGCTCGACGAGCACCTTGTCGTCTTCGGCGAAGGCGATGTCGAGCGCCTCCGCGAGCTCGTCGACGGTGTCGACCTTCGAGACGCCGACGCTGGAGCCCGCGCGGGCGGGTTTGACGAACCACGGCAGCTCGAGGCCGGAAGCGCGCTCGGCGATGCGCGCGGCGCCTGCGCTCCGGTCGCCCGACCAGTCGGCGGCGCGCAGCGTGATCCACGGCGCCACGGGCACGCCCGCGGCCTGCAGCGCGATCTTCATGAAGTGCTTGTCCATGCAGAGGGCCGAATCCAGCACCCCGCCGCCGGCGTACGGCAGCTCGACCGTGTCGAGGAACCCCTGGATGGTGCCGTCCTCGCCGTGCGGACCGTGCAGGATCGGCAGCACGACGTCGACGCGTCCGAGGTCCTCCTCCCGGCCGTCCGCGCGGCGGACCCGCAGCGTGGACGATCCCGCGGCCTCCGGCCAGACGATGCGCGTGCCGTTGTCCTCGACCCGCGGCATCCGCTCCGGATCGAGCGCGAACTTGTCGGGGTCGTCGTCCTCGAGGATGAAGGCTCCCGCCGGGGTGATGCCGACGGGGATCACCCGGAAGCGGTCACGATTGATCGCGCGAAGGACGCCCCCCGCCGTGGCGGAACTGATCGAGTGTTCGCTGGAGCGACCTCCAAAGAGCACCACCACCACCGGCTTGTCCATTCTGCGTCCTCTCCCCCTTCGGGGTGTCGTCGTCCGTCGTGAGATGCGGCGCGATGTCCCGCGGCTTCATGGTCCCGTCCAGCACCCTCTTCACCTGCTCGACGATGGGCATCTCCACGCCGGCCTCGCGGGCGAGCTGGAGCACCGGCGCCACCGACGCCAGGCCCTCGGCCGTCTGGTTCATCTGCTTGACCACGTCCTGGAAGGAGTAGCCCTGGCCCAGCAGTCGGCCCGCGGTGTTGTTGCGGCTGAGGGGCGACTGGCACGTGGCGATCAGGTCGCCGAGTCCGGCCAGACCCTGCAGCGTCTCGGGGTGCGCGCCCTGGGCGACGGCGAAGTCGGTCATCTCCACCAGTCCGCGGGTGATGATCGACGCCTTCGTGTTCTCGCCGTAGCCGACGCCGTCGACGATGCCGATCGCCACGGCGATGAGGTTCTTGAGCACGCCGCCGAACTCGGTGCCGATGACATCCGTGTTGACGAACGTGCGGAAGTAGCTGTTGCGTGCGCGACGCGCGACCGCATCGGCCGTCTCCTGGCTGACGGAGGAGATGACCGCGGCGGTGGGCTGCTCGCGGGCGATCTCGAGCGCGAGGTTCGGCCCGGATGCGACGGCGATGCGGGCCGGATCGCAGGCCAGCTCCTGCTCGATGACCTGGCTCATCCGCAGTCCGGTGCGCTTCTCGACGCCCTTCATGAGCGAGACGAGCGGGGCGTCCGTGCCCTCGACGAGTGAGCGCAGCGCCGTGAGGTTCTCGCGCAGCGCCTGGCTCGGGATGGAGAGGTAGACCTGCTCGGCGCCGTCGAGCGCCTCGGACAGCCGTGCCGTGGCCGTCATGGAGCGCGGCAGGTTGATGCCGGGCAGATAGCCGCTGTTGCGCTTGGCCTCGTTGATCTCGGTGGCCAGCTCGGGGCGCCGCGCCCACATCGTCACGTGCGCGCCGCCGTCGGCCAGGATCTTGCCGAAGGTCGTGCCCCAGCTGCCGGCTCCGATGACGGCGACGCGGGGAAGGACCGCGGATTCCGCTCTACGGCTCAAGGCGCCCCGTCTCCCTCTGCCCGTGCGCCGACGGGTTCCAGCGCTCGGCGGGAGCCTTCTCGTCGCGCAGCTCCTCGAGCAGGACGGTGATGGCGTTCATCAGGCGCGTCGTGGCCTCGTTGAGGACGGCGGGAGACATGTGCCGGCCCTGCAGGTCGGAGAGGTCGACGGGAGCGCCGACGGCGACGGTCACGGGCTTGCGCGGCGGCCAGAGGCTCACCTTCTTGCCGTAGCGGGCCATGACGGCCTGAGCTCCCCAGTGGGCCATCGGGATGAGCGGGATGCCGGCCTCGAGCGCCAGGCGGACGGCACCGGTCTTGCCGCGCATGGGCCACATGTCGGGGTCGCGGGTGAGCGTGCCCTCGGGGTAGACGATCACGCCGCGGCCGTGGCGCACCAGCGACTCGGAGGCCTGCAGCGTCTGCTTCGCCGACGCGCTCGAGCTCGATCGCGCGACGGGCACCATGCCGGTGGCCTTCAGCGCCCAGCCGAGCACGGGAGCGCGGAAGAGGCTCTCCTTCGCGAGGAAGCGGGGCGGGCGGCCCAGGCGCCAGACCGCGACCGCCACGATCAGCGGGTCGATCTCGGTGTAGTGGTTGGGGGCGAGCACGTAGGCGCCGGTGCGCGGCATCTCGTCGCCGGGCCGGACGCGGATCCTGGCCAGCACCGACACCAGCGGCACCACGATGGCGGCCAGGAAGCGGAAGACGAAAGGACGGGGCTCGCGGGCGTCGCTCTGTTCGGTCCGGGCCATGGCTCAGCCGATGACGTCGAAGTCGGCACCGAGCGCGTCGAGCTTGGCGAAGAACTTCTCGTACCCGCGGCGGATGATGCCCATGTTCGACACGACCGACTCGCCCTGCGCGGCGAGGGCGGCGATCACGTAGCTGTAGCCGCCGCGGAGGTCGGGGACGACGACCTCGGCGCCGTGGAGCGGCGTCGGGCCGGTGACCACGGCGGCCTGCTCGAGTGCGCGCCGCGGCACCCGCCGCTCGGGGCTGTCGATGCCCTGCGGATGCACGACGATGTCGGCGCCCATCTGGACGAGCGCCTCGGTGAAGCCGAGACGGTTCTCGTAGACCGTCTCGTGCACGACGGAGGTGCCCTGGGCCTGCGTCAGCGCGACAATCAGCGGCTGCTGCCAGTCGGTCATGAATCCGGGGTGCACGTCCGTCTCGACGACGACGGGCGTCAGGCGATCGCCGCGGCGGAACTGGATGCCGTCCTCGCGGACGTCGAACCAGCCACCGGCCTTGCGGAAGACGTTGAGGAAGGTGAGCATCTCCTGCTGGCGCGCTCCGCCGACGAAGATGTCGCCGTCGGTGGCCAGCGCGGCGCAGGCCCACGAGGCCGCCTCGTTGCGATCGAAGATCGCGCGGTGGTCGTAGCCGCGTAGCGAGTCGACGCCCTCGATGAGGAGCACGCGGTTCGGCTCGTAGGAGATGATGGCGCCCATCTTCTGCAGCACGGCGATCAGGTCCATGATCTCGGGCTCGATGGCCGCGTTGCGCAGCTCGGTGGTGCCCTTTGCGCGCACGGCGGTCAGCAGCACCTGCTCGGTCGCCCCGACGCTCGGGTACGGCAGCTCGATGTTCGCGCCGTGCAGGCCGTCGGGGGCGGTGATGCGGATGCCCTCGTAGCTCTTGTCGACGATGGCGCCGAACGCGCGGAGCGCGTCCATGTGGAAGTTGATCGGACGGTCGCCGATGCGGCAGCCGCCGAGATCGGGGATGAGCGCCTCGCCGAGGAGGTGCAGCAGCGGGCCGCAGAAGAGGATCGGAATACGGGATGCGCCGGCGTGCGCATCGATCTCCTCGAAGTGCGCGGCGACCGCACCGCTCGGGTCGAAGTGGAGCGTGCCCTCCTCGGCGCCGGACTCGACGCGCACGCCGTGCACCTCGAGGAGCGAGCGCACGACCTTGACGTCGCTGATGTCGGGGACGTCGCGCAGCGTGCTGGGCGTGTCTCCGAGGAGGGCGGCCACCATCGCCTTCGTGACCAGGTTCTTCGCGCCCTTGACCTCGACACGCCCGCGCAGCGGCCGACCGCCGCGGATGCGGATGGTCTCCCCCGACAGCGCCGCCTCGGGTCCTCCTGCGGAGTCGGCGTCGTTGAGCAGTGTCTTCATAGGAGGAACCTCATCTGTGTGGTCGAGGGCGGAGCGGAGGGGTGGAGCGCTCTCGTGGAGCGGACCCCGGGTCAGGGAACGGGCAGCGTCCGAGGCCGCCACGCCTCCCGGCGCGCTTCGAACTGCGCGATCCTGTCCTCGTTGCGCAGGGTGAGCCCGATGTCGTCGAGCCCTTCGAGAAGCCGCCACCTAGTGTAATCGTCGATGTCGAAGGGCACCTGGAGGTCGCCCAGGGTGGCCACGCGCTGCTCGAGGTCGACGGTCATCCGCACGCCGGGCGCAGCATCCACCGCCTCCCAGATCCGGTGCACGTCCTCCTCGGAGATGACGCCGGCCAGCAGACCCTGCTTGCCGGAGTTGCCGCGGAAGATGTCGGCGAACTTCGGGCTGAGCACCACGGCGAAGCCGAAGTCGCGGAGCGCCCAGACGGCGTGCTCGCGGCTGGAGCCGGTGCCGAAGTCGGGACCGGCGACGAGCACGGATGCTCCGGCGAAGGCCGGCTGGTTCAGCACGAACTCGGGGTCCTGCCGCCAGTTGGCGAAGAGCGCGTCCTCGAAGCCCGTCTTGGTGACGCGCTTGAGGTAGACGGCGGGGATGATCTGGTCGGTGTCGACGTTCGATCGCTTCAGCGGGGCGACGACGCCGGTGTGGGTCAGGAACTTCTCCATGCTCAGGCCTCGACCTTCTCGCGCACCAGATCGCTCGGACTCGACAGCGTGCCGCGGATCGCGGTCGCCGCGGCGACGAGGGGCGAGACGAGGTGGGTGCGACCGCCCTTTCCCTGCCGGCCCTCGAAGTTGCGGTTGCTCGTGGAGGCGCAGCGCTCCCCCGGGGCGAGCTGGTCGGGGTTCATCCCCAGGCACATCGAGCAGCCGGCGAAGCGCCACTCGGCGCCGAAGTCGGTGACGATCTTGTCGATGCCCTCGGCCTCGGCCTCCAGGCGCACGCGCGCGGATCCGGGCACGACCATGACGCGGACGCCCGGCGCCTTGGTGCGGCCCTGGATGATCGACGCGAAGGCGCGGAGGTCCTCGATGCGGCTGTTGGTGCAGGAGCCCATGAACACCGCGTCGACGGCGACGTCCTTCAGCGGCGTGCCGGGGACGAGGTCCATGTACTCGAGGGCACGCTCGGCGGCGGCCCGCTCATTGGGGTCGGCGATGTCGGCGGGCGTGGGCACGACGTCGGACAGCGAGACGCCCTGGCCGGGGTTGGTGCCCCAGGTGACGAAAGGCTCGAGCTCGGCGGCATCCAGGAACACCTCGGCGTCGTAGACGGCGCCCTCGTCGCTCGGAAGGGTGCGCCAGTAGGCGACGGCGTCGTCCCAGTCCTGCCCGGTGGGCGCGTGCGGACGCCCCTTCACATAGGCGAACGTCGTCTCGTCGGGCGCGACCATGCCGGCGCGGGCGCCGGCCTCGATCGACATGTTGCAGATCGTCATGCGGCCCTCCATCGAGAGGGAGCGGATCGCGCTGCCGCGGTACTCGAGCACGTAGCCCTGCCCGCCGCCCGTGCCGATCTTCGCGATGACCGCCAGGATGATGTCCTTCGCCGTGACGCCCTCGCGGAGTTCGCCCTCCACGGTGATCGCCATCGTCTTGAACGGCGTGAGCGGCAGCGTCTGGGTGGCCATGACGTGCTCGACCTCGCTGGTGCCGATGCCGAACGCCATCGCGCCGAACGCGCCGTGCGTGGAGGTGTGCGAGTCGCCGCAGACGACGGTGATGCCCGGCATCGTGAGGCCCAGCTGAGGACCGACGACGTGGACGATGCCCTGTTCCTTGTCGCCGAGCGAGTGCAGGCGCACGCCGAACTCCGCGGCGTTGCGCCGCAGCGTCTCGATCTGGGTGCGGCTGGTGAGGTCGGCGATCGGCTTGTCGATCTCGAGCGTCGGGGTGTTGTGGTCCTCGGTGGCGATGGTGAGGTCGAGGCGGCGCAGCGGCCGGCCCTCGGAGCGGAGGCCGTCGAAGGCCTGCGGGCTCGTGACCTCGTGGACCAGGTGGAGGTCGATGTAGATGAGGTCGGGCTGGCCGTCCTCGCCCTTGACGACCAGGTGGTCGTCCCAGACCTTCTCCGCCAGCGTGCGGGGGCGATCCGAGATGACGGATGCCGCGGGGGTGGGGGTGCTCATTGTTCTGGTGCTCTCCTCAGAAGGGATCAAGCCCGCGAAAGAACTCCGCGACGAGGGAGGCCTGGAAACTAGGACTCGTCGCGGCCGCTAAGAAGAAGTCGGGCGATGTGCACCCGGTCACATTACCACCGTGTTACGCCGCGCCCGGGTCGTCACGCGCGGTGGAGCCGCGCGTTGCCCTCCCCGCGAAACGTCGCAACACGCCGTCGCCTCCGCGTTGCGCGCGGCGTGTTGCGACGTCTCGCCTGGGTTGTGACATCCGCGCGAGACCCGTGCGGCGAGGCGCGCGTTGCTTCGGCGTTCGGGCGTCTCCCGGCGGCCGCGCAGACGGCCGCGACCGTCGCTCGAGAAGTCGCAACACGCCGTCTGCGCGGCTTTCGGAACGGCGTGTTGCGACTTCTCGTTCTTGCGGAGGTTCCTCCACAGTCGCCGGGGAGATGAATCGATCCCTGAATGCGTGAGGTGAGCCTGGTGGCAGCTCGGCGACGCAGCAGGCTCGGGTCGTGACAGCACCCCGGCCGCTCCCCCGCGAGCTGGGAGGACGAGCCTTCAGCGTGTGGGAAGCGCGCCACCTCGGTGTCGCCTCGCAGAGGCTCCGACGACGGGATGTCGTCGCCCCGTTCTTCGGCGTGCGCGCGCCGAAGGACGGGGTGGTCGATCTGATCGACCTCTGCAGGGCCTACGCAGTTGTTGAGCGACGCGACTTCCTGTTCTCTCATGTGACGGCGGCGCGGCTGTGGGGCGTGCCGCTCCCCCGATTCCTCGAAGTCGACGCGCGCCTCCATGTGCTGCTGCCGGGCGGATCGAACCGCCCGCGAGCCGACGGCGTCGTCGGACACACCACGCTGATGACGGTGACAGCCGCGCGACTGCACGGGCTGCAGCTCACCGGTCCGGCGACCACCTGGTCGGCGCTCTCGAGCACACTGTCACTCGATGCGCTCGTCGTGGCCGGCGACCGGCTTCTGCACTGGCGGCAGCCGCTCTGTTCGGTGGACGACCTGCACGAAGCGGTGTGGGCTCTCTCCGGCCGCCGAGGAGCGCGCACCGCGAGAGCGGCCCTGGAGGAAATCCGCCCCCGTTCCCGATCTCCGCGCGAGACGCGGTGCCGACTGGCGCTGACCCGCGCCGGACTTCCCGAGCCGGAGCTGAACGCCTCCATCGAGATGGTCGGCGGCACGGTGATCTTCGGAGACCTGGTCTACCGTCGCGATCGGGTGCTCATCGAGTACGAAGGCACGCAGCACCGCACGGACGACGATCAGTGGTCGAGGGACCTGCGGCGCTACAACGCCCTGAGCCTCGCAGGCTGGAGGGTGGTGCGCGTGACGAACGCCATGAGCGACGGGGAGATCGTCGCCCTCGTGCGCCGGGCCTTCCAGCCTCGCTGACGAGCGCAGCCGATCAGGGCTCACCTTCGTCCCACGCGAGACGTCGCAACACGCCGTTCGAGCGAGGCAGCGCGCGGCGTGTTGCGACGTCTCGCGAAGAGGCGGGAGGTCAGACGGCGGCGACGGTAGCGCGACGGCGGCGCGCGGCGGCGGCGAGCGACGGGAGCCGCGTCAGATGGTGGGTGGGGTCCGCTTCTCCTCGGCGACGACGGATGCCGCGGCATCCGGTGTGGTAGCCGTGCGCGAGTCGCGCGACGAGGCCACCAGGCTTGCGATCGTCGCCACCGCCATCGAGGCCACGATCACGCCGAGGGAGACCCACGTGGAGATCTCCGGAGCCCACTCGATCGGCTCACCGCCGTTGACGAACGGGAGCTCGTTGACGTGCATGGCGTGCAGCACGAGCTTCACGCCGATGAAGGCGAGGATGAACGCGATGCCGTAGTGGAGGTAGCGCAGTCGGTCCAGCAGGTCGCCGAGGAGGAAGTACAGCTGGCGGAGGCCCATGAGGGCGAAGAGGTTCGCCGTGAACACGATGAACGGGCTCTCGGTGATGCCGAAGATCGCCGGGATGGAGTCGATCGCGAACAGCAGGTCGGTGACGCCGATCGCGGCGAAGACGATGATCATCGGCGTGAAGATCTTCTTGCCGTCGACGACGGTGCGCAGCTTCTTGCCGTCGTAGTGGTCGCTGATGTCGACCATCCGGCGGAGGGTGCGCACGATGAAGCTCTCGCGCTGCACGTCGTCGGAGTGGTCGTCGCCGGGGAAGGCCTGGCGGAACGCCGTCCACACCAGGAACGCGCCGAAGACGTAGAAGATCGGGCTGAAGTTCTCGATGACGGTCGCGCCGACCAGGATGAACGCGCCGCGCAGCACGAGGGCGATGATGATGCCGACCATCAGCACCTCCTGCTGAAAGCGGCGCGGCACGGCGAACTGGCTCATGATCAGCACGAAGACGAAGAGGTTGTCGATCGAGAGGCTGTACTCGGTCAGCCAGCCGGCCACGAACTGCCCGGCGTACTCCCCGCCGACGAACGCCCACATGATCCCCGCGAACACCAGTGCGAGGGTGACGTAGAAGATGACCCAGAGGGTCGACTCCTTCGTGGAGGGGATGTGGGGGCGCTTCAGGATCAGCAGCAGGTCGGCGGCGAGGATCAGCACGAGCACGACGAGCGAGCCGATCTCGAACCAGGCGGGAAGTTCCACAGCGGCTCACGGCCTTTCGAGGAGGGGATGACGGATGCCCGAAAGTCTCTCCCCGCGGCACCCGTCGAACCGGATGCGGCGTCGCGACCCGGGCGGCCGTCTGCGGCCTCCGTGATGACGGGCGCGCGATGACGGGATACTCCCTCTCGCGGGTCCAGGATACAGCCGCACGGGATCTGAGACGATCGGACCGGTGCCGACACTGGTGTGGTGAGAGACGAATGCGAGACAGTGGTCACCGCCCGGTGACCACCCCGATCGGACGGACGACATGACCGAGCAGCATCCGCGCGACGACGCCGCGCTCGTGGCCCTGGCCGCGGGCGGCAGCGAGCGTGCGTTCCGCTCCCTCTACCGCGCGTACGTCCGCCCGGTGTACTGGACGGCGCACGCCCTGGTCGGCGACCCCGCCGACGCGGAGGACGTGACCCAGGAGACCTTCCTGGTGGCGTGGCGGAAGCTGGGGGGCCTCGAGCTCGCCGGCGACTCGCTGCTCCCGTGGCTGGCGACCATCTGCCGGTTCCAGGCGGCCAACCGGGTACGACGCCGGCGACGCGACCGCGCCCACACCACCGCCCTGGTGGAGGATGCGCTGCCGGCGACGGTGGACGTGGCGCAGCAGGTCGTGGACGCGGAGACGACCGCGGCGATCCTGCGCGAGGTCGACGGGCTTGGAGACCTCGATCGGGAGATCTTCCGTCTGTGCGCCGCCGAGGGTTACGCCTACCAGGCCGCCGCCGACGAGCTCGGCGTCGGCCACGGCGTCGTGCGCAACCGTCTCTCCCGGATCCGCACGCGCGTGCGGACGGCGATGACCGAAACGGAGAGCACACCATGACCACTCCCACCCCGCCGTCCGCCCCCGGCGCGCTCCCCGTCCTCAGCGACGAGCGCGTCGACGCGATGGAGGACGCGCTCTTCGCCGACATCGCCGCCGAGCGCTCGACGTCGCAGCACCGCCGCGCGCGTCGCGGGCGTGTCTGGTGGGGGGCGGGTGCCGCGGCCGCCGTGGTGGTCGTCGCCGCCCTTATCGCCCCTGCCGTCGGCGGCATCGTCGCGCCGGTGCGTGAGGAGAGCGCGGTGGCTCCGGCATCCGGGTTCGATTCCGGGTCCGCCGGCTCCGACTCCGCCGGTTCCGGATCCGCCGGGAGCGTGGCGACGGACGGTGTGGCCCCCGAGGCCGCCGCTCCGGATGCCGCGCGGGGATCCGCAGGCGCCGAATCCTCCGCCGGCCTGTCCGGTCAGTCCGCGGTCGGCCAGGCGGGCGATGCCACGCGCGAGATCATCGCGTCGGGCTCGGCCACCGTCGTGGTCGACGACGTGCGGGCGGCGCTGCGCCAGGTCAGCGATGCGGCCGTGGCCGCCGGGGGCTTCGTCGAGTCGTCCACGCTCGGCCGGTCCGGTGCAGCCGTTCCCTACGAGGGCGGCATCGCCGACACCACGTACGCGCCGACGCCGACCGACGGCGGCTGGGTCACGGTGCGGGTGCCGTCCGACCAGCTCGCCGGCGTGATGGATCGGCTCGCGGACGTCGGGGAGGTCACCGAGTCCTCCACGAGCAGACAGGACGTCACGGACCAGTCGATCGACCTCGACGCCCGGATCGACGCCGCGCAGGCCTCCGTCGATCGCCTCACGGCCCTCATGGCCGAGGCGGGCAGCGTCGGCGACCTGATCGCGGCCGAGTCGGCGCTCTCCGAGCGTCAGGCCACCCTCGAGTCACTGCAGCAGCAGCTCCAATACCTCGACGCGCAGGTGGACATGTCCTCCCTGTCGGTGTCCGTCCTGCCACGCACGGTGGCGGTGGCCGCCGATCCCGCCGGCTTCGGCGACGGTCTGGCCGCCGGCTGGAACGGCCTGATCGCCGCGCTGAACGGACTGGTGGTCGCGCTCGGGTTCCTGATCCCCTGGGTGGTCGTGATCGCCGTCATCGGACTCGCCGTGTGGGGCGTCGTGAGGCTGATCCGGCGACGCCGCACCGACAGCGCCGGCGGCCCGGATCTCGCCGGCCGCGCGCCGGCCGGCGAGGACGCGTCGCGCTCAGTCGGCGAGTGACGCGAAGACGACGAGGTTGTCGGTGTAGTGCCCGATGGACGTGTCGAAGGCTCCCGCGCAGGTGATGAGCCGGAGCTCGGGGGTCGGCACGTTGCTGTAGACCGCGTCCGTCGGGAACTCCGACTTGGCCGACTGGGTCGTGCCCGTCACGATGAAGCGGTGCTCCGAGCCGTCCGCGGCCACCGTGAGCACCTCGTCACCCGGGGCGAGCTCGCCGATGCGCGCGAAGACGGCCGGCGCGGTGGGCGAGTCGACGTGCCCGGCGATGATGGCGGGGCCGATGTCTCCGGGCCGCACTCCCCCGGCGTACCAGCCGGCCAGGTCGTAGTCGACGGGCGCGGCGAGCCGGCCGTCCGCGTCGATGCCGAGATCCTCGAGCGCCGAGTCCACCCCGAGAGCGGGGATCACGACGCGCACGGGAATCTCCGCCGGGGCGAATGCCGCGGCATCCCGTTCCCGCGGATCCTGCAATCCTCCGGCGGCGAGGGGATTCGCCGACGCGGTCGGCGTCGGCGTGGAGACGGGCGCCGGCACGCTTCCGGCGGTCGAGGCGCAGCCGGCCGCCGTGAGCGCGATCGCGGCCGCGAGGACGACCGCGGCGAGGCGCGGTCGTCCTGCGGTCGGCGACGGCATCAGGAGAGCAGCGCGTGCAGACCGGCGCCGCCGACGCCTCGCGCCTGCGCGGAGGCGAGGAAGCCGCCGCCGGTCTGCACACCGCCGACCGGGGTCAGTCCCACATCGGCGCTGTCGAGGATCGGGACGATCGTCAGTCCGCCCTGCGCGTTGTCGAGCACGAAGAGCGTGGTGACGCTCCCGTCGGCGACGTTCACGTCGACGCGGTCGGTCTTGCCCCCCGCGGCGGTGAGGTCGAGAGTCCACGGACCGGCCGGCACCTCGGCATAGGTCGTCGCCGTACCCGACTTCGCTCCGGTCGCGACGGCGAGGCCGGTCGAGGTCTTGACGTCGACGCTCGGCGACAGCGTCGAGGCCTGCACGACGCGGATGCGCGCGTTGCCGGGGGTCGGCGTGGTGAGGTCGTCCTCGAAGGCACGCACCTGCAGCGCCGAGTTCGGTCCGTAGGCGGCGACGGTGGTGGCGTCGGCGGAGGCGACGGACACCGTCGCGGAGATGGCCACCTTGCTCCAGTCGCCGGAACCCGCCGAGATCATGCTGACGGTGTAGGTGCCCGCGGGCAGAACGCGGTAGTCGGACACGTCGCCGTAGCCCACGGAGTTCAACTCGAGCACGGGGTCGCCGCCGCTGATCGAGGCGACGCGCACGTCGACCTGCTTCGTGTCGGGCGAGAAGTGCCCGAGCCGGAGCCAGCCCGGCTGCTCGACCGCGGACGGGGCGGCTGCGGTGGAGGGCGAGGCCGCGGAGGCGGGCGCGGCGATGGAGACGGTGACAGCGAGAGCGGTGAGAGCGGCGACGATGCCCGCACGCACGATTCGGGTGGTGCTCATGTGCTTCTTCTTCCTGTGTTGTGGGCGGTCATTCGATCGTGGTGCCGATCGAGACGGGGTAGCGGAGGATGAGGTCTTCGCCGTCGGCGGCGACGAGGGACGGCGTGAAGGTGCCCCGGAATCCGTCGACGAGTGCGCGCGCGTCGGCCGTGGGCTGTCCGTCGGACACGAGGGCGACGCCGCCGAGGCTGCGCACGGCCACCGTGCGGATCACCCCGTCGGTCTCGCCGTCGACCAGCGGGAAGCCGCTGACCCGGACGTCGGCGGCGGACGCCATCGTCGCGAGGATGACGACGATGCGGTCATCGACTCGACCGGATGCCACGACTGCGCGCTCTGCGTCGGACATCCGGACCGCGGGGTTCGCCAGGAGCTCTCGGCCGACGCGCAGTCGCACGTCGGAGGCGTGCTGCTGGTCGGAGGCGGCGAGGACGGTGCCCTGGGGTGCGACGGCGCGGATGTCGGCGCCGTCGAAGGCGGCGACGGGAACGGACGAGTCCAGCGCCTGCTGCGCACCGACGCCCGGCTCGAGCTGGGCGCGGAGGGACTCGGTGTCGACGAGGTAGCCGATGGAGCGCCAGTCCGCATCGGCGGCCGCCGCGCTGGACGCGTCGACGATCCGCGCGGAGGCGATGCCGGCGAGGAACAGCTGCTCAGCGACGTCGCCGTCGACCAGCACGGTGGCGGAGGTGCCGAGGTTGTCGCGCAGCCAGGTCGTCACCGATGCCATCGTGGCGTCCTGCAGGGCCGTACCGGCGGGCTCCTCTGCTGCGGGTGCTTCTGCAGCCGGTGCCTCTGCCGCGGGAGGAGCGACGGCGGAATCAGCCGGGCGGGCGGTGGAGAGCGAGAGCACGAGACCGCCGGCCAGCAGCACCACGAGGACGGCGAGGGGCGCGAGGCTCACCAGGAGGGCGCGTTCGCGGACCCACGCACCGACGCGCTGCGTCGTCGAGGGCTCGGGCGCCTTCTGGGCCGGGAACGGCGCTGCGACCGGAGCAGCGGCGGCGGCCGCCCGCGCGGTCTTCGACGTGGCGACGTAGGCCGGCTTCGTGATGGGCGGGGTGGTGCGCGGGGCGGGCAGTCCGCTCGTCGGCCGCGGCGGGGGCGTGCTGACCGGTGCCCGTCCGAGTGACGCGGGCTGCCTCCAGTCCGTCGATGCCGCGGCAGTGGCCGACGTGGGCCTCGGCGCCGTCTTCTTCTCCCCCGCAGGCTTCTTGTCCCCCGAAGGCTTCTTCGCCGCGGTGGGCTTCTTCGCCGAGGCAGGCTTGTCCGCCGAGGCAGGCTTGTTCGCCGGTGCGGGCCGATTCGAGTCGGCTCCGTTCAGCGTGACGGGAGCCTGAGGGTCGGTCACCGGCTTCGGCGATCCGACGCCGGCCTCCGGCGCGATTCCGGGACTCTGCGGGGCGATCGCCGGCCTGTCGGCACGTCCGGGAGTCTTCGCATCGGCCGGTTTCTGCACGCCCGCGGGCCTGCTGGCCGTCGCGGGCTTCTTCCCCGCGGCAGGCTTCTGCGCCGCGGGAGGCTTCTTTCCCACGGGAGGCTTCTTCCCCACCGCAGGCTTCTTGGAGGTGGTCGGCTTCTTCGAGCCGAGCGGGGTCCGCGCGCCGGTCGGCTTCGTCGTGCCGTCCTGAGCAGCGGTGGGGGTTGCGGCGCCGGCGCCCCCCGGTGTCGTCGCCGCAGAACCGAGACCGCCGGCATCCGTCGTCGACGCGCGGTCCGCGCTGCTCGCGGGGCGCTTCCCACCCTTCGACGTCGCGCGCGGCGTGGGGCGGGCGGGCTTCTTCGACGGCCGCACGCCGGGCGGCGTGGTGGCCGGCCGGGACGCGCCAGGGTCCGGCCGCGGAGTCATGACTGCACTCCGCGGTGTCGGTTCCTGCGTCGGGGGGTCAGGACGCGGGTCATACGCGCTATTCGTCGCTCTCTCCCTATCGGATGGGGGGTGCGACGGGATCGACGGTCAGCGCTTCCCCGCGCCGCCCTCCCCCAGTGCCTCCCCTTGGCGACTCGAGGCTATACCCGGAGCGACACCTGCGGGGTCGGAAACGTGCTCGGGATCGGTCGCGCCCCCCGGAGCGACACCTGCGGGGTCGGACGCGGCTCGAGATCGGTCGCGCCGCCCGGTTCCTGCGTCCCCCTGTCGACGTGCATGCCGGAAAGCTACTCCGCGCCGCCGCCGGGCGACAAGGGCGCCGGTGCGCAGCCGGCTCGTGTCACGGCAGCGGCAGAGGCAGGACGCGCTCCCGGTCCCAGGGCTCCGTCCAGCCGAGACGATCGAACAGGGCGTCGAGGATCAACCCGGTGAAGCCCCACACGATGTGCCGGCCCACGGGGGTCCGCACCGTGAAGCCCGGGCCGCGGAACACCTCTCCCCCGCGCCGCAGCACGGTCACGCCGCGATGCGCGGGATCGAGGAGGTCGGCGACGGGCACCCGGAACACGTCGGCCGACTCGGCCGTGTCGACCACGCGGACGGGGGATGGATGCCGCCACCAGGCCAGCACGGGGGTGACGAGGTGCCGGGAGTACTCGAGGGGCAGTGCGGCGAGCGGGCCGAGGATCTCGACGCCGGAGGGATCCAGCCCGGTCTCCTCGACGGCCTCGCGCAGAGCGGCGGCGACGGCGTCGTCGTCTTCGGGATCGACGCGACCGCCCGGGAAGGCGACCTGCCCGGGATGCGCGCGCAGCGTGTCCGCCCGGGCGAGCAGCAGCACGTCGAGGTCGCTCGACACGGCGCTCGCCTGCGCGTCGTGGTCGGCGGGCAGCCCGTCGAGCACCCCGAAGAGGATCAGGACGGCGGCGGGGCGGGCCTCCGGAGGCTCGGGGAGCGCCTCGAAGACGCCCAGACGAGGACCGGGGTCATCGGATGCCGCGACATCGGCCAGCTCCCTCAGCTGCGCCCGTGCGCTGGAGGCGGAGGAGAGATCGGTCACCCCGTCAGGCTACGCCGCTCCGGCGACACGGCCCGCGCGCCCTGCGCGTATCGATCCGGTCGTCCGGTGTCAACGGCCCCGGCCCCTCCGCGGCCCGCGGCTACGGTGGCCGGACCCGAACCTGGAGGAGCGACGTGCCCGACGACGTCCCCCGATCGACCGTGTCGGTGGTGATCCCCGTCAAGGACGACGCCGACGACCTGCGCCGCTGCCTGCGCGCGCTGGCGCTGCAGTCGCGCCTTCCCGACGAGATCGTGGTGGTCGACAACGGCTCGACAGACGGCTCGGCCCAGACCGCACGCGACGCCGGGGCACGGGTGGTGCCGTGCGGCACGCCCGGCATCCCCGCGGCCAGCGCGACCGGCTACGATGCCGCGACCGGCGACCTGATCCTGCGACTGGACGCGGACTGCACGCCGGCGCGCACGTGGGTGGAGTCGGTCGAGCGCACCTTCGCCGAGCGCCCCGATGTGGGCGCCGTCACCGGCGGCGCCCGCTTCACCGACGGCCCGCGGCCCCTGCGGCGTCCGTTGGCGGCGGTGTACCTCACGTCCTACGCCGCATCGACCGCTCCCGCCCTCGGCCACCGGCCCCTGTTCGGATCGAACCTCGCGCTGCGCCGGAGCGCGTGGCGCAGCATCCGCTCGCAGGTCCACCGATCCGATCCCGGAGTGCACGACGACCTCGACCTCGCCTTCCACATCGGCGAGCGGTACGCGATCGGGTATCTGCGGGACTCGCCGATGGGGATCTCGATGCGGCCGTTCACGCAGCCGCGGGGCTTCGCGAAGCGGATCGATCGCGGGTTCCGCACGGTCGTCCGCCACTGGCCCGCCGACTTCCCGCCCATCCGCTGGACCAGGAGAGCACTGCGTCTCGCCCGGCAGACCCCCCCGAGGCGGCCGCGGCGATGAGCCGAGGCCCTCTCGTCGGAGCCGTTCCCGCACCCGCCCTGCATGTGATGACGCTCAACGTCCGGCGACGCATCACCCCCACCCGACGCGTCGACGACTGGGCCCGGCGTGCGCCGCTGCTCGGGCGGATGCTGCGGCACGAGCTCCCCGCCGTCATCGGGGTGCAGGAGGCGCTCCCCGACCAGGCGTCGTCCCTCGGCGACGCGCTCGGCGAGGGCTACCGTCGCGTCGGACGGGGGCGGGGCCGGGACGGTCGCGGCGAGGGCTGCCCCGTCTTCTTCGACACCGGGCGCCTCGAACTCCTGTCGTGGACGCAGTCCGCCCTCTCGGACACGCCCGACGAGCCGGGATCGATGTCGTGGGGCAACCTCCTGCCGAGGACCGTCGTCGACGTCCTGCTGCGCGACAGGGCGACGGGTCGGGACCTCCGCGTGCTGAACACCCACCTCGATCCGTTCTCCGCGCGCTCCCGCGTGCGGTCGGCCGAGCACCTCCGGCGCCTCGCCGCCGACACCGCCACCGCCGCCGTCGTGCTCGGCGACATGAACAGCCTTCCGGCCTCTCCGGTCGCCGCCGAGCTGTACGCGGAGGGGATGCTGCGCGACGCGTGGGAGGCGGCCGACGAGCGTCTCACGCCCGCCTGGGACACGTTCGGCGGGTATCGGCCGCCCCGCGCGCGGGGACGCCGCATCGACTGGATCGCCGTCACCCGCGACATCGCCGTCGAGCGCGTCGGCGTGAACGCGGCGTCGGTGGAAGGCCTCTGGCCCTCCGATCATCTTCCCGTCCAGGCCGTCGTGCGACTGACGGAGGTGCCCGCATGATCGAGGAGTTCCTGCGCCGCCCGCACGGACCCGGCGCGTGGAGCGCGGATGGCCTGCGGGTGCTCGGACTCGTCAGCGTCGTCGTGGCCGCGATCGGCTTCAGCTGGACGGATGCCGGGATCCTCGCCTTCGCGCTGCCGGCGCTGCTCATCCCGCGCTTCGTCGGCGCGCGGCCCGCCTTCGACATCGTCTTCTGCGTGTGCGTGCTCATCGCCGCCTGGAGCAACGTCCTGGACCTCTACACCTCGATCTGGTGGTGGGACATCGCCGTCCACTTCGTGGCGACGGGGGTCATCGCCGCGATGGTGTTCGTCCTCTTCGGCTGGTGGGGCGTGCTGCCTCGCTCGATCGACGCCTCACAGCGGCCGCGCTCGGCCCTCGTCCTGGTCCCCGTCATCGGTCTCGCGCTCAGCGCGGTGTGGGAGATGGTCGAGTGGGCCGGGTTCACCTGGATCAGCGACCAGATCTACGTCGCGTACGACGACACGATCGGCGACATGGCCGTCGGCGGACTGGGCTCCGCGATCGCCGGGCTGGTGGTCGCCCGCGTGCGCCTCGAACGGCGACGCGCCGCCGAGGCCGAGTCGCCGCGAGAGGGTCTCAGCGGCGACCGCTGAGGATGCCGCCGAACAGCACGTGCAGCAGGGGCAGCACCGAGACGCCCATCAGCACGGAGCCGAAGACGAGATCGTCGGGTCGCAGCACCGCGCCGCCGATGAGGAGCGCCGCGAAGATCACCCCCGACAGGATGCGACGCCCGAGCCGGTCCAGAGCCGCCACCCGGCGGTCGAGTCCCGGCGTCTGCACGGCGATGCGGCCGTCCTCCACGCGCAGCATGAAGGCGTCGAGCCGCTTCGGGAGCCGGGCCGCGACCTGGAGCGTCGACAGCGCCTCCTTCGCGAACGCCTGCACGACGTTGCCGCTCTCCTCGCGTATGAGGCGGTTCGCGTAGGGCTCGACGGCGTCCCAGATGTTGAACTTCGGATCCAGCGTGCTCGACATGCCCGACGTCAGCGACATCGCGCGGATGATCAGCAGGAAGTTCTCCGGCAGCTGGAACGGCAGCGACCGTACGATGTCGCCGAACTCGATCGCGAACGCACGGAACTCGCGCGGATCGACCTCCTGCAGCTCCGCGAATCCCATCCCGCCGAAGCGGGCGAAGAGCTGCGTCATCGCCCTCTCCAGCTCAGCCGTGTCGGCGTTCGGGAGCAGCACGCCGACATCGCGGATGCCGTCGACGAGACCCTTGCCGTCACGGGATGCTGCGGCGATGAGCAGCCGGCGGAGTCCTCGTCGGAGCCCTTCGGGCACCTCCCCCATCATCCCGAAGTCGATGAAGGTGAATCGCCAGGTGCGGGCCGCGGCATCCGTCCCCGCTCTCTCCTCGACGGGGATCGGCGTGATGAAGACGTTGCCGGGGTGCGGGTCGGCGTGGAAGAAGCCGTCCGCGAAGAGCTGGTCGAACATCACCGCGGCGAACTCCTGGGCCACGACCGCGGGCTCGATTCCCGCCGCGCGCAGTCCGTCGGTGTCGCTGATCTTGATAGCGGTGACGTCCTGGAGGGTGAGGACGCGGCGGGTGGTCCGCTCCCAGACGACCTCCGGGACGGCGACCCGGGTATCGTCGCTGAACATCGCGGCGAAGCGCTCCGAGTTCGCCCCCTCCTGCAGGTAGTCGATCTCCTCCAGGCTCGTGACGGCGAACTCCTCGACGAGCGAGAACATGTCGACGCGGTCCGACACGAGCCGCACGCGGCTGAGCCAGCCCGCGACCTTCCGCAGGGCGCGCAGGTCGACCTCGACGATCTGGTCGATCCCCGGGCGCTGCACCTTCAGCACGACGTCGCGGAGACCGGACTGCGCCGCATCGGCGTCGGAGAGACGGGCGCGATGCGCCTGACCCAGTGATGCCGCGGCGAGAGGGACCTCGTCGACGAAGGAGAAGGCCACCTCGAGCGGCACGCCGAGCTCGCGCGACGCGAGCTCGCGGATGGCGGAGAACTCCACCGCCGGCACCTCGTCCTGCAGCCCCTCCAGCTCCTTGGTGATCTCGGGGGGCAGCACGTCCAGCCGCGAGGACATGTACTGCCCCACCTTGATCATCAGACCGCCGAGCTCGACCGCGAGACCATGGAAGTTGCGAGCGATCCGCAGCAGCCGCGCGGTGCGGTTGCGCGCCGACAGGCGGCTGAGGCCGAACCGCGGCAGCGTGAGCTCGAACCACCACGCCTCGACGAGGTAGCGCGCCGCGAAGCGCAGGATCCTGCGGTAGCGCGCGCGCATCTCGCGGTCGGTCATCGGTTCTCCAGATCGCCGGCGACCGGCGGGGTCGCGGTCAATCCTGGGCGAGGATCGAGAAGATCTTACGACGGGCCTCATCCAGCACGTCGACGGCCTTCTTGATCTGCTCGGGGTTGCCCGAGCGGCTCACCTGAGCCACGGCCTGCGCGAGGTCGATGCCCGCCTTCGGGAGGCCACCCGTGCGTCCGCCGTCGCGTCCGCCGGTCTGCGTCCACGGGGCGGAGCGGTCGCTCTCGGCGCCGGCCACGGCGCGGCCCTCGTCGGTCAGGGAGTACGTCTTGCGACCGTCGGACTCGGTCGCGCTCACGAGACCCTCGTCGGTCAGGAGCTGGAGCGTCGGGTACACCGAGCCGGGGCTCGGCTTCCAGGAGCCGCCGCTGCGCTCCTCGATCTCGCGGATGATCTGGTAGCCGTGCATCGGCTTCTCGGCGAGGAGGGCGAGCACCGAGGTGCGGACATCGCCGCGGTTGACGCGGGTGCTGCTGCCGCCGGTGCCGCCGACCTTCTGCTCGAACTGGCCGCGCAGCTGCTCGACCGCTTCGAGGATGTTGTTCATCGGCCAGCCCGGGGACCCGGCGCTGCCGCCGCGTCCGGGGAATCCGTCGCCGAGGAATGAGTTGCTCATGGTCATCTCCTTCTGTGCCGGCCTGGTGGTCAGCGATACATAACGATATATCGTCCAACCTGTGACGGTGCCGGGAAAGACAGCGATTTTCGGCTTATCGACGTCGTGGCGACAGATCGGGCGACACGGCTTCGCGACCGTCGAAGACGAAGCAGTCCCCGTCCCAGTGCTCGCCGCCGACCTTCTCGAACCAGCCGAGGATGCCGCCGTCGAGCTGGTACGCCTCGACGCCCAGGTCGCGCAGGTGCAGGGCGGCCTTCTCGCAGCGGATCCCGCCGGTGCAGTAGCTCACCACCGTCTTGCCGGAGAGATCGGCGAGGGCGGTGGCCGCGGCATCCGGGAACTGGGTGAACCTCTCGATGCGCCAGTCGAGGGCATCGCGGAATGCGCCGTAGTCGACCTCGAACGCATTCCGGGTGTCGAGCATGACGACCTCGCGACCGGCGTCGTCCGTGCCGCGGTCGAGCCACGTGCGCAGCGTCACCGGGTCGACCGCCGGCGCGCGACGGTCCGCGGGCGACACCTCGGGGCGATCCATGCGGATGATCTCGCGCTTGACCCTCACCCGCATCCGCCCGAACGGCTGCTCCTCGGACCAGCTCTCCTTCGCGCGGAGGCCCGCCAGACGGGGGTCGGCGGTCATCTGCGCAAGGAGCCCGCGCACCGCATCCTCCGCGCCGGCGAGGAACACGTTGACGCCCTCCCCCGCGACGATGATCGTGCCCTTCACTCCCGCGGCGTCCGCATCGCTCTGAAGACGATCGCGCAGCGCCGCCGGCTCATCGATGGGCGTGAAGAGATACGCCGAGACGTTCAGGACGGATGCCACGCCTCCAGCCTACGGAGGCCGCGCTGCCGCCTGCGTCCGGAAACCAGAAAACCCCCGGCATGACCGGGGGTTTTCGTTGGTGACCCCAGCGGGATTCGAACCCGCGTTACCGCCGTGAGAGGGCGGCGTACTAGGCCGCTATACGATGGGGCCGTATCGCGACAACCGTTCGATTATGCCATGCCGGCGACGCGTCGGCCAAATCGGGCGGCCGTCGGGCCGGGGCCTTGCTCCTCGGGCCGCCCGAGGGTTGACTCCCCTCATGCGAGTCACCAAATACGAGCACGCCACCCTGCGTGCGGACGAAGCCGGCAAGACCCTCCTCATCGATCCGGGCGTGTTCACCAGCCCGCTGGACGATCTCGGCGGGCTCGTCGCGATCGTGCTCACGCACGAGCACCCCGATCACTGGACGCCCGACCAGCTGGACCGCATCCTCAAGGCTGCGCCCGGCACCCCCATCTACGGACCGCAGGGCGTCGCGGCCGCGGCCGCCGGCTACGACATCACCGTCGTGAACCCCGGCGACACCGTCACCGTCGAGCCCTTCACGCTGCGGTTCTTCGGCGGCAGACACGAGATCATCCACTCTTCGATGCCTACCATGGACAACGTGGGCGTGCTCGTCAACGACGCGTTGTACTACCCCGGAGACTCCTACAGCGTGCCCAAGGGCGTCGACGTGACGCTGCTCGCCGCTCCGATCGGCGCTCCGTGGCTGAAGATCGGCGAAGCGATGGACTTCGTGCTCGCCGTGAAGCCGAAGCGCGCCTTCGGGACGCACGACATGACCCTGTCGGTGGCCGGTCGCGACATGCACCGCGCGCGCCTGTCCTGGGCGACCGAGCAGAACGGCGGCACGTTCCTCGCGCTGGAACCCGGCGACTCCGACGACATCTGAGCACGAACGGGAACAGGATGCCGCGACCTCGGGTCGCGGCATCCTGTTCTCTGTTCGCGGGTGACCTACTCGGCGTCGAGGTCGGTCTCCAGCAGGGTGACGAGCTCGTCGAGCGCCTGATCGGCACCCTCGCCGTCCGCCTTCAAGGTGACGACCGTGCCGTGTGCGGCTCCCAGCCCCATCAGCGACAGGATGCTGCCGGCGTTGAGGTCGGCGCCGCCGTCGACGGCGATGGTCACGGGGATCTTCTTCTCCTGCACCGCCTGCACGAAGAGCTTCGCGGGGCGGGCGTGCAGCCCCGAGCTGCTGGCGATGGTGGCCTGGCGTTCTGCCATGTCGTTCTCCTCGATCGGTACGGTGTGTCAGGCCATCGCGGGCTGCGAGGCATCGGTGGCCGAGGCCTCCGCGGACGCCAGCTCCTTCGGAGCGACGAACTTCTTCAATCCCACCACGACGAGAGCGGTGACGACCACTCCCGCGACGAGTGCGACCAGGAATCCCCAGATGGGCGAGATCGCGAAGAAGACGAAGATGCCGCCGTGCGGCGCCCGCGACTCGACGGCGAAGGCCATCGTGAGGGCACCGGTGACGGCGCCGCCCAGGAGGTTGGCCGGGATGACGCGCAGCGGATCGGCGGCGGCGAACGGGATCGCACCCTCCGAGATGAAGGAGGCGCCCAGCAGCCAGGCGGCGACGCCGTTCTCGCGCTCCACCGCTGTGAACCCCTTGCGGTACAGGACGGTCGAGGCGAGCGCCATGCCGAGCGGCGGCACCATTCCGGCGGCCATGACGGTCGCCATGATCTGCAGGTTGCCGGTGGTGGCCGAGGCGCCGAGGCCGGCGACGGCGAACGAGTACGCGACCTTGTTGATCGGACCGCCGAGGTCGAAGCACATCATCAGGCCGAGCACGATGCCCAGGAGCACCGCGGCGCTGCCGGTCATGCCGGTCAGGGCGTTGTTGAGCCCGATCGTGAGGGCGGCGATGGGTCCGCCCAGGATGAGGATCATCAGACCCGACGCGATGATCGACGCGCCGAGGGGGATGATCACGACCGGCATCAGACCGCGCAGCCAGCGGGGCACCGCGGGCTTGCCGATGAGCTTGGCCGCGTAGCCTGCGAGCAGACCGCCGACGATGCCGCCGATGAAGCCGGCGCCGAGGTAGCCGGAGACGGCGCCCACGACGAATCCGGGCGCGATGCCCGGGCGGTCGGCGATCGCGAAGGCGATGTAGCCGGCGAGGGCGGGGACGAGGAAGCCGAGGCTCAGCTGGCCGATCTTGACTGCGGCCGCACCGAGGTAGAACGACAGGCCCTGCGGCGGCAGGTCGAACAGGTTGTAGTTCGCGAGCGCCCAGTCGTTGTAGGCGGCGCCGTCGGTGCCGTCACCGGGCAGGACGATCTGGTAGCCGTCGATGCCCGAGCCGATGCCGGCCAGCAGGAAGCCGATGGCGATGAGCAGACCGCCGCCGGCGACGAAGGGGATCATGTAGCTGACGCCGGTCAGGAGGATGCGCTGGATGTTCGCGCCCCACGACAGGTTCTTCGCGGCGGCGGCGCCGGACGCGGCCCCGCCCGCCGCCGTGGCGACGCGGGCACCGCGCGGGTTCTTCGCCTCGGCGACGGCCTCGGCGATGAGCTGCGCGGGCTGCTCGATGCCGCGCTTGACGCCGGAGCGCACGACGGGCTTGCCGGCGAAGCGGTTCTGCTCGCGCACGTCGACGTCGTTGGCGAAGATGACCGCGTCGGCGTCGTCGATGATGCGCTGGTCGATCGCCTGGTAGCCGCTGGAGCCCTGGGGCTCGACGACGAGGTCGATGCCGGCCTTCTTGCCTGCGGCGGTGAGCGCGTCGGCGGCCATGAACGTGTGGGCGATGCCGGTGGCGCAGGACGTGACAGCGACGATGCGCACGGGACGCCCGTCGATGGAGAGGGCGTCGGATGCTGCGGCCGCGGGCGCGGCGGCGGCCGTCGTGGACGCGGCGGCAGCGGGAGCGGCGACCGGGGCGGACGAGGCGTCGCCCTCGCCGATCGCGGTGCGGACGATCGCGACGACCTCGTCGGCGGTCGTGGCCGCACGCAGACCCGCGGTGAAGTCGTCCTGCATGAGGCTGCGTGCGAGCTTGGACAGCACCGCGAGGTGGGCCTCGGCGGCGCCGTCGGGCGCGGCGATGAGGAACACCAGGTCGGCAGGGCCGTCCGGTGCGCCGAAGTCGACGCCGGGGGTCAGGCGCGCGAAGGCGAGGGAGGGCTCCGTGACCGCCGCGCTCTTGGCATGCGGGATGGCGATGCCGCCGGGCAGGCCGGTCTCGTCCTTCTGCTCGCGCGCCCACGCGTCGGCGTACAGCGCGGCGCCGTCGGTGGCGCGTCCCTGTGCGACGACACGGTCGGCGAGGGCGCGGATCACCGCCGACTTGTCGGCACCGAGTCCGGTGTCGAGCGACACCAGCTCCGCAGTGATGGTCTGGGACATGTTGTGACCTCCATGGTCGTCGGCACGGGCGTGCCTGTTCGTGTGTTCAGCGGGGGGTGAGCGCAGTGACGACGATGTCCCAGTGCGGGACGTCGGCGGGTGTCGGGATCTGGGTTCCGGGAAGGGATGCTGCCGCCGCCCCGTACACGACGGCCGAGCGCAGGCACTGCGCGGGGTCTCCCCCGGCGTCGGCGGCGATGAGGTAGCCGGCGAGCGAGCTGTCACCGGCGCCGACGGTGCTGGCCACGGTGATGCGCGGGGCGGCGGCGCGGAGCGCCTCGTCCGCGGTCACGAGCAGCGCCCCGTCCGCTCCCAGCGTGACGAGTACGGCGCCGACGCGGTCCGCGACGAGCGTCTGAGCCTGGCGGACGGCCGCGTCGAGCACCTCGGCGGCGGGGGCGGGCCCCTCGCCGACGAGCTCGGCGAGCTCGTCTTCGTTCGGCTTGATCAGGTCGGGGCGGGCGTGGGCGACGACGTGTGCGAGTGCCGCGCCGGAAGTGTCGACCGCGATCCGCGGAGCGGAGCCCCGGGATGCGCCGCGGACGGCCTCCACGACCTCGGTGTAGAACCCGTCACCGGCGCCCGGCGGCAGGGAGCCGGCCAGCACCACCCAGTCGGCGCCGCGCGAGGCGGTCACGATGCCGTCGATGAGAGCGGCCTTCTCGTTCCGGTCGAGCTGCGCGCCGGGGAGGTTGATCTTGGTCGTGGTGCCGTCGGGGTCGGCGACGGTCAGGTTCGCGCGCACGCGCCCGGCGACGTCGATGCGGCGGATGTCGACGCCGGTGCGCTCGACGAGCGCCAGATACGGGTCGTCGGCCGCGGACGGCAGCACGGCGACGGTCGCGACGCCCGCGGCGGAGAGCGCGCGGGAGACGTTGACGCCCTTGCCGCCGGCGTCCTCGCGGGAGTCCGCGGCGCGCTGCACCTCGCCGTGTGTGAGCGGCGCCGTCAGACGTACGGCGCGGTCGAGCGACGGATTGGCGGTGACGGTGACGATCATGCCGTCCACACCTCCACGTCGGCCTCGTCGAGCGCGGTGCGCAGGACGGCGGGCGGCTCGGCGTCGGTGACGAGGATGTCGAGGTCGGAGAGCGCGGCGAAGGAGACCAGCCGCTCGGTCTCGAACTTGCTCTGATCGGCCACCAGGACGATGCGGCGCGCGCTGCGGACGATCGCGGCCTTGACGGCCGCCTCCTCGGGATCGGGCGTGCTCGCGCCGAAACCGGCCGACAGGGCGTTGGTGGCGACGAACGCGATGTCGGGACGCAGCCCGGAGATGGCGCGAACCGTCTCGGCGCCGACCGCGGCCGCGGTGACACCGCGCACGCGGCCGCCGATCAGCGAGAGCGAGACGGTCTCGACGGAGGCGAGCGTGTGCGCCAGGTAAAGGGAGTGGGTGACCACTTCGGCCGTGCCGCGGGTCGCGAGGAGGCGGGCGGCGAGCTGATCGGCCACCGCGTTCGTCGTGGTGCCGGCATCGAAGAAGATCGAGCCGCGGAAGTCCTCGCCCAGCACGTCGAGCGCACGATGGGCGATGGAGCGCTTCGAGTCGCTGTGCCGCGCGACGCGGTCGGCCACGGACGGCTCGACGAGGCTCGCCCGGTCGAGGGGCACGGCGCCGCCGTGCACGCGCCGCAGGGCGCCGGAGCGCTCGAGGGCATCCAGGTCACGGCGGACGGTCTCGGTGGTGACGTCGAAGTGCGTGGCGAGCTCGAGCACGCCGACGCGCCCGGACTGCAGCAGCATCCGCTCGATGACCTCTTGTCGCTCCGTCGCGTACACCCAGACTCCCTTGTTCCGTGTCCACACGATACAACACAGAACCACACAGGGGAAGAGTCAATACAACAGAAAACAACACGAGGCGGCACGGGAACGAACCCGCCATCAGGGCGGGCGCGCGGAGGGGGTCAGTGCTCGATGACGCCCTGGAGCTCGACAGCGACCTGGATCGAGGCGATGGTCTCGCGCTTGTGCAGGTTCTCGACCTTCGCCGCACCGCCTAGCGAGAGCAGCGGGACGAAGATGAACGACTCGTCGAAGGCGAGCTCGCCGTGCGCCGCCACGGCCTCCGGGAAGAGATCCCAGTGCAGGCTGTCGGACAGCTCTTCGGGACCGTCGAGCTTCACGAGGAAGAGGAACTTCCCCAGGGTGGTGTTGAGTCCCACCGTGCGCCCCTCGCGATAGAGGATGCCGATGACCCCCACGCTGGGCTCCCAGGTGATCAGGTCGCCGAGACCGGTGACCATGATCGGGACGGCGATGCCGTCGCCCTGCGTCTTCCCGATGCAGTCGCCGACCTTCTCCTCGTAGAGCTTCGGGTCGATGATGCGCAGGAAGCCGTGCGCGAAGGTGCCGTACCCGTACTTCTCCCAGATCTCCACGAGCTCGTCGGGCACGCGGCCGCGATACTCCTCGACGATCTCCGGCGGAACCGGCGCGTGCGCTGCGAAATCGGAGATGTCCACCATGGCTTCCAAACTATCGGAGGATGACATTGATGCTGACGTCGTCCAGGTTCACGCCGGGGTTGTTGTTCACGAAGTCGATGATCGCCCTGTCGATGTCGCCCACCCGCGATCGCCACTGCGAGCCGAGCGAGGAGTTCACGCCGGCGTCGCCGACTCCGGAGATGTCGGTCGCATCTCCCCCCGCGATCCCGTCCAGGCGGTGCAGGGCGGCCTGGGTCTTCATCCACTCCCTGGCCTGCGCCTCGGCTCCCCGTCGACTCAGGCTCGGGTCCGCCTCACGGAGTCTGACGATCTCGTCTCTCAGCGCGACCTCGCGCACGTTCTGCTGCGCCCGGACCGAAGCGGGCGTGCGACCATGCTCGAGGTAGTCGATGCGGTTGCGCAGCCAATCGCCGGCCGATGTGCGCTGCAGGGTGTCCATCTGCTCGTTGTACTGGGTGTTGAACGCCTGCGAGCTGTGATTCGGATTCTGCGTGAAGGGACGGATGTTGACGTCGACCGTGTCGTCATATCGGTCGAGGTCGCGCACCTGCCTCACGACGTTGTCGAGGTGGTCGTTCATGTTGTCGGTGACCTGGTGCAGCTTGTCCTTCGCGTGCACGCCGCCCCTGAGCGCCGCCTGCTTGAGTTCGCGCAGGATGGGCTTGATCGCGCTCATCAGTCGTCCCCTCCGAAGTCGAGCGCCGAGAACTCGGAGAAGAACGTCGACGTGATCGTCTGGATGTCCGAGCCGTGCAGCTTGAGCGTCGACTGCGCCTCCTCGAGCGCCGCGAGGTCGGCCTGGAACTCGTCCGAGTCCCCCGCCGTCGCCTCCACCATGGGAGCGTCGAGGATCGCGTCGATCACCGCCGGCAGCTTCTCGGCCAGTGGCTCGATCGCCATCGGCGCCAGCTGATTGAGCAGCTGCTCGACCGCGATGTCGACCGCCGCGTTCAGCAGCTTCTTCTTGATCAGCAGCATGGGGCCGGCGCCGAGCGCGGTGAAGGGATTCGTCAGCATGGCGACGAGCGTGATCATCGTCGACGTCACATCGACGATGACCTTCATCTTGAGGGCGAAGATCGCCTCGGCGCCCACGTCCATCGCCGTCGCCGCGGGCGGCATCAGGTCGATGAGCTGCTGGAGGTTCTGGGAGCGGTTCGTGTTCCAGGCGCCCATCGTCGCCGGACCGGTCTGGCCGCGCAGGGCGCCCGCGAGGTCGCCGTTGACCTTGGTGTCCACGGCCTGGATGACGCTCTCGAGATCGGTGCCCAGATTGCGAACGAGCGTCGCGCCCGTGCGCACCTCGTCCTCGTCGACGTCCGGCCATTCGAACCCGAGCTTCTCCATGATCCACACGAGCTCGTTCGGCAGCATCATCCCCACAGCGACCACCTCCGACACCGAACCTACGGATGCCTCGTCCCGGCCGCCATGGGCAGGACTCCCCGTGCGCGTGCCGACCGTTCGCTGCGGCCGTGAGGACACTCCACGCGAGCCGACGGCGCGGTACCGTCGAGCGGTGTCCGCCGTTCCCGCCGCCGAGGTCGTCATCACCGCGGAGCTGGTGCGGTCGCTGCTGCAGAGTCAGGCCGCGCACCTGGGGCCTGCGGCATCCGCTCCTCTCCGGCACGCGGGCAGCGGATGGGACTGCGAGCTCTGGCGGCTCGGCGATGACCTCGCGGTGCGGATGCCGCGGCGAGCCCTCGCCGCGCCGCTCGTACTCCACGAGCAGCGGGTGCTGCCGGTGCTCGGTCCGCGGCTGCGCGCTGCGGGGGTCGAGGTGCCCGAGCCCCTCTTCGCCGGTGCGCCCGGGCATGGGTATCCGTGGGTGTGGAGCGTCGTCCCGTGGTTCGACGGCACCACGTCCTCGATGACGGGTCGGGCCGAGCGTTCACGCTGGGCGGGCGCCCTCGGGCGGGCCGTCTCGGTTCTGCACTCCCCCGCCCCCGCTGACCATCCGCGGAATCCCTTCCGGGGCGGACCGCTGTCCGGCCGGGCGGATGCCGTCGCGGCGCGGTTCGAGGGGGCGTCGCCCGCGCTGCCCGTCGAGGTGCGACGCGTCGCGGAGATCGCCTGGGCTGACGGGATATCCGCATCCGGGTGGGAGGCGGCACCCGTGTGGATCCACGGCGATCTGCATCCCGGCAATCTGATCGTGCAGGGCGACCGGCTCGGCGCGCTGATCGACTTCGGAGACGTCACCGCGGGCGACCCCGCCTACGACCTCGCGATCGCCTGGCTCGCCTTCGACGCGACGGGACGCACGTCGTTCCGCGCCGCGTACGGGTCGCGCGCCGATCAGTACCTCTGGACGCGTGCGCGTGCGTGGGCCGTCGCGATGGCGCTCCTGCTCATCGCCCACGGCGACGACGATCCGGCGGCGCATCGCGAAGGACGCGCCGCGCTGCGGGAGATCATCGGCGACGAGCCGCGGCTCAGCTGAACTGGGTGCCGATCGCCTCGTCGACGCGGATAGCGCCGTCGCGGTAGGTCAAGCGCGCGACGCTCCCGACGGGCAGGCCCTCCACCACCTGGGGCACCATGCCCGGATAGACCATCAGGTCGAACATCGGATCCATGCCGCGCGGCACGCAGGCCCCGCCGTAGGTGCCCGCGGCGTCGGTGGTGACGACGAGGCAGGATCCGCCGGTCCGTGTCGGGGCGACCCACACCGTCACACCCCGGTATGTCTCGAATCGCTGGGCATCACCCTCCTCGATGCCGAACGACTGGGCGTAGCCGTCGTCGAAAGCAGACAGCCGCTCCTCCGGGGTGCTGGACACGGCCTGGAGCGTGGCGGCGGGTTGCGGGGTCAATAGGGTCATGCCGCCCCAGATCGCCGCGGCGCCCACCGCCGCGCCGGCCAGTGCCGCGACCCAGACCGACCGCCGCCGCCACCACGAGACGGCGGGGCTCGGAGCAGGGTCCGTCGTCGGCCCGGCACTTCCGGGGGAACTTGTACGGGGCGCCGGGCCGGGCGAGGCGGCCGCATCGACGGTCGTCGTCGTCACGGGCGACGTCTCGGCTCCCACCGACGACGCGACGTGCGCCACGACCGCGCGATCCACGACGGCGCGGTCGGTCGCCCGGGCGCGGACCACCTCTTCCAAGGCGTGCAGACGACGGAGGGCGTCCGGATCACGCGCGATGTCGGCTGCCGGGCCGTACGCCCGCCGGCGCAGCTGTTCGAGCTCCCGCTCGTCGGCGTCCTCGTCGGTGGCCATCAGTCCGGCATCCATCGGATCATTATCGCCGGGCGCACGGACGCCGTGGTCGGGATGACTGCTGGAACCAGAAAAACCCCCGCTGAGCGGGGGTTTCACACTGGCTGGGGTACCTGGACTCGAACCAAGAACAAAGGTACCAGAAACCTCCGTGTTGCCAATTACACCATACCCCAAGGCGGCGGAAGCAAGTCCGTGCCGAGGATCAACTCTACGCGACGAGAGCGCCTCCGCCAAACCGGAGGGTCAGCCGCGCTCGACCAGAGCACCCAATCGGCGCAGCGACTCGGCCTTCCCGAGCAGCTCCATCGACTCGAACAGCGGCGGGGAGATGCGACGACCGCTGACGGCAACCCGGAGCGGACCGTAGGCGACACGCGGCTTGAGCCCCAGGCCCTCGATGAGGGCGCCGGACAGCGCCTCCTGGATCGCCGCAGCCGCGAACTCCGATTCCGGCACCAGCTCGAGGGCGCCGACCGAGGCGACGAGGACCTCGCGGGCGTCGGCGGGCAGTGCCGTCACGGCCTCCTCGTCGTAGGCGACCTCGTCGACGAACAGGAAGCCGAGCAGAGCCGGAACCTCCCCCATCAGCTGCACCCGTTCCTGCACCAGCGGTGCGGATACGGCGATCAGCGCCCGCTGCTCCGGCGTGGGCTCGGGCGCGACGAATCCCGCCTGGGCGAGATAGGGGACGATACGCTCCGCGAAGTCCTCGGGCGCCAGCATCCGGATGTGGTCTCCGTTGATGGACTCCGCCTTCTTCTGGTCGAAGCGCGCCGGGTTCGGGTTCACCTTCTCGATGTCGAAGGCCGCCGTGAACTCGTCGAGCGAGAACACGTCGCGGTCCGGTCCGATCGACCAGCCCAGCAGTGCCAGGTAGTTCAGCAGACCCTCGTGGATGAAGCCCTTGTCGCGCTGGAGGAAGAGGTCGGCGCGCGGGTCGCGCTTGGAGAGCTTCTTCGTGCCGTCGCCCAGCACCAGCGGCATGTGGGCGAAGCGCGGGATGTAAGTCGTCACTCCGGCGTCGATCAGGGCGCTGTAGAGCGCGAGCTGACGGGCGGTGGACGGCATCAGGTCTTCGCCGCGGAGCACGTGCGTGATGCCCATCAGCGCGTCGTCGACGGGGTTCACGAACGTGTAGAGCGGGATGCCGCCGGCGCGCACGATCACGAAGTCGGGGAACGAGCCGGCGGGGAAGGTGACCTCGCCGCGGATCAGGTCGACGTAGGTGAGGTCGTGATCGGGCACGCGCAGGCGCCACGCGGGCTCGCGACCCTCCGCGCGGAACGCCGCACGCTGCTCGTCGGTGAGATCGCGGTCGAAGTTGTCGTAGCCCAGCTGCTTCGCGCGGCCGGCGGCGGTGTTGCGGGCGTCGATCTCCTCGGCGGTCGAGTAGCTCTCGTAGACGGCGCCGCTCGCGATGAGCTTCGCGAGCACGTCGCGATAGAGGTCGTGGCGCTGCGACTGCCGGTAGGGGGCGTGCGGCCCGCCGACCTCGACGCCCTCGTCCCAGTCGATGTGCAGCCAGCGCAGGGCATCCAGCAGCTGGAGGTAGCTCTCCTCGCTGTCGCGCGCCGCGTCGGTGTCCTCGATGCGGAAGACGAGTTTTCCGCCGTGGTGGCGGGCGTACGCCCAGTTGAACAGCGCCGTGCGGACGAGTCCGACGTGCGGGAGGCCGGTCGGCGAGGGGCAGAAGCGCACGCGCACCTCGGAGCCGGTGGCGGTCGTGGTGCGGGGATCCGGTGCAGAAGACATCCGCTCCAGTTTAGCCGCGGGCGCGCCCGTCCCCTCGAGCGTCCGAGCTCTCGACGACCCGGACGAGGGCGGCGAGGGTCGTGCGCACCGACGGCACCCGGTCGGCTCCGTGCGCGGTGACCGTGTGGAGCGTGCGCTCGTCGCCCGCGGGCAGCACGGCGGTGACGATCCCGGGCAGAAGGGGGAAGGATGCCACGCCCAGCCGCGGCAGCGTCGCCACCCCGATCCCCTGCGCCACGAGGCCCTCGACCGCCACGACGTTGTCGGTCTCGAAGGTGATGCGCGGGACGAACCCCGCGCGGCCGCAGACCTCGAGCAGGTGTCCGCGGCACTGCGGGCACCCCGCGATCCAGTCCTCCTCCGCCAGCGCACGCAGCTCCACGCGCCCCTCGCGCACCGCCGGATGGCCGACCGGCAGCACCGCCACCAGCTCGTCCACCCCGACCGTGCGCACCGAGAGTCCGCGCGCGCTGGTGCGGTGCGGATCCTCCCGGTCGCCGGGATAGCTGAAGGTCAGCGCGATGTCGGCGCGGTCCTCGCGGACGGCGGCCACAGCCTCGGCCGGCTCGGCCTCGACGTACGTGAGCGTCACTCCCGGGTGCGACGCGGCGAGGTCGGCGAGCAGGCGCGGCACCAGGGTGGGCGAGGCGGACGGGAACCCGACGAGACGCACTGTGCCAGCGCGGAGGCCGCGCAGGGCGTCGAGCTCCTCCGCCGCGGCATCGAGCGCCGTCGTGACGGCAGGGGCGTGCCGGGCGAGGATGCGGCCCGCCTCCGTCAGGCGCACGGCGCGGCCCGCCCGCTCGAGCACGGCCACGCCGAGCCGGCGCTCCAGCCGCTTCATCTGCTGCGAGACCGCGGGCTGGCTGTAGCCGAGAGCGGCGGCGGCCGACGTGATCGAGCCGCCGTCGGCGATGGCCTTGACGACGCGCAGCGCCTGCACGTCGATGTCGGCGTCGGCCGGCTCGCTCTCGGTCACCCGCCGAGCATAACAAGACGGCATGCATCGCATGAGAAACCGGCCGTAGACGAATGCGACCGGGCTGGGGATGCTGGTTCCATGCCTCCCGCACCCGTCGCCGATGTCGTCCTCGACGTAGGACGGGCAGCATTCTCGGGTGGCCGCGACTACCTCGCGGCCTGCACGCTGGGTCTGCCGCCGACCACGGCCGTCGAGGAGATGCGCGTCCACCTCGACGACTGGGCGGCGGGCCGGCCCGATGCGGGGGCCTACACCGCGGCCGTCGAGCGCTCGCGCGGCCTCTACGCCGGCCTGGTGCATGTCGACCGCTCCCGTGTGGCGATCGGCTCCCAGACCTCCGTCTTCGCGGCGCTCGTCGCGGCCTCCCTCCCCGACGACGCCGAGGTGCTGTGCGCCGAGGGCGACTTCTCGTCGCTCGTCGTGCCGTTCGTGCGGGCGGGGCGCGGGATCACGGTGCGGACGGCTCCTCTGGCCGACCTGGCGGCGTCCGTGCGCGCGGACACCGCCCTGGTCGCCTTCTCCCTCGTGCAGTCCGCGACCGGCGACGTGGCCGATGCCGACGCGATCGTGCGGGCCGCGGCAGCCGTCGGCGCACCGACCTTCTGCGACGTCACGCAGGCCGTCGGATGGATGCCGGTGGATGCGGGGATGTTCGACATGACCGTGTGCCACGCCTACAAGTGGCTCTGCGCCCCGCGCGGCGTCGCCTTCTTCACCGCGTCGCCGCAGGTGGTGGACTCCACCCGGCCGATCTTCGCCGGCTGGTACGCCGGCGCCGATCCGTGGACCTCCTGCTACGGCGGCGACATCGAGCTGGCGCCGGACGCGCGCCGTTTCGACGTCTCGCCCGCATGGCAGGCCTTCCTCGGAGCCGAGCCCGCACTGGCGCTGTTCGCCTCGCTCGACGCGCAGGCCGTCCTCGCGCACACGACCGGCCTCGCGGAGCGCTTCCGCCGAGGGCGGGGCATGGATGCTGCAGCCCGTCCGTCCGCCATCGTGACGTGGACGGATCCGACCGGCTGCGACCTCGCGCGCCTGGCCGGCGCCGGCATCACGGCGTCGGGGCGGGCGGGTCGCGCGCGCGTCGCCTTCCACGTGTTCAACGACGCCGACGACGTCGACCGGGCGCTGCGGGCCCTCGGGGTCTGACTCAGCGTCGTCGCGCGAGCGGCGAGAGCGCCACGACGACGGCGACGATGATGAGCGCGACCAGCGCCAGACCGCCGTACCCGATCAGGCCGAGCACGACGCCCGCGAGGATCGCACCGGCGGCTCCCACCAGGCTCATCGTCAGGTCGCTGCGGCCCTGGCGACGGGTGCGGAGCGCGACCGAGGACGCCTCGGTGAGCAGCGCGGAGCCCGCCACGGTGGACGCGCTCCAGCCGAGACCGAGCACCACGAGCGCCACGGTGACCGCCGCCGTGCTGTCCTGACCGAGCGCCGCGGTGAGCAGCGACACGAGCAGCAGGCCCTGTCCGATGAGGATGACGGGCACGCGGCCGATCCGGTCGGCGAGGATGCCGAAGACAGGCGACAGGGCGTACATGCCGGCGATGTGCAGACTGATGGTGAAGCCGATGACGGTGATGGATGCCGCGTCGCCCTCGCCGTGCATGAGGTGGAGCAGATGCACCGGGGTCATCGCCATGACGGCGACCATGACACCGTGGGCGCCCGCGACGGCGAAGATCGCGTAGCGGGCGGCGACCGGCCGGTCGGGTCGCGGCGCCGCACCGCCCGCCGAGGCGGCCGCCGCCGACACCCGCGCCGCCAGCAGGAGCGGGTCGGGGCGGAGCGCGGCGAGGTACAGGATGACGGCGAGCACCTGTGCGACGACGGTGAAGGCGAACGGGCCTGTGAGCGGTGGCATGCCCAGGAGGTCGCCGACGACGGCACCCGGACCGACGAGGTTCGGCCCGAGGACCGCCCCCAGCGTGGTCGCCCAGACGACCACCGACAGATCCCGGCCGCGCGTGGCATCCGTCGCCAGGTCGGTCGCAGCGAAGCGGGACTGCAGGTTCGCTGCCTGACCCGACCCGATCAGGCCGAAGCCGACGAGGAGCAGGGGGAAGGACGCCGCCCGCACCGCGGTGACGACGATGATCACGCCGACGAGGGCGATCAGCATGCCGACGCTGAGGGCGAGCCGCCGTCCTCGGGCGCGGGCGAGCCGCGCGAGCGGGATCGCGAGGATCGCCGTTCCGAGCGTCACCCCCGCGGTCGCGAGTCCCGACAGGGCGTCCTGTCCGGAGAGCTGCTGCGCCAGCACCGCTCCGAGGGAGACGGTGGCGCCGAACGCGAGCCCGCCGAGCACCTGACCCGCCGCGAGCACCGTGACGGTGCGACGCTGGATGCCCGCGACGGCCACCGCATCACGCCCGTCGATCATCCCGCGATCGGCGGCGGTGCCCGTCATGGCTGTGCGTCCGGGTCTCAGGCGTCGCGGACCGTGTTGCGGAGCGTTCCGAGCCCGGCGATCTCCACCTCGACCACGTCGCCGGCCGTGAACGGGCCGACGCCCGCGGGCGTGCCGGTGAGCACGACGTCGCCGGGCAGGAGGGTGAAGGCGGCGGAGGCGTAGGCGATGATGTCGGCGACGGTGTGGACCATCTCCGACAGGTCGCCGCGCTGGCGCACCTCGCCGTTCACGCGCGACTCGATGGCCCCCGACGACGGGTCGAACTCCGTCTCGATGACGGGACCGAGCGGGCAGAACGTGTCGAAGCCCTTCGCCCGCGCCCACTGGCCGTCGCTGCGCTGCAGGTCGCGGGCGGTGACGTCGTTGGCGATCGTGTAGCCGAAGATCACCTCGTGCGCGCGCTCGGCGGCGACGTCCTTCGCGATGGAGCCGATGACCACGGCCAGCTCGCCCTCGAGATCGGTCTGCGAACTCTGCCGGGGGCGGACGATGGTGTCGCCCGGCCCGATCACCGCGGTGTTCGGCTTGAGGAAGAGCAGGGGCTCGGCCGGAGCCTCTCCCCCCATCTCGGCGGCGTGGTCGCGGTAGTTCTTGCCGACGCACACCACCTTCGACCGCGGAATCACGGGCGCGAGCAGCACGGCGTCGCCGACGGGCACGCGCTCGCCCGTCGTGTCGAACCCCGCGAAGAGCGGATCGCCTGCGAGGACGACGAACTCGCCGTCGTCGAGGATGCCGTAGCGGATGCTGTCCCGGTGACTGAAGCGTGCGATCTTCACCGCTTCACCCTATCGAGACCGCACCGCGGCGACGGCGACCTCACGCGTCGAGGCGCAGGAGCCAGCCGTGCTTGTCCTCGGCGCGCCCGTACTGGATGTCGGTGAGCTCCTGGCGCAGCTCGAGGGCGAGCGTGCCCGTGGGCTGCTCGTCGAAGAAGCCACGGCCCTTCAGCAGCCCGATGGGCGTCACCACGGCGGCCGTGCCGCACGCGAACACCTCGACGATGTCGCCGGATGCCACGCCCTCGCGCCACTCGGTGAGGGAGACGTCGCGGCCCTCGACCTTGTGGCCGCGGTCGACCGCGAGCTGGAGGATCGAGTCGCGCGTGATGCCCTCGAGGATCGAGTCGGACTGCGGGGTGACGAGCGTGCCGTCCTTGTGGACGAACACGATGTTCATGCCGCCGAGCTCCTCGACGTTGCGATCGGCGTCGAGGAAGACCACCTGATCGCACTCGTTCTCGTACGCCTCGGACTGCGGCAGCAGGCTGGCGGCGTAGTTGCCGCCCGTCTTCGCCGCTCCGGTGCCGCCCTTACCGGCGCGGGCGTAGTCCTCGCTGAGCCAGATCGACACCGGCTGCACTCCGCCCTTGAAGTAGGCGCCCGCGGGCGAGGCGATCACGTAGAACGCGACCTTGTGGGCGGGGCGGACGCCGAGGAAGGCCTCCTTGGCGAACATGAAGGGCCGGAGGTAGAGGCTCTGGTCCTCCCCCGATGGCACCCAGGCGCCGTCGGCCGCGATGAGCTCCGTGAGAGCCTGGATGAAGTACGGCGCCGGAAGCTCCGGGAGCGCCAGCCGGCGTGCGCTGCGCTGCAGTCGGCGGGCGTTCTGGTCGGGACGGAAGGTGTGCACCGAGCCGTCGGCGTGCCGGTAGGCCTTGATGCCCTCGAAGATCTCCTGGCCGTAGTGCAGCACCGCCGCCGCCGGGTCGAGCGAGATCGGACCGTAGGGCGAGACGCGCGGACGGTGCCAGCCCCCGCGGACCGACCAGCAGATGTCGACCATGTGGTCGGTGAAGTGCACGCCGAAGCCGGGGGCGGCGAGGATCTCCTCGCGCTGCGCGGGGGACTTCGCGGCGAGGTTGCGGGTGACGGCGAACTCGAGCGGGGCGAGATCGGAGTCCGGGTTGGAGTCGATGAGTGTCATGTCGTGTCCTGAGAGTCGATCGGTGTGTGAAGGCTACGCCTGAAGCCGCGCGGCGACGGCGTCGCCGATCTGCGCGGTGGAACGCGAGGAGCCGTCCCGGGCGGCGATGTCGTCCTCGGCGGCGCGGGTCACGCTGGCCGCCTCGTCTCGCAGCCCGAGGTGGTCGAGCAGCAGGGCGACGGAGAGGATCGCAGCCGTGGGGTCGGCGATCCCCTGACCCGCGATGTCCGGCGCCGAGCCGTGGACGGGCTCGAACATCGATGGGAAGGCGCCGTCCGGGTTGATGTTCCCGGAGGCGGCGAGGCCGATGCCGCCGGTGACGGCGCCTGCCAGATCCGTGAGGATGTCGCCGAAGAGGTTGTCGGTGACGATGACGTCGAAGCGATCGGGGTTCGTGACCAGGAAGATGGTGGCCGCGTCGACGTGCAGGTAGTCTACGGCGACTCCCGGGTGCTCCGCCGCCACGGCGTCGACGATCCGCTGCCACATGCCGCCCGCGTGCACGAGCACGTTCGTCTTGTGCACCAGCGTCAGCTTGTTGCGGCGCCGCTCGGCGAGATCGAAGGCGTAGCGCACGACGCGCTCGATGCCGAAGGCGGTGTTCACCGAGGTCTCGTTGGCGACCTCGTGCGGCGTGCCGCGGCGGATCGAGCCGCCGTTGCCCACGTACGGCCCCTCGGTGCCCTCGCGCACGACGACGAAATCGATCGCGCCGGGCTCCGCCAGCGGTCCCGGCGCACCGGGGTAGAGCTTCGACGGACGCAGATTGACGTAGTGGTCGAGCTCGAACCGCAGCTTCAGCAGCAGCCCGCGCTCGATGTTGGCGTCCTTCAGACGGGGGTCGCCGGGCACGCCGCCGACGGCGCCCAGCAGGATGGCGTCGTGCCCCCGGATGGCCTCGAGATCCTCATCGGTGAGCGTCTCCCCCGTCTCGAGGTAGCGTGCGGCTCCGAGCGAGAAGCGCGTCTTGTCGAAGCGGATGCCGCGGCCCGCGGTCGCAGCATCCAGCACCTTCTCCGCCTCGGCCACCACCTCCGGACCGATCCCGTCGCCGGCGATGACCGCCAGGCGGATGGTCGTGGGGGTCTCGGGGGTCGACATCGCTCTCCTCGGTGGGGCGGGAGCGCGCTCAGGGGGTGACGCGCTCCTTTTTCGGGCGTCCCCCCAGGGTAGTGGCCGCGATGATCGCCGCCACGACGATGAGGCCCGCACCGATGAGCGCGGTCACGCCGACGCCGGCGTCGAAGGCGTGCGCCGCGGCATCCCGCAGCGCCTGCCCCATCGCGCCGTCGAGTCCGTCCGCCGCTGCGACGGCGCCGCCGAGCGTCTCGCGGGCCGCATCGGCTGCCTCGGCGGGGAGTCCGGCCGGCAGCGAGAGGTTCGCGCGGTACAGCGCCGTGAGGAGGCCGCCGAGCACCGCAGTGCCGAGCACCGCGCCCAGTTCGTAGGCCGTCTCCGACACCGCGCTGGCGGCACCGGCCTTCGCGGGCGGCGCGTTGGCGAGGATCAGCTCGTTGGAGACCGTCTCGGCCGACCCGATGCCGATGCCGAGCGCCACGAACGCCGCGATCAGCAGCGGCAGCGCGTTGTCGGCGGCGGTGAGGGCGACGATGACGTAGCCGACCACCGAGAACACCAGGGCGGCGGGTACGACGATGCGGGGCGCGACGCGGCGGGCGATCGGCACGACGAGCAGGCCGGCGGCGATCATGGCCAGGAGACCCGGCAGCAGGGCGAGGCCCGCGTTGAGCGGCGACAGGCCGACGACGAGCTGCAGGTGCTGGGCGACGAAGTACAGGAAGCCGACGAGCCCGACGACGCTGAGCAGGTTCACCATGATGGCGCCGCTGAAGGCCGGCCGGCGGAAGAGCTCCATGTCGAGCATGGGCGTCTCCAGCCGCAGCTGGCGCCGGACGAAGAGCGCCGCGAAGACGAGTCCCACGGCGAACAGCACCGGCGCGACGCTCGCGAGCCCCTCGACGGCGACCTCCTTGATCGCGTAGACGATCGGCACCATGGCGCCCAGCGACAGGGCGATGCTCGCGAGGTCGATGCGGCCCGGCTTCGGATCGCGCGTCTCGGGGACGAGCACGGGCACCAGCACGAGCAGCGGGATCAGCACCGGCACGGCGAGGAGGAAGACCGCGCCCCACGCGAAGTGCTCGAGCAGGATGCCGCCCACGATCGGTCCGAGGGCGGAGCCCGCGGAGAAGCCGGCGGCCCAGACCGCGATGGCGAGGCGACGCTGCTCGCGGTCCGTGAAGATCGTGCGCAGCAGCGACAGCGTGGAAGGCATCAGCATCGCGCCGAAGACGCCCATGAGCGCGCGGGCGGCGATGAGAAGCTCGGCGGACGGCGCGAAGGCCGCGGCCGCGGAGACGGTGCCGAATCCGAGCGCGCCGATGAGCAGCATCCGGCGTCGTCCGAACCGGTCGCCCATGGTGCCCATCGTCACGAGCAGGGCCGCCAGGACGAGCGGGTAGGCGTCGACGATCCAGAGCTGCTGGATGCTGGTGGGCTCCAGGTCCACGGCGATGGCGGGCAGCGCGAAGCTGAGGACGGTGTTGTCGACCGACACCAGCAGCACGGGCAGCATGAGCACCGCGAGGGCCGCCCAGCCGCGCCAGCCCACTCGCTCCTGGCGCTCCGCGCGAATGGCCGCCGTGATCGTGCCGGTCATGTCCTGCTCCATTTCTATACCGTCCAGCCGGTACACTATCAGAATGAGCATGCCCCCGTCGATACGATCGAGCCCATGAGCAGACCTCCCCTCGCCCGAGAGAAGGTGCTCGACGCGTTCGAGGCGCTCCTCGTCGAGGAGGGCGCCCGCGCAGCGACCATGGATGCCACGGCCAAGGCGGCCGGCGTCTCCAAGGGCGGACTTCTCTATCACTTCGCCTCGAAGGACGCGCTGGCGGCCGGCATCATGGAGCGTCTCGTCCGGCTCGTCGACGAGGACGTCGCCGGGATGGCATCCGCGCCCGACGGTCCCGTGGCGCACTTCCTGCGCACGTCCGTGATGGAGAACGACCCGCTCGACCGGGTGATCCTCGCCACGGCGCGACTCGCACAGGGCGGCAGTGCGCAGGCCGCCGACGCGCTGCGCGACATCCGCGAGCGGTGGGCGGCCGCCATCCGCCCTTCGGCGCCCGAGGGCGCCGCGCTCGACCTCGTCATGCTGGTGAGCGACGGGCTCTACTTCAACAACTCGCTCGCCGGGGGGAACATCCCGGGGCCTGTGCCCCGCGGGCCGGCGATGGAGGCGCTCATCGCGCTGGTCGAGCGGGCGATCCGCTCCTGAGGCCGGGCGCTGCGGCCTGCTGCGTTCAGGACGGCGTGATCTCGATCTGGCGGAAGAGGTCGGCCGAGATCGCCGAGCGCACCTCGTCGAGCAGCTCGTCGGGCACCGGCGAATCGACGGTCAGCACGGACAGCGCCTGTCCGCCCGCGTTCCGGCGCGCGATCTGCATGCCCGCGATGTTGATGCCCGCTTCGCCCAGCTTCTGACCGTAGACGGCCACGATGCCCGGCCGGTCGGTGTACAGCATGACGATGTGGTGCTTCTCGATCGGGAGCTCCACGGCGTAGCCGTTGATGTCGACGATCTTCTCGGTCTGCTTCGTGCCGGTCAGCGTTCCCGACACCGACAGCTGCGAGCCGTCGGACAGCGCGCCGCGAAGGGTGATGACGTTGCGGTACTCGTCGCTCACGTCGTCCACCAGCAGTCGCACCTCGACCCCGCGCTGCTCGGCGAGCAGCGGCGCGTTCACGTACGAGACCGTCTCGCTGACGATGTTCGTGAAGACGCCCTTGAGCGCCGCGAGCTTCAGCACGCTGACGTCGTAGCCCTGCAGCTCGCCGTGCACCTCGACGTCGAGGCTCGTCAGCGGCGAGTGGGCGAGGGCGGCGAAGATCTGCCCGAGCTTCTCGACCAGCGGGATGCCGGGCCGCACGTAGGGGTCGATGGCGCCGCCCGCGACGTTCACCGCGTCGGGCACGAGGTCGCCGCCGAGGGCGAGGCGCACGGAGTTCGCGACCGAGACGCCGGCCTTCTCCTGGGCCTCGTCGGTGGAGGCGCCGAGGTGCGGGGTGACGACGACGTTCGGCAGATCGAGCAGCCGAACGGCCGTGCCGCCCTCGACCGGGGGCTCCGACGTGAAGACGTCCAGCCCCGCGCCGGCGATCTCGCCGGTCGTGAGGGCGTCGTACAGCGCGCTCTCGTCGATGAGGCCGCCGCGCGCGACGTTGACCACGTAGGCGGTCGGCTTCATGCGGCGGAACTGCGCCGCGCCGATCATGCCGGTGGTCTCGGGCGTCTTCGGCATGTGGATGGTGACGAAGTCGCTCTGCTCGATCAGCGCATCGAGCTCGACGAGCTGCACGCCGAGCTGCTGGGCGCGCGCGCTCGTGACGTACGGGTCGTAGGCGATGACGCGCATGTCGAACGCCTGCAGGCGTGCGGCGATGAGGGCGCCGATGCGCCCGAGGCCGATGATGCCGACCGTCTTCTCGAACAGCTCGGTGCCGGTGTAGGCGCTGCGCTTCCACAGGCCGTCCTGCAGCGAGGAGTGCGCGGCGGGGATGTGGCGGGCGAGGCTGAGGATGTGGCCCACGGTGAGCTCGGCGGCCGAGATGATGTTCGAGGTCGGGGCGTTGACGACCATGACGCCCGCTGCCGTCGCGGCGGCGATGTCGACGTTGTCGAGCCCCACCCCGGCGCGGGCGACGACCTGCAGCGCGGGAGCCGCGGCGATCGCCTCGGCGTCGATCTTCGTGGCGGAGCGCACCAGCACGGCGGCGGCATCGGCCAGCGCGGCCAGCAGAGCGGGCCGGTCCGTGCCGTCGACGGAGCGGACGTCGAAGTCCGGACCGAGCGCGTCGATGGTGGCGGGAGAGAGTTCTTCGGCGATCAGCACGACGGGCTTGGGCACGAGGGTCCTTCGGGATGCGGTCGGCACGAGCCGACGGGCAGACGGAGAGGAGGCCGTGTCCGACGAGCTCGGGACGGCCGTTTCACCTTATCGCGGGCCGCCCGCGGCCCCCGACCGTATGACGCCGTCAGCCGCCCAGCAGCGAGCCGCCGTACGCGTAGGCGTACGCGAGGATGTTCGTCCAGAACACGGCGACGATGGCGAGCCCGGTCAGCATGATCGCGCAGAACCGGAGCACCCCGCGTCGACGTGCCAGCGCGAACGCGATGCCGAAGGCGACCATCGGGAAGACGACCGCGATCAGCAGCACGATCCAGCCGAGACCGTTGATGCCGAGGGCCCCGGAGGCCTGGTAGATCAGCAGGGTGACGGCGTTCCACACCACGAAGGCGTAGAAGAGCCCGAAGAAGCCGGCGATGGTGGCGACCGCCCAGGTGGGCAGCGCCGACCGGCGCGCCGGAGTGGGCGTGTTCGACGTGACGGCGCTCATGATCCGGCGGCTCCCACCATGACGAAGGGCCAGGGCACCAGCAGGATGACGCCGAGCGCGAGCAGCGCCCAGCGGACCCAGGCGCGGCTCGACCTGGTGAGCCGGTACACGGTGCCGAACCAGATCACCGGGGCCAGCACGGCGAGCCAGAGGGCGACGAGGTTGCCGCCGGTCCACAGCGGCGGGGCGACCCCCGACGGGTCGACCAGGAAGCCGGCCACGCCCTGCAGGCGCGAGCCGCCGATGAGCCAGCCGATCGCGAACAGCAGGTAGACGCCGCCGATGACGCCCAGGGCGAGCAGTGCCGGACTGCTCATCGAGGCGGGGGCCGCAGCATCCTCCGCCGTGACGTCCGCCGTATCGACGGCCGTGGGCGTGGTCTCGGCCGGCACCGGCGCGCCGTCCTTGGTGCCGCGGCCGACGGCGGTGTACCCGCCCGGCAGCGGCTCCGCGCGCGGAGCCGCATCGACGTGCGAGGCCTCGTCGCGGGCGGAGACGCCCGTGTCGAGCGTGGGGTCTTCATCGCCCCAGCTGAGCGCGTCGTCGTCGCGGTCGCGCGGCGTGCGGTCCGATGCCATGGCTTCAGAGTAGCGGTGCACGACGGAGGGCCGGGCCCGTGACGGACCCGGCCCTCCGGTGCGATCGGATGCCGCGGCTCAGCGCGCGGCGGAACCCTCGGTGTAGTCGGAGTCCTGCTGCTTCCAGGCGAAGAGCCCGCGCAGCTCGCGGCCGGTCGCCTCGATCGGGTGGCCCTGCTCCTTCTCGCGGAGCTCGAGGAACTCGGGCGCTCCGGCATCCTGGTCCTTGATGAAGCGCTCGGCGAACGCGCCGGACTGGATGTCGGCCAGCACGCCCTTCATGCTCTCCTTGACGTCGGACGAGATGACGCGCGGGCCGGAGACGTAGTCGCCGTACTCGGCGGTGTCGGAGATCGACCAGCGCTGCTTGGCGATGCCGCCCTCCCACATGAGGTCGACGATGAGCTTCAGCTCGTGCAGCACCTCGAAGTAGGCGATCTCGGGCTGGTAGCCGGCCTCGGTCAGCGTCTCGAACCCGGCCTGCACGAGGTGGCTCATGCCGCCGCACAGCACGGCCTGCTCGCCGAAGAGGTCGGTCTCGGTCTCCTCGGTGAAGGTGGTCTTGATGACGCCGGCGCGGGTGCCGCCGATGGCCTTCGCGTACGAGAGGGCCGTGGCCCAGGCGCTGCCCGAGGCGTCGCGCTCGACGGCGATGATGTCGGGGATGCCGCGACCGGCGACGAACTCGCGGCGCACGGTGTGACCGGGGGCCTTCGGGGCGACGAGGATGACGTCGACCCCGTCGGGCGCGTCGATGTATCCGAAGCGGATGTTGAAGCCGTGGGCGAAGGCGAGCGTCTTGCCCGCGGTCAGCTTGTCCTTGATGGAGTCGCTGAAGATCGAGCGCTGGTGCTGGTCGGGCGCCAGGATCATGATGAGGTCGGCCCACTCGGTCGCGTCGGCGACGGACTTGACCTCGAAGCCGTCCTCCTGCGCCTTCGCGGCGGACTTCGAGCCGTCCTTCAGCGCGATGACGACCTGGACGCCGGAGTCGCGGAGGTTCTGCGCGTGGGCGTGGCCCTGCGAGCCGTAGCCGACGATCGCGACCTTCTTGCCCTGGATGATGCTCAGGTCGGCATCGTCGTCGTACAACATTTCGGCCATGGGGGTATCTCCTTGTTGATTACTCGGGTCGTTGGGGAGCGAAGCGAGATGAGACGCTCGGGGGTGTTCAGCCGCGCAGGACGCGCTCGGTGATGCTCTTGCCGCCACGGCCGACGGCGACGAGGCCCGACTGCGCGAGCTCCTTGATGCCGAAGGGCTCGACGGCCTTGAGGAAGGCCTCGACCTTGCCGCGATCCCCCGTGACCTCGACCACGACGGCGTCGGGGGCGTAGTCGACGATCGACGCGCGGAAGAGGTTGACCACCTCGACCACGCTGGAGCGGGTGGCGTTGTCGGCGCGCACCTTGACCAGGATGTGGTCGCGCTGCACCGACTGGGCGGGGTCGAGCTCGACGATCTTGATGACGTTGACGAGCTTGTTCAGCTGCTTGGTCACCTGCTCGAGCGGAAGCTCGTCGACGTCGACGGCGACCGTGATGCGCGACAGCCCCGGCACCTCCGTCACGCCGACGGCGAGCGACTCGATGTTGAAGCCGCGGCGGGCGAAGAGCCCCGCGACGCGCGTGAGCAGACCGGGCTTGTCCTCCACGAGGAGGCTCAACACGTGGCTGGGCATCTCAGGCCTCCTCGTCGAATGCGGGCGAGTGCTCGCGGGCATACTGCACGTAGCTGTTGCTGACGCCCTGGGGGACCATCGGCCACACCATCGCGTCGGCGCTCACCACGAAGTCGATCACCACGGGGCGGTCGTTCGTCTCCAGGGCGAGCCTGATCGCGGCATCCACCTCGTCCTCGCGCTCCACGCGGATCGCCAGGCAGTTGTAGGCCTCGGCGAGCTTCACGAAGTCGGGGATGCGGATCGATCCCGCGCCGGTGTTGAGATTGGTGTGCGAGTAGCGGCCGTCGTAGAACAGCGTCTGCCACTGGCGGACCATGCCGAGCGAGGAGTTGTTGATGATCGCGACCTTGATCGGGATGTTGTTGATCGCGCAGGTGGCGAGCTCCTGATTGGTCATCTGGAAGCAGCCGTCGCCGTCGATCGCCCAGACGTGACGCTCGGGCTGGGCGACCTTGGCGCCCATGGCCGCGGGCACCGCGTAGCCCATGGTGCCGGCGCCGCCGGAGTTCAGCCACGCGTTCGGGCGCTCGTACTTGATGAACTGCGCGGCCCACATCTGGTGCTGTCCCACGCCGGCGGCGAAGACGCCCTCGGGACCGGTGATCTCGCCGATGCGGGAGATCACGTGCTGCGGAGACAGGAGGCCGTCGGTGGTGGGCGCGTAGCCCAGCGGGAACTCCTCGCGGAGGCCGTCGAGGTACGACCACCACTCCCCCGTGTCGGGCGCCGCGCCGTCGGCGGCCGCGCGGTACGCGGCCTCGAGGTCGACGAGCACATCCTTCAGGTCACCCACGATCGGCACGTCGGCCGTGCGGATCTTGGAGATCTCGGCCGGGTCGATGTCGACGTGCACGACCTTGGCGTGCGGGGCGAACAGAGCCGCCTTGCCGGTCACGCGGTCGTCGAAGCGGGCGCCGAGGGAGACGAGGAGATCGGCCTCCTGCAGCGCGAGCACCGCCGGCACCGTCCCGTGCATGCCGGGCATGCCGAGCTGCTGCGGGTGGGAGTCGGGGAACGCGCCGCGGGCCATGAGCGTCGTGACGACGGGCGCGCCCGTGGCCTCGGCGAGCTTCAGAAGCTCGGCGGACGCCTTCGAGCGGATCACGCCGCCGCCGACGTAGAGCACCGGCTTCTTGGCGGAGGCCAGCAGCTGCGCGGCGGCCTGGATCTGCTTGCCGTGGGCCTTGGTGACCGGACGGTAGCCGGGGAGATCGACCTTGGGCGGCCAGACGAAGGGAGCCTCGGCCTGCTGGGCGTCCTTGGTGATGTCCACCAGGACGGGCCCCGGACGGCCGGTGCCGGCGATCTCGAACGCGGCGGCCAGGGCGCCCGGGATCTCCGCGGCGTCCTTCACCAGGAAGGAGTGCTTGGTGATCGGCATGGTGATGCCGACGATGTCGGCTTCCTGGAACGCGTCCGTGCCCATCAGGGTCGAGAAGACCTGGCCGGTGATGAACACGACCGGCACGGAGTCCATGTAGGCGTCCGCGATGGCGGTCACGAGGTTGGTCGCACCGGGGCCGGAGGTGGCGATCGCCACGCCGACCCGGTTCGACGACGAGGCGTAGCCCTCGGCGGCATGGCCGGCACCCTGCTCGTGGCGCACCAGGATGTGCCGGAGTTCGGTGCTGTCCATGAGCGGGTCGTAGACGGGCAGGATGGCGCCGCCGGGCAGGCCGAAGACGTCGGTGACGCCGAGCAACTCGAGCGAGCGCACGACGGCCTGGGCGCCCGTCATCGTCGGGGCGGCGGAGGAGGTGCGGGCAGGCGGCCGTGGCACGGCCGTGGCGGTATCGACGGGCATTGTGATCGACCTCGATGGAGAGTGAGCGGATGTCGGGGGCCTAGCCCGTGACGGCGCCTTCCGCGGCGGAGTGCACGAGCTTGGAGTACTTGGCCAGGACGCCTCGGGTGTAGCGCGGAGGAAGCGGCTCCCAGCCGGAGCGGCGGGAGCTCAGCTCGGCCTCGTCGACGAGTAGGTCGAGAGTGCGAGCCGCGATATCGACCCGTATCAGATCACCATCGCCCACGAATGCGATCGGACCTGCGTCGACTGCTTCGGGTGCTATGTGGCCGATGCACAGGCCGGTTGTGCCGCCTGAGAATCTGCCGTCCGTCAAGAGTAATACATCTTTCCCGAGGCCAGCGCCCTTGATGGCGGCCGTGATGGCGAGCATCTCGCGCATGCCGGGCCCGCCCTTGGGTCCTTCGTAGCGGATGACGACGACGTCGCCGGCGGCGAGCTCGCCCGCCTCCAGCGCGTCCATCGCGGCGCGCTCGCGCTCGAACACGCGGGCGGGGCCCTCGAAGACGTTCCCGTCGAAGCCGGCGGACTTCACGACCGCGCCCTGCGGCGCCATGGTGCCGTGCAGGATCGTGATGCCGCCCGTCGCGTGGATCGGGTCGTCGAACGAGTGGATGACCGTGCCGTCGACCGGGTCGGGGTTCAGATCGGCGAGGTTCTCCGCGAGCGTCTTGCCGGTCACGGTGAGCGCGTCGCCGTGCAGCAGGCCCTCGTCGAGCATGGCCTTCATGATGACCGGGATACCGCCGTGGCGGTCGACGTCGTTCATGACGTACTGGCCGAACGGCTTCATGTCGGCCACGTGGGGCGTCTTGTCGCCGATGCGGTTGAAGTCGTGCAGGTTGAGCTCGACCTCGGCCTCGTTGGCGATGGCCAGCAGGTGCAGCACGACGTTGGTCGAGCCGCCGAGCGCCATGGCGAGGGCGATCGCGTTCTCGAACGCCTCCTTGGTGAGGATGTCGCGGGTCGTGATGCCCTGACGGAGCAGGTTGACGACGGCTTCGCCCGAGCGGTGCGCGAAGTAGTCGCGACGGCGGTCGGCCGAGGGCGGAGCGGCGGAGCCGGGGAGGCTGAGCCCGAGCGCCTCGGCGACGGAGGCCATGGTGTTCGCGGTGTACATGCCGCCGCAGGCACCCTCGCCGGGGGCGATCGCGCATTCGATGCGCTTGAGGTCGGCCTCGCTCATCTTGCCGGCCAGGCACGCGCCGACCGCTTCGAACGAGTCGATGATCGTGACGTCCTTCTCGGTGCCGTCGGAGAGCTTCACCCAGCCCGGGGCGATCGAGCCGGCGTAGAGGAAGACGCTGGAGAGGTCGAGCCGCGCGGAGGCCATGAGCATGCCGGGGATCGACTTGTCGCAGCCGGCGAGGAGCACGGAGCCGTCGAGGCGCTCGGCCATCATGACGGTCTCGACGGAGTCGGCGATGACCTCGCGGCTGACGAGGGAGAAGTGCATGCCCTCGTGGCCCATCGAGATGCCGTCGGAGACGGAGATCGTGCCGAACTGGAGCGGGTAGCCGCCGCCGGCGTGCACGCCTTCCTTCGCGCCCTGGGCGAGGCGGTCGAGGCTCAGGTTGCAGGGGGTGATCTCGTTCCAGCTGGACGCGATGCCGATCTGCGGCTTGTCCCAGTCGGCGTCGCCCATTCCGACGGCGCGGAGCATGCCGCGCGAGGTCGTGGCCTCGATGCCGTCGGTGACGACACGGCTGCGGGGCTTGATGTCGATGGGGGCGGAGGCATCGTGCTCGGGCATGCTGCGAGTCTATTCCCGCGCGGGCGCCGCCTCTGCCGTCGCGACGGCCCGCAGCCGGGCGAGGACGGCCAGCGCGGACGACAGCGTCGCGGCGTCCGGCACGCGCACCGCCGCGGCCGTGTCGCCCTCCCCCACCCGGATGCCGAGATCGTCGCCGGTCAGGGATCCGAGTGCGTCCTCGTCGGTCGTGTCGTCGCCGGCGAAGAGCACCGCCGTGGCGGAGAGGCGTTCCCGGAGGACGCGGAGCGCAGCATCCTTCCCCTCCTGTCGGAAGGAGTACTCCACGATGCTGTGGCCCGTGCGGCGACGCCACTCCGGCGCCCGCTCGGCGACCATCGCGTCGGCGGTCTCGAGCGCCCGGGCGGCGTCGTCGTCGGAGGCGGCGCGGGTGTGCACGCCGAAGCCGTAGGTCTTCGGCTCCACCCAGACCCCGTCGAGGTCGGCGAGCTCGCCTTCGGCCCTGGACCGCAGCTCGTCGCGGAGGGCGACGGCAGCCGGGTCCTCCTCGGCGACGGCGATCCGCTCGCCCGCGATCAGGAACTCGGCTCCGTGCGAGCCGGCCATGTCGATCGGGCTGTCGTCGGCGTGCTCCGAGATGACGGCCAGGTCCTCGATCGTCCGCCCGGAGACGAGCGCCACGACCGTGCGCGGGAGGGCGGCCAGCGCGTCGACGGCGGCCCGCGCCTCGGGGAGCATCCGGGCCTTCATCGGCTCCTTCTGGAGCAGGGACAGAGTGCCGTCGAAGTCGAGGGCGACGAGCAGGACGTCGGTGCCGGCGATCCGCTCGAGCGCGGCGAGGGTATCGGCCTCCAGGGTCGTGTCGCTGTCGTGCGGGGTCATGATGCGGCCTCCGATCGGGCTGCCGAGTTGCGGGCGCGCGCGGTGTCGAGGGCATCGAGGAAGTCGCGCGACCACTTCTCCACGTCGTTGTCGCGCACCTTCTTGCGCAGCGCCCGCATGCGGCGTCCCTGCTCCGCCGGTGACATCTCGACCGCCTGCATGATCGTGTCCTTGAGGGTGCCGATGTCATGCGGGTTGATGCGCAGCGCGCTTCCCAGCTCGTCGGCGGCCCCGGCGAACTCGCTCAGGATGAGCACGCCCCGGTTGTCGACCCGCGACGCGACGTACTCCTTGGCGACGAGGTTCATGCCGTCGCGCAGAGCCGTGACGAGCATCACGTCGGCGGCGAGGAACAGCGCCACCATCTCCTCGCGCGGGTAGCCCTGATGCAGGTAGCGGATGGCGCTGTGGCCCATCGTGTCGTAGTCGCCGTTTATGCGGCTGACCGTCAGCTCGATCTCGTCGCGCAGCTGCACATAGGCCGCGACGCGCTCCCGGCTGGGGCTCGCCACCTGCACGAGGGTCACGTCCTCGACGTCGAGCCGGCCGTCCTGCAGCAGCTCGCCGAACGCCTTGAGGCGGTGCCGGATGCCCTTGGTGTAGTCGAGCCGGTCGACGCCGAGCAGGATGTGCTTCGGGTTGCCGAGGCTCTCGCGGATCTCGGCCGCGCGGGCGCGGACGTCCTCGCGCCGGGCGAGCTCCTCGTAGGAGGCGGTGTCGATGGAGATCGGGAACGCCCGTGCCACGGCGGTGCGCACGGTGCCGTCGGGCTGCGGCACCGTGATGCCCGACGCCTTCGTCTCGTAGCGGAGCTGGCGACGCACGGCGCGGGCGAAGTTGCCGGCGTCGGCGACGCGCTGGAAGCCGATCACGTCGGCTCCGAGCAGCCCCTCCAGCACCTGTCGGCGCCAAGGCAGCTGCGAGTACAGCCCGTATGCCGGGAACGGGATGTGGTGGAAGTACCCGATCGTGAGATCGGGTCGCGCCTGCCGGAGCAGCTGCGGCACGAGCTGAAGCTGGTAGTCCTGCACCCAGACGGTGCCGCCTTCGGCAGTGGCGGATGCCGCGGCCTCCGCGAACCGCTCGTTGACCTGCACGTACGACTCCCACCACTGCCGGCGGTAGCGCGGTGCGGCGATGACGTCGTGGTAGAGCGGCCAGATCGTGTCGTTGGAGAAGCCCTCGTAGTAGAGCTCGACCTCCTCGTCGGACAGCTCGACCGGCACGAGCTGCGTGCCCTCGAACTCGAACGGCTCCGCCTTCAGCCCGGCGCGGCCGGGCCAGCCGACCCAGGCGCCGTCGGCGCCGCGCATGACCGGCTCCAGCGCCGTGACCAAGCCTCCGGGCGAGCGACGCCACCCGCCGTCGACGGTCTCGTCGTGGTCCACCGGAAGGCGGTTGGCGACGACGACAAGATCAGCCTGCGGCACAAGTGCTCCCCTGTTGCGGATGTCGTTCCAGGCTAACAGCGGGCCCCGGACCGGACAGGGGGTTGCGAGCGCGGTCGCGCGCCGTCGCCGTGTCAAGTCCCGTTCGCATGCCGGGACGGGCGCTACCGTGGGGGAATGCGCAAGTACCTCTTCGGAACCGGTCTCATCAGCGCCGTCACCGGCGGCGTCACCCTGCTGCGCGGACTGCGGGACGACGAGCCGTTCACGTGGCGCACCGCACTCGGATGGGCCAGCTGGGCCATCACGCTCGCCCTGGCCATCGGCGCCGTCGTCGACACGCGCCGGGCGTCGCGCGGCAAGCTGGTCGCCGGTGACAGCCCGCGGGCGGGCGAGCAGGCCAAGCTGCTGAAGAAGCGCCTGAAGGGCTGACCCCTCAGCGGGTGAGGATCAGCGCCTCACCCTGACCGCCGCCGCCGCAGAGGCCCACGGCCGCCGTGCCGCCGCCGCGGCGCACGAGTTCGTGCACCGCGTGCACCACGAGCCGGTTGCCGCTGGCACCGATCGGGTGGCCGATCGCGATGCCTCCACCGTGGATGTTCACGACGTCATCGGACACGCCGAGCTCGGTCTGCGAGCGCGCGACGACCGCACCGAAAGCCTCGTTGATCTCGACGAGGTCGAGGTCGTCGGCCGTGATGCCCTGGCGGTCCATGGCCTGGGCGATCGCCCGCGCCGGCTGCGCGTGCAGCGAGTTGTCCGGTCCGGCGACCTGGCCGTTGGCGCCGACCGTGGCCAGCACGTCCCACCCGTGGGCCTCGGCGGAGCCGCGCGTCGTCAGCACGACCGCAGAGGCTCCGTCGGAGATCTGCGAGGAGTTGCCCGCCGTGATCATGCCGCCCTCGGCGAAGGCGGAACGCAGCTTCGCCAGCGTCTCGACCGTCGTGTCGGGGCGGATGCCCTCGTCGGCGGTGACGGTGACCGCCTCGCCGCGCTTCTGCGGCACCTCGACCGGGATGATCTCCGCGTCGAAGACGCCGGCCTGCTGCGCGGCGGCCGCACGCTGGTGAGAACGGGCGGCGACGGCATCCTGCTGCTCGCGGGTCACCTCGTAGTGCGGGTTCAGCCGCTCGGTCGACGCGCCCATGCTCTCACGGTCGTAGGCGTCGGTGAGGCCGTCGTAGGCCATGTGGTCGAGCACCTCGATGCTCCCGTAGGCGTAGCCGTCGCGCGATCCCATCAGCAGGTGCGGAGCGCGGGTCATCGACTCCATCCCGGCAGCCACGACGACGTCCGCGTCGCCGACGCGGATCATCCGGGCGGCGTCGATGATGGCGGTGAGTCCCGAGAGGCAGACCTTGTTGACGCCGGAGGCCGGCACGTCCCAGCCGATGCCGGCCGCGATCGCGGCCTGTCGCGCGGGGTTCTGGCCGGAGCCCGCCGGCAGCACCTGGCCGACGATCACGGCGTCGACGTGCTCCGCGTCGATGCCGGCGCGCTCGAGCGCGCCCCGGATGGCGAGGCCGCCCAGCTGCGGGGCGGTGAAGGAGGCCAGCTGACCCTTCAACCGGCCCTGCGGGGTGCGTGCGGCGGCGACGATGACGATGTCCTGGGCGTCGGTCATGAGAGCTCCTCAGGTGAAGTGGAGGCGGTGACGGTCAGTCCGTCGGCCAGGATGAGCGGCGGCTGGGTCGCGGCGACGACCTCGTCCACGGTGACGCCGGGGGCGGTCTCGACCAGCACGAGGCCGGCGGGCGTGACGTCGATGACGGCGAGGTCGGTGATGATCCGATCGACCACGCCTCGCCCGGTGAGGGGCAGCGAGCAGGTGTCGACGATCTTCGCGGAGCCGTCGCGCGCGACGTGCTCCATGAGCACGATCACCGTGCCCGCGCCGTGGACGAGGTCCATCGCCCCGCCCGGGCCCTTGACCATCTTCCCGGGGATCATCCAGTTCGCGAGGTCGCCCGAGGCCGACACCTGCATGGCGCCGAGGATGGCCGCGTCGATCTTGCCGGCGCGGATCATGCCGAAGCTCGTCGCCGAATCGAAGAACACCGCGCCGGGCAGCGTCGTCACCGTCTCCTTGCCCGCATTGATCAGGTCGGGGTCGACGGCGTCCTCGGTCGGGTAGGGGCCGACGCCGAGGATGCCGTTCTCCGACTGCAGCACCAGCGTGACGCCGTCGGGCACGTGGTTGGGCACCAGGGTCGGCAGGCCGATGCCGAGGTTGACGTACGAGCCGTCGGCGAGCTCTGCGGCGGCACGGGCCGCCATCTGTGTGCGGGTGAGTGCCATGTCAGCTGACCTCCGTGACGGTGCGACGTTCGATGCGCTTCTCGATGCCGGTGCCGACCTCCACCACGCGGTGGACGAAGACGCCGGGCAGGTGGACGGCGTCGGGATCGAGCTCGCCCGGCTCGACGAGCTCCTCCACCTGGGCGATGCAGACCCGGCCGGCCATGGCCGCGAGCGGATTGAAGTTGCGCGCCGCCTTGTTGAACACCAGGTTGCCGAAGCGGTCGCCGCGCAGGGCGTGCACGAGTGCGAAGTCGGTGACGATCGCCTCCTCGAGCACGTACTCCCGCGCCGTTCCGTCGACGTCGAAGGTGCGCACGTCCTTCGCGGGCGAGGCGACCGAGATGCCGCCCGATCCGTCGTAGCGGCGCGGGAGCCCGCCCTCCGCGACCTGGGTGCCCACGCCGGTCTGCGTGAAGAAAGCGGCGATGCCCGATCCGCCGGCGCGCAGCTTCTCGGCCAGCGTGCCCTGCGGCGTCAGCTCGAGTTCGAGCTCGCCGGAGAGGAACTGACGCTCGAACTCCTTGTTCTCGCCGACGTACGAGGAGGTCATCTTGCGGATGCGCCGTGCGCTCAGCAGGATGCCGAGCCCCCAGTCGTCGACGCCGCAGTTGTTGCTGACGATGCTGAGGTCGGTCGTCCCCTGCGCCAGCAGCGCCTCGATCAGCGCGATCGGGTTGCCGGAGAGTCCGAATCCGCCGACGGCGAGCGACGCGCCGTCGGGGATGTCGGCGACGGCCTCAGCCGCCGAGCCGTAGGTCTTGTCGATCACGCGCACTCCTTCGTCGTCGGACCCATTCATCCTCGTCGCCGAACAGCGCCGCGTCACGCCGGGCGTTGCCATGTGGAAGGCACGACGCCTAGTGTCCATATCGTGGACACCGCGAGAACCTCCGTCCCCGGCGCGCAGGCGGTCGCCCGCGCCGCGCGTGTGCTCCGGCTGGTCACCTCCGGGGGCGCGTCCGGGGTCGCCGTCACCGACGTCGCCCGCGACGCAGGGCTGACGAGGCCGACCGCTCACCGGCTGCTGGCCGCCCTCGCCCACGAAGGGCTCGTCGACCACGACGAGCGGACGGGACGGTGGATGCCCGGGCCGGAGCTCTTCCTCATGGGCACGGTGGCGGCATCCCGCTACGACATCACCGATGTCGCGCGTGACGTCGTGCGCTCCCTCGCCGTGCGCACCGAGGAGAGCGCCTTCCTGTCCGTGCGCCGCGGTGACGAGACCGTCTGCCTCCTGCGCGAGGAGGGGAGCTTCCCGATCCGCTCCTTCGTGCTGAGCGAGGGCGTGCGCTTCCCGCTCGGGGTCGCATCGGCGGGGCTCGCCATCCTCGCGTTCCTTCCGCCCCACGATGTGGACGCGTACCTCGACCGCCACCCCGACATCGGAGAGCGGTGGGGTGCGGCGCACGACCCCCGGCGGCTGCGGCCTCGGCTCCGCGAGACGCGCGAACGCGGTTACGCCGTGAACCCGGGACTCATCGTGGAGGGGAGCTTCGGGCTCGGAGCGGCGGTGTTCGACCGGAGCGGGCACCCGCAGTGGGCGCTGAGCCTGACGGGCGTGGAGTTCCGGTTCGGGCCCGACCGCATCGCCGAACTCGGACGCACGCTCCTCGCGCACGCCCACCAGCTCACGACCCGCGTGGCCGCCTCGCATCGCTGACATCGACGGCTGCGCGGTGGTCCGCCGAGATCTCGGCCCGCACGGCCTCCGCGACGGCGTCGGCGCCACGGTCGGACAGGACGATCGTGTAGTGGTTGACGTCTGCCACGGGCAGGTGCCGCAGCCCGGGCACCGCCGCGACCTTGTGCGACAGCCGTTCCGCGGCGTACAGCGCCGGCACCTGGTCGAGCAGGCCGCGCTCCGCGCTGAGGAGGATCACCGGATGCTGCGGCCGCGACTGGGCGGCGGAGATGTCGTGTCCGGTGTTCTGGTCGAGCGAATCCTCTTCGAGCGTGGCGTACGACGTCGACGGCCGGAGCTCGGGCGCCTCCCCCACGAGGTCGTAGGCGAGGTAGGCCTCGAGGGCGGGCGACCAGTCCCGGGCGAAGGCGGGGTGCGCCCGCCAGAAGTCCAGGTAGTCCTGCTCTGAGGCGAATCGCCGTGACAGCCGCTCGGCGGTGGGGCCGAGCACCAGCCGGATGACCTCGTCGGTCGGCATGTCCTCCGGCAGGTCCAGCGGCAGACCGCCGTCCACGAGGACGAGCCGCGACACGCGCTCCGGGTGACGCTCCCCCAGCACCAAGGCCACGAACGCGCCCATCGAGTGACCGGCGACGACGGCGGTGTCGACGTTCAGTGCGTCGAGCACGGCGACGAGGTCGTCCGCGTGGGCCGCCATGCCCGCCGCACCGGCGAGGCCGGCGCTGCGGCCGCGACCGCGGAGGTCGGGGGCGATGACCCGCGCCCGCGGGAGCCGCTCGGCGACGAGCTGCCACGACAGATGCGAGGCGGTGACGCCGTGGACGAGCAGCACGGCGGGTGCAGCATCCGCTGACGCCCGCTCGCTCTCCTCCGAGGGGGTCGGCTCCCACACCCCCACGCGCAGGTCGCCGCCGGGGACGGCGACGTCGAGGGTGCGATGGCGTTCGTACAGGGCGCTCATAGAGCCCACACGCTACCCGCGCTGTCGTCGTGGCGGCGGTAGTGACCCCGGTTACATACCTGAGGTATATACTTTGGGTATGAGTCGTTCAGAAGACATCGAGAGGATCGTCGTCGCCGCGCAGGTGCTGACCCGCATCGCCGCCGTCGAGACACGCAATGAGGCGCCCGCCGCGCAATGGCGGACGTTGAACATCCTGCGCGCGGAGGGGCCGCTCCGCCTGGGAACGCTCGCCTCCCTCAGCCGCATCACGCAGCCGGGGATGACGCGGCTGGTGGCTCAGCTGGCCGATGCGGGGCTCGTCACCCGCGCCAGCGACCCCGACGACTCGCGCGCGACGGTCGTGGAAGTCACCACGGACGGCCTCCGGGCGCTCGACGCCTGGCTCGTGCAGCTGCGCGATGCGCTCGAGCCGATGTTCGACGACCTCGATGACGACGACTGGGCGGCGCTCTCGCGGGTCGCCACGATCCTGTCCGAGCGCACCTCCTCCCGGGTGGAGGTCGCTCGATGAGCGGCGGCGCATCGTCCGGCGTGTGGCGCCAGCCGGCACAGGTCTGGGCGGTCGCCTTCGCGTCTGTCGTCGCCTTCATGGGGATCGGGCTCGTCGATCCCATCCTCCCCGCGATCGCGGAGTCGCTGCAGGCCTCCGCCGTGCAGACCGAGCTTCTCTTCACGAGCTATCTGCTCGTCACGGGACTCGCGATGCTCATCACCAGCTGGGTCTCCAGCCGCATCGGCGCCAAGCGGACGCTGCTCATCGGTCTCGCCCTCATCGTCGTGTTCGCCCTCCTGTCCGCGACCGCGGGCAGCGTCGACGCGATCATCGGCTTCCGCGCGGGCTGGGGCCTGGGCAACGCGCTCTTCATCTCCACGGCGCTCGCGACGATCGTCGGCGCCGCCTCCGGCGGCAGCAGCGCGGCGATCGTGCTCTACGAGGCGGCGCTCGGGCTCGGCATCGCCATCGGCCCTCTCCTGGGCGGTCTGCTGGGCGAGCTCAGCTGGCGCGGACCGTTCTTCGGCGTCGTCGCCCTCATGGCCATCGCCTTCGTCGCGGTGCTCGTGCTGCTGCGGGGGCCGAGTGAGCCGCGACAGCCCGTCTCGCTCGCGGCACCCTTCCGTGCCCTGCGTCAGCCGGCCCTCGCCGTGCTGGCCATCACGGCCCTGTTCTACAACATCGGCTTCTTCGTGCTGCTGGCCTTCTCGCCCTTCCCGCTCGGATTCGGTGCGATGGGCATCGGCCTGACCTTCTTCGGCTGGGGCCTGGGCCTGGCGATCACGAGCGTCTGGGTGGCGCCGTGGATGATGCGTCGGATGCGGCGCACCACCGTCATCCTCATCGTCCTCCCGCTCCTGGCGGTAGACCTGCTGGCCGCGGCGCTGTTCTCGAGCGACCCCGCGGGTCTCGTGACGTGCATCGTCGTCGGCGGCCTGCTGCTCGGAGTGATGAACACCGTGCTCACGGAGTCGGTCATGGAGGCCACCGACCTTCCCCGCTCCGTCGCCTCGTCGGCGTACTCCGCGGTGCGGTTCCTCGGCGGTGCGGCCGCCCCGCCGATCGCGGCCGCGCTGTGGCACGCCTTCGACGCGCGCGTGCCGTACGTCTTCGCCGCGGCATCCGTCCTCATCGCCGCCGCCACCATCCTGATCGGGCGCCGAGCCCTCGCGCGCGTCGACGAGCGCGAGGCCGATCAGGCGGACGAAGCGGTCTCGGTGCTGGTGGGCGACGCCGCCTGATCTCCCCCGTTCCGCGACGCCGTCGGGCTGACCCGGCGGCGTTGCGGTGCGCGGACAGCCCGGTATGGCAGGATCATGCCCGTGCGAGCCGCCGGGGGGCGATTCGGGAGAGAGAGCCGTGCGAAGAAGTGCGAATCGCTGGCGCCCGCGAGCAGGAGCGCTGCTCGGTGTCGCCGCCCTCCTGCTGGCGACCTTCGTGGCCGTCCCCGCGGCCGCGTCGGAGCGAGGAGCGGACCGGTCTTGGGCGTCCGCGTCCACGACCTCCGGCACCCCGCAGCCCACCGCGCAGATGCGCGGAGCCGACCCGCTCGGCGGTTCGTGCTTCGGCGCGCCCACGACGCTGTCGATCTGGGCGCACTACGACGACGATCTGCTCTTCGCGGGCTCGCGCCTCGACGACGCGATCCACGCGGGGAACTGCATCCGCACGGTCTTCCTCACGGGCGGCGACGCCGGCAAGGGGCCGGGTTATGCGGCAGGTCGCGAGCAGGGCATCATGCGCGCCTACAACGTCATGCGCGGCGAGAAGTCCGAATGGACGAGCACCGATGTCACCCTGGACTCCGGTGCGAAGGTCGTGGCCTGGCGTCCGACCGACGATGATCGCGTCACCCTCGTGTTCTTCCGTCTCCCGGACGGGAATCTCCAGGGCCAGGGCTTCCCCACGACCGGCGACGTCAGCCTGCTGAAGCTCGCCAACGGCGTCATCCCGTCTCTGAGGAGCCTCTCGGGGAGCTACTCCCTCACGTGGCAGCAGATCGTCGATTCCCTCGACGCCCTCATCCACCGGTTCACACCGGCGACGATCCTCACGTCCGTGCCGGGCGATTCCCGGAAGTGGTCGGCCGGCGATCACGCCGACCACCAGATGGTCGGCAACGCGACCCGCGAGGCGTGGGAGAACGCCGGGTATCCGGTCGATCTCGTGTCGTACGCGATCGGCTACCAGAGCGAGAACTTCGCGCCGAACATCGAGGGCGACGCCCTGGTCCGCAAGATCGACGCCTTCAGCGCCTACGCTCACGGCGACACCGTCGTCGACAAGTGCGTGAACTACAAGAGCTGCCTCGCCGTGCCGCGCTTCGGCGCCTGGCTGCAGCGTCAGTATGCCCGGACGGATGCCGGACTCTTCACCGACGACGGCCCCTGATCGGCCTTTTCACCGGAGAAGAAGAACCGCCTCTCGGGGACGTCGTCCCGACGAGAGGCGGTCGTGGTGCACCCCCTCGGACTTGAACCGAGAACCCACTGATTAAGAGTCAGTTGCTCTGCCGATTGAGCTAGAGGTGCGTGATTCGCACGAGTCGAACCGAGGGTCAACGTTAGCATCACGATCGCCGGTCCCGCCAATCGAGCCCCACGGTCGCCGGTATCCTGGAGCGCGTGACCCCTCCTCCTTCGGCCTTCCCAGCGGCGCCCGATTCCGCGGAGCCGCACGCGGAGGATCTGGCGGTGGCCCTCCGTCTGGCGGATGCGGCCGATGCCGTCTCGATGGCGCGCTTCGACGCGGCCGACCTCGACGTGCAGATCAAGGCCGACGCGACGCACGTGACGGAGGCCGACCTCGCCACCGAGCGCGCGATCCGCGACATCCTCGCGCGGGAGCGGCCCGAGGACGGCATCTTCGGCGAGGAGTTCGGGTCGTCAGGCTCCACGATCCGACAGTGGATCATCGATCCGATCGACGGCACGGCGAACTACCTGAAGGGCATCCCGATGTGGGCGACGCTCATCGCCCTGGCCGTGGACGGCGTGCCGCAGGTCGGCGTCGTCAGCCAGCCGGCGCTCAGCAGGCGCTGGTGGGCGGCGACCGGACAGGGAGCGTGGACGACGACCCCGTCCGGCGAACCCCGACGGCTCTCGGTCTCGACCGTCGACACCGTCGACACGGCGAGCGTCAGCTTCCAGAGCATCGGCCAGTGGCGTGACGTCGGACGACTGGATGCGCTCGAGCGGCTCACCGCGGCTGTGTGGCGCGATCGCGGCTACGGCGACGCGTGGCCGTACATGCTGCTGGCCGAGGGGCGCCTCGAGCTCGTCGCGGAGTTCGGCGTCAAGGAGTACGACATCGCCGCGCACGTGCCGATCATCACCGAGGCCGGCGGGCGCGTGACCGCCTTCGACGGCACGACGACCCTCTCCGACCGCTCGGTCGTGGCCACGAACGACCGCCTGCACGAGCCGTTCCTCACTCTCCTCCACGACGCCTGACGCGCCCTCCGCTCCCCGTTCCCACCCCTTCACGACCGCACACGATCGCACCCGGAGACGACCCGATGACTCGTAGCCCGCACCGACTGGGCGCCATCGCGCTCATCGTCGCCGCCGCGGCACTGACCGCCGCGTGCGCGGGCGGCCCCTCGGCCGCCCCCACGGGCGAGGCCACCTCTCCCGTGCCGGTGGCGACCTCGCCGTCGCCCACGGCGGCGTCGGACGAGACCGCCGTCCCGGCCGCTCAGCCCACGTGCGACCGGATCATCCCCGAGTCCACCGTCGAGCAGTTCGAGAAGGTCGGCTGGACGGCGAAGTCGGAGCCGATGCGCATCGGCGAGCTCGTGATCGACGCCGGCGTGCAGTGCACCTGGGGCGACTTCACCACGGCGACGGACCGCGTGCAGATCTTCGGCTGGGCCCCCATCGAGACGGCGGACGCGACCGAGGCCCAGCAGACGCTCGTCGCCGAGGGGTGGAAGCGCGAGGAGGGCGCGGGCGGCGTGTACCTCACCGAGCCCGAGTCCACGACGATCGCGACCGACGCCGAGGGCTACGGCCTGACCTACCAGTTCGGCGCCGGCTGGGTGAAGTACGCCGACACGAAGCAGAGCCTGCTGCTCATCGAGTGGCCGAAGGTCTGACCGCGGGCCGCGGCATCCGATCGACGACGCAGACGTGACCACCCCGGCTCTCCTCCGCTCACCCGGCTGGCGCACCTGGCTGGTGTGGGGGGTGGGCGTCGCGGCCTACGTCGTCGCGATCGTCAACCGCTCGTCACTGTCGTCGGTGGGCGTGGACGCCGCTGTGCGCTTCGATGCCGACGCCTCGACGCTCTCGCTGTTCGCCGTGATCCAGCTGGCCGTCTACGGCGGCATGCAGGTGCCGATCGGCCTGCTGCTGGACCGCTGGGGCGCGCGGCCGATCATCGCCATCGGCATGGTGCTGATGGCGCTCGGGCAGGCCGTCATGGCGTCGGCGGATGCCGTCGGCATCGGCATCCTGGCCCGTGTGCTCATCGGCGCGGGTGACGCCGCGGTCTTCCCCAGCGTCCTGCGCGTCGTCGCCACCTGGTTCCCGGCGCAGCGGAGCCCGGTGCTCGTGCAGCTGACGGGCATCGTCGGGCAGTTCGGCCAGATCATCGCGGTCATCCCGCTCGCGGCGCTCCTGCACGCGACGTCGTGGAGCATCACGTTCGGCAGCCTCGCGGGCCTCGGAGTGCTGTTCGCGGTGCTCACGTTCGCGATCATCCGCAACCGGCCCCCGGAACGCCGGGACGACGCCGTCGACACGACGGTGGACACGTCGACCGGCGCCATCCGTGTGGTGCGCTCCTCGGCCGACCTGCGGGAGGGGTTCCGCGCGTCGTGGCAGCATCCGGCGACGCGGCTCGCCTTCTGGTCGCACTTCACGACGCCGTTCGCCGGGACCGCCTTCGTCCTCCTGTGGGGATTCCCGTTCCTCACCCGGGGCGAGGGGCTCACGCCCGCCGTCGCCTCCGTGATGCTCACGTCGTTCGTGGTGTTCAGCATCCTCTGCGGCCCGGTGATCGGCGCGCTCTCCAGCCGCCATCCCACGCGCCGGTCGCGGTGGCTCGTGCTGCCGATCATCGGCTTCCAGGCTCTGACGTGGCTGGTCGTGATCCTGTGGCCGGGGCCGGCGCCCATCGGCGTGCTGCTCGTGCTGATGTTCGCCCTCGGCGCCGGCGGACCCGGGTCGATGATCGCGTTCGACCACGCGCGCACCTTCAATCCCAGCCACCGGCTGAGCACCGCGACCGGCATCGTCAACGGCGGCGGCTTCTTGGCCGCGCTGATCGCGATCCTCTTCATCGGCATCGCGATGGACGTGCAGGGCGCCGGGACGCCCGACACCTACTCGCTCGACGCCTTCCGCATCGCGTTCCTCACGCAGGTGCCGCTGTGGCTCGTCGGCGCGACGGCGATCGTCATCGAGCGGCGCCGGACCATCCGGCATATCGGCGGGACGCAGAACTACCCGCGCTGAGTGGGCGGCCGGAGCCCTCAGCCCAGCACCGTCACCGTCGCCGTCACCGAGTCCCAGCGTCGCAGCGCGACGCCTCGGCCGCGGCCGGCGGGGCCGAGCAGCGCCAGCGCCTCGTCGAGACGGTCGAGCCGGAGACGGCGCGCCAGTGTGACGTGCGGCGTCCAGTCACCCGGAGCCGTGAACGGCGCATCCTCGCCGGGCGGCGCCGCGTCATGCACCGCCCGGTGGAGGCGGCGGAGGCTCTCATCGACCAGGAGCGGCCGCACCAGCACGCCGCGATCGCCGTGGGGGAAGACCGTCGGCTCGCCGAGCTCGACGTCGATCGGCAGCAGGTCGACGGCGGAGGCGAAGTCGACCGGCTCGAGCGTCGAGCGCACGAGCAGAGTGATGTGCGGGCTGTTCGAGGGTGACGGATGCCGCCCGAGGCTCGGCAGCCCCGCGTCGATCAGGCGGGCCCAGTCGGCTCGGACCGCGGCGTCGGTGGCGGCGTCGAGGGTCAGCTCAATGCTGACGACGGCTTTCCGCGTGGGCGTCGGGTTCCCGGGCACGGGGTTCGTGGGCGACGGGTTCCCGGGCACGGGGTTCGTGGGCGTCGCGTTCCCGGACGTCGGGTTCCCGGACGGCGGGTTCCCGGACGGCGGGCGTCCGGACGGCGGCTGGTCTACGGGCACGGGATCACCGGCACCCGCTCGCGAGGTCGATCATGGCCTGCGACGGGTAGCCGTAGGCCTGCACGCCGTTGCCCTCGGCCGTCTGTCCCATGCTGATGGCCCACGCGGTCGCCCACTCCTCGTTCGCGGGGCCGGACTGCGAGTCGAACAGCTGGTAGCACTTCGCGGTGATGGAGTGACCCACCTCGTGCGTGACGAGTGCCCGTGCGTCATCGCCGGGCCACCAGTCGGCGACCGAGTACGAGAACGTGATGGTCGAGGATCCGCCGCGCGACGAGTCCCACGTCGCCGTCCCGCCGATCGAGTTCGCACCCCCGGCGCCGGCCGCCGTCGGCGCCCAGTCGAAGTCGAGCAGCACTCCCCCGCTGATGGACCGCGCGTAGGCCTCGATCTCCAGCCGCGTGTCGAGCTGCGGTCCGGCCTTCTCCGCCAGCTCGGCCGCCTGGGAGGCCCGCAGCGCCGCGGCGCGATCCGCGTACGCGGTCAGGGCGGTCGCGGCCTCATCGGACGGGAGCGCCTGCGCGGCGACCGCCTCCGCCGCATCGCGGAAATCGAGCACCGAGCCCGTCGCCGCCGAGACGTTCGCCTGTTCGACGGTCGCCGCCACCACCGGTGCCGAGGCGAAGAGGGCGGCCGCGGCATCCGTCACCGCCGTGTCCGCGGCGTCGAGCTCGGCCTCGGCGGTGTCGGCGGAATCCTCGAAGGACCCCGCGTCGCGCTCCTCCTTCGCGAGGGCGGCGCTGTCGGCTGTCAGCTCCCACGTCCAGAACGGCTTCTCCGCGAGAACGGGCGCCTCCCACGACTCGATCGTCGCCTGCGCCCGCTCCACCGTCGCCTCGCCTGATGCGGTCTGCTCACCCAGCGCCGCGAGCGCGGCCGGGTCGACGAGATCCGCCGGTGCGACGGCCACCACGTCGTCCGCGCCCGCGACCACATCGGCACGATTCCTCACCGACGCCGACAGGCCGTCGCGCGCCGCAGCGGCCTCCTCGATCGAGCTCTCCGCCGCGGCCCTCGCCGCGTCGTACGCTTCGTGAGCCGACAGGTGCACGAACACGCCCACTCCCGCGGCGATCGCCACCAGCAGGACACAGCCGACGCTGATCAGGATGCCGCGGGTGCGACGCTTCTCGGGCGCCGGCTCCGGCGGCGCGGGAGCCTCCAGGGCATCGCTCGCAGACGGATCGACCACGTCGGTCGGGACAGGCGAGGGAGCCGAGTCGTCGAAGGGGGTGGACACGTGTGCACTCTAACCGGGACCGCCGGCACCGCCCGCGACCCGGCCGTCGCCGAGTCAGCGATAGGGGTTGGGCGTGTCCGAGCTCTGCGCGCCGTCCTGGGAGCCCGCGGCGTGACCCTGGTCCCAGGCGTCGCCCATGCGCTCCACCTGGAGGGTGCGCGCGGCCGAGCGTGGCAGCGGGTCGACGAGGCCGAGCACGACGGGCGACGCGCCGTCGTCGCCCTCGAAGCCGACCCAGACCGCGGCACCCCCGGGCACCTCGACGTCGCCGAAAGGCGTGAGAGGGAAGACACGATCGGCCCACATCGTCACCCCCTGGTTCGGAATCTCCACCCGCACCCGACCCCGACCCTCCGGGTCGGGGTCGCCCTGTGCCACCGCGCGCACGATCATGCTGCCCACCGTACGACGAGGAAGCACCGTGGGGCGATACCACGGCGCGCGCACGACCGTCGACCCCGTCGCCGCCATCCGTCGGGGCACGTCAAGCTCGTCTGCATGTCTGCCTCCTCCTCGACGGCGACCCCCGACGATCGCCCGTCGTCGGAGCGCGAGCGACCTCGTCACGCAAGCCGCAACGCCTGGTCCGGCATCCTGTTCGGCGTCGGGCTCGTGGCGTTCATAGACGAGACCGTCTTCCATCAGCTCCTGCGCTGGCACCACTTCTACGACCGTGCGGGCACGCAGGTCGGGCTCATCTCCGACGGGATCTTCCACGCCGTGAGCTGGTTCGCGACGATCGGCGGGCTCTTCCTCCTGGCCGACCTGCGCCGGCGCGACGGACTGTCCTGGCTGCGCTGGAGCGGTGGCGTGCTCGCCGGCGCGGGAGCCTTCCAGCTCTACGACGGACTGGTGCAGCACAAGCTCTGGCGCATCCACCAGATCCGCGCGGTCGACGACCTGCTCGCCTACGACATCGTGTGGAACGTCGTGGCCACGGTGCTGCTCGTCGCCGGAGTCGTCCTCCTCATCCGCACGGGCTCGGCGCCGCGCCGCTGCGACACCACCGAGTGGTGATCGCGGCGACCGGTCACGCGCACGCCGGGGGCGAAGCCGGCTGGCTCTTCGCGGCGATCGCCGCACTCGCTGTCACCGTCTACGCCGTCGGAGTGGTCCTGTCCGCCCGTCGTGGGCGTCCGTGGCCTTGGACCCGCTCGCTGTGCGCGGTCCTCGGGGTCGCAGCCGCCACGGCGGCGGTGGTGGGCCCGCTCGCCGACGCCGCGCAGACCGGGTTCACCGCCCACATGCGGACTCATCTGCTGATCGGCATGGTCGCGCCGGTTCTGCTCGTGCTGTCGGCACCGGTCACGCTCGCGCTGCGGACGCTGGCGGTCGATCCCGCGCGCAGGCTCTCCCGACTGCTGCGCAGCGTCCCTGCGCGGTTCGTCTCCGCTCCCGTGACGACCCTCGTGCTCAGCGCGGGCGGACTCTGGATGCTGTACCTCACGCCCCTCGTGTCGCTGATGCGATCGGACCCCCTCGTGCACCTCCTCGTGCAGGCGCACCTCCTCGTCGCGGGCTTCCTGTTCACGTCGGCCGTGATCGGCATCGACCCGCGGCCGCACGGCCCGGGGTGGATCCTGCGCGCCGCGGTCCTCGCGGTCTCGATGGCCTCGCACGCGATCCTCGCGAAGCACCTCTACGCCCACCCGCCCGCCGGAGTGTCTGTTGAGGACGCCCGCGCCGGAGCGGAGCTCATGTACTACGCGGGCGGGTGGGTCGAGGCATCCGTCGTGCTCGTCTTCTGCCTGCAGTGGTACCGGGCGACCGCTCGCGACGGTCGCGGAGGTGTGCGTGCGGCGGTAGCGTCGGCAGAGCGCCGAGCGCGCGCCGACAGGGGGAACCGATGGAGCTCTTCGACACCGTCGTGGTGGGTGCGGGGGTCGCGGGTCTCACCGCCGCCACCCTCCTGAGCGACGCCGGACAGCGGGTGGTCGTGCTCGAAGCCCGCGACCGCGTCGGCGGCCGCGTCGTCACCGACCGCGCCGGCGGCACGGCGACGGACCTCGGCGCGTCGTGGATCCACGGCGTCACGGACTCCCCCGTCGCGGCGACCGCGGCGGCCTTCGGCATGCGCATGGTCGAGTTCACCGTCGGCGGCTATCAGCCCGACAGCCGGCCCACCTCCCACTACGGTCCGTCGGGAGAGCGACTGACGGATGCTGCGGCTCGGGCGTACGTCGCCGACATCCACGCCGTCGACCGAACCCTCGCCGAGGCGATCGCGGGTTCCGCCGCCGCCGCGTCGTACCGCGACGTCACCGAGGAGGCGCTCGCGGCCCAGGGCTGGGATGCCGAGCGGACGCAGCGCGTGCGCGAGTATCTGGAGCATCGCGCGGAGGAGCAGTACGGCGCGTGGATCGAGGACCTCGCCGCACACGGGCTCGACGACGACTCGATCGACGGCGACGAGGTGGTGTTCCCCGACGGGTACGACGCGCTGCCGCGCGGCCTGGCGAAGGGTCTGGACGTGCGTCTCGAGCACGTCGTGACGCGGGTGCAGCGGCTCGACGCCTCGACCGGAGGGTCCGCCGTCACCGTCGTCTCGGATCGCGGAACATTCGCGGCGGCGCAGGTGATCGTGACCGTCCCGGTCGGTGTGCTGCAGTCCGGCGATCCCGTGTTCGACCCGCCGCTGCCGTCGGCGCACACGGCCGCTCTCGGCCGGCTCGCGATGAACGCCTTCGAGAAGGTCTTCCTGCGCTTCCCGGTCGCCTTCTGGGACGACGAGGTCTACGTCATCCGTCAGCAGGGTGCCGAGGGCGCGTGGTGGCACTCCTGGTACGACCTCACGCGTCTGCACGGCGAGCCGGCGCTGCTCACCTTCGCCGCCGGCCCCGCGGCCGTAGAGACCCGGTCGTGGAGCGATGCCGAGATCGTGGCATCCGTCATGACGCAGCTGAGACGGCTGTACGGCGACGGCATCCCCGACCCTTTGTCGGCCGTCGTCACGCGCTGGCAGGACGATCCGTTCGCACGCGGGTCGTACGCCTACATGACCCTCGGGGCGACCACGGCCGACCACGACGACCTCGCCGAGCCGGTCGACGGCGTCCTGCATCTCGCCGGGGAGGCGACGTGGACCGACGATCCGGCCACGGTCACGGCCGCGCTGTGCTCTGGCCATCGAGCGGCGGAACGCGTGCTGGGGCACGAGGTGCCGATCGAGCGGATCTGGACGAGCTGAACCCGTCGGCTGACAGCGCTTGAGCCCGTGAGCACGCGGGGTCAGCCGCGTGGGCCGACGAAGGTCTGACGCACCGCCCGCAGCAGCCCGAGGAAGCCGAAGAAGCCGATCACGGCGCCCAGCAGGTCGAACATGCCGACCTGCCCGACGAGCATCGGTCCGGTGTCGCTGACGATCAGCACGACGGCGACCACCACCGCGGCGATCGAGACGACGGTGCCGACGACGAGTGACGTCGTGGAGGTGAGGAACGCCCGCTCCGGTTCGTCGAGCGACTTCACCCGGATGGCCAGCGTGCCGTTCTCGATGCCCGAGAGCACCGCGTCGGCCCGGTGCGGCAGCGTGCCCACCATCTCGGCGAGCACGGCCGCACGCGCCTGTGCGCTCGTGGCCGCGCGGGGCAGCGATTGCACGCGGCGCAGCAGCTTCGGCACGAGCAGAAGCGCCTGGCGCATCATGTCGAAGTCCGGATCGATCACCTTGAGGCACCCCTCGAGGGTCGCCAGGCTGCGGAACGCTGCGGCGAGATCGCCCGGCAGACCGATTCGGTTCTCGCGGATGACGTCGACCATGCGCGTGAAGATCGAGCCGCTGCCCGAGGGCCGGTACTGCTCCGAGGTGATCACCACGCCGATGTCGTGACGGAAGGCGTCGACGTCGAGATCGGACGGCGCGTCCACGATGAGCAGCAGCGCGTCGGTGGCTGCCACGTCGTCCTCGCTCGCGGCGGCGAGCAGGAGCGCGGTGAGCCGCTGGCGCTGGCTGTGCTCCAGGATGCCGACGGCTCCGAAGTCGATCAGTCCGAGTGTGCCGTCCTCGCGCAGGATGGCGTTGCCGGGATGGAGGTCGGCGTGGAAGACCCCGTGCACCAGCATCTGCTCCACGACGGCGCCCATGAGGCGGGCCGCCAGCGCGGTGCGCCGCTCCTTCGGCAGCGCGTCGAGCCGGTCTGCCGCGCGGCTGAGCGGGACACCGTCGACGAGCTCCATGGTGAGCAGGCGTGCGCTGGATGCCGCGGGGAACAGCCGCGGTACCGAGATGCCGATCGACTCATGGTCGGAGGAGATCTTCGCCAGCGACCGGCGGATCATCTCCGTGTTGGTGGCCTCGATGCGGTAGTCGAGCTCGTCGAGCAGCGACGTCGTGAATCCGCGCGCGACCGACTGCAGCCGGAGGTTGCGGCCGATGCGGGTCCGCGTCTCCGCCCGCTCGGCGAGTCGGAGGATGATGTCTACGTCGGCGGTCACCTGCGCGCGGGCGGTGGGGCGCTGCACCTTCACCACCACCGGAGTGCCGTCGATGAGCGTGGCCGTGTGCACCTGCGCGACGGATGCCGCGGCCAGCGGCACCTCGTCGATCGAGGCGAACACGGCGTCGACGTCGCCGGGTACCTCCGCGCGGATGACCTCGCGGATCTCCGCCCACTCCAGTGTCGTCGCGCTGGACTGCAGGGACCCGAGGGCGCTGATGTAGGGCTCCGGGATCATGTCGCGCCGAGTGGAGAGCACCTGGCCGAGCTTGACGAAGCTGACGCCCGATGCGTTGATCGCTCGAACGAGCGCCTGCGCGCGCTGCTGGCTCGTGGTCAGCTCGTGTGCCGCGCGGTTGCTGCCGGAGAACATCCAGCCGATGCCGTGGCGCGAGGCGATGCCGACGATCTGCAGATAGCGGCGCGACCGCTTCGCGCGCCGGCTGGCGGCCCTGATCACCGTGATCGGGTTGGACAGCGGCCGCGTCGGGAAGATCGCCTCGAGCCCGACGAGGATCGCCACCCCCAGCGCGAAGATCCATGCGAGCGCGATGATCACGAGACCGATCGCGACGAAGGCGATGCGCGCGTCGCCGGTCTCACCGCTCTCAGGGAGGATCGCCGCTTCATCGACCACCCAGTTCGCGAACGCCGGCCCCGTGAGGAAGACGAGCAGCCCCACGATGATGCTCCGCGGCCAGCCGACGGGGGTCGCCAGTGTGCGCCGGGCGACGAAGCCGACGAGGAGCGCAGACAGCAGCGCGAGTACGACCGTGAGTACATCGGTGATCATCGGTATCCCCCTTGTGAGCAGGATAGGGACAGCGAGCGGTCCTCTGCACGACGGACGCCCGGCGATGCCCGCCGGTCGACGTCCGACGGGCACGACCGGCGCCGAGTGGGTGACTTCGATCCTGTTCACCGACAGCGACGTGCGCTGGGCGCAGTACCAGGACGAGCACTCGTCCGTCGTCCGCCCGCTGACGATCGCCGTCAGCCGTCGTGACGGAAGGGGTTGCTACGAGGTGAGACCCGTCACGGTGTAGCGACGCTCGATCCCCGCCGTGGCGCGGCCCCAGTCGCTGACGGCGACACGGGCCTGATGCAGCCGGAAGACGTCCTCGTCGGCGAACCGCTCCGAGACCGACCACACCAAAGGATTCTGCGTCGCCTCGACGGCGAAGGCCAGGCACCCCTCCTCGGCACGCGTGAGGTGGATGTGTCGCGCAAGGTGCCGGGCGACGATGTCCGCCTCGGCCGCGGTGCGGCAGATGAGGTGCCCTGTCAGGCGGATCGCGCTCATCGCTCCACGGTAGACCGCGTCGGCCGGGCTCAGCGCCAGTGCGACAACGTTGTCTCCATGAGCGAGCGCGCCCGCGCGAGCTGTCCGCGCACCACGCTGGTGGACACCCCCAGCTCCACGGCGATGTCGCGGTAGCTCGCCTCGTGCAGCTGGCGCAGCTCCCAGCAGCGGCGCTGGAGCTCCGGCATCCGGTCCAGCACCGCTCGGGCCTCGGTGGCCAGAGCCGATCGCGCGTACATCGAGGCAGGACCGCGCTCGGACGCTTCGGCGACGTCGCCGTCGAAGTCCGCGCGGTGGCGGTGCGCGGCGGACCGCAGCCGGCTGTAGCACTGCCGACGGAGGGTCGTGAGCAGCCAGCCTCCGATCGTGGCGCCGTCTGTCAGCGTGTGCAGGTGCCGCCAGGCCGCGATGAAGGTGTCCTGCACGGCATCATCCACGTCGCTGGAGCTGCGGAGGATGCGCGACGCCGTGGTGCGGAGCAGCGCCGTGTGCCGGCGGACGATGTCGTCGAAGGCGCGGGCGTCGCCGGCGGCGGCGCGGAGGACCAGCATCCCGTCGGAGTCGGGATCCGTCAGGGGCGGAGCGGAGATGCGGACCGACGACATGCTGTGCGCATGCGTACGGCCCGGGAGTGCGATGGCGAGCATGGGGATCCGGTCTTCGAAGTATATGTACGCGAATACTTCGGGACGCGAATCGGAATGGATGGGTGGTCCGCGCAAGTCTGGGGAGAAGGACAGGGGATACATATCCTTCACACTGCTTCACGTCCCGCGACGGATGCGCTGGGCCGCGCTCTCCTTCGTGCCGCGACCACGAGGAGCTGGTCGCCTTGCCCGCGCCATTCGTCTCACGGCTGCGAGCGGCTTCCTGACGGTTCGCCTTCTCGATGGATTCGATGAGTTCGTGCGTGGTCATGGAGGAGCGTCCGGTGATGTCGAGGCGTGTGGTCGGCGGGAGTTCGAGATCGCGGGGTCAGACGAGCGCCACCAGGAGCGCTGAGCACGCGGCCTCGCAACGGCGGCAGGCCTCGGCGCAGACCGCGCAGTGTTCATGCATCCCGGCATGCCCCTCGCATTCCACGGCGCACGCGCGGCAGACGATGCGGCATGCCTCCAGCAGTGCCACCAGGGACTGCCGGTCGCCGTCGCCGGTCCACCGAGTCAGCACCCCGGCCGTGGCGGCGCAGACCTCCGCGCAATCCAGATCCAGACGGATGCAGCGGCGCAGCTCCGCGACCATCTCCTCGTCCACGCACGCGCGGGCGCAGGACGAACAGGCCTGCGCACACTCCGCGCAGGCCTGCACGCACTCGATCAGGGCCGCGTCGTAGGGGCTCGAAGTCGCACCGGGACGCGTGTCCCGCATCCGACCGATGATCGACACCGGCTACTCCGAGATCTCCTCGACGGTGCGCCCGGTATCGGACGAGGACAGCGACCGGGCGATGTCGGCCTGGCTGATGATCCCGACGAGGTCGTGACCGTCGATGACCGGCAGACGGCGCACCTGATGGTCCTGCATGGTGCGCAGGGCCTCTTGAACGTCGTCATCGGCGCCGATCGTGACGGGTTCGCCCTCCGCGAGATCTCCCGCCACGACGCTCGAGGGGTCTCCGCCGTCGGCGAGGCACTTCACCACGATGTCGCGGTCCGTGAGCATGCCCTTCAGCCGGCCGTCCTCCCCGCAGATCGGAAGGGCTCCCACGTCGAGATCACGAAGAAGCCGTGCCGCCTCGACGAGGGAGTCCTTCTCGCCGACGCAGCGCGGGTCGGGCGTCATCAGGTCACGGGCAGAAGTCATTTCACTCACCTTTCGTCGGGGGTCGATGTGCCCCGCACGATACGTGCCGGTCCCCGTGGTCGGTGACGGGGGTTGACATCCGACGAGCTGCGCGGCGGCGGATCTGAAGCAGGCCGGACAGAATGACAAGGACGCGCGACCTGAGGAACAGATGACAAGGGAGGTGGATCACGTGCTGGGTGGATATCCGATCGATGTGATCTTGCTGGTGAAGGATCTGGACCGAGCCCGAAAGTTCTACAGCGAAGGCTTGGAACTGGCTCTCATCGAGGGGAACGACACGACCTTGTCGTTCCGCTGCGGCGGGACCCGGCTGAAGCTGTCACTCAGCACCACAGGTACGAAGGACGAACAGACGCAGGCCTCGTGGCGAGTGGATGACGTTCGTGCCGCCGTCGCCTGGTTGCGCTCGCGGGGCATCGAGCCGCAGGAGTATGACACCGACGAGATCAAGACGACCGACGGGGTCGCAGATGCAGGGGACGCGTGGGTTGCCTGGATCATGGATCCCGATGCGAACGTGCTCGGAATCGAACAGAAGAAGCCGTCGAACGCGTGATCGCGGCACCGTCGGGCCGGCGGCTTCCCACCTGCGAAAGTGACACCTCGACCCGTTTCGTCGAAGTGCCGCTGCCGGCTCGTTGAGCCGGCAGCGGCATGGAGTGTGAGAGGACCGTCTCCGGTTCGGGGCTGCCCGTGCGCCGCTGACCTAGCGGTTCTTCACCCGGGTCACCGCGTCGGTGTTCTCGGAGCGGCTGCTCGCGGCCTTCTTATCGGCCTTCGCGGTGCGCTTCTCTTTGAGAGTCTTGCTCGGCGCCGTCTTGCCGCCTTCTTTGCGTGTGGACTTCTCACCCATGGTCGTGCTCCTCTGAGAGCCACGGTGACCCTGTGGGCCTGACGCTACACGTCGGCCGCCGCCGAACCGCCCATGTGATCGAATTCATACCTGCCGCCCTCGCAGGGACAGGGCATTGCTCCGATGAAGTGACCCCTCCCACTGCCTGATCCTGCGGGCGGCAAAAAAGGGGTTTGTCATCGGAGGCGGGCCAGAGTTTCGATCAGGTATGCACCGAATCACGTATGCCGGCAGTTCGATATTGACGGGCTCAGAGATCGCTCACGCTCTCCTTGCCTACGCCCAAGCACTCGCCGTCGCCGACACGTCGGCGACCATCGAGATCCCGACCGTCGAGGACGATGGCAGCATCGGAAAGTCGGAGCTGCTGGTCGGGCCCGCGAGTCAATTGATCGCTGACGCTGAGGATTCCTCGGCGGAGGAGTTGGTGGACGACTCCCTCGTCGGATCGCTCCGCGCAAAGGCCCGAGACCTACGAGCCCACGGCGCGTCGTCGTCGATTGCCCAGACGGTGTCCGCCGAGGACTTCGGCGCGAGCGGGGACGCATCCGCCTGGGACGACTATCGCGACTGAAGGCAGACGCTGGGGGGGCTGATCGTGGTCGATCGCCGGCACGTGTGGCCGACGTGTCGGCACATGACTGGTGGACTCGCGTCGACGTCCACGAAAAGGGCCCGAGACCCGCGTCTTCACGCGGCTCTCGGGCCCCTTCCTGGTGACAGTGGTTTGTGGAGATGGGGGGAATCGAACCCCCGTCCATCACTGGGTCTCTGCGTTTTCTCCGGGCGCAGCCTGTGAAAGCGTTCTGCTCGGCTCCGACATTTGCCACAGGCATCCAAGTCGACAAGCCCAGTCTGGGAAGAGTCCCGCGTGACGTCCAGACGCCGTCACGCAGCAAGTCCCCTAGATGACGCCGGAATCCGTAGCGGGAACACCTACGGTCCGACGGAGTTCAGGCTCGCTTATGCAGCGAGGGCGAACTCAGTGCGCTTAGCATTGGCACTTATTGTTTTGCAGAGATCGTTAACGAGATAACCCTGCATCCTCGGCCCGCTTCTCGCAGATTCGCAGGTGATGTCGAAACCGATCATCCCCGTGAGCCTTCTGGCGAAGGAGCCACTGTCACGCTGTGGAGTTGTCGTTCGGAGGAGTTACTCCGAGCACATCAGGATACAACGGATCGCGGCCTGAAGGAATTCCGCCGTCGCTCGACCCGTCCCGTACCGCGTCCAGCCGCCCTCCCCCGACCACACGCGACCTAGATCCCTGGCGCCTCCCCCGCGGCATCCGCAAGAGTGCAACTGATCGCGTCGTCGACCGCACACGGCGGCGCCCCCGAGGAGTCACCATGGCCGCGCATCCGTCTTCCGCCTCCGCCGCCTCGTATGCTCTCACCCGCGGACGGCCGGTGCGGCGGGCCGCCACCGTGCTCGCCCTCATGGTCTCGGCAACCCTCATGACGTCATGCTTCGGCGGCACCGCCGAGACCGGCGTGCAGAGCGGTGTGCCCGCGACGAGCGATCTGCCCGATGCCGCCGTGCAGGTGATGGAGAAGCCGGAGTACGTGAACGCCGCCTGGCACATCTCGGTCTCCGACCTCGAGACCGGCAGCACCCTGATCGATCTCGCCGGCGACGTCATGGCCGAACCCGCGTCGTTCACCAAGAGCTACAGCGTGGGAGCCGCCTGGCTGCGGTGGGGGCCGGACCACACCGTCACCACACCGGTCAAGCGCACCGGCGAGGTCACCGGGGGCGTGCTGGCCGGCGACCTCGTGCTCGTCGGCAAGGGCGACCTGACCTTGGGCGGTCGCACGAAGGCCGACGGCACCGTTGACTTCGCAAACTTCGACCACAACGACGCCAACCCCGTCCCCGGGGCGACGCTGACGCCGGAGGATCCGCTCACCGGCCTCGACGATCTCGCGGCGCAGGTGAGGGCATCGGGCATCACCTCGGTCACCGGTGGCGTCACCGTCGACGACCGGCTGTTCCAGGGTCAACTCGCCGGCGAGCCGATCACGCCGATCATCGTCAACCAGAACATCCTCGACGTGCTCATCACACCGGGACAGCCCGGAGCGCCGGCCACGGTGGAACTGACGCCCGCCGTCGCCCCGTGGCAGATCGTCAGCAACGTCACGACCGTCGCCGCCGGTGCCGACGCGAAGGTCGATGACCCCGTCGCGGGCGCTCCGGGGCAGATCGTCGTGAACGGCTCGGTCGCGGCCGGGTCCGAGCCGCAGCTCAAGACATTCCTGCTGCGCGACCCGTCGACCTTCGCGCGCACCGCCTTCATCGAGGCGCTCGGACGCGCCGGCGTCTCCGTCGCAGCCGACCCGCTCGCGATCAACGACTCGTCGACGCTGCCCGCGGCGACGACGGTCGACGCCCTGCCGGAGGTCGCTCAGCTGGTGTCGCTCCCCCTCTCAGAAGAGGCCACGTACGTCATGAAGATCAGCTACAACCGCGGCGCGCAGACGCTCATCTGCCTCCTCGCGGTGGATGCCGGCAAGAAGGACTGCGAGGACGGACTCGGTGTCGCGGGGCAGCTCTGGGCCGATGCCGGACTCGACAGCGACGGCGCCTCGCTCGTCGACGGGTCCGGTCTCGCCGGCAACTACATCACGGCCGCCAACGGGGTCGAGCTCCAGCGCGTCATGGCCGCCCGTTCCGACGCCGACCAGTGGAAGAGCACGATGCCCATCCTCGGCGTGGACGGGTCCCTCGCGAGCGTGCAGGCCGACTCCCCCGCGGCAGACAAGGTGTTCGCCAAGACGGGCACGCTCGTCGGCGGCGACCTCATGAACGGCCGGACGAGACTCAACACGAAGGCGCTCGGCGGCGTCATGGAGGCGGAGTCCGGCCGGCGCCTGGCCTTCGTGATCATCGTCAACCAGGGATTCGTCGACGGAATCCAGGGCGTGCTGGCCGCCAACGACGACGTGGGAGCCGTCGCGGCGGCCATCCAGCAGGCCTACTGAGCGGATGCCGCGGGCGCGCCCTCACTCGACGACGAACCCGTCGCCGGGGCCGAAGCGTTCGACGAGGCGGCGCCCTCTGCGATCCCGCGACCGACCGCCTGACCCTGGATGATGGCGCCGAGGTCGAGACCGGTCGCCGCACGCACGCTGTCGAACGTGGCGGTGAGGCTGGAGGACTGCTCGCGGGCCAGATGGGTCGCGGCGGTGTCGCCGCCGACGAGGGTGATGCTTCCGACCTTCTCGTAACCCTTGGCGAACTCCGCCATGAGCTGCGGCAGCTGGCCGATGACCTCGCGGGCGAGGATCGCATCCTGGTTGGCGCGCAGCGCCTCCGCCTCAGCGGCGATGGCCTCGGCGGCCGCATTACCCCGCAGGCGGACCGACTCGGCTTCGGCTTCGGCCTTCAGCCGGACGGCGGTGGCCTCGGCCTCCGCCTGGACCCGCACGGCGGCGGCCTCGGCCGATGCCGACGCCTCCCGCGCCTTGGCCTGGGCGTTCACGGCGTACGCCTCGGCGTCGGCGCGCTCCTGGGCGACCTTGCGATCGGCCTCGGCGCTCTTCTGACGCTTGTAGGTCTCGGCGTCCGTGGCCGACTGCTGGCGGTACTTGTCGGCGTCGGCGGAGGTCTGCTGCTTGTACTTGTCGGCGTCGGCGACCTTCTTCACCTCGGCGTCCAGTCGCGCCTGGGTGTTGTTGGCCTCCTGCAGCAGGACGCCCTGCTCGGCCTCGGCACGGGCGAGGTTCTCGGCCTGCTCGGCCTGGGCGTTCGCGCGACCGACCTCGGACTTCGCTGCAGCGCTGTTCTTGTCGAGCGCGGTCTGCTCGATGAGGTTGGCCTCGTCGGCGGCCAGCTGGCGCTTCTTGACCTCGCGGAGCGCGTCGATCTCGGCCACGTCGGCCTCGCGCTTCACGCGCTGGACCTCCTTGGCGCCGAGCGCGGAGATGTAGTTGTTCTTGTCGGTGATCCCCTGGATCGCGAAGGAGTCGAGCACCAGGCCCTGCGCCAGCAGGTCGCCCGAGATCCCCTCGGCGATCTCGTCGCTGAGCTTCTGGCGGTCCTGCATGACCTGCTCCACCGTCAGCTTGGCGACGACGCCGCGGAGCGCGCCCTCCAGCTGCTCCGTGGTGAAGATGACGATCGCCTCGTCCTGAGAGGCGAAGCGCTCCGCCGCCCGGCGGACCTGGTCGGGCGTCGAGCCGATCTTGACCAGGGCCACACCTGTCAGGTCGATCGTCACCCCGTTGATGGTCTGCGCGGTCGGCTCGAACTTGATCTGGCGCGAGCGGAGCGAGACCTTGTCGGAGCGCTGCGTGAGCTTGTTCACGAACGCGCCGCGACCGCTGATGACGGTCATTTTGTTGGCTTCGCCCTCGGTGCTGTCGCGGGCCTTCTTGCCGACGATCACGATGGCCTCGTCGGCCTTGGGCACCTGGTACCAGGCGCGGAACAGGATGAAGCCGATCAGCAGGATCAGCAGGACGACAGCGACGGCGACGCCGATGCCGATGAGGGCGAACAGGTCCATGGGGTGGTGTCTCCTGATGGGGGCGCCGCCGGATGCGAGCCGATATATCGAACCTATGCGTTCGCGATGAGGTTCGCCTCCTTGTGGCGTCGCCCGAAGCCGAATCGTCCGCGCACGGACGGTGAAGCCGAGCCGCCCCGCCGTCAGCCGAAGCTGAGCTGTCCTCTCACGATGGAGTCGCCCGAGTGCGTGGGATCGCCGTCCACCGGCTCGTCGGAGATGTCCACGAGCACGTACCGGTCGAGATCGACGCCGGACGGGATGGGGAAGGTGCCCTCGTCGCCGTCGAGCACCCCGAGACTGACCAGTGCCGTCGCGTCGGCGGTGATGAGCCACACCTCGCGGTAGCCGCTCGGATCGTCGGGGACGTTCAGCGTGACGGTGACCGTGTCGGCGCCGTCGCTGTCGCGGTCCACGACCGCGGTGCCGCTGGCACCGGGGTGGTCGGGGAACGCGTCCAGCGCGGCCTGCGCGACCGGCGTCGGGGCGAGCTGACGCACCACGGCCCACGTGCCGCCGCCGACACCCAGGACGAGCACGACCGCGGCGGCCAGCATCCACGGGGCGCGGAACGCCGGGCGCCGTCCGCCGGCACGGCGCGACCGTCGCGTCACGGTGTCGGCCGTCCGGGCCGGAGCCGACTCGGGCCGTCCCGCGGGCTCGGCCGTCGCGGAAGCGGCGGGCGCAGCATCCGCCCGTACGTCCTCACTCAGCTGCAGCTCGTCGGCGATGCGCGTCCAGACGACCGGAGCCGGCGTGTCGAGCTCCCCCACGTCGATGGTCGCGCGCCCCACGTCCACGGCATGGCGCAGGCGCGAGAGCTCCTCGCGGCAGCCGGAGCAGTCGTCGATGTGCGCGCGGTCCTCGGGCGACGCGACCGGCTCGCCCATCGCCATGAGGGCGAGGATCTCGGATTCAAGATGCGACATGGGTCACCTCCAGACGTGTCTTCAGGCGAAGCAGACTTCGGCGGATATGGCTCTTCACCGTTCCGAGCGGCATCTGCAGGCGGTCGGAGATCTCCTGGTGCGTGAGATCGTCGAAGAAGGCCAGGCGCATGACGCGCTGCGCGTCCGGCTCCAGACGCTCGAGCTCCCCTGCGACCAGTATCGTCTCGCCGAGGTCGATCTCCGGACCGTGGACCTCATCGACCAGGGCGGTGCGCTGAAGCTCCTCGTGCAGGGCCCGGATGCGGGCACGCGCCTCGTGCGTGTCGGCGATGCGCCGCTTCGCGATGGCGATCAGCCACGTCGACAGCTTCGCCTTCGCGGGATCGAACGACGAACGCGACGTCCACGCCGACACGAAGGTCTTCTGCGTGGCGTCCTCGGCATCGCTGCGATCGCCGAGCGACCGTATCGCGAAGGTGTACACGACCGGCGACCAGCGCCGGTAGATCTCCGCCAGCGCCCGCTCGTCACCGGCACGGAACCGCGCGTCGAGGGCCGACTCGGCGTCCCCGGCTGCGTCATCCATGGGCTCGCCTCCGATCACGACATCGGCGTCGCGACCAGGACGACGTTATCGCGGTAGTGGCCGGTGGACGCATCGAACTCTCCCCCGCACGTCACCAGCACCAGAGAGGCCGGGCCGGTGCGCGCGAAGAGCATGTCGGTGTCGAGGTCGGTCTTGGCGTAGTACGTCACCGTCTCCACCGCCCAGCGCGACTCGACGCCGGCGGCGGACGTCACACGCACCTCGGCTCCTTCGGGAGCATCCCGCAGCGATGCGAAGGGGCCGATCGGGTAATCGGGCGAGTCGATGTGGGCCGCGATGACCGTATTGCCAGCACCCGTGCTCGGCTCGGGGCCGAAGCGGTACCAGCCACCGATCGCGGGGTCCTCGGGGATCTCCATGAAGCCCGTGCCGTCGACGCCGACGGGAACGATCGGGACGTCGATGCCCAGGGCCTCGATGGCCACGCCGGCCGGCGGATCGGATGCTGCGACCGGGGCCGCCGTGGCGGCGGTCCGCGGCACATCCACCGTCGCCGTGGGACGAACGGTCGGCGTGGGCGACGGGGTCGGAGTCGGGGCGGCCGTCTCGACCGGCGCCGTCGCCGGGGGCGCCGGCGTGGAGCAGCCCGCCAGCAGAAGGGCGGCCAGGACGACAGGAAGGAAGCGTTTCACCGGATACCTCGGGTGGGATGCCGGCCGCGGATCACCTGAGCACGTGATCCGCGGCCGAACTCTGTGGACGTTGCAGGTCGCGGGCCGCGCTGGGGGACGCGGCCCGCGACCGCACGATCAGGACTCGACGCGGCGGCGGCGCACCAGCACCGTCGTGGCGACACCGGCCGCAACGACGAGCGCGGAGCCCGTCAGCCAGAGAGCCTGGTTCTGGGCGTCCCGCTGCGCGGCGTAACCGGCCGTGCCGGAGGGCACGCCACCCGGGTTCGAGTGGGCCGTCGGAACCTCCTGCACAGCGAGGGCGAGGTTGCCGTCAGCGGCGCTGCCCCACGCGTAGACGACGGTCAGGGTGCCGTCCTTGATGGCGACGTCTGCCGGGCCGATCACCGGGTCGGTGGTTCCGGCCAGCGCGACGGCGGCCGAGACCGTCCCGGCGGGCAGGTTCAGCGTCGCCTCGTTCGGGTTCTCGAGCATCTGCACGACCGGCGAGCCGCCCGCGAGGATGTCGACGGCGGGAGCCGCAGCCGTGTGGCGGACGGTCAGACGACCTTCGCCGGCCTTGGTCGCGCTGATGTCGTTCGTGAACGCGTTGAGGGCGGGGTTGCCCGAGGCGTCGAGGTTCGCCACGGCGGTGTAGCTGGTGTCAGCGGCCAGGTTCAGCGTGACGGGGCCGAGCAGCGGTGCGCTGGCGTCGGCTGCGTCGGCGGCGGTGACGGCGACCACGTGCTCGCCGGCGGGCACGTCGAGCGGGCCGGCCAGGGTGCCGGGCGTGAAGTCGTCGAGGGTGAGGGCGCCGTCCACGTAGACGTCGACGGTGAGGCCGGGGATGGCGTGCAGGACCGACAGGTCTGCAGAGGACGACGAGATGGCGTTGGCGGGCAGGGCGACGCCGGCGGCCAGCACGATGCCGGCTGCGAGTCCGGCGGTGAGAGTCTTGCGCACGATTTCCTCCTTGACGGGGGGCGGGGGGTCCGCCCGTGTTGTGGAGTTGTTCCGGCGGATGTCGCCGCCTGGATGCACCTGCAGGAGAAAAGTTCCGGAGCCCGTCAGCCGATGCCTTCTCGATAGGGTCGGATCATGACAGAGCCCGAAGAGACATCGGATGCCGGACTCGACCGCTACGTCATCGGCGGGGTGGTCGCGGGTCCGGTCATCGGCATCCTCATCGGGATGATCTTCCCCGCAATCGGCATCGGCTTCGGCATCGCCATGGGGCTGTCGCTGGGCATCGTCGCCGGTGTGATCCTCTGGTTCTTCCGCCGGCCGCGTCGCTGACCACCGCGTAGAGTGCGCGGTATGGCCGACGTCACGATCACCGTCCGCGGCGAGCACGAGACCCGCATCGCGCCCGAGCAGGGCATCGCCCGCATCACCGTGCGCGATGAGGGGCCGGAGCGCGCTCCCGTCCTCGAGCGGATCTCCGTCCTCGCACTCCCCCTCCGCGACGACCTCGCGTCGCGCCTGGCCGCCGGCACGATCGTGGAGTGGTCGAGCGGCCGCGCCGCCGTCTGGTCGGACCGCCCGTGGAACGCGGAGGGCACCCGGCTCGCCCTCGTGCACTACGCCACGATCGACATCTCCGCGACGTTCTCCGATGTGGCGGCGCTGTCGACGTGGCTCTCCGACGTCGCCGAGCGCGACGGCGTGCAGGTCGGCGGCGTGGAATGGGTCCTCACGCCGGCCACCCGCGCCGCTCGCGAGCAGGAGGTCGCGACCGAGGCCGTCCAGGTGGCGGTCGCCCGCGCCACCGCCTATGCCCGGGCGATCGGTCGCGAGACGGTCACCCCCGTCGAGATCGCCGACGTCGGGCTGCTGGGCCACGGCGATGCGCCGGGCATGCCCGCGTCACCGAAGATGATGCGCGCCGCCTTCGGGGCGATGGACGCGTCGTCGGGCCCGGCGATGCAGTTCCAGCCCGAGGAGATCACCCTGACCGCGGCGGTCGAAGCCCGCTTCACGGCCGCCTGACCGCGGCGGTGGGCTCGTCGGCGAAGCGCAGACGCGCTACTCGCCCAGGCGGTTCTTGGAGCGCATCGCGCGCTCGGCCTCGCGCTTGTCCTGGCGCTCGCGCAACGTCTGGCGCTTGTCCCACTCGTGCTTGCCCTTGGCGATGGCGATCTCGACCTTGGCGCGCCCGTCGGAGAAGTACAGCTTCAGCGGGATCAGCGTGTAGCCGCCGGCCGACACCGCGTGGGAGAGCTTGATGATCTCCTCCTTGTGCAGGAGGAGCTTGCGGGTGCGCTTGGTGGAGTGGTTCGTCCAGTGGCCCTGCGAGTACTCCGGGATGTGCACGGCGTCGAGGAAGGCCTGCCCTCCGTCGATGTAGGCGTACCCGTCCGACAGGTTCGCGCGGCCCTGCCGCAGCGACTTGACCTCGGTGCCGGTCAGCACCAATCCCGCCTCGTACGACTTCTCGATGTTGTACTCGTGGCGCGCGCGACGGTTGGTCGCGATGACCTTCTCGCCGCGTTCCCTGGGCATGTCGTACCGTTCCGTGAGCTGTTGCGATGACGCCGCGCGAGCGCGCGGCAGCCCATCAGTCTATCAGCGGGTGCGCGCTCCGGGCGAAGACGTCACGCCCGCAGCCAGCGGCGGATGGCGAATCCGGCCGAGATCGCCGCCAGCACCACGCCGATCACGATGATCACCGGTATGACGACCCAGGCGTCGCTCATGCCTATCCACGTGGTGACGAAGTCGATCCGCTCCCGCAGATACTGGTTCACCCCGAAGTGCACGATCGCCACGACCGCCCCCGACGCGAGCACCGAGCCGATGAAGGCCGCGAACACGCCCTCGAGGATGAACGGGGTCTGGATGAACCGATTGGATGCCCCGACCAGGCGCATGATGCCGATCTCCCGTCGTCGCGCGAAAGCCGACAGGCGGATCGTCGTGGCGATGAGGAGGACGGCCGCGACGAGCATGAGGCCGGCGATCCCCACCGCGATGTAGGTGGCGACGGTGAGACCGGAGAACAGCGGTTCGAGGTATTGGAGCTGGTCCTTCACCTCCTCGACACCGGCCTGACCCGCGAACGCCTCGATGATGACGTCCGACTGCCGCTGGTCGACCAGGTTGATCGAGTACGACTCGTTGAACTGCTCCGGCGAGAGCACGTCCGCGTAGTCCTCGGGGAACAGCTGGAGGGCGTTGTTGTACGCCTCCTCCTGCGTCTCGAAGCGCGAGTCGCGGATGAGCGGCGCGATGGCCGCGCTGTCGAGCTTGGCCTGCACCTCGTCGACCTGCTCCTGCGTCGCGGCCTCGCCGGTGGTGCACGTCGCCGCGGTCGAGACCGGCGCGCACATGTACACCGTCACCTGGGCGCGATCGGCCCAGTAGTCGCGCATCGTGCCGATCTGCATCTGCATGAGGATGGCGGCGCCCACGAAGGTGAGCGAGACGAACGTCACGAGGATGATCGAGATCACCATCGACGCGTTGCGGCGCAGGCCGGACAGCGCCTCGCCCAGGATCAGACGGAACCTCACGAGGTCGGCCCCACTTCTTCTTCGGGTTCGTCTTCGCCGAGGCCCAGCCGATCGGCGACCCCCAGCTCGGTGACGTCGAGTTCCGCGGCATCGATGACCGGAAGGGACTGCGTGGTCGGCGCGTCGGTGCGCGCAAGAGCGGCCTCCAGAGCGGTGGCCTGGGCCGCGGCATCCGCTGCCCCTGCTTCGTGGAGCACCGTGCCGACGGCCTCCTCGGCGGCGACGACGGCCGCATCGACGGCGGCGGGCTCCAGGTGGCCGGCGTCGACCTCGCGGGCGACCTCGAGCACGGCGGTGAGGGCGGCGATGGCCGCGGCGCCCTTCTCGGGCTCCGGGGCGAGGCTCGGCAGGCCGGACGTGTCGCCGTAGCCGCCGCGGCGCTCGTCGCGGACGAGCACGCCGTCGCTGAGCTCGATGACGCGGCGCTGCATCTGGTCGACGAAGCCGGCCTCGTGCGTGGCCATGACCACCGTCGTGCCGTTGGCGTTGATGCGCGCGAGCAGCTGCATGATGTCGACGGATGTGCCGGGGTCGAGGTTTCCGGTCGGCTCGTCGGCGAGGAGCACCTGCGGGCGGTTGGCCAGCGCGCGGGCGATGGCGACGCGCTGCTGCTCGCCGCCGGAGAGCTCGTGCGGGAACCGCTTCTCCTTGCCGTCGAGTCCGACGAGCGCGAGCACCTCGGGCACGGCCTGGCGGATGAAGCCGCTCGAGGACCCGATGACCTGCAGCGTGAAGGCCACGTTCTGGAACACGGTCTTGTTCGGCAGCAGGCGGAAGTCCTGGAAGACCGCGCCGATGTGACGGCGGAAATAGGGCACCTTGCGGTTGGAGAGGGAGCGCATGTCGCGGCCGAGCACGACCACGCGTCCGTCGCTCGGCGTCTCCTCGCGGAGGATCATCCGCAGGCAGGAGGACTTGCCGGAGCCGGACGCGCCGACGAGGAAGACGAACTCGCCCCGGAGCACCTCGAAGTCGACCTCGCTCAGGGCGGGGCGGGAGGTGCCGCGATAGCGCTTCGTGACGTTCTCGAACCTGATCATGGCTCTGAGAGCCTAAGCGCGGCCCCGCGGTGCACCCCGAGCGACACCCGCAGTCGTGGCATCCCGCCCTCTCGGCGCGCCGTCGCGACCGGGTCAGTCCTCGTCGGGACGCTTGCGCCAGCGGATGCCCGCGGCGATGAGGCCGTCGAGGTCGCCGTCGAAGACCGAGGCGGGGTTGCCGACCTCGTAGCCGGTGCGCAGGTCCTTGACGAGCTGCTGGCCGTAGAGGAAGTAGGAGCGCATCTGATCGCCCCAGCTCGCCGTGATCGTGCCGGCCAGCTCCTTCTTCTTCGCCGCCTCCTGCTCGCGCTGCAGGATGAGCAGGCGCGTCTGGAGCACGCGCATCGCGGCGGCGCGGTTCTGGATCTGCGACTTCTCGTTCTGCATCGACACGACGATCCCCGTGGGGAGGTGGGTGATGCGCACGGCGGAGTCGGTGGTGTTGACCGACTGGCCGCCGGGGCCGGACGAGCGGAACACGTCGACGCGGATGTCGCCCTCGGGCACCTCGACCTCGACGGCCTCCTCCATGACGGGGATGACCTCGACGGCGGCAAAGCTCGTCTGGCGCTTGTCGGCGGAGCCGAACGGGCTGATGCGCGCGAGGCGGTGCGTGCCGGCCTCGACCGACAGGGTGCCGTAGGCGTAGGGGGCGTCGATCTCGAAGGTCGCGGACTTGATGCCGGCGCCCTCCGCGAACGAGGTGTCCATGACCTTCACGGGGTACTTGTGACGCTCGGCCCACCGCAGGTACATGCGCATGAGCATCTCGGCGAAATCGGTGGCGTCGTCGCCGCCGGCGCCGGAGCGGATCGTCACGACCGCCGAGCGGTCGTCGTACTCGCCGTCGAGGAGCGTCTGCACCTCGAGCTGGCTGACGGACTCGGTGACCTCGGCGAGCTCCTTGCGGGCCTCGTCGGCGGAGTCCTGGTCGTCCATCTCCATCGCGAGCTCGATGAGCACGTCGAGGTCGTCGAGGCGCCGCTCGATGGCGGTGATGCGCGCGAGCTCGGACTGACGGTGGCTCAGCGCGCTCGTGACCTTCTGCGCCTTGTCGGTGTCGTCCCACAGGTCGGGGGCGCCGGCCTCCTCGCTGAGGCGGGCGATCTCCGCGGCGAGCGCGTCGACATCCACCACCGCCTTGATGTCGGCGAAGGTGGAGCGGACGGCCTGGATGTCGGCGGAAAGATCGAGATCGAGCATGACAGTCCAGACTAACGTGGATGCGGTGACAGACCGCGCCGGAACGATCCTCCTGCGGTTCGGGCCCATGGTCTACGGGCCCACCGTGCTCTTCGCGCTCGGCGAGGGTGCGGTCATCCCCCTCATCCCGGTGATCGCCTCGCGGCTCGGCGCGGATGTCGCGACCGCCGCCCTCATCGCCTCGGCGCTCGTCGTCGGGCAGCTCGTCGGCAACCTCCCCGCGGGCTACGCCGTGGCGCGCGTCGGCGAGCGGATCACCATGGTGATCGCCGGATCCGTCGCCCTCGTCGGCTTGGCCGGGCTGCTGCTCGCCCCGAGTCTGGGCGTGTTCGCGGCATCCATCTTCGTCATCGGCTTCTGCGCCGCGGCGTTCGGGCTGGCGCGCCACTCCTTCATGACGACCCGTGTGCCGCTCGCATTCCGCGCGCGGGCGCTGTCACTGCTGGGCGGATCGTTCCGCCTCGGCATGTTCGTGGGGCCCTTCATCGCCGCCGCGCTGCTGGCGGTGTTCGGCGACGAGCACGCGGCGGTGTGGTTCTTCGCCGCCTGTCTCATCGCGACGATCCTGCTCGTGCTCCTCGGTCCGGACCCGGAGAAGCAGCCGCCGCTGACAACCGGCGCGATTCCGGATGCTGCGGCCTCCGGTCCGCGCACGGCCACCGAGTCCTCCCGCCGCGCCGGCTTGCCGGACGACAGCGGCGAGGCGGTGACCGGGTCGATCCCGACCGTCGAGCGCGTCGGCGTGTTCCGGACGATGTGGCGTCACCGGCGGGTGCTGTCGCGACTGGGGCTGGCCGCGGCATCCCTGTCGGCCATCCGCTCGACGCGCCAGGTGGTGCTGCCGCTGTGGGGCGTGTCGATCGGGCTCGACGCCCAGACGATCGCGCTCGTCGTGGGCGTCTCGGGGGCGATCGATTTCGCCCTCTTCTACGCCAGCGGACAGGTGATGGACCGGTTCGGCCGCCTGTGGGCCGCCCTCCCGGCGATGCTGCTGATGAGCGCCGGCTTCATCGCCCTGGCCTTCACCCACGACCTCGCGTCGTCGGCGATGTGGTTCGCGCTCTTCGCCGCCGTGCTCGGCGTCGGCAACGGCCTGTCGAGCGGCATCCTGCTGACCCTCGGCGCCGACGTCGCTCCACCCGCCGACCCGGCGCCGTTCCTCGGCTCGTGGCGGACGCTGACCGACGCCGGCGGGGCGGTCGCGCCGCTGCTCGTCTCGGGGATCGCCGCCGTGTCATCGCTCGCCATCGCGACCGGGGCCGTCGGCGTGCTCGGGCTGCTGGGCGCCGGCGCATTCTTGCGGTGGGTTCCGCGCTTCGTGCCGCGCGCGACGCCGGACTGACCGCCGCGCGCGCGGATATGCGTCCGCCGGTCAGCGCAGGGCGGTCCGGCTCGTCGCCGTCGCCTCGAGTGCGAGCCCGTCGGGCACGAACAGCGACACCACTGGTGGGTACCACCTCCCCGCGATCGCCGCGCAGCGGCAGCGCCGCGTCGTGCAGCTCGACAACGTCGTCACCCTTGACAGGAAGATCAGCGACCTGAAGGCTCGGCTCGGTCGCGTGACGGTGCGCTGGTCAGGAAGCGGGATGCCTGACGCAGCCTACGAGGCCGCGGTGGCGCAGCTCGACGCCGATCTAGCCGGGCTGGTGGAACGGCGCCGGCATGCCGGTCCTGCGCCCGCCGTCGAGGTCGACCCACGCGAGCTCGCTATCCGCTTGACCGAGCTGTGGGATGACCTCACCGTCATCGAGAAGCGCAACCTGCTGCGCCCGCTCATCCACCGGGTGCGGATCCTGAAACCCGCCCGTCAGGGCAAAGGGGTGTGGCGAGACCGCGTCGACGTCATACCCGCCTGGGGGCCCGCTGCCGGTTGATGCACCCGACGCCGCCGCCGCACAGCTGTCCAGGTGCCCTGGATTAGCAACAGGATGAGTCCGCCGATGACGAGGACGACTGAGGTGGTCGTCCAGCCACCTAGGAGTCCTGGAAGCAGTCCGAGGAGAACGAATACAATGCCCAGAGCAAACCCGCCGCACATCTGAGCTGTCGCACTCGTGCCCTCATCCGAATCGGTCACGGCTTCATCTTGCACCTCTGCGACAATCAGCGCGTAAAGCCAGCGTGGGAGCGACACGACTTCGCCACCTACGCCGCGGCACTTCCCGGCGTTCGTCGTCTGATTCGGGCTCAGCGCATCCTTCTGATCTGCGCCGGCATCAGTGTTGGCGTTCCGCTCCTGATTGCCCTCACCGGCGGGCCGATATTGCTGATGGCTTTGACCCCTATCGTCACGGCGGTCCTCACCGCAGCATCCGGCTTTTGCCTGCAGCGAGCCGCTGCGGTCGAACGACTCGCCATCGCACGGTGGGTGATCGCCGCCGAGCGGTTCTCCTAGTCACGCAGGAGGCGCCTGGTATGAAGGCTGCATGAGTGGATGCGAGGGCCGATGGCTCCTGCTCGGTCTTCTCGGCGGAGTCGCCCTCGTGGTGCTGTGCCTTGGACGATGGATCTTCGAATTCATGACGGACTTCAACCGCGCGCAGGGCGGTTTGAACGGCCGCCTAGCCGGCGCTGCCCCGAAATGGTCTTCGCACACCATGGGCATAGGTATGGCGATCTGCGCTGTCTTGAGCTACTTCGAGTGGGCTCGCGCCTGCCCGCCGTTTCACCCTGACATCCTGGCCGTGTCGGTGGTTGTTGGCTCCCTGCTCCTAGCGACGGTTGCCACGGCTCTACTTGCTCGGAGAAGGTGGACGGTCGACCACATGTTCGATGCCGGTGCGATCTTGTCGCTGGGTCAAGAACATGCGGTGCGAGCCGCAAGACGAAGGGCGGCTCCGGGTCCCGTAGCCCTCATGGCGGTCGCCGTCGCGCTGTTCGCCCTTTATGCCTTCATCGCTTGAGCACAGCTCAGATCTCAGTTCGGCCCTGGAGGTGCTGTCGGTTGACGAACAACGACGTGCAACTTAAGACGACGACACTAACGGCTACGGCTTGAGAAGTCGGGACGCAGCCTCTGCGGTCGTCGTCGCGTTCGGGCGAGTGGCCGCAGTTCTCCATCGAGGAAGGCAAGTGCCGCGAAGGCTGTTACATGATTCACGGTCACCCGCTGGCTTCCCATCGGAAGGGCGTAGGCGGGGTTACGGAATGTTGCCGCGATGCCATGAATCAGCCCCAGCTCTTCTTCGGAGAGCTTCAGAACCCGCTCGGCTAAATCGTCTTCGCCGTAGTCCCACAAGCTTCCCGCGGCTTGGGGAGCCGAGAAGAAAACTCGGAGGGCCTTGTACCCCCTCATGGCGGCGACGATTGTCGGGTCGAAGCGCGCAGCCATGGCTGGATCGAGAACGACTTCGTCGCCCTTCTCGAGCAGCTCGTCGTAGTCGTAGATGACTGCGTCCTCGCCGCTGTCTTCTACCTTCGAGCTCGTTCCCGACACATCCATGTTCGAGACGATAGTCCCGATGTTGTGAACGGTTGCGACCAAAGGTCGTGACCGAAGTCTGCCCGGCAGGGACGTCGACCTTCGGGACACACCGTCCCTTCCTGTGATCGGTTCACGCACAACTACGAGCAACTTTCGACGGCGACACGACCCTCGTCGGGACGGAGCCGGAAAGTCGCACCGGGGCGACCCAGACAAGACGAAGAAAATGCCGTGAACTTAACTGGCCGGATCGGACAATACCCAGTGTGAGCATGCACGACGGCCAGATCATGACCCGATCCATCACGGAGCGGGCGGCGTTCGCGGAGCTCTATGACCGGCATGAACGCAGCGTCTACCGGTACGCGGCCCGCCGGCTCGGTCCGTCACAAGCAGACGACACCACCTCCGAGACATTCGTGGTGGCCTTCGCCCGCCGTGCGGACTTCGTAGGGCACGACGCCCGCCCTTGGCTGCTTGGGATCGCGACCACGCTCATGCACAAGTTCGCTCGACAGGAAGCCCAAGCATGGAGGGGGATGCTGGCCGCTGACCTCGCCAGGGTCGACAGCGATCAGTTCGAAGCTGTCGACGACCGGTTGGACGCCGGAACGACTGCGCAACAGATGGGAGCGACACTGGCGCGGCTTCCGGCAGGTGACCGCGACGCCCTTCTGCTGCACACCTTTGGCGACCTCGACTACGAGGGCATCAGCAAAGCGCTCAGCATCCCGATAGGCACTGTCCGCTCACGCATACACCGTGCCCGCCGAAAACTCCGCGCCGCGATCGACCCGGCTTACCGCCCAGAGAAGGAAGCACATCATGGACGAGATCTCGCTCCTGCGCCAAGTGCGGAATGACATCCCGGAGAGGGCGCCGGAGGACGTCGCTCGCCGACGGGAGGCCCTGCTCGCGCACATCGATGGTGCGGCCAACCCCATAGCGAGCTCGCACCGCCACAGCACGCGCACCGCTACATGGCTTGGAGTGTCGCTGCTGACAGCTGCGGCCGTAGCGATCGCACTGGCTATCGCCCCGAACGTGCTGAGCGGGAACACCATCAACAACGGGAACGACCAGATCGTGGCCGCGCCCAGCGCCGTCCCGACGGCCACCGCTGACGTCATGGTTCCCGCCTCAGTAGTGACGGTAATGAAGGCAGCCGCGATCGAAACCTTGAAAGTCAGCGACCCCGTCGTGGGCCCAGGCCAGTATTCGCTCATTCAGACCAACGCTGTTGGCCGCACCTCGGGGTCCATCGAGGCCGACCGAGCAAAGATCGAAGCCCAAGGCGGTGAATCGAAGGAAGAGGACTTGGTGTCGTATCTGCAGGGCGTACGCGAGGACCTGTATATCCCGGCGAACCGCGACAACGAATGGGTGTGGGTGCGTCATGCACCGACCGTCGTGGAGACCTTCGGACCACGATCCGAAGCACTCGCCCAAGAAAGCGAGACTTTCCCTGGTGGCACCGAGCGGCTACCCGGGGGCGCGTTCACCAGTGGCGGGTCGACGATTGACAGCTACTACATCGGGACGGAGCCCGTGCGAGGGTACGACGCTCTTCCCCGCGACCCGCAGCAGCTTCTCGGCACGATCTACGACCTGACAGTGGGTCAGGGGCAATCCCCCGATGGCGAAGCTCTTGTATGGATCGCCGACCGACTTCGCACGGGAACCGTGCCGGCCGATCTTCGGGCCGCCCTCTACGAGGCCGCCGCAATGATCCCAGGAGTCACCATCACCGAGCAGCAAGCAACCCTCGACGGGACAACTGGCATCGCCATCGGGCGCGCCGAGCCCTACGTCTATGACGACGTCAACGGGACGCGCGGCGGCTTTCGCCAAGACATCATCATCGATCCCACCACGGGCCAGTTCATCGGCGAGCGAGAGGTACTCCTAAAAGCCTTCACCGACATGCCAGCAGGCGCCGTGACGCGATCGACATCCGTCACCACTACCGTCGTAGACTCTGCACCCTAGTGAGACGGCAACATATTTGGGAAGCCCGAGTTTGAGGCCGCGCCTACTGTCGGTTAACGCATGACGACGTGGAACGTAGGACGGCGACACCTCGCTCATCGCATTCCGGAACGGACATAATCTCGACATTGTGTCGCGTCATACAGAGCGCCTCGCTATCGACTAGCTGGGGCGGGTCTGAAGCTTATTGCAGCGGCACGCCACAAAGCGGAGGACTCTACAGCGAAATGCTTCGTCGCAACGGCCACACGGACGCGCGCGCAGGTTCGGGTCAGGCCGGTCAGCGCAAGGCGGTGCGGCTCGTCGCCGTCGCCTCGAGTGCGAGCCCGTCGGGCACGAACAGCGACACCACCGGTGGGTACCACCGCCCGGCGACCGTTACCCGCGCCGACGTGCCGTCCGGCGTGCCGGCCGCGACGACCACGGCTCCTCCCCCGACCTCGGCGACCAGCGCTCCCGCCTGGTCCGCCACACCGTCGTCGGTGAGCACCGCGAGCGGATCGGCGTCGGTGACGACCAGGGTGAACCCGTCCGCGCCCGCGAGAGCCGCCGCATCCGCCAGCGCATCGAGCCTCTTCTGCGCCAGGTACAGGCTCGTCGCGTTCACGCACACCAGCACCGCCACCAGCGCGAGCAGGCAGTAGCCGATCGTCAGGATCAGGATGCTGCCCTCCTCGCCCTCCGCGGCGGCCGTCCAGCGCCGCATCACTCGGTTCCCCAGTACCGCGACACCTTCTGCGCGGCCGAGGCGTCGACCGGGACGGACGCCAGACGCTCGAGGCCGAGCACGGGCGGCACGAGCGGCAGCGAGACCCGCGCGGAGACGGTGACCACGACCGTAGCGCCGGCGTCAGGACAGCGGGTGCCCGCCGGGCGGCAGTCGAAGGCGATGTCGACGGATGCCGGATCCAGACCGTACTCCTCGACCACCGCGTCGAGCACCCGCGCGGCCTTGTCCCGCGCGTCCGCGTCGTCGGTCGACACGGCGACGGTGCGCGCGATGTGACGGGCGGCGGCCTCCACCCCGAGCGCCTGCCCCTGGATCAGACCCAGCGAGATGATGAGGTAGACCACGGGGACGAGGAGCAGCATCCCGACGACGATGAACTCCAGCGCCGCCGAGCCGCGCTCATTCGTCAGGTCGAGCCGGCGTCGCAGCACCGCGAGCGCCCGTGCCGTCCGATCAGTCGAACGACTCTGCGGGCGCATGCGCGGTCACCTCCAGCAGGCGCGGCACGCCGAGGAGACCGAGGAGCGGCAGCGTGGTGCGCACGGTCACCTCGACTTCCGGCCGGTCTCCTGTTCCGGTCTCCGTCACAGTGATGTCGGAGGCGTACTCGGCGCCGACGGCGCGGGTGACGATGGCGCGGGTGCGATCAGCCCCCTGCGCCAGCGACGTGTCCGCCAATGCGGCATGGAACGCGCCTTCAACGGCGGCGTAGTGGACGACGTTGCGGACGTAGATCGCCAGCGCGAGCTGCAGCACGGCGAGGGTGAGGAAGGTGAGCAGGGTCCCGACGAGGACGAACTCGACCGGACTGGACCCGCGCTCATCGCCCAGCAGCTCGCGGATACGGTGCACCGGTCAGATTCCGGAGACCCGATCGATGGCCTGCTGGAAGAGCTCCGCGAGCGCCGGTCCGGCCAGGGCCCAGATGACGACCACCAGCCCGGCCGTCATCAGCGTGATGAGCACCCAGCCCGGCACGTCGCCCCGATCCTCCTCCCAGGTGCTCCCCCAGGCGGATCGCACACGCGCCAGTGCGCGCGTCCCCAGTTCGTGCATCATGACGTTCTCCTTTCGATCGACGACGGTCATCCGACACCCAGCCGGAGCATGAACACACCCGGGAACACCGCGAACAGCACGCTCAGCGGCAGGATCAGGAAGACCAGAGGGATGAGCATGACGATCTCCTTGCGGCCCGCCTGCTCGATGAGGATGCGGCGCGCGTCCTCACGGGCGTCGCCGGCCTGCGCCTGCAGCACCTGGGCGAGCGGCGCGCCGCGGTCGATCGCGGCGACCAGGTGGTCGATGCTGCGCGACAGCGCGGGCACCTGGAGATCCGAAGACAGCCGGGTCAGGGCATCCTGCAGGCTCGAACCGGTGCCGACCGCCAGCACGACGGCGCGGAGCTCGGCCGTCAGATCGCCGACGCCGACCGTGCCGACCCGCCGGAGGGAGTCGAGCAGGCCCTCGCCGGCGGACAGGCAGAGCGCCAGGAACTCCAGCACCGTCGGCAGCTCCTCTTCGACGCGGCCGGTCCTCCGGCGGGCGGCGCGCGTCAGCCACAGATCGCAGCCGACCACGCCGGCGAGGCCGAGCACGGGCGGCAGCAGCACCGCGCCGGGGATGAAGCGTCCGGTGAGCGCGAGGCCGACGAGCAGCCCGCCGCCCGCGAGCACCCCGCCGACTCCCCACGCGAGCTGGCGGCCGCGGAAGGCGGCGACCTCCGGCGACCACGCCGCCTGTCGGAGCCGGCGGCTCACGCCCTCCGTACCGCCGAGCATCTCCGCGAAGCGCACCCGCAGCGCAGCCCAGGCGGTCGCTCCACCCGACAGCGCCGGCGGAGCCCACACCGTCGTGCCGCGGGGATCGGTCACGTCGCGGATGTACGGCGCGATCCGCCGCGACAGGCTCGGCGCACCCCAGCGCGGCGTCAGCGACATGAGCAGGCAGACGCCCGCGCCGAAGGCGCCGCCGAGCACGACGGCGGTGGCCAGCTGCGTGAGTGCGAGTGGGTTCACCCGAACCACCGCCGCGGCTCCGGCAGGCGGCCGATCCGCACCATGATGCGGAAGGCGACGATCGACACGAGCGCGCCGGCCACGATCAGCACCACGCCCTCGGCGCTGCCGTACGCCTTGGCGCCCTCCGGCCGGAGGGCCAGCATCCCGAGGATGACCCAGGGCGCGACGACTCCCAGAATCGCCGCACCCCGGATCCACGACTGCCGCGCCTCGACTTCGGCGCGCAGCGCGACATCGGCGCGCACCGCCGTCGACAGCGCGCGCAGCACCGCGGTCAGCTCCGTCCCCCCGACCTGACGGGCCATCCGCAGCGTCTCGATGATCCGGTCGGCGACCGGATCGGCCAGTGTCGACTTGAGGCGCTCGGCACTCGAGTCGAAGTGTCCTGAGGCCGCCAGATCACGGCCGAACTGCGCGAACGCCGGACGCAGGGCGACCGGGCCCGAGTCGGCCAGGCTCGCGACGGCGTCGGGGAGCGCCATGCCCGCGCGCACGGACGCGATCAAGAGATCGCAGACGTCCGGCCACATGCCGCGACGCCGGCGCCTCAGCCCGGTCTCCCTGCCGCGCAGCAGCGCCACCGGGGCCAGCGCGCCGATGACGACCGCGACGAGTGCGAGCGCCGGAACGGGCACCACCAGCCACACGATCGCACCGGCCACGATCCCGCCCGCCGCGCAGGCAGCGGGCAGCGTCTTCCCGGGCAGGTGGCCGTATCCTGCGCCCTCGAGCAGACGCGCGATGCGACCCGTCGACGCCGGGCGGGAGGCGACCGCGCCGGCCGGCCACAGCCACGGGGAGAGGATGAGGAGCAGGCCGGCCGCGAGCGTCGCGCCCCAGACGAAGATCATGCGCCGTCCCACCGGTAGAGCGTGCGGGCCTCGACGGCGTCCGCCACCACACGCCCGGTGGGCGCGACGAGCTCCACGACGCGGCGGCGACCCCCGGCATCCTTCGCGCAGTGCGCCACGAGGTGCACCGACGATGCGATCGCGGGCAGCACGAAGCCCCCGTCGATGTTGCGGCCCGCGAGCAGCGGCAGAGCGGCGAGCTTCGAGAGTGCGTCGCGCGCGGAGTTCGCGTGGATGGTCGCGGCACCGGGCACGCCGGTGTTGAGGGCGAGGAGGAGGTCGAGTGCCTCCGCGTCGCGCACCTCGCCCACCACGAGCCGGTCGGGACGCATGCGCAGAGCCTCCTTCACGAGCCGACGCAGCGTGACCTCGCCCGACCCCTCGAGGCTGGGCTGCCGACCCTGCAGCGCGACGAGGTCCGGCGCATCGACGGCGAGCTCGAAGGTCTCCTCCACGGTCACGACGCGGTGCTCCGGCGGGCATGCGCCGATGAGGGCGGCCAGCAGGGTCGTCTTGCCCGCGTGCGTGGCTCCGGACACCAGGATGCTGCGCCCCTCCGTCATGGCCGCGCGCAGGTGCACAGCGGCCTCCGGAGCGATCGAGCCGATCGCCTCGAGCGTGTCCAGGTCGCGGTAGGCGGGCAGGAACTTCCGGACGTTCACCGACCAATGCCGCCGGGTGATGTCGGGGATGACGACGTGCAGGCGCGACCCGTCGGGCAGGGAGGCATCGACGAAGGGCTGGCTCAGGTCGACGCGTCGACCGGTGGCGTGCAGCATCCGCTCCACGACGTCGCGGACGGCGGTGTCGCTCAGCGACAGCGGCACACGCTCCGACCGCCCGCCTCGCGCGATGAAGATGCGGTCGGGGGCGTTGATCCACAGCTCCTCGACCGTCGGATCGTCGAGGTAGGCCTGCAGCGGCCCGTACCCCGACACCGCGGCCAGCACGTCGCGCACGCACGACGCCTCGTCGTCGACGGGCGACAGGCCGCGGGCGAGGGCGAAGTCGTTGTGCCGCCGCACCTCAGATCGGGCGATCAGCGCGGCCGCGTCCGGATGCCGCGCCGGGTCGGTCTGCTCAGCCCTCAGCCGCTCGCGGACGCGCTCGGCGACCGCGGCGACGGGGCTGGCGACCGGACTCACCCGTGCATCCTCGCAAGACCGCCGACCGCCCCGCGCGAGTTATCCACAGCGCCCGCGCCGCAGCATCCACCCTCTCCTGTCCACCTGACGCGGACATGGGGAATCATCGGCACGATGCGACGAGCCCTGACAGGTGAAGGGAACGCGGGCAGCCCGTGTGGCGCGAGCGGCCCAGCACCGCTCGCTCACCTGACGGGAGAGTGCGGAATGAGCCATCCGTGGCGACAACGGGCGTCAGGTGAACGGAACGCGGGCAACCCGTCCTCGCCCGAACGGCCCGCCGCCGCTCGCCTACCTGTCACCGCCGTTCGGAATGAGGCCCGGTAACGACGACGGGCGTCAGGTGAGCGGATGCTCCGTCCTACGACCCCGGGGGCGAGAGCTGCAGGATCGGGTACAGCAGGCCGAAGCCGGCGTCCAGGCCGCCGTTGAGGCCGTCCACGACGTGGCCGGCGCCGGGGATCTCGATGTAGGCGGTCGTCATGCCGGCGTCCTTCGCCGCGGCGGAGACGGCCTTGGCCGCGGGGATGAAGGCCGGGTCTGCACCGCCGACGGTGAAAATCGCGTTGACCCCGTCGTACTTGCCCTTGTTCGCGGCGAGGATGTTGATCGGCTTGGAGGCCTCGAACTTCGCGGCGTCGCCGCCGTAGATCTGCGCCGTGACGCTGTCGGCATCCTCCGAGCCGGGGTATTCCTCACCGGAGATGTCGAGGATGTTCATGAAGACGTCGGGCTCCTCCGCGCCGTACTTTATGGCGCAGCCGCCGCCGTTGGAGTAGCCGGCGATCACCCAGAACTTCGGGTCTTCCAGGATGTTGAGGTTCGTCTTGGCCCAGTCGACGACGTCCTTCTTGATGTACGTCTCCGCGTTGCCGAAGGTCGAGGAGTCCGCGCACGCGGGGTCTCCCCCGTTGCCGATCTGGTCGGCCACGACGACGATCGGCGCGAGGCCCTTGTTCTTCGACGCGTAGTCGTCGAGCACGGCACCGATGTAGCTCGGGTCGGGGTTGCCGGGGTATCCCATCATGAGGATGACCAGCGGCAGAGCCGGGGCGTTCGCGACCTGCGCCGCGGGGGGCAGGTAGATGCCCGCCGGCCGCGCGTCGAAGCCCGACACCGTCGCCGGGATGACCTGCGTGCCCTGCGTGCCCTTGGCGGGCATGTCGGCCGGCGGCGTCCACGAACTGTAGAGCGGGCCGGCGTTCGTCCGCGTCGGGTCCGGCGTCGGGATGTTCACGGGATTGTCGGCCGAGACGCCGAACATGCTCCCCAGCGTCGGGTTCAGGCCGTAGGCGGCGTTGATGCCGAGGCCGCCGGCCAGCGCGAACACGAGCGCGCCGATGATCGCGAGCACTTTGCGCCACCAGCGCGAGCGGAAGAGGTTGGCCACCGCCAGCCCCACGCCGCCCAGCGCGCCCATCGACCACCACGCGACGAACAGCGGGAGCGGCGACCCGAAGGCGTTCGTCGCGTTGCTCGCCAGGAAGACGCCCAGCGCGATCGCCACGCCCAGCACGATGCCGAGGAGAGACGTCAGCACCCACCGCGGCGAGGGAGTGCGCATCAGCAGGTAGATCGCGAACACCACGGCGGCGATGAGGACGCCCCAATATGCCGGACCGTCGATGACGTTCAGGCTCCACAGTGCGTCCACTCGGGCAGCCTCTCGATCTGTCGGACCAGCGTATGCCTCATGATGCACGGTGCGCCGTCGCGGGACAACAGACCCAGGTCGCGTAGGCCACAGGTGATCCACAGCGCCACCGATACAATCGACACACCAGCGGGAGTGGTGAAACTGGCAGACACGCAGGATTTAGGTTCCTGTGCCTCCGGGCGTGTGGGTTCAAGTCCCACCTTCCGCACGGCGGCGGCCATCGCCACCACCTCCCGCACCACGCCGACCGCCGCATCCGCGGCCCGACGGAATCGACACACGTGCACCACGCCGCGCTTCTTCCCTGGCTCGACCCCGAGACGATCATCGCCGCGGCGGGCCCTTGGGCTCTCCTCGTCGTGTGCTTCATCATCTTCGCCGAGACCGGCCTGCTCATCGGGTTCCTGCTCCCCGGCGACACGCTGCTCATCATCGCGGGGCTCCTCTCGCACCCCTCGGATGTCGCGCCTCACGGGGTCTTCGGCATGAACGTCTGGTTCGTCGCGCTGCTCATCGGCTTCGCGGCCTTCGTCGGCGGCGAGGTCGGCTACCTCATCGGCCACAAGGCCGGCCCGGCGATCTTCGAGCGCAAGGAATCCGGCATCTTCAGCCGTGCCAACGTGGAGCGTACGAACGCCTTCTTCGAGCGCTTCGGCGCCGCGACCGTGATCCTGGCGCGCTTCGTGCCGGTCGTCCGCACGTTCGCGCCGATCGCGGCCGGCGTCGGCCACATGAACAAGTGGCGCTACACGCTCTACAACCTGATCGGCGCCGTGCTGTGGGGCATCGGCCTCACCATGCTCGGGTACGCCGTCGGACTCATCCCCCCGGTGCGCGACTTCGTCACGAGCTACATCGATGTGATCCTCCTCGCCGCGGTAGCCGGCACCATCGGCTTCATCGCCGTGCACTACTTCCGTGAGCGCTCGAAGGCCAAGAAGGAGGCGCTCGCCGGCGACGGTGAGACCGACGCCGCCGAGGCCCAGCACCTCACGCTCGACAAGGACGTCTTCGACCAGCCGCACCACCGCGACGGCGGCACTCCGACGGTCTGACCCTGCTTCCGAGACGGATGCTGCGGCCCGAGGCCGCGGCATCCGTTTCGTGTCTCAGGAGGCTTTCGCGGTCTTCTTGGCCGGCGCCTTCCGGGCCGGCGCCGTCTTGGCGGCAGACGCCTTCGACGATGCGGCGGTCTTGGTGGCGGGCGCCTTCTTCTTGTCGGCGGCGCTGCCCGACGCCTTCGCCGAGCCGGAGGCCGCGGCATCCGTCGTCTTCTTGTCGGACGCGTCCGCTCCGCGCGCCGCCCGGCTGCGCTCGACGCTGGCACGCAGGGCGGCCATCAGGTCGATGACCTCGCCGCCGGAATCCTCCTCGTCCTTCTCGCCGAAGGTCTCGGCGGTGTCGAGCGCGTCGCCCTTCTCGAGCTTGGCCTCGATGAGGGTGCGCAGCTCCTCCTGGTACTCGTCGGTGAAATCCGACGGGGTGAAGTCGGAGGAGAACGACTCGACCAGCGACGCCGAGAGCTCGAGCTCCTTCGCGCTGATGCGCACGCTCTCGTCGAGCGAGGGGAACGCGGCCTCGCGCACCTCGTCGGCCCACAGGAGCGTCTGCAGCACGAGCACGTCGCCGCGCACACGCAGGGCCGCCAGCCGTGTCTTCTGCCGCAGCGAGAAGCGCACGATCGCGGTGCGGTCGGTCTGCTCGAGGGTGCGCCGCAGCAGCACGTAGGCCTTCGGCGAGGCGGAGTCGGGCTCGAGGTAGTAGGCGCGGTCGAGCGTCAGCAGGTCGACCTGCTCCGACGGCACGAACTCCACGACGTCGATCTCGCGGCTGCGCTCGGACGGGAGGGAGTCGAGGTCCTCCTTGGTGAGCACCACCGTGCGATCGCCGTCGTCGTACGCCTTATCGATGTCGGAGTAGGGCACGACCTCGCCGTCGATCTCGCAGACGCGCTGATAGCGGATGCGCCCGCCGTCTTTGTTGTGCACCTGGTGCAGCGAGACGTCGTGATCCTCCGTCGCGGAGTACACCTTCACCGGCACGTTCACGAGCCCGAACGTCAACGCGCCCTTCCAGATCGCCCTCATGGTCCCAGTGAACACCGGCGGGGCGCCCGGCGGCTACCCCGGCGGCGGCCCTTGACACCGCGCGGCAGGATGGAGACATGGCGGGAGAGCAGCTGGCGAGCATCGGCGGTCGCCGCCTGCGCATCACCAACCTCGACAAGGTGCTCTACCCCGAGACGGGTACGACCAAAGGGGAGGTGATCGACTACTACACGCGCGTCGGGCCGACGATGATCCCGCACGTGATCGGTCGCCCGGTCACCCGCAAGCGGTGGCCCGACGGGGTGGGGACGGCGCAGCATCCGGGGCAGTCGTTCTTCGCGAAGGATCTCGAGCCCGGTGCACCGTCGTGGGTCCACCGCCTGCCGATCCCGCACTCGGGCGGCCCGAAGGACTACCCCCTGGTCGGCGACGTGCCGACCCTGGTGTACCTCGCACAGGTGGCGAGTCTCGAGCTGCACGTGCCGCAGTGGCGCTTCACCGCCTCGGGCGAGCGAGGCGACGCCGACCGCCTCGTGCTCGACCTCGACCCCGGTCCGGGGACGGGCCTGGCCGAATGCGCGGAGGTGGCCCGCTGGGCGCGGGAGATCCTCGGGCACATGGGCTTGGACCCCTTCCCCGTCACCAGCGGCAGCAAGGGCATCCAGCTCTACTCGGCGCTGCCGCCCGGGCAGACCAGCGAGCAGGCCTCCGCTCTGGCCCACGAGCTGGCGCGCGCGATCGAGGCCGATCATCCCGACCTCGTCGTCAGCTCGATGAAGAAGTCGGTGCGCGACGGTCGCGTGCTCATCGACTGGAGCCAGAACAACGGCGCGAAGACGACCATCGCCCCCTACTCGCTCCGCGGACGGGCGCACCCCAACGTCGCCGCACCCCGCACGTGGGACGAGCTCGACGATGCCGACCTCCGGCAGCTCTCCTTCGAGGAGGTGCTCGCCCGCATCGACGACATCGGCGACCCGCTCTCAGCGCTCGGGTTCCACGCCGGCGGCCGCGAGTCGGACGACGGCCCCCTCGCCGCCTACATCTCCAAGCGCACGGCGGGCAAGACGCCGGAGCCCGTGCCGTCGGACCCCGCGGCCGCGACCGTCGATCCGTCCGACCTGCCGCGCTTCGTGATCCAGGAGCACCACGCGACCGCACTGCACTGGGACTTCCGCCTCGAGCACGACGGCGTCCTCGTGAGCTGGGCGGTGCCCCGCGGCGTGCCGCCGACGCCGCGTCGCAACAGCCTGGCCATCATGACCGAGGACCACCCGATGGACTACGCCTCGTTCGAGGGCACGATCCCCGCGGGCGAGTACGGCGGGGGGTCGGTCACGATCTGGGACGACGGGCGCTTCGAGCTCGAGAAGTGGCGCGACGACGAGGTCATCGCGACCCTCGAGGGCCGCCCCGGCGGTCCGCTCGGCCGCGTGCGTCTCGCCCTCATCCGCACGAAGGGCGCGGGCGAGAAGTCGCAGTGGCTTCTGCACCGGATGAAGACGGATGCTGCGGGCCGCCCTCAGCCGGACGGCGAGGTCGTCGAGGCGTCACCGCAGGCGGACGGCAGGACTCCGGCGGCCGAAGACGAGCCCTCCGCTGACGGACCTGCCGAGGACGCGCGACCGGAACCTGTGCCCGACCTTCCCGAGTCCGCCCCCGAGATGCCGGTCGACGAGCTCCTCGCGCAGGCTCCCCCGCTCGCCTGGCCGCCCGCCCCGGCGGACCTGCGGCCGATGCTGTCGACCACCGCCACCCCCGAGTGGGCGGAGACCGCCGCGCGGTCGTGGACCGGCGCCGCGTGGGCGGAGGCGAAGTGGGACGGCATCCGTGCCGTCGGGGTGTGGGACGGCGAGAGCCTCCGCCTCTGGGCGCGCAGCGGCAACGAGTCGACGGCGAAGTACCCCGAGATCAGCGGCGCGGCTCTCGCGCTCGGTTCCGAGCCCGTGATCCTCGACGGCGAGCTCGTGGCCCTCGACGAGCGCGGCCGCCCGAGCTTCCCGCTCCTGCAGACCCGCATGAACCTGGCGCGTGCCGGAGATGTCGCCCGCGAGGCGAAGCGGACGCCCGTCACCTACTACCTCTTCGACGTCCTGGCCGCCGCGGGCCGCGACGTGACCCGCCTTCCGCTGACGGCGCGCCGCAGCATCCTGGAGCACGTCGCACGGGGCCTCCCCGAGACCTTCGTGGTCCCGCCGGTGTTCGACGACGTCCGCGAGGCGCTGGAGACCAGCCGCCGGTTCGACCTCGAGGGCGTCGTGGTGAAGGATCCCGCGTCGACGTATCGCCGCGGCATCCGCTCGGACTCCTGGCTCAAGGTGAAGCTGACGCGCACACAGGAGGTCGTGATCGCCGGCATCCGACCGGGGCAGGGCAGCCGCGCGTCGACGTTCGCGTCGTTGCTGCTCGGCATTCCGGGGCCGGACGGACTGCAGTACGCGGGGCGTGTGGGCACCGGCTTCAGCGAGAGCACGCTGCGCATGCTGCAGGACCGCCTCGAACCGCTGCGGACCGACGGCACGACGCTCGTCGGCGTGCCGCGCGCCGACGCGCGCGACGCGCTGTGGGTGCGGCCCGAGCTCGTCGGCGAGGTCGAGTTCGCGGAGTTCACGCCCGGCGGCATCCTCCGGCACTCCCGGTGGCGCGGACTGCGTCCCGACAAGTCGCCGTCCGAGGTCGTGCGCGAGAGCTGATGCTCAGGCGTGGCGCGCGTCGTCGTGCTCGACGTGCCCCGCGGCCTCGAGCTGGAACGTCGAGTGCTCGACGTCGAAGTGATCTGCCAGGCAGCCCTGCAGCCGGCTGAGGATGGCCGAGGAGGCGCCGTCGCGGAGCGCCTCGTCGGCGACCGTGACGTGCGCCGAGAAGACCGGCGCTCCGCGCGTGAGCTGCCACACGTGCACGTCGTGACAGTCGACGACGCCGGGAGTGCGCAGGATGTGCGCGCGGATCTCCTGCACTTGGATGCCGCGCGGCACCTCTTCGCCGAGCACCGAGGCCACCTCGCGCAGCAGGCCGATCGCGCGCGGCACGATCATCGCTGCGATGAGCAGGGAGGCGATCGCGTCGGCTGGCGCCCATCCGGTGAACAGGATGACGATCGCCGCGACGATGACCATGGCGGAGCCGAGGAGGTCGCCCAGCACCTCGAGGTACGCCCCGCGCACGTTGATGCTGCGCTTCTGCGCCGCGCTCAGCAGCCACATGGCCACCGCGTTGGCGACGAGCCCGATCGCGGCGACGATGAGCATCGGGCCGCCGGCCACCTCCGCCTCCTGCGGATTCACCAGGCGCTGGATGGCCTCTACGGCCACCCACGCCGACAACGCGATCAGGATGACGCCGTTGATCAGCGCGCCGAAGACCTCGGCGCGCTGGAAGCCGTAGGTGCGTCGCTCGGTGGCGGGCCGGGCAGCAACCATGCTCGCCACGAGCGCGATGACCAGCGCCGCGGCATCCGTGAACATGTGGACGGCGTCCGCGAGGAGGGCGAGCGATCCGGACAGGACGGCACCGACGACCTGCACCACCATGACCACCGAGGTGATCGCGAGCGACACGCCCAGCAGCCGGCGGTTGCTGCCGCCGCGGATGCCGCCCTCCGGCGCGTGATCGTGCATGAGGCCAGGTTACGGCCGCCGGGCCGCGCGTCCGCGGCATTCCGCGCAGTCGGGAACGATCACGGTTCTCACCTGGAGCCGCGCGTCAGAGCTCGGCGAGCAGCGGGCCGAGCTCCCGGAACGCGCGCGCGCGGTGGGACTCGCCGTTTTTCTCCACCGCGGACCACTCGCCGACCGTGCGCTCGGCCTCCGGGTCCTGGCCGTCGGGGATGAAGGCGGGGTCGTAGCCGAAGCCGCCCGCTCCCCCGGCCTCGCGCGCCAGCCGCCCCGGCCAGATGCCCTCGACGACGTGCTCCTCGCCAGCCGGCGTGACCACCGCGATCGCCGAGGTGAAGTGCGCGGTGCGGTGCGCGTCGGCGATGTCGGAGAGCTGGTCGAGCAGCAGGGCGAGGTTGGCCGCGGCGTCCTTCGCGTGCCCGGCCCAGTAGGCGGAGAAGACCCCGGGCGACCCGCCGAGCACGTCGACGCAGATGCCGGAGTCGTCCGCCAGCGCGGGCAGCCCGGTGTGAGCGGCTGCGGCGCGCGCCTTGATGAGGGCGTTGTGCGCGAACGTCACGCCGTCCTCCACGGGTTCCGGCCCGTCGTAGGCGATGACCTCGAGGTCGGGCCGCACCTCCGCCACGATCGCCTGGAACTCGACGACCTTGTGCGGATTGTGGGTGGCGAGGACGATGCGACCCACGGTCACTCCCCCGCGAGGGCCGTGGTCTGAAGGTCGCGGAGATCGGCGCAGCCGGCGACGCCGAGCTCGAGCAGGGCATCGAGCTCGCGCTTGTCGAACGGCGCACCCTCCGCGGTGCCCTGCACCTCGACGAACAGGCCGCGGCCGGTCACCACGACGTTCATGTCGGTCTCGGCGCGGACGTCCTCGACGTAGGCGAGGTCGAGCATCGGCGTGCCGTCGATGATGCCGACCGAGACGGCCGCCACGGAGTCGATCAGCGGCGTGGCCTTCTGCCCGATGAACTTCTTCGCGCGGCCCCATTCGATGGCGTCGGCCAGCGCGACGTAGGCGCCGGTGATCGCCGCGGTGCGCGTGCCGCCGTCGGCCTGCAGCACGTCGCAGTCGATGACGATGGTGTTCTCGCCGAGCGCCTTCGTGTCCACGACGGCACGCAGCGCGCGACCGATGAGGCGGGAGATCTCGTGCGTGCGCCCGCCGACCTTGCCCTTGATGCTCTCGCGGTCGTTGCGGGAATTGGTCGCACGCGGCAGCATCGCGTACTCCGCCGTCACCCAGCCCTTGCCCTTGCCCGTCAGCCAGCGCGGCACGCCGTTGGTGAACGACGCCGTGCACAGCACCTTGGTGCCGCCGAAGGAGATCAGCGCGGACCCCTCGGCGTGCGCGCTCCACCCGCGCTCGATGGTGATGGGACGCAGGTCGTCGACGGCGCGGCCGTCTGCCCGGATGATCTCGCTCATTGCTCTCCTCGTGTGTGCGCGTCGGACGCGGGATGTCGGATGCCGCGGCTCAGCGCGGCAGGTCGATGGCGCCGGTCTGCACCAGCTGGACGTCGCGGATCTCCCGGCCCATCAGCCGGTGCGCGAGCGTGACGAAGTCGTCGGCGGAGGTGCCGGTGGCCTCGTAGACATGGGTGGGCGCAGCATCCGGCCCCGCGAGAAGATCTCGGGAGACGAGCTGCCGGTAGACGTCCTTCGCGGTCTCGCTGTCGCTGGAGACCAGCGACACGCCCTCGCCCATGACGTAGCTGATAGCACCCTCCAGGAACGGGTAGTGCGTGCAGCCGAGCACGAGCGTGTCGACGCCGGCGTGACGGAGCGGTGCGAGGTACTCCTCGGCGACGGCGAGCACCTCGGACGACTCGGTGACCCCCGCCTCGACGAACTCGACGAAGCGCGGGCAGGCGCGGGCGAAGACGGTCAGGCGGGCGTTCACCTCGAGCATGTCCTGGTAGGCGCGCGAGGCGATGGTCCCCGCCGTGCCGATGACGCCGATACGGCCGTTGCGGGTCGTCGACATCGCCGTGCGGACGGCGGGGCCGATCACCTCCACCACCGGCACGGAGTAGCGCTCGCGCGCGTCGCGCAGCATGGCGGCCGAGGCCGTGTTGCAGGCGATGACGAGCATCTTCACGCCCTGGTCGACGAGGGTGTCGAGCACCTCGAGCGAGTAGCGGCGCACGTCGGCGATGGGCTTGGGGCCGTAGGGCGAATGTGCCGTGTCGCCGATGTAGAGCAGCGACTCGCGCGGCAGGAGCGCAGAGATCGATCGGGCGACGGTGAGCCCGCCGACCCCGGAGTCGAAGATCCCGATCGGCGCGTCATCCACGATCCCCCACCCTACGCCAGGGGCCGCGCCACCCCTCTGCGTGCCGGTCGTCGGGAGCGGCGGCCTCGGCGGCACCCGCGGCGGGGTGTCGGGGCGTATACCGCACGCGCGCCCTGCGACCGGCACGGGAGGCTCGCTCAGTAGGCTGACCGCATGACGAGCACCGGCGTCCTGCGCAGCACGGCCCTCCACACCGACCGCTACGAGCTCACCATGCTCGATGCGGCCCTGCGCGACGGGACGGCGGGCCGCCGCTGCGTCTTCGAGCTGTTCGCGCGCCGCCTCCCCGGTGCCCGCCGCTTCGGCGTCGTCGCCGGCACCGGGCGCCTGATGAGCCTCATCCGCGACTTCCGCTTCGGCGAGGACGAGCTGCGCTACCTCCGCGACGAGAAGGTCGTGGATGCCTCGACCGTCTCCTACCTCGAGGACTACCGCTTCGGCGGCTCGATCATCGGCTACCGCGAGGGCGAGGCGTACTTCCCCGGCTCCCCCGTGCTGACGGTGGAGGGCACGTTCGCGGAGGCGGTGATCCTGGAGACGCTCGCGCTGAGCGTGCTCAACCACGACTGCGCCGTCGCCACGGCCGCCGCGCGCATGTCGATCGCGGCCGGCGACCGGCCGCTGGCGGAGATGGGCTCGCGCCGCGCGGGCGAGGAGTCGGCCGTGGCCGCCGCGCGCGCCGCGTACATCGCCGGCTTCGGCGCCACCTCGAACCTCGAGGCCGGACGCCGCTGGGGCGTACCCACCATGGGCACCGCGGCCCACTCGTGGACGCTGCTGCACGACACCGAGGAAGACGCCTTCCGCGCCCAGATCGCCGCTCTCGGCCCGAGCACGACGCTCCTCGTCGACACCTACGACATCCGCCGCGGTGTCGAGCTCGCCGTGCAGGTCGCCGGCCCCGAGCTGGGCGGCGTCCGCATCGACTCCGGCGACCTCCCCACCGTCGCCGCCGAGGTGCGCGCGCAGCTGGACGAACTCGGCGCCACGCGCACGCGCATCACCGTCACGAGCGACCTCGACGAGTACGCGATCGCGGCGCTCGCGGCCTCCCCCGTCGACGCGTACGGCGTCGGCACGTCGGTCGTGACGGGCTCCGGGTCGCCGACGGCAGGGATGGTCTACAAGCTCGTCGCACGACAGGATGCCGCGGGCTCCTGGGTCGGCGTCGCCAAGGCGTCCGCCGACAAGGCCTCCCGCGGAGGACGCAAGGCCGCGTTCCGGACGCTCGAGCACGGCACCGCGACGAGCGAGCTCGTCACCGTGTCGGACGGCTTCGAGGACGTCGCCACGGCGGCCGAGCACCCGGATGCCCGCGCACTCCAGACGAGCTTCGTCACCGGCGGCGACATCGACGCGGCGGCCGAGGGCCCCGAGGGTGTCGCGGCCGCACGGTCACATCACGCCCGCGTGCGGGAGGAGCTGCCCGTGCGCGCCCTCGCGCTCAGCAGGTCGGATCCGGCGCTGGAGACCGTCTTCGTCGACGTCGCCTGATGGGCGCGGCTGCGCTCAGCCGACCATCGACTCGTAGATCTCCTTGCAGGTGGGGCACACCGGGAACTTCTCCGGATCACGCCCCGGGATCCACTTCTTGCCGCAGAGGGCGCGCACAGGCTTGCCGGTGATCGCGGACTCCAGGATCTTGTCCTTCTTGACGAAATGGGAGAAGCGCTCATGATCACCCGGCTCGAGATTCTCCTCGCGGATCAGCTCTTCGAGCTCTCGGTCCAGGGTGGCGGTGCCTCCCTGGTCAGGTCTGTCCAAGGGGGTGCTCATGGAGAGCGAGTCTAACCGAGGACGCTCAGGTGGACTCGGCGAATTCCATCAGGCGTGAGCTGCGACGCGTGAACACAGACGCGCCGATCGAGATGCCCACCGCGAACACCACCACGCCGATCGCCAGGCCGCTCCACAGGGCCGCGGTGGTCTGGGAGTAGTCGCCGGTCAGGGCCAGCCAGCCCCACCACAGGGCGGGGGCGCTGAGCACGATCGCTCCGAGGAAGACCACGCCCTGGGCGACGGCACCGCCGGCGCCGACGCGCTGCGGCTGCTGGAACGGGCTGTCGCCCGGCCGGGCCACCGCGTACGGCGCCACGACCGACGAGATGCTCGACAGTCCGAGGGCGCTGAGGAAGAGCGAGGCGCAGACGCCGACCATCGCCGGGAGGAGAGCCCACCGGCCGTGACCGGCGACCGTGAGCGGAACGGCGACGGCGAGCACCGGAACGGCGACGAGGAGCACGGGAACCAGCCGGCCGATGCGGTCGGAGACGCCGCGGATGCCGCTTCCGATGTGCATCCACACGGCGGAGGAGTCGTACGCGAGGTCGTTGTGCGGCAGCCAGCCGAAGAACAGCGCGGCCAGGGGCACGGGCACCAGCACCGCGTATTCGAACGGCACGCCGGCGATGAGCAGCGGGAGCATCGTGATCGCGGCGGCGATGGGCACGGCGACGATGTTCACCAGGTAGCGGCTGTCGCGGAACCAGTACACGAGGCTGCGCGCGGCGACCCCTCCGCCGGGGGTGCCGGGGGCGACGCCGAACCAGCCGAGTCCGCCGTGCTCGCGCACGGCCACGGGGCGCTCCGTCGACGTGAGGGCGTGCCGCACGATCAGCGCCCAGAAGCAGGCCAGGATCGCGACGGTGAGCACCGCGACGGTCAGCGCCGCGGTGGGCGCGCCGTCGTCGATCACGCGCTCGGCGGGATACGCCCACGAGGCGCCGACGGGCGTGAGCGCGAGGGCGCCGACCGCGGCGCGCAGCGGCGGCGGCACCGTGCCGCGCCATTCGAGCGACGACAGGAACACCCCGACCGGCACGACCACCACGAGGACGGCCAGGACGAAGACGCCGGTGAGCTCGCGGGACCGACGCTCGCGGATGAACGCGGCGGTGACCGCCATGCTCACGCGGGCGAGGAGAGAGCAGGTGAGGATGCCGAGCATGACCCCGAAGGCGCCCGCCGGCCAGGGCACCCCGTGCGCCTGCCAGACGAGGACGAGGCAGACCCCGAGCGCGATCAGGACGAAGGTGGGGACGCTGAGGAGTCCGGCCAGCAGCAGCACCGCGGCGAGCGGTGCGGGCGGCAGCCCGAAGACGGAGAAGCGCCGTGGGTCCAGCGGGTCGCTGGTGCCGGCCATCAGGGGCGCGAGCGCGAAGCCGAGGGTCACGGCCGAACCGCCGAGGACCGTGACCGTCAGAGCGGCGGCGGACGTGGCATCCCGCAGCGTCAGCAGGGCCCAGCAGGCGAGCACCGTGCCCGCGATGAGCGCCACGAGACCGGCCACCATGCGGACGACGTGCACGGGCTCCCCGCGGAGGGCGCCCAGCATCAGCGCGATCCTCAGTCGGAGAACGTGTGCAGCCACTCGAGACCCTCCACGTCGCTGAGGCCGCCGGCCAGCTCGATGAAGCGCTGCTCGAGAGTCAGCTCACCGCGCACCTCGTCGACGGTCCCCTCGGCCAGCACCTGCCCGGCCACGATGACCGCGACCCGCGAGCACACCCGCTCGACCAGGTCCATGCCGTGGCTGGAAAGGATCACGGTGCCGCCGTGGGCGACGTACGTGCCGAGGATGTCGAGGATGACCGCGCTGGAGACCGGGTCGACGGCCTCGAACGGCTCGTCGAGCACGAGCAGGCGCGGCGAATGGATCATCGCTCCCGCGAGCATGACCTTCTTCGCCATGCCGGCGGAGTAGTCGGAGACGACACGGCCGAGCGCGTCGGTCAGGTCGAAGGCGCGCGCAAGATCGGCGGTGCGGCTCTCCACCACCGACGGCGGAAGCTTGCGGAGGATGCCGTAGTAGTACAGCAGCTGGCGGCCCGTCAGACGGTCGAAGGTGCGCAGGCGGTCGGGCAGCACGCCCATCGCCCGCTTCGCCCCCACCGGGTCGGTCTTCGCGTCGATGCCGTTGACCTCGATCGAGCCCCGGTCAGGGCGCAGCAGGCCGGCGATCATCGAGAGGGTGGTGGTCTTGCCGGCGCCGTTGGGGCCGACCAGGCCGTAGAAGGTGCCGGCCGGGACGGTCAGGTCGATGCCGTCCACGGCGCGCGTCTCGCCGAAGACCTTGGTGATGCCGCGGACCCGCAGCACGGCGCCGTCGACGTCCGTCTCGACGTCGGTCTCGTCGCGGTCGAACACCACGGCGGCGGCGGCCGAGGACTCCTCGACCGCGGAGGGGTCCGCCAGGTCGGTGGCCTCGTCGACATCGGACGGAGTCCCGGTGTCGACGTCGGGCTCGACGACGGGGACGGATGCCGCGTCCTCGGTGTCGACGTCCGTCGTGAGGTCGTCGGCTTCGAGCTCTTCGAGGATCGGCTCCTCGAGGTCGGGCTCGTCGATCATCGGCTCGTCGACGATCGGCTCTTCGAGGTCCGGCTCCTCGAAGATCGGCTCGGCGAACGGCGATTCCTCGAGGAACGTCTGTTCGAGGTCGGGCTCCGGCTCCGCGGCGACGACCCGGATGGCGACCGTGTCATCGACCGCGTCGTCAGCCGGGTTCTCAGCGACCGGGCTCTCGGGCTCGTCCGCGACCGTCTTCTCGACGACGACGTCCTCGGGCGCGACCTCGGCGGGTTCCGCCTCGCCGGCGATCCCGGGCGCGTCCGCGACGACGCCGGCGGCGGACTCGGTGTCGACATCCTCGGCCTGCGGCTGCACGACGGGCAGCGGCGGACGCGGCGGGATGACGAGGCCGGCAGGCACGGTCGGCGGGCGCAGGTCGGGCGGCAGCGGCGGTGGCGGTCCGGGGTGCGCCGCGACCGCGGCATCCTCAGTAGTCACGATCGCGGCATCCGTAGTCGCCTGCTCGACGGGCACGGAATTCACCGGCTCGGGCGTGTCGGCGGCGACGTCGACGGTCGGCTGATCCGAGGTCGGCTTCTCCTCGACGGGCTCCACCTCGCGCGCGGCGTCCTTCACGGGCGTTGCCGAGGCCGCCGCCGTGGGCTTCTTGGTCCGCGGCGCCCGAGGCTTGGCGGCGCCCGACGTCGCGGACGTCGCCCGCGGAGCGCGTGGCCGCGGCGGTGTCTGACCTGCCGTCGCGCGGGGCTTCCGCGGGGCACGCGGCGTGGGCGCCGGCTTCGGCTCGGCACCCTCAGCCGGCGTCCCAGCCGGAGCCTCAGGCGGAGTCAACGCCGAGTCCTCGGTCGCACCGTTCGCCTCGACGCGACCACCGGCCGGAGCCACCGACGCGGAGGGCAGCTGGACGATCCGGCCGCCCTGCCCCGGTTCGCGATCGACCGTCCCGTCGGAGTCTTCCGAGAAGGCGTCGTCAGGCACCGGTAGAGAGGCTGGCACCGCTCCAACCTACCAAGACGAAGTCCGTCCGCCCCGAGGGTGACGCCCGATTGCGCCCTCCATCGCGTCACGAATCGACAACGGACGAAGCGGATGGCGGCCGACCCGCCCCCGCCGTCACGAGAAGTCCCGCCGACCCGCCCGTCAAGCCTCGGCCTTCGTGCAGACGGCGTCCGTACACTCGCGGCATGGCCGACAAGGTGCATCGCATCCACTCCCTCACCGACGAGTCCCCCTGGGACGGCGGGCTTCCTCCCGCGGGCTCCGACGAGCATCCCCGACTGGTGCGCGTGCTCGACCGCGTGCTGGCCGTGCAGCGCCCGCTCGTGCTCGCGCACCTCCGCGGGATCCGCGCCCGTCACCCCGAGGCTTCCACCCTCGACATCGTCAAGATGCTCGAACGCCGCTATCTCGCCGCCGTCACCACCGGCGGCGCCGCCGTCGGTGCGACGGCGGTCGTCCCGGGCATCGGGACCGGCATCACGCTCGCGCTCAGCGGCGTCGAGACGGTCGGCTTCCTGGAGGCGACGGCGCTGTTCGCGCAGTCGGTGTCGGAGGTGCACGGCATCCCCGTCGACAACCCCGACCGCGCCCGCGCGCTCGTCCTCACGCTGATGCTCGGCAAGGAGGGCATCGACCTCGTGTCACAGCTCGCCGGCCAGGCCGGCGGAAAGGGCGTCACCCGCGATCGCTACTGGGGCGAGCTCATCACCAAGACGCTCCCCCGCGCCGCCGTCGGGCCGCTCGTCGACCGGCTCAAGGGCTCGTTCGTCCGCCAGTTCGCCGCCAAGGGGGGCGCCTCCTTCCTCGGGAAGGCGCTGCCGTTCGGCATCGGCGCCGTGGTGGGCGGCACGGGCAACCACCTGCTCGGCCGGCGCGTGCTCGTCAACTCGCGGAAGGCCTTCGGCATGCCTCCCGTCACACTCCCCACCGAGCTCGAGCCCCGCACGAGCACTCCGGCCGTCGGCGAGGGCCGGCGGAACGGCGGACGCCGCGCCCGCAAGGCGCAGGCGAAGCTGGAAGCCGCCGGCGCGGCATCCGCTCCTCCGGAGTCGACGCTCCGCAGCTGATGCGCTGATCCACCCGTGACACCGGGTGCACTCCGGCGGTACTGTCACCGCAGGAGAGAGCGGGTGCGTCATGTCGGCAACCGAGGATCGACCCCAGCTTCCGCGCGAATTCAGGGCGATCGAACCGGACGCCGACCTCGAGCCGGATCCCGCCAAGCCGGCACCGCGCGGCGAGGAGCCGTCGGACGTCGACGAGCACGACGACGATCGGCGGGCGCCGGGACCCTCCGGACCTCTGACCCCCGCGTTCTCCCTGCCCGGCGTGCCGACGACCGTCTCGCTCGTGACCGACTCCGTCATCACGCGGCCGCTGGCCGAGCGGATGTCCTCGGCCCGCCCCGACGAGCCCATCGGCATCGTCATCGAGCTGCGCACCGACAGCGGCATCTCCGCGGGCGATGCCGTGGGCGAGCTGCGCGCGTCGGTGCTCATCGCCGCCCAGGGCCGGAAGGACGTGCCGGAGCCCTGGCTGTCGGGCACCTACCTCATGGCCGCGCTCACCGCCACGGAGATCCTCGAGCTCGTCCGCGTGGACGCCGAGAAGGGCGGCGCCGTGCGGGGCGGCCGGCAGGAGTCCAAGACCGCTCCCCGCAGCTTCATCAACCGCATCTGGCCGAACTTCGAGGTGCGCGCGACGATCCACCGTTCGGTCATCACGACGAAGTCGGATGCCGCCGTCCGGTCGTTCGACGCCACGGGCGACGGCATCGTCTGGGCGGTGCTGGACACCGGCGTCGACGCGACGCATCCGCATTTCCGCACCTACGACACCCTGAGCCTCCCCGACGGGGTCAGCGCGCGCAGCTTCGTGCCGGGATCGAGCGACGCGGATGCGCTCCGCGACCCGAACGGGCACGGCACGCACGTCGCCGGCATCATCGCCGGCGGGCAGGCCGTCGGGCCTCGAGGGAAGCCGATCTGCGCGGCGACCTGGTACCGCACCGCGGAGGGCGAGACCGGCGTGCAGCGGGTCGAGCTCGACCACATCAGCGGCATGGCGCCGCGCACGACGATCGTGCCGATCAAGGTGCTGCGCGACGACAGGACCGGCGACCTCGCGTCGCTCCTGGAGGCGCTGCAGTACATCCAGGACGTCAACCGCGGCGGCCGCGACCTCATCGTGCACGGGGTCAACCTGTCACTCGGCTACCCCTTCGATCCATCGTGGTTCGCGGCGGGCCTCTCCCCCGTCTGCCGCGAGGTGGACCGCCTCGTCTCCGACGGCGTCTGCGTGGTCGTGTCGTCGGGCAACACCGGCTACGGCGCGGCGCGCGACACCGCCGGCAGGGAGATGCGGCTCGGCTTCGGCATGACGATCAACGACCCGGGCAACGCCGCGCGGGCGATCACCGTGGGCTCGACATCGATCAAGCCGTACGCCACCGGCGTGTCGTACTTCTCCTCCAAGGGGCCGACCGGCGACGGGCGCCTCAAGCCCGACCTGGTGGCCCCGGGCGAGCGGGTGGTCAGCGCGGGGGCGGGCGAGCTCCTGGAGAAGGCGCGCGCGACGGTGCGGCTGGAGAAGGGCCAGAAGTCCGCAGACGTCACCTATGTCGAGGATTCCGGCACCTCGATGTCGGCTCCGCATGTATCAGGAGTGGCCGCCGCCTTCCTCTCCGTCCATAGAGAGTTCATCGGCAAGCCCGACGACGTGAAGCGCATCCTCATGGACTCGGCGAGCGACCTCGGCCGCGAGCGGACATTCCAGGGACGCGGTCTCGTGGACGCGATGCGGGCGATCCAGAGCGTGTAGGCCCACGGGCCAGGACAGGGAGGCGTGGTCATGAGACTGCCGTACACCGAGGTGCAGTTCGATGAGAAAGGCGTCCCCGCGGAGCCCGACCAGCTGCGGGAGGCGGCATCCCTCGTGAGGGACAGGAACGCCACCGACGTGATCCTGCTCTCGCACGGGTGGAACAACACGGCCGCCCAGGCCCGTGACCTCTACGAGAGGATCGTCGCCTCGATCGTCGCCGTCCGTGACCGCGTTCCTGGTGCGACCGATCGGCGCATCGTCGTCGTGGGCATGGTCTGGCCGTCGATCCAGTGGGCGGCCGAGGAGGACTCCGGGGCCGGCGCGGGCATCGAGGACGACGCCGCCGTCCTCGCCGCCGAGATCCGCTCGCGTGTCGAGGACGCCGCCACGGCGACACGCCTCGCCGCCCTCATCCCCCGTCTGCGCACCGACTCCGCGGCGCAGGCCGAGTTCGTCTCCCTCCTGCGCGGTACGCTCCCCAACTCCACGAAGGGTGAGGACGAGGCCGCGTTCACCGCGCTGAAGACAGGCGATCCGGCCCAGGTCTTCGAGGCCGCGAAGGACAGCGGCTCCGACGACGCCGCACCGGCCGCGGTCGGCGGCGCCGCCGACATCGATCCCGCGGGTCTCGCTCCCCTCGAGGACGGCGGAGCCGCGGGCTTCTTCGACGGACTGATCAGCGCCGCCCGCAATCTGCTCAACGTCACGACGTACTACACGATGAAGGAGCGTGCGGGCCTGGTGGGCAGGAAGGGCATGGCGCGTCTCCTCGAGGAGCTGCACGCCACGGCCTCCGATGCACGCCTCCACCTCGTCGGACACTCCTTCGGCGGCCGTGCGGTCACCGCCGCGGCGCTCGCCGCGGACGCTCCGGTCTCATCGCTCTCGCTGCTGCAGGCGGCCTACAGCCACTTCGGCATGGCCCACGACTGGGACGGCGCGGGCACCGACGGCCTCTTCGCCGCCGTCCCCGCCAAGGTCCTCGGGCCGGTGCTCGTCACCTTCACGCACAACGACAAGGCCGTCGGTGTCGCCTATCCGGTGGCATCGAGACTCGCCCGCCAGATCGGGGCGGGACTCGGCGACGAGAACGACCCCTACGGCGGCATCGGTCGAAACGGCGCACTCAGGACCCCCGCGTCGCTGCCCGCGGCCGACCTCGCCGACGTCGGAGGCACCTACGCCTTCCGCCCTGGGCACGTCTCCTCGCTCCGCGCGGACGACTTCGTCTCCGGACACTCCGACATCGCCGGGCGCCAGGTCGCCTACGCCGTCCTCACCGCCATCACGTCCACCTGATCCGTCCGGTCGATCGGCGACGATCGATGGAACGGATGCCGCACACGGCGCGCTGCGATCCGGCGCCCCGCGATCCGGCGCCCCGCGATCCGGCGCCCCGCGATCCGGCGCCCCGCGATCCGGCGCCCCGCGATCCGGCGCACAATGGTCGCATGGGTCTTTTCGCATCCCGCCCCGAAGAGCCGTCGGAGTGGGCCGGTCTCCCGTCGGAGCCGGCCGAACCCGGCTCCCCCGCTGAGACGCTCGAAGCGCCCATCGGCATCGGCCTCGAGGCCGTGCTCGGCGCCTCTGTGACGAGCATCGCCGTCCCCGTCGTGGTGCGCGCGGGCATGGCGGACGACCCCGAGGCGGAGCCGGGCGCCGGAGCGGAGCCCGGCGCGGACGCGGACGCCGGCGACTGACCGCGCCGCCGACGCCCGCAGACGCTCAGAACCCGGCGGCGCCGGCCTCGGCGACGGCGTGGTCCTGCTCGCCCGAGCCCCCGCTGACGCCGACCGCTCCGACCACGACACCGTCGCGGGAGAGCGGGATGCCCCCGGCAAAGATCGCGACCCGGCCTCCGTTGGTCGTGTGGATGCCGAAGAACTGCTTCCCCGGCTGCGAGTTGTCGCCGAGGTCCTTCGTGGAGATGTCGAACGCCCGCGACGTCCAGGCCTTGCTGATGGAGATGTCGACGCTGCCGATCCATGCGCCGTCCTGCCGGATGTGGGCGACCAGATTGCCGCCGGCGTCGACGACGGCGATGTTCATCGGCTGACCGACCTCATCAGCCTTCGCCTCGGCTGCGGCGATGACGCGACGGGCATCCTCGAGTGTGACGGACATGACTTCCCTTCGGCGGGCCGGGCCCGGCACAGGACGATCCCGCACGACGGGCGTCACACCGGACCGGCGCGCGACCACCCGGCCAGCCTACGGACGGGCCCGGTCGACAGGGAAGGGCCGGGCCCGGTCATGTCGCACGTGCGTGCGACGATGCCCTCCGGACGTCGGGAGGGTCGGATGCGGGGCGAGGCCACCGTGCTGCACGCCGACCTCGACGCGTTCTACGCCTCCGTCGAGCAGCGCGACGACCCCTCACTGCGCGGCCGCCCCGTGATCGTCGGCGGCGGAGTCGTACTCTCGGCGAGCTACGAGGCCAAGGCCCGCGGAGTCCGCACCGCGATGGGTGGCCGGCAGGCGCGCGAGCTCTGCCCCGACGCCGTCGTCGTGCCCCCGCGGATGGACGCGTACTCGGCGGCCAGCAAGGCCGTCTTCGCCATCTTCCGCGACACCACGCCGCTCGTGGAGGGTCTGTCGATCGATGAGGCGTTCCTGGAGGTGGGCGGGCTGCGCCGCCTCGCGGGCACCCCCGAGCAGGTCGCGGTGGCGCTCCGCGCCCGGGTCAGGACCGAGGCCGGACTCGCGATCTCGGTCGGCGTGGCGCGCACCAAGTTCCTCGCGAAGGTCGCCAGCGCCGTCAGCAAGCCCGACGGCCTGCTGGTGGTCGAGCCCGACCGCGAGGAGGAGTTCCTGCTTCCCCTGCCCGTGGAGCGTCTGTGGGGCGTGGGAGCGGTCACGGCGGAGAAGCTGCACCGACTCGGCATCCGCACCGTCGGACAGCTGGCGGAGCTCGAGTCCTCGACGGCCGAACGCCTGCTGGGCAGGGCGGCGGGCGCGCACCTCCATGCGCTCGCTCGACTCCGGGATCCGCGACCCGTCGAGACGGCGCGACGCCGGGGCTCCATCGGATCGCAGCGGGCCCTCGGGAACGGCCCGCGCACACCCGAGGAGCTCGACGTCATCCTCAGCCAGATCATCGACCGCCTCGCACAGCGTCTCCGCGACGGGGAGCGCTCGTGCCGCACCGTGGTGCTCCGGCTGCGCTACGGCGACTACGCCAAGGCCACGCGGTCGCGCACACTGCGCATGCCGACGCAGCGCACGGTGGTGCTCCTCGACGTCGCGCGCGCGCTCCTGTCGGCGGCCGCCCCGGAGATCGCCGCGCGCGGCATCACCCTGATCGGCATCTCGCTCGCCCAGCTCGCCACGGCTGACGCGCTCCCGCCGGAACTGCCGATCGACGAGGACGAGGGCCTGCGGCTCGACACCGCGCTCGACGCCGTGCGCGACCGCTTCGGCGCCGCGGCGCTCTCACGCGCCGCCCAGCTCGGGCGCGACCCCGGCTGGTCCAGCCCGATCCTGCCCGAGCACCGATGAGCCCCGGTCAGCGCCCGGCGTCGACGTCGAGCTTCTCGTCGAAGAAGTCGAGCACACGGGCGACGCCCTCCTCCTGGCGGTCGCGGGTGAGGACGGAGTGGCCTTCGCCCTCGAACTCGACGGCGATGAACCGGTCGCCGAGCTCGCGGCGGAGAGTGTCGAAGCGGGTGCCGGTCGCGGCATCCGTGCGATAGCGCAGTCCCAGCACCTCGCATCCCTCGGCCGCCTTGCGGGTCACCGCGACGAGGTCGAGCGGACTGAGCCCGAGGTCGGCGCCGCGCTTCGCCCCGATCGGGAACGGAAGCGACGGCTCGGCCAGCACCGGCGCGATGACCGGCGCATCGGCCATCATCGCGAGCGCGAAGCCCCCGGTGAAGCACATGCCGACCACGCCCACACCCGGACCCCCGACGTCCTCGTGCAGCTGACGCGCGAGTGCGCGAAGCCATCCGGCGACGGGGCTGGTACGGCCGCGGGCGAAGGTGGAGAACTCGCGGCGCACGCAGAAGCGGGCCAGGTCGCCCGCGATGTTGCGCGCGGTGAAGCCCGCTCCCGGAGTGCCGAAGAGCCGCGGCAGCAGCACCGTGTGCCCACGGGCGACGACCTCCTCGGCGAAGGCGACGAGCAGGTCGTCGATGCCGGGGATCTCGTGGATGACGATGACCCCGGTGCCCGAGCCCTTCCGCCACACCTCGCGGGTCTCACCCGCCAGGCTCACCTCGTCGTGCTGCCAGCTGCGGAGTGCGTCCATGTGCTCATCGTGGCACCCCGCGACCGTATTAGCCTCGAACGGTGCACATCGCCCTGGCCGTGATCCTCTTCGCCAACGCCCTCTTCAACATCGTGGCCTGGCCGCAGTTCCTGCGGCGCGTCGCGAAGGACCCGCGGACAAGGGATGACGCGGGCAGCGCCACCGCGTTCCTGCGCGTGCATGTGGTGCTGGTGGTCATCGCGCTGGCGCTGGCCGCGGCATCCCTCATCGGAGGCGTCGTCCTGCTCGCCGCCGGCTGATCCCGGCGGCGGGCGGACGCCGCCGGCTGATCCCGGCGGCGGGCGGACGCCGCCGCCTCACTCGTGCTGCGGGAAGCCCAGGTTCAGTCCGCCGTGCGACGGGTCGAGCCAGCGCGACGTGATCGCCTTCTCCTGCGTGAAGAAGTCGAAGCCGTGCTCGCCGTACGCCTTCGCGCCGCCGAAGAGCGAGTCCTTCCACCCGCCGAACGAGTGGTACGCCACGGGCACGGGGATCGGCACGTTGATGCCGACCATGCCGACCTGCACCTCGCGCTGGAAGCGGCGCGCGGCGCCGCCGTCGTTGGTGAAGATCGCGGTGCCGTTGCCGTACGGGCTGCCGTTGATGATGCGCAGGCCGTCCTCGTAGCCGTCGACGCGGACGATCGAGAGCACCGGTCCGAAGATCTCGTCGCGGTAGACCGACGACGAGGTCGGGACGCGGTCGATGAGGGTGGGGCCGAGCCAGAAGCCGTCGGGGTCGCCGTCGAACTCGTCGTCGCGGCCGTCCACGACCACGGTCGCGCCGTCGGCGGAGGCGACGTCGATGTAGCCGGCGACCTTGTCGCGGTGCACGCCCGTGATGAGCGGGCCCATGTCGGTGCCACGCGTGCCGTCGCCCGTGCGGAGGGTCGCCATGCGCTGCTTCACCCGCGTGACCAGCTCATCGGCCACGGCGTCGACCGCCAGCACGACGGAGATCGCCATGCAGCGCTCGCCCGCCGAGCCGAAGCCCGCATTCACCGCAGCGTCGGCGGCGAGGTCCAGGTCGGCGTCGGGCAGGACGAGCATGTGGTTCTTCGCGCCGCCGAGGGCCTGCACGCGCTTGCCGTGCGCGCTGGCGGTCTCGAAGATGTACTTCGCGATCGGCGTGGAGCCCACGAACGAGATGGCGCGGACGTCGGGGTGCACGAGCAGCGCGTCGACGGCCTCCTTGTCGCCGTGCACGACGTTGAGCACGCCGTCGGGGAGCCCCGCCTCCGTCATCGCCGCGGCGAGCCAGTTGGCCGCCGACGGGTCCTTCTCGCTCGGCTTGAGCACCACGGCGTTGCCGGCGGCGATCGCGACCGGGAAGAACCAGAGCGGCACCATCGCCGGGAAGTTGAAGGGGCTGATGATGCCCACGACGCCCAGCGGCTGGCGCAGCGAGTACACGTCGACACCGGTGGACACGTTCTCGGAGTAGGCGCCCTTCGTGAGGCTGGCCGCGCCGCACGCCAGTTCGACGACCTCGAGCCCGCGGGCGATCTCGCCGAGCGCGTCGGAGGTGACCTTGCCGTGCTCGGACGTGAGGATCGCCGCCAGCTCCTCCTTGCGCGCATTGACGATCTCGCGGAACGCGAACATCACCGTCTGACGCTTGGCGATCGACGCATCGCGCCAGCCGCCGGACGCCGCGCGGGCGATCTCGACGGCGGCGTCGACGTCGGCGGTGGACGCGAGGCGCACCTCGCGCTGCACGATCCCCCGCGCCGGGTCGTAGACGGGCGCGGTGCGGTGGGACTCGCCGGACCACGGCGCACCCCCCACCCAGTGGTCGAGGACGGCGATGTCGGCCTCGGTCGAGGCGGGCTCCGCGATGCGGGTGTCGGTCATGAGTTCTCCCTCTGTCGGCGCCGGAGGCTCCGGCATCCTGTGGCGGCCTGCCCTCGTGGGGTCAGCCGCGCCCTGCGATGCCGAGCACCTCGTCGTAGATCGCCATCGCCTGCGCCACCTCGTCGTCGGTCACGACGCACGGCGGCACCACGTGTATGCGATTGTCCTGCACGAACGGCAGCAGTCCTCGGGCGGAGAGACCCTTCTTGATCTCTCCCATGGCGCCCGCCGTCAGTGGCGTGCGCGCGTCCCGATCGGAGACCAGCTCCAGCGCCCAGAATACGCCTTCGCCGCGCACCTCCCCGATCAGCTCGTGGCGCTCCGCGAGCTCCTCGAGGCCGGGGCCGATGGCCTCGGCGCCGATGCGGCGGGCGTTGTCGACGATGCCCTCCGCCTCCATGGCGTCGAGCGCGCCGATGATGGATGCCGCGGCCAGCGGGTGACCGCTGTAGGTGAGTCCCCCGGGGAACACCGTCTCGTCGAAGTCGGCGGCGATGGCGTCGGAGATGATCACGCCGCCCACGGGCACATAGCCCGAGTTGACGCCCTTGGCGAAGGTGATGAGGTCGGGCACCACGTCGTAGCCCTCGAAGGCGAACCAGCGTCCGGTGCGCCCGAAGCCGGCCATCACCTCGTCCAGGATCAGCACGATGCCGTATCGGTCGCAGATCTCGCGCACGCCGGCGAGGTAGCCCGGCGGCGGGATGAGGATGCCGGCCGTGCCCGGAACGGTCTCGAGGAGGATCGCGGCGATGCTCGCGGCCCCCTCCGACTGCACGACGCGCTCGAGGTGACGGAGCGCGCGCTCCGACTCCTCCTCGAGGGTCGTGGCCCAGAACTCCGACCGGTACAGGTAGGGGCCGAACACGTGCACGTGACCGCGGGCGTACTCGTTCGGGATGCGGCGCCAGTCGCCCGTGGAGACGATCGCCGCCCCGGTGTTGCCGTGGTAGGAGCGGTAGGTCGAGATGACCTTGTCGCGCCCGGTGTGCAGACGCGCCATGCGGATGGCGTTCTCGTTCGCATCGGCGCCGCCGTTGGTGAAGAACACCTTCCGGAATCCGGCGGGCGCCCGGTCGACGATGCGCCGCGCGGCCTCGCCGCGGGCGAGCGCGGCCGTCGCGGGAGCCACGGTCGCCAGCTCGTCCACCTGGGCGTGGATCGCGGCGAGGACGGCGGGATGCTGGTGCCCGATGTTCACGTTGACCAGCTGGCTGCTGAAGTCGAGCCATCGCCGGCCCGAGTGGTCCCACACCGTGCTGCCGAGGCCACCGGCCAGGACGGGCGGGTCGATGAGCGCCTGCGCGGACCAGGAGTGGAACACGTGCGCGCGGTCGAGCTCCCGCGCGCGGGCGTCGAGATCGGTCTGGACGGTGTCGGTCATGACTGAATTATGGGCCACGCCCCGACCCGGGGGCATCCCCGCCGCACACGCGCGGCGGGGGTGCCCCCGAGAGGGTGGCGGACTACTGGCCGCCCTCCGTGAGGGTGACCTCGATGGGGCTGACGTCGGCACCGGTCAGGTCGATTCCGGCGTCGGCCAGTTCGTCGTGCGCCTTCTCGATCCACTCGTTCGAGTAGGCCGTCGAGGGCGGTGCCGCCGTGATCAGGTGCGCACCGGTCTCGTTGACGGCGGCGAGGGCGCCGTCGACGGTCTTGTCCCACGCGGCCTCGTCGATGATGCCGATGCCGTTCTCGGAGGGCCAGATCAGCTTGTTGGTCTCGTTCACCATCCACAGCTCGTGGCTGGGACCCCAGCCGGAGCCCGCGGCGATGGTGATCTCCGACGCCTTCTCGGGGTTCTGGGCGGCGTACGCCCAGCCCTTGATGACGGCCTTGAGGAACTTGACGGTCGTCTCCTGATAGGCCGTGTCGCTCTCGAGCTTCGCGGTGTCGGCCCAGATGGCGTCCTGCAGCATGGCGCCCTCCGTGTCCTCGTAGGAGATGACGTTGAAATCCGACGGCTCGTAGAGCTTCCCCGTGTCGGGGTCGGTCGTCTCCAGCAGCTGCGCGTACTCGTTGTAGGTCATCGCCTGCGCGGCATCGATGTCGCCCTGAAGGAAGGCGTTCATGTTGAAGTCCTGCGTGATGATCTGCACGGTCGAGGCGTCCAGACCCTGTGCGGCCATGGCGGCGAAGATCTCCCACTCGTTGCCGAAGCCCCACGAGCCGATCTTCTTGCCTTCGAAGTCCTTCACGGACGAGATGCCCGAGTCCGCCCATGACACCTGCAGTGTGCCGGAGCGCTGGAAGATCTGGGCGATGTCGGTGAGGTTCGCTCCGGCCTCGATCGAGCCGAGCACCTTGGGCACCCAGGCGATCGCGTAGTCCACGTCGCCGTTGGCGAGGGCGTCCTGCGGCACGATGTCGCCGCCGGACGGGATGATCTCGACATCCAGACCCTCCTCGGCGAAGAACCCCTGGTCGACCGCGGCGAAGTAGCCGGCGAACTGTCCCTGCGGCAGCCACTGCAGCTGCAGCTTCACCGGGGTGAGCTCTCCCCCGCCCGACGCGTCGCCGGAGGCAGCGCCTCCCTCGCCTCCGGAGCTTCCCGAGCAGGCCGCGAGGGCGAGCACGCCGCTGAGGGCGAGTGCTCCGGCCGCGAGCATGCGGCGTGTGCTGTGTCTCATGTCGATCCTTCTCTCTGTGGTGTGGTGCCGGTCGTCCTGTGGTGCGGGGATGGTGCGGGCGCGGTGGGGTCGTGTTCCGGCGCGGCGCGTCAGGCGCTCCGCCGTCGGGTCGCGAGCCGCTCGAGGACCAGCGTCACGACGTAGAACAGGAGCCCGAGGATGATGGCGGCGAAGACGTAGGCCCACGCCCGGGCGTAGGCGCTGGTGGCCGCCGAGGTGGAGATGAGGCCGCCGAGCCCGCCGCGCGGTCCGCCGAAGTACTCCGCGACGAGGGCGGAGATGACCGCCAGTGAGGAGGCGATCCGGATGCCGGTGAACACGAACGGCACGGCCGTCGGCAGCGTCACGGTGCGCAGCACCTGGCCGCCGCTCGCGGCGTAGGCCGTCATCAGATCGCGGTGCACCGGGATCACCTGGCGGAACCCCCGGAGCGTGTTCAGGAATATCGGCACGAACGACGCGAGCGCGGCGATCGCCTGCCGGCCGAACTGGCTGTCGGCGCCGAACATCGAGTTCAGCACCGGCGCGAGGGCCACGATCGGGATGACGGCGAGGCTCGCCACGACGGGCGCACCCATCATGTCGAGCACGCGCCAGCGTGCCGCGAGCGCCGCCAGGAGGATCCCGAGGATCGCCCCGACCAGTAGCCCGACGAGGGCGTTCGTGCCGGTGACGGCGGTCGCTGCGAGGACGGCCGGTGCGAACGCCACGAGCTCCTCGGCGATCGAGGCCGGACTGGGCAGGAGGTAGTCGCTGACGCCGCCGACCGAGACGAGCACCTGCCATCCGCCGAGCACCACGATGCCGACGACGACCGGCGCGACGATCCGAAGGACGCCGTCCCCTCCCCCGGAGCGCACACGGGACGAGGAGGAGACGGATGCTGCGGCCATCACCGGTTCTCCACCCCCCGCGCCGTCGGGGTGCCCTGGTGCAGGGCCTCACGGACGGCGGTGACCATGCCGAAGAACGCGGTGTCCTCGCGGAGGTCCTCGGTGCGCTCGGACTCCAGCGCGATGGGGACGATCTCCTGGATGCGCCCGGGGCGGGGCGACATGACGACCACCCGGTCGGAGAGGAACACCGCCTCGGGGATGGAGTGGGTGACGAAGACCACGGCGGCGCCGGTCTCGGACGAGATGCGCACGAGCTCGCTCTGCATGCGCTCACGGGTCATCTCGTCGAGCGCGCCGAACGGCTCGTCCATCAGCAGCAGGCTGGGCTGCTCGGCGAGAGCGCGGGCGATCGCGACGCGCTGCTGCATGCCTCCGGAGAGCTGGTCGGGGTACCGGTCGGCGAAGTCCGTCAGGCCCACCATCTCGAGCAGCTCCGCCACGCGTGAGCGGCGGGCCGCAGCATCCGTCCGATGCAGCTCCAGAGGGAGGGCGACGTTGGCCGACACCGTCCGCCAGGGCAGAAGACCCGCCTGCTGGAAGACGATGCCGTAGTCCTGGTCGCGCCGCGCTCGGTCGGCCGTCTTGCCGAAGACGCGCACGCTGCCCGAGGTGGGCTGGTCGAGGTCGGCGACCAGGCGCATGAGGGTCGACTTGCCGCACCCCGAGGGTCCGATGAGCGAGACGAACTCCCCCGGCGCCACCGTCAGGTCGATGCCCGAGAGCGCGGGGACGTCGCCGGAGCGCGTGGAGAAGACCTTGTCGACGCCGGACACCTCCACGGCGGGGGCCGTCGTCCGGTCGGGCCGAGCCTGCTGCTCGAGGGTCACGACCCCACCTCCACGCGTCGGTAGTTCGAGAGGATGACGCCGAGGAGAGCGACGGATCCGGCGGCGACGAGACCGAGCGCGATGGCGCCGAAGATCGGCCCCCAGGCCTTCGAGGGATCACCGGAGGCCTGACCGGCGTACTGGATGAGGATGCGGCCGATGCCGCCCTGGAGCCCTGTCGACACCTCGGCGACGACGGCGCCGACGACGGCGTTCGCGGCACCGAGCCGGAGCGCGGGGATCAGATAGGGCACCGCCGCAGGGAAGCGGAGGCGGGTCAGGGTCTGCCAGGAGCCGGCCGCGTAGGTGTGCATGAGCTCGGTGTGGATGCGGTCCGGCGACTGCAGGCCCCGCAGGGCCCCCACGGCGATCGGGAAGAACGCGAGGTAGCTGGCGATGAGCGCGACGCTCATCCAGTCCTGCCACTCGAACGGGCCGACCTGCACCCGCGAGCCCCAGCTCTTGACCACCGGGGCGAACGCGATGAGCGGAACGGTCTGGCTGAGGATGATCCAGGGCAGGAGACCCCACTCGGCGATCCGCCAGCGCTGCATGATGATCGCCAGACCGATGCCGACCACCAGGCCGACCAGCCAGCCGACGGCCGCGATTCCGAGGGTCACGAGGGCGGCGACGGTCACCTCGAGCCACAGCGGGCGCGCCGTCGGGGCGCTCGTGACGGGTTCCAGCATCCGCGCGGCCATGTCCCAGACGTGCGGCATCGCGAGATCGGTGGTGCGCGGCAGCACCCGCAGTTCTCCGAGGACGACGCCGTTCGCGGGGCCGAGGAGCTTGTAGAGCTCCCAGACGGCCACGACCGCCAGCAGTCCGGCGGCACCCCACAGCCAGCCGATCGCGCGACGTCGCCCGCCCCGCCGCCGGTGCAGCGACGGCGGCGGACCCGCACCGTCGATGAGCCCGGCGGCCGTCACTGCTTCGCCGTCACGTGCTCGGACAGCGCGGGGATCACGGTCTCGCCGTAGACGCGCAGTGTCTCCTCCTTGTTGTCGTGCTGGAGGTAGCCGGCGAACTGGTCGACGCCGAGGGAGCGCAGCTCCTCGAGCTTGGCGATGTGGTCCGACGCGGAGCCGAGCAGGCAGAACCGGTCGATGATCTCGTCGGGCACGAAGTCGGCGTGCGTGTTGCCCGCGCGGCCGTGCTCGTTGTAGTCGTACCCCTGTCGCCCGGCGATGTAGTCGGTCAGCGCCTCAGGCACGGCGCCGTGCTGGCCGTACTTGGTCACGATGTCCGCGACGTGGTTGCCGACCATCCCGCCGAACCAGCGGCACTGGTCGCGCATGTGGGCCCAGTCGTCGCCGATGTAGAACGGGGCGGCGACGCAGATCTTGACGCTCATCGGATCCCGACCGGCCTTCTCGGCGGCATCCCGCACCGTCTGGATCATCCACTTCGCGATGTCGACGTCGGCGAGCTGCAGGATGAAGCCGTCGCCCACCTCGCCGGCGAGCTTCAGCGCCAGCGGGCCGTAGGCGGCCACCCAGACCTCGAGCTCGCTTCCGACCGACCAGGGGAAGCGGAGCGTCGCGCCGTTGTACTCCACCTCGCGGGAGTTGCCGAGTTCGCGGATGACGTGGATCGACTCGCGCAGCTCGCGCAGTGTCGTCGGCTTGCCGTTCGTGACCCGCACGGCGGAGTCGCCCCGGCCGATGCCGACGATCGTCCTGTTGCCGTACATCTCGTTGAGGGTGGCGAACACCGACGCGGTGACCGTCCAGTCGCGCGTCGCCGGATTCGTGACGAACGGCCCCACCGTGACCTTGCGGGTCTCGGCGAGGATCTGGCTGTAGATGACGTACGGCTCCTGCCACAGCAGGTGCGAGTCGAAGGTCCACACGTGCGAGAAGCCGTGCTGCTCGGCGAGTCTGGCGAGCGCGATCGTGCGCGACGCCGGGGGGTTGGTCTGCAGGACCGCTCCGAAATCCATGTGTCCGTCCTCAGATCAGGTACTGGCTGAGGGCGCGCTTGACGTACCGGCCGTGTCCGGCGGACCCGTGGTAGACGCCGCCGTCGACGATGACCCGTCCGCGCGAGAGCACGGTGTCGACGTGGCCGTCGATCTCGAACCCCTCCCAGGCGGAGTGGTCCATGTTCATGTGGTGCGACTCGTGGACCCCGATGGACGTGTGGCCGTTCGGGTCGTAGATGACGATGTCGGCGTCGGCCCCCGGCGCGATCACGCCCTTCTGCCCGTAGAGCCCGAACATGCGCGCGGGGGTGGTGCTCGTGAGCTCCACCCAGCGCTCGAGGGTGAGTTCGCCGGTCACGACGCCCTGGTACATGAGGTCCATGCGGTGCTCGACGGAGCCGATGCCGTTCGGGATCTTCCGGAAGTCGCCGCGGCCGAGCTCCTTCTGGTCCTTCATGCAGAACGGGCAGTGGTCGGTGGAGACCATCTGCAGGTCATTGGTGCGCAGGGCCTGCCACATGGAGTCCTGGTGTCCCTCGGCGCGGGAGCGCAGCGGCGTCGAGCACACCCATTTCGCGCCCTCGAACCGGCCCCACTGCTCGCTCGAGGCACCCAGCTGGTCCTCCAGAGACAGGTACAGGTACTGCGGGCACGTCTCGCCGAACGCGTTCTGGCCGCGGTCGCGCGCCCAGGCGAGCTGCTCCACCGCCTGCTTGGCGCTGACGTGCACGACGTAGAGCGGCGCGCCGGTGAGGTTGGCCAGCATGATCGCGCGGTGCGTGGCCTCCTCCTCCATCTGCCATGCGCGCGCGATGCCGTGGAAGTACGGGTCGGTCTTGCCCTCGGCGTACAGCTGCTCCGCGAGCACATCGATGACCGGACCGTTCTCCGCGTGCATCATCGTGAGCATGCCCGTGTCGCGCGAGACCTGCATCGCCTTCAGGATCTGCGCGTCGTCGGAGTAGAAGACGCCCGGGTAGGCCATGAAGAGCTTGAAGCTCGTGATGCCCTCATCGATGAGGCCGGGCATGGCGGCCAGGGCGTCCTGGTCGACTCCGCCGATGATCTGGTGGAACCCGTAGTCGATCGCGCAGGTGCCGGCGGCCTTGCGATGCCACTCGGCGAGGCCGTCCTGGATGCGCTCGCCGGTGCGCTGGACGGCGAAGTCGATGATCGTCGTCGTGCCGCCCCATGCCGCGGCGCGCGTGCCCGTCTCGAACGTGTCGGAGGCGGCGGTGCCGCCGAACGGCAGCTCCATGTGCGTGTGCGCGTCGATGCCCCCGGGGATGACGTACTTGCCGGTGGCATCCAGGACGGTGTCGACGGATGCCGCGAGGTCGCTCCCGAGCAGCACGGATCCGGGTGCGAGCACCGCGACGATGCGCTCGCCGTCGACGAGGACGTCTGCCGGCACGCGTCCGGTCGCGCTGACGACGATGCCGCCGGCGATGAGGGTCGTGGTCATGATGTGGCGCCCTTTCCGGTCACGGCTTCGCGATCTGCGTGTAGGAGTCGGGCCGGCGGTCGCGGTAGAACTGCCAGTCGTCGCGCATCTGCTGCACCATGTCCATGTCGAGGTCGCGCACGAGCACCTCCTCGTGGCTGCCCGAGCCGCGCTCCCCCACGAAGTTGCCGCGGGGGTCGATGACCTGGCTCGTGCCGTAGAAGTCGACGGCGAGCTCGCCGTACTCGTTGTCCTCGCGGCCGACCCGGTTGGGCTGCAGCACGAAGTAGCCGTTCGCCACCGCCGCCGCGGGGCCCTCGACCTCCCAGAGCCGGTTCGACAGGCCGGGCTTCGTGGCATTCGGGTTGAACACCATGTGCGCCCCGCTCAGGCCCAGCTCGCGCCATCCCTCGGGGAAGTGCCGGTCGTAGCAGATGTACATGCCGACCTTGCCGACCGCGGTGTCGAAGACGGGATAGCCGAGGTTGCCGGGACGGAAGTAGAACTTCTCCCAGAACCGGTCGAGGTGGGGCAGGTGGTGCTTTCGGTACGTGCCGAGGATGGAGCCGTCCGCATCCACCAGCACCGAGGTGTTGTAGTAGACGCCGGTCTGCGCCTCCTCGTAGATGGGCAGCACCATGACGGTGCCGAGCTCCTTGGCAACGTCCGCGAAGCGCTGCACGATCGGGCCGTCGGCCGGCTCGGCGTAGCGGTAGTATTTCTGATCCTGCGTGATCCCGAAGTAGGGACCGTAGAACAGCTCCTGGAAGCAGACCACCTGCGCACCGTCTGCGGCCGCCTGCCGCGCGAAGGCCTCGTGCTTGTCGAGCATCGACTCCTTGTCACCCGTCCACGTCGTCTGCGTGATCGCCGCTCGTACTGTCGTCATCGTCGTCTCCCTCGCTGTCCCCGCACTGTCATCGTGCGGCGCGCACGTTTCGCGCGCGTTTCGCCGATCTTGCGTTCTCGACCGGATCCACCTCGACCCGGTCATCCGCGGGCGTGACGGCCCCGGTGATGGCTGAACGTACACGACACGGATGCCGCGGCACCATGCTCCCTACAACCTGCAAGCGCTTGCGCTCGACGCCTCGACACCGCTCCCGGCCCGCCATAGCGTGGAACGATGGACAGCACCCTGGACTGCCTCTCGACGTGGATGCCGCATCAGCGGTGGTACGCCGCGAAAGGCCGCACACCCGCCCTCCGTCTCGTCGGCTCGTGGGATCTCCTCTCGCCCGATCCGGCCGCGCGGGTGCGCACGCTGCTCGTCGCCGACGAGGCCTCGACGCCCGCTGTGCTCTACCAGGTGCCGGTGGTGGAGCGCTCCACGGCGACCGTCGCCGACGACGCGGTCGGCGTCATCGGCTCGCCGGAGTCCGGCATCACGCTCATCGACGGCCCCACCGACGCCGCTTACACCGCGGGGCTCCTGGGCCTCGTCTCCTCGGGAGGCCGTGCCGGCTCCGGTGACACCGTGGCGACGGGTCGGCCCGCGGCATCCGCCCCGTCGACGGCCGACGACCACGCGTCGCGCGTCCTCAGCGGCGAGCAGTCGAACACCTCGATCATCTACACGTCGGCTGCGGGCGGGGCGCCCGTCATCTCCAAGGTCTTCCGGCAGCTGCACCCCGGGCTGAATCCCGACATCGAGCTGCAGACCGCGCTCGCCGACGTCGGCTCCCCCTTCGTGCCGCGCGCCGTCGGGTCGCTCGGCGGCACATGGGCGGGCACCGACGGCCCCGTCGAGGGCTCGCTGGCCTTCGCCCAGGAGTTCCTCCCCGGCGTCGAGGACGCCTGGCGGGTCGCCCTCGCCGCGGCCGAGGCCGGCGAGGACTTCACCGCCCGCGCGCGCGACCTCGGGGTCGCGACGGCGACGGTGCACGCCGACCTGGCGCGGCTCTTCCCGACGACCGTGTCGGGCGACGCCGAACGCGCGGCGGCAGCGGCGTCGTGGCGTGTACGCCTCGACACGGCGATCGCGGAGGTGCCGGAGCTCGCGCCGTTCCGGGAGCCGATCCTCGCCGTCTACGGACGGGCGACCGAAGCGGCATGGCCGGCGCTGCAGCGCATCCACGGCGACTACCACCTCGGGCAGGTGATCCTCGTGCCCGACCACGGCTGGGTGCTCCTGGACTTCGAGGGCGAGCCCCTGCGGCCGATGTCGGAGCGGACGCGGCCCGACCTGGCGCTGCGCGATGTCGCGGGCATGCTGCGGTCGTTCGACTACGTCGCCGGATCCCTCCGTCTCGCTCAGCCCGATCGGCCCGCGGACGACGTCGGCGCCTGGGCCGCCGACGCGCGGCGGGCGTTCCTGGACGGCTACGCGCACGCGGGTGAGGACCCGGCACGGACGCAGGCGCTCCTGGATGCGCTCGAGATCGACAAGGCCGTCTACGAGGCGATCTACGAGGCCCGCAACCGCCCGAGCTGGCTGCCGATCCCGCTCGGCGCCGTCGGCCGTCTCGTCGACGGACCGACGCGCTCCTAGCCCGCGGGAGACGACGAGCTCCCCGCGCGCGTGGAGACGACGCGCCCGAGACGACGAAGGCCGCCGCGCGAGGTGATCGCGGGGCGGCCTTCGTGCGTCGGACGCTACTGCGGGAGCGTTCCGAGCGTGACCTTCGCCGTCAGCGTCTTGCCGTCGCGCGCGTAGGTGAGCGTCGCCTCGCTGCCGGCCGCGGCCGCACGCACCTGTGCGGTGAGGTCGACCGAGTCGGTGATCGGCACGCCGTTGAAGGAGGTGACGACGTCGCCCTTCTCCAAGCCGCCGCCCGCTGCCGCACCGCCGGAGGTCACATCGGAGATGTAGGCCCCGGTGGTCGTGGCGCCCTGGACGGATGCCGCGGCCTGCACGGTCGCGCCGAGCAGGCCGTGCGTGGCGGCGCCGTCGTCGATGATCTCGTTCGCGACGCGCTGCGCGATGTCGGACGGGATCGAGAAGCCGACGCCGATGGAGCCCGACTGGCCGCCCGACGACGACCCGCCGGCGGACGCGATCGCGACGTTGATGCCGATGAGCTTTCCCTCGGAATCGACGAGCGCCCCGCCGGAGTTGCCCGGGTTGATGGCCGCGTCGGTCTGGATGACCGCGATCGAGATCGAGGACGTCGCCTGCTGCTGCTGCTGACCCTGACCGGGGATGTCGAAGAAGAACGGGCTGTCCTGCCCGCTGTCTCCCTGATCCTGCTGCTCGCCCGAGTCGGGTGCCGCGGAGGACGCGATCTGGATCGAGCGGTTCAGCGCGCTGACGATGCCCGTGGTGACCGTGTTGGAGAGACCGAGCGGCGCGCCGATGGCGACCGTGGCGTCGCCGACGTTGAGCTTGCTGGAGTCGCCGAACTCGATGGGAGTGAGGTCGGTGGCATCCTTCAGCTTGATCACGGCGAGGTCGTAGGTCGGGTCGGTGCCGACCACGTCGGCGTCGTACACGCGGCCGTCGGAGGTGGTGACGCGGATGGTGGCGTCACCGGCCGCGCCGTCGAGCGTGACCACGTGGGTGTTGGTGAGCACATAGCCGTCGGTGTTGAGGATCACACCGGAGCCGGTGCCGCCCGACGACCCGGAGGCAGCCTCGATGGTGACCACGCTCGGCGTGACCTTCGCCGCGATGGCCGTGGTGGCGTTGACGGACTCCGTGTCGTTGACGGTCACCGTCTGGGGGCCGGCGGCGGGTGCCGCGGCGCTCGTGCTCCACATGTTGACGCCCGCATAGGCGCCCCCGAGCCCGGCGGCCCCGCCGACGAGGGCGGCGGCCACGATGAGCCCGACGACGGCCCCGGCGGTGTTCTTCTTGCGCGGGCCGTTCTCCGTCGCCGTCGATGCGGTGGTGACGGAGCCGGGCAGCGGCTCGGTGGGCTGCGTCTGCTGATAGGACCCCGTGCCGAAGGCGGCTCCGGGGTGTGGGTGACCGGCGGCACGGGGGTCGGCCTGCGGGCGCGTGGCGCCGTACGACGGTGCGCCGTACGGCGCGTTGCCGGCCGGTGCGCCGTAGGGCTGCGTCCGCGACGGGTCGTACCCCTGTCCGCCATAGGGCTGCGAGCCGTTCGGCTGCGAGCCGTTCGGCGCGGCAGGGGCCCCGTAGGGCTGCTGCGGTGCCGACGGGCGTCCCTCGGGGGCCTGCCAGCCTCCCTGAGCGGCCTGCGGCGCAGCCGGAGCGGGGCGCGGGTCGTGGGGAGCGGACGCCGCGGGGGGCGCGACCGGGGTTCCGGCGTCGTGGCCGGTGTCCGGAGTGCTCTCCGGGGTGGATGCTGCTGCGGTGGACTCGTCCGGGCGGTCGCCCTGGGTGTCGCTCATGGGTTGCTCCTTCTTCCAGGCGAGGACAACACTGTCAACCGATCCTGTGGATCTTCTATGCCACGACCCCGGTGAACCTATGCGAGTAATCTGAGGCCGATGCGAGAACCAGCGGGCGCCTGGCGCCGAACCGCGGCGGGGGCGGGACTCCTCGCACCGGACGGATCCACCCGTCCCACCATCTTCGCCGAGATGAGCGCACTCGCGGCCGCCACGGGCGCGATCAACCTGGGTCAGGGCTTCCCCGATGAGGACGGCCCGGCCGTCGTGCTGGAGGCCGCGAGGGCGGCGATCTCCGACGGCGTCAATCAGTACCCGCCCGGTCGCGGCTCGGTGGAGCTCCGCCTCGCCGTCGCCGAGCACCAGCAGCGCTTCTACCGGCTCGCGCTCGACCCCGAGCAGGAGATCCTCATCACCGCCGGAGCCACCGAAGCGCTCGCCGCGACGCTGCTGGCGCTCGTCGACGGCCCCGACGACGAGGTCGTCGTCTTCGAGCCGCACTACGACTCATACGCCGCGTGCATCGCCCTGGCCGGTGCCCGGCTGGTGCCGGTGCCGCTGCGCTGGCCGCTGTTCCAGCCTGACCTCGATGAGCTCCGACGAGCCGTGACCGACCGCACCCGCGTCATCCTCGTCAACGACCCGCACAACCCGACCGGCTCGATGTTCTCCGCCGAGGTGCGCGCGGAGATCGTGCGGCTGGCCGAGCGTCATGACGCGATCATCGTCACCGACGAGGTCTACGAGCACCTCGCCTTCGACCGGCCGCACGTGCCGATCGCCGGCGCGGAGGGCGCACGCGGGCGCACGATCTCCATCTCCTCGGGCGGGAAGACCTTCTCCACGACGGGCTGGAAGATCGGCTGGGCGACGGGTCCCGCGCCGCTCATCGAGGCGGTCGTCGCCGTCAAGCAGTACCTGACCTACTCCGGCGGGGCGCCGTTCCAGCCCGCGATCGCCGTCGGGCTGCGCCTGCCCGATGAGGCGTTCGCCGCGATCACCGCCTCCTATCGCGCGAAGCGCGATCTCCTGGGCGAGGGCCTCCGAACGGCGGGGTTCGACGTGTCGACGCCGGACGGCTCCTACTTCACCGTTGTGGATGCTGCGCCTCTCGGTGCCACGGATGCCGATGCCTTCTGCCGGGAGCTGCCCGCGCGTGCCGGCGTCGCGGCGATCCCGCTGACGGCCTTCGTGACGCCGACGCACCGCGCGGACTACGCCACGCTCGTGCGCTTCGCGGCCTGCAAGCGCGAGGACGTCCTCAGCGAGGCGACGTCGCGACTGTCGGTCCTGCGCTGACCGGGGCCCGTCCCCGTCCGGTCAGGCGTCGCCGTCCCGCGGCGTCGCCGGCTCACCCGGTACGACCCGCAGCCGGCGGAGCTGCAGGGCCGGATTCACCCGGCGCACGCGCGCGATCGCCGCACGGTCCAGGTGTGCGACGGCGACCTCCTCGGCGGCGATGCCGACGGCCGCGCGCTCGACACCCTGCGGGTCGACGATCATCGAATGCCCGACGCCCAGCGGCGGCGGGTGATCGGCGGCCGCGACGAAGAACGTGTTCTCGATCGCGCGGGCGTGCAGGAGCGTGCGCCAGTGCTGCTCCTTGAGCGGGCCGCGCACCCACTCCGCAGCGACCAGCACGAGGTCCGCGCCGGCGTCGGCGAGGAGCCGCGTGACCTCGGGGAAGCGGAGGTCGTAGCAGGTCATGAGCCCCACGCGCAGACCGTCGACGTCGAACGTCTCCGGTGCGCCGAGCTCCCCCGGCTCCACCCAGTCGGATTCGCGCTGCCCGAAGGCGTCGTACAGGTGCAGCTTGCGGTAGCGCGCCACGATGCCGGAACCGTCCACGGCCACCACGGTGTTGCGCACGCGACGCCCGTCCGAGCCGTGTTCGAGCATCCCCGCGACCACGTGCACGCCATGGCGGGCGGCGATCGCGATCAGCTCGGACGTGAAGGGGCCCTCGACGGGCTCGGCGTGGGCGCTCAGCCGGTCGTCGAAGGGGTCGACGAAGTAGCTGGAGTACTCGGGGAACAGCACCAGGCGCGCCCCGCGCTGCGCGGCGACAGCGGTCAGCCGGTCGATCGTCGCGAGATTGGCGCCGCGGTCGTCGATCGGGGCGAACTGCGCCACCGCGACGCCCAGCGCCGGCAGCTGCTCACCGGTCACGGCTCCTCCCTCGGGTGACGGGCGCGGATGACCGCCGGCACGATGATCCAGAGCGCGGCGATGACCGCGCCGAGCGCTCCCAGCGCGATCCAGGCGGCCGCAGCATCCAGCACCACGTCGAAGACGAAGGCGACCACGCCGACCAGCAGCAGCGCCACCAGGCACAACGCGGTCACGAGCGCCAGATGCCCGTAGGTGACCACGCGGGCCTTCTCCTGGCGCCGGAAGAGCGTGCGGTGCAGGGCGACGGGCGAGAGGGCGACGATCGCACTCAGCGCCGACAGCACGACGAGCGTGAGGTAGACCGCGCGCTGGAAGGCGGTGAGGTCGGCGAACGCCGGCTGGAAGGCGAGTGCGAGCAGGAAGCCGGTGAGGATCTGCGTGCCGGTCTGAAGCACCCGCAGCTCCTGGAGCACCTCGTTCCAGTTGCGGTCGGCCCGCTCGACCGCGGTCTCGTCGCGGCCGTCGACCTGATCGTCGGGCATCTCGGAGCGGCGTGCGGAGGACATGTCCATATCCTCCCCATCCAGGTCGGTGCCGGGCAAGCCGATGGCCCTGACACGCACCGGTTCGCGGCCCCTCCGGAGGCGTGTTAGGCTTTTCATGTGCCGCGGGGTGGAGCAGTTCGGTAGCTCGCTGGGCTCATAACCCAGAGGTCGCAGGTTCAAATCCTGTCCCCGCAACCAACAAGACTAGGCGCCCTTCCGAGGGCGCCTAGTCTTTTCTGCGTGTGCTGCTCGCCGCGGGCTCGTCGCTCGACACCGCACGGCCGAGCTCCTCGAGGAAGCGGCCGATGACGCGCAGCTCCCCGTCGCTGTACCGGTCCGCGACAGCCCGCATCTTCGCCAAGCTGTGCCCGAAGTTGCGGAAGAAGGCCTGCCGCGAGAGATCCGTCAGCACCACGACGCGCGAGCGCCCGTCGTGCGGGTGGGGACGGCGGTCGAGGTGTCCCGCGCGACTCAGCCGGTCGAGCATCTTCGTGGTGGACGCGGTGGTGATGCGCAGGTGACGGGCGAGATCGTGGGGACTGACGACCTCGCCGCGCGACTCGCGCATGATGAGCATCCGGAGGGCCGCGAGATCGGTCGCGTTCATCTCCATATCGCCCTTCATGTCGCTGTGCATGCGGTCGATGGCATCGGTGAATGCGCGAACCTCCTCCAGCACCTCGCGAACTGCGAGATCATGGAGGGACTGCGGCGTCGAGCGCTCGGTCATGTCGACATTGCCTCCCGGGGACGGTTATCATCATGACACGCGATCGCTAGCTAAACTAGCAATAAGGAGCACCATGAACGATGGCGATCAGGTCGTCCTTCTCGACGAAGAGGGACGTGCGATCGGCACCGCGCCCAAGGCCACCGTGCACGACACGGAGACAGCCTTGCATCTCGCCTTCTCCTGCCACGTCATGAACGACGCCGGCGAGGTCCTCGTCACCCGCCGCGCCCTCTCCAAGGTCGCATGGCCGGGCGTCTGGACCAACTCCTTCTGCGGACACCCCGCTCCCGGCGAAGCCATGGAGGACGCCGTCCGTCGCCGTGCCGCGTACGAGCTGGGGCTCGAGATCGACGAACTCGAGCTCCGGCTCCCCGACTTCCGGTACCGCGCGGTCGACGCGAGCGGCATCGTGGAGAACGAGATCTGCCCCGTGTTCTTCGCCCGCGCGCGGCACGAACCCGTGCCGAACCCCCTCGAGGTCGTCGACGTGCGGTGGGTCGATCCCCTCGCGCTGGGCAGCGCGCTCAGCGCGGCCGCCTGGGCCTTCAGCCCCTGGCTCGAGCTCCAGTCCGAGCAGCTGCCCCTCTTCGGGCGGGATGTGCTCACCGGCGCCGCGACGCCATGATCACCCTCGCCACCGACGCCGCCTCGCGCGCGGCGATCGATCGGGAGATCGACCGGGCCCTCGGCCGCATCGCCGCCCGCTGCCTCGCCCTGGGCGACGGCGCTGTGGCCCTCGGCGATGCCATCGCCCGCTCCACCACGGGCGGCAAGCGGTTCCGTCCGGCACTCGTGGTCTCAGCCTTCAGCGCCTTCGGCTCCGACCCCGCCGACGTGCCCGCCCTCTATCCGGTGGCGGCCGCCTTCGAACTCCTCCACACGGCCTTCGTGGTGCACGACGACGTCATCGACAACGACACCGAGCGCCGCGGCATCCCGAACGTCGTGGGCGAGTTCCGCGATCGCGGACGCAGCAGCGGAGCGGATGCCGCGGCTTCCTCGCTCGTGGGAGACGCGGCCGGGATCCTGGCCGGCGACCTCCTGCTCCACGAGGCCGAGCGCATCATCGCGCTCGCCGCCCTTGATCCCGGCGCTCGCGCGCTGATCCTCGACGTCATCGACGACGCGGTCTTCGTCTCCGTCGCCGGTGAACTCGCCGACGTCGAGAACGCGGCGGCCGGAGACTGGGCGTCACCGGAGGCCATCCTCAACGCCGCCCACGACAAGACCGCCGTGTACTCCTTCACCGCCCCGCTCCGCGCCGGCGCGATCCTCGCGGGCGCCCCGCCCGAGGCGTTCCCCGCCATCGATCGCTTCGGCGGCCGGCTCGGCCTCGCCTTCCAGCTCGTCGATGACCTCATCGGCGCGTTCGGCTCTCCCGAGCAGGCCGGACGCGACGCGGGCGGCGACCTGCGCGAGGCCAAGCGCACGCCGCTCGTCGCACTCGCCCGGGAGTCGGCGTCGTGGCCGCTCGTCAGCTCGGCGCTCGCCCTCGCGCACACCGGTCCGATCGCGGTCGCGGAGGCGCAGCGGATGCTCGACGAGAGCGGCGCCCGCGACGGCGTCCTGGGTCTCATCGAGGAGACGCTCGCCGAGTCGCGCGCCGCCGCCCGCGACGCGTCCCTGCCCATCGACGTCCGCACGCTGCTCCTCGGCCTCGCCGACGCGGTGCAGGAGAGGATCCCGTGAGTCGAGAGCCCACCGGACTCGAGCTGTACGACAGGACGGCGAGGGATGCCGCGGCCGCGGTGATCGCGGCCTACTCCACCTCGTTCGGCCTCGCCTGCCGCCTGCTCGGCCCGCGGGTGCGCCCGCACGTGCGCAACATCTACGCACTGGTGCGCATCGCGGACGAGATCGTGGACGGGCCCGCGGCGGCCGCCGGCCTCAGCGCGGAGGCGGAGCGCGCCGTGCTGGATGACCTCGAGACCGAGGTCTACACGGCCATCGAGCGGGGTTTCAGTGCGAACCTGGTGGTGCACGCTTTCGCCACCACCGCACGCGAGTGCGCGATCGGGGAAGACCTCATCCGCCCGTTCTTCTCCTCCATGCGGACGGACCTCGAGCGCACCGACCACGACGCCGCCTCCCACGCGGAGTACGTCTACGGGTCGGCCGAGGTCGTCGGGCTGATGTGCCTGCAGGTGTTCGTGAGCGCCGGGTCGCGGCATCCGGTCGCTGCGGCTCCCCACCTCGTCGAGGGTGCCCGCCGCCTCGGAGCGGCGTTCCAGGACGTGAACTTCCTGCGCGACCACGAGCACGACGCCGGCGGCCTCGGCCGCAACTATCTCGGCCTCGACGGCACGAGCGCCTCGCGCATCGCGGTGCTGAACCGCATCGACGCCGACCTCGCCGCCGCCGCTGCGACGGTGCCGGCCCTGCCCGCCGACTGCCGCCGGGCCGTCACGCTGGCGCACGACCTCTTCGCGGAGCTGTCGGCGCGTCTGCGGCAGGACCATGACGCCGGACGCCGCGTGCGCGTGCCGGATCCGGTGAAGGCGGCCATCGCGGCCCGGGTGATCGCCGGTCGCCCTCCTCGACCCCCGGGCGCCCGCAGCGGGCGCACCATCTCGATCGGAGCAGGACGATGACCCCCGACCACAGCCGCACCAACGGACGCGAGGTCGTCGTCATCGGCGCCGGCATCGCGGGCCTCGCCACCGCGGCGCTCCTCTCTGCGGAGGGCTACGACGTCACGGTCTACGAGGGCCGCGACGAGATCGGCGGCCGTGCCGGATCGTGGGAGCGGGACGGCTTCCGCTTCGACACCGGTCCGAGCTGGTACCTGATGCCCGAGGTGTTCGATCACTTCTTCCGCCTGCTCGGCACCTCGGCCGAGGACGAGCTGGACCTCGTCCCGCTGACCCCGGCCTACCGCGTGTTCACCGAGAACGAGGGGGCGGAGCAGCCTCTGGACGTCGTGTCGGGGCGCGCCGAGGCCATCGCGCTGTTCGAGGGCATCGAGCCGGGCTCCGGCACGGTGCTCGACGAGTACCTCGATTCAGCCGGAGATGCGTACGACCTGTCCATCAACCGGTTCCTCTACGACTCCTACGAGTCGCTGGGCGGCCTCACCGACCCGGAGCTGCTGAAGCTGCTCCCCCGGCTCGCTCCGCTGCTGACCCGCTCGCTCTCGTCGTACGTCGAGAAGCGCTTCCAGGATCCGCGCCTGCGCCAGGTGCTCGGCTATCCCGCGGTCTTCCTGGGCGGATCGCCGTTCGGCGTGCCGAGCCTGTACCACCTGATGAGCCACCTCGACCTCGATGAGGGCGTGCTCTATCCCCGGGGCGGTCTGACCACCGTCATCCAGGCCGTCGAGCGCGTGGCGGTGCGTCACGGCGTGACGATCCGCACGGGCGCCCCGGTCGTGGGGATCACGACCGAGGAGGATCCGAAGGCGCGGGCCACCGGCATCCGTCTTCAGGACGGCACCACGGTCGCGGCCGATCTCGTCGTCTCCACGACCGACCTCCACCACACCGAGACGCAGCTGCTCCCCGAGCACCTGCGCACCTACCCCGAGTCGTGGTGGAAGAACAAGACGCCGAGCCCCGGCGCGCTGCTCCTTCTGCTGGGCGTCGAGGGGGAGCTCCCTCAGCTCGCGCACCACACGCTGCTGTTCACGGCCGACTGGCGGGAGAACTTCGGCGCCATCTTCGGCAAGGACACCTACATTCCCGATCCCGCCTCGATCTACGTCTGCCGGCCCAGCGCCACCGACGACTCGGTGGCGCCCGAGGGGCACGAGAACCTCTTCGTGCTCGTTCCGGTGCCCGCCGACCCGTCGATCGGACGCGGCGGCGTGGACGGGGCGGGAGACGCGTCGGTCGAGGCCGCAGCCGACCTGGTGATCGCGCAGATCGCGGAATGGACCGGCGTGCCCGACCTCGCCGACCGCATCGTCGTGCGGCGCACCATCGCCCCCGGTGACTTCGAGGCCGACCTGCACGCCTGGCGGGGGAATTCCCTCGGCCTCGCGCACACGCTGGGCCAGAGCGCGGTGTTCCGTCCGCGCAACGCGTCGAAGAAGGTCGAGAACCTCTCCTACGCCGGCGGATCGGTGCTTCCGGGCATCGGGCTGCCGATGTGCCTGATCTCCGCGGAGCTCGTGCTCAAGAGGCTCCGCGGCGATCGTTCGACCGGGCCGGTGGCGGAGCCCGCGCACGTCGCATCCCCCGGGGCCTGACATGCCGGGGCTGTACCTGCTCGCGATCCTCCTGTCGTCCGCCGGCGTCGCCGCGCTCGACGCGAGGTTCCGCCTGGCGTGGCAGCCCGCCCCCGCACGCACGGCCGCTGCCGTCGGCATCGGCACCGCGTTCTTCCTGGCGTGGGACGCCGTCGGCATCGCCACCGGCGTCTTCGTCAAGGGCGACAGCCCTCTGCTGCTCGGCATCGACCTCGCACCGCACCTGCCGCTGGAGGAGCCGGTGTTCCTCGCGTTCCTCTGCTACCTCGGTCTGGTGGTGTGGGGTGCCGCGCGGCGTCGCCTGGCGCGACGCCGGCCCGAGCCGGCCGCCGACGGCGTCGCTCGCCGGGATGCGGAGGCGCCGTGACGTACGCGCTCATCGTGCTGCCGTTCGTGCTCCTCACCGCGGTCGTGGTGCTCTGCACCGTGCGGAAGCCCGGCTTCGGACGACGGATGGCCGCCTCGGCCCTCACGGCCGTCGCGCTCTGCGCGCTGACGGCCGTGTTCGACAACCTGATGATCGCCGCCGGACTGTTCACCTATCCGCCGGAGCACCTGAGCGGCCTGCGGATCGGGCTCGCGCCGCTCGAGGACTTCTCCTACCCGCTGTGCGCCGCCTTCCTCGTACCCGCCGTCGCCACTCTGCTGCGCACCCGCCACGCGGGCGGCCGAGGTGGCGGCGCACGCGGCCGGAGCGCTCGTGCGCGAGGCGCGACGGCATGACCGGCCCGCGCACCTCGCCGCTCGGAGCCGCCACCGTGCTCCGGGAGCTCTTTCTGGCGTCCCGACCCATCAGCTGGATCAACACCGCGTACCCCTTCGCCGCGGCGTACCTGCTGACCACCCGCGACATCGACGCGACGCTCATCATCGGCACGATCTTCTTCCTCATCCCGTACAACCTCGCGATGTACGGGATCAACGACGTCTTCGACTACGAGTCGGACCTTCGCAATCCGCGGAAGGGCGGCGTGCACGGCGCGGTGCTCGACCGTCGGATGCACCCGATCACCCTGTGGGCGGCCGCGCTGTCGTGCCTGCCGTTCCTGGTCTACCTCGTCGTGGTGGGTCCGCCGTCGTCGTGGGCGGTGCTCGCGATCAGCATGTTCTTCGTCGTGTTCTACTCCGCTCCGCCGCTGCGCCTCAAGGAGCGGCCCTTCGCGGATTCGATGACCTCCAGCATCCACTTCTTCTCCCCCGCGGTATACGCGCTCGTGCTGGCCGGCGCGACGTGGACATGGTCGCTGGTCGCTCTGCTGGTCGGATTCGCGCTGTGGGGCGTCGCCTCGCACGCGTTCGGCGCCGTGCAGGACGTGGTCGCAGACCGCGCGGCCGACATCTCCTCGATCGCGACCGCGCGCGGCGCCCGGTGGACGGTGCGCTTCGCCCTCACCTGCTACGCCCTGGCGGGGGTCGCGATGCTGGCGACGCCCTGGCCCGGTCCGCTCGCGGGGCTCCTCGTGCTCCCCTACCTCGCCGCCGTCTGGCCCTACCGCTCCGTCAGCGACGCAGAGTCGGAGACGGTGACCCGCGGCTGGGACCGGTTCCTCTGGATCAACCAGATCGCGGGTGCCGGCGTGACCCTCCTGCTGATCTGGTACGCGTTCTTCACCTGAGCAGCCCGAGGCCGCCTGAGCGGCTCGCGGCCGCGTGGGCGGGCTGCGCGCCCGCCTGAGCGGGTGTATGGGCTCCCGCGCTTCCCCGGTCCGTCGACGAATGCACGGCGGATGGCGCGCCGGCCACCTCATGAACCACATCCGTCCTCGCCGGTCCCACCGGTCGCGTGAACCTCGCACCACCCCGCCGGACATGCCACGACCACACGCCGCACGAACGAGGAGAGGGTCGCGACCGTGGTCGCGACCCTCTCCTGCGGTGCTGCCGGCTACTGCTCGCCGAGCTCGATCAGCTTCTGGACAGCGGCGGTCAGGCGAGCGTCCGCCTCGCCGAAGGCGGCGAGGTCGTTGGCCTGCAGCGCGGCCTGCTTGGCCTGCACGGCGGACTGCGCCTCCTGCAGAGCAGCCTGGTACTCGTCGGCCGGCGGGGTCGTCGGCGCGGTGGACTCACCCGGCGACGGCGACGCCGAGGGGGTGGGTGCCGGCGTGCCTGTCGGACCGGGCGACGGCGTCACGCCGCCGTCACCGGCACTCGCGCCGGAGTCTCCGCCGAACAGCACGTCGAGCGCGTCGTTCAGCGTGTCCTCGAAGGCGACCTGGCTGCCGAAGGAGACCAGCACCTTCTGCAGGGTCGGGAGCTTGGTGGCTCCCGAGGACTGCACGAACACCGGCTGCACGTAGAGCAGGCCGCCACCGACCGGCAGCGTCAGCAGGTTGCCGTTGATGACGTCCGACTGGCCCTGTTTGAGGATGTTGATGAAGGCGGAGACGTTGGGATCGGCGTCGAAGGTGTTCTGCACCTGTCCGGGACCGGGCACCGGAGTGTCGGCGTTCACCACCAGCATCCGGAGCTTGCCGTAGTCCTCGCTCTTCACCCCCGCCTGGTCGCCCGCGTTGGAATCGACGCCGAGGTAGCCCATGAGCACGTTGCGTGCCGTGGCGCCGGAGGACGACGGGATGAACGACGTGAACATCGAGTACGTCGGCGCATCCTGGCCGGGCATCTGCATCGTCAGGTAGTACGGCGGCTGCAGGCGGTCGTTGTTCTGCGGGTCGTTCGGGGTCGCCCAGGCGTTGTCGCGCTGGTAGAACGACTGCGCGTCGTTGACGTGGTAGACGCCGAGCATCGTCCGCTGCACCTTGAACAGGTCGGTCGGGTAGCGCACGTGGCTCATCAGGTCGGCCGAGATGTCGGTCAGGGGCTTGATGGTCGACGGGTAGATCTTCTGCCAGGTCTGGAGCACCGGGTCCTGGTCGTCCCACGCGTAGAGGGTGACCTTGCCGTCGTAGGCGTCGACCGTGGCCTTGACCGAGTTGCGGATGTAGTTGATGTTGTCCAGCGCGAAGCGCGGGGCGGTGTTGTTCGAATCGGCGATCGCCTGCTGCAGGCTGACGTTCGACGAGTACGGGTACGAGTTGCTCGTGGTGTAGCCGTCGACGACCCACACGATACGGCCGTCCACGACGGTCGGGTAGGGGTCGCTGTCGAGCTCGAGGTAGGGAGCGACCTTCTGCACGCGCTCGCGCGGCGTGCGGTCGTACAGGATCTGAGACTCCTCGTTGACGTTGTCGGAGAACAGGATCTGCTCGGACTGGAACTTCAGCGCGTAGATCAGGCGGTTGAAGACGTTGCCGACGCTCGGTCCGCCGTCGCCGGAGAAGGTGGTCTTCGTCTCGGTCGCGCCGTCCTCGCCGTCGGGGTAGTCGAGCTCCACGGGAGCCGTGCCCTCGGGTGCACCGACGATCGAGTACGGCGGCGACTTCTCGCCGAAGTAGACGCGCGGCTCGAAGTTCTCCTCGTCGGAGAGGAAACCGGATGCCGGGATGCCGCGCTCGAGGAACACGGGGTTGCCGTCGGCGGTGCGCGCGTTGCCCTTCGCCGCGACGAGGCCGTAGCCGTGCGTGTAGATGAGGGTGTTGTTCTGCCACGACGGGGCGCCGAGCTGGTCGATGTCGAGCTCGCGGACCGCGCTGATCGTGTCCTGCGAGACGCCGTCGATCGTGTAGCGGTCGACGTCGAGGTCATCGGGGAACTGGTAGTACTGGCGGTACTGCTCGATCTGCCGCACGGTCGGGCTGATGATCGCCGGGTCCATGATGCGGATCTGCGCGGTCGTCTGCGCATCGGAGCGGAGCTGGCCCTGCTCGACGTCGGTCGCGGCGGCGAAGTCGCTCTTCTCGAGCCCGTCGAGGCCGTATGCCGTCTGCGTCATGTCGATGCCGCGCTGGTAGTACTCGCTCTCCAGCGCCAGCTGGTTCGGCCGCACCTGGAAGGTGTTGACGACCCAGGGATAGCCGGCGCCGAGCACGATCGCCGACACGACGAGCAGCGCGGTGGCGATGAGCGGGTAGCGCCAGCGGCCGATGACGGCGGTGACGAAGAACAGCACGGCCACCAGGATGGCGACGATCGCGAGGATCGTCTGGCCGGGGATGGTCGCGTGGACGCCGACGTAGCCGGGACCGGTGATGCGGTCGCCCGGCTCGACGAGCGTCTTGAAGCGGTCGAGCCAGAGGCTCGCGCCCTGCACGAGCAGGTAGAGACCGGCGACGATCGCGAGCTGGATGCGGGCGGCCTTCGAGATGCGCAGCTCGCGCTGGCCGACGCGCACCGACCCGTAGAGGTAGGAGACGACGGCCGTCACGAGCAGGCAGATCAGCAGCACCGCGGAGATGAAGCCGAGCGCCGCGCCGTAGAACGGCATGGCGAAGAGGTAGAAGCCGGTGTCGAGCCCGAACTCCGGGTCGGTGGTGGTCGTCGCGACGCCGTTGAACCAGAGCCAGGTGGTCTCCCACTGGGCCGATGCCGCGAAGCCCGCGAAGAAGCCGAAGAAGACGGGGATGCCGAACATCGCCAGTCTGCGGAGGGGTTCGACGACCTCCTGGTAGCGGTCCAGCTGCGAGCTCAGCCGCGCGTAGACCGGACGCAGCCGGTAGGCCAGCTGGATGGCGAGCCAGACGGGCACGGCCATGCCGATGAAGCCGATGAGGAACATCACCACCCGGGCTATCCACTGCGTGGTCAGCACCGACTGGAAGCCCAGCTGGGCGAACCACAGCCAGTCGGCGTAGAGGTTCGCGAAGACGAAGAAGGCCACGACCAGCGCGGCGATGATCGCGAGGGAGATCGCGATGATCCTTCGGGAACGATTCGGGGCGGCCGGGCGGGTGGCGGTCGACGATGTCACCGTCTCATCCTAGGTCGCCCATGTTGAGCGAACGCCGAGCGTCCGCCTCGCGAACTCACAGGTTCGGCGGCACCCTGCGGCGCCCCCGATCAGGAGCCGCAGGTGGGCAGCGCGTCGAGGTCGCCGCCGTCGCGGATGGCCTCGAGGACGGTCAGCGAGTCCTCGAGCTTCGAGACGGAGAAGACGCGGAGACCGTCGGGAACGTGGCCCACGACCTCGTCGCAGTTCTCGGCGGGGGCGAGGAACCACGTGGCCCCGGCGTCCTCGGCGCCGTACAGCTTCTGCCGGATGCCGCCGATCGGCCCCACGGTGCCGTCGGCGGTGATCGTGCCGGTGCCGGCGATCCGCTGACCGCCGGTCAGATCGTCGGGCGTGAGGGTGTCGATGATTCCGAGGGCGAACATCATGCCGGCGCTCGGGCCCCCGACGTTGTTCAGCTGGATGCTGACATCGATCGGGAAGTCGTAGTCGGCCATGAGGCTGACCCCCACCCGCCACACGTTCTGCCCCTGCTCCTCCACCTCCCGCGGCGTGACGGTGACGTTCTGTGTCGCGCCGTCCCGCTCGATCCCGAGCTGGATCGGCGCGTCCTCACCGGCGGTGACCACCTCGCGCAGGGCCGCGGCATCCGTCACCGGCTGACCGTCGGCCGTCTCGACGACGTCGCCCTGCTGGAGAATGCCCTGCGCGGCGGAGTCGTCCGTGAGGCCGACGACGGTCACCTTGGTGCCGACGTCGTAGCCGAGCTCGGTGAGGGCGGCCGCGGTGGCCTCCTTCTGCGAGTCGACCATCATCGTCGCGCTCTCCTGATTGCGCTCATCGGTGGTCTCGCCGGCGGGGAAGATGGAATCCAGCGGCACGACTGCGCGCGAGGGATCGAACCAGGCGGTCGCCAGCTCGAACCACGACGGCGTGCGCTCCCGGTTGCCCACCACCTGCACGGTGAGGAGGTCGAGCGATCCGTCGGTCGGGTAGGTCTCGGCGCCGTCGACGGAGATCAGCGGCACCTGCGATCCGTCGGCCGATGCCGCGGAGCCGAGGGTGTCGTAGACAGGACCGGGCTGCTGGATGACGTACGACGTCGGCAGGAACGTCAGGACCAGCAGCACGACGAGCGCCACGAGCAGCGCCCAGACTCCTGCGTGGGAGCGACGGCTGCGGCGCCTCCGCGGTGCAGGCGCGATCGTCACGTTCTCGTCGAACAGCGTCACGAGAGCCCTTTCCTCGACTGGTCGTTCGCGACCGGCGTACGTCGAGGGGGTCTCGGCCGGGGACTGCGATGATCCGTGCGACTAGCGTAGAACGCGAGTTCAGGACCCGGCTGAAAGGCGGCTGAAGTGGCGGACGATGATCGCAGCCCGGAGGAAGAGTTCCAGGAGCTGATGAGACAGCTCCTGGGTGGAGCAGGCGGAGCCGGCGGTGAGCTGGACGCCGAGACCCTGTCGCGGCTGTCGGGCATGCAGGTCGATCCGGCCATGATGCAGGCCATCATGCGCCAGATGCAGAGCGCCTTCTCGAGCACCGACGCGGAGGGCATCTCGTGGGACGCGGCGAAGACGCAGGCGCTGCACATCGCCAACCAGGACGGTCAGGCCATCTCGTCGGGCCAGCGTGCCGACCTCGATCAGGCGTTCACGCTCGCCACCCTGTGGCTGAGCGAGGCGACCGCGATCTCCGACCTCTCGGCTCCTCCCCGCACGATCACGCGCGGCGCGTGGGTCGAGCAGACCCTGCCGATCTGGCAGGAGCTGGCGGAGCCCGTCGCGACGAGCATCGCCGACGCTCTCACGGCGACCCTCAGCGAGCAGGCGCCCGACGAGATGCAGGGCCTCATCCAGGGTGCCGGGCGGCTCATGCGCACCATCGGCGGTTCTCTGTTCGCCACGCAGCTCGGTCAGGTCATCGGGCGGCTGTCGACGGAGGTCGTCAGCGGCGGCGACGTGGGCATCCCGGTGATGCCGGCCGGCGAGGCGGCGATCCTCCCCCAGAACTTCGCGGACTTCGGCCGCGACCTCGGCATCCCCGACGATCAGCTCGCGCTGTACGTCGCGACGCGCGAGCTCGCGCACGCGCGCCTGTTCCGCCACGCGAAGTGGCTGCGCCTGCAGGTCATGTCGCAGGTCGGCGACTTCGCCCGCGGCATCCACATCGACACCGGCGCCCTCGAAGACCTCGCATCGCGCTTCGACCCGTCCCAGCCGGAGGAGCTTCGGCAGGCGCTCGAGAGCGGCGCGCTCATCCCCGCGAAGTCGGAGGCGCAGGAGCTCGCCCTCGCGCGCCTCGAGCACCTGCTGGCCACGATCGAAGGATGGGTGGACGTGGTGACGGATGCTGCGACCTCGCGCCTCCCGACATCCGGCGCCATCGGCGAGGCCGTCCGTCGCCGCCGTGCGGTGGGCGGGCCGGCCGAGCAGGCACTCGGCTCGCTCGTCGGCCTCGAGCTGCGTCCCCGCCGTATGCGGGAGGCGGCCGCCATGTGGCGCGCGGTGACCGACGCCGTCGGCATCGCCGCCCGCGACGCCCTCTGGGACTACCCCGACCTCATGCCGGAGCCCGGCGACATCGACGATCCCGCCGGCCTCATCGCACGACTGCAGGCGCGGGCACGGGGCGAGCAGCCGGCGCCCGACGAGTTCGACGACGCGCTGGCGCGCCTGCTGGCCGGCGAGGAGCCGCAGGACCCCGCGGTCGCCGAGGGCGGTGGCGACGATCTCGATGCCGAGCTCGAGGACCTCGACGACGACCTTCGTCGCGATGACGACGGTCCGGAGGATCCCCGCCCGGTCTGAGCGCCCGATCGACCGGCCGGGCAGCCTCTCCGTCCGACGTGCCCGTTCCTCCCCAATGCCTGTGCCGCGACCGCGATCGCGCGAGCTGTGGAGGACGGCCGCGCGGGGGCCGTCGCCTCCCCCATGATCGGGGGATGCTGCGACTCGACCCCGCGCACCCGCCGCTCTGGCGGAGCGCCACCTCCCTGCAGTTCGGCCTCGACGCGGTCGCTCGGCTGGACGCACCGGAGCCCTGGCAGGAGCGACTGATCCGGCAGCTCGAGCGGGGCCTGCCGGAGCCGGCCTTCGACGGCACGGTCGTCGGGCTCGGCGGCACCGTCCCCGAGGCCCGCGACCTGCTCCGGATGCTGGCGCCCGCCCTCTCCCCCGATGCGCGGCCGCTGCGGCCCCGGGCCGTCCTCGACGTGCCCGACGACGCTGACGCCTTCGACGCGGCGACGGTCCGGGCGTTCACAGCGGCGATGCGCGCCGCGGGACGGATGCCCCTCCCGGCATCCTCGAACGACCGGACGCCCGTCATCCTCCTCGCGTGTCACGCGGTGGACCCCCGACGGGTCGTGCCGCTGATGAGCCGCGACGTCCCCCACCTGCCGGTCGTCTTCACGGCCGACCGGGTGGAGGTCGGGCCTCTCGTCGTCCCCGGTCGATCCGCCTGCCTCACGTGCGTGCAGCTCCACGAGCGCGACCGCGACGCCGACTGGCCGCACCTCTTCGCTCAGCTGCTGGATCGCCGCGCCATCCCGGCGAGCGAAGACCTCGCGCTGGAGGCCGGCCTGCTCGCCGCCGGACTTCTCGGCGCGGCATCCGGCGGCGCCGGACAGGCCGGCGCCGACCTGTTCAGCGCGAGCGCGGAGCCGACGATGCCGTCGGGGCGTTCCGTGCGGGTGCGCGCCGGCTCGCTGCGCCGCCGCTGGCACGTCCATCGGCCGCACGCAGAGTGCCGCTGCCGATCTCTCGCAGGAAGCGCGACGGCGTCCGCTCCCGATGTCCGATCGATCGCGACCATGACAGCGAGAGCGAGCGCCCGGCGCGCGTGATGCCGACGTAGGCCAGCCGGCGCTCCTCGTCGACCTGCTCGAACGTCGTGGCGTAGGAGATCGGGAGGAAGCCCTCGCTCAGTCCGAGCAGGTGCACGTGGTCCCATTCGAGACCCTTGGCGGCGTGCAGGGTGGCGAGCGTGACGGTGCGCAGCGCAGGCTCGTGCTGCGACTTCGCCCGCGCGATCAGGTCGTCGGTGAAGGCGCGCAGACCGGTGCCGGGTACGGCCTCCTCGGCGAGGCGGAGGATCGCCGCGCGCGCCTCCCACGCGTCGCGCAGGGCACCGCCGGCCGGCGGCGGCTCGTCCGTCATGCCGAGCGAGCGGAGCACATCGCGCACGCTGTCGACGAGTCCGTGCTCCTGTGTTGCGACCGAGGCGCCGCGGAGAGCCATGAGCGCCTGCCGCACCTCGGGCACCTCGAAGAAGCGACGGCCGCCGAGCACCGTCGCCGCGATGCCCCGCTCGGCCAGCGCGCGCAGGAGCTCCGGCGACTGGGCGTGGGCGCGATACAGCACCGCGATGCTGCGCGGATCGGCACCCGCGGAGATCCGCGCGGCGATCGCGTCGGCGACGCCCGCCGCTTCGGCGGCGTCGTCCGGGTAGGCGGTCACGGTCGGCAGGGGCGGCTCACCGGCGGCGGTCGCGGTTTCGGGCCGGGCGGCCGGCGGGCGGTTCGGGGCCGGCTGCAGCTCCAGTGCCCCGGGTCGATCCCGCATCAGCTCGTTGGCGACGGCGAGCACCGCGCCATCCGATCGGTAGTTGGTCTCGAGGCGCACGACCGTGGCATCGGGATGACGGGCCGGGAACTCGAGCAGGAAGCGGGCATCGGCACCGGCGAAGGAGTAGATCGTCTGGCTCGCGTCACCGACCACGCAGAGGTCGCGCCGCTCGCCGACCCAGAGCTGCAGGAGGCGGTGCTGCAGGGGCGAGACGTCCTGGAACTCGTCGACCGTGAAGTGCCGGTACTGCTCGCGCACCGCCTGGGCGACCCGCGGCTCCGCCTCGAGCATGCCGGCGCAGGCGAGCAGCACGTCCTCGAAGTCCAGCTGCCGCCGCTCGTCCTTGAGCTTCTCGTAGGCACGCTGCAGATCGGCCACCCGCGAGACGTCGTAGCGGCCCACACCGCCCGGACGGGCCGCCGCCCAGGCGTCGATACTGCGCAGCGTCACCTTCCGCCACTCGATCTCGCTCGCGATGTCGCGGAGCGTGGCCTTGTCGGCGTCGATGCCGACGCCGTCGGCGGCATGGGCGAGCAGGCGCACCTTGTTGTCGACGATCGCCGGCGCGCTGTCACCGGCGAGCGTCGGCCAGAAGAAGTTCAGCTGGGCGAGCGCGGCGGCGTGGAAGGTGCGGGCCGAGACGCCCTCCACCCCCAGCGCGCGAAGACGGCCGCGCATCTCCCCTGCCGCCTTCGCGGTGAACGTCACGGCCATGACGCGCCCGGGCGAGTACGCGCCGGTGTCGACGCCGTGCGCGATGCGGTGCGTGATGACGCGCGTCTTGCCGGTGCCGGCGCCGGCCAGCACGAGCACCGGACCGCGCAGGGTGGCGGCGGCTTCGCGCTGCCGCTCGTCGAGTCCGTCGAGGGCGTCGCCGATCATCCGGCCGCCGTGTGCCAGTCCGCGATCAGTCGTCGCGCGATGGAGGCGGGCCCGGGCAGCAGCACGCCGCCCTCCCCGGCCAGACCGGCGCCGATCTCGTCGCGAGTGAACCAGCGGACGGCGACGATCTCTTCGCCGTCCGGACGGGCGGCGTCCTCGTCGGCCGCCGTCGCGTGGAAGCCGAGCATGAGCGACCGCGGGTAGGGCCAGGCCTGCGACCCGCGGTAGCGCACGTCCACCAGCTCGACGCCCGCCTCCTCGAAGACCTCGCGCGCGACGGTGGACTCCAGCGACTCCCCCGCCTCGGCGAAACCCGCGAAGCACGAGAAGCGCTCACCGCCCCACATCGCGTTGGCGCCGAGCAGAAGACGATCGGGATGCTGCGACCCGCCGACGGCGACGATGACCGCGGGATCGGTGCGGGGGAAGTGCTCGCGTCCGCAGTGCGGGCACTTCCGCGACCATCCGGCGTTGCGCAGCTCGGTACGGGTGCCGCAGAACGGGCAGAAGGCGGCATCCAGCAGCCAGCGGCCGAGGCTCAGCGCCTCCACGAAGAGGCCGGAGTCCGTTCCGTCGAGGTCGCCGCCGACGGCGCGCAGGGCACCCCAGCCTGCGGGCGCCGTGAGAGGCGGCGCCTGCTCGGGCACGGACGGGAACACGGCGGCGAGGACGCCCGCGCGGGCGGCGTCGCGTCCCAGGAACGCCCACTCCGCACCGGCCGGCACCTCCTCCGCGGGAACGAGGTGCAGTCCTCCGCCGTCGCGGAGCGGCGCCGCATCGCCCTGGAGGACCAGTACGCGCGTGCCGGTTTCGGCGCGCAGCGTCTCGACGAGACCTTCGGTGCGACGCTCGTCGGCGGACCGGTCGATGCCGGCGGCGGCGGGGAACGGCTCGAAGGATCGGGGACCCGGCATCGTGGACCTTCCAGAACGGGTCGACACGGTCGACAAGACGGGCGTGGCGCCGTGGCGCTGGAGCGGACCCGACCTACCCTGGGCACATGGCACGCTCACCTCTCACTTTAGCCGCGTCCGTGACCTCGGCTCTGCCCCGTGCGGGGGTGGTCGGGGTGGCCATCCTGACCGAGAGGGCGGCCGGTCGCTACGACACGGCCGTGGCCGACCTCGACGACGGACGCCGCGTCGTGGTGCGCGCGCCCGCCGACGCCGAGGGCGTCGCGGAGCTCACCGCCGAGGCCCGTGCGCTGCGCGCGCTGACCCCGGGCGTGCGCGGCCTGCTCCCCTTCCGCGCCCCTGAGCTCCTCGGCGAGACCGGCATCGGCGACACGCCCGCGGTCGTCGTCGACTTCCTCCCCGGCTACCGGGTCGACGCCGCGCACCTCCCCCCGGGGCGTGGGGCGGCCACCTCCATCGGCGAGGCGCTCGCGGCCCTCCACGCCCTCCCCCTCTCGATCGTCCGCACGGAGGGGCTGCCCGTGCGCACGCCCGCACAGGTGCGCGATGACGTGTCCCGTCTCCTCGACCGCGCCGAGTCGACGCACCGCCTGCCCGTGCCGCTCATCGTGCGCTGGCGTCGCGCGGTGGCCGCCGAGACGCTCTGGCGCTTCGAGTCCGCCGTCGTGCTGGGTGGTGCCGGCGCGGCATCCTTCCTCTTCGAGGACGCCGAGAGCGGCGCACCCACCGTGACGGGCGTGCTCGACTGGCACGGACTCTCGGTCGGCGACCCCGCGACCGACCTGCAGTGGCTCGCCTCCGCGCCGACCGCCGCCGAGGACGTGTACGCCGCATACGCGGCGCGCAGCTCGCGCGCCCCCGACGCGCTCGTCCGTGAGCGGGCACGGCTGTATGCCGAGCTCGAGTTCGCGAAGTGGCTCGTGCACGGCTTCGACTCCGGCCGCGACGACGTGGTCGACGACGCGGTGGGCCTCCTCGAGTCGCTGGCGAAGGGCGTGGCGGGCGAAGATCTGGTCTCCGACGACGAGCTGGATGTCGATGACGCGATCGCGCTCCTCGGCCGCACGCCCGATGCCGCTCCGGCGACCGACATCGACACCTCGATGCAGACCGACGCCTACGACCCCGCGATGCTCTCGCTGTTCCTCGCCGATGACGAGGAGACCGCCGGCCGGGACGACAGCCGCACGGGCGATGTCCGCGGCACGGCACCGGACGTCGTCCCGTCGACGCCCGCCCCCGCCTCTTCGCGCCGCGAAGCGCCGGTCGCCCTGGCGAGCCCGCCCCGGAAGAGCGCGACGGATGCTGCGGGCCCCGCCCCCGCCGATGACCTGGCCACCGCTCCCATCGACATCTCGGCGCTCGTGCGGCCGGCCGACGACGACCCCGAGGCCGACGCGGGTCGCTCCGCGGAGGCCGCCCTGCGGCACTGGACCGACCAGGCGGAGCGCGGCGAGGGCGGCACGCGCGACGCACGCTGAACGCGGCTGTCTGAGACGATCGATCGTGTGATCGACCTCGACGACGTGTCCGTGTCCGCGGGCGAGGTGAGGCTGCTCGCACCGATCTCCGCCTCCGTGGACGCGGGTGGCGCCCTGATCGTGCGCGGGCGGAACGGTGCCGGGAAGTCGACCCTCCTCCGCGTCATCGCCGGCGTCCGCGCGCCGACGAGCGGGGCGGTCCGCATCGGCGGCGACATCGTGACGGAGCGCGATCGCCGCATGCGCCGGCGGGTGGCCGTCATGATCGGCCTCCCGCCCGCCGCCCCCGATCTCACCGTCGCCGACCACGTCCTCCTCGTGGCGACCACATGGGAGGAGGACGCGGCCGCGGCGGCCGCGCTCGCATCCGGCGTGCTCAGCGAGCTGGGCCTCACATCTCTCGCGGAGCGCTATCCGCACGAGCTGTCCTCCGGGCAGATGCAGCTGTTCGGCCTCGCGCTCGTGCTGGCCCGTCCGTTCGAGGTGCTCGTCATCGACGAGCCGGAGCAGCGGCTCGATCCGGAGCACGTCGACGTGGTGATCAGGGTTCTTCGCGCGAGACGAGACCGCGGCGCGACCCTCGTCGTCGCGACCCACGACCCGCGACTGGCGGCCGGGCTCGCCGGTCGCACCCTCTGGCTGGACGCGGCGGCATGAGCGTCCGTCTGTCCGCACCCGCCCGCATCTGGCGGTCGCGGCACGCGCGGACGCGGGGCGACCAGGCCTACCTCGCCTATCTGACCCTCATGGTGACCCTGGTCACGGTGGTCCCGCTGGGGCGCGCCGTCTCGCTCGCCGCGAGCAGCCCGCAGGGCGTCGCCCTCCTCACCGCGCCGGACGCGTCGAGCGCGGTGGCGGCGGTGGTCGCGAGCCTGTGGGCCTCTTTCCTGCTGCTGGGGCGGGTTCGAGGTCCCGCGCTCCGGCCGCCGTTCCAGACCCATGCGCTGGCCTCGAGCGATCTCCTGCGCTTTACCTCGTTCCGCGGGCCGTTCCTGCGGTCGGCCGCGCTGGTGGTCGCGTCCACCGCCGCGGTCGGCGTCCTCATCGGCACGAGTCTCATCACGGTCGGCCGCAGCGCACCCGGCGACGCCCTGCTCTTCGTCCTCGCCTGCGTCTGCGTCGGCATCGTCTCCGCCGTCGCGTGGCTGGCCGGGCAGGCGATGCCGCGCTCCTCCGCCCTCCTCGCCCCACTCGTGGTCGGTCTCGGCGCGATCACCGCCGCCGTTCCGGCGTGGCGGTTCGTCACGCCCTGGGGATGGGCCGGTCTCGCCTACCCGCTCGCCGCGTCGACGGGAGCGCTGGTGCCGCTCCTGGCCGTGACCGCAGCCGCCGTCAGCCTCGTCCCGGCTCTGATGAGCCGCCTCTCCCTTCCGCGGCTGATCGCACAGGCGATCCGCTGGGAGGCGGCGACCTCGCACGCGACCGGCATGGAACTCGCGACGGCCACCAGCGTCTACCAGCCGGTGCCGACCCTCGGTCGTCGCCTTCGAGTCGTGCGGCCCGGGCTGCCGAGACCGCTGCTTTTCCTCGTCCGCGACGCGCTCGGTGCCGCTCGGACGCCCGTCAGGCTCGTGGCGGCCGCACTCGCGATGGCGACGGCCGCGGCGCTCTTCACCCTGTCACTGGTCGGGGAGTCTCCCGGCTGGTTCCTCAGCAGCGCCGCGGGCGTGCTCCTGTTCGCCGGGCTCGGGCCGTTCACCGACGGCGTCCGGCACGCCGCTCGCGCGGCGTCCGACCTTCCACTCTACGGGATCGGGGACGAGCGGCTTCTCCTGCACCACACGCTCTTACCGGTGCTCGTCACGGTGATCATGGTCGTCGTCGCGGCCACGATCAGCGCGCTCCTTCTCGCCGCCGGCCTGCACGCGCTGCCCGCGATCGCCGGTTCCGTGATGCTCGGGATGCTCGCCATCGTGGCGCGCATCGCCACCGCGGTGAAGGGACCCCTGCCGTCCGCGCTGCTCACCCCGATCCCCACGCCGATGGGCGACCTGGGCGCCGCGGCGCGGCTCGTGTGGGCGACCGACGGGATCCTCCTCGCCGCCTGCGCGGGGGCCGCCGCCGCGGGGATGTCCGTGTCACCGCTTCCCGTCATCGCGGTCGGGGCCGCACTGGCCGGCCTCGCCGTCCACCGGTGGCGTCACCGGCTCTGACGACGCACGTCTGTCGGACGTGAGGGCCGCCTCGCTCAGCCGCGCAGCACGAGGTCGTGCGCGACGTAGTACAGCGCCACGTCGATCTCACGTTCGGGGATACCGTGCTTCTGCGCATACGCCAGCCGGTAGAGCTCGAGCTGCAGCATCCGTTCGTCCTTCTCGGCATCGGATGCCGGTGGCCGGCCCGTCTTCCAGTCGACGATCTCGATCCGGCCGCCGCGGTCGTCCCGACGGTAGACCGCGTCGAGCTTGCAGATGACGACGTGCGGCTCGCCGTCGAGGCCGGAGTGCGCGAAGTCGATCTCGGTCTCCACCTCGATCGGCTGGAGGATCGCCCACTCGGAGCCTTCGAAGTTCTCCTGGAGACGGGTCAGGTCAGCCGCATCCTCCGCGGCGGCCGCCGACGCCGACGTCTCCTCGTCGCTCTCCCACAGGCCGTCGTCGAGGGAGCCGCTCGTGCCGACGGAGCCGGAGCGCGCCTCCACCCAGGCATGGAAGAGCGTGCCGAGCCGCGTCTGGCGGAAGGGGCGCTCGGGCAGCGGCCGGGCCAGCTTCGCGACCGTTCCCTCGTAGTCGGTGACGAACTCCTTGTAGCGCGACGCCGGGATGCGCGTCGGTGCCGACCCTGTGGCGGGTGCCGCGCGTGCCGCCCGCTCGGCCAGGAGCAGCCGGACGTCGGCATCCGGCTCCGGGCGCTCCCGCTCCAAGGCCAGACGCACCTCGTCGGCCGCGCGCAGCACCCGGTCGCGCCGCTCGCCGAGCGGATCGATGGGCCACTCGAGCGTGCGCCGCTCTCCCAGGTAGGGATCATCTCCCGGGTCGTCGTCGGGGAGCTCGACCTCGAGGGCCTCGGCCATCTCGGCGAGGAACGCGCTGCGCTCCCGCGGCTTCTTGGTGCCCGACCAGCTCGCACCGCTGAGCAGCAGGTGATCGCGCGCGCGGGTGACGGCCACGTAGGCGAGACGCCGGTCCTCCTCGAGCTGACGGGCGCGGTTGGCCGCGACGAAGGTCTCGAGCGCGTCCTTGAGATCCTGCTGGGTCGGCGCGTCGTGGGCCTCCCACCGGAACGCGGGGAGCCACGCGCTGTCGCCGCGGAACGCATAGGGCAGCACCCCGAACCCCAGCCACGCCTTCGTGTCACGCGCGGCCGAGGGCAGCTCGTCCTTGACGAGCCGCACGACGGCCACGGCGTCCCACTCCAGGCCCTTCGAGCCGTGGATCGTCAGCAGCTGCACGACGTCGTCCTCGGGTGGTTCCGTACGCGGGGCGAACTCGTCGAGCTGCTCGGCGTGGTCGAGCCAGGCCAGGAGACTCGACAGCGAGCCGCTCTCGTCGGCGGCCAGGAAGCCGTGCAGCTCGTCGACGAAGGCGCGCAGCTGGGCTGACGCGATGCGCGCCGGCCCGCGGGCCTCGTTGGCGGCCAGCTCGATGTCGAGCCGCAGCTCGAGCTCGATGAGTCGCACGAGCTCGGGCACCGGCATGCCCGCGGCCTGCCGCAGACCCGCGAAGACGGATGCCGCGTCCCGCAGCCTCTCGCGGGCGCCCGGGGTGAACTCCTCCAGCCAGCCGTGGTCGCCGCGGTGCTGCAGCACGAAGTCGAGGGCGTCGACGAGCGACCCCTGGTCCTCCCCCGCTCCCGCCCTGACCTGCTCGGCCACCTCGGGGGTGAGCGGCTGCAGGGCGGCGTCGTGGCGGGCGATGCGGCGCGCGAGCTGAGCAAGCACCCGCAGGTCGGCCAGACCGATGCTCCAGCGAGGCCCGGCGAGGAGGCGGATGAGCGCGGAGCCCGCGGACGGGTCGACCATGACCCGCAGCGCCGAGACCACGTCGACCACCTCGGGCGTGGAGAGCAGCCCGCCGAGGCCGAGGATGCGGTGCGGGATGCCGCGCCGTCCCAGCGCGTCGCCGAAGCGCACCATGTGCTTCTTGTTGCGGAACAGCACGGCGCCCGACGTCGGTCGCCCCTCGGAAGCGCGGTCGTCGCGGACGCGGTGGAACCAGCAGGCCACACGATCGGCCTCGGCGTCGATGTCGGCCTCGAACACGACCTCGACATCTCCCCCAGGGGCGCCGGGACGCGACCGCAGCTCCTCCACCGGCACCGGCGCGGACGCCGCCAGCGGAGCGAGCACGGCATTCGCGGCGTCCAGCACGCGCGAGCTGTTGCGCCAGCTCGTGGCGAGGGCGAACCGCGCGCAGATCGCGCCCGGCGCGAAGGCGGCGGGGAAGCCGCCGAGGTTGCCGGCGCTCGCCCCCCGCCAGCCGTAGATGGCCTGGTGGGGGTCGCCGACCGCCATCACCCCGGTTCCGCCGAACAGCGTCGCGAGCAGGTCGGTCTGCACGACCGACGTGTCCTGGTACTCGTCCAGCAGCACCACGCGGTACCGGGCCCGCAGCTCGTCGACGACGGCCCGGTGCGAGCGGACGATGCGCATCGCGCCCGCGACCTGGTCGGAGAAGTCCAGGACGCCGAGGCGCTGCTTCTCTGCGGCGTACTGCCGAGCGAGGCCCGCCAGGAGCTGCAGGGCGGTGACGTTGTCGGCCGCCGTGGCGATGTCGGCGTAGACGACGGTCGCGCGCCGCGTCGAGGGTCGCTCGCGGACATCGGCGAAGGCCTCGGGGAACGCCTCGAGCTCGTCGAGGTCGACGAGGTTGTCGACGCTGTCGCGGGCGATGCGGAGCGCGCCGTCGATGATGGAGCGCAGGGCCTCCTGCCGCTCCTCGAGGCGGGGATCGTCGGAACCGAACACCACACGCCGCATGAGGAGCCAGGCAGCGGACTCCGAGAGGATCGCCGCCTCCGCGTCCCAGCCGATGCGCACCGCGTGCTCCCGCACGATCGCGTCGGCGAAGCTGTTGTAGGTCGAGACGGTCGGACGGTGCAGCAACGCGTCGTCGCCCGCGTCGACGGGCACCGCACCGGCTCGTTCGGCCAGCTCCGCCATCGCCGCAGCCCGCGCGGCGTCGGGCGCGCCCTCGCGCTCCAGCCGGCCGAAGACGTCGAGGAGCCCCTCCCGGTGGAGCGCGGGAAGGGCGGGGAGGAGACCGCGACGCTCGAACTCCGACAGGCGTGCCAGGCGCTTCTGGATGCGTTCGGCCAGCTCGCCCGCGGCCTTGCGGGTGAAGGTGAGGCCGAGCACCTCGTCGCGGCGAACGATGCCGTTCGCCACGAGCCACACCACCCGTGCCGCCATCGTCTCGGTCTTGCCGCTGCCCGCGCCGGCCACCACGAGTGCGGGAGCCAGCGGCGCCTCGATGACGGCGGTCTGCTCGAGGGTCGGCGGGAACTGCCCGAGCGCGGCGGCGATCACGGCCGCCGAGAGCGCCGGGGGCGCAGCATCCGCGTGCATCGAGGCATCCGCCGTGGAAGCGCCCGCCGACGCCGGCGCCGTCGGGTCCGCAGGCGCCGACGCCGCGGAAGCCACCGTCGCCACGTTCTCCCGCTCGCTCATGAGGCGCTCACCGCCGAGATGGTGTGGATGCGGCACAGGCCGTAGGAGTGGTCGTCGCGGCAGTGCTCCTCGAACGGCGCGCGGAAGCGGAGACCGCGCATGACGGTCACCGCGTCCTGCACGCGTCCGAGGAACGCGTCACGCCGCTCGGGGTCGAACGGCGGCTGATGCGGGATGACGTAGTCCTTCGACGCGGCGGTCGGCCGCAGCACGAGGAGCGCCGCACCCGCGGGCGGCAGTCCCGCCGCCTCGGGGATCGCGCCGGACTCGAATGCCAGCTGGTAGGCGGCGAGCTGCGGGTTGTCGGCCACCTTGGCGTCGGTCTGCGGCTCGCGCTTGCCGGTCTTGAGATCGAGGATGAGCACCGTGCCCTCGGGGGTGAGCTCGACACGGTCGATGTACCCCGACAGCACGACGCCGTGCTCATGATCCTCGGCGCCCTCGACGGCGATCGGGACCTCGAAGTGCGGCTCGGCGCCGATGAGCGTGCCGCCGGCATGCTCGAAGCGGCGCAGGTAGAGGTGCAGGCGACGCACGAGGTCGCGCGCCCGCGCCTGCTCGGCACGGTCGCGCCACGGCGCCTCGAAGGCCAGCTGTCCCCAGCGTGATTCGACCTCGCGCCACAGCGACTCCTCGTCCGAGCCGGCGGCGTGCTCGAGCGCCGCGTGGATGATGGTGCCGATGCCGGCGGTCGTGTTGCCCGGGTCGCCGCCGAGGTCGCCGATGACCCAGTTCAGCTCGCACTCCTCGAGGGCGTGGAGGCGCGACGGCGAGACCCGCACGTCTTCACGGTCGAGATCGCGCAGCGGCGCGGTGGAGGTGGGGCCGGCGACGCCGTACCAGTCGAGGGGATGCGCGCCCGGCACCGCGGCGTCGCTGAGCAGCGCGAGCTGCGACGCCGCGCGCTCCCGCACCCGCGCCGGCGACGACGGGTCGGTGAGGGCGCGACGGTGCCGTGCGACCGTGCCGCGCAGCGAGAGCGGGTGCTCCATGTCCCTGCCCGCGGACTCCGCCGTCGGCAGGAGCTCGAAGAACGGACTTGGCCCCGTGTCGTCGTCGTCCACGGCGGTGACGATCAGCTGCGCGCGGGCACGGGAGACGGCACGCGCCAGAAGCCGCAGCTCGTCGTGCATCGCCGCACGGCGGCGGTCGAGCACACCTGGGGCAGGTGCGTCGTCCCGCACCGCGGCATCCGCGAGCCGCCACGTCTCCAGCAGGCTGCCGCGCAGGCGGGTGTTGGGCCACACACCGTCCTGCACGCCGGCCACGACGACCGTGTCGAACTCGGTGCCCAGGGCGCCGGCGGGCGTCAGGATGCGCACGGACTGCTGCGGCGGCGGGGCCGACAGGCGATCCTCCGCCACGTCGGAGTCGAGCAGGCCGCGGACGAACACGCGCGGATCGGCGTCGGTGCCACGCTCCACGAACCGCTTGGCCGATTCGAAGAGCGCGACGACGGCGTCGAGGTCGCGGTGCGCCTGCTCGGCCAGCGGGCCGGAGCCGGCGGCGGCCTCGACGAGTGGCCGCTGCAGGCGGCACTCCTCCCACGCCGTCCAGAGGAGCTCGTGCGCCGTGGCGCCCTCGGCCGCCCGGCGGGCGACGAGCCCGAGAGCGCGCGCCATGCGGGCCGCGCGACGCGCCTCCCGCGTGTCGATGAGGTCGAACTCGAGCGGCTGCGCCATGGCCGAGGCCAGCAGCTCGCGCCCGGCGCGTTCCCCGTCGGCGGCGAGCTCGGCATGACGCAGAGCCGTCCGCAGACGGCGCACCTCGATCGGATCCATCCCGCCGCACGTGCCCAGCAGGGCGTCGGTGAGCTCGTCGGGCGTCCACGTCGCGGAGTCGCGCATGCCCAGCTCGAGGAGGCGCAGCAGATCGCGCGCCGGCCGGAGGGCGCCGAGCTCGCGCCCCGGCCCGCTGGCGCGCGCCGGCACCTCGCGCGCGGTGAGCTCGGCCTCGAGCGCGGACACCTGCCGCGTGTCGTGGGCGATCACGGCGCACTGCGACCACGGCACGCCGTCACGGACGTGGCGCTCCCGCAGCAGGCGCGCGATGACGTCGTACTCCTCCGAGGCCGAGCGGAGCGTCAGCGCCCGCACGGTGCCGTCGACGGGGGCGCCCGAGGGCGGTCGTCGGTGAGACACGAGGCCGACCGCGCCGATCCGCTGCGTCACCTCGCGGAGCAGGTCGGCCTGCGCGGTCGTGCCGCGGTGGCTGACGGGCAGCACGTGCACGGCACCGAGAGCGCGCGTCACACGGGCGAAGTTCTCCGGCGTCGCGCCGCGGAACGCCCCCGCCCCCACGTCGGGGTCGCCGAAGGCGATCACCGCGGCTCCGCGCGCGGCGCTGGCCTCGATGAGCTCGACGCCCCCGAGCGTGAGCTCCTGCGCGTCGTCGACGAGCACCACCCGCAGCCGGTCGAATGCGGCGACGACGGGCGAGCCGGCCGGCGCGTGGCGCAGGAGCCCGAGCGCCTCGCGCACGAGGCCCGCGGCGTCGCGGTGCGCGCCCCGCATGTCGGCTCGCACCTGGAGGTACTCCTCGGCGAACGACGCCAGCGACACCCACGCGGGCAGATCGAGCGACTCCCCCAGCGCGCGCAGCCGCGGCGGTTCGATGCCGAGCGTCGTGCACTCGGCCAGGAAGGCCCGCAGGTCGCCGCGGAATCCGCGCGTCGAGCGGATCGAGGCGCCGAGCCAGTCCGGCCACCGGCTCGTGCCCCCCGCCGCCTCGTCGTCGGCGTCGCCCGACAGGAGGTCCTGCAGGATCTGGTCCTCGTCGCCGCCGGTGAGCAGCTGCGGCGGCTCGTTGCCGGCGTTCACCTCCGCGCCGCGTACGAGCTGGAACGCGAACGACGCCACCGACCGCGCCAGCGCACCGGACGTCGCCCGCCCCACCGCGAGTGCCAGCCGGTCGCGCAGCGCCGTCGCGGTCTGCCGCGAGGGGGTCAGCACGAGCACCGCGTCGGGGTCGACACCCGATGCCACGAGCTCCGCCACGCGGGCGACCAGTGTGCGGGTCTTACCCGTGCCCGGAGCGCCGACCACGACCCCCGACGCCGAGGCCGGCAGCGTGATGACGGCGTGCTGCGCCTCGTCGTGGACGACTCCGGATGCCGCGGCCACCGGCATCCGGACGTCTGCCTCGTGACGCCCGGCGACGCTCTCCCCCATGCCCGCAACGCTATCCGCACCCGGCGACACCGCCGTTCGCCGAGAGCGTGCGCGACCCGCGCCGGGGCGGTGAGACCGTGTCATAGAGTTGGTCTGCGCCGGGGATCCGGGCTGTCGGGGAACGCCCCGCAGGCCCGCCCCGCAAGGGAAAGGCATTCATCCGTGGAGATCCGCATCGGCATCGCACAGACCGGCCGCGAGCTCAGCTTCGAGACGAACGAGGCCGCCGCCGACGTGAAGAAGTCCGTCGCCGACGCCCTCGATGCGGCCGCCACGCACGTGAGCTTCACCGACGCCAAGGGCAACTCGTACATCGTCCCCACCGCGGGACTCGCCTACATCGAGATCGGCACGGAGGAGTCCCGCCGCATCGGCTTCGTCGCCTGACCGTGGACATCCTCCTCGCCTTCATCGTGGGCGCGGCGCTCGGCATCGCCGCGCACTTCGCGGCCCCGCACCGCTCCACGCGGGGCACGGCGGTCGGGCCCGTGCTCGGGGCGATCGTCGGAGGAGCCGTGTGGGCGGCCTTCACCTGGAGCGGCGTCACCACCGAGAACCCGCTCATCTGGGTGGTCTCGTTCGTCATGCCGTTCGTCGTGACGTACCCGGTGCTGGCGTGGCTCGGCCGTGCACGCGTCACGCACGACGCGAAAGAGCGCGTGCGCCTGAAGATCTCCTAGGCGGCGAGCCCCATGGCGTCCATGCGACGCGAATGCGCGGACATCAGCTCGGTGAAGACGGGCTCCACCTTCTTCTCCTCGGCCGCGGCCAGGGTCGCGGGGCGGAGAGCCGCACGCGCGATCAGCAGCGTGTCGCCGACCAGCCGTCGTCCCCACAGAGCCAGGAGCGAACGCCACTGCTCGTCGCTGGAGATCGTCTCGCCGATGATGTCGACGATCGCCTGGCGGTCGTCGTCTCCGCGGAGGATCTTCGCGACGCGGTCGCCGGTGTCGCCGTAGCTGGCGGACAGCGCCAGATAGAAGTCGTCCAGCATCCCCGCCGTGATGTGGACGGACAGCATCGTCTCCTGCGGGCGCACGCCGTGGGTCGCGCGGCGGAAGGCGTCGAGCGGCTCACGGAACGGCAGCATCAGCGCGGTCGGGTCATCGCCCCGCGCGCGGATGAGCGCGACGAGCTCCTCGTGCTTCGTGAGGGCGGCACCGGCCGCCCGCGACAGCGACTCCTTCTGCGCGAGCTCGGGCGTCGAGGCGATCAGCTCGCTGAGCGTCTCGAAGTAGCCGAGCTGCAGGTAGGCCGCCTGCCCGAGGAAGGTGTCGATCTCGGGCGCGAGCTCCTCGAAGTCCACGCGGGTGGTGTCGCTCATCTCGCCGCGCGAGCGCAGGGTGAGCACACGACCCTGCGGGCGTCGCTGCCAGAACCAGGTGACCACGCGGCCAGCCTACTGGCGGGCCCGGCCACGCCGTGGCATCCCGAACCGGGCCATTGCGGGCTCCTCCGGTATCCTGGACCGGTCCCGGCATCGGATCGGGGCCCCCGCGCCTGTGGATGAGTGAAGGGCGTGGACCTCTCACCCCGGCGGAGATCTCACCGCCAGACAGGCAGAACATCGTGACGACCTTCGCCGAGCTCGGCGTCGATCAGGACATCGTGGATGTCCTCGCGGCCAAGGGCATCGTGGATGCCTTCCCCATCCAGGAGCAGACCATCCCGCTGGGACTCCCCGGCCAGGACATCATCGGACAGGCCAAGACCGGAACCGGCAAGACGTTCGGCTTCGGCATCCCCGTGGTCCAGCGCCTCGGGCCCGAGCCCGCCCACGGCGTCAAGGCGCTCATCGTCGTCCCGACGCGCGAGCTGTGCGTGCAGGTCTACGAGGACATCGACATGCTCACCTCCGGGCGCGCGACCAGCGTGGTCGCCATCTACGGCGGCAAGGCCTACGAGGGCCAGATCGACCAGCTGAAGGCCGGCGCGCAGATCGTCGTGGGCACCCCTGGGCGCCTCATCGACCTCAACAACCAGCGCCTCCTCGACCTCTCGAACGCCACCGAGGTCGTGCTCGACGAGGCCGACAAGATGCTCGACCTCGGCTTCCTCCCCGACATCGAGAAGATCTTCTCCAAGGTTCCCGCCGTCCGTCACACGCAGCTGTTCTCGGCGACGATGCCCGGCCCGATCGTCGCGCTCGCGCGCCGCTTCATGACCAACCCGATCCACATCCGGGCGACCGACCCCGACGAGGGGCTCACGCAGGCCAACATCAAGCACCTCGTTTACCGCGCGCACTCGCTCGACAAGGACGAGGTCATCGCCCGCATCCTGCAGTCCGAGGGTCGCGGCAAGACGGTCGTCTTCACGCGCACCAAGCGCGCCGCGCAGAAGCTCTCCGACGAGCTGAGCGACCGCGGCTTCAACACGGCCTCCGTGCACGGCGACATGAGCCAGGAGGCGCGCGAGCGCTCGATGGCCGCGTTCAAGGCCGGCAAGAAGGACGTCCTGATCGCGACCGACGTCGCGGCGCGCGGCATCGACGTGGACGACGTCACCCACGTCATCAACCACACGATCCCCGATGACGAGAAGACCTACCTGCACCGCGCCGGCCGTACCGGCCGCGCCGGCAAGACGGGCATCGCGGTGACCTTCGTCGACTGGGACGACCTGCACAAGTGGGCGCTCATCAATCGCGCCCTCGAGTTCGGCCAGCCCGAGCCCGTCGAGACCTACTCCTCGAGCCCGCATCTCTTCGAGGACCTCGACATCCCCGCCGGCACCAAGGGCCGCCTCGTGACGGCCCCGCGGACGCAGACCGTGGCGACCCAGGATGCCGCTCCGGCGCGCTCCTCGGAGCGCTCCTCCGACCGCTCGGGCGACCGCGCCCCGCGTCGTCGCCGTCGCGGGGAGTCCTCGACCGGTGCCGCGGCGCCCGCGGCCTCGGCGCCCGTCGTTCCCGCCGACCACGGCTCGGACGACGGCAACGACGGCGCCGGCACGCACGACGGCGGTGGTTCGCAGCACCACGACGGCAATGCGGCCCCTCGCCGTCGCCGCCGTCGCCGCGGCGGCTCGGGCGCCGGCGCTCCCGCGGGAGTCTGATGCGATCGGCGGGGGCCCGTGCGGGCCTCCGCCTACCCGAAGACCGGCGCTGAGCCCGTCCCCCGGTCGATGATGCGCGCCACCATGTCATCGGCGGTGGTGTTCTCGCCGGGGAGGTTCGGCTTGCCGGCCCCGTGATAGTCGCTGGAGCCCGTCACGATCAGGTCGCGCTCCCGGCTGAGCCGGCGCAGGATCTTCACGCCCGACTCGCGGTTCTCGCGGTGGTCGAGCTCGAATCCCGCCAGGCCCGCATCGAGCAGGCGCTCCAGCAGGGGCATCGGCAGCACGCCGGCGCGGCCGGCCGGATGAGCGATGATCGGCACGCCGCCGGCGCCGACCACCAATTCGACGGCGGTCACCGGATCGGGCGAGAAGAGCGGCACGTAGTAGTCGCCGCCGGCCCTCAGGATGCCGCCGAACGCCTCGGTGCGGTCGTGCACCAGGCCACGGGCGATGAGCGCGTCGGCGATGTGCGGCCGCCCGACGGTCGCCCCGTCCTGGGTCTGGGCGAGGATGTCCTCCCAGGTCAGGTCGTAGTCGCGGCCGATGAGCTCGGCCATCTGGTGGGCACGGTCGAGGCGCGACGCGCGGATGCGGTCGGTCATGGTGCGCAGGTCCGCATCGTCCGGGTCGACGAGATAGGCGAGCACGTGGATGCTGCGCCACTCGTGCTCGGCGGACAGCTCCATCCCGGGCAGGAACGTCATGCCCAGCGACGCGGCCGCCTCGGCGGCCCCCGCCCAGCCGGACGTGGTGTCGTGGTCGGTCAGGGCGGCCGTCCGCAGGCCGTGCCTGTGCGCCGCCGCCATGACCTCGCCGGCGGACTCGGTGCCGTCGGAGTGCACGGAATGCATGTGCAGGTCGCTCGGCCCATGGAAACGAGGCGATGACGGCATCCTCGAAGCGTATCGCTCCCGTCGTGGATGGCGCCCGTCTCCCACCCACCACTCCGCCGCCGCGCCGGGATCTCCCAGCCACCTGACATAGAGTCGCGGCGTGCTGCGCGTGCTGGGAGTCCTCCTCACCGCGCTCTGCGCCGTGGCGGCGGCGATCCTGACCTGGCCCCAGCTCTTCCACCTCGAGCGCACCTGGCCGATCGCGCAGCTCGTCTCCTTCCGCGGGCTCATCGCCGTGGGCTTCGCGGTGCTGCTGGTGCTTCTGCTGCTGCTCGCGTTCGCACGGCCCCTCCGCACGCTGGCGCTGTCGCTCGCCCTGGTCGCGGGCATCGCCGCGGCGGCCAACGCCGGTCTCGTCATGGTGCGCGGGATGGGAGCCGACACCCTGCCCGACAAGACACCGGGCAGCATCCGGGTCATGACCTGGAACACCGCCGGCAGCGCCACCTCTCCCGACACCGTGGCGCAGATCGCCGTCGCGATGGACGCCGACATCGTGACGCTCCCGGAGACGACCATCGAGACCGGCGAGCAGGTGGCGGTCGCCATGCGCGACCTGGGTCACCGGATGTGGGCGCACCACGCCGAGTACGGAACGGACGGCTGGGACGCGCGCTCGACGACGCTCCTCATCTCCCCCGACCTGGGTGACTACAGCGTCATCGAATCGTCGCAGGACGGCACCAGCAACACCTCCACGGTGCCGAGCGCCGTGGCGATGCCGGTCAGCGGGACGGGGCCGATCGTGGTCGCCGCCCACGCGGTCGCGCCGCGGCAGAGCTACATGCAGCACTGGCGCGACGACCTGCAGTGGCTCGCGAACCAGTGCGCCGATGCGAACGTCATCATGGCGGGCGACTTCAACGCGACGCTCGACCACATGAGCGGCCTCGGCGTCGACGGCGGCACCCTCGGCCGCTGCCACGACGCGGCGGCCGAGACCGGCAACGGCGGCGTGGGCACGTGGTCCACGAGCTTCCCCGCCCTCGCGGGCGCGCCCATCGACCACGTGATGACCTCCTCGCACTGGCGGGCGACCGGCTCGATGGTCGTCCCGAACCTGGACGGCTCGGGGAGTGATCACCGGCCCCTCGTCGTGCAGATCGAACCGGTCGACTGACCGCGCGGCGGGTGGAAGACTGGGGAGATGACCACCACGGGAGACGGCGACACGATCGCCACGACGGACACCACGACCGAGACGGCACAGGCGGCGCAGGCGGCGACGACCAACCGCAAGCAGCCCTTCCCCCGCGGCTTCCTCGACACCATCTCCACGGGCTGGGCCGAGCGTCCCGAATCGACTCCGCCGGAGCGCGACCAGGCCGCCTCCGCGGCCGCCCGCCGCGACGTCGTGTCCGCGGCCTTCCCCGGTGCGCGCCTCGTCATCCCCGCCGGTGACGCGAAGGTGCGCAGCAACGACACCGATTACCCCTTCCGCGCGCACTCCGCGTTCGCCCACCTCACGGGATGGGCCGCCGACGCCGAGCCCGGCGCGGTGCTCGTGTTCGAGCCGTCCGGCGACAGCGGCCACGACGTCACCCTCTACTTCCGCGAGCGCGCCGACCGCACCACGACGGAGTTCTACGGCGACGCCTCGATCGGCGAGTTCTGGATCGGTCCCCGGCCCTCCCTCGACGGCGTCGCGGCCGACCTCGGCATCGCGACCGCGCACATCGACGGGTTCGCGCCCGGCGACGACGACCGGGTCATCGACGCCGACGAGGACCTGACGCGCTTCGTGTCGGAGCTGCGCCTCGTGAAGGACGAGTACGAGGTCGCGCAGATGCGTCTGGCCGTCGAGGTGACCGCGCGCGGGTTCGACGACATCGTCGCCGACCTCCCCCGCATCATCGAGCACCCCCGGGGCGAGCGGATCGTCGAGGGCGTGTTCCACTCGCGGGCCCGCAGCGACGGCAACGCGGAGGGGTACAGCACGATCGCGGCATCCGGTCCCCACGCCTGCTACCTGCACTGGACGCGCAACGACGGCGCCGTCGTGCCCGGCGACCTCATCCTCATCGACGCCGGTGTCGAGGTCGACAGCCTCTACACGGCCGACATCACCCGCACGATTCCCGTCAGCGGCACCTTCACCCCCGTGCAGCGCCAGGTGTACGAGGCCGTCCGTGAAGCCGCCGACGCGGCTTTCGCGGCTGCCGTGCCCGGCGTCCGGTTCCGCACCGTCCATGAGGCCGCGATGAAGGTCATCGCGGCGAAGGTGCACGAGTGGGGTCTCCTCCCCGTGACCGCCGAGGAGGCGCTCGACGCCGACACCGGCGGCCAGCACCGTCGATACATGGTGCACGGCACGAGCCACCACCTGGGCATCGACGTGCACGACTGCGCGCAGGCGCGACGCGAGATGTACTACGACGGCGTCCTGGAGGCCGGCATGGTCTTCACGATCGAGCCGGGTCTCTACTTCCAGATCGACGACCTCACCGTGCCCGAGGAGTTCCGCGGCATCGGCGTGCGCATCGAGGACGACATCCTCATGACCTCCGACGGCCCGGTGAACCTCTCCGCCGGCATCCCGCGGACGGCCGACGACGTCGAGGAGTGGATCGCGCGCGCCGGCCGCTGATCGTGGCCTACACCGCCCCGGAGTCCTTCACCACGCGGCCCGACCTGCAGGGCACGTTCGGCATGTCGGCCTCGACGCACTGGCTGGCCACCGGCACGGCGCAGTCCGTGCTCGAGCGCGGCGGGAACGCCTTCGACGCGGCTGCGGCTGCGGCCTTCGTGCTGCACGTCGTCGAGCCGCACCTGAACGGCCCGGGCGGCGATCTGGTGGCCATCGTGCAGACGGCGGATGCCGCGGCCCCCGCCGTGCTGATGGGCCAGGGCCCGGCGCCGGCGGGTGCGAGCATCGAGCACCTGCGCGGTGAGGGTCTGGACCTGGTGCCCGGTGCGGGCGGCCTCGCCGCCGCCGTGCCCGGCGCGGTCGACGCCTGGCTCCTGCTGATGCGCGACCACGGCACCTGGGAGCTCGACGACGTCCTGGCCTACGCGATCGGCTACGCCCGCGACGGCCACCCGCTGAGTGCCGGTGCGGCGGCCACCGTGGCGCGCGTCGCCGAGCTGTTCCGCACGGACTGGCCGAGCTCCGCTGCGCTCTGGATGCCGGACGGCATGCCTCCGCCGGCCGGCACCATCGTGCGGAACCCCGCCTACGCCGCGGTGCTGGAATCCCTCATCCACGCCGCGTGCACGGTGCGCGACGACGGACCGGTGGGCCGCGCCGCGCGCATCGACGCCGCACGCCGGGAGTGGAAGACCGGCATGGTCGCGCAGGAGTCGTCCGCGTTCCTGTCCGCTCCGCACCGCCACAGCGGCACGGGGGTGCACGCGGGCGTGATCACGCCCGACGACTTCGCCGGCTTCGACGCCGGCTGGGAGCCTGCCGTCACGCGCGGCTTCCGAGGCCTGACGGTCGCGAAGGCCGGCGCCTGGTCGCAGGGTCCCGCACTGCTGCAGGTGCTCGGCATGCTGGAGCCGCTCGACGACGAACTGCTCGACCCGTCGCAGGAACGCGGCGCGCACACCATCCTCGAGGCGCAGAAGCTCGCCTTCGCCGACCGCGACGCCTGGTTCGGCGACGCCGACGTCGATCTCGACACCCTGCTCTCGAAGGAGTACCTCGCCGCGCGCCGCGCGCTCATCGGCGACACCGCATCGGCGGATTTCCGCCCCGGCGTCCTCCCCGGGCGCAGCGCGTTCCGCCCGCCGCTGCGAGAGACCTACGACGCGTTCTCGGTGGCGACCGGCGAGCCCACCGTCGCCTCCGACGGTCGCACACGCGGCGACACGTGCCACATCGACGTGATCGACCGCTGGGGCAACATCATCTCCGCCACCCCGTCCGGAGGGTGGCTGCAGTCCTCCCCCGCGATCCCCGCGCTCGGGTTCTGCCTGGGCACGCGCCTGCAGATGACGTGGCTCGAGCCGGGGCATCCGTCTTCGCTCGTACCTGGTCGCCGGCCGCGCACGACGCTCACGCCGACCCTGGTGCTGCGCGACGGACGACCGGAGTTCGCGCTGGGCTCCCCCGGCGGCGATCAGCAGGAGCAGTGGCAGCTGCTGGCGCTGCTGCGCATGACCGTCGGCGGCTACTCCCCCCAGCAGGCGATCGACGCTCCGGCGCTGCACACCACCGCACTCGCGGACTCGTTCTGGCCGCGCACATGGACGCCGGCCGGTGCCGTCGTCGAGGGCCGTCTCGGCGAGGAGCTCATCCGTGGCCTGGAGGCACGCGGACACCGCGTCACCCGCGCCGGCGACTGGTCGCTGGGCCGCGTGTCAGCGGTCGGCCGAGACTCTGCGACCGGACTGCTGTGGGCCGCCGCCAATCCCCGCGGCATGCAGGGCTACGCGGCGGGACGGTAGCCGAGCGTCTGCCTCAGCTCCTGCGCCACCAGGGGCGCGAGCGCAGCGCCGACCTCTTCGGCCGGCAGACGGCGTCCCTTCACCTCGAAGGAGTGGCCGCCGCCCTCGATCCAGACGATGCGGGCGTCCTGACAGCTCGCGACCGCAGCCTCGAGCTGCGCGTGCGGATCGATGAACGGGTCATTCGACCCCTCGATGAAGATCTGCGGTGCCGTCACCAGCGGCAGATGCTCGACGCGCGGCTTGTCGGGACGCCCCGGCGGATGCAGCGGGTAGCCGAGGTAGACGAGGGCGTCGGGTGAGATGAGCCCCTCCGCCGCGGCCATCGAGGCCATGCGACCCCCGTAGGACTTCCCCATCGCGACCATCGGCAGCCCGCGATGCAGCTCGGTCATCCGTCGCGCGATCGCCTGCCAGGTGGCGGTGGCGTGCGGAGCCGGCCCCGGCATCCGCCGACCCGCCTCGCTGTAGGGGAAGGCGAAGCGCACGACGGCGATGCCCTCCACCGCCAGCGCGTCGGCGAATCCCACGAGGAACGGATGCTGCATCCCCGCGCCCGCTCCGTGCGCGAGCCCCGCGACGGCCCAGGGTTCCGCGGGCGCGCTGACCCCGATCGAGACCTCCGTCGGCCCGACGGGCAGATCGACGGGAACGCGGTCGGCGGCCGTGCCGTCCATACCGGTCAGAGCGGCCGCGGAGTGCCCGGCTCGGCGGTCGGCGGCAGCGCGGCGCCGGGATCCGCGGCACCGGGCGGCGTCGGCGAGGGCCCGCCGGGGCCGGGGGCGATCTCCCCGGGTCCGTCGGCGCCGGGGGTCGCCGGGCCGGGAGCGGGAGGAGCGGGGGGCGCGGAGTCGGGGCCCGGCGCGGGCTCGCCGGCGGAAGCCGGACCGGAGGCGGGGCTGCCCGCGGGCACCGGCGGGATCCGCTCGCCGTAGCGCGGCGGCTCCTCGGGCGTCGGCTCCGGGGCAGGTCGCCAGGGCTCGGGGCTCGGCGCGGGCTGCGCGACGGGCGCCGCAGCGTGGGCGACCGGCGGGACGCCGTCGCGGCCGAGCACCTGACGGGCGCGGTGGATGTTGCCGTCGGCCACCGTCACCTCGTAGCGTTCGGCGGCGACCTGCATGACGGAGGCGAAGTCGCGGCGACGGCGCACGATCGCGAAGGTGATGATGCTCAGCAGCATGCCCACGGCGATGCCGATGAACATGACGCCCACGAACGCCTGGATGGGCGCCGCGGGAGTGCCCAGCACGAAGATCGCGGAGAAGAGCAGGCCGAGGAGCAGACCGTTGACGGCTCCCGACCGTGCGGCGGCGGCATAGCCGAGGCGCCCGGTCACGCGCTCGATCGAGCGCAGACCCTGCCCGACGATCGCGATGTCGCGGGCCGGTACCTCGCCGGCGATGAGGGCCGACACCGCCTTCTGCGCCGCCTCGTAGGTGGGGAACTCCGCCACCGTCTGCCCGACGTCCTCGCGTCCCGCGGGCACCCGTCCGCCTACCATGCTCATGTCCTCATCCTCTCACGGGGTCCTCCGGCCTCTCCGGGCGAGGACGCCAACCGGATCCGCGGGCGCACCGGACTACGCTGGACCGGTGAGCACGCAGAGGGTTTTCGTCGCACGCCTGGCGGGGTGCACGGTCTTCGACCCCGCGGGTGACCGGCTCGGGCGGGTGCGCGACGTCGTGGTCATCTATCGCAAGGACGATCCGCCGCGCGTCATCGGTCTCGTCGTCGAGATCCCGGGCCGGCGCCACGTCTTCGTGTCGATCGGCCGCGTCACCTCGATCGCCACGGGTCAGGTCATCACCACGGGCCTCATCAACGTGCGCCGCTTCCAGCAGCGGGGCGGTGAGGTGCGGGTGCTCGCCGAGATGCTCGGCCGCAAGGTCTACCTCGACTCCGGCTCCGTGCAGGCCGTCATCGAGGACGTCGCCATCGAGCACAGCCGCACCGGCGAGTGGGACGTGGGACAGCTGTTCCTGCGCAAGCCCAAGACGAGCGCCTCGCCGTTCGCGAAGGGCCCGACCACGTTCGCCAACTGGAGCGAGGTGCGGGAGAACGCGACGCCCGGTGAGGCGCAGTCCGCCGAGCAGCTGGTGGCCAGCTACTCCGAGCTCCGCCCCGCCGACCTCGCCAACACCCTCCTCGATCTCCCGGAGGAGCGCATGCTCGAGGTCGTCGACGAGCTCTCCGACGACCGGCTCGCCGACGCGCTCGAGGAGATGCCCGAAGACGAGCAGGTGCACATCCTCGAGTCGCTCGACGAAGAGCGCGCCGCCGACATCCTCGATGCCATGGAGCCCGACGACGCCGCCGACGTGCTCGGTCAGCTCTCCGAGGAGCAGCGGGAGGAGCTCCTCGAGCTGATGGAGCCCGAAGAGGCCGAGGACGTCCGCGCGCTGCTCATGTACCGCCCCGACACCGCCGGCGGCCTCATGACGCCGGAGCCGATCGTGCTGTCCGCCGACGCCACGGTCGCCGAGGCCCTCGCCCTCATCCGCCGGCACGAGCTGCACCCGGCTCTGGCCGCCGCCGTGTTCGTGACCCTGCCGCCGTACGAGACGCCCACCGGCCGGCTGCTGGGCACCGTGCATTTCCAGCGGATGCTGCGCTACCCCCCGCACGAGCGTCTGGGCACGATCATCGACGACTCCCTCGAGCCCGTGCCCGCCGACGCCTCGGCGGCCGAGGTCGCCCGCATGCTCGCCAGCTACAACCTCGTCTCACTCCCGGTCGTGGATGCCGCGCACCGTCTGGTCGGCGCGGTGAGCGTCGACGACGTGCTGGACTACCTCCTGCCCGACGACTGGCGTTCGCAGGACTCCGATGAGGATGCCGCGGCATCCCGCGTCCCGGTCACCACCGCGATGACCCCGCGGAGGCGCTGATGCCCCGCCAGTCGCGTCAGGTGTCGCTCGACGCGCCCCTCGGGCGCGGGAGCAAGCTCACCCGCAACCCGCAGCCGTCGAGCGACCGCTTCGGGCGGTTCTCCGAGTCGTTCGCCCGGGCGATGGGCACCAGCGGGTTCCTGATCGGCATGACGGTCTTCGTGACCCTCTGGCTGCTGTGGAACAGCCTCGCGCCCGTCGAGCTGCAGTTCGACCCGAAGGCCACCAACTTCACGCTGTTGACGCTCATCCTGTCGCTGCAGGCGTCGTACGCCGCCCCCCTGATCCTGCTCGCGCAGAACCGTCAGGACGATCGCGACCGCGTGCAGATCGAGCAGGACCGCCAGCGTGCGGAGCGCAACCTGGCCGACACCGAGTACCTCGCTCGCGAGATCGTCGCGCTGCGCATGGCGCTGACCGAGCGCTCCAGCGAGATGGTCACGCGCGACGTGCTGCGGGGCGAGCTGAAGACCCTCCTCGAGCACCTGGAGAAGGACGAGCGTCCGGAACAGACCGAGGACCGCGTCGGCGTACGGGTCGAGCGCGCCCATCGCGCGGAGCGCGCCTCGTCGTGAGCGACGCCGAAGACGTCCGGCGCCGTGTCGGCGCCGTCTCCGACCCCGAGCTCCGGCGTCCCCTCGAGGAGCTGGGCATGGTCCGCGGCGTCGAGGTGGCGGGCGATCTCGCCCGTGTCGCGATCGCCCTCACGATCGTCGGCTGCCCCGCGGCGACCCGGATCGAGGCGGACGTGCGTGCGGCCGCGGCATCCGCCCCCGGCATCTCCCGCGTCGAGGTCGAGGTCGGCGTGATGAGCCCCGAGGAGCGGAAGGCCCTCACCGAGCGCCTACGCGGAGGGCGTGCGGCGCGCGAGATGCCGTTCGGACCGGACTCCCTGACCCGCGTGATCGCCGTGACGAGCGGCAAGGGCGGCGTCGGCAAGTCGACCGTCACGGCGAACCTCGCCGTCGCGCTCGCGCAGCGGGGGCTCTCCGTCGGACTGGTCGACGCGGACGTCCACGGATTCTCCATTCCCGGGCTCCTGGGGCTCGTCGGCCCGGACGGCCTGCCGCCCTCGCCGACCCGGATCGACGACCTCATGCTGCCGCCGGTCGCCTACGACGTGAAGACGATCTCGATCGGCATGTTCCTGCGCCGCAGCACCGACGGCCCGCTCGGCGCCGTGGCGTGGCGCGGGCCGATGCTGCACCGCACCGTGCAGCAGTTCCTCACCGACGTCTTCTTCGGCGATCTGGACGTGCTGCTGCTGGACATGCCGCCGGGCACCGGCGACGTCGCCATCTCGGTCGGGCAGCTGCTCCCCCACGCCGAGGTCCTGGTGGTCACGACGCCGCAGTCGGCCGCGTCGGATGTCGCGATCCGCAGTGCTCTCGTCGCCAGGCAGACCGGTCAGCGCGTCATCGGCGTCGTCGAGAACATGGCGGCGATGACCCTCCCCGACGGCTCGACGCTCGATCTCTTCGGTGCGGGTGGGGGCGCGGAGGTCGCCGAGCGGCTGTCGACGCCGGAGGAGGAGGTCCCGCTGCTCGCGTCGATTCCCCTCAGCACGGCGCTGCGCGCCGACGGCGACGCGGGGACGCCGGTGGTCGCGGCATCCGCGTCGGATCCCGCCGCCCTCGCCGTCACGGCGCTGGCGGAGCGGATCGCGACGATGCCGCGCGGGCTGTCGGGCCGGAGCCTGACGGTGCGTCCGCGCTGACTCAGGTCGCTTCGGAGTCGAAGGGGGTCGGGCCCGCCTCGGCACGCTGGCCGGGCGTCAGCGCCGTCGCAGCGGCCCCGGCGGCGAGCATCGTCGCGGCGGTCGAGGCGGCGGTGACGGTCGGGACGGGTGCGTCGTCGAGGAGGGCCTCCCGGATGATGCGCCGCGGGTCGTACTGCCGGGGGTCGAGCTTGCGCCAGTCGACGTCGTCGAAGTCGTCGCCCATCTCCTCCTTGACGCGGGAGCGCGCGCCCTTGACGAACTCCCGTGCGCGGGTGGTGAAGCGGGCGAGTCCCTCGGCGTAGCGCGGCAGACGCTCGGGACCGATCAGGATCGCGGCGATGACGCCGATCACCAGAACCTTCTCGATGGTCAGGCCGAAGAACATGCTCACAGGTTACCCGCCGCGCCTGAGGGTGGGCTCGCGCGCGGCGACGTAGGCTGACGGGCATGGGTGATCACGACGCGGACCGCAGATTCGCCGCCGAGGCGACGATCGAGCCCGACCACATCACCCGTGCGCGCGCGCACGCACTAGAGCTCGGCGCGGCGCCCGTCAGCGCCCCCGTGGGTGCGCAGATCGCCGTGATCGCTGCGGTCTCGAACGCGCTGAACATCGTCGAGATCGGCACCGGCGCCGGCGTCTCCGGCCTGTGGCTGCTGCACGGGTCGCCCCGGGCGACGCTCACCACCATCGACAATGAGCCCGAGCACCTCGCCGTCGCCCGTGGCGCCTTCGCCGACGCGAAGATCCCGGCCGCGCGCGCCCGCTTCATCACCGGACGGGCATCGGATGTCCTCCCGCGCATGAACGAGGCGTCCTACGACATCGTGCTCGTCGACGCCGACCCGGCGGGCGTGATGGACTACGTCGAGCACGCCCTGCGCCTCGTGCGTGTCGGCGGCACGGTGCTCGTCCCCCGCGTCCTCGGCGGCGGCGCCGTCGCCGACCCGGTGCGCCGCGACGCGATCACGACCGCGTACCGCACCCTGATCCATGAGACCCAGGCCTCGCCCGCCGTCATCGGCGCGCTGTCGATCGTCGGCGAGGGCCTGCTGCAGCTCACCACCGTGCCCGACCGCACCTCCTGACGCGGTTCGCGGAGCGCTCCGCGAACGACGACGCGGCCGGCTCCCGAGAGGGAACCGGCCGCGTCGATGCGTCGGTCAGGCGGGTGCGACGACTCCACCCAGCACGTCGTAGAGCTCTTTGGCCTCGGCGTCGTTCACGGATACGACGAGGCGACCGCCACCCTCGAGCGGCACCCGCACGATGATCAGGCGCCCCTCCTTCACGGCCTCCATAGGTCCGTCTCCGGTTCTCGGCTTCATCGCTGCCATCGCGGCTCCCTTTCGTCGAATGTCTTCACGTGAAAGTTTATCGTGCGCTCGGGCACGTCGGACGACCGCGGCCGACCTCGCCGGCGGCGCTCACGGGATCTGCCAGTACGTGTACCCGAGCGCGTACATGTTGTAGATCCACCACCACTGCGCGAGCAGGCTCACGGCCAGCACGCCGAACCGCCAGACCTTCGACCGCGGCACGGCGACGGCCCCCCACAGCGGGGACAGCGGGAGGAGCAGTCGGAAGATGCTCGACTGCGGGAAGAACACCAGCAGGATGTACAGCAGATAGCTCGCCGCCCACAGCCGCAGCTCCACGCCGAGTCTGCGCACGGAGCGGCCCGCCACCAGCACCACGGCGATGAGCACGACGGATGCCGCGAGCACCACGTAGCCGACCACCGGGCCGAGTCCCCACGACGTGAACCAGAACGCCGCCGCCTGCACGAACCCCTCGAACGGGACGAAGCCGCTCTCGCCGCCCGGCAGCCAGTTGCGCCGCCAGGCGAGCTCGGTGGCGAGATAGGCGGTCGGATCCCCGGTCACGATGCCCGCGATCACCTGCCAGGAGAACCCGACGATCACCGCCAGCGCGCCGGTACCGAGGATGTGCACGACCTCGCGGGCCCGTAGGGGCTCCCGGTCGCGGGTCGCGAGGCGCCAGACGCCGAACAGGCCGAGGAAGAGGGCGAAGGCCAGCACACCGGGGCGCGTGAATCCCATGAGCGGGATCAGGAGGTACAGCAGCCCGTAGCGCCGCCGCATCACCGCGTCCAGCGCCAGCAGCATCCACAGCAGGAACAGCGACTCGGCGTAGCCGACCTGGAACATCGCCGCGAGTGGCGCGCACGAGAACAGCACCACCGCCCAGAACGCCGCCCGGGCGCCGATCCGCGGCCGCAGGATGCGGTGCAGCACCAGACACGACAGGTAGCCGGAGACGAGCGAGATCACGAGCGCGCCGGCGCCCCACGATCCGAGCAGCAGGCCGACCGCGGCCGAGGCGTAGGCGTACACGGGCATGAACGCCCACTGGTTCTCCGAGACGAGCCCGGCCGCTGTGCGCGGGAGCACGTCGGGATAGCCGTTCACCGCGGTGAACCAGTACCACGTGGCATCCCACCCCACCACGAAGGAGCCGAGCGATGGCGACGCGCCGAAGCGGGACCCGGGCACGGCCAGGGCCGACGCGAGCAGGAGGAACGCGGTCGTGACCAGCCGTGCCGCGACGTAGACCATCGCGATGCGGGCGGCGACCGGCAGGGCCGACCAGCGCCGCAGCGCGCGGGGAGCGGTCAGGGTGCTGTCAGCCACGACCGCAGTCCGCGCTCGACCGCCTCGATCTGCGCGAGCGGCACCCGCTCCTCGTCGTGGTGCGCGAGGTGCGGGTCACCGGGTCCGTAGTTCACGGCGGGCACGCCGAGGGCGCTGAAGCGGGCGACGTCGGTCCAGCCGTACTTGGGCCGGGGGACGGCGCCGACCGCGGCCACGAACTCCTGGGCGAGCGGCGCGTCGAGCCCCGGACGCGCCCCCTCCGCCAGGTCGACGATCTCCACGTCGAACCCCTCGAAGACGGACCGGACGTGACGGCTCGCCTCTGCGGCGTCACGGCTCGGCGCGAACCTGTAGTTGACCTCGACTTCGCAGAGGTCGGGGATGACGTTGCCGGCCACCCCTCCGCCGATCCGCACGGCGTTGAGGCCCTCACGGTAGGTGAGCCCTTCGACGGTGACATCGCGTGGGCGGTACTCGGCGAGCCGCGCGAGGATCGGGGCCGCGCGGTGGATCGCGTTCTCGCCGATCCACGACCGCGCGCTGTGCGCCCGCACGCCGTGCGTGCGCACGATGGCGCGGAGGTTGCCGTTGCAGCCGCCCTCGACCTCGCCGCCGGACGGCTCGCCGAGGATGGCGAAGTCGCCCGCGAACAGATCGGGGCGCGTGCGCGACAGGCGCGTGAGCCCGTTCAGGTCGGCGTCGACCTCCTCGTGGTCGTACCACATCCAGGTGATGTCGACCCGCGGCGAGACCAGCTCGGCGGCGAGCTTGAGCTGCACCGCGACGCCGGCCTTCATGTCGACGGTTCCGCGGCCCCACAGGTGCGGCTCTCCGTCGATGACGACGTCGCGCGTGGGGAGGTTGCCGTTCACCGGCACGGTGTCGATGTGGCCGGCGATGACCACGCGCTGCGCACGCCCGAGGTCGGTCCGGGCGATGATCGTGTCGCCGTCGCGGTGCAGCGTGAGGTGGCTCAGCGGCCGGATCGCCGCGTCGATCGCGTCGGCGAGGGTGACCTCGTCTCCGGACACGCTCGGGATGTCGCAGATCGCCCGGGTGAGGTCGACGGAGGACGCGGACAGATCGAGCACCGGCATGCCCCGAGTGTACCGGCGACGGCTGTGCCGCCCGGGTTCGCTAGCGTGGAGGCATGACCGGACAGCGATGGATCTGGGGCTTCGGCCTCGCGACGACGGCCGCCGACGGGACCGTGCTCGACACGTGGTTCCCCCAGCCGCAGCACGGCGGGCTGCCCCTCGGCTTCGACCCCGCGCTGCCCCCCGCCGAACTCGACCGCTTCGCCGTCCCCGACCCGCGACGCGCCGTGACCGTCGACGTGGTGGCACTGGAGATCGACGTGGATGCCGCGCCCACCTCCACCCCCGACGCGTACCTGCGCCTGCACGCACTGTCGCACCGGCTGGTGGAGCCGGGCGGGATCGACCTCACCGGCATCTTCGGCCATCTGCCGAACGTCGCCTGGACCAGTGCCGGACCGATGCATCCCGACGACGCCACCCGCCTCCGGCCCTTCCTCCAGCGCGACGGGCTCCAGATCCAAGGCCTGGACAAGTTCCCGCGGCTGCTGGACTACGTGACCCCGCCGGGCGTGCGCATCGCCGACGCCTCGCGCGTCCGTCTCGGCGCCTACCTCTCCCCCGGCACGACCGTCATGCACGAGGGCTTCGTCAACTTCAACGCCGGCACCCTGGGCGCCTCGATGGTCGAAGGGCGCATCTCGCAAGGTGTGGTGGTCGGCGACGGCAGCGACATCGGCGGCGGCGCGTCGATCATGGGCACGCTGTCGGGCGGCGGCACGCATCGGATCTCGGTCGGTGAGCGCACGCTGCTGGGCGCGAACGCCGGCATCGGCATCTCCCTCGGCGACGACTGCATCGTGGAGGCGGGCCTGTACGTGACCGCCGGCTCCAAGGTGGTGCTGGCCGACGAGCCGCCCACGGCCGACGGACGGCGCCCCTCCGTCAAGGGCGCAGAGCTGTCGGGCCGCGACGGCATGCTGCTCCGCCGCAACTCGCTCAGCGGAGCGATCGAGGCGGTCCGCCGTGCGGGCGCCGGAGTGACGCTCAACGAGGCGCTGCACGCCTGAGACTCGACGGGCTCACTCCCGCAGCCGCACCGACAGGCAGGTCACGCAGCCCTCGAGCTTCTCGAACTCGCTGACGTCCACCGTCACGACCTCGAGCCCGCGATCGTGCAGGAGGTCGCGTGTGCGCGGAGCGTCCGACGACATCAGCACCGTGCGCTCGTCGAGCACGACGACCGCCGTGCCGTGCTCCTCGGGCACCGCGAGGAACTCCGGGAACAGCGCCGGATCGTCGACGAGGGGTGCGAACCCGATCACCGTGCCGTCCGGCAGAGCGGTCACGCCCGACTTGAGGTGCAGCACGCGCGAGACCGGGATCTCGACGACCTCCCACCCCGCCGGCTCCACGACGGCGCGCAGCTGCGCGATGCCGTCGGCGTTGGTCCGCGACGACGCGCCGACGAAGACGGTGCGGCCGACCTTCAGCACGTCGCCGCCGTCGAGCGTTCCCGGGGCGGTGATCGTCGAGAGCGGGAGTCCGGCTGCTGCGGCCGCCACGCGCACGGTGACGGCCTCGCCGCGCCGCGACTCCGCTCCCGCCCGGCACAGCAGGGCGAGGTCGCCGAAGACGATGATCGCATCCTCCACGAAGACGCCGTCGGGCTGATCGTCGGCGGGATCGACCTCCAGCACCTCCCACCCGCGGGAGCGGAAGACGTCGACGTAGCCCGCCCATTGGCGCGCCGCGAGGTCGGGGTCGACCGCCACGCGGTCGAGGTGCGTCAGCTCGCCGTCGGCGAGGCGGGGCGACGGTCGGCGGACGAGAACGCGGGGCATCCCCCGACCCTACCCATCCGCCCCCGGGGCCTCAGGAGGACAGACCGGGGTAGTCGCGCGCCGGCGCACCCGTGTACAGCTGCTGCGGGCGCCCGATCTTCGTCTGCGGGTCGTTGATCGCCTCGCGCCACTGCGCCAGCCAGCCCGGCAGACGGCCGATGGCGAACAGCACCGTGAACATGCGCGTCGGGAAGCCCATCGCCTTGTAGATCACGCCGGTGTAGAAGTCGACGTTCGGGTAGAGACGACGCTCCTTGAAGTAGTCGTCCTCCAGGGCGATCTGCTCGAGCTCCTTGGCGAGGTCCAGCAGCGGGTCGCTGATGCCCAGCGCCTCGAGCACCTCGTCGGCGGACTCCTTGACGAGCTTCGCCCGCGGGTCGTAGTTCTTGTAGACGCGGTGTCCGAAGCCCATGAGCTTCACCCCGTCCTCCTTGTTCTTGACCCGCTCGACGAAGCGCTGCACGCTCTCGCCGGAGTCGCGGATGCGCCCGAGCATCTCGAGGACGGCCTCGTTCGCGCCGCCGTGCAGCGGTCCGTACAGGGCGTTGATGCCCGCGGAGATCGAGGAGAACTGGTTGGCGCCGGTGGAGCCGACGAGCCGCACCGTCGAGGTGGACGCGTTCTGCTCGTGGTCCTCGTGCAGGATGAGCAGGCGCTCCAGGGCGCGCGACATGACCGGGTTCACCTCGTACACCTCGGACAGCACACCGAAGTTCAGCTTGAGGAAGTTGTCGACGAAGCTCAGCGAGTTGTCGGGGTACAGGAAGGCCTGCCCGACGCTCTTCTTGTGCGCGTAGGCGGCGATCACGGGGAGCTTCGCGAGCATCCGCACCGTGTTCAGCTCGACGTGCTCGGGGTTGTGCGGGTCGGACTGGTTCTCGTAGTAGGTGGAGAGCGCCGAGACGGCCGACGACAGCACCGACATGGGGTGCGCCGTGTGCGGAAGGGCGGGGAAGAAGCGCTTGAGGTCTTCGTGCAGCAGCGTGTGACGGCGGATCCGCTCGTCGAACTGACCGAGCTCGTCGACCGTCGGGAGCTCGCCGTAGAGAAGGAGCCAGGCCACCTCGAGGTAGCTGCTGTTCTGGGCGAGCTGCTCGATCGGATAGCCGCGATAGCGCAGGATGCCCTTGTCGCCGTCGATGAAGGTGACGGCCGACTTCGTCGCCGAGGTGTTCACGAACCCGTAGTCCAGCGTCGTGTGGCCGGTCTGGCGCGTGAACGTCGAGATGTCGACACTCGGGATGCCGTCCGTGCCGGTGAGCACCGGGAACTCGGCGGTCCGATCCCCGATCGTGAGCCTGGCCGTCGTCGGCGCCGCCTCTGCCGGAGTGGACGTGTCCTTGGGGGTGCCCGCGTCGTTCACGAAGCCTCCATGCGATTTCTGGTCGGTCAGGGGTGCCTTCGACCCGTCGGCTTCGCAAGTGACGCGTCATCCGAGGTTCCGGCGTGCGGGGTCGGGGATGCCGCACCGCCGCGTCCTTACAGCCTAGTGGGCCTGCTGACCTCCCACCGTTCCCCCCAATGCGCGCGGGGATCCGCTGGAGGAAACCTCCAGATGACCGTCGTCGTCAGGCCGCGAGGCGCGCAGCCGCGGCACGGACGCGCTCGTCGGTCGCGGTGAGAGACAGACGGATGTGCTGCGGAAAGTGGGGTCCGTAGAAGTGCCCGGGGCCGACGAGGATGCCGAGCCCGGCCATCTGCTCGACGCTCTCCCACGCGTCCCGGCCCTCAGTCGCCCAGAGGTAGAGGCCGGCCTCGCTGCGGTCGATCCGGAAGCCCGCGGCCTCGAGTGCGGGCTTCAGCACGTCGCGTCGGGCCCGGTACAGCGCCTTCTGTGCCCGGACGTGCTCGTCGTCGCCGAGCGCCGCGATCATGGCCGCCTGAACCGGGCCGGGCGCCATCAGCCCGAGGTGCTTGCGGGCGGCGACCAGTCGTGCGGCCAGCTCCGCGTCGCCGGCGAGGAACGCCGCGCGGTAGCCGGCGAGGTTGGACTGCTTCGAGAGCGAGTAGACCGACAGGACTCCGCGCAGGTCGCCGCCGACGACGGCGGGATCCAGGATGCTGGGGGTCGCGGCATCCGTCCACGGCTCGTCCCAGCCCAGCTCGGCGTAGCACTCGTCGGACGCGATCACCGCACCGAGCTCCCGTGCCCGGGCGACCGCGCGGGAGAGGTCGGCGGCATCGCGCACCGCGCCGTCGGGGTTGCCGGGCGAGTTGACCCACACGAGCCGCGTGCCCTCGGGCCAGTGGTCCGGGTCGTCGGCGGCGACGGAAGTCGCGCCGACGAGGCGGGCGCCGACCTCGTACGTCGGGTAGGCCGCGCGCGGGTGCACGACGATGTCGCCGTCGCCGAGACCCAGCAGCAGCGGCAGCAGCGCGACGAGCTCCTTGGAGCCGATCGTGGGCAGGACATTATCCGGCGTCAGCCCCGGCACGCCACGCCGGCGCGCGTACCAGGCGGCGATCGCCTCGCGCAACGCGGGAGTGCCCACGGTCTGAGGGTAGGAGTGCGCGTCCGTGGCACGGGTGAGCGCGTCGGCGATGAGGGCCGGCGTCGGGTCGACCGGAGACCCGATCGACAGGTCGACGATGCCGTCGGCGTGCGCGCGTGCGCGGGCCGCGTAGGGCGCCATCGCGTCCCAGGGGTAATCGGCCAGATCGGTGACCGCCATCAGCGCACCCTCCGGCGGGAGATCACGAGCCCTGGGGAGGAACCGCGGTGACGACGGGGTGGTCCTTGTGGATCACGCCGACCTTCGCGGCGCCGCCCGGGGACCCCACGTCCTCGAACCACTCGACGTTCGCCTTGTAGTAGTCCGCCCACTCCTCGGGGAGGTCGTCCTCGTAGTAGATGGCCTCGACCGGACAGACGGGTTCGCAGGCACCGCAGTCGACGCACTCGTCGGGGTGGATGTACAGCATCCGGTCACCCTCGTAGATGCAGTCGACGGGGCATTCGTCGATGCAGGCACGGTCCTTCACATCGACGCACGGGAGGGCGATCACGTAGGTCACTCCCCCAGTCTAGTTCGGTCGGGCGTCCTCGCTCCGCGCGGCGGAGGGCGCGCCGGAGTCCCGCGCGGCGGAGAGATCGGGCCACGCCACGACGACCGCGACGAGCACCGGCACCGCGATGGTCCAGATGATGCCGGTGCCGATGGTGCCCTCGGGCGGCTGCGGCACGATGACCGACCCGCCCGGTCCCGCGCCCGAGAAGACGAGCGTCGCCGTCATGATGCCGAGGCCCACGAGCAGGGTCGACCAGCGGTCGCCGGTGAGCAGGCGCACCGCGGCGAGGAGAGCGGCGCTGCCGATGATCGCGAGCACCAGGCCCACCGGAAGGACACCTACCGAGAAGCTCTGCGCGATCGTGCCGGCCAGGCCGTAGACCACGCCCACCACGAGCGCGATCACCCAGGTGACGAGGCGGGGCCACAGCGAGCTCATGTCCCGAGTCTAGGCGCGCCGCCCTTCAGGCCGCCCAGCCCCAGAGCCGCAGAAGGGCGGCGGATGCCGCGGCCGCCGCGACCACCACGAGGAACGGCGCCCGCACGAGCAGCAGTCCCGCGGCGATCAGCAGCGCCGGCACGCGGGCGTCGACCACCACGTCCTGACCGACGGCGAGAGCCTGCACGCCGACGAGGGCGGCCAGCAGCGCGACGGTGAGCAGGTCGGCGATGCGCGACGGCCGCGGCGCCTCCAGCACGCGCGGCGGAACGAGGTAGCCGAGCGTCTTGAGCGCCACGCAGATGATCGCCGAGAGCAGCACGGCGGTCCACAGCGTCATGGCAGTCCCCCGAGCTCGGGGACGTCGTCGGGCTCCGCGGGACGATCCCTGCGGCCGAGCCAGTTGAACCAGCCGACGACCACGGCCACGAGGGCGGCGACGATCACCGGCAGACCGGGCATCAGCACCGGGGTGAGCACGACGGCCAGGACGGCGGCGGCCACGCCGACCGCGATCGGCTGGAGGGCGCGCAGCCGCGGCCACAGCAGCGCCAGGAATGCGGCGGCGGCCGCGGCATCCAATCCGTACGCCTTCGGGTCCCCCAGCACGTCGCCCAGCAGCGCCCCGGCGAGGGTCGACAGGTTCCAGCCCGCGTAGATGCCGAGGCCGGTGACCCAGAAGCCGATCGTCCGCGCGCGCGGGGAGTCCTGCGCGAGCGAGACCGCCGTCGACTCGTCGATCGTGAACTGCGCCGCGGCTGCCCGCCGCCAGAAGCCGCGGCCGATCACCGGTGACATCCGCATGCCGTAGGCGATGTTGCGCACCCCGAGCAGCGAGGCCGACGCGATGGCGGCGGGAGCCGCGGCGAGCCCGCCGGCGCCGATGACGCCGACGAACGCGAACTGCGATCCACCGGTGAACATCAGCAGGCTGAGCACGCAGGTCTGCCACACGTCGAGGCCGGAGGCCACGCTCAGCGCGCCGAACGAGATCCCGTAGGCGCTCGTCGCGAGGGCGACGCCGATCCCGTCGCGCCACGCACGGCTCTCCGCCCGACCGGGATCGGGGACGACGGGGGGTTCGGCGGCCACCACCCCATCATGTCGGGCCGTCGGGGGACGCATCGACGGAGCGGATGCCGCGGGACTACCCTCGACGGCATGGAGCGCATCTTCGCCATGCCGGTGTCCCGTGTCTATCCGCTCTACGTGCAGAAGGTCGAGCGCAAAGGGCGCACGCGTGCGGAGGTCGACGAGGTCACGCAGTGGCTGACCGGCTACTCGCAGGACGAGATCGACGCGCACCTGTCGGCCGACACGACGTTCCGCGACTTCTTCGCGCAGGCGCGGCTGAACCCCGCGGCATCCCTGATCACCGGCGTCATCTGCGGCGTGCGCGTGCAGGAGATCGAGGATCCCCTGATGCAGCGGATCCGCTACCTCGACAAGCTCGTCGACGAGGTGGCGAAGGGGAAGGCGATGGAGAGGATCCTCAGATCCTGAGGCCGCCGCCCTCGCCCCACCCGGGCTGACGCGAGGGTCAGACCGAGGCGTCCTGGCGCTTGAGGCGGGCCGTCGCGCGTGCGCGCTCCGTGGCGTCCAGGTTCACCTTGCGGATGCGGACGATCTCGGGCGTCACCTCGACGCACTCATCCTCGCGGGCGAACTCGAGGCTCTCCTCGAGGGACAGCTGGCGCGAGGGGGTCATGGACTCGAACGTGTCGGAGGTGGACTGACGCATGTTGGTCAGCTTCTTCTCCTTCGTGATGTTCACGTCCATGTCGTCGTTGCGCGAGTTCTCGCCGATGACCATGCCCTCGTAGACCTCCTGCGTGGGCTGCACGAAGAACGACATCCGCTCCTGGAGCGCGATGATCGCGAACGGCGTGACCACGCCCGTGCGGTCGGCGACGATCGACCCGTTCTGGCGGGTCACGATCTGACCGGCCCAGGGCTCGTAGCCGTGCGAGATGGCGTTGGCGATGCCGGTGCCGCGGGTCGTGGTGAGGAACTCCGTGCGGAAGCCGATGAGACCGCGCGAGGGGACGATGAACTCCATGCGCACCCAGCCGGTGCCGTGGTTCGTCATGTTCTCCATGCGGCCCTTGCGGGTCGCGAGCAGCTGCGTGATCGCGCCGAGGTACTCCTCGGGGGCGTCGATCGTGAGGTGCTCGAACGGCTCGAACGTCTTGCCGTCGACCTTCTTCGTGACCACCTGGGGCTTGCCCACGGTCAGCTCGAAGCCCTCGCGGCGCATGTTCTCGACGAGGATCGCCAGGGCGAGCTCGCCGCGGCCCTGCACCTCCCACGCGTCGGGGCGTCCGATGTCGACGACCTTGAGCGAGACGTTTCCGATCAGCTCGCGGTCGAGGCGGTCCTTGACGAGACGCGCCGTGAGCTTGTGGCCCTTGACCTTGCCGGCGAGCGGCGAGGTGTTGGTGCCGATGGTCATCGAGATGGCCGGGTCGTCGACGTGGATCTGCGGCAGCGGACGCACGTCCTCCGGGTCGGCGATGGTCTCGCCGATGGTGATGTCGGGGAAGCCCGCGATCGCGACGATGTCGCCGGGGGCGGCGCTCTCGGCCGGGTAGCGCTCGAGGGCGCGGGTCTTGAGCAGCTCGGTGATGCGCGCGCTGCTGACGGTGCCGTCGGCACGCACCCAGGCGACGGTCTGGCCCTTCTTCAGCGTGCCGTTGAAGACGCGCAGGAGGGCGAGACGGCCGAGGAACGGGCTGGAGTCGAGATTGGTGACCCATGCCTGCAGCGGAGCGTCGTCGTCGTACGACGGGGCCGGGATGTGCTCGAGGATCGCGCCGAAGAGGGGCTCGAGGTCGTCGTTGTCGGGGAGGGTGCCGTTGGCGGGCCGGTTGAGCGATGCGGCGCCGGCACGGCCGCTGGCGTAGACCACGGGAACGTCGAGGAGCGCGTCGACGTCGAGGTCGGGCACGTCGTCGACGAGGTCGGACGCGAGCCCCAGCAGCAGGTCGTGGGCCTCCTCCTCGACCTCGGCGATGCGGGCGTCGGGGCGGTCGGTCTTGTTGACCAGCAGAATGACGGGGAGCTTGGCCTCGAGGGCCTTGCGCAGCACGAAGCGCGTCTGGGGCAGGGGGCCCTCGCTCGCGTCGACGAGGAGGACGACGCCGTCGACCATCGACAGGCCGCGCTCGACCTCGCCGCCGAAGTCGGCGTGACCCGGGGTGTCGATGACGTTGATGGTGATCTCGTCACCGCCGGCGTGCGCGCCCTTGTAGGTGATGGCCGTGTTCTTGGCCAGGATCGTGATGCCCTTCTCACGCTCGAGGTCGTTCGAGTCCATCGCGCGCTCGTCGACGTGCGCGTGCTCGCCGAAGGAGCCGGTCTGGCGCAGCATGGCGTCGACGAGGGTCGTCTTGCCGTGGTCGACGTGGGCGACGATCGCGACGTTGCGGAGATCTGAACGGAGGGCGCGCGCCATGGAGAATCCTTGCAGGAGGGGAAAGAAGAGAGCCGGCGGATGAGGGAGAAGTCCCGTGGCCGGATGACCAGCGTACCGCAGGGCTCCCTGGGAACTTCCGGGAGCACGCCGACGGGGCGGGGTCCCGGAGGATCCCCGCCCCGCCGTCTGCAGGACCGAGCGGCCGAGGCCGCGCGTCATCCGATCAGGACGTGGCCCAGCCGACCGTCGTCCAGTCGATGGTCTCGAACTGCGTGGCGCCCCAGTTCACGAGGCCGTCCTTGATCGCGTACACGTTCGGCAGCGGAGCGATCGGGAACATGGGCACGTAGTCCCAGATCACGTCGTTGATCTCCTTGGCCGTCTCGATGCGTGCGTCCGCGTCGAGCTCGGTGTTCGCCTCGTCGAACAGCGGGCCCAGACGGTCGTCCGTCGTGCCGGTGAAGTTCGACTCGGAATCGAGCGGGTAGTACAGCGCCTCCGACGACGAGATCGGGAAGGCGGTGCCCTGCCAGGAGAACGACACCATCTCGTAGTTGCCGGGGATGACGTAGTCGCTGAAGTACTGCGCCGCCGGCACCGTGACCAGCTCGACCGGGATGCCGGCGTCGCCGAGATCGGCCTGCACCTGCTCCGAGCGCTGGATGTTGGTGGCGGTGTCGGCCGGAACGGTGATCGTCAGCGAGAGCGCCTCGCCGTCCTTCGTCCAGCTGTCGCCGTCCTTGGTGTACCCGGCCGCCTCGAGGAAGGACGAGCCCGCCTCGGGGTCGTAGGGCAGCGCCTTGTCCTCATAGCCGTTCTGGCCGGGCATGAAGATGTAGTCGCCGTTGGTGACCGGGGGCGCGTCCACGGGGGTGTTCGCCGAGGCCGCGATCTGCTCGCGGTTGACGATCGACGCCACGGCCTTGCGCACGTTGACGTCGGAGAGCGGCCCCTCCTTGGCGTTCATCGTGACGTGCGTCCAGGTGGTGCCGCCGGACGTCTGGATGGCGGCGTCGGACCGCGTCTGCGCCGTGGCGTACAGGTCGGCGTTCGCCGAGATGTAGAGCCCGTCCAGCTCGCTGTTGGCGAACGAGGAGCCCTGCTGGTCCTGGCTCACGGCCTTGAACAGCACGGTCTCGAGCTTCGGGGTCTCGCCCCACCAGTTCGGGTTGCGCTCGAGCGTGACGACCTGGCCGGTCGCGTCGATGTTCGAGATGCGGAACGGACCGCTGGAGGGCACGGCCTGCGTGCGGTAGCTGTTGTTGTAGGTCTCCGGGTCGCCGGAGATCGACGCGGGCAGGAGGCCGCCGGTGAACAGGCCCTGCCAGTCGGCGTAGACGGATGAGAAGGTCACGACCATGTCGTACTCGTCGGTGCCCTGCTCGATCGAGGCGATGTCCTCGAAGCCCGCCGTCGATGCGGGCGTGTAGGCCTCGTTGGTCCCGTTCTGGGCGGCCCAGAACGACTGGTAGTCGGCCACCGTGATCGGGGTGCCGTCCTCCCAGACGGCGGAGGGGTTCAGCTTGATCTCCACGATCTGGGGGTCGTCCTGGGTGACCTCGGCCGACGAGGCATAGTCCTCGTTGAGGACGGGCGTGCCGTCCTCCTCGATCTTGATCGGACCGCCGGTCGTGGGCGAGACGATGCTGACGGTGTCGACCTCGTTGCCGTCGACCTCGTTGATGTTGAACTGCACGGGCAGGGAGCCCACGGCCAGGGTCAGCGTGCCGCCGTCCTGGACGTCGGCGGCATCCGCACGCACCCACGCGGTGGCGGGCAGCGCCGCCACGTCGGACGGTTCGGCGCTGGGGCCGGCAGAGTTGCCGGCTGCGCAGCCCGAGACGATGAGCGCCGCAGCGCCGAGCATCGCCAGGGAACCGAGCGTCTTCACACTCCGAGTTCTCATGTGATCGTTCCTCTCGTTTCTTTGGGGAGCCCCGGCTCGGCTTGGTGCGGCCGGCCGGGGGGTCTTCAGGGTGTGGCCGTCGTGACGGCGACCACGTCGACGAGCGACGACTGGTCGACATGGTGACAGGCCACCCGCGCGCTGCCGTGGGGCAGCAGGGTGGGATCGATGTCGCGGCACTTCTGCTTGCGCGACTCGTCGACGAGCTCGTACAGAGGGCACCGGGTGCGGAAGCGGCATCCGGTGATCTCCTGCGTCGGACTCGGCAGATCGCCCTTCAGCAGGATGCGCGCGCGCCCCCGCTCGATCCGCGGATCGGGGATGGGCGCCGCCGAGATGAGGGCCTTCGTGTACGGATGCCGCGGGTTGTTGAACACCTCGGCGATCGGGCCCTGCTCCACCACGGCGCCGAGGTACATGACCGCGACGTCGTCCGCCATCTGCCGCACGACCGCGAGGTCGTGCGCGACGAAGATGTACGACAGGCCGAGTCGCTCCTTCAGGTCTTCGAGCAGGTTGATCACGCCGGCCTGGATCGAGACGTCGAGCGCGGACAGCGGTTCGTCCAGCACGATGACCGACGGATTGGTCGCCAGGGCACGGGCGATGCCGATGCGCTGGCGCTGGCCGCCCGAGAACTCGTGCGGGTACCGATCGGACATGGACCCGTCGAGCCCCACGAGGTCGAGCAGCTCCACGACGCGTGCGTCCCGTGCGGACTTGGAGGCGCCCTGCACCAGCAGCGGCTCGGTGATCACTTCGCCGATCGGCAGGCGGGGGTCGATGGCCCCCATCGGGTCCTGGAAGACGATCTGCACGTCTCGGCGCAGACCCTTCAGATCCTTGCCGGAGAGGGAGGAAACGTCCTTGCCCTGGATCGTGATGCGCCCGTGCTGCGGCTTGGCCATCTCCATGACCTCGAGGATCGTGGTGGTCTTGCCGCAGCCCGACTCGCCCACGAGACCGAGCGTGCGCCCGGGACGCAGCTCGAAGCTCACGCCGTCGACCGCGCGCACCGTGCCGATGCGGCGGGGGAACACCGCGCCCTTCATGAGCGGGAAGTGACGCTTGAGGTCTTCGACGACGACGACGGGAGCGTTGCCGGTCTCGGCGATCGCCTCCTCGGGCAGCGGCTCGGGCCGCGGGAACACGTCGGAGCGGGTCAGCTCGCCCCGCGCGATCTCTCCGGAGCGGATGCATGCGGCGAGGTGCGGGGGCTCGCTGCCGGGATCGTAGGCCTGCAGCGGCGGCTCGATCGTGCGGCACTCGTCGATCGCGATCGGGCAGCGCGGTGCGAAGGGGCAGCCGGACGGCAGGCTGCTCAGCGACGGCGGTCGGCCTTCCAGCGGCACCAGCCGCTGCGAGCCCGCGGTGAGCATGTTGGGGACCGAGCGCAGCAGGCCGATCGTGTACGGCATGTGCGGCTCGTGGAAGATCTCGTCGGTCGTGCCGATCTCGACGAGCTTGCCGGCGTACATGACGCCCACACGGTCGGCGTGACCGGCGACGACGCCGAGGTCGTGCGTGATGAGCACGACCGCCGCGCCGGTGATGTCCTTCGCCTTCTCGAGGACCTCGAGGATCTGAGCCTGGATGGTCACGTCGAGCGCCGTGGTGGGCTCGTCGGCGATGATCACCTTCGGGTCGTTCGCGATGGCCATGGCGATCATCGCGCGCTGCCGCATGCCGCCGGAGTACTCGTGCGGGAAGGCGCGCGCCCGGCGTTCGGCGTCGGGGATGCCGACGGTCTTGAGCAGCTCGATCGCCCGCGCCTCGGCACCCTGCGCCGACAGACGACGGTCGTGGAGCCGCAGCGCCTCGCTGATCTGCTGGCCCACGGAGTAGACGGGCGTCAGGGCCGACAGCGGGTCCTGAAACACCATCGCCAGCTCCTTGCCGCGGATGCGCGACAGCTGGGCGTCATCCATGGTGAGCAGCGAACGGCCGTCGAACTCGATCTCGCCCTGGATGCGGGCGCTCGAGGGAAGAAGGCCCATGACCGCGAGCGAGGAGACCGATTTGCCCGAACCGGACTCCCCCACGATGCCCAGGAACTCGCCCGGGTGCACGTCGTAGGAGATGCCGCGCACGGCCTGGACAGGGTTGCCGTCGCGCTGCGGGAAGGTGACGCTGAGGTCGCGGACCGAGAGCAGGGGCGCACTCGAGCGCGCTCCGCGGCTCGAGAGTCCGACGGAGAGGGATTCAGCCATTGTTCACTCCGGAGGTGGGGTCGATGGCGTCGCGCAGGGCGTCGCCGATCAGGCTGATCGCGAACAGCAGGGCGATCAGCACCATCGCGGGGAAGACGAACAGCCACGGGCGCGTGAGCGCGGCGGCGGTGCCGTCGGCCAGCAGCGTGCCGAGCGACACCTCCGGCTTCTGGACGCCGAAGCCGAAGTAGCTCAGCGACGTCTCCGACATGATCGCCGCCACGACGCCGAGCGTGGCGTCGATGATCAGCAGCGAGGCGATGTTGGGGATGATGTGGCGCCGCAGGATGGCGCCGGTGGGCATGCCCATGTAGCGCGCCGCGCGCACGAAGTCGCGATTGCGCAGGGATCGCGTCTGACTGCGCACCACCTGCGCCATGATCATCCAGCTGAAGATGGCGAGGAACACCGTGAGCGCCACCCACGACAGTCCCCGGTACAGCGGGCTGAGCAGCACGAGGATGAAGAACGCGGGGATGACGAGCAGCAGGTGGACGAACCATCCGATGGTCTTGTCGACCCAGCCCCCGAGATAGCCCGCGGTCGAGCCGACGACGGCCGCGATGATGGTCGCCGCAGGACCGGCGATGAGACCGATGACGAGGGACTTCTGGAGGCCGGACAGCGTCTGGGCGTAGATGTCCTGCCCGATCGCGTTCGTGCCGAACCAGTGCATCATGGTCGGTCCGAGGTTCATGTTGTACGAGTCGCGCTGCGTCGGCGACCACTGGTACAGCAGGGGTCCGAGGAAGGCCCACAGCACGATGAACACCAGCACCGACGCGCCCACCCAGAACCGCGGCATCCCCTTCAGGCGCAGCCAGACCAGTCGGTTGCGCGACAGGGGGCGGCGCGCCTGGGTGATGACCTTGTCGTCGTCGAGGGAGGCCTCGATGACGTCTTCCTGCATGACGCTCACGTCAGCTCCTCACTCGAGGGTCCAGAGCCGAGTACAGCACTTCGGACAGGGTGGATGACAGCAGCACCAGCACGGCGATGTACAGCGTGGAGCCCGCCATCACGTTGATGTCGTTCTTCGTGACGGCCTCGAGCGTGAACTGGCCCATGCCGCGCCAGCTGAACACGATCTCCAGCATCGCGGAACCCGCGATGAGGGTGCCGAAGCTGTAGGCGAAGAACGTGGTCATCGGGATGAGCGCGATGCGGACGCCGTGGCGCACCAGTGCGGCGTTGCGCTGGAGGCCCTTGGACCGGGCGGTGCGGATGTAGTCGGCGCCGAGCACGTCGAGCATGACGCTGCGCTGGTAGCGGGAGTACGACGCCGCGCCGATGAGGGCGAGTGCGATCGTCGGCAGGAGCAGATGGATGCCGCGGTCCAGGGCGAGATCCCACCAGTTCCCCGATATGCCCGCGGTGTACTCCCCCGTGAACTGGATCACCTGCGAGCCGACCGCGTTGTTGAACGCGGTGGCGGCGATCATCAGGAGGACGCCGATGACGAAGGTCGGGGTGGCGAAGACGAGGAACGAGCTGTAGGTGACGACCTGGTCGCTCGCCTTGTACTGCCGCACCGCACCCCAGACGCCCAGGACGACGCCGAGCACCGCGCCGATGAGCGAGCCGATGAGCAGAAGCCGGAGGCTGGCGCCCGACCGCGTGATGATCTCCTCGGTCACGGACTGTCCGCCGACGGTCTGACCGAGCGAGAACTGCGTGAACAGCCCCACGAGCCAGTTCCACAGCCGCACGAGCACCGGCACGTCGGGGTTCACGCCCATCGCGTTGAGCGACGCGTCGATCGACGCCTGCGGCGGGCGGGGGTTCTTGCCGTAGAAGCGCTCCGCCGGGTCGAGGACGACGCTGGCGAGGATGTAGGCGAGGCAGGTGGCGACGAGGCTGAGGATCGCGTAGTTGATGAACCTGCGCACGATGTACAGGGTCATCGACCGAGCCTCGGGCTCCGCTGCTGAACAGTCAGACGCATCATCGTCTTTCCTTGCTGTGCGGCCGCGATCTCGTGGATCACGGCTTCGGGAAGTCGCCGAGCCGCAACCCGGTGAATCGACCCTAACCCCGCGATCGGCTGTGACCGGGAGTCAAAGGGAGTCTTTTCACGACCGTAACATTGCGTGACGTATTGGCAAAGTGCTTTGTTCAGCTCTCACGGATTCATCAGAATAGTCACGCCGGCACGCTTGTGATGAACACCGCGACAAGCGCGCCCACCGCAATGACCCCGAAAGCGACGAGCGCGAGGATGTCCCACGAGCGCGTCACGGGCGTGTCGGGAGTGCCCTGCTCCCTGGCGGTCTCCCACTGCTCCTGGATGAGGCTGAGCTCTCGCAGTGCCGGCGGCTCCCGGCGCATCTGCAGCCCCATGCGCCCGCGGTCGCGGACCGGGCGCCCCGCCACGGGGCCGCCGTACGCCTTGAACAGCCGTCCGTCGTCGAGTTCGAAGACGACCTGGTAGCGGAGGCGGATGTCCTGCACCTTCGCCCACGGCACCCGCGTGCGACGCAGGAAGTTCTGCACGGTGGCACCCGCGGCATCCGTCTCGATCGCCGAGGCGTACATGGAGACGTAGATGAGCCACACCACGAGAAGCACCCAGGGGGCGAGGAGCAGCATCTGACCCCAGCCCGCGCGCACGACGGCGTCGCCGAGGAGGAGCAGCGCCACCACGCCGGCCGCGATCAGCGCGATGGTCCCCGACGTCGCGCGGAACACCCGCCGCGCGGGTGCGCCGCCGGCCCCACGGGGGCCGGCGGCGGAGAAGCGGCCGCTCAGAGTCCGCCGCCGGCGCCGCCCCCGAGGGGGATGGACGCTCCGGGGATGGCGTCGAGGAGGCGACGGGTGTACTCCTGCGAGGGATTGGCGAAGATCTCGTCCACCGTGCCCTTCTCGACGACGCGCCCGCGCTCCATGACGCACACGAGGTCGGCCGCGACGCGGACGACGGCGAGGTCGTGGGTGATGAACAGATACGTGAGGTTCAGCTCGCTCTGGAGCTCTGCCAGCAGCTGGAGCACCTGATCCTGGACGAGCACGTCCAGCGCGGAGACGGCCTCATCGAGGATGAGGATGTCGGGCTTGAGCGCGAGCGCGCGGGCGATGGCGACGCGCTGGCGCTGGCCGCCGGAGAGCTCGTTGGCGTAGCGCGAGGCGAGCGCCTGCGGCAGGGAGACCTGATCGAGGAGCTCTCGCACGCGTGCGCGACGGGACGCCTTGTCGCCCACCTTGTGGATGTTGAGCGGCTCGGCGATCGTGTTGCCGATGTTGCGGAGCGGATCGATGGAGCCGTACGGGTCCTGGAACACGGGCTGCATGCGCCGGCGCAGCGCGAACACGTCCGACCGGCCCAGCGACGCGATGTCCTTGCCGTCGACCTCGATCGAGCCCGACGTGGGGCTCTCGAGGGCGAGCACCATGCGGGCCACCGTCGACTTGCCCGAGCCGGACTCCCCCACGAGGGCCATCGTGCGACCGCGCGGGATGTCGAAGGAGACGGCGTCCACGGCGCGGAAGGGCTCGCTGCGGAACCCGCCCATGCGGATCTTGTAGTCCTTGGTGAGGTCGCGCACGCGCAGTGTGGGCGGGATGCCGGCGACGTCGTCCATCGTCTCGATGCCGCGGTCCTCGACCTTCGCCTGGATCCGCTGCGAAGCGAGGCTGGGCGCGGCCGCGACGAGTCGACGGGTGTAGGGGTGCACCGGGTTCTCGAGGATGAGGCGGCTGGGCCCCGCCTCGACGATCTCCCCGTCCTTCATCACGATGATGCGCTCGGCGCGCTCCGCCGCGAGACCGAGGTCGTGCGTGATCAGCAGCACCGATGTGCCCTTCTCACGGGTGAGACCGGCCATGTGATCGAGGATGACCCGCTGCACGGTGACGTCGAGCGCCGAGGTGGGCTCGTCGGCGATGAGCAGCTTGGGGTCGGCCGCCAGTCCGATGCCGATCAGCGCCCGCTGGCGCATGCCGCCGGAGAACTGGTGCGGGTACTGGTGCATGCGCTTGTCGGCATCGGCCAGACCCGCCTGCTTGAGCACCTCGATGGCGCGGGCCTCGATGTCCTTCTTGCCGGTCGCGATGCCGTTCGCTCGGACGGCCTCCTTCACCTGGAACCCGATGGACCACACCGGATTAAGGTTCGACATCGGGTCCTGCGGCACGTAGCCGATGTCGCGGCCCCGCACGCGCTCCATGTCGGAGGATGTGAGGTCGGTGAGCTCCATGCCGTCCAGCGTGATGCTGCCCGCGGTGACGTGCCCGGTGCCGGGGAGCAGATTGATGACGGCGGAGGCGGTCGTGGACTTCCCCGACCCCGATTCGCCGACGATCGCGACCGTCTCGCCGGGGAAGATGTCGAAGCTGACCCCGTGGATGACCTCGCGGGAGCCCGACTGCGAGTCGAACGCGATCTTGAGGTCGCGGATGCTCAGCAGTGGCGTGGTGGCGATGCCGCTCATCGGCGCGCCCTCGCTCTCGGGTCGAGGGCGTCTCTGATGAGCTCGCCCAGAAGGATGAAGGCCAGGACCGTGACCGTCAGCAGGATCGACGGGTAGATCAGGGCCATGGGCGCCACGCGCAGCGACTGCTGCGCCTGGCTGATGTCGTTGCCCCACGACATCGTCCCGCTGCCGAGGCCGACGCCCAGGAACGACAGCGTCGCCTCCGCGACGATGGCCGCGGCGAGGCTGATCGTGGTGACCACGATCAGGGGTGCGATGGCGTTCGGGACGACGTGGGTGATGAGCGTCGAGAAGCGCGACTGGCCGAGCGCCCGCGAGGCGGTGACGAAGTCGGCCTGACGGACGCGGAGGATCTCCGCGCGCACGATGCGCGCCGTCGACGCCCACGCGAACCCGCCGATCGCGAACCCGAGCGTCAGCACGGTGCGGTTCTCGGAGAACACGCTCATGACCACGATCGCCGCGAGGATGTACGGGATCGAGAAGAAGATGTCGCCGATGCGCGAGAGGACGCCGTCCAGCCAGCCGCCGTAGAAGCCGGCCAGGGCACCGACCACCAGGCCGATGACGGTGCCGATGACCGTGGCCAGCAGGCCGACGACCAGCGAGGTCTGCGCGCCCCACACCATGCGCGACCAGATGTCGCAGCCGAGGAAGGTGAAGCCGAGCGGGTGCCCGCTGGCGGGGCCTGCGTTGCTGTCGGACAGCTGGCAGTTGTCGTTCGGCGGGACCTGCGTGAACAGCGTGGGCCACACCGCCATGAGCAGCACGGTGAGGATGACGACGAGGCAGACCCAGAAGGTCGGGCGCTTGCGGATGTCCCGCCAGGCGTCGCTCCAGAGGTTGCTCGGCTTCTCCTGCACACGGACGACGTCCACGGCGAGCGTGTCGTCCGTGATCGGGGCGACGAAGTGCGCCTGCGGGGCTCGTTCACTTGACATAGCGGATCCTCGGGTCGAGCAGGCCGTAGAGCAGATCCACGACGAGGTTGACCAGCACGTAGATGATGACGAAGACGGTGACGAAGGACACGATCGTCGGGCCCTCGTGGCGGAGCGTCGCCTGGAAGAGGGTGTTGCCGACGCCGGGGACGTTGAAGATGCCCTCCGTGACCGTGGCTCCCACGAGCAGCACGCCGAAGTTCGTCGCGGAGTTCGTGATGACGGGGATGAGCGAGTTGCGCAGGACGTGCACGGGGATGACGCGACGTCGGGGCAGGCCCTTGCTGTAGGCGGTGCGCACCCAATCCTGGTTCAGGGTCTCGATGACCGAGCTGCGCATCAGGCGCATGCTGGTCGCGTACAGGCTGAATCCGAGCACCAGAGCCGGCAGCAGCAGGTCTCCCCAGTCGTTCTGGGCGCCCACGGTCGGCTTGAACCACCCGAGTTGGATCGCGAGGAAGTACTGCGCGAGGAAGCTCAGCACGAAGATCGGCAGCGCCACGAAGATCAGCGCGATGACGAGCATCGTGTTGTCGAACAGCTTGCCCTTGCGGATGGCCGAGACCGTGCCGATGATGATGGCCAGGGTGAACTCGATGGCGATCGCCATGACCGCGAGGCGCCCGGTGACGGGCAGGGTGCGGGCGAGGACGTCGTTCACGGACTGTCCCGAGAAGGTCTGCCCCAGGTCCAGGCGGAAGATGCCGAGGATGTAGTAGAAGTACTGGACGATGAACGGCTGGTCCAGGTGGTACTGCGCACGCAGCTGCGCGACGAGCTGAGGGCTCGGCGCCTTGTCCCCGAAGAGCCCGAGGATGGGGTCTCCCGGCATGGCGAACACCAGGAAGTAGATGAGCAGCGTGGCCCCGAAGAAGACGGGAATCACCTGCAGTAGACGTCTGAGGATGTAGCCGAGCATCCGCTCTCTTTCCGAACAAGTGGGCCGCCCCACCGCTGCGGCACGAGGTCACGAGCCGATGAGAGCATCGTGTCGCGTCACGCGGCGCAGCGCGAGGGGGTGGTGCTGAGCAGGCCGCGAGGCGGTGACGAAATCGTCACCGCCTCGCGGGTGGAGCAGTTACTCGGACTTGGTGATCTCGTAGTACAGCGGGACGGAGTTCCAGCCGAACTGGACGTTCTGCACGCCCTCGCCGTAGCCGCCGCTGACGTTGGAGTACCACAGCGGGATGACGGGCAGGTCCTGGAGGAGGATCTCCTGGGCCTTGACGTACTCGGCGTTGGCCGCCTCGGTGTTCTCTGCGGCCGCGCCGTCGGCGAGGAGCGCATCGAACTCGGGGTTGGTGTAGTCACCGTCGTTCGAGCTCGCGCCCGTCACGTACAGCGGTGCCAGGAAGTTGTACAGACCGGGGTAGTCGGCCTGCCATCCCGTGCGGAACGCCGTCGTGATGGTGCGGTTGGTGACCTCGGTGCGCAGCGACGCGAAGTCGACGTACGGTGCGCCCGACGCGTCGATGCCGAGCGTGTTCTTGATCGAGTTGCTCACCGCGTCGACCCAGGTCTGGTGGCCGCCGTCGGAGTTGTACGCGATCTGGAACGTGCCGTCCCAGGGCGAGATGGCGTCGGCTTCCGCCCACAGCTTCTTCGCCTCGTCCGGGTTGTAGTCCAGCACCTCGGCGCCGGTCAGGGAGTCGGACCAGCCGTCGATGACCGGCGACGTGAAGTCGCTCGCCGGCGTGCGGGTGTCGTTGAAGACGGTCTTGGTGATCTCCGGCCGGTTGATCGACATCGAGATCGCCTGGCGACGCAGCGTGCCCTCTTCGCCCGAGAAGTGCGCGAAGGACTCCGGGATGGTGAAGGACTGGAAGATGGCGGCGGGCTGATTGACCGCGCGGTCACCGAGGTCGGACTGATAGGTCGCGAGCGCTGCCGGCGGAACACCGTCGATCACGTCGACGTTGCCGCCGAGGAGGTCGGCGTAGGACGCGTCCTGCGTGGCGTAGAAGACGATGGTCAGGCCACCGTTCTGCACCGTGCGACCGCCCTGGTAGTCGTCGTTCTTGACCAGCGTGATCTGCACGTCGTGCTCCCACGCGCTGTCGCTGGACAGCTTGTAGGGGCCGTTGCCGATCGGCGCCTCGCCGAACGCCTCCATGTCGTCGAACGCGACGTCAGGGAGCGGGAAGTACGCCGAGTAGCCGAGGCGCAGCGCGAAGTCGGCGGCGACGGGAGAGCTCAGCGCGATGGTGAACGTGTAGTCGTCGACCTCGGCCAGGCCGGTGAGCTCCGAGTCGGACTCCTCGGAGAAGCCCTCGATGTCGGAGAACCAGGACTGGTTCAGCTGGGCGTTGGAGGCCTGAGCGCCGTAGTTCCAGGCCTTGATGAAGTTGCTGGCCTTGACCTCGGTGCCGTCCGTGAACTTCTGGCCCTGCTTGAGCTTCACGGTCAGGGTGGAGGAGTCGTCCACCGTGATCGAGTCGGCCATCTCGTTGACGATCGCGCCGTCGCCGTCGTAGTAGGCGAGACCGGCGAAGATCGAGTCGAGGATCTTTCCGCCGCCCACCTCGTTGGTGTTCGTCGGGATGAGTCCGTTCTGGGGCTCGGAGCCGTTGACGCGGATGACGGCGGACGTGCTGCCGCCCTCCGCCGAGCCCGAGGTGGTGCCGCCGCCGCCGCCCGCGCAACCGGCGAGCGCGATGCTCCCGGCTGCGAGCAGCGCCACGCCCAGCAGGGCGATCTTATTGCGCTTCAAGGAATCCTCCTGTGCAGGGATGATGCGCACACAGCAATGCCAAAGCATGCTGGGGCGCGGATACGAGAACACTAGGTAAACGGTTCGCGATGGTCAAAACGATCCGGGAAAACGTTACAAACCCTTAACTCGAATTCATGGAGATGTGGCAATCTGACAACATGTCGCTCGATCGACCCCGGAATGAGGGGCAGGATGCCGCGGCTGACGCCCCGTGGGGACAGGCTGCCCGCACCCGCCGCTGGTGGGAGATGGGCCTGGTCCTCGCGGTCACGGTGGGGCAGTCCGCGCTCTACTCGGTGCTCACGCTCGTGCGCAGACTGCTCGCGCCGGCTCCCCTCGGTCAGCAGACCACTCAGCTGAACCCGTCGCAGGACACCGCCGCTCTGTGGGACGTCCTCTACCGGACACTGGCCGTCTTCTTCGACCTCGCCCTGGTCGCCCTCGTGGTCTATCTGCTGTGGGAGCCCGGGAAGAGCGCGCTCCGGCGGATCGGGCTGGACTTCCGGAGGTTCGGCGGCGACGTGGGGCGCGGCATCCTGCTGCTCGCGGTCATCGGCATCCCCGGACTCGGTCTCTACGCCGTCGGCCGTGCGCTCGGCATCACGGTGCAGGTGCAGGCCTCGGGGCTCGACTCCGCGTGGTGGACGGTGCCGCTGCTGGTGCTCTCGGCCCTGCGGGCGGGGCTGACCGAGGAGGTCGTCTTCATCGGCTACCTCTTCGACCGGCTGCGCCGGCAGGGCTGGGGCTGGTGGACGATCATCCTGTCGACGGCCGCGCTGCGGGCGGCGTACCACGCCTACCAGGGCATCGGTCCGATCATCGGCAACTTCGTGATGGGCGTCGTCTTCGGCTGGTGCTACCGCCGCTGGGGACGCGTCATGCCGCTCGTCGTCGCCCACACCCTCATCGACATCATCGCCTTCGTGGGCTATCCCCTGGCGGTCGGCCTGTGGCCGGGGCTGTTCGGTCCGGTGCCGATGCCGACCGGCACGCCGACCCCGACCCCGTCGGCCGGCTGACCCGCGTCCTGCTTCCTTCCGCGAGACTGCAGCCGGCCGACGAGACGTAGGGGTTTCCCCTGCGTCTCGCGCGTCCGGTGCAGTCTCGGTGGAAGGTGAGTGGATGCCGGGGGCTCCTGCACAGGCGAGCGTGCGGGTGGGCGCAGCCCAGGTGGAACGAGTCCCGGGCACGCGTGGACGGGATGGCACGATGCTTCGAGCATGACTCTCAGCGTGCAGACCTCGTCGCCCGTCGGCGAGACGCGGTCGCCTCTTCCGCTTCTGCTCTCATCGTCGGTCTCGCACGCCGAGCGGTCGGTGGACGCAGGCCTTCTCGTGCGCGTACGCCGCGGGGTACTGGCGTCGGCCGCGCTCTGGGGCGATCTCAGTCCGTGGGAACGCTACGCGGCACGGGTGCACGCGGCGGTGCTGACCAACCCGGGCTGCGTGTTCAGCCACGAGTCCGCCGCCGTCCTTCTCGGGCTGCCGATCATCGGCGAGCCGCGCGACGTGCACGTCCTCGACGGATCGTCTGCGACGTCGCGACTCACGGGTGGCATCCGCCTGCACACGACGGCGGGCGATCGCGGGATCGTGGACGTCGGCGGCATCCTGGTCACATCGGTGCTCGCCACGACGATCGATCTCGCGCGCTCGCGGCACTGTGCGTGGGGACTGGCGGTGTCGGATGCCGCGCTCCGCCTCGACGACACGCTGACGGTCGAGGCTCTCGTCGCGCACAACGAGAGCCGCCTCGGCAGCCGCGGGCGGCGGCGCGCACGGTGGGCGCTCCACCGTGCCTCTCCGCTGGCGGAGACGACCCTCGAGTCACTCAGTCGCGCGGCGATCGAGTGGCTCGGATTCGAGGAACCGGAGCTCCAGAAGTGGTTCGACGGCGACCGGGTCGACATGTGGTGGGCGGGGAGTCGCATCATCGGCGAGTCGGACGGGGACGTGAAGTACGACGGATCACGACAAGACCCTGTGGTCGCCATCCGTAGGGAGAAGGAGCGGGATCGACGGCTGGCGGGAGTGTCAGACGGACTCGCGCACTGGGGCTGGGCTGACGTCGCGCGCATCGATCCGCTGCGATCTGCGCTGCGCAACGCGGGTCTGAGTCCTGTGGCGCCCGAGTCCTCTCCCGAGCTGTACTCGCTGAGTGCGCTGATGGCCCCGCGGCGCCGCCGCGGCGGCGAGACTGCACCTGGCCGGCGAGACTGAGGGAAATCCCCTCTGTCTCGCCGCGCCGGTGCAGTCTCACGGGAAGGCCCGGAAGACCCCGGAAGGCCCGGGAAGGCCCGGGACGGCCGGGACGAGCGCGTCGGCTCGCGTCTCAGGCGAAGGCTTCGATCGGCGGGCACGCGCACACGAGATTGCGATCGCCGTAGGCCTGATCGATGCGCCGCACCGGCGGCCAGTACTTCGTGCGGATGAGCGCCCGCACCGGGTAGACCGCGGTCTCGCGGGAGTACGGGTGCTCCCACTCCTCGACCACCACGGCCTCGGCGGTGTGCGGCGCGTTGACGAGCGGGTTGTCGTCGGCGGGCCACTCCCCCGCGCCGACCGCGATGGCCTCGGCCTTGATCGCGATCATGGCCTCGACGAAGCGGTCGAGCTCGGCGAGGTCCTCCGACTCGGTGGGCTCCACCATGAGGGTGCCCGCCACGGGGAACGACATCGTCGGTGCGTGGAAGCCGTAGTCGATGAGGCGCTTGGCCACGTCGTCCACGGTCACACCGGTCTCCTCGCGGAGCGGACGCAGATCGAGGATGCACTCGTGCGCCACGAGCCCCGACTCCCCCGTGTAGAGCACCGGGAAGTGGCGGCGCAGGCGGGCCGCGACGTAGTTGGCCGACAGCACGGCGGCGGCCGTGGCATCCCTCAGTCCGTCTCCGCCCATCATGCGCACGTACGCCCACGAGATGGGGAGGATGCCGGCCGAGCCGTACGGCGCCGCCGAGATCGCGCCGCCCTCGAACGTGTAGCCGCCGGCGTGGTCGTCGCGCTGCGCGAACGGGTGCGACGGCAGGTGCGGCGCGAGATGCGCCTTGGCCGCCACCGGGCCGACGCCGGGTCCGCCGCCGCCGTGCGGGATGGCGAACGTCTTGTGCAGGTTGAGGTGCGACACATCGCCGCCGAGGTCGCCGAAGCGGGCGTAGCCCAGCAGCGCGTTGAGGTTCGCACCGTCGACGTAGACCTGCCCGCCGGCGTCGTGGACGGCCTGCGTGATCTCGAGCACGTCGTGCTCGTACACGCCGTGCGTGGACGGGTAGGTGATCATGAGCGCCGCGAGCGTGTCGGCATGCGCGGCGATCTTCGCCCGCAGGTCGTCGAGGTCGACGTTGCCGGCCTCGTCGCACGCCACCACGACCACCTTCATGCCGGCGAGCACGGCCGAGGCGGCGTTCGTGCCGTGGGCCGAGGACGGGATGAGGCAGACGGTGCGCTCGAGGTCGCCGTTGGCGCGGTGGTAGCCGCGGATCGCGAGGAGCCCGGCGAGCTCCCCCTGCGAGCCGGCGTTCGGCTGCAGCGACACCGTGTCGTAGCCGGTGACCTCCGCGAGCCACGTCTCGAGCTGCTCGATCATGGCGAGATAGCCGATCACGTCGTCCGCCGGGGCGAACGGGTGCACACGCGAGAACTCCGGCCACGAGACGGCGGCCATCTCGGTGGCGGCGTTGAGCTTCATGGTGCACGAGCCGAGCGGGATCATGCCCCTGTCGAGCGCGTAGTCGCGGTCGGCCAGAGCCTTGAGGTAGCGCATCATCGCCGTCTCGCTGCGGTGCATGCGGAAGACGGGGTGCTGGAGGTACTCGTCCTGACGGTGGAGGTCGGCAGGGACGGATGCCAGGGGCACGGCTCCCTCGGGATCCACCGGCGCCCCGTCGTCCGGCAGGCCGAAGGCCGTCGCCACGGCGGCCAGGTCGGCGGCGGTCGTCGTCTCGTCGACCGAGACGCCGACCGTGGCGTCGTCGACCCGGAGCAGCTGGTAGCCGAGAGCGCGCGCGCGCTCGATCACGCGGTCGGCGGTGCCGGGGACGACCACCCGCAGCGTGTCGAAGAACGCGTCGGACACCAGCGTGAGGCCGTAGCCGCGCAGCTGCGCGGCGAGGGTCTCGGTCTTGGTGGCGACGTCCTCGGCGATCGCGCGGAGTCCGTCGGGCCCGTGGTAAACGGCGTACATCGCGGCCATGACGGCCAGCAGCACCTGCGCGGTGCAGATGTTGGACGTCGCCTTCTCACGTCGGATGTGCTGCTCGCGCGTCTGGAGCGACAGGCGGTACGCGGAGTGGCCGACGGCGTCCTGCGAGACGCCCACGAGGCGGCCCGGGAGCTGTCGTTCGAGTCCGGCGCGCACGGCCATGTAGCCGGCGTGGGGTCCGCCGAAGCCGAGGGGGACGCCGAAGCGCTGCGTCGTGCCCACCGCGACGTCGGCCCCGAAGGAGCCGGGCGAGCGCAGGAGGGTGAGGGCGAGCAGGTCGGCCGCGGCGACGACGAGTCCGCCCGCGGAGTGCACCGCGGCGACGACGTCGGAGGGGTCCCACACGCGCCCCGAGGCGCCGGGGTACTGGACGAAGGCGCCGAAGGCGTCGGGAAGCGTCGCGGGCGTCTCGTCCCGGTGCGCTGGCTCGACGCCCGGCTGGCGGGCGAAGTCGACCACCTGCAGCTCGATCCCGAGCGCGGCGGCGCGGTGCTCGAGCAGCGCGCGGGTCTGCGGGAGGGCGTCGGCGTCCACGAGGAAGACGTCGGACGTCGACTTCGAGGCACGGCGGGCCACCAGCATCCCCTCCACGACCGCGGTCGACTCGTCGAGCATCGACGCGTTCGCGGTGGCGAGTCCCGTGAGGTCGGTCACCATCGTCTGGAAGTTGATGAGCGCCTCGAGCCGGCCCTGCGAGATCTCGGGCTGGTACGGCGTGTAGGCCGTGTACCAGGAGGGGTTCTCCAGCACGTTGCGCGCGATGACGGACGGGGTGAACGTGTCGTAGTAGCCCAGCCCGATCATCGGGCGGGCCGTGCGGTTCTGCGAGGCGAGCTCGCGCAGCTCCGCCAGCGCCTCGGCCTCCGTGGCCGCGGCGGGGATGTCGCTCGTGGCGCGAGGGTCGACGTGGATGGATGCCGGCACGGCGGCCTTCACGAGCTCGTCGACGCTGGCGTAGCCGACCGCTGCGAGCATGGTGGCCTGGGCCGCGGCATCCGTCCCGATGTGACGCGCGGTGAACCCGGCGACGGTCGGGGGCACGGGGGCGGCGCTCACGCCTCGCCACCCGTGAGAGCGAGGTAGGCGTCGCGGTCGAGGAGGCCCTCGGTCGAGGCGGCGTCGACGCGCAGCTTGATGAGCCAGCCGGCGCCGAACGGGTCGGAGTTGATGAGCGAGGGGTCGTCGACGACGTCCTGGTTGGCCTCGACGACCTCTCCGCTCAGCGGCGCGTAGAGCTCGCCCACCGACTTGGTCGACTCGATCTCGCCGACGACGGTCGCGCCGCCGACGCTCGAGCCGGCGTCGGGCAGGTCGACGAAGACGACGTCGCCGAGCTTCTCCGCGGCGTAGTCGGTGATGCCGACCGTCGCGATGTCGCCGTCGAACGAGATCCACTCGTGGTCGGACGTGTAGGACAGGGCGGTGAGATCGGTCATTTCGCGTTCCTCTGGTGGACGGGCCTCGTGTAGAAGGGCAGGGCGGTCACGGTCGCGGGGATCCGCGTGCCGCGCACATCGATGGTCAGGGCGGCGCCGGGGGCGGCGACGCGCGGTGAGACGAGGGCCATCGCGATCGGATGGCCGAGGGTGGGGCTGAGCGCGCCGCTGGTGATGACGCCGACGCGCTCGTCGCCGTCGAAGACCTCATAGCCGGCGCGGCCGGCGCGACGCCCCTCCGACACGAGCCCGACGAGCACGGGGGCATCGTCCTCGAGGGGTGCGGCGACGCCGTCCTTGCCGACGAAGTCGTCCTTGTCGGCGGCGACCGCGCGAGCGAGCCCCGCCTGCGCGGGAAGCACGTCCAGGCCCAGCTCGTGTCCGTAGAGCGGCATCCCCGCCTCGAGCCGCAGGGTGTCGCGGGCGGCGAGCCCCGCCGGCACGAGGCCGAGAGGCTCACCGGCGCGCAGCAGGGCGTCCCAGAGCGCGGGCGCCTGGTCCCACGGCACGAAGACCTCGAACCCGTCCTCGCCCGTGTAGCCGGTGCGCCCGAGGTCGATGTCGACCGCCGCCCCGCCCTCGGGCGTGAAGCGGGCGTGGCTCATGCGGTAGTACCGCAGATCGGCCAGCGGAGTGGAGTATCCGGAGATCTCGGATGCGGCGCCCAGCACCTCCGCGGCGATCGGCCCCTGCACGGCGACGAGCGCGACGGCGTCGGTGTGATCGGCGACGTCGACATCGCGCCCTCCCGCGCGCCGGCGCAGGGCCGCGCGGACGGCGTCGCGGTTGCCCGCGTTCGCCACGACCAGGAAGCTGTGCGCGCCGCGGCGGTAGACGATGACGTCGTCGATGATGCCGCCGCGCTCGTCGAGGACGAGCGAGTACTTGGCGCGGTCGTCGGCGATGTCGGACAGGCGTCCGGCGAGGGCGTAGTCGAGGAAGGACCCCGCGTCGGGGCCGTCGACCTCGAACTCCGCCATGTGCGAGATGTCGAAGAGGCCGGCCGCGCGACGCACGGCGTGGTGCTCGGCCAGGTCGGAGGTGTAGCGGACCGGCATCTCCCAGCCGCCGAAATCGGTGAAGGACGCACCGAGCGCCTCGTGTCGATCGCGCAGCGACGTCGTGCGCGGTGCAGGGCGGGGGTCTGTCATGAGTTCTCCCGGTACGGGGCGGGGCGGCACCGGACGGTGCCTGAGAACTCCCCCTCTGTCATGGGCCTGAGAGATTCCTCGCTCCTCCGTGAGGAGACGAGTTTCACCGTCGGCGGATGACGGGTGGACGCCATCGCTTTTCAGAGTGGCCCGATCGAGGCGGTACGAGTACCTGAGAGATTGGCGGGGAGGCTTGCTCCTTCGGTGCCCGGCGTCACGCGCCGAGGCTCTCCCGCATCGATCATGGGGCCGATATGCGATTGTGCGGTCACTCTAGCAGTGCCGCTGCGCCGGCCGCCTCAGGACGTGCAGTCCCCCGTGGACACGGGCGCCTGCAGCGCCGGGGCCTCGGCCACCACGGCCGCGAACTCGGCCGGCGTCATGGCGTAGCCGCGGTCGGCGTCGTCCTGCGACCGCGCGAACACCACGCCGGCCACCGCGCCGGCGGGCGTGAGCAGCGGCCCACCCGAGTTGCCCGGCTGCACGACGGCGGCGAGCGCGTAGATCTCGCGCGGCGCCGAGACGGTGTCGTAGACGTCGGGCACGGGCACGACCCCGACCGAGAGCACGGACGCGTTCACGCTGGTGAAGGGTCCCCCGAACGGGTAGCCCTGCACGACCGCCTGCGAGCCGGGCGCGAGGGTGTCGACGACGCTGAGCGGCTGCGCCTCGAGCCCGTCGACCGCGACGACGGCGAGGTCGTCGACCGGATCGAAGTAGACGACCGTGCCGTCGCGGGCCGTCAGGCCGGGCAGCTCGACGACGGGGGTCGTGACGCCGGCCAGCACGTGGGCGTTGGTGAGCACCCGCCCCGGCGCGATGACGAAGCCGCTCCCGGTGAGGCTCCGTCCGCAGGCGAACGCGGTGCCCGAGACGCGCGCGACGGATGCCGCGGCCTGGCTGAGATCGGACTGATCCAGCGCCACGGGCGGCGCCGTGGGCGCCGTCTCGTCGCTGAGGATCGACCCGAGCCGCGGGATGGTCTCGTCGAGCACCGCCGCGCGCAGCTGGGCGAGCGCGGCGGTGACGGGCGGCGGTGTGGCCTGCTCGATCACCATGAGCACGCGGGAGGACGCCACCGACGCCGACAGCACGGGCGTGCCGGTCACGGCCACGCTCGACCCGATGAGCGACAGCACGAGCGCCGCCACGACGGCGCTGATCACCCCGCCGAGCGCGCGGTCGATCCACTTGAGCTTGATCTTGTCGACGCCGCGGCGCAGGAGCGCCCCGATCACGCCGCCGATGGACGCGCCGAGCACGAGCAGCAGCACGCCGACCACCACGACGGCCAGCGGACGCCACTCCTGCCACGGCCAGGCGTCGTTGACGACGGGCATCAGCCAGAAGGCCGCGACGGCTCCCGCGATGAGGCCCACCAGTGCGCCCAGGCTCGCCACGAGACCGCGCTGGATGCCGATCGCGAACGACAGCACGAGCACGACGAGCAGCACGACGTCGATGATGAGCACGGGGACCTCCGCGAGCCAGCGTACGGAGTGTTCCTGTGTCGCTCCGGCGCGTCGCGCGCGGCGGGCAGGGCGTGTCGTCAGCGCCGGGTTGCCCTTCTGGTCCGTGTGACACTAAGCTCCTGCGCGGAGGTAAAAGTCATGATGACCCGAACCGCGATCGAGACCGCACCGGCGCCGCGCGCGCCCTCGGCGGACGACGCCACGCGCGTGGCGGTGTCGACGGTGATCTTCAGCCTCCGCCGCGAGCCCGGCGCGGAGCGGCCGACCGTCGTGCTGCCCCTCGTCACGCGGACGCGTGACCCCTTCGAGGGCATGTGGGCGCTGCCCGGCGGATGGCTGGACGCCTCCGAGAGCCTGGATGCCGCGGCATCCCGCACCCTGCAGGAGACCACGGGACTCGCCCCGAGCTACCTCGAGCAGCTGTACGCCTTCGGGGAGGTCGACCGCTCCCCCACGCGGGTGGTGTCGATCGTCTACTGGGCGCTCATCCGCCCCGACGAGGTCGACGCCGTCGCCGCGCCCGAGAACACCGCATGGTTCGAGGCGGAGTCGTGCACCGAGCTCGCCTTCGACCACACGCAGATCGTTCAGTACGCCCTCTGGCGCCTGCGCAACAAGGCCGGCTACAGCCGCATCGCCCACGGCCTGCTCGCCGACGAGTTCACCCTCGCCGAGCTGCGCGAGGTGTACGAGTCGATCCTCCGTCGCCGTCTCGATCCCGCGAACTTCCGGCGGCAGGCCGAGGCCTCCGGCACGCTGATCCCGACCGACCGGTTCCGCACCGGCAGCCACCGGCCCGCGCGGCTCTACCGCTACGACCGCGACCTCGAGCTCGCCGACCGCGGGCCCCTCACCACCTCGCACTGACCCCTCGCCCGAACGACCCGCACTGAGCGCCCCACCGAGAGAAGCACTCATGACCACCATCACCCCCGCCCCCGCACCGCTCGACCCGTCGGTCGACCACGAGATCCGCTCGATCGTCGCCGGCTCCTCGGTCGCCGAGACGTGCAACACCGACCTGGCCGCCGGCCCGTGGGCCTTCGACGAGCGCCCCGGCTACGGTCCCGGCTCGTCGATGGGCGACGTCATCCCGGTCGGCGCGCCGCGCCAGGGCGAGCTGCCGCAGTCCTATCGCGACGCCTCCGAGGACGAGCTCGACGCCCGCATCCGTGCGGCGAAGGCCACCCTCGGCGATCGCGTCGTGGTGCTCGGGCACTTCTATCAGCGGGAGGAGGTCGTGCGTCACGCGGACTACGTCGGCGACTCGTTCCAGCTCGCCAACGCCGCCGCGTCGCGCCCGGAGGCCGAGGCGATCGTCTTCTGCGGCGTGCACTTCATGGCCGAGACCGCCGACCTCCTCTCCGGCGCCGACCAGGCCGTCATCCTGCCCAACCTCGCCGCCGGGTGCTCGATGGCCGACATGGCCGACATCGACCAGGTCGAGGAGTGCTGGGAGCAGCTCGCAGACGTCTACGGCGACCTCGAGGCCGTCGACGCGGACGGACTCGTCCCCGTGGTGCCGGTCACCTACATGAACTCCTCCGCCGCGATCAAGGGCTTCGTCGGCCGTCACGGCGGCATCGTCTGCACGTCGTCCAACGCCCGCACGGTGCTCGAGTGGGCCTTCGCCCGCGGACGCCGCGTGCTGTTCTTCCCCGACCAGCACCTCGGACGCAACACGGCCAAGGCGATGGGCGTGCCGGTGGAGGAGATGCCGATGTGGAACCCGCGCCGACCCCTCGGCGGATCCACGGAGGAGCAGCTCGAGGAGGCCCGGGTGATCCTCTGGCACGGCTTCTGCTCGGTGCACCGCCGCTTCACGGTCGACCAGATCGCGGCCGCGCGTGCCGAGCACCCCGGGGTGCGGGTCATCGTGCATCCCGAGTGCCCCATGGCCGTGGTCGACGCCGCCGACGAGGCGGGGTCGACGGACTACATCCGCAAGGCCATCGCCGCCGCGACGGAGCCCACCGTCTTCGCCGTCGGCACCGAGGTCAACCTCGTGCAGCGCCTCGCCGCCGAGCATCCCCAGCACACGATCTTCTGCCTCGACCCGGTGGTCTGCCCGTGCTCGACGATGTACCGCATCCACCCCGGCTACCTGGCCTGGGTGCTCGAGGGCCTCGTCGACGGCCAGGTGCACAATCGCATCACGGTCCCCGCCGACGTGGCCGACCCCGCCCGCGTCGCCCTCGAGCGGATGCTGGCGGCCAAGCCCCCGGCAGCACCCGCGGCCGCGTGGGAGAACGCCTCGTGACCCCGCCGGTCGCCGAGCGAGCGCTGCGAGACGATTCGATCGCCGCCCCGGTCGACGTCCTCGTCGTCGGCAGCGGCATCGCGGGGCTCACCACCGCCCTCCACGCCGTCGAGGCGGGCTGCCGTGTCACCCTCGTCACGAAGGACGTGCTCGAGCACGCCAACACCCGCTACGCGCAGGGCGGCATCGCGGGGGTCATGTTCGACGACGACTCCGCCGCCGCCCACATCCACGACACCCTCGTCGCCGGCGCCGGGCTGTCCGACCCCGACGCGGTCCGCGTCCTCGTCGACGAGGGACCCACCCGCATCCGCGAGCTCGTCGAGCTCGGCGTCGCCTTCGACCGGGCCGCCGACGGCACCTGGGTGAAAGGCCTCGAGGCCGCGCACTCGTACCCGCGCATCCTGCACGCCGGAGGGGATGCCACGGGCACCGCCATCGAGCTGGCCCTCGTCGCGCGGCTGCGCGCCTCCGCCGTGCGCGTGATCGAGCACGCCTTTCTCCTCGACCTGATCGTGGAGGGCGGACGGGTCCGCGGGGTGGAGCTGCTCGTGGGCGACGTGGCCGCCGAGCCGGACGGTCGCGCGGCCGTCGAGGGTCGCACCGAGCGACTCGACGCCGACGCGGTCGTCATCGCCACGGGTGGGGCCGGACGCCTCTACGCCCACACGACGAATCCGCCCGTCGCGACCGGCGACGGCATCGCGGCGGCCCTGCGCGCGGGCGCCGACGTGCGCGACCTGGAGTTCTTCCAGTTCCACCCCACCGTGCTGGAGACCCGCGTCGGGCCTGCCGGCGACGACGCCCCGGAGGATGCCTTCCTCGTCTCGGAGGCCGTCCGCGGAGAGGGTGCGGTGCTGCGCGACGAGACCGGACGCCGGTTCATGCTCGACGTGCACCCCGACGCCGAGCTCGCCCCGCGCGACATCGTGGCCCGGGCGATCGCCCAGCGCATGTCCGAGCAGGGCGGCCGCCCGGTGGTCCTCGACACGACGGAGCTCCGCCCCGGCCTCGTCGAGCGCCGCGTGTTCCTCACCCGCCGGTTCCCGACGATCGACGCCGCCGCCCGTGAGCGCGGCTACGACTGGGCCCTGACGCCGCTGCCGGTGACGCCGGCGGCGCACTACCTGATGGGCGGCATCACGACCGATCTCCAGGGCCGCACGTCGCTGCCCGGGCTCTACGCCGTCGGCGAGGCTGCGCGCACCGGCGTGCACGGCGCCAACCGGCTCGCCTCGAACTCGCTGCTGGAGGGCGCCGTGTTCGGCGCGCGCGCGGGCGACGCGATCCCCCCCGACGCGGCCTCCTCCGCGTGGCCCGTGCCACCCGTGCATCCGCTGGCGGCTCACCCGCCTGCAGATGCGGGAACGGACGGTGGATTCCGGTCGGAGGCGGCAGGTGAGCCGTTCAGCCGTGCCGCGCTGCAGGAGCTCATGTGGGCCGACGCGGGACTCGTGCGCGACGCCCACGGCCTGCAGCGCGCCGCGCAGCAGCTCGCCCGGTGGCGGGCGGAGCCGCGGCATCCTGTCTCCGAACGCGACCTCGAGGATGAGAACCTCCTCCTCGTCGCGGCGCACCTCGTCGATGCGGCGCGGCGGCGCACGGAATCCGTGGGCGCGCACCACCGCAGCGACGCGCCCGAGGCGCAAGCTGCGACGACGGATGCCGCGGCCTCCGACCCCCCGGCGATCACGCCCGTCGCCGACCGGCCGTCGAAATCCCGGACCGCAGAGGCGATCGCATGCTGACGCGCGCCGTGCTCGAGCGCTCCGTGGCCGCGGCGCTCGAGGAGGACGCCCCCTGGGGCGACCTGACGAGCGAGACGCTCATCCCGGCGACCGCCGTCGCCACGGCCGACCTGGTCGCGCGCGAGTCCGGCGTCTTCAGCGGCGGCGAGGTGTTCGCCGCCGCGTTCAGGCTCACCGATGCCGCCGTGCGGGTCGAGCTCGCCGTCGCCGACGGCTCCGCCTTCGAGGCGGGGACCGTGCTGGCCACCGTCTCGGGTCCGGCCCGCGCCGTGCTCACGGCCGAGCGCATCGGGCTGAACTTCGTGCAGCGCATGTCGGGGATCGCGACCCTGACGGCGCGCTACGTCGCGGAGGTGGCCGGCACCGGCACGCGGATCGCCGACACCCGCAAGACGACGCCCGGGCTCCGCGCGTTCGAGCGGCAGGCCGTGCTCGACGGCGGCGGGCGCAACCACCGCCACTCGCTGTCGGATGCCGTGATGGCCAAGGACAACCACCTCGCCGTGCTCGCCCAGCGCGGACTGTCGGTGACGGAGGCGCTGCGCGAGGCGATCGCCCGCCTGCCGCACACCACGCACGTGGAGGTCGAGGTCGACCGGCTCGACCAGATCGACGCGGTGCTGGCCGCCCGCATCGGCACGATCATGCTCGACAACTTCTCGCTCGACGACCTGCGGGCCGGCGTCGCGCAGGTCGCCGGACGCGCGACGGTGGAGGCGTCGGGCGGCGTCAGCCTCGAGACCGTGCGCGCGATCGCCGAGACCGGCGTCGACGTCATCTCGGTCGGGGCGCTCACCCACTCCGCGCGCGCCCTCGACCTGGGCCTCGACATCCGCATCGAGGACCCCGGGGCCTGAGACCGTGCTCTACCTGGACAACGCCGCGACCACCGCGGTGCGCCCCGAGGTGCTCGAGGCGATGCTGCCGTTCCTCACCCGCCGCTTCGGCAACCCGTCCAGTCATCACACGGTCGGGGAGGACGCCGCGGCCGCGCTCGCCGACGCCCGCGCGCGCATCGCGAGGGTGCTCGGGATGCGCGCCTCCGACATCGTCTTCACCTCGGGAGGCACCGAGGCCAACAACCTCGCGGTGAAGGGCATCGCCGTCGCGGCGATGCTGCAGCGCGGCGCGCGCCATGTCGTGACCAGCCCGATCGAGCACGAGTCGATCCTCGAATCGGTCGATCACCTCGTGCGCGTGCACGGGTTCGAGCGGACGCTCGTCCCCGTCGACGCCCTCGGGCGCCTCTCCCCCGACGACGTGGCCGGGGCGCTCCGCGACGACACCGCTCTCGTCTCCATCGGCTACGCGAACAACGAGGTGGGCACGGTCCAGGATGCTGCGGCTCTCGTCGCCGTGACACAGGGCCGCGGCATCCCGCTGCACCTCGATGCGGTCCAGGCCGCCGGCTGGCTGCCGCTGGACCGGAGTTCGCACGGCGCCGACGCCCTCTCCCTCGCCGGGCACAAGCTCGGCGCGCCGAAGGGCACCGGCCTGCTCGCGGTGCGGGGGCGGATCCCGCTCGAGCCGCTGCTGCACGGCGGCGGACAGGAGCGGGGCCGCCGCAGCGGCACGGAGGACGTGGCCGGCGCTGTGGGGCTCGCGACGGCGCTGGAGCTCGCCGAGCGGGAGCGCGCCGTCGAGGCTGCGGCCCTCAGCGCCCTGCGCGACGACTTCATCGCGCGGGTGCTGACCGCGGTGCCCTCGGCCCGACTGACCGGCGATCCCGGGAAGCGCCTGCCGGCGACGGCGAGCTTCACCTTCGCCGGCACGAGCGGCGAGGCGGTGCTGCTCGAGCTGGAGCGCCGCGGTGTCGTGTCCTCGAGCGGATCTGCGTGCGCGGCCGGGAGCGACGAGCCGTCCCACGTGCTGGTCGCCCTGGGCGTCGCCCCCGAGGTCGCCCAGACCGCCGTGCGCTTCACGTTCCCGCACGGCCGCCGGGAAGCACTGACGCCCGTCGCCGACGCCGTGGCGGCATCGGTGGCCGCCGTAGGATCGGGCGGGTGAGCCCCCCGCCGCTGGTCACCGTGATCGTGCCCGGCTTCGACGTCGAGGGGTACGCCCCGGAGGCCGTGGACTCGCTCCGCGCGCAGACGCTGCAGGAGTGGACCGCCGTCCTCGTCGACGACGCCTCGACGGATGCGACGGCGGCCGTGTTCGACGCCGCGGCGGCAGCGGATCCTCGCTTCCGGGCCGTCCGGCTGTCGGAGCGGCGCGGACTCGGCGCGGCGCGCAACGCCGGGCTCGACCTGGTCGACACCCCCTACGTCGCCTTCCTCGACGCCGACGACCGCCTGGCGCCGACGGCGCTGGAACGCATGGTCGCGACCCTGGCCGCGAGCGGCAGCGATTTCGTCGTCGGCGCCTACGTCCGGCTGCGCCCGGACGCCGACGGCGGGTACACCCCCGGGGTGGTCCAGCCGTGGGTGGCGGCCGCCACCGACCCCGCGCGCACCGGCACGACGCTGCGGGAGCACCCCGCGGCATCCGGCAACATCGTCGCGTGGTCGAAGGTGAGCCGGACCGACTTCTGGACCCGCAGCGGCCTGCGCTTCCCCGAGGGCAAGCTCTACGAGGACCAGATCGTCGCCCAGCAGATGTACGTGCGCGCCCGGGCGTTCGACGTCGTGCCCGATGCGATCGTGCAGTGGCGGGAGCGCGCCGACGGCAGCTCCATCACGCAGCGGCAGGCGTCGCTGCCGGTGCTGCACGACTACCTCGAGGCGATGTCGGCCGGCATCGGGGTGCTCGAGGCCGCCGGCCACGACGCCGCGGTCGACGCGCGCGTGCGTCTGATCCTCGCGATGGACGTCCCGCCGCTCGTGCGCCTCGCCGCCGACCACCCCGACGACGTCTACCGGCGCACGCTGGGCGCTTTCGTCCGCGACCTCCAGGATCGGGATGCGGCGACCCCGCCGTCGCCGGAGCTCTCGGCCGCGCTGCTCTGGTAGCCGCGCTGCTCCGGTCCCGGTGCCTCAGCGGGGGCTGGAGAGAGTGCCGAGATGGGGCCAGGAGCGCTCGTCCACCGGAACCGGCCCCGTCAGGGCCGCCACAACGTCGGGTCGCACCGGCGACGGATCCGCGGGCGGACGGTCGGCGCGGCGATCCTCGTGGTCGGCCGGCACGTCGTCCTCCTCGATGTCGAGGATGCGCGAGGCGGCCAGCTGCTGAGCCGCGAGCTCCGCGTACAGGCCGTCCTGCTCCATGAGCGAGGCGTGGGTGCCCGACTCGACGATGCGCCCCCCGTCGACGACGTGGATGACGTCGGCGTTGATGACCGTCGAGAGGCGGTGGGCGATGGACAGCGTCGTGCGACCGCGGGCCGCGGCATCCAGCGCCTCCTGCACGACGCGCTCCGAGACCGTGTCGAGCGCGGACGTCGCCTCGTCGAGCAGCAGCACCGCGGGGTCCTTGAGCAGCACACGCGCGATGGCGATGCGCTGCTTCTCGCCACCGGAGAGCCGGTAGCCGCGCTCGCCCACGATCGTGTCGTAGCCCTGCTCGAAGCCGACGATCACGTGGTGGATGTTGGCGGCCCGGCAGGCCGCGTCGATCTCTTCCTGCGTGGCCTCGGGCTTGGCGTAGCGCAGGTTGTCGCCGATGGACGCGTGGAACAGGTAGGTCTCCTGCGAGACGATCCCGACGTTGTCGATGATCGACGCGTGCTGGAGCGTGCGGACGTCCTGGCCGGCGAAGAGCACCGACCCGGCCGAGGCCTCGTACATGCGGGGGGTCAGATAGAGGATGGTCGTCTTGCCCGCACCGGACGGACCGACGAACGCCACGTGCTGACCCGGCTGCACGCGGAACGACACGCCGCCGAGCGTCGGGCGGGAATCGGACGCGGCGTCGGGATAGCGGAAGACGACGTCGCGGAACTCCACGCTGCCCAGCGGCCCCGGCGCCTCCTCGGCGGAGATCGCGTCGGGCGAGTCCTGGATGGCCGGGACGAGGTCGAGGTACTCGAAGATGCGCGCGAACAGCGCCCGGGAGGTCTGCAGGTCGAGCGCCACGCGCATGAGCGCCATCAGCGGGAACAGGAGTCGCGCCTGCACGGTGGTGAAGGCGACGATCACACCCGCGGTGATGTCGGCGCTGCCGCCCGTGATGAGGAAGCCCGCCACGAGGTAGATGATGGCCGGCACGGAGGACATCAGCACGCCGACGACGCCGAAGAACCACTGGCCGCTCATGGTCTGGCGCACCTGCAGGCGCACCTGGTTGGCCGTCTCGGCCTCGTAGCGGGCCTCCTCGGTGCGCTGGCGGTTGAACGACTTCGACAGCAGGATGCCCGAGACGCTCAGCGTCTCCTGGGTGATGGCCGTCAGCTCCGACAGCGACTCCTGCGTCTCCCCCGCGATGCGCGCGCGGACGATGCCGACGCGGCGCTGCACCAGCGCGAGGATCGGGAGCATGATGACGGCGATGATCGTCAGTCGCCAGTCGATGAGGATCATGGCGACCAGCGACGCGATCACGGTCACGAGGTTGCCGAGGATGCTCGTCATGGTCGAGGTGAGCACGCCCGCCACGCCGCCGACGTCGTTCTGCAGACGGGACTGGATGACGCCGGTCTTCGTGCGGGTGAAGAAGGCGAGGTCCATGCGCTGCAGGTGGGAGAAGAGCCGCAGCCGGAGGTCGCCGGTCACGCGGTTGCCCACCGAGGAGGTGAGCCAGGTCTGCACGATGTTGATGCCCGAGGAGGCCACGAACAGCACGATCATCAGCACGACGAGCTCGACCAGCAGAGGCAGCTGCGGGCCGCCGGCAGGGGGGAAGAGGGCGTCGTCGAAGATGCGCTCGATGATGAGCGCGGGAACGACGCCGAGTGCGGCGCTGACGATCACCATCACACCGGTGAGGATGAGCTTGGCCCGGTAGGGGCCGAAGAGGGAGAGGATGCGCTGACCCAGGTCGGCGATCTTCGGCGCGGCCGCGTTCTCGGCCTTCTGCACCTTCGGATCGACCAGCCGGGATCCCGCCGGCCTGCCGCGCATGCCCATGCTCATCCGGTCAGCGTAAACCCGCCCGGCGACATGACGGGCCCGTCCCGCCCCGAGGCGACGGCGCAGGGACGGGAATGGGCTGTCGGCCGCCGCGGTTAGGGTCGAACAGTGCTGTCTGCGGGGGACGGTCACGCGCGCCGTTCGAGGAGACGATCTATGACCGCCGACACCGACACCATCCGGACCACGACGGGCTCGCGGCCGATCACGGCACGGGAGTCCCGGGTCATCTGGCTGCTGCTGGGGGCCGCCTTCGTGGTGATCCTCAACGAGACGATCATGAACGTCGCGATCCCGCATCTCATGACCGATCTGCAGATCACCGCGCTCGCGGCGCAATGGCTCACCACCGCGTTCATGCTGACGATGGCGGTGGTGATCCCCATCACCGGCTTCCTGCTGCAGCGCTTCACGACCCGCCAGGCGTTCATCGGCGGCATGTCGCTGTTCTCCGCCGGCACGCTCATCGCCGGCCTCGCGCCCGGGTTCGAGGTGCTCCTCGGGGCGCGCGTGGTGCAGGCATCCGGCACCGCCATCATGATGCCGCTGCTGATGACGACCATCATGAACCTCGTGCCGCCGAACGCTCGCGGACGCATGATGGGCCGGGTCTCCGTGGTTATCTCCGTCGCCCCCGCCATCGGACCGACGCTGTCGGGAGTCATCCTGCAGACCCTCGGATGGCGCTGGATGTTCGGGGTGGTCTTCCCGATCGCCCTGGTCATGCTGCTCATCGGCGCGAAGTGGGTGACGAACGTCGGGGAGACCCGCCGCGCCCCCATCGACCCCCTGTCGATCGTGCTGTCGGCGCTGGGCTTCGGCGGCATCGTCTACGGACTCAGCCAGATCGGCGGCGCCTCGGCGCACGGCGGCAATGCCGACGCGGATGCCGCGGCCGCCACGGCGACCGTGTCGCTGTGGATCGCGCTCGTGGTCGGCGTCGTCGCGCTCGTGGCCTTCGTCTGGCGCCAGATCCGCCTGCAGCGCACGGACGACGCTCTGCTCGACCTGCGCGTCTTCCGCTCGCGGAACTTCACGATCTCGATGACGCAGATGCTCGTGCTGTCGCTCGCCTTCTTCGGCTCCCTGACCGTCCTGCCGCTCTACCTGCAGAACGTGAAGGGCTTCACGGCGCTCGAAACGGGCCTCATCGTCCTGCCGGGTGCGCTCGTGATGGGCCTCACCGGCCCGCTCATCGGCCGCATCTATGACCGCTGGGGCACCGAGGTGCTCGTGATCCCGGGAGCGTTCCTCACGAGCGCGATGCTCTGGTTCTACTCCACCGTCGGCCAGGACACCCCGGTGCCGATGATCGTCGCCGCACAGATCGTGCTGTCCCTCGGACTCGCGATGTCGTTCACACCGCTCTTCACGGCGTCACTCGGATCGCTCGAGCGCCGGTTCTACTCGTACGGCAGCGCCGTCGTCGGCACGGTGCAGCAGGTGGCCGGCGCAGCAGGCATCGCGGTGTTCATCACGGTGCTGTCGGGCGTCGCCGCCGCGGGCATCGCCGGCGGGGCGGAAGATGTCGCCGCGCAGGCCGACGGCGTGCGCGCCGCGTTCCAGGTCGGCGCCGTCGTGTCGCTGCTGAGCGTGATCGGATCGTTCTTCGTGCGCAAGCCGGCGGATCAGCCGGGCGTCGCCCCGATGGCGCACTGACGCTGGGACGCCGTCCGCGTATGCGGGCGGCGTCGGCTCACATGGAGCAGGAGCCCCCGCCGCAGCAGGACCCGGAGGCCTCCGGGGCGAGGAGGTTCTTCTCGTCGGGGAGGGGCTGCAGCACGGGACGGATGTCGTCGGACGGCGTGGCGGTGGCGGTCTGCTGATCGGACATCCCTCCACTCTAGACCCGCCGCCGCGCGAGGGCGCGGGAGAACACCCCCGGGCCCGCAGGACGTCTACCGCGGCCTCCCGAACAGGAGGAGACTGCGGACACCGACAGAACGGCGCGCCATGATCCTCACCCCTCCCCCCACCGAGCAGGCCTCGGGTCACGTCGCCGAGATGTATGCGGACGACCTCGCCGCCGACGGGCTCGTGTTCGCCCACACCCGAGCGATGGCCCTCAACCCGGAGGCTCATCAGGCGTTCGAGGCACTGGTGGGCGCGGTCGTCGGATCCCTGGGCCTCCGCGACTACGAACTGGTGACCCTGGCGGCCGCCGAGGCCCTGGGCTCGACCCACTGCCTCCTCGCTCACGGACGCAAGGTCATCGCGGGGGGCATCCTCACCGAGGATCAGATGGGGCAGCTGGTGCGAGACCACCGTGTCACCGGCCTGTCCGACCGCGAGATCGCGATGATGGACTTCGCCCGCAGGCTGTCGACGGATGCCGCGGGCATGACCGATCAGGACAGCCTGGCGCTGCGCGCCCACGGCTTCACCGATCGCCAGATCGCCGACATCGCGCTGACAGCCGCGGCACGCAACTTCTTCAGTCGCACCCTGCTCGCCCTCGCCGTCCCGGTGGACGAGGTGCCCGGGCTGACGCCCTCTGTCCGCGAGGCGGTCATGGAGTCGCGTCATGCGGGCAGCCGCCGGTCGACGGACGTCTCCGGCCTCGCCGGGTGAAACCGACGCGACACGTGCGGCCGACCCGCCGACGGCAGTGCTAGTTGTGATGTCCAGGCAGGTTGTTGAGTCTGCTGATGGGTGGGCCGCCGATGGCGGAGTGGGTTCGGTGATGATTGTAGAAGTGCAGCCAACCGGGCAAGGCAGCGCGTCGTTCGGTTTCTGAGGAGTAGAAGCGGGCGTAGGCCCATCCGTCGGCGAGGGTGCGGTGCAGGCGCTCGATCTTCCCGTTGGTCTGCGGCCGGTAGGGGCGAGTTCGTTTGTGGCGGATCCCGAGCTGGGTGCAGGCGTCTTTCCAGGCGTGGGATCGGTAGGCCGAGCCGTTGTCGGAGAGCACGCGCTCGACGGTGACGCCGCGTTCAGCGAACCAGGTGACTGCGCGCTCGAGCACGCCGATCGCCGTGACGGCCTTCTCGTCTGCGCAGACCTCGATGTAGGCGACGCGGGAGTGGTCGTCGATCACGGTGTGCAGGAACGCGGTGCCGATGAGAGGGCGGTAGTGGCGGCCGCGTTCCCCGGTTCGGACGGCTTGGTCGCGGGCGTTGGCTTTGCTCTGCTGGCGGCTGAGGAACTTGTGTCCGCCGCCGTCGGGGATGTTGCCGAACTTGGTGACGTCGACGTGGATAAGCGAACCCGGGTGCGGGTGCTCGTAGCGTCGGATCGGCTCGCCGGTGACGCGGTCGATATGGCTGAGCCGGTTGATCCGGGCGCGCACGAGCACCGCGTGAACTGTCGATGCCGGCAACCCCAGTTCGCCGCCGATCTGCACAGGTCCGAGCCGTCGCCGCCATCGCAACCTGACGATTCGTTTGACGACATCCGGTGGTGTTCTGGTCGGCATCGACCGCGGGCGACTGGAGCGATCCACCATCCCCGCAGCGCCCTCGGCCCGATATCGGGCCGCCCACTTTCGGGCAGTCACGGGCGAGACCATGAACATCTTGGCCGCGACGATCACCGGCCACCGATCATCGACGACGAGCCGCGCCAACCGAAGTCGAGCGCGCGGAGTCAGAGCAGCATTAGCGTGGGACACGAAGGCCTCCTGAGTGCGAGAGCGGTTCCTAGACAGCTCCACTCTCGCAACGGGAGGCCTTCACCCGTCAGCGAATCACACGCTATTCACGCAACAACGTCCCTGGACATCACAGCTAGTCCGGGCGCGCTCCGCCGGTCTGGCAGGTCGGGCAGTAGTGCGCGGCGGCCCCCGAGAAGGTCATCTCGGCGATCGTGTCGCCGCAGACCGGGCAGGCCTCGCCGGGCCGCCGATGCACCCGCATGTCGGCGCGCTTGTCGTCTTTCAGCGCCTCGGGGCGGCTGCCGCGACGCGCCGTCACGGCGTCGGCCAGGACGGTTCGCGCACTGTCGAAGAGCCGGTCGATCTCCTCGGCGCCGAGGGTGGACGCGTGCACGACCGGCGACAGCCGCGCCGCGTGCAGGATCTCGTCGGAGTAGGCGTTGCCGATCCCGGCGAACGCCTTCTGGTCCTGCAGCAGCGCCTTCAGCTGCTTGCGGCGACCGGAGACGGCCGCCGCGACATCCTGACGGGTGAATCCGGGCGCCGTCGGATCCGGGCCGAGGGCGGCCACCGCCGGCACGTCGGACGGGTCGGACACCGCCGACAGGGTGAGCGCCTTCCACGGACCGTCGTCGGTCAGATCGAAGCCCGAGCCGTCGTCGAGCCGCACGCGGGCGAGAAGCGTCGCCTCCCCGGTCCGGCGGGTGCCCTCAGGAACGACGTCGTGCCACAGCAGCCAGCCGTCGTGGCCCCAGTGCACGATGAGGTGCGCGGGGCCGGAGGCCGATGACACCCCGATGTCGAGCATCTTCCCGCGGCGCTCGACGGCGTCGATGAGCCCGCCCGCCGCCTCCGCGGGCGCGCCGGCCTTCACGATCTTGGGGAGGACGACGTCGAGGGCGGCGATGCGTCGCCCGACCGCGCGTGCGGAGAGGAATTCGGCGAGGGCCTGCACCTCGGGGGACTCGGGCATCCGCTCATGATGCCACGGGGCTCCGACACCCCGGTGGCGGAGCCCGGCCGCCGGTTCCCGACCGCCGTCAGTCCAGGTGGCGGCGCACGAAGCGCCCCATCTCGGCGAGCGCTTCCCGTCCGGCGGGCAGTCCGCCGTTCCACAGCGGGAAGGCGTGGATCATGCCGGGCCACGTCTGCAGCGTCGCCGCCGCCCCGGCGGCTCCCGCCGCGCGCACCAGCCGCACCGCGTCGTCGAGGAGCACCTCATCGGTGCCGACCTGCACCAGCGTGGGCGGCAGACCGCGGAGATCCGCGAACAGCGGCGAGACCAGCGGCTCGCGGCGCCCGACGCCGCCGGCGAGATAGGCGGCGGCGAGTTCGTCGAGGTAGGGACGGTGGAGCAGGGGGTCCGCGGCATCCTTCTCGGTCATCGACGACCCCGACAGCGTGAGATCCGTCCACGGCGAGACCAGCCACAGGCACGCCGGCGAGGCGGCGCCCCGGTCGCGGAGCACCTGCCGGAGGGCGAGCGCCAGCCCGCCGCCCGCGCTGTCGCCGCCGACGACGATGCGGTCGGGCGCGTAGCCGCTCGCGAGCAGCCACTCCCAGGCGGCGAGGGCGTCGTCGAGGGCCGCGGGGAACGGATGCTCCGGCGCGAGGCGGTACTGCAGGGCGAGCGTCCGCGCGCCGGCCGCCCGGCCGGCCTCCGTCGCGAGCGACCGGTGGCTCACGATCGATCCCGAGCAGTAGCCGCCCCCGTGGAGGAAGAGCAGCACATCGGATGCCGCGGCACCGGGCGCCGTCGACCACTCGGCCGGCACGCCTCCGGCGTCGACGGCCTCGAGGCGGATGTCGTCGGCCACCGGCCAGGTCGTCCCGACCTCCTCGATGCGCTGTCGGCGCGCCGCCCACCCCACGGGCCGGGGGCGGGAGCCGAGCATCAGCCGCACGCCGACCATGCCGGTCGGGTCGTCGCCGCTCATGCCCGTCTTGTCGTCGCCGGTGACGCCCGTCGGGTCCTCGCCGGTCACGCCCGTCGGGTCGTCGTCGGCCATGCCGCCTCCTCGTGCGCGTCGCGCGATCCCCGCGGTCGCGCCTGCCGACACGGTAGTGCACGGCCCGCTCCCCTCCCGCCTGCCCTGCACGGCGGGCCGTTAGAGTGACGTCGTGGCAGCGCACGCGGACAGGGACGACGAGGTCGACCTCCTCATCGATGCCTGGTCGCGTCGGCTTCCCGAGGCAGACCTCAGCCCCCTCGACGTGATGTCGCGGCTGCGCCGCGTATCGCTGCGGCTCGCGCGCCTGCGCTCGGACGCCTTCCGCGCCGCCGGGCTGGCCGCGTGGGAGTTCGACGTGCTGGCCGCACTGGGCCGCGCGGAGCCGGTGCACGAGCTCAACCCCGCCCAGCTGATCGAGCGGACGATGATCTCGAGCGGGGCCATGACCAACCGCCTCGGTCATCTCGCCGAGCGGGGGCTCATCGAGCGCGCCCCGAACCCCCAGGACGGCAGGAGCGTCCTCGTGCGCCTGACCCCCGCGGGCGCGGAGCGCGTGGACGCCGCGATGACCGAGCTCGTGCGCCGCGAGGAGCTGGAGCTGCAGCCCCTGCGCCGCCAGGATCGCGACGAGCTCGTGCGGCTGCTCCGGCTGCTCGGCGAGGGCTCGCGCGGGCTCTGAATCCCGGCGCCGACGTAGACTCGGTGAGGACGCCCCACCCCGAGGGGCGGTCCGACGGCTCCGCGGCTTTCACGGCCGCGTCGGAAGGAAACCCCGCATGAAGATCGCCGATTCCGCGGACTGGCGCGGGTCCCTCCCCTTCGACAGTCCTGTGCTGGTCGCCGACCTCGCGCCCGGCGATGCCGCACGGTGCGCGGCCTGCGGCGCCGACGCCGAGCCGCTGCCCCGCACCGAACTGTGGGCGGTCAAGCACCGGCATCCGAAGAACCACTCAGGCTTCGTGCGCTTCTACTGCGCCGAGCACACTCCCCGGGTTCCGGCGCCGGCTCCCGTCGCCGTCGCGCCCGTTCGCGCCCGCCGCGCCCCTGCCGCCGAGCGCGCACCGCGCCGCCCCGCGGTGACCGATGCCGCTCCCCGCGCGATGTGCCCGGACTGCTTCGTCGAGGTCTCGGCGACCGGCGAGTGCGGCATGTGCGGCCTGCAGGTGGCCTGACCCGTTTCCGAGCGCGAGGGGTTCAGCGCAGTCGCTTGCGCAGGAAGACCTGGGCCGTGCCGTCGCCCTGCTCGATGCGCTCGAACTCCTCGTAGCCGCAGTCCTCGTACAACCGGATGTTCGCCTCGCTGAGGCTGCCGGTGAACAGCTCCGCCGTGCGGCAGCGCGTCGTGCGCTCGGCGGTGGCGAGCAGCGTGCGGCCGAGCCCGCCGCCCTGCTGGTCCGGGGCGATCGCGATGCGCCCGATCTCGAGCACGTCGCCGCGCTCGCGCGTGCGGATGGCGCCGACGATGCGGCCCTCGACGATGGCCACGTATCCGCCCGCGTCGACCAGCTCCGCCTCCAGCTGCGCGAGGGTCTGGGTGAGCGCCGGCTGATCAGGGTCGCCGTAGATGAGCGCCTCGGAGACGAAGGCGGCGCGCTGGACGGTGAGCACCTCCCCCGCGTCCCCGGGACCGATCGGGCGCACCTCGATGGCCGGGTCTTCCGCATGCACGCTCATCGCAGCGCTCCTTCCAAGGCGCGCGCATCGCGCACCGCATGGCCGTAGCCGTCGTTGTTGAAGTAGGCGTAGACGTCGAGCCCCGCAGCATCCCATTCGCGGATGCGATCGGCCCACCAGCCGATCGCGGCGCCGTCGTACGACCCGGCGTAGAGGTGCTCGGGGTCGGGCCCGTGCAGGCGCACGTAGACGAACGGCGCGGTGGCGCGCAGGATGCACGGCAGGTGGGCGCCGCTCATCACGACGTAGGCGGCTCCCGCCCGTTCGAGGATGCCGAAGACGGACTCGTCGAGCCACGAGCCGTGACGGAACTCGACGGCGACGCGGATGCCGGCGGGAACCGCCGCCAAGAAGCCGGTCAGTCGCTCGTCGTCGCGGGCGAAGTCGGGCGGGAGCTGCACGAGGAGCACACCCCGTCGGGCTCCCAGCACCTCCCAGACCCGCACGATGCGGGCGATCCACTCCGACGGATCCGCGAGCTTGCGCGCATGGGTGAGACCGCGCGGCGCCTTCACCGTGAACGTGAAGTCCTCCGGCAGCCGCCGCATCCACGCGTCGAAACGCGCCTCCCCCGGCCACCGGTAGAAGCTCCCGTTCAGTTCGACGGTGGAGAACTCCTCCGCGTACCGCTCCAGCCATCGTCCGGGCGGCAGCCCGCGCTCGTAGAGCACGCCGCGCCAGGAGTCATAGCTCCACCCCGACGTCCCGATCCGCACACTCATCACCGGCAACCTACGAGCGTCGGCGCGGATCCTCCGCGGGCCTTGACACGGCGTGCCGGAGCGGCGACGGGATGCGGCGCCGGCTTATCAGCCGCCCCCGGGCGCGGCAAGGCCCCGGCTCCGTCGTCCGCGCCCGACGAGAATCGAACCGTGACTGCCTCGCCGATCGACGAACCGGCGGGCCTCCGCGCCTCCGGCGTGCTGTCGCCGTCGGCATCGTCCGTCCGGCGATCCGCGGCCGCCGAGCCCGGCTTCGGACGCGACGTCGACGCCACGCTGCGATGGGCTGCCACCGTCGGCGGACGCATCGCCGCGGAGGAGTCCGTCGCCGCGGTGTGGGAGACCCTCGCCGTGGTCGCCTCCCGCGATGTCGCCGCCGCCCGCATCCTCGAGCCGCACGTCGACGCCCTGCGCATCCTCCACGAGGCGGCGCAACAGGGGATCGCGGGGCCTGCCGACGTGCCGGACGCCGCGACCTGGGGCGTCTTCGCGGCCGAGGGGTCGGGCATGCGCGTCACCGCGCGCCGCGACGGCGACCGGTGGCGGCTGGACGGCACGAAGCCGTGGTGCTCGCTGGCCGGTCGCCTCAGCCACGCGTTGGTGACCGCCTGGGTCGACGACGACGACAGCCGTGGGCTCTTCGCGGTGTCGCTCGGCGACGCCGGCGTCCACGCTCATGGCGGTCCATGGCACTCGCACGGCTTCCCCGACATCGTCAGCGCACCGGTGGACTTCGACGACGTCCCGGCCGCAGCCATCGGCGATCCCGGGTGGTACCTCGCCCGACCGGGGTTCGCGCGCGGCGGCATGGGTGTCGCCGCCTGCTGGTGGGGCGGAGCATCCGCGCTGCTCACCCCGCTGTGCACCGCGGCGGCCGCCGACCGCGCGGACCAGCTCTCCCTCGTGCACCTCGGTCGGGCGGATGCCGCACTCTGGGCCGCGCGCGCCGTGCTGGTGGAGGCCGCCGACGTCATCGACGGAGGCGCCGAGGTCGACGAGCGCCTCCTCGCCGCGCGCGTGAGGGCCACCGTGTCCGAGGCGGCGCAGCTCGCTCTCGACGAGGCGGACGAGGCGCTCGGCCCGCTGCCGCTCGTCGCCGACGCCGCGCACGCCCGCCGGACGGCCGACCTGCGCATCTACCTGCGCCAGCAGCACGGCGCCCGGGACGTCGCCGGCATCGGCCGCCGCGTCGTCGCCGCGGCCGAGGGGCGCTGACATGGCCGGCGGCTTCAGCCACCTCGACCCCGGCACCCCCGAGGACGAGTGGGCCGCGGCGTTCCGCACCGCCGCCGTCTCCCGTGCCGACCTGGACGTCGCCGCACTCGTCGTGGTGGCCGCCCATCCCGACGACGAGACGCTCGGCGCCGGCGGGCTGATCGGCCTCGTCGCGCGGCGGGGCACGCCCGTGCGGGTCATCGTCGCGACCGACGGCGAGGGATCCCATCCCGCGTCGCCGACCCGCTCGCCCGCCGAGCTCGCCCGCACCCGCCGCGACGAGGTGACCGCCGCGCTCGAGCTGCTGAACCCCGGCTCCGCACCCGAGTTCCTCGGGATTCCCGACGGCGCTGTCGCCGCCCACGCCCGGGTGCTCGCGGGCGCCGTCTCCGACGTGCTCGACACCCTTCCGCAGCCCGCCCTGGTCATCGCCCCGTGGTCGGGCGACGGGCACGGCGATCATCGTGCCGCGGCCGAGGCGACGGCGGAGGTGTGCCGGCGACGCGGCGCCGCCTTCCGCGGATACCCGATCTGGCTGTGGCACTGGGGCACCCCGGCCGACGCGCCCTGGGAGCACATGGAGCGCGTGCCGCTGGACGGCGAGGCGCAGGAGCTCAAGGCGCGCGCCATGGCCGAGCACCGCAGCCAGACGTCTCCTCTCTCGCCGGCCGTCGGCGACGAGGCCGTTCTGCACAGCGGGATGCGCGCACACTTCTCCCGCCCGTTCGAGATCCTCGTCCTCGACGCGGCCGCACCGTCGTCCCCTCTGATGGAGAGCGCCGCGACGACGGTTGCGCCGACGCAGGAAGAGCCCTCGCCGGGCTCCACCCCGCGCCAGTGGTTCGACGACTTCTACGACCGCAACGGCGACCCCTGGGGCTTCGACACGCGATGGTACGAGCAGCGCAAGCGCGCCGTGCTGCTCGGCGCGCTGCCGCGCCGGGGGTACGAGCACGCGCTCGAACTGGGCTGTTCCACGGGTGCGCTCACCGCCGCCCTCGCGGATCGCTGCGAGCGGGTGACCGCCGTCGACTTCGCGCAGGCTGCCCTCGACGCCGCACGCGAGCGCATCGGCGACCGGGAGTCCGTCGAGCTGCGACAGGCGGCACTCCCCGCGGAGTGGCCCGACGGCGCGTTCGACCTGATCGTGCTGTCGGAGCTGGGCTACTACTGGGACGCGGCCGATCTCGAGCGCGCGATCGATCGGATGCTGCGGAGCCTCCGACCGGGCGGCCACATCGTCGCCTGCCACTGGCGGCACCCCGTCGCCTCCCACCCCGTGACCGGCGACGGCGTGCACGTGGCCCTGCGCACGCAGCCGGACCTGCACACGATCGTCCACCACGAGGAGGAGGACTTCCTCCTGGACGTCTTCGGCACCGCACCCGCGCGCTCCGTGGCGGCGGAGACGGGTCTGCTCCCGTGACGCCGACCCGCACGGCGGTGATCGTGCCCGTGCACGACGAGGAGGAGCTGCTCGGCGACTGCCTCGCCTCGATCCTCGTCGCCGCGGCAGCCGTGCCTGTGCCCGTCGAGATCGTGGTCGCTCTCGACGCGTGCAGTGACGGCTCCGCCCGCATCGCGACCGCGACCGGCGTGCGCACGGTGGAGCTGGCCGCCGGGCTGGTGGGCGCGGCCCGAAGGGCCGGCACGGCGCGCGCCCTCGAGCTGCTCGACGGCGACCCGTCGCACCTGTGGCTCGCGCACACCGATGCGGACTCGATCGTGCCACCGCACTGGCTCGCCCACCAGCTGGCTCTGCGCGACGCGGGAGCAGGCCTGGTGCTCGGCACCGTGCGCCCTGACTTCCGGGGGCTGAGCGCGCGCCACGCCGCGCACTGGACGGCGACCCATCCCCGTGGCCGGCCCGCCGGCAACGTCCACGGGGCGAACCTCGGCCTGCGCGCGGACGTCTACCTCGCAGCCGGCGGCTTCCCCGCCGTCGCGGAGCACGAGGACGTCGAGCTCGTCGCGCGAGCACGATCCGTCGACGCGACGGTCGTCGTCTCCGACGAGGCCGAGGTGCTCACCTCCGCACGGTTCACGGGACGCACGCCCGGCGGCTATGCCGCCTTCCTGAGGGCTCTCGCGGCGGACCTGACCGACGAGGTCTCGGATGATGACCTCGTCGATCAGCGGTCTGCCAGATTGTCTCCGGCGACGCGAAAACTCGTACTCTAGCGCAGCTTCCCCGATCCCTCTACGTGTTGTCCGATCACGGGAAAAGAGGAGTATGGAGGGCGTGATCATGCCCGCCGAACTCGCCGCCGACCTGCGCGTCGCGGTGCCGGGCAACCAGCTCTTCCCCGTCTTCCAGCCGCAGATCGACCTGCGCACGGGCGGCATCGTGGCCGTGGAGGGGCTCTGCCGCTGGCGGCACCCGCGCCTCGGTCTGGTCCCCGCGCAGGAGTTCATCGACCTCGCCGAGCGCTCCGGCGTCATCCACGACATCGGCGATTTCATGCTCGACGTCTGCTTCGCGGCGGCCGAGGCCTGGTTCGCGGACGGCCTGCAGGTCTCCGTGTCGGTGAACACCTCCCCCGTGCAGCTCGCCTCCGAGGTCTTCGCGGACGCACTCGTCGAGCGGCTCCGCTCGACCTCGCTGCCGGCGCGCACGATGACGGTGGAGATCACCGAATCGCTGCCGGTGTCGGACATGGGCGTCATGGTGCTGCGGCTCACGGAGCTGCGGCAGCTCGGCCTCGGGGTCGCGCTCGACGACTTCGGCACCGGGCACGCCTCCCCAGATCAGTTCGCCGATCTTCCCGTGACGGAGTTGAAGCTCGACCGCACGCTCATCCAGGACGACCGGGAGTATCCGGCGGAGGATCTCGCCGACGTCGTCGCGAATGCGCACGCCCGCGGCATCCGCGTCGTCGCAGAGGGCGTCGAGACTCCTCGCCACCTGCGGCGCGCCGAGACGATCGGCTGCGACCGCGCGCAGGGCTACCTGCTCGGCCGGCCGATGATGCGCGACGCCATCGACCAGCTGCTCGCGGCCTGACGGCCCGGCCGACGTCCCGCCGTGGTCACGGTGGGGTCTCGTGAACGGTCCGCCGACTTCCACACTCCCGGCGTGCGAGAGCCCGCCGGCGCGGCGCGCGGGCGGGCTCTCGTGGCGACGGCGGGCGTCAGATGTCGGTGAAGGTGTCCGACGCCGCGTCGTCGGCGTCGTCCGTGTCGCCGCCGACGTCGATGCGCGTCCAGACCACCGGCATGCCCGGCGAGAAGAGGATGTCGATGCCGGGGCCTGAGCGCAGGGGCGGGATGTTCACGTACCCGCCGCCCTGGCGTACCGCGTCGAGGATCTTCTCGCGGAGCTCGGTGACCGGGTCGGGCAGGAAGTAATCCCGACCGTCGACGGTCAGTCTGTTCACGCTGGGCATGTGATCTCCTTTGACATCGTCATCTTCTCTACGCGCCCCCAGGGCCGGGAGGCGCCGAGCGCGTCGGCTCCGGTACGAGCTCGAGACCGTTCGGGCTGTTGGCGGTCACCATGAGCGCTTCGATCCACTCGCGGTTGAGCGCCGGCTCGCGGCCTCCGAAGAACTCGAACTGCAGCGGGATGGAGGGGTGCACCCAGAAGGAGCTGCGCCCGCTGCCGCGGATGGAGTCCTGCTTCCAGGAGAAGCTGAAGCTCTCGGCGCGCCGGAGCTTCGCGAGCATCACGATCCGCAGGTGCGCCAGTGCCCGATCTTCGAACTCCACGAACCAGTTGGGAGCGCCGTACACGAGTCTGCCCACGAGACCTCCATTCACCTGGCCCCATCCTCCCACGGCGATCCGCGGGGGGCTGCACGCGCTAGGCGCGCACCTCGTTGACCGCCGCCGACACCTCGCGGGCGAGATCACGGGCGAGGAAGCCGAGACCGGATGCTGCGGTCAGCCGCTGCCCGGCACGTGCCTGCGCCCAGCTGCCCCAGACCGCCGCGCGCTCCGGCTCCATGCCCTGCGCGGCGAAGCCGGCGATCGCCCCGGCGAGGACGTCACCGCTGCCGGAGGTCGCCAGTCCCGGTCCGCCGATCTGCACGCGCCAGGCCCGCCCGTCGGGCGCCGCGACCATCCCGTAGGAGTTCACCACCGCCCGGTACCGCGCTGCGACGGCGCGCAGATCGGCGAGAGGATCATCTGACCCGTCGCCGTCGAGGAGGATCGCGACCTCCTCGCGGTTCGGGTTGAGGATCAGCGCGTCCGGGAGGGCGCCGCGATCGATGCCGGGGAGCACACCGAGCGCGAAGGCGTCCAGCACGAGCACGGCCGGCGACAGCTCCGCCACCGCAGTCAGCGTTCCGCGGGTGTCGTCCGGATCGTCGAACCCGGGGCCGACCAGCACGGCATCCGCGCCCTCCACCTCGTCGCGCAGCGTGCCCCTCAGAGACTCGTCGGCGCTCTCGGGCAGCGTGAGCACCGCCGCCTCGGGGATGACGACCCCCATCTGCGCCTCGACCGAACCGGGCACGGCGAGCCCGAGTCGCCCCGCGCCGCTGCGGAGCGCCGCCTCGCCGGCCAGCAGCACGGCTCCGGGCGACCGGCGGGAGCCGCCCACGACGATGATGCGCCCGCGCGCCTTCTTGTCCTCGCCGGGTTCGGGCAGTCCCCAGCCGCGCAGGACCGCCGGGGTGATCCTGCGACCGCGACGACTACGCGGGCTGGACATCGGGGCTCCCCGGGTGCGCCGTGACGTCGGCGCCCTCCCGCTGCAGGTGCGACACATCGGAGAAGGAGCGCAGCATCCATTCGTCTCCGTCGCGCACCAGCGTCGTCACGGAGGCATTGAGCACGGTGTGGGCCGCGGCGTACTCCATCAGCTCCTTCTCCGTGCAGCCGAGGAGGACGTACAGCAGCAGCATCACGACGGCGTCGTGGGCGACGATCAGGCCCGTTCCCGTGCCGGGCGAGGGCTGCTGGTCGGCGTCGGCACGGACATCGGCGGGAGCGGAGCCCAGCGCGTCCCGCACGAAAGACCGCAGACGCAGCGCGACGTCGGCCCAGGACTCCCCGCCCGGTGGGCGGTGCAGGAACTTGCCCTGCCGGCGGCGACGGGCGGCCTCCTCGGGGTGCCGGCGCTCCACTCCGTCCCGTGTCAGGAGATCGAGGATGCCGAGCTCGCGGTCGCGGAGCCGTTCGTCCTGCCGCGGCGAGACGGCGACCCCCGCGTCATCGGCGGCGAGCTGCAGGGTCTGGCGGGCGCGGACGTACGGGGAGACCCACACGTGCGCGGGGTGATGCTCGCTCAGCCACGCGCCCAGGGCCCGGGCCTGCTCCTCGCCGACCTCGGACAGCGGCACGTCCGCGTCGCGGTCCTCGAGGTCGATCGTCTCGAGCCCCTCCCGCTCGGCGTGCGACGCGCGGAGGTTGCCGACGCTCTCGCCGTGCCGCACCAGCCATAGCTCTGTGATCGTCATGCCCCTCACGCTAGGGACGGTTCGCCGGCATCCGTCTGAGGGTTGACACCGGCCCCCGCCGTCGGCGGTGGGCGTAGCGTGTGCTGCATGGACCAGACCTCGACACCCTCCGACCGCCCCGACGCCGATGATCTGCCCCTCGGCGGAGACGAGACCACGCAGGATCAGCTCCAGGCCGACAACGCCGTGGAGGAGGACCAGCTGAAGGCCCTCGACCCCGAGGCGCCGTCCGCCTGAGGTTTCCGGGGGACCGGAAAGCGGGGACTCGCGAGAACGCGGGTCCCCGCTTTTGTCAATCCCCATGGTCTCCTGCACCGTCGGCGTTCTAATCAAGGTGCGGCGCGAGAAGCGCCGGGATGCGAAGGAGCACAGATGACACTCATCGAAAGTGCCCCGCCGAAACAGGGTCAGCCAGCCGATCCTGTGTGGCGTGAGGTGGAACCGGGATTCTGGGTCGCCAGTGCCGACGGGATGTTCCTCGGAACGATCGAGCAGCACAGCGAGCGCCGGTTCTTCGCGCGGAACTCCACGCGGACCTATGTCGGCGAATGGTCGAGCCTCGAGCTGGCCAGGGACGCCGTCCTGACGGCCCGCGTGCACTGACACGCGCCACGGCACGACCAGCCTCCTGCGATCGCGTCCGACTCCTCGAAGTCGGATCGGGATCACAGGAGGTTCTTCTTTTCTCCCTGCGTCCCGGCGGACCGCGCAGGGTCTAGCGTCCGCCTCCCGCCGTGTAAACCCCGCCACGTGGTGCCGCCGCCGCGATTAGCGTGCGAACATGACCCAGCCCTTCTCCCCCGCCACCGCCATCGTCACCGCCTCCGACTCGGGTATCGGCGCCGCCACGGCCGTCGCGCTCGCCGACGCCGGTCTCGACGTCGGCGTCACCTGGCACAGCGACGAGGAGGGCGCCCAGAAGACCGCGGACCTCGTCCGCCGGCGCGGGCGCACCGCCGTCGTGCGGCAGCTCGACGTCACGCAGCTCGATGAAGCCGGTGCCGTCATCGACGACCTCGCCGACGAGCTCGGCGGACTGGACGTCTTCGTCAGCAACGCCGGCGGTGGAGGCGGCACGCCCTTCCTCGACCTGCCGCTCGACGAGTGGCGCTCGACGCTGGCGCTCAACCTCGACGGCGCCTTCGTGTGCCTCCAGGCGGCCGCGCGGCGCATGGTGGCCGCCGACCGCGGCGGGCGCATCGTGGCGATCACCAGCGTGCACGAGCACCAGCCGCGCGTGGGATCGGCGAACTACGTCGCCGCCAAGCACGGCCTCGGCGGGCTGCTGAAGGTGATGGCGCTCGAGCTCGGCGAGCACGGCATCACGGTGAACGCCGTCGGCCCGGGGGAGATCGCGACCCCGCTCAACGACATGGACGCGGAGGATGCCGAGTCCACCCATCGCGGCGGCATCCCGCTGGGTCGCCCCGGCCGGCCCGAGGAGATCGCGGCGGTCGTCGCGTTCCTCGCCACCCCCGCGGCGTCGTACGTGACGGGTGCGAGCTGGGTCGTCGACGGCGGGATGCTGCAGATGGGCCCGCAGGCAGGATCCCACCTCACGTCGGACGACTGGCGCCGCGCATGAGCACCCCCGGTTCCGAGCCGGAGAAGGGCGCGGAAGCCCGGGACTGGGTGCAGAGCCTCGAACCCGGCGTCGATGCCGAGCATCTCGCCGGCAGCGCGGCCGTGGCCCAGACGCCCACCGGGTCCACGGCCCCCGACGAGAAGACCGACGACGAGCGTCGCGCGCCCATCTGGACGATCGTGGTCATCGTGTTCTCGGTGGTGGCGATCGCCGTGCTGGCGTTCCTCATCCCCGTGAGCGCCGCTCCGGCCTGGCTCGGCATCGCGGTGCAGGTCGGCTGCCTCGCCTGGGCGGCCGCCGCGCTCATCCGATCGCGAGGACGCAGCCGTCGGGCGCGCGGCGTGCCGATCGTCTTCGCCGCGCAGGTGGCCGTCACCCTGGTGCTGCTGCTCCTCATCGGCCTCGTCGCCTGGAACGTGTGAGCTGACGGGCTGTCAATCCCCGCGGCGCCCGGATGCGCCACGACGTAGCCTGTTCCCGTGACCGACCGGACCGATGCCGCTGCAGATCCCATGGACGACGAGGCCAAGCGCCGCGACCAACTCCTGGCGGCACCCGACGCCGTCGAGGCGGATGCGGCGCCGCGCATCGACGTGACGCACCGCGAAGGGGTCACGCGGATCGATGTGCGCGACGACGCGGTGGTCCGTCCGGGTGGGCCGACGCGGGGCGAGGACGACTGACTGCCGAGCTCCGCGCCGCTGTCAGGCGCGGCCCTGCAGGATCAGGTTCCAGTACACCCACGGCAGCACGTGCCGGTCGAGGAACCACGTCAGCCGGCGCTCGCGCACCAGGCCGCGCCAGAACGGCACCGAGGGCTGCAGGCGGAGCTCGTCGTCGAACTCCGCGAAGACCACCGTCGAGCGCGACACGGTGAACGGGCAGACGCCGTAGCCGTCGTACTGCGCGGACGGCCGGCGACCGCGGAGCACCGCGGTGAGGTTCTTCGCCAGGACCATCGTCTGCTTCCGCAGCGCCCCGCCCGACTTCGAGTTGGTCGTGGCCGCGGCATCGCCCAGCGCCCACACGTTCGGGTACCGCCGGTGGCGGAGCGTGCGCGGGTCCACCTCCACGAATCTCCGCTCGTCGCCCGGGTCCGCGAGCGTGGTGGCGGCGAGCCAGTCCGGAGCGCTCTGCGGCGGCTCGATGACGAGGGCGTCGTACTCCAGTCTGCGCGCACGGCGGCCGTCGCTGCGGGCGATCAGCACGGTGCGGGCCGCGCCGTCCACCTCGGCGACGGTGCTGGCCGTGCTCAGCTCGATGCCGTACTCGGCGATCTTGCGCTCGAGCTCCCTGTCGACCTCGGGCACGCCGTACACGGTGGCATCGGGGACGACCAGCACGACGCGGATGTCATCCAGCACGCCTCGCGCACGCCAGTACGCGCAGGCCTGGTACATCGGCTTCTGGATGGCGCCCGCGCACGAGGCGGGTCCGGGCGGCTGCGCGAAGACCACCGTGCCCCGGGTGACGCCCTGCAGCAGGCGTGACGTCTTGACCGCCAGGTCGAGCGTGTAGTTCGACGCGACCTCCGGGGTGGACACCGCCTCCGCCAGGCCGGGGACGGCATCCCAGTCCTGCTGGATGCCGGGGCACACGATGAGGTGCTCGTAGCGCACCGTGGCTCCCGATGCGAGCGTCACGGAGCTCGCCTCGGGATCGATGCCGGTGACGGCGTCGCGGATCCACGACACGCCCTTCGGCGTCACGGCCCCCTGGTCGCGGACGACCTCCGCAGCCCGCGCCGTGCCGCCGGCGATGTAGCTGAAGAGCGGCTTGTAGAAATGCTCGGTGCGCGGTTCGACCACCACGATGTCCGTGACGCCCTGTCGGCGCAGGCGTCCGGCGACCGAGAGGCCGCCGTTGCCGCCTCCGATCACCAGGACGCGATGGAAGGATGACGGGCGGTCGGACGGCATGGATCTCCAGACGGATGCTGCGGGTCGCGCTGCTCGCGGACCGGCTTCCGACGAGCGTAGGCGCCGTCGGGCCGCGATCCGGCGGGGTTGACAGGTCGAGCGGCGGCGGCCGCGCCTCAGTCGTCGCGCAGCGGGTCGGGGTCGGGCAGCGCGTCGAGATCGCGCAGCGCGGCGCGCGCGTCGGCCACCCGCTCCGGCTCCGGCCGTTCCCACCAGTAGGGTCCCCGCTCCCCCAGTCCGTGCTTGGCCAGCCCCACCCTCCGCCGGGCCGCCGCGATGGCCTCCTCGTCGCCGGCGCGCTTCGCCGAGCGGACGCCGGAACGCCCGCGACCGAGGTGCGAGCGCAGGGCGGCGGCCAGCTCCTCCGGGATCGCCGGATCGGTCCGGCGCCAGCGGCGCCCGTCGATGACCAGCCATCGTTCCTCGTCGTGCTCGCCGGCGGACATGGCTCGACGCTATCGCCGGCGGCTACCACCTCGGCGCTGCGGGAGGAAGCCCGTGCCGACACGCGCCTCGCGGGCGCAGGCTCGGGTCAGACCGGCGTGCGCCGGTCGCAGAGAGGATCCATCATGAGCGATCGCGAACCCCATACCCGTCACAGCGACGACGCGCAGCACGACGACGCGCCGCCGACCGATGCCATGTCGGACGAGGTGAAGACCGATGCCGTCAGCGATCAGCTGCCGCCGGATGCCGCGGACGGCACCGCGCAGACGCATCCCTGATCCGCGGGAGCGTCTCAGCCGAGCACCGCGCGCAGCAGCCGATCGATGTCGGCTGGTTGCAGCGGCGACCGGCTGAGGGCCCGGAGGAGGAGCGCCCCGATGAGTGCCTCGGCGATCTCCTCCACCGGCGCCCCGCGCGGAAGGTTCGGCACCGTGCCCGTGGCGCGCTCGAGTCGTCCGGAGAGGGACTCGGGGCCGGCCAGCACGTCACGGAGGCGTCGCCCTACCTCGACGTGCTCGGCGGCGGCGGCGATGAGCGACCGCAGCAGCAGCTCGCCCTCGTCCCGGGCGAGCATGTCGGCCAGATCCCGCAGCCACCGGGTCAGGTCTGCTCGGATGTCTCCCGTGTCCGGCAGCTCGCCGCGGCCCGGGACCACCATCCCCTCGAGCAGGCACTCGGCGATGATGTCGCCCTTCGACGACCACCACCGGTAGATCGTCTGCTTGCCGACGCCGGCGGCGGCGGCGATCCCCTCGATCGTGAGGTGGTCGTACCCCCGCTCGGCCAGAAGCGTGGCCGTCGCCTGAAGGATCGCCCGGCGTGCATGCTCACTGCGCACGGGGCCGCTGCGGGGTAGGGCCACGGAGCTCCCTCCAGAAGACGAGACGGACCGTGTTATCTTAGCTCCGCACGTCCGCGTCGAGGCAACCGCTTCGTCGGACGACGCCCCCCGCATCAGAGGAGAAGAGTGGCCGAGCTGCTGCACCGCCTGGGAACGTTCGCCGCGCGCCGCGCATGGACGGTCATCTCCGCCTGGATCGCCATCCTCGCCCTCGCGGTCGGTGGGTTCCTGGTCGGATTCTCCGGCTTGAGCTCGAGCTTCGACGTGCCGAACACGGCCTCCGGCAAGGTCATCGAGGATCTCGAGAAGGAGCTCCCGGCCTTCAGCGGAGGCTCGGGCACGATCGTCTTCCACGCCACCGACGGGAACGCGCTCACCGACGCTCAGCGCGCCGCCATCACCGACGTCATCACGACGGCGCGGAGCCTCCCCGACGTGTCCGATGTCATCGATCCCTTCGACACGGCCGCGCAGCTGGCCGATCAGCAGAAGCAGATCGACGACGGACGCGCGCAGATCGAGGCCGGCCGCGCTCAGGCCGGGAGCGGGCAGCAGCAGCTGGATGCCGGCAGCGCCCAGCTCGCCGCCGGTCAGGCGCAGCTCGACGCCGCGCGCGCGCAGGCGGTGGCGGCCGGCGCCGACACCGCCGCCCTCGACGCCCAGCAGCAGCAGCTCGACGCTCAGCGAGCGCAGCTCGAGGAGCAGCAGGCGCAGCTGACCGCCGGCCTCACCACCCTCGACCAGGAGTCGGCGAAGCTGGAGAAGGGTGCCGAGCTCCTCGGCTACACCGACGGCATCCGCGTCGTGTCGGGCGACGGCGCCACCGCCATCGCCAACGTGCAGTTCACCGTCCCCCGCCTCGAGCTGCCGCAGGAGGCGAAGGACGCGGTCATCGCGCACTTCACCGAGACGCCGATCGACGGCGTCGAGGTCGCCATCTCCACCGACATCGCCCAGGGCATCCCAGAGATCCTCGGCGTCGGCGAGGCGCTCGGCGTCGCGCTGGCCGCCGTGGTCCTCATCGTCGTGCTGGGATCGCTCCTGGCCGCCGCGTTCCCGATCGTGACGGCGCTCGTCGGCGTGGCGATCGGCGCGCTGTCGACCCTCGCCTTCTCCGGCGTCGTCCAGATGGCCTCGGTGACCCCGATCCTCGGCGTCATGCTCGGACTCGCCGTCGGCATCGACTACGCGCTGTTCATCCTCTACCGCCACCGCAAGCAGCTCCTTCAGGGCGCCGACGTCCGCGAGTCGATCGGCCTCGCGAACGGCACCGCCGGCAACGCGGTCGTCTTCGCCGGCACCACGGTCGTCGTCGCGCTCCTCGCGCTCAACATCACCGGCATCCCGTTCCTCGGTCTCATGGGCACCGTCGGCGCGGTGAGCGTGCTGATCGCCGTCCTCATCGCCATCTCGCTGATCCCGGCCCTGCTCGGTCTCGCCGGCACCCGCATCCTCAGCCGTCGGGCGCGGGAGCGCGCCGCGGCTGCGGCGGCGCACCCCGTGGCGGCACCGGCTGCGGCGTCGGCACCGGCTGCGGCTGCGGCTGCACCGTCGCGCAGCGGCCAGGCCGGGGCATCCGATGGCCCTCCTCTCACCCGCCGGGCCCTGCGCGAAGCCGCCACGGGATCGGTCGCGACCGTCGCCGCCGACACCGGCTCCACGCCGACGACATCGTCGCGTCGCGCGCACCGCGGCCCCGCCGTCACCCCGATGCCGACGTGGCGCGCGGCGCTCACGGTGCTCGTGGCCACCGTCGCGCTGCTGGTCGTCGCGATCCCGGCCCTGTCGATGCGTCTGGGACTGCCCGACGGCGGGTCGGAGGCCGCGGATTCCACCGCCTACCGGGCGTTCACACTGACCGAGCAGGCATTCGGCGCCGGGGTGAACGGTCCGCTCCTGGTCACCGCCGCCCTGCCCGAGGGCCTCGACGACGACGGCGCGCTGGATGCCCGCCTCGCCGTCGCCCGCGAGCTCGCCGCGCAGGACGACGTCGTCACCGTGGCGCCGGTCGCCATCTCCGACGACAACCGGCTCGCCGCGTTCCAGGTGCTGCCGGCCGAGGGGCCCAACAGCGACTCCACGACGGAGCTCGTGCGGACGCTGCGCACGCTGCCGCCGGTCGACGGCGACATCCCGCTGGGCGTCGCCGGTCAGGCCGCGATCAACATCGACATCTCCGAGGGCCTCGCGGACGTGCTGCCGCTGTACCTGCTGGTCGTGGTGGGGCTGTCCTTCCTCATCATGCTGATGGTCTTCCGCTCGCTCCTCGTGCCCCTGCTGGCGACCGCGGGCTTCGTGCTGTCGCTCTTCGCGACCTACGGCGCGGTGACGGCCGTGTTCCAGTGGGGCTGGTTCGCCTCCGTCCTGGGTGTGAGCAACCCCGGGCCGATCCTGAGCTTCCTGCCGGTGATCCTCGTGGGCATCCTCTTCGGCCTGGCGATGGACTACCAGCTCTTCCTCACCACCGGCATGCGGGAGGCGTGGGCGCACGGTGCGGCACCTCGCCTCGCCGTCGCCCAGGGGTTCCGGGCGGGTCGGACGGTCGTCACGGCGGCGGCGCTCATCATGATCGCGGTGTTCTCGGGCTTCATCAGCTCCGAGGCGGTCATCATCAAGTCGATGGGCGTGGGGCTCGCGCTCGGCGTGCTCTTCGACGCGTTCGTCGTCCGGATGCTGCTCGTGCCCGCCTTGATGCACCTCCTCGGCGGCGCGGCGTGGTGGCTGCCGACATGGCTCGACCGCATCATCCCCAACGTCGACGTGGAGGGATCCGCCCTCGAACGGCGGCATCCCTCCCACGTCGGCGTCTGAGGCCGGTCGGCGGTCGCTGTCAGAGTCCGCGGTCCGGCGGCGTGCCCTCCGACCGGTGGAACGGACACCCGCCGCCGCCGGCGCGCACCTGTCCGCCCGAGGCCGGCATGGTCGGCATCCGACGGCGGTTCACCTCGAGGCCGTCGCCGAGGATGCCGACGCGCGGATCGCTGAGCGCCGCCACGGCCGCCGCCAGTCCGGCGATGGCCAGCCTCTCACCGGGACAGCGATGACCGGATGCCACGTCCGCACCTCCGTGCGGGATGAACGCCTCGAGCGCCTCGTAGTCGTCGACGCCGACGAACCGCTCGGGGTCGAAGTCCTCCGGTCGCTCCCAGGAGCGCTCGTCCAGATCGGTGCCGAGGATGTCGAGCACGACCCGCCCGCCGGCCCGCACGGTCTCGCCGCCCACTGAGACGTCGCTCAGCGCCCATCCGGGCAGCATCGGCACGAAGGGCGCCGTGCGCCGGATCTCCTGCGCGAACGCCGTCGCGAGCGGACCGCCGACGACGCGTCCGCGCTCCGCCGTCTCGACCGCGATGCGCGCCCGCCACTCCGGCCGGTCGTGCAGCTCCTTCGCGGCGAAGGCGACGAAGCGCGCGACCGCGATCATCGGGCGCATGCTGTTCTGCAGCTCGACGCCCGCGAGCCGGGATGACAGGAGCGCGCCCCCGGCATCGCCGTGCCACGCCCAGGCGTGCAGTGCGGTGCCCTTCGCCGGCTCGAGGGCACCCGCACGGACGGCTTCGATGAGGTCGCGGGCGTGCCGGTCCGACCACCACCGGTTCGCGGCGGCGGCGAGGTAGGCGGGCGAGTACGGCGTTCCGAAGCCGTCGACGATCTGCGCGAGGCGCGCCGCCCACCGCGTGCGGGCGGCGCGGGTGCCCGGCAGCCCCGCCCACGCCATCACCGAGCGTCCGAACGTCCCGACGGCCGCGTCGTAGGCGGAGCGCTGGGAGCCCGCCGCCCAGTCGGCCACCTCCGCCTGCCATTCCGTCTCGAGGAGCGGCAGGTAGCGCGCGACCTCATCGGAGTCGTAGGCGACGTCGACGAACGTGCGCTTGCGGTGCCGGTGCTCGTCGCCGTCGAGGCTGTGCACCGATCCCCGGCCGAAGAGCGTGCCCTGCACCAGGGCCGGCATCGCACCGTGCCGCGCCACCCGGGTCTCGTCGTAGAACGCGGCGACGCCCTCCGCGCCGCGCACGAACAGCGCCGGACGTCCCAGCAGCCGCATGGGTGCGGCCCGCGCGCCGCGGGGCACGCGCGCCCAGATGCGGGCGCCCAGGCCGTAGCCGTGCAGCAGCAGCCCGACGCCGTCCTCGTGGAGAGGGGTCCTCATGCTCTCCCGCCCGCGACGACCGGTGCGCCGGGCCGGAGGACGACCTTGATGCATCCGTCCTCCTTCTTCTGGAACGTCTCGTACAGCGCGGGCGCGTCCTCGAGCGGCGCGTGGTGCGTCACGAGGTCCATCACACCGAGCGGATCGGCCGGGTCCTCGACGAGCGGCAGGATGTCCTCGACCCAGTTCTTGACGTTGCACTGGCCCATCCGCAGGCTGAGCTGCTTGTCGAACATCGTCTTCATGGGCAGCACGTCCGCGTCGCCGGCGTAGACGCCCGACAACGACACTGTGCCGCCGCGGCGCACGACGTCGATCGAGGCGTACACGCTGGCGAGCCGGTCCATGCCGGCGGTGTCCATCAGCTTCTGCGCGATGCCGTCCGGCAGCAGGCCGATGGCGTTCTGCGCGAACTTCACGCCCGGATTGCCGTGCGCCTCGAGCCCGACCGCGTCCACCACGCCGTCCGCTCCCCGGCCCTCCGTCACATCGCGGAGCTGGTCCACGACGTCATCCGTCAGGTCGTAGGCGAGCACGCCGTGGCGCTCGGCCATGGCGCGACGGTCGGCCTCGGGCTCGACCGCCAGCACCCGATAGCCGCGCTGCACGCCGATGCGGGCGGCGAACTGGCCGACCGGTCCGAGACCCATCACGACCATGGTCCCGCCCTGCGGCACCTCGGCGTACTGCACGCCCTGCCAGGCGGTGGGGAGGATGTCGCTCAGGAAGAGGTAGCGATCGTCGGGCAGCTCATCGCCGACGCGCACGTGGTTGTAGTCGGCCAGCGGGATGCGGAGGTACTCCGCCTGCCCGCCGGGCACCTGCCCGTACAGCTTGGTGTAGCCGAACAGGGAGGCGCCGCTGCCGTACTCGGTGACCTGCGTCGTCTCGCACTGCGACTGCAGGCCGCGGCGGCACATGAAGCACTCTCCGCAGGAGATGTTGAACGGCACGACGACGCGGTCGCCCACCGCCAGTGAGGTCACGGCCGAGCCCACCTCGACCACCACGCCCATCGGCTCGTGCCCCAGGATGTCGCCGGCGTCCAGGAACGGCCCGAACACCTCGTACAGGTGCAGGTCGGAACCGCAGATCGCCGTCGAGGTCACCCGGATGATCGCGTCCGTCGGATGCTGGATCACCGGGTCGGGGACCGTCTCGACCGAGACGTTCCGCTTGCCCTGCCATGTCAACGCCTTCATGCGCACTGCCTTCCTCGAGATGAGGGTTCAGTGTGCGCGCGGAGGTCGCCGTCGCCGAGGGCGTTGACTCGACGCCGATGACCTGAAAGACGGACGACGGCCGCCTGCGGCGCTCAGTGGATCCGGGCGACCTGGATGGCGATGCGCACGTTGGGGGGTGTCAGGTCGAGGAGGGCGTCCGCGACCCGGCGTGCGGCGTCGGGAGCCCGGTCCACGGCCGATGCCGCGATGCGGGTGGCGAGGGTCGGCACGCCGTCGCGGACGGTGATCGCGAGGTCGGTGCGCCGGTCCTCCGCGGCGCCGGTCGCCGCGGCGATCACACCGGGCACCCTCGCGAGGCCCGTCGGATACGAGAAGACGTCGGTGACGCCGTCGACCGCGCGGATGCGGGTCACGAAGTCGGGCGCGAGCGGGGTCGTGTCGGTCATCTCTCGTCCTTCGGGGTGTATCCGTGGATGTCTTCGACGATCACGTCGACGGCCGTGACATTCAGTTCCGTGTGGCGCTCGAGCGCTTCGAAGACCTTGACGCGCAGGGTCTCGGAGACGTCGGGGATCGACTGACCCCATCCGATCGTCGCGGTGAGCACGACCTGCACGGGTGCGCCCGGGATCTCGGCGTCGCCGACGATCTCCGTGCGTCCGATGAAGACGCCGTCCAGCGAATCGCCGACCGAACGCAGCAGCGACCGCACCGCTCCTTCCGCGAGGGTGATCGACACCCGCGGATCGGGATGTGTGATCGGGATGCTGCGGCCCGCCCGCAGCTCGGAGTGGATCGCCGAGAAGATGCCTTCGAACCAGCTCTGCGGCGGCGCAGGCAGCAGCGCCGCATCCTCCGCGACGAGGTCGCGCGAGAGCTGGCCGACGCGCTGCAGGGACTCGATCGCGTTGAGGCAGTCCGGACACGTCTCGATGTCGCGGTCGTAGGGCTGCCGGCCCGCCTCGAGGTACGCGCTGAGCTCCTCGACCGAACGACCGCAGTCGAGCTTGTCGGGGACCCTGTCGTCGCTCATCGCCACTCCTCCATCTGGACGGCGATGCTCGCACGAGCCCGTGACAGGATGCCTCGCACCGTGCTGGGAGGTATGTCCATCTCTTCCGCAATCTCTGTATAGCTCAGTTCCGCGATCTCCCGCAGGAGCCAAGCCTGTCTCTGGTCGTCGGACAGCTTGTCCAGCGCTGCGGACAGGGCCCTCAGCTGGGCGTTGCGCACCGCGACGTTCTCGGGCTGCGCGTCCACCGGCGTCGTACGGGAGTAGTCCTCGAAGGGCTGCTCCGCCGGACGACGGCGGATGTGGCCGAACGCCTCGCGACTGGCGATCCGCATCAGCCACGCCTTCACGGCTGAGGGGTCGCGCAGGGTGGGCAGCTGCTTCCACGCCACGACGAAGGCTTCCTGCACCACGTCGTCCGCTTCGGAGATCGAGCCGACGATGCGGAAAACGTACGCCCGCATGAGGGAGGAGTGCCGCCGCACGATCTCGCCGAAGGCGACCGGGTCGCCGTCCACGGACCGCTGGACGAGGATGTGATCCGAGACGGCGGCGAGTGCCTCGTTCACCTCTGACTGCGTCTGCCCCACCACGACCCCTCGGAATCCGACCGAACTCATTTGTGACGGATCCGCCGCTGCGGACCTCTTATCACTGGGCCGAAGATAACGCGCCCGAATAGGCAACCGCCCGGGTTGTAATTCACCACACTTCGAGATAGGAGATCTCATGGCAACCGAAGACCAGAAGACCACCACCGCCGGCCGCGTGGACCGCACGCTCGAGACGCGCAGCCTCCGCGGCGAGGAGTCCGCAGCAGGCACCACGCACATCGCCGACGGCGTGGTGGCCAAGGTCGCCGGCATCGCCGCCCGTGAGGTCGCCGGCGTGCACGCGCTCGGAGGCGGCGGAGCCCGCGCCTTCGGCGCCATCCGCGACGCGGTCAACGCGACCGACCTGACCCAGGGCGTCAAGGTCGAGGTGGGCGACACGCAGGCCGCCGCCGATCTGACGATCGTCGTCGAGTACCCCGCGCGCATCCAGGAGGTGGCCGGCCAGGTCCGCGCCGCCGTCGCCGGTGCGATCGCCCGTGTGACCGGCCTCGAGGTCGTCGAGGTCAACATCGACGTGAACGACGTCCACATCCCCGGCGAGGACGACGGCAACGACGACGAGTCGGAGTCGCGCGTCTCCTGACGCCGCTCGCGGGTCACGCCTCGTCGTGATCCGCGATGAGACGAGGCGGTGGGCTGGTGCCCGCCGCCTCGTTCTCTGTGCACGGCGCGGGACGGTGTCGGGGAGAATCGGTGCATGACGATGAACACGACCCAGCTCGCACGCTTCGTCGCCGCGGCGGAGGAACTGCATTTCCCGCGGGCGGCGGACGCGCTCGGCATCCCCCTGGCGTCGTTGTACACGACCCTCGACAAGCTCGAAGCCGAGGTGGGGCATCCTCTCCTCACCCGCGACGGCGGCCCGACCCGGCTGACGCCCGCGGGTGAGCTGCTGCTCGTGGAGGCGCGCGCGCGGCTCGCCGCCGCTCCCCCGCCCGTGGCACCGCCCAAGCCCGCAGGGGGCGGAAAGGCCAAGGCTTCCAAGGGCAAGGGTCGGGCGCCCGTGGTCAAGGGTCAGCCGAAGCCGTTCAAGAAGCGTCAAGGACGCTGAGCTGCGGCATCCGGATTCCGGGGCTTTCTCAGCGCGAAAGGGCCGCCGGGACTCCGGACGCCGCGTTCAGCATCGGCCGTCGATCGGCGACGGCCGGTCGCCTGTTCAGCGAACGTGGACCCCGCCGGGCTGGATGCTGACCCGGAACGCCTTCGTCTCGCCGATCTCCTCGCCGTCGATCTCGAAGGGCCGAGGCTCCTCGAGGGTCACCGTCAGGGCGCGCGCGCGTCCGTGCGTGACGGAGTCGCTGTCGACGGTGTCGTCGGATTTGGTGAGGAGACGCTTCAGCCCGTTGTCCCAGGCCATCGTCTTGAGGGTGCCCATCCACTCGCCGAAGCCCTCGGCGCTCAGCAGGAGGAAATCGAGCTCACCATCGGACGGGTCCGCATCCGGCAGAAGGGTGACGCCGCCCTGCAGCGAGCCGCAGTTGGCGATGAGCAGCGTGTGCCCGTCCTCGTCCCGACCCGGCTGGTCGTCGACGCTGAGGTTGAACGGGATGATCTCGCTGGCCTGCAGAGCACGTCCCAGCGACTCGACGTACGCCAGCCATCCAGCCTTGCTCTTGAGGTCGTCATTGGTCTCGGCGATCATGTGGGCGTCGATGCCGAACCCGATCATCACGACGAACGCGTGACGCTCGGTGCCCTCCGGAAGGTCGACCTCGACCCAGCCGACGTCGACGGCCGTCGCCTCTCCGGTCAGGGCGCGCGTGATCGCGGCGCGGACGTCGTTGATCGGGACCTCGAGGTTGCGGGCGAGCAGATTGCCGGTGCCGAGCGGCACGATGCCCAGCGCGACGTCCGACTCCACCTCGGCCAGATGCTCGGCGACGGCGCGCACGGTTCCGTCTCCGCCGGCGACGATAACGAGCGACGGGTGGGCCTCCAGGGCACGGGCGGTCGCTCCGGCGCCGGGGTCGTCCTGCGTCGTCTCCCACCACTGGATGTCGGCGGGACCGGCGACGGCGAGCAGGGGCTCCTCCAGGGTCTCCCGATCGGTCTTCGACGGGTTCCAGACGACCGCGATGCGCGTATCCATGGGTTCCTCTCCCCTGCTGTGCTGCTGTGCTGCTGTGCTGCTGTGCCGCCGCGCAGCCGTGCTGCCCCGTGTCGCAGGCATCCCTCGTTAAGGTACGCGGTCGGGCGACCTCTGCGTCGTCACGCCCGCCCGCGCGCCGTCGGCCGTCGCTCAGAGCTCGGAGCTTCGTCGCTCAGGGCTCGGTCGCTTAGAGCTCGGTCACCCGGCCCCCGTCCACACGCCACTGCCGATTCGTGCGGACCGCCTCCAGCATCCGGCGATCGTGGGTCACCAGCAGCAGCGTTCCGGCATAGGTGTCGAGCGCCTGTTCGAGCTGCTCGATCGCGGGGAGGTCGAGATGGTTGGTCGGCTCGTCGAGGACCAGCACGTTCACGCCCCGCGCCTGAAGCACGGCGAGACCGGCCCGCGTGCGTTCGCCGGGCGACAGCTCGTCGACGGGGCGGGTGACGTGGTCGGCCTTCAGCCCGAACTTGGCGAGCAGAGTGCGCGCGTCGCCGGGTGACAGGTCGGGGACGACATCGCCGAAGGCGTCGGCCAGCGGCCGTGGTCCGGCGAGCACGGCACGAGCCTGGTCGATCTCGCCGATCTCGACACTCGCGCCGACGCTGGCCGAGCCCTCCTGCGGCGTCTGGCGCCCGAGGAGCGCCCGCAGGAGTGTGGTCTTGCCGGCACCGTTGGGACCGGTGATGCCGATGCGGTCACCGGCGTCGACCTGCAAAGAGACCGGTCCGAGCGTGAAGGCCCCCTGTCGGAGGACCGCTCCGCTCAGCGTCGAGACGACCGAGCTCGCGCGCGGTGCGGCCCCGATGGTGAATTCGAGCTGCCACTCTTTGCGCGGTTCGTCGACCTCGTCGAGACGCGCGATCCGGCTCTCCATCTGGCGGACCTTCTGCGCCTGCTTCTCGCTCGACTCCGTGGCCGCCTTGCGACGGATCTTGTCGTTGTCGGGCGCCTTCTTCATCGCGTTGCGCACGCCTTGGCTCGACCACTCCCGCTGCGTGCGCGCCCGGGCGACGAGGTCGGCCTTCTTCTCGGCGAAGTCGTCGTACTTCTCGCGCGCATGCCGGCGCACGGTCGCACGCTCCTCGAGGTAGGCGTCGTACCCGCCCCCGTAGAGCCGACTCGTGTTCTGCGCGAGGTCGAGCTCGAGCACCCGTGTGACGGAGCGCGCCAGGAACTCGCGGTCGTGGCTGACCAGCACGACGCCCCCGCGGATGCCGCGCACGAACGCCTCGAGGCGCTCGAGTCCGTCGAGGTCGAGGTCGTTCGTGGGCTCGTCGAGCAGCACGATGTCGAAACGACTGAGCAGGAGCGCCGCCAGTCCGACGCGGGCCGCCTGCCCACCCGAGAGGGCTGTCATCGGCAGGTCGGCGTCCAGCGCCAGTCCGAGGTCGGCGAGCACCACCGGCAGTCGTTCGTCGAGGTCGGCCGCTCCGCTGGCGAGCCAGCGCTCCAGCGCGGTCGAGTAGGCGTCGGCCGCGTCGGCATCCGGGTCGGCGAGCGCCGCGGCCGCGGCATCCATCTCCGCGGTCGCCGGCGCGCAGCCGGTGCGACGCGCGATGTAGGCGGCGATCGTTTCTCCGGGCACCGGTTCGTGCTCCTGCGGAAGCCATCCGACGAACGCGTCGGCGGGGCTCGATCGCACGTTCCCCGCCTGCGGCATGTCGATGCCTCCGAGCAGCCGCAGCAGGGTCGACTTGCCCGCCCCGTTCGCCCCGACGACACCGATCACGTCGCCCGGAGCCACCGTGAGGTCGAGCCCCTCGAAGAGCGTGCGGTGGCCGTATCCGCCGGCGAGGCCGTGGGCGACGAGGGTGGCGGTCATCCGTCGATTCTCCCATTCCGGTCGTCGCTCGCACGCCTGAGTCGACGGCCGAACCGCCCGTGCGCAAGCCGCACCGCGCCTTCGTCCCCCGCCCTAGGCTCGGACGGTGACCACCCACGACGTCATCGTCATCGGAGCGGGCCTCGCCGGCCTCAGGGCCGCGACGCGCCTGGCCCGCGCCGGACGCGATGTCGTCGTGCTCGAGGCGGCGGACCGCGTCGGCGGACGCGAGCGCACCGACGTCGTCGACGGCTTCCTCCTCGACCTCGGCTTCCATGTCCTGAACCCCGCCTACCCCGCCGTCCGCCGGTGGGCCGACGTCGACGACCTCGACCTGCGCGCCTTCCCGGTGGGGGTGCGCGTGCGCCGCGAACGCACGACGGCCGAGCTGCGGCATCCGCTCCGCTCGCCGGGAAGCATCCCGCGGACGTTGCGCAGCCGGATGGTGCGGCCCCGCGATCTCGTGGCCCTGGCCCGATGGGCGGGTCCGGCCCTGCTCTCACCCCAGCGGGTCATCGCCGGCGACGACCGCACTCTCCGCGCCGGGTGGAACCGCGCGGGCGTCCACGGCCCGCTGCGCACGGAAGTGCTCGAGCCGTTCCTGGCCGGCGTCATCGCGGACGACTCGGGGATGACCTCCGACGCGTTCGTGCGCCTTCTCATCCGGATGTTCGCCCTCGGGACGCCGGGCCTCCCCGCGAGCGGGATCGAAGCGCTGCCCCGCCAGCTCGCCGACCGCGCACGGCGGGCCGGAGCCGACATCCGCCTCTCGCGCCGTGCGACCGACGTCCGGCGGGCGGCGCGCGGCGTCGAGGTGAACACGGACGGCGCCGACACCGTGACCGCTCGCGACGTCGTGGTCGCCGTCGGTCCCGACGTCGTCGCGGACCTCATCGACGTGCCGAGACCGGCGACGAAGGGTCTGCAGACCTGGTGGTTCTCGACGGATGCCGCGGCTCCGGCATCCGCCCTGCTGAGCGTCGACGGACGACGTCGCGGACCCATCGTGAACACGGCGGTCATGTCGCACACGGTGCCCGAGTACGCGCCTCCCGGCCGTGCGCTCGTGCAGGCGACGTGCCTGCTCCCCCGGGATCCCGGGAGCCGCGCGACGGAGACCGCCGTCCGCACGCAGCTCGGCCTCATCTGGAACGACGCCGACGTGCCGGCCTGGCAGCTGATCCGTCGCGACGACCTGCCCGACGCCCTGCCCGCGCAGCCGGCACCGCTGCGCACCACCAGCCCGCCGAGGATCTCCGAGCACGTCTACGTCGCGGGCGATCACCGCGACACCGCCTCGATTCAGGGCGCCTTGGTGTCAGGCGATCGGGTCGCACGGGCACTGCTCGCCGACCGCTGACCCGCGAGATCAGTCCCAGTCGAGGTATTCCTCGATGATGAAGGCCGTCTCGATGGGGTGATCGAGCGGGAACAGGTGTCCCGCACCGTCGAGGTTCTTCACGCTCGCGCGCTCCGGAGCCGTCGCCTGCAGACGCGTGCCGTTCTCGGGGGGTGTCACGTCGTCGTCGGAGCCCTGGATGATCAGCACCGGCAGCAGCGGCGGCAGCGGGGAGTCCTCGTCCTCCACGCCCAGCAGCAGCAGTCCGTTCGACCGGTCCGCGTGCGCGGTGGCGAAGGCGCGGGCGACGCGACCGCCGGCACCGTGTCCGCCGATCCAGGTGTGCGTGAGGCCGATGTGGTCGAGCACGGCGACGACGTCCTCCACCTGCTCGTCGACATCGGCGGCACCCGCCCGCGAGCCGATGCGCACGACGTGGAAGCCGGCCTCTTCGACGAGGTAGTGCGAGATGACGCCGAGGCCGTCCGCGCCCACGTCTCCCTCGGGCAGGAGCGCCAGCGAGACGGGGCCTTCACCCTCCACCGCGAACGGGATCGCGCGTCCGTCCGGTTCGAAGATCTGGATGTCGGTCATGGTGGGTCCTCTCGCGTCGCGGGGGATCGGCGGGGCGCGGCGGGCGAAGCCCGCGCCCGACCATCAGTTGTTGAAGCGGAACTCCACGACGTCGCCGTCGCGCATCACGTAGTCCTTGCCCTCCAGGCGCGCCTTGCCGCGGGAGCGGGCTTCGACGATCGAGCCGGCGTCGACGAGGTCGTCGAATGAGATGACCTCCGCCTTGATGAAGCCCTTCTCGAAGTCGGTGTGGATGACGCCGGCCGCCTGCGGAGCCTTCGCACCGCGCGGAATCGTCCACGCGCGCGCCTCCTTCGGCCCGGCCGTCAGGTAGGTCTGCAGTCCCAGGGTCTCGAAGCCGATGCGGGCCAGCTGGTCGAGCCCCGACTCGTCCTGGCCCGTGGACGCCAGCAGCTCCGCCGCGTCCTCGGGATCGAGATCGATGAGCTCCGACTCGATCTTCGCGTCGAGGAAGACGGCGTGCGCGGGAGCGACGAGCTCCTCGAGTGCGGCCTTGGCCGTGGCATCCGTCAGCACCGTCTCGTCGACGTTGAAGACGTAGATGTAGGGCTTGGCCGTCAGCAGGCCCAGCTCGCGGATGGGCGTGAGGTCGATGCCCGACGACGCGAGCAGCACGCCGCGCTCGAGCGCGTCTTTGGCCGCGACGGCGGCCTCGACGACGGAGGGGTCGGCCTTCTTGCCCTTGACCTCCTTCTCGTAGCGGGGGATCGCCTTCTCGAGCGTCTGCAGGTCGGCGAGCATGAGCTCGGCGTTGATCGTCTCGAGGTCGTTCTTCGGATTCACGCCGCCCTCGACGTGCACGACGTCGTCGTCGGTGAATCCGCGCACGACCTGGGCGATCGCGTCGGCTTCGCGGATGTTGGCGAGGAACTGGTTGCCGAGCCCCTCCCCCTCGGACGCGCCGCGGACGATGCCCGCGATGTCGACGAACGACACGGTCGCGGGCAGGATGCGCTCCGAGTGGAACACCTCCGCGAGCTTCCCGAGGCGGGGATCCGGCAGGCTCACGACGCCCACATTCGGCTCGATCGTCGCGAACGGATAGTTCGCCGCGAGCACGTCGTTCTTGGTCAGCGCGTTGAACAGGGTGGACTTGCCGACGTTGGGCAGGCCGACGATGCCGATAGTGAGAGCCACGGGAGTCCAGTCTACGTGGGTGGTCGCGACGCACCCGTGGCGACCCTGGCGAAGAGGAGCGGATGCCGCGGTCCGCGTCAGGGTCGGCCCGGGTTCAGGGGCGGAGCGTGCGGAACGCCTCGGTGCGATAGGGCAGGTCGACGACCTCTCCACCGTCCGCGTCGCTTCGGGCGTTCGCGGTGAACAGCTCGTCGACCCCGTCCAGGATGCGCGCGCGCTCGTCGTCGGTCGCGGTGATGATGTAGCTGCGCGAGAGCACCATGTCGCGCAGCGCGGTCCGAGAGATGACCCGCGTCCAGGTCCACGTCTGCGTCTCGAGCACCCCGAACGGCGCCGCCACCCGCACGCCGTCGCCGGCGAGCATCTCCTCCGCGTGGCTGCCGTGCATCACGCGCGTGAGGTCGGCCACCCAGGGCACGCTCTCGTCCCGGATGTTCCAGACCAGCCCCAGGACCCCGCCGGGCCGCAGCACCCGCCCGATCTCGGTCGATGCCGGCTCCACGTCCACCCAGTGCCAGGCCTGCCCGAGCAGCACGGCGTCGACCGCGGCGTCGGGCAGCGGCATCCGCTCGGCCGTCCCGACGAAGGTCGGCACGCCGAGCACGTGTCCCTGCAGGCTCGTGAGCATGTCCGGGTCGGGATCGATCGCGACCACCTCGGCGCCCGTTTCGGCGATGACCCGCGTGAGCTTTCCGGTGCCGGCGCCCACGTCGGCCACGCGCACCCTCGCACTCTCGCGGGCGACGGGCTCCAGCATCCAGTGCACCGCCGCGGCGGGGTAGTCGGGTCGCCCCGCCTGATACGCATCGGCTGCCACCCCGAACGACGTGGACATCTGCTCCCGGTCGACCATGCGGAAGAGCCTAGGCCGCCCGGGCCGACACGCCCGGAGCGTTCGGGCGGACCGGCGCGCCTTCCCCCGGTGGCGCACCCGTCGGGTGAGGGTGAGAGCGTGCCCCTGGATTTCACCGCCATCGACTTCGAGACGGCGAATTCCAGCACGGCGTCCGCCTGCGCCGTGGGCCTGGCCCGTGTGCGCAGCGGACGCGTCGTCGCGACCGCCGGATGGCTGATCCAGCCGCCGCCCGGACACGACAGGTTCTTCGAGCTGAACACCGGGATCCACGGCCTCCGCGCCGCCGACGTCGTCGACGCGAAGACCTGGAGCGCGCAGCTCGACGACATCGTCGCCTTCGCCGGCGCCGACGTCCGGGTCGCGCACAACGCCGGATTCGACATGGCAGTGCTCAAGCGCGCGTGCGCGGCGACCGGCGATGCCTGTCCCCCGTACCGGTACGCGTGCAGTCTGCAGGTGGCCCGCAACGTCTACACGCTCGAGTCCTACCGCCTGCCGTTCGTCGCGGCGGAGGCCGGCTTCGCGGAGTTCGCACACCACGACCCCCTCGCCGACGCCCTCGCCTGCGCGCACATCATGATCGACGCCGCGCGCCGTGTCGGAGCGTCGGATGTCGCGGCTCTCGCCGAGTCGGCCGGCGTGAAGATGTCGCGCATCCGCGTCGACGAGCCCGATCCGGTGTTCTTCGAGTCGTCCGCTCCCACCGGCGCCGCGCTCCTCGACACCGGCGCGCTGCAGACCGCCGTCGCCTGACGAGGAAGGCTCTCCGCCGCTGTCCGCACTGTGGCGGGTGGGCCTGCCTCCCCGCCGCCGGTCGGATACATGGGCGGCACGTCCTCGTACGACGCGCCCTGCTGATACGGTGAGCATCTCTGCGACACCGGGACCTGAGACCCGCCGGAACAGTCGTCGACGATGTCGGAGGCGTCGGCCAGCATGGCGCCATGGACGCACTCCTCCTCCCCCTGCTGGCCGTCGTGTGCCTCGCGGCCGGCCTCCTCGCCGGCTGGGCCGCGGGCGCCGCCCGGGCAGCCGCGCGCGGTGCCCGCGAGCACAGCGACCTCTCGGCCCGTCTGGCCGCCTCCGACGCGGCCGGGCAGGGGCTGCGCGCGGAGCTCGATCGGCAGGAGCAGCGATCCCGCGATCTGCTCGGACAGGTGCGGGCCGACCAGGCCGCGCGCGAGGAGCGCGAGCGTCGCGAGCAGTCGGTGCTGCGGGCCCTCGCTCCCGTGCAGGACGCGCTGCAGTCCATGCAGCACAAGGTCGACGTGCTCGAGCGCGATCGCCACGCCCAGTTCGGCGCGGTCGCCGAGCAGCTGCGCATCGCCCATGAGTCGGGCGAGGCGCTGCGCGCGACCACGGAGTCGCTCGCCGGCGCGCTGCGGTCCGGGGCGACACGGGGGGTCTGGGGCGAGACGCAGCTGCGACGCGTGGTGGAGGCGGCGGGCCTCGCCCGCTACGTCGACTTCGACACCCAGACGTCCATCACGACGGATGCCGGAGCCGGCCGCCCCGACATGGTGGTGCGCCTCCCGGGCGGCAAGGCGCTGGCGATCGACGCGAAGGTGCCCCTGGACGCCTACCTCGAGGCCTCGGCGATCCCGCTGACCGCCCAGGGCGAAGAGGCGGCGCGACGGCGGACTCTGCTCGAGCGACACGTGCGGGCGGTGCGAGCACACGTCGACGCGCTGGCCAAGAAGACGTACTGGGCGGGCCTGGACTCCAGCCCCGAGTTCGTCGTGTGCTTCATCCCCAGCGAGTCCCTCCTCGCCGCGGCGCTCGAAGAGGATCCGTCGCTGCTCGATCACGCCTTCGGCCGCCGCGTGGCGCTCGCGTCGCCGGTGAACCTCTGGGCCGTGCTGAAGACGGTCGCCTACACGTGGACGCAGCAGGACGTCTCCCGCGAAGCGCGGTCGCTCTTCGACCTCGGCACCCAGCTGTACGACCGCCTCTCGGGGCTCGCCGGACATGCCGACGATCTGCGCCGGGCGCTCGAGCGGACGGTGGAGAGCTACAACAGGTTCGCCGGCACGCTCGAGTCGCGCGTGCTCGTCACCGCGCGGAAGTTCCCCGGGATCGACCAGACGCGGCTCGACGCCTTGGACTCACCGGCGCTGATCGAGAAGTCGCCGCGACACCTCGTCGCGCCGGAGATGCTCGAGGGCATCGACCGCGAGACGGGCGCCGACGTGGGTGCCCTGCGCGAACGGCTGGGCGCAGACGACTGAGCGTCAGACCCCGGCGCCGCCAGGCACGAAGCTGAGGAGGGCGATGACGGCCAGCGAGACGCCGACGAAGGCGCCGATCATCCACCAGGCGCTGGCCTGGTGACCCTCGTCACGACGGACGCGGAAGAGGACGTCGGGCCGACGGGCAGGATCGATCGCATCGGCGATCACGGCCTGTGCACCCGTCTGGGGCGCAGAGCCATTCAGCTGTGCGGACATCATCCATCTCCTCGAGATCCTCGGATTCAGCGTCCTCATCGACTCCACAAGCGATTGTGCCAGACAACCCTGAAGATCAGGCCGCAGCCGCCGACACGCCGCGAGCCGCCTGATCCACCCCGAGACGGGTCGCCGGAGCCGCTTCGACTCGGGCGGGAAAAACTCTGGAGACGCGCGCCGGAGGATCCCGATCCGAGGAGTCAGCGCACCGACTGCAGAGCCGTCACAGCCACTTCGAGGCGAGGTGCTCCGAGCTGATCCGGCGGAGGGTGCCCGAGGCGTTCCGGAGCACGACGCTCTCCGTGTAGACGTACTCGCCCTCGCGACGCACGCCGGCCACGAGCTGGCCGTCGGTCACGCCCGTCGCGACGAAGATCGTGTTCTTGCCGGTGACGAGCTCCTCGGCCTCGTACACGTGACCGTCGACCTTGAGCCCGGCATCCGCGCCCTTCTGCTTCTCGTCGTCGTCCCGCGGCCAGAGGATGCCCTGGATGTGCCCGCCGAGCGCCTTGATCGCGCACGCCGTCACGATGCCCTCCGGGCTGCCCCCGATGCCCACGCACATATCGGTGCGGGCGTTGTGACGGGCGGCGTTGATGCCGCCGGCGACGTCGCCGTCCGACATGAGGCGCGTGCCGGCACCCGCGGCACGGATGTCCTCGATCAGCTGCTCGTGACGCGGACGGTTCAGCACCGAGACGACGATCTCGTCGACCGGCTTGCCCAGCGCCTTGGCCAGGAGGCGGATGTTCTCGCCGATGGGGTTGCGGATGTCGACCACGCCGACGCCGGCGGGGCCGGTGACGAGCTTGTCCATGTAGAAGACCGTCGAGGCGTCGAGCATCGTGCCGGCGTCGGAGACGGCGATCACCGAGAGGGCGTTCTGCCGGCCGGCCGCCGTCAGCGAGGTGCCGTCGATGGGGTCGACCGCGACGTCCGCCTTCGGCCCCTTCCCGTTGCCGACCCGCTCCCCGTTGAACAGCATGGGCGCGTTGTCCTTCTCGCCCTCGCCGATGACGATGGTGCCGTCGAAATTGACGGTGTCGAAGAAGGCCCGCATCGCGTCGACGGCGGCGCCGTCCGCAGCCTCCTTGTCGCCGCGTCCGATGAAGGGCACCGCACGGATCGCGGCCGCCTCGGTCGCGCGCACCAGCTCCAGCGCGAGGTTGCGGTCGGGATGCAGAGGGCTCATGTCGCCTGTGATGCTCACCATGCTGCCCACCCTGCCACGATCTTCCGCGTCCGGACGGTCGGAGTGACCCGCGTGCGCCGAAGGAATCGCGATTCTTTCACCGACGGCATGCCAGGCCCGCAACGGCCCTCGCACGACTCGTCGGCAGGGGTGCCTTCGCTAGAGTGACCGTGGACGTCCCCACCAGTGCAAGGAGCCCTACATGCCCGTCGCCACCCCTGAGCAGTACGCCGAGATGCTGGACCGCGCGAAGGCAGGCGGATTCGCCTACCCCGCGTTCAACGCCTCGAGCTCGCAGAGCATCAACGCGATCCTCCAGGGCCTGACCGAGGCCGGCTCCGATGGCATCATCCAGGTCACCACGGGCGGTGCGGACTACTTCGCCGGGCACACGGTGAAGGCGCGCGCCACCGGCGCGCTCGCGTTCGCCCGCTTCGCCACCGAGGTCGCCAAGAGCTACCCCGTCACGATCGCGCTGCACACCGACCACTGCCCGAAGCCGGCCCTCGAGGACTTCGTGCTCCCGCTCATCGCCGAGTCGGAGAAGGTCGTCGCCGACGGCGGCAACCCCATCTTCCAGTCCCACATGTGGGACGGGTCGGCCGTGCCGCTCGACGAGAACATCGACATCGCGAAGGAGCTCCTCCCGCGCATGAAGGCGATCCGCGCGATCCTCGAGGTCGAGATCGGCGTCGTCGGCGGCGAGGAGGACGGCGTGCAGCACGAGGGATCGAACGAGGCCCTCTACACGACCACCGCCGATGTCGCGAAGGCCGTCGAGGCGCTGGGGCTCGGCGAGCAGGGCCGCTGGATCGCCGCGCTCACCTTCGGCAACGTCCACGGCGTCTACAAGCCGGGCAACGTCAAGCTGCGCCCCGAGCTCCTCGGCGAGATCCAGGAGGGCATCGCCGCCCAGTTCGGCACCGGAGCGAAGCCCCTCGACCTCGTCTTCCACGGCGGCAGCGGCTCGACCGACGAGGAGATCGCCCTCGCGGTGCGCAACGGCGTCGTGAAGATGAACATCGACACCGACACCCAGTACGCCTTCACCCGCGCGGTCGCCGGCTACATGTTCCAGAACTACGACGGCGTCCTAAAGGTCGACGGCGAGGTGGGCAACAAGAAGGCCTACGACCCGCGCGCCTGGGGCAAGGTCGCCGAGAGCGCGATGGCAGCCCGCGTCGTGCAGGCCACGCAGCAGCTCGGCTCGCACGGCCAGTCCCAGAGCTGACGCGGAGCAGCCGACACGACGACGCCCGGTCCCCCCGAGGGGGCCGGGCGTCGTCGTGTCAGCGGAGGTCAGCGATCGGGCGGCCGTCGACGATGCGTCAGCGGTCGCCGACGTCCGCGCGCATCAGGACCGCCCCGGTGGTCAGCGAGCGGATCTCCATGCTCTTGATCTGATCGCGGCCGAGCGCGGTGCCCGCCGTCACCCAGGCGTGGCTGTCCGGCCACGACCTCCAGCTCGACACCTCCGACTCCGTGCCGTCCTGGCCGGTGATCACCAGGGCGTAGGGCCAGCCGTCCGCCGGCGGCTCGACCTCGCCGTCCGTGCCGTAGGCGCAGTCCAGGTCGATGCGCGTGCCCCACTCCACCGGGTCGAGCTCCACCGATGCGGTGATGGGCGCGTCGACGAGCTTCTCGAAGGCCACCGTCTCGAGCGTCGGCGTCTGCGACGAGATCGCCACCGGCACGGCGATCGCGGCCACGACCAGCAGAGCCGCCGCCAAGGCGAAGACGCCCCACCGGAGGCGTCGCCGACGGCGGGAGTCGGCCTGCCCGCGTCGCAGCAGCGCATCGCGCCCGGCGGACGCGTCCACCGCGGCCGCATCGACCGACAGCATGGTCGACGCGTGATCGGCGTCGACCCGCGACAGCAGTCCGGTGACGGGGGCGAGCTCGGCGATGGCGGTGCGACAGAGGTCGCACCCCTCCAGATGCGCCTCGAATGCGCGGCGGTCCGCCGGGCTCAGCGACCCGAGGACGTATGCCGCATCCCATTCCGCGAAGCGCTCATGATCGGCGTTCATCGTGTCACCCCCTTCTCCTGCAGGGCCAGGCGCAGGGCGCGCAGGCCGTAGTGCAGTCGTGATTTGACGGTCCCCTCGGGGATGTCGAGCTCCTCGGCGATCTCGCGCACGCTGCGGCCGCCGAAGTACGCGCGCACCACCACGCCGCGGTGGTCCGGCCCCAGACTCGCCAGCGCGTCCTCGACCAGCATCGTCTCGAGGATCGCGTCCGTCCTGTCGGCGGCTGCGCGCTCCGGGGTCTCGGCCGTGACGTGCTCGTGACGACGGCGCGCGCTGCGGGCCTCGTCGATCACGAGATTGCGCGCGACGGTGAACATCCACGACCGGGTCGTCTCCGGCCGGTCGGCCATGATCCGCGGCGTGCGCCAGGCGCGCAGCAGCGTCTCCTGCACCACGTCGTCGGCGCCGGCGTGGTCACCGGTGAGGCTCACGACGTAGCGCTGAATGTGCGCGGCGTGGGCGTCGTAGAGCGCCACGAGGCGCGCGTCGTCATCGCGGGGCATCACGACCTCCTCGAAGAGAACACGACGCGGAGCCGGGAATGGTTCACCGGATGCTGCGGCACCGGCTCCTTCGTCGGGGGATGCGTCTCAGGAGGAGCGCAGGAAGTAGCCCATGATCGCGGGGTCTCCGATGAGGGCGGAGGTCAGGCAGACGGTGAGCAGCACGAAGGCGAGGACCGCGCCGGTGAGCGGAACCCACCACGTGCGTCTGCTCCGCCGGAACAGCAGCACGACGACCAGCACGACCGCGAGGTACACGGCGGCGTAGGCGATGGCGCCGATCGTGCTCCACAGCTGACCCTGGGCGTCGTTCGTGAACGATCCGTCGATGCCCGCGACGCGCATGAACTCCTGCGCGAACGCGGGGAAGTCGCTCAGCTGGACGGCGGTGACCACGACGTTGACGAGCCCGTACCCGAGCAGCACGAGCGTCACGATCATGTCCACGCGGCGCCGGACGGCAACGGTCGCCGGGGCGACCGGCGCCGCCGTGCTCGAGGCGGGCTGGGCGCGCTCCGCCGGCTCCGGGGCCTGACCCGTCTCCAGCGCATACGTCGCGTCGGGCTGTGCGATGCGGGCGCGCTGCTCCTCCGGCGTCGCGTACTGGCCGTACAGGGGCTGGGGCCGCGCGTCGCCGCGGGGCTGATCGGTCATGCCCGGGTCCGCCCACCCAGGGCACGCTCGTCACGCCGACCCGCGGCATCCGAACGCAGCTCCTTCGGCAGCGAGAACTGGAGGTCCTCCTCGGCGGTGCGCACCTCTTCGACGTCGCCGTAGCCGGCGCCGGCGAGCTCTTCGAGCACCTGCTGCACGAGCACCTCGGGCACCGAGGCGCCGCTGGTCACGCCCACCGTGCGCACGCCGTCGAGCCACTCCTGGCGCATCTCGTCGGCGTAGTCGATGCGATAGGCCGCCTTGGCGCCGTACTCCAGCGCCACCTCGACGAGCCGCACGCTGTTGGAGGAGTTCGCCGACCCGACGACGATCACCAGGTCGGCGTCGGTGGCGACCTTCTTGATCGCGACCTGCCGGTTCTGCGTCGCGTAGCAGATGTCGTCCGACGGCGGATCCTGCAGGTCGGGGAAGCGCACGCGGAGGCGGCGCACCGTCTCCATGGTCTCGTCCACCGACAGCGTGGTCTGAGAGAGCCACACCACGCGAGAGGGATCGCGCACCTCGACGACGTCGGCGTGCTCGGGCGAGTTGACGACGGTCACGTGCTCCGGCGCCTCGCCGGCGGTGCCCTCGACCTCTTCGTGTCCCTCATGGCCGATCAGGAGGATCTCGAAGTCGTCGCGGGCGAACCGCACCGCCTCGCGGTGCACCTTGGTCACGAGCGGGCACGTGGCGTCGATCGCCTGCAGCGAGCGATCCGCCGCAGCGTTCACGACCGCCGGCGAGACGCCGTGCGCGCTGAAGACGACGTGCGAGCCCTCGGGAACCTCGTCGACCTCGTCGACGAAGATCGCGCCCTTCGCCTCGAGTTCGGACACCACGTGGATGTTGTGCACGATCTGCTTGCGCACGTAGACGGGTGCGCCGTAGCGCTCCAGCGCCTTCTCCACAGCGACGACGGCGCGGTCGACACCTGCGCAGTATCCGCGGGGCGAGGCCAGCAGGATCCGCTTGCGTCCTTCGACGGCGTTATCCTTGAGGCGCTCGCGCCGCCGGGGAATGCGGGGAACGGGCATTCGTACGGCCGGTGTGCTCACCTCTTGATTCTACCGGGGCGCTCCCGTGCGCCGGCCGAGAGGCGGCTTCCGCGGGCCGCACCGCCCACGACGAGGAGAAGCGTGACGACGTTCCAGCCCGACACCGTGCCGGGGCAGCCGCCTCCGCCCGACTCGGTGCACCCGCGCGATTCCGCTCCCGCCTCCCCCACGTCGGTCTCGCGGCTCAACGACACGATCCGCGGCTTCATCGAGAAGTGGGGCTCGGTGTGGGTCGAGGGCGAGATCACGTCATGGAACGTGCGCGGCGGCAACGTCTTCGGCCGCCTCAAGGACGGCAGCACCGACGCCACCATCTCGTTCCGGCTGTGGTCGAGCACCCGGCAGCGCCTCGCCGACGATCTCGCCGTCGGCGACCACGTCATCGCCTGCGTGAAGGCCGACTACTTCCCGCGCAGCGGGGACTTCACCTTCGCCGTCTCGGCCATGCGCCATGTCGGCCTCGGCGATCAGCTCGAGAAGCTCGAGCGCCTGCGTGTGGCGCTCCGCGCCGAGGGACTGTTCGACCCCGCCCGCAAGCGCACCCTGCCCTTCCTCCCGACGGTGGTCGGCCTCATCACCGGCGAGAAGTCCGACGCCGAGAAGGATGTCCGCCGCAACGCGGAGCTGCGCTGGCCGCAGGTGCGCTTCCGCACCGCGTACGCGGCGGTGCAGGGCGACCGCTGCGTGCCCGAGACGATCGGGGCGCTGAAGGCGCTGGACGCCGACCCCGAGGTCGACGTGATCGTGATCGCCCGCGGCGGCGGCGATCCGCAGACCCTGCTCGGATTCAGCGACGAGCGGCTGCTGCGCGCCGTCGCGGCCGCCTCGACACCGGTCGTGAGCGCGATCGGGCACGAGAACGACCGTCCGCTGCTGGACGACGTGGCCGACCTCCGGGCCTCCACGCCGACCGATGCGGCCAAGAGGGTGGTGCCGGATGTCGCGGAGCAGCGCGCGATCGTCGCCCAGCTGCGCTCGCGCCTCACCATGCGCCTCACACAGCGCGTCTCCACCGATATCGCGCACCTCGAGCAGCTCCGCTCCCGCCCCGCGCTGCGCAACCCCGCAGGCATGCTCGACCAGCGCGCGCAGCAGCTGTGGATGCAGGTGAGCCGCGGCCGCGACATCATCGGCCGTCGATGGGATGCCGAGACCCGGCGCGCCGCGGAGCTGAGGGCGACGCTCCGTGCCCTCTCCCCCGCCTCGACCCTGGCCCGTGGGTATGCCATCGCCCACCTGGCCGACGGGGTGATCGTCCGCGACGCCGCCCAGGCTCCCGCCGGGGCGCGCCTCACCGTCACGGTGGGACGAGGCTCCATCGGCGCCCGGTCGGAGGGCGAGATCGCGGAGGGCGACGGCGCGTCGGGCGACGGATGAGGCCGGCCCGCACCGCATAGACTGGACGGCATGTCCGCTACGACCGAGGGTGTGTCTCCCGCGTCGTCGCTGTCGTTCGAGCAGGCCCGTGACGAGCTCGTGAGGGTCGTCGCCGAACTCGAGCAGGGAGCTCCCACGCTGGAGGAGTCCCTCGCCCTGTGGGAGCGCGGCGAAGCGCTCGCGGCACGCTGCGAGGAGTGGCTCGTCGGCGCGAAGCGCCGCCTGGACGCGGCGCGCGACGCGGCCGGCGACACGGAGCGATGATGGCCCGCCCCCCGCGGATCGTCGCCGAGTTGGGACGCCCCGAGACGCCCGGCGAGCAGGCCGACCGCAAGGCCGCGTCCTCCCGCGTCTACCGGTCGAGCCAGACCGCGCGCAACCTCATCGCCGCCCTGCTCATCACGCTGGCCGTGGTGGCCGTGGTGATCTTCGCCGTTCCGCGCGGCGGCCCGCCGCCGCGGCCCTCCATCGACGTCGCCGCCGTCGCCGCCGACCTCGGGACCAGCCGCGGGCGGGTCGTCATCGCCCCCGTCGTGCCGGCCGACTGGCGCGTGAACGTCGCCGAGATCGAGGGCGGCGACGTGGAGGCGTGGACCGTCGTCTACGTCCCCGGCGAGGACGCGGGCTACCTGCGCGTCGCGCAGGGCTTCGACGCCGACGCGGGCTGGCCGGGGCGCACGCTCACCGGCGGTCGTCCCGACGGGACCGTCGAGTACGGCGGCGTCACGTGGGACCGCTATCGCTTCGACGACTCCGGCGCGTCGGGCAACGTGACCTCCGCCGTCAGCGTGCAGGCCGGCCCCGACATCGTGCTGATCTACGGCGCCACCGACGACGCCTCCCTGGCCACGGCCGCGGAGGGCGTCGCCGACGAGGTGCGCAGGCTGCAGGACGGGACGAGATGACCGACGTCAGGAACACCCCCGCCGAGGTCTGGGCGGAGATGCAGCGCGGCAACGAGCGCTTCGTGGCCGGAGAGCCGCAGCATCCCCGGCAGGATGCCGAGCGCCGCACCGAGCTCGCGTCGGGTCAACGACCGGATGCCGCGCTGTTCGGCTGCTCGGACTCCCGTCTCGCGGCCGAGATCATCTTCGACAAGGGACTCGGCGACCTGTTCGTCGTGCGCAACGCGGGCCAGGTCATCTCCGACTCCGTCATCGGCAGCCTCGAGTACGCCGTCGCCGTGCTGGAGGTGCCGCTCATCGTGGTGCTCGCCCACGACGCCTGCGGCGCCGTCGGCGCGGCGATCGAGAGCACGGGCGTCGACGCGCCGACGCTGCCCGCGTACATCTGGCGCCAGATCGCCCCCATCGTCCCGGCCGTCCGCCGGGTCATCCGCCGCGGCACGGACGAGGGGCGGCCCGCCGACGTGATCGACGCCGACGCGGTCGGTCTCGAGCACCTGCGGGCGACGGTCACGGAGCTGCTGCGCTCCTCCGAGCTGATCAGCGAGGCCGTGGCCGACGGCCGCGTCGCGATCGTCGGGGCCAACTACCGACTCGGGGAGGGCACCGCCGTCCCCAGCATCATCGTGGGCGACGCGAGCGACGCGAACGCCTGAACGCCGTACACACAGGAGGAACGACGACGTGACCGACACCGAGTACCGCATCGAGCACGACACCATGGGAGAAGTGCGCGTCCCGAAGGACGCGCTCTACGCTGCGCAGACGCAGCGGGCCGTGGAGAACTTCCCGATCTCGGGTGACCCGCTGGATGCCGCGCAGATCGTGGCGCTCGCGCGGATCAAGAAGGCCGCCGCCCTCGCCAACAAGGAGCTGGGTACCCTCGACGGCGCCATCGCCGACGCGATCGCCCGTGCCGCCGACCGGATCATCGCCGGAGAGTACGCCGATCAGTTCCCGATCGACGTCTATCAGACCGGCTCGGGCACGTCGTCGAACATGAACATGAACGAGGTGCTGGCGACCCTCGCCACCCGTGACCTCGGCGCGCCGGTGCACCCGAACGACCACGTCAACGCCTCGCAGTCCTCCAACGACGTCTTCCCCACGTCGGTGCACATCGCCGTGACGCAGGAGCTCATCGACGACCTCATCCCCGCGCTCGACCACCTCGCCGTGGCGCTGGAGGAGAAGGCTCAGGAATGGTCGTCGGTCGTGAAGTCCGGACGCACCCACCTCATGGACGCCACCCCCGTCACCCTCGGCCAGGAGTTCGGCGGCTATGCCCGCCAGATGCGCCTCGGCATCGAGCGCGTGCAGTCGGTGATCCCCCGCGTCGCGGAGGTCCCGCTCGGCGGCACCGCCGTGGGCACCGGCATCAACACCCCCCTCGGCTTCCCGCAGAAGGTGCTCGAGCTCATCGTGGCCGACACGGAGCTGCCCATCACCGAGGCCAAGGACCACTTCGAGGCTCAGGCGAACCGCGACGGCCTGGTCGAGGCATCCGGAGCCCTCCGCACGATCGCCGTCTCGCTCACCAAGATCAACAACGACATCCGCTGGATGGGCTCCGGCCCGAACACGGGGCTCGGCGAGCTGCACATCCCCGACCTGCAGCCCGGGTCCTCGATCATGCCCGGCAAGGTCAACCCGGTCATCCCCGAGGCGACGCTCATGGTGTGCGCGCGGGTGATCGGCAACGACGCGACCATCGCCTGGGCGGGCGCCTCGGGCAGCTTCGAGCTGAACGTCGCCATCCCCGTCATGGGCACGGCGCTGCTGGAGTCGATCAGCCTGCTCGCCAACGCGACCCGCCTGCTCGCCGACAAGACCGTCGCCGGTCTCGAGGCGAACACCGAGCGCTCGGCGCTCGCGGGCATGTCGCCCTCGATCGTCACCCCGCTCAACAAGCTCATCGGCTACGAGGCCGCCGCGAAGATCGCCAAGCACTCCGTCGCGAAGGGCATCACCGTGCGCGAGGCGGTCGTCGATCTCGGCTACGTGGACCGCGGAGAGGTCACCGAGGCGCAGCTCGACGAGAAGCTCGACCTGCTCTCGATGACGCATCCGGGATGATGTCCGTCGCGTAGGGCGTGAAGGGGCGATAATCGAGGTGTGACCCGCACGCCTCGACCTGTTTCGGCGCGCGTCCGCATCCTCGGAGCCATCCTCGCCGTCGCCTGCGTGGGGCTGGCGATCGTGGGCAGCGTGACGTTCGTCGTTCAGCGCGAGCGCGTGCTGGAGGAGGTCGACGACCGTCTCGACGCACAGGTGGAGATCCTCCAGACCGTCACGCGCACCGACGAATCGACCGAGGTCGCCACAGGGACCCCCCTGGCCACGGCCGATCCCGACGCCGACAGCTTCACCACCGTGGCCGACTTCCTCGACGCGGCCATCAGCCGCATCGTCCCGCCGCGCAACGAGGCCTCCCTCGCCATCATCGACGGCATCCCGCGCTTCAGCCCGCGCACCCTCACCGGCTTCGACATCTCGGGCGACCAGGCCTTCATCGACCGCGTCGTGGCCGACACGGCCTCGGCCACGACGCCGGTGCGGGACACGGTCGCCGCCGAGCGCGGCTCGCTGCGCTTCATCGCGATCCCCGTCCAGATCGCCGACGATCCCAGCCGCGGCCTCTACGTGCGCGCCATCGACCTCGACACCGAGCTGGAGCCGGTGACGACGTCGATCATCACCTACTCGATCGCCGCCGGCGCGGTGCTGCTGTCGATCCTCGTCGTGGGCTGGTTCGTGGCCGGTCGGCTGCTCTCGCCGCTGCAGCGGCTGCGCGACACCGCGGACTCCATCACGCTGACCGATCTCGGCGCGCGCCTGCCCGCCGAGGGCAACGACGACATCACCGACCTCACCCGCACGGTCAACTCCATGCTCGACCGGCTCGAGGGCTCGGTCGACGTGCAGCGCCAGCTGCTCGACGACGTGCGGCACGAGCTCAAGACGCCCATCACCATCGTGCGCGGGCACCTGGAGCTGATGGACCCCCACGATGTCGACGATGTCGCCAGCACGCGCGACCTCGGCATCGCGGAGCTCGATCGCATGACGCGACTCGTCGAGGACATCGACCTCCTCGCTGCCGTCGACGGCGAGGACTACTCGATGAAGCAGGTCGACGTCGACGACCTCACCGACCGGGTGGGCGAGCTCGTCGCGGTCATCCCGGCGCACACCTGGTCGGTCCAGCAGCGCGCGCACGGCGTCGTGCTGGGCGATGAGGACCGACTTCTCCAGGCATGGCTCGCCCTCGCCGACAACGCCTCCAAGTACACGCCGTCCGGCTCCCCCATCGAGATCGGCAGCGTCACCGACGACGTCGAGGCCCGACTCTGGGTGAAGGATCACGGACCCGGCATCCCACCCGCGGAGCGCCGGCGCATCTTCCGCCGCTTCGACCGCGCGCAGGGCAAGCGCACGGTGGGCGGATCCGGACTCGGGCTCGCGATCGTCGAGACCATCACCAAGGCGCACGGCGGTCACTGCTCCGTCGGCGACACCCCCGGGGGCGGCGCGATCTTCACGATCCACGTGCCTCTCGAGCACGTGACGGCCGAGTTCCCCGCGCCGGTGCGCGCGGGCGACGTGGTCCTGCAGCGAGAGGCGTTCGGATGACGTTCATACTCATCGCGGAGGACGAGCCGCGCATCGCCTCGTTCGTGCGGAAGGGCCTGGAGAACGCGGGGTACCGCGCGCAGGTCGTGGAGGACGGCGCCGAGGCGCTGGCAGTCGCTCTGGAGGACGAGGTCGACCTCGTGCTCCTCGATGTGGGCCTGCCGACCATGGACGGCTTCGAGGTGCTGCGCCGCCTGCGCGGACAGGCCTCCAGCGTGCCGGTCATCATGCTGACGGCACGCTCCAGCACCCGCGACACGGTCGACGGACTGGATGCCGGAGCCAACGACTACGTCTCGAAGCCGTTCACGTTCGACGAGCTCCTGGCCCGCGTGCGGTCACGGCTGCGGGAGACGATCGCGAGCCCCAGCATGGCCATCGTGCGCGGCGACGTCACCCTGGATGTGCTGGCGCGCCGGGCGACCGTGTCCGGGCGCGAGATCGACCTGTCGGCCCGCGAGTACGCCCTCGCCGAGCAGTTCCTGCGCAACCCCGGCCAGGTGCTGAGCCGCGAGCAGCTGCTCAGCCGCGTCTGGGGACTGGACTTCGATCCGGGATCCAACGTCGTGGACGTCTACGTCCGGTACCTTCGCGGCAAGTTCGGCGCGCATCACATCACCACGGTCCGTGGAGCGGGATACCGCTGGGATTGACGGCCGGCCGGCATCCGCTCGTTATGCAGCAGCGCCGTGCAGGCAGAGAAGAGCCCCCGGCGCTGGGGGGGCGTCGGGGGCTGTAGGACTTCAGAGCGGGGGACTCTGAGCCATGTCAGTCGCGCAGGTCACGAGGACGGGCGACTGCTCTTCATCTGTGTCGGACGACGATGGGGGATCGTCGCCGTGTCTCTATGATCCCAGATCGCCGGCCGCAGACGGGGTTATTGCGATGAGAATCCCCTCATGCTACGGCTGGCTCTCCGTCGGCCTCAGGCGAGCTCGCCCGCCTCCAGCAGCTCGGTCACGAGGGCGGCGATCGCGGAGCGCTCGGAGCGCATGAGCGTCACGTGCCCGAACAGCTCGTGGTCCTTGAGCGTCTCGATGACCGACGCGATGCCGTCGTGGCGGCCCACCCGGAGGTTGTCGCGCTGCCCGACGTCGTGGGTGAGCACGACGCGCGAGTTCTGACCGATGCGGCTCAGCACCGTCAGGAGCACGTTGCGCTCGAGCGACTGCGCTTCGTCGACGATCACGAAGGCATCGTGCAGCGACCGGCCGCGGATGTGCGTGAGCGGCAGCACCTCGAGGAGTCCGCGCGCGAGCACCTCCTCGACGACGTTGCCCGACACCACCGATCCGAGCGTGTCGAAGATGGCCTGCCCCCACGGGTTCATCTTCTCGTTCGCGTCGCCGGGGAGGTAGCCGAGCTCCTGGCCGCCGACGGCGAACAGGGGCCGGAACACGATGATCTTCCGCTGCTGCTGGCGTTCCAGCACCGCCTCGAGTGCGGCGCACAGCGCGAGCGCCGACTTGCCCGTTCCGGCGCGACCGCCGAGGGACACGATGCCGACCTCCGGGTCGAGGAGGAGGTCGATCGCGATGCGCTGCTCGGCCGAACGGCCGTGCAGGCCGAAGACCTCGCGGTCGCCGCGCACGAGCTTGTACGCGCCGTCGCCGGTGACCCGCCCGAGCGCGGAGCCGCGCTCGGAGTGGATGACCAGACCCGTGTTGATCGGCAGCCCGCGCACGTCATCGCTCATCGCGACGTCGCTCTCGTAGAGGTCGCTGATGTCGTCGCCCGAGACGTCGATCTGGGCGATGCCCGTCCAGCCGGAGTCCACCGCCTGCTCGGCGAGGTACTCCTCGGCCGTGATGCCGAGAGAGGCGGCCTTCACCCGCATCGGCAGGTCCTTGGAGACGACCGTCACCTCCTGGCCGTCGGAGGCCAGGTGCAGGGCCACGGCGAGGATGCGGCTGTCGTTGTCGCCGAGGCGCATGCCTGAGGGAAGCACCGACGCGTCGGTGTTGTTCAGCTCGACGCGCAGGGTGCCGCCCTCCCCCACCGGGACCGGGAAGTCGAGTCGGCCGTGCTCGACGCGCAGCTCGTCGAGGTGACGCAGCGCCTGCCGCGCGAAGTAGCCGATCTCCGGGTCGTGGCGTTTGCCCTCGAGCTCGGTGATGACAACGACGGGGATGATGACGGAGTGCTCGGCGAAGCGGAAGAACGCCCGCGGATCACTGAGCAGGACGGAGGTGTCCAGCACGTAGGTGCGGAGGTCCGTGGGGCTGTGGTCCTGGTCGAATCGGTCCTGCTGCTGCTGTGCTGCTCGTGTGGTCACGACCCACTCCCGACCCGGGATGTCTCCCGGCAGTCACGAGTCGACCTGGGGTCACGAGTCGCGATCCGAACGGCCGACCCGACGGGCGCCTTGCCCGTTGTGATGAACGTACGTCGAGGCGCCGACACGGGCCACCGCGACACGCTGGCGGCAGGTTACGGCCGTGTGAACGTCCTGGGTCAGCTGCCGTAGCGGCGGTGACGCGAACCGAAGTCGCGGATGGCGCGGAGGAAGTCGACCTCTCGCAGGTCGGGGCCGAGCGCCTCGACGAAGTAGAACTCGGAGTGCGCCGACTGCCACAGCAGGAAGTCGCTGAGACGCTGCTCGCCGGAGGTGCGGATGACGAGGTCGGGGTCGGCCTGACCGCCGGTGTAGAGGTGCTCGCCGATCTGCTCGGGGGTGAGGCTGGCCGCCAGCTCCTCGAGCGAGCCGCCGTCGCGGTCGTGCTGGGCGATGATGCTGCGCACCGCGTCGACGATCTCGCTGCGTCCCCCGTAGCCCACGGCGAGGTTCACGTGCAGTCCGGTGTGGTCGCGCGTGCGCTCCTGCGCCTCGGCGAGCGAGCGCGCCAGCTCGGGCGGCAGCAGGTCGGCGCGCCCGACGTGCTGCACGCGGAAGTCGCGGTCGCGCGACAGCTCGTCGGCGAGGTCGGCGATGATCTCGATCAGATCGGACAGCTCGCGCGAGTCGCGCTTGGTGAGGTTGTCGGTCGAGAGCAGATAGAGCGAGACGACCTCGACACCCACGGCGTCGCACCACTCGAGGAACTCGTGCATCTTGGCCGCCCCGGCGCGGTGTCCGTGCGCGGCGGTCTCGTACCCGAGCTGGCGCGCCCACCGACGGTTGCCGTCGATCATCATCGCCACGTGATGGGGCACGCCGTCCGGCGAGATGCGCCGGCGCAGGCGATTGATGTAGAGCCGATAGAGGGGTCCCCTGCCCTCATTCGCCGAGACGCTCGTCACCGGTACAACCTACCGCGCCCGCCCGGGAACCGACCTGGACGTCCGGCAGGTACCCGCCACGTGTCCGGAGGGAACTCCCAGGTGCCCGAGCGGGCATGTCCCGCGGCGTATCCTCGTCACCATGACTTCCCGCGAGCAGCTCGACGACGGCGCCGAGATGCCGCAGCTCCCCCTGCTGGAGGCCTCCTCCGTCCTCGCTCAGGATGAAGTGAAGCCGACCTGGCGGGGGTGGATCCACGCGGGGACCTTCCCCGTCGCGATCGTCGCGGGCATCGTGCTCATCGCGGTCGCGCAGGGCGCACCGGCCAAGTGGGCGGCCGCGGTGTTCATGGCCTCCTCGCTGCTCCTGTTCGGCAACTCGGCCCTGTATCACCGCTTCACCTGGAAGCCCTTGACGCGCGCGATCCTCAAGCGGATCGACCATGCGAACATCCTGCTGCTCATCGCCGGCACCTACACCCCCATCGCCGTGCTCGCCCTGCCCCCGGAGAAGGGCACGCTCCTGCTGATCCTGGTGTGGTCCGGAGCGTTCCTGGGCATCCTCTTCCGGGTCTTCTGGATCGGCGCCCCGCGATGGCTCTATGTGGCGCTCTACCTCGCCCTCGGGTGGGCGGCGGTCATGTACCTGGCCGACCTGTTCGCCGTGAACCCGGTCATGATGGCGCTCGTCATCATCGGCGGGCTGCTGTACACCGGCGGGGCGATCATCTACGCGATGAAGCGGCCCAACCCCTGGCCGGGCCATTTCGGCTTCCACGAGATCTTCCACGTGTGCACCGTGCTGGCGTTCCTCTGCCATTGGACGGCGTGCCTGCTCATCGCTCTGAAGCCGCTGAGTCCCTCTCTGGGCCTCCCCGGCTGACGGCACGGGCGTCCCCGGCTGACGGCACGGGCGTGGCCGGCTGACGGCACGGGCGTCGCCGGCTGACGGCGCTGGGCCTCCCCGGCTGGGTCAGCCCCTCTACCGAGTCGGCGTCACCGACCCGCCCGGCTCACCGCCGAGGCGTGTCGGCGTCGGTGTCGCCCTCCGCCGAGAGCGTCTCGTCGATGTCCTGCGAGTCGGCGTCGGTGGCGAGCTCCGCGCGTTCGGCCTGCTCCTCGGCGTCGAGCTCCTCGTTGACCTCGGCGCGATAGCGACCGCGCCGGATGCGGCGCAGCATGTCCCAGATCAGCGCGATGACCGCGAGGGTCAGGAAGGCGATGGCGACGAATCCCCACGGGCCGGGGGTCACCAGCACCGGGTCGACGGTCTGCTCCGGAGACGGCGTGACGGTGACGGCGGTGGCGATCCGGTCGATCAGGGCGTGCATGGAGGTCCTCGTTCCGGCGGGAAGCGCTTAGCCTGGAGGTCCAGCCTATTCGTCCCCACGACCGCCTCGATGCCCCGGACACGCCATGACCACTTCAGACACGCTCGACGAGCGGTACGGCCGCGTCCGCACGCCGCGTCAGACGTGGACGCGGGCGATCGTCATCGCCGTCGCGGCCGTGATCATCGGGGGCTTCGCATGGATCACCGTCGCGAGCACCCTCGACGACGTGCAGGCCGAGGGCACGGCGTACACGATCGACGACAGCGGCGTGACCGTGTCGTTCCAGATCTCGATCCCGGCCGGACGCTCCGTCGCCTGCGCCCTCGAGGCGCAGGACGAGGAGCACGGCGTGGTGGGGTTCCGGGTGGTCGAGATCCCGGCGGCCGACCAGCACACGCGGGCCTTCCGGGAGACGATTCCGACCGTTGCGCCGGCTACCACGGGTTTGGTCAACTCCTGCTGGGTGACATAGGCTTTCCGGACTCGATGAACATGACGCCCTGGCCGATGCCGGGGCGTTTGCGTATGTTCCCGCCAGCCGGTCACCGGCCGAAACCCAGGAGTTGACGTGTCCAGCGACGCCCCCGCCACCTTCCTCACGCAGGAGGCGTACGACCGCCTCGCCGCCGAGCTCGAGCACCTGTCGACCACGGGCCGCGAGGAGATCGCCAAGCGCATCGAGTCCGCTCGCGAAGAGGGCGACCTCAAGGAGAACGGCGGCTACCACGCCGCGAAGGACGAGCAGGGCAAGCAGGAGGCGCGCATCCGCACCCTCCAGCAGCTGCTGAAGGACGCGACGGTCAGCGAGGCGCCGCCGAGTCGCGGCATCGTCGAGTCCGGCACGGTCATCACCGCCGTGGTGGCGGGCGGCGAAGAGGTCTTCCTCCTCGGCAACCGCGAGATCGCCACCGGCTCCGACCTCGACGTCTACAGCGAGGCCTCGCCCCTCGGCGCGGCCATCCTGGGGCTCAAGATCGGCGAATCCACGACCTACACCGCGCCGAACGGCCGCGAGATTCCGGTCGAGATCCTCAAGGTCGACACCTACACGGGCTGAGCGCGCCGCTCAGTCGCGCACGAGCGTCGGCTCGAACCCCGCCTCGACGAGCGTGCGGATGACGTGCTGGCGATGCTCCTCACCGCGCGTCTCGACGCTCAGCTGCAGGACCACGTCGCTGATCTGCATGCCCTGACCGTGCCGCGTGTGCAGCACCTCGTTCACATTGGCGCCCGCCTGCGCCACCAGCTCCGCCACGCGCGCCAGCTGGCCGGGACGATCGGGCAGCGGCACGCGCAGCGTCATGTAGCGACCGGATGCCGCGAGCCCGTGCGCCACGACGCGCTGCAGCAGCAGCGGGTCGATGTTGCCGCCGGACAGGACGGAGATCGTCGGTCCGCTCGCCTCGACCTTGCCCGCGAGCATCGCGGCGACGCCGACCGCTCCGGCGGGCTCGACGACCTGCTTGGCGCGCTCGAGCAGCACCAGGAGGGCGCGGGCGATGTCGTCCTCGTCCACCGTGACGACCTCGTCGACGAGCTGACGGATCATCTCGAACGGGATGTCGCCGGGACGGGCCACCGCGATGCCGTCGGCGATCGTGGGCCGCGTGACCACCTCGAGCGGCGAGCCTGCCGCGAGCGAGCCGGGGTACGCCGCGGAGTTCGTGGCCTGCACGCCGATGATGCGGACCTTCCGGCCCACCGCCTCCGTGCGCGCGCGCACCGCCGCGGCCACACCCGCGGCCAGTCCTCCCCCGCCGATGCTGAGGACGACGGTCTCGATCTCGGGCAGATCCTGCACCAGCTCTAGCCCGAGCGTGCCCTGCCCGATGATGATGTCGCGGTGGTCGAAGGGGTGGATGAGCACGGCGCCGGTGCGCTCGGCGAACTCGGCCGCCAGTCGCAGCGGGGTCTCGACCGTCGCGCCCTCCAGCACCACCTCGGCGCCGTAGCCGCGGGTCGCCAGGAGCTTGGGCACGGGGACACCCAGAGGCATGAAGATCGTCGCGGCGATGCCGAGCTTCTGCGCGGCGTGCGCCACGCCCTGCGCGTGGTTGCCCGCGGAGGCCGCCACCACGCCACGCGCGCGCTCCTCCTCGGTGAGGCGCGACAGGCGGTAGGTCGCGCCGCGGATCTTGAACGAACCCGTGCGCTGCAGGTTCTCCAGCTTGAGGTAGGCGGGCACTCCGAGCACCTCGGACAGGTGCTGGGACTCCTCGAGCGGCGTGTGCGAGATCACGCCGTTCAGCACCGCCGCGGCATCCTCGAATTCCGCCAGGGTGGGGATGTTCACGCGGATCTCCTCCGACGGGTGCGGGGGACGGTGCTCCAGATGAGGTCGCCCGGTGGTGGCTTCTCCCCCGTCGCCCAGGCGCGGGAGCCCAGATAGACGGCGACGACGTTGACGAAGGCCGCGAGCGGCACGGCGAAGAGCGCCCCCGGGATGCCGCCGATCATGGCGCCGCCGGCGACGACGAGCACGACGGCCAGCGGGTGCACCTTCACGGCCGAGCCCATCAGCAGGGGCTGCAGCACATGCCCCTCGAGCTGCTGCACGCCGAGCACGACGATCAGCATCCAGAGGGCGATCAGGGGTCCGTTGTAGACCAGCGCGAGGAACACGGCGACAGCACCCGTGAGCACGGCGCCGACGATCGGGATGAAGGCACCGAGGAACACCAGCACGCCGATCGGGATCGCCAGCGGCACGCCCAGGAGGAAGGCGCCGAGGCCGATGCCGATCGCGTCGATGGTCGCGACGAGCAGCTGGGTGCGCGCGTAATTGACGACGGTGACCCACCCGTTGCGACCGGCGCCGTCGACCGCCGCGCGCGCGGCGCGGGGGAAGAGGCGGACGGTCCAGCGCCAGATGCCGGCGCCGTCGGCCAGCACGCACAGCAGGATGAAGACGGCGAGGAGCCCGCCGGCGGCGACGTGACCGACGGTCGAGCCGATCGCGAGGGCGCCCGTCCACAGCGTCTCCGCCTGCTGCTGCAGGAACGTCATGGCCTGCGAGAGGTAGTCGTCGATCTGCCCCGTGGTGAGGTGCAGCGGACCGTCGATCAGGTACTGCCGCAGCTGCCGCGTCGCCTCGACGGTGCGCTGCTGCACGGAGGACAGCTCACGGGAGATCTGCCACCCGGCCAGCCAGAGGAGTCCCCCGACGATGCCGATCGTGCCGAGCAGCGAGACGACGATGGCGAGCCACCGAGGAACGCGGTGCCGCAGCATCCATGTGAACGCCGGCCACAGCAGCGCCGTGACGAGGATCGCGACCAGGAGCGGGATGACGAGGAGCTTGAGCTGGATGACCAGCCAGATGAGGAGGGCGATCCCGGCCGCGACGACCAGCAGCCGCCACGAGTAGGCGGTGGCCACCCGCAGGCCGTACGGCACGTGGGAGGACAGCTCGGAGGAGACCGTGCGGTGGGGGTTGCGGATCGCATCGAAGATCGAGCCCCGGGGCTTGTCGTCCGATCCACTCATCCCGCCAGTCTAGAACCGCCTCCTCCGCGCGAAGACCGTGTCGCCGCCCGTCGCTAGGCTTCCCCGCATGAGGGGTCGGCGGTTGGGAGCGGCGGAGGCCCGGCGGGTGGCTCTCGCCGCGCAGGGCTTCGACCGCGCCCGCCCCGTGACGGTCGGCACGCGCCGGCTGAACACCGCCCTCGCGCGGATGGGCGTGCTCCAGATCGATTCGGTCAACGTCTTCGCCCGCTCGCACTACATGCCGCTGTTCTCCCGGCTCGGTGCGTACGACCCTGCGCTCCTGGACCGCCTGCTGTTCTCCCGCCGCCCCCCGTACGCCGAGTCGTGGGCGCACGTGGCCGCCTTCATCCCGACCTCCGACTGGGGCTTGCTGCAGTTCCGGCGCGACGACCACCGTGCGAAGCACTCCGACCCGCCCGACAGCTGGATGGCGCAGCACGGTGCGGTGGTGGAGCGCGTGAAGGCGGAGCTCGCCGGCCGGGGTCCGCTGCGTCCCGCACAGCTGGAGCGGGTGGCGCCTGCGGCCGCCCGAGGGCCGTGGTGGGACTGGGATGCCGCGAAGACGGCTCTCGAGCACCTGTGGCGCATCGGCGAGGTGGCCATCGACGGTCGTCGTGGCTTCGAGCGTCGGTACGGCCTCGCCGAGGACGTCCTGCCCGCGAGCGTCCTGACCGCGCCCGTCCCCCGCGACGACGCGATCCGCGAGCTGATCCGGCGCGCCGCGCGGGCCTATGGCGTGGCCACCGCATCCGATCTGGCCGACTACTTCCGCATCAAGGACCGCGCCCGCGTCGTCGCCTCGATCCGCGATCTCGAAGACTCCGGTGATCTCCTCCCCGTCACCGTCGACGGCTGGACCAGCGCGGGCCGGCCGGCGAAGGCCTGGCTGCACCGCGACGCCGCGATCCCCCGTTCGGTCGACGTCGCCGCGCTGCTGACGCCCTTCGATCCGATGGTGTGGTTCCGCGATCGCGCCGAGCGCCTGTTCGGCTTCAGCTACCGCATCGAGATCTACACCCCGGCGCCGCTGCGCCGCCACGGCTACTACTCGCTGCCGGTCCTGATCGGCGACGACGTCGTCGGCCGGGTCGACCTCAAGGCCGATCGCGCGGCGTCCACCCTGCTCGTGCAGTCGGCGTGGTGGGAGCACGGGCGACCCGCGGATGCCGCTCCCCGGCTCGCCGCGGAGCTCGAGGAGGCCGCGCGCTGGCGTGGGCTCGCGCACATCTCGGTGTCGCGGTGGGGTGACGCGACCGATGATCTCGCCGCCGCCCTGCCCCGTGCCGCGCGGCACTGAGCCGCCTGGCGCTGATCGGTGCCGGCGCTTCGACCGTTCCGGCCGCAGCGGGCCGCTACGGCCGACCGGCGTCGGCCAGTCCGGTCCCCTCGAGCCCGGTGACCTCGAGCCCGAGCCACTCGGCGAGAGCCTCGATCTCGGCGCGCACGGCGGCCGCCACAGGACGGGTGAACGGCTCGTCCTGATGGACGGCGAACACGCGCAGCATCCCGGCCTTGCGGTCGGCCTTCGCGTCGAGCTTGCCGACGAAGCGGTCGCCGTGCAGGATCGGCAGCGCGAAGTAGCCCCAGCGCCGTGTGGCCGCGGGCTTGTACATCTCCAGGATGTACTCGAAGCCGAAGAGGTCCTGCAGGCGCTCCCGATCGAAGATGAGCCGATCGAACGGCGACAGCAGCGCCGTCCGCCCGGCGAAGCGATCGACGGCCTCCAGCGCCTCCGCATCGACGCGCCACTCGCCGTCGACGCCGTCGACGGTCGCCGGCTCTCCGACGGCGCCGACGTCCAGCGCCTCGTAGGGCTGCGCGACGCCCGTGCTGCGTGCGATGCCGAGCGAGCCCAGCCGGCGCTCGGTGCGCTCGCGTGCGGCATCCTCGGCGGACAGCTCGGGAAGGTCCCCGGGGTAGACCCGTTCGGCGAGGTCGAACAGCCGCCCCTTGCGATCGCGCCGGGACACCGCGACCGTGCCGTCGGACAGCAGCAGCTCGAGCATCTGCGCGGCGTTGCGGTTGTTCGTCCACCCGCTGGAGGCCCAGGACACCTGCGCGGTGTCGGGGATCTCGGCCGCGTGCAGCGGCCCCTCCGCGCGCAGCCGCGCCAGCACGTCTGCGCGGAATCCCTCGTTCGCGGCCAGCCACTGCCGGCCGTACTCGTGGAGCGGACGACGGGCCATGTCGGGCCGGATGAGGGGCAGATCCGACATCAGCCGGTAGAAGCCGCCCCATTCGAAGAGGTCGCGCTCGTCTTCCACGGCCCGCACGAGGTCGGCGGGCTGAAAAGGTGCGCCCAGCCGCGACCAGAGGATGAGGTCGGCGCTCGGCGCGATCGCGGCGGTGGGCTCGATGTTGACCGCCGTCAGCCCGTACACGGTCTCCACGATCGCCGCGGGGCGCTCGGCCGACAGCAGCTGCGCCTGGATGGCCAGGCGGCGCGCGTCCCGCGCCGAGAGCGTCATCGCCATGCGGCGAGGCTACCCCCGATGCCGGACACCGCTCAGAACGAGCCGCCGATCTGCGTCAGACGCGCGATCCGATCGGCGATCGGGGGGTGCGTCGAGAACATCCGCGAGAACGCATGCGGCTTCAGGGGGTCCGAGATCCACAGGTGCGCCATCGACGTGCTCGCTCTCTGCAGCGGCCGCCCGTACTCGTCGAGCTTGGCCAGTGCGGAGGAAAGTCCGTCGGGATCGCGGGTGGTCATCGCGCTGGTGGCGTCGGCGAGGTATTCGCGCTGGCGCGAGATGGCGGCCTGCACCGCCCCCGCGAGAAGCGGCGCCACGACGGCGGCGACGAGACCGAACAGCAGGAACACGACCTGCGCCTGGTTGTTGCCGCCCCGCGATCGCCCGCCGAAGAACGCGACGCGCAGCATGACGTCGGCCAGGATCCCCACGGCCACGACGAGTCCGAAGACGATCAGCGAGACGCGGATGTCGTAGTTGCGGATGTGGCCGAGCTCGTGTCCGAGCACGCCCTCGAGCTCGCGGTCGGTCATCAGCTCGAACAGACCCGTCGTCACGGTGATGGCGGCCTCTTCGGGCTTGCGTCCGGTGGCGAGGGCGTTGGGTGCGCCATCTTCCACGACGTACAGCTTCGGCATCGGCGTGCCGGTCGTGATGCAGAGGTTCTCCACCAGGCGCCAGTAGCGCGGGGCATCGGCCTTCGTGACCTCGACGGCTCCCGACAGGGCCAGCGCCTCGCGATCGGCGAGGAAGTACTGCACCGTGGCGTAGCCCGCGGCGAAGAGGAGGATACCGGCGGTGATCCACCAGTTGTTGCCGGCCGGCCACCCCGCGAGCAGCCCGACGGCGCCCAGCAGCAGCACGAACGCGATGAGGATGAACCAGGTGTTGCGCTTGTTGCGCGCGATCGCGCTGTACACGGGTCAGATCAGAACTGCACCCGGGGAGGCTCCGAGATCGCGGCGCCGTCGACCACCTCGAAGAACTCGCGCTCCGAGAACCCGAGGTTGCGGGCGAACAGGTTGTTCGGGAACACCTTGATCTTGGTGTTCAGCTCGCGCACGCCGCCGTTGTAGAACCGGCGCGAGGCCTGGATCTTGTCCTCGGTGTCGACGATGGACTGCTGCAGCTGAAGGAAATTCTGGCTCGCCTGCAGCTGCGGGTAGGCCTCGGCCACCGCGAACAGCGACTTCAGCGCCTGCTGCATGTGACCCTCGGCGACACCGGCGTCGGCGGGACTGCCCGCGGTCAGTGTCTCGGCCCTCGCACGGGTGACGTTCTCGAAGACCGCCTTCTCGTGGGCGGCATACCCCTTCACCGCCTCGATGAGGTTCGGCAGCAGGTCGGCGCGGCGCTTCAGCTGCACCGTGATGTCGCTCCACGCCTCATCCACCCGCACATTCAGCTGCACGAGCGAGTTGTAGGTCGCCCAAAGGTAGATGCCGCCGATCACGACCAGCGCGACGACGATCAGGACAGGGATCAGCCATTCCCACATAGCGTGGACTCCGTTCGAGGTTGTGTACATCGTACCGAGCGGGCGCTTACGAGCCTGCGACCGGGAGGCGACTCCCAGGGGTTATTCACCGAGTATGCGGCCGGTATACCGGTTCGTGAAAACCCGCTCCGGGTCCCATCGGTCGCGGAGCGCGACGAAGTCGTCGAACCGCGGGTAGCGGTCTCGGAGGGCTGCAGCATCCTGCGTGTGCATCTTTCCCCAGTGCGGACGACCTTCGTGCGCCAGCAGGATCTCCTCCGCGGCGGCGAAGTACGCCTCGGGATCCTCGCGCCAATACCGGTGCACGGCGATGTAGCCCGTGGCGCGGCCGTGCGCGGTAGAGAGCCACAGGTCGTCGGCCGCGGCGAAGCGCACCTCGACGGGGAACGAGATGCGCCACCCCCGCTGCCGGATGAGGTCGCGGAGCTCCTCGAATGCGGGCCGCACGTGCTCGGCGGGCAGGGCGTACTCCAGCTCGCGGAAGCGCACGGTGCGCGACTGCGTCAGCACCCGGTCGGAGCGGTCGGTGTACTCGCGATCTCCGGTCAGGCGCACGGCCAACCGCGAGAACGGCGGGATGATCGCCGGCACGATCCTTCCCGTCGCGCATGCGACCCGGTAGACGCCGTTGGACAGCAGACTCTCGTCGAGCCAGCGTCCGACCGGCGGAAGCGGCCGGCGCACGGCGTCGCCGGGCAGACGGGTCTGCGTCTTCGTCAGCGCCACGTCGGTGTGGGGAAACCAGTAGAACTCGAAATGATCGGATGCCGCGGCCCGCTCCCCGAGGGTGCCGAGCACGTCCGGCAGCGGCTCGGGATGCTCCACCGCCGCGAGGAGGAAGGCCGGCACGCACTGGAGGGTGACGTCGACGAGGATCCCTAGCGCTCCGAGCCCGACCGCGACGGCGGGGAGCATCTCGGGGTGTCTGGTCTCGTCGACGGTCAGCAGTTCTCCCTCCGCCGTGACCAGCGTCGCGCCGACCACCCGGGCGGAGAGGCCGGCGAAGCGCGCGCCCGTGCCGTGCGTGCCCGTGGAGATCGCGCCCGCGATCGACTGCCGGTCGATGTCGCCGAGGTTCTCCATGGCGAGACCGTAGGGTTCCAGCAGCGCCGGGATGAGATGGAGCCGCGTGCCCGCGTGCAGGCGGACGCGCCCGCGGGGCACGTCCACCTCGATCAGACCGGAGAGGTCGGACAGGTCGAGGAGCACACCCGGTGCGACCGCGATGCCCGAGAAGCTGTGGCCCGCTCCGACGGCCTTGACCCGCATCCCGCGGCGGCGGGCAGCCTGCACCGCGCGCTGAACGGCCTCGGCGGATGCCGGGCGCTCGACGCGCTGCGGGCGGATCGTCTCCGTGCGTCCCCAGTTCTGCCACGGTGCTCCGGGCCGGGTCACAGGAACGCCTTCCCTTCGCCGCGGTACGTCGGGGCATCGCCGACGACGCGGTCGCCCTCGACGAGGCGGTAGCGGTCGACGCGCTCGGCGAGCTCACCGCTCTTCGCGTGGCGGAACCAGACGCGGTCGCCGACCCCGAGACGGCGGGCGGCATCGCCCTGCAGCGGCGTCTGCACCTCGCCCGCACCCTCCCGCCCGAGCATCCTCAGCCGCGGCGGCCAGACGGGCAGCGGCTGACGAGACGGCGCCGGCGGGCCGGAGGCGACCCAGCCTCCGCCGAGCACGGTGACGATGTCGGGGGCGGGCTTGCGCACCACCTCGAGCGCGAACGCGGCCGCGGGCGCCGGCTGGAACGAACGGTAGCCGTCGAAGAGATGGCCGGCGAGCAGTCCGCTGCCCGCGGTCAGCTCGGTCACCGCCGGTTCGGAGGACGTGCGCTCCAGCGACCCGGTGCCTCCGCCGTTGACGAACTCGAGCGGGGCGATGCGCCGGAGGGCAGCCACGATGGCGGCGCGTCGGTCGGCGAGCTCTCCGGCCGATCGCCGCTGCATCCAGCGGATGACCGGATCGCCGGGGCCGGCGGCATCCGGCTGCCCCGCGATCTGCGCCTCGTACATCATGAGTCCGACGAGCCGGAAGCCGGGGCGCGCCGACACGGCACGCGCGAGTGCGGTCACCTCCCCCGCGTCGTGCACGGGAGACCGGCGCACGCCGATGTGGCCGAGCCCGCGTGTGCGCCACGACGCGTCGGCGTCGATGGCGACCCGCAGCACGGGCCTCCGCCCGGCGGGGGCGACGGCGTCGACCAGGTCGAGCTGGGCGACGTCGTCGATCATGAGCGTCACGCGCGCGGCCGCCTCGTCGTCGGCGGCGAGACGGGCGATCGCGGCGCGGTCGGCGGTGGGATAGCCCAGCACGACGTCGCGGTGGTCCTCCGCGAGCCACAGAGCCTCCGGCAGTGTGAAGGCGAGCACCCCGGCGTAGCCCGGCAGGGCGAGGGTGTCCTCGAGCACCCGGCGGACGCGGACCGACTTGCTCGCCACGCGGATCGGCACGCCCGCGGCGCGCGCGACCATGTCGAGCGCGTTGCGGCGCAGGGCTGACACGTCGATGACGGCCACCGGGCCGGACAGGTGACCGATCGCGCGGGTCAGCGCCGCCCAGTTCTGCGCCGGATCACGCCGGGGCTCGGATTCCGGCGCCGTCGGTGGGTCGCGTCGTGATCGCCCCGTCCGTCCGCGCATGGGGCTCAGCCTAGGACGCGCGCCCGACGGGCGCCGGTGGTGCCCCCGCTGGGATTCGAACCCAGACCTGGAGCGATTTTAAGTCGCCTGCCTCTGCCGTTGGGCTACGGGGGCGCCGCGCGCGGCACGCGACCAGGCTACCCAGAGGACGGCGGCCCGCCGACGTCGGAACGTCGGCGGGCCGCCGGGAGCCTCAGGAAGCGGCGGACGTCTTCGCGCCCGCACCGACCTTCTCGGGAGCCGCCTTGTCAGAGGGCGCCGCCTCGACGGGCTGCGGCGGACGGGGGCGGGCGGCGAACTGCTCGAACACCTCGCGCGGCTTCTGCACGGTCTCGAGGTTGACCAGGTCGCGGCCCAGCCAGAAGTTGTTCCAGAAGCCCCACAGGATGCGCCACTTGCGCTCCCACGAGGGCATCGCCAGCGTGTGGTAGCCGCGGTGGGCGAACCAGGCGATGAGGCCCTTGAGCGCGATCTTGCCGGACTGGAAGACGCCGTTGTACAGACCGAGGCCGGCGACGGCGCCGAGGTTCTTGTGGAAGTACTGCTTCGGCAGCTCGCCGCGGAGCACCGCGGTGAGGTTCTTCGCGAGAAGCTTGGCCTGGCGCACCGCGTGCTGCGCGTTGGGCACGCAGAATCCGCCGACACCGCCGCCCGACAGGTCGGGCACGGCCGCGACGTCACCGGCGGCCCAGGCGCCCTCGACGAAGGCCTCCTCGGTTCCGACGCGCAGGTCGGCGCGGGTCTGGATGCGACCGCGCTCCTCGACGGGCAGGTCGCCGCCGCGGACGACCGTGGGGTTGGCCATGACGCCGGCGGTCCAGATGATGAGGTCGGTCGGGATGACCTCGCCGGTGGAGAGCTCGACGTTGCCGTCGACGGCGCTGGTGAGCTGGGTGTCGAGGTGCACGTTGGCACCACGCTTGGCGAGGTCCTTCAGCACCCACTCGCTCGTCTTCAGCGACACCTCGGGCATGATCCGGCTCATCGCCTCGATGAGGTGGAAGTGCGTGTCGTCGAAGGACAGCTGCGGGTAGTTCTTCAGGAGCGCCGAGGCGAAGGAGCGGAGCTCCGCGAAGATCTCGATGCCCGCGAAGCCGCCGCCGACCACCACGACCGTCAGAAGACGGTCGCGCTCGGGACCTGCGGGGATGACCGATGCGCGGTCGAAGTTCGACATCAGGCGGTCGCGGATCGCGACGGCCTCCTCGATCGTCTTCAGTCCGATCGCGTTGTCGGCGATGCCCGGGATCGGGAAGGTGCGCGAGACGGCGCCGGCCGTCACGACGATCTGGTCGTACTCCTGCTCCCAGGGCTCGCCCTCGATCGGCGTGATCGTGGCCACCTTCTGGGCGTGGTTGATGCCGGTGACCTTTGCGGCCACGACCGTGGTGCGCTTGAGGTGGCGACGCAGGGCGACGACCGCGTGACGCGGCTCGATGGAGCTCGCGGCGACCTCGGGGAGGAACGGCTGGTACGTCATGTAGGGCAGCGGGTCGACGATCGTGACCTCGGCCTCGCCCTTGCGCAGCTCCTTCTCGAGCTTCCAGGCGGTGTAGAAGCCGGCGTACCCACCACCCACGATGAGGATCTTGGGCACAGCGGTGGTGACGGTGCTGGTCACGATGGGGGGTCTCCTAGCGGATCAACTGCTCGAAGCGCGGGACGGGCGCGCCGATCGGATGCGTCGGACAGCTGCGGTGACGCCGAGCGCCACCAGTATAGCGCTGAGGGTCAGAGCCAGGAGCGGGAGGGTTCCATACAGGAGCGTGTCCGAGCTCGGCAGCAGCGGCGACACGGGCCGCGCTGCAGCGTCGGCGGGCGGCAGCGCCGGGATGACGACCGGCGCCGATGTCGGGCCCGGTGCGGGGTCCGCGTCGGCCCTCCGGTAGAGCCGGATCCACTCCGACAGGCTCCCCATCGGGTTCTCGGAGACGTTCGGCACGGTGGCGGAGGTCGCGGCGACGGCGGCCGCGGCATCCACGATCCCGTAGCCGTACAGGAGGGGGTCGTCCCCCGCAGCAGGACGGGTGGTGCGGATGATGCGGTTGATGACGTTGTTCGCGTCGAGCTCGGGGTGGGCGGCCCGCACCAGCGCGATGATGCCGGCCACGATCGGCGCGGCACCGCTCGTGCCGCTCCACTGCACGAGGCGACCGTCGGCCGAGACGCCCAGGAGGTCCTCGCTGGGCGCGGACACGCCGAGCGTGATGCCCTGGGTGGACGCCTCGACGCTCGCCCGTCCGGAGCGGTCGACGCCGGCGACGGTCAGGACGCCCGGGATCGTCGCGGGTGCGCCCACACGGGTGGTGCCGCTCCCCCGATTGCCGGCGGCCACGACCACCACCACGTCGTGCTCGTAGGCGTAGAGGAACGCGCTGTCCCAGCTGGGGTCCCAGTCGGGCATGTTGGTGGTGAGGGACAGGTTGATGACGTCGGCGTCGTTGTCGACGGCCCAGCGCATGGCCGTGGCGATCTGCTCGACGAAGGGCACCTCGGCGGAGGCGCCGAAGCCGACGGAGATCGAGAGGAGCTCGGCTTCGGGGGCGACGCCGATCATGCCGGTGCTCGGTCCCGTGCCGCGCGCGGCGGCGAGTGACGCCACCCAGCTGCCGTGGTTGGCGTCCACCGCGCCCACCGGCGTGCGTCCGTCGTCGGTGCCGGTGCCCGACACGTCGGTGCCCGCGGCGACGGCGCCGGTGAATTCGACCGGACCGCGCGCGATGCCGGTGTCGATGATCGCGATGCGCGTGCCGGCTCCGCGGGAGGTCTTCCACGCCTCGGTGATGCCGGTGCCGTCGAGCCAGTACTCGGCGGAGCGCACCGGATCGGCCGTCGGCGAGGGCGCGACGGCGGCGGACACGGATGCCGGGACCGCGGCCGCACCCGCCGGCACAGCGGCCGCGCCGGTGAGCAGCGCGGCCAGCACGGTCATGGCGACCGCGGCGGCCGCGCGGCGCGTCATCCCGCCGCCCCCGGCTCCGCGCACACGCAGCGCGACGGCGACCACGTCGACAGCGCGAGCGCGCGGTCGCCGATCGGGTTGACGCCGGGCCCTGCGGCGAGTGCGTGCCCGGCGAGCGCGTGGAGGCACTTGACGCGGGTGGGCATGCCCCCGGCCGAGATGCCCGCGATCTCCTCCACGTCGCCGTAGCCGGCCCGGTCGGCCAGGTATGCCTCGTGCGCGGCACGGTAGGCGGCGGCGGTCTCCTCGTCCTCCAGCTCGGCGGCGAGGTCGGGCATGACATGGTCGGCTTCGAGGACCGAGAGCGCGGCCGTGGCCGCGGGGTGGGTGAGGTAGTAGAAGGTCGGGAACGGGGTGCCGTCGGGCAGCCGCGGCGCGGTCGCGACCACGGTCGGGTTGCCGCAGACGCACCGCGCGGCGATCCCCACGACGCCGCGCATCGGCCGACCCAGCTGCTGACGCATGACCGCCAGGTCGGCGTCGGTGACGGGCGGGAAGGGTGGGGTGCTCACCCCTCCAGAGTACCGGCGAGGCCGCGCGGGCCTCCCGCGGCGAGGCACTCGACGTCAGCCGGTGGGGGCCGGCGCCGGATCAGGGACGCCGATCTGCACGGGCACGGCGGTCTGCGCCAGCCCGCTCTCGGTGACCGAACGCACGAGCTGCGCCATCCAGTCGGAGCGGGTCTGCTCGACGGTGTCGCTGACCTCGGGCTTGTCCTGCGGAGCCAGCGAAGCGGGCAGGTCGTCGATGACGAGATAGAGCACCTCACCCGGGCGCGTGTAGTACAGCCGCTCACGCGCCTGCGCGGTGATGTACGCCGAGTCCTTCCACTGCTCCTGCTGCGCCTCGAGCGCGGAGACCTCGTCGGCCGTCACGGATACGGCGTCCTGCAGCGCGGCGATCTGCTGGCGCTGCGAGACGTAGGTGCCGATCGTGGGCACCAGCACGAAGGCGGCGAGCACCACGAGGCCCATCATGATCACCATGAAGCCGGAGAGGCGGAGGTTGCCGAGCCACCCGCGCACGTCGACACCGCCGGCCGCGGCATCCGTCGTCCTCCTGCGGGGACGGGAAGGGGGAGCCGTCCGATCAGCCACGGCTCCCCCTCTCGTCATGCCCTGCGGGCGTCAGCTCTTGAAGCGCGGGAAGGCGGCGCGCCCCGCGAAGATCGCGGCGTCGCCTAGGTCCTCCTCGATGCGCAGAAGCTGATTGTATTTCGCGACGCGCTCGCTTCTTGCGGGCGCGCCGGTCTTGATCTGACCCGCGTTCACGGCGACCGCGAGATCGGCGATCGTGGTGTCCTCGGTCTCGCCCGAGCGGTGCGAGAGCATAGAGCGGTAGCCGTTCTGCGTCGCGAGCGAGATCGCGTCGAGCGTCTCGGACAGCGTGCCGATCTGGTTGACCTTGACCAGCAGCGCGTTGGCCACGCCGAGGTCGATGCCGCGCTGGAGGCGCTCCGGGTTGGTGACGAACAGGTCGTCGCCGACGAGCTGCACCTTCGCGCCGAGCGCGTCGGTCAGCGCCTTCCACGCGTCCCAGTCGTCCTCGGCGAGGGCGTCCTCGATGGTGACGATCGGGTAGTTGGCGACGAGGTCGGCGAAGTAATCGGTCAGCTTCTCGGCTGACCACGACTGGCCCTCGACGGTGTAGACGCCGTCGGCGAAGAACTCGGTGGCCGCGACATCCAGGCCGACCGCGATCTCGGTGCCGGGCGTGAAGCCCGCCTTCTCGATCGCCTTCATGAGGAAGTCCAGGCCCTCGCGGTTGCTGGGCAGGTCAGGGGCGAATCCGCCCTCGTCGCCGAGCGCGGTGTTGAAGCCGGCCGACTTCAGCTCGCCCTTGAGGACGTGGTAGATCTCGGTGCCCCAGCGCAGCGACTCGCTGTACGTCTCCGCCCCGATCGGCGCGAGGAAGTACTCCTGGAAGTCGATGCCGTTGTCGGCATGCGACCCGCCGTTGATGACGTTGAACAGGGGGACGGGCAGGACATGGGCGTTGGGTCCGCCGAGGTAGCGGAACAGCGGCAGGTCGGCGCTGTCGGCGGCGGCCTTGGCCACGGCCAGGCTGACGCCGAGGATGGCGTTGGCGCCCGCGCGCGACTTGTTCTCGGTGCCGTCGGTCTCGATCAGCACCTCGTCGATGATGCGCTGCTCGCTGGCCTCGAGGCCCTCGATGGCCGGTCCGAGCTCGTCGATGACGGCGGCGACCGCCTTCAGGACGCCCTTGCCGCCGTAGCGGCTCTTGTCGCCGTCGCGCAGCTCGTACGCCTCGAACGCCCCGGTGGACGCGCCGGAGGGGACGGCCGCCCGCTGCACGATTCCGTCGTCCAGGAGCACCTCCACTTCCACGGTCGGGTTTCCGCGAGAGTCGAGAATCTCGCGCGCGCCTACTGCCTCGATGAGTGCCACAGGAGTGCTCCTTGCTGGTGGGAGGTGTTGCGGATGGAGCGTCGTCGGTCCGCATCCGAGTCTAGTGATGAGGGATGCCGCGGTCAGAGGACCAGCGCGACCGCGATGCCGTCCCATCCCTTGCGATCGAGCGTCTGCAGCGCCGTCGCGTCGAAGCGGGGATCCCGCGCGAGCATCTCCAGGGCGCGCTGCGTGCCGATCACCTGGGCGTCGTCGCTCACCGGGTCGGCGACGCCGCCCGAGCGGCCGATGTTGTCGAGCACGACCACGGTGCCCGGATGACCCAGCCGCGCCGCCCAGTCGAGGTAGATCGTGTTCGACTCCTTGTCGGCGTCGATGAACACCAGGTCGAACGCGTCCTCGTCGGCGAGCGTCGGCAGCACGTCGGCCGCCCGGCCCTCGAGGACCGTCACCTTGTGCGCCACCCCGGCGCGCGTGAGGCTCGCCCGCGCGACGTCGGCATTGCGGGCCTCCGCCTCGATCGAGACGACGACGCCGTCGGCCGGGATGCCGCGGGCCAGCCAGATCGTCGAGTAGCCGCCGAGCGTGCCGACCTCCAGCACACGGCGCGCACCGGCGATGCGTGCGAGGAGGTGGAGCAGCTTGCCGTGGAGCGGCGCCACCTCGATGGACGGCAGACCCGCGGCATCCTGATCCGCGATCGCGGACTCGAGCGCGTCGTCGTGGCCCACGAGGAGGTCGGACAGGTACGCGTCGACGCGCTGCCAGCCGTCACGGGTCGGTTCGGCCATGGCCACAGCCAATCCGTCGCGCCGGGGCCGTGTCAAGCGGCGCGGTCGCCGCGCAGGTGCGCGCGGGTGAGCTCCTCGTACTGCTCGTCGCTGAGGTCGTCGTAGGACTTCGCCTCCGTGCGGTCGGCGCGCATCCACCGCACCAGGAGGATCACGAGGATCGGCACGTCCACCGCCTCCGCGATGAACCAGAGCAGGTCTCCGGCGAGGTGCTGGTCGTGCAGCGGGGTCGGCCACCAGCCCGCCGTCCCCGCGACGCTCGCGCCGGCGTCGATGACGGTGTCGTTCAGGCGGAGCAGGATGCCCGGGATGGAGTCGATGACGAGCTCCACGAACGCGAGGAGGAATTCGATGGTGATGAACATGCCCGTGTGCACGGCGCCCAGCGCCCCCATCGGAAGCACCATCGCCAGGCCCACCAGCGGCGTGATGACGCCCAGGCCGGCGTCGGTCCACGGCGTCGTGCGCATCACTCCGGCGAGGGGCGTGAGGAAGAGGCAGAACACCGCCGCGATGAAGATCGTCGCGAAGATGGCGTTTCCGAACAGCCGCACGGGGCGTGAGCGCAGCAGGGCTGCGACGCGCGCCTCGGCGGCGGGACCACCGGCGCGGACGATGAGGTCGAGCGGCGCGCCGGCCGCCACGCCGGCCGGCACCGCGAAGATCAGGAGCGCGATGCGGGTGGTGAAGGCGAAGCGGAGGTCGGCGGACTCGGTGCCGAGGAAGCCCAGCTCGATGACGGCGTAGGAGCCGACGCCCAGGATCAGGAAGCCCAGGGTGCGCCGGAGCGGCCACGAGCCTCCGCGACGACGCACGCGCGCCACGCCCCACAGGTATGCCGCGACCGCGACGAGGATCACGCCGATCGCGAGGGGATCGGCGCGCCAGGTGAGGAGGAGGTCTGCGAGCGGAGGCGTGAGCGCACTGTAGGTCGCGGGTCTATGAGCGAGCCCTGGATGCGCGGCCCGTCGTGACCGCCCCTGCCGGTCACCGGGGACGACCCCCTGCCGGTCACCGGCGATGAGTAAGGTGTCGCCGTGTCCTCCCCCGGTCTGCAGCGGAGCCTCGGCCTCGGCGATGCGGTCTTCCTCGGTCTGGGATCGATGATCGGCGCCGGCGTCTTCGCGGTGTGGTCACCGGCAGCGGATGCCGCGGGCACCGGACTGCTGTGGGGACTCGCGATCGCCGCCGTCGTGGCGTTCGCGAACGCCACCTCGTCCGCGCAGCTCGCCGCCGCCCACCCGACCTCGGGCGGCACCTACGCGTACGGCCGGGCGGAGCTCGGCCCCTGGTGGGGCTTCACGGCCGGCTGGGGCTTCGTGATCGGCAAGACGGCGAGTTGCGCGGCGATGGCGCTGACCTTCGCGGCCTACGCCGCCCCGGCGGGGTGGGAGCGGCCCGTGGGGATCGCGGCGGTCATCGCCCTGACGGCGACGAACCTCTTCGGCATCACGCGCACGGCCCTGCTCACACGCATCGTCGTCGTGCTGGTGCTGCTGTGCCTGACCGTGGCCGTGGTGGCCGCGGCATCCGCTCCTCGTGGCCCTGTGGCCCCCGTCGACGCGGTCGACGGGGGCTCGTACGGCATCTTGCAGTCGGCCGGGCTGCTGTTCTTCGCCTTCGCCGGATACGCGCGCATCGCCACGCTGGGCGAGGAGGTGCGCGACCCGGCCCGCACGATCCCCCGCGCCATCACCCTGGCCTTCGCCGGCGCCGTCGTCGTCTACGCCGTCGTCGGGGTGGCGGTGCTCTCGGCGCTCGGGCCCGCGGGGGTCGCGGCATCATCCGACCCGCTGGCTGCCGCGGCGTCGGCCGGAGCGGCGTGGACGACGCCGATCGTCCGGATCGGAGCGGCCGCGGCATCCCTCGGCGCGCTTCTCGCGCTCATCGCGGGCATCGGGCGCACGACCTTCGCCATGGCGCGGGAGGGCGACCTCCCCCGCGCGCTGGCGGCTGTGCACCCGCGCCGGCACGTGCCGCACCGTGCAGAGGTGGCGGTCGGCATCGCGGTCGTCGCCCTGGTGGCGTTCGCCGACCTGCGCGGCGCCATCGGATTCTCCTCGTTCGGCGTGCTGCTGTACTACCTGGTCGCCAACGTCGCCGCCGCACGGCAGGGCGCCGCGGCCCGTCGCTATCCGCGGGCGCTGCAGGTGCTCGGCGCGGCCGGCTGCGCGGTGCTCGCCGCCACCCTCCCCTGGCAGAGCGTCGTCGCCGGGCTCGCGGTCGTGGCGATCGGACTGCTCCTCCGGGCGGTGCGGCTCCGCATCACGCGAGCGGCTTGACCTGCAGGGTCTCCCGCGTCGCACCGGCCGCCGCGGTCGCGAACGAGGTGAACCCGTCGGCCGCCGATCGCTCCAGCAGCGCCTTGAGGTTCTTGGGGCGCCGCTCGAGCCGCACCCGGCCGCCGTCCGCCACCAGCTGGGCTTTGAGTGCGAGAAGGTCGGCGAGGGGCACGTCGGCGTCATGCACGATGACGACGGATGCCGCGGCATCCGTCTCCGGATCCTCGAGCAGGTCGACCAGACGCTCGAAGCCGATGGAGAAGCCGACGGCGGGCACGTCCGAGCCGAGGAACCGCCCGATCATGCCGTCGTAGCGGCCGCCGCCGCCGAGGGAGTAGTCGACGCTCGGGTGCGCGAGCTCGAAGATCGTGCCGGTGTAGTAGCCCATGCCGCGCACGAGGAACGGGTCGAACACGAGGGGCGGCTCCCCCGCGCCGCGTGCGGCGGCGACCGCGGAGCCGATCGCGACGAGGTCGGCGATGACGGCGTCGGGTGCCCCCTCGGGCAGTGCGGCCCGGATCTGGCGCTCGCCGTAGGGGTGGTACTCCATCGTGCGGGGGCGGGTCAGGAACGCCTCGAACGCGTCGACCGCCGACGAGGTGGCGCCGCGGTCGCGGAGCTCGGCGACGACCCCCGTCGGGCCGATCTTGTCGAGCTTGTCGATGGTGATGAGCACGCCCGGCCGCTCGTCCGCGACGAACCCGAACACGTCGAGCATCGCGTCGAGCACGCGCCGGTCGTTGATGCGCACGGTCGCCCCCTCGAGCCCGAGCGCGTCGACGGCGTCGAGGGTGGCCGTGATGAGCTCGGCCTCGGCGCGGGTGGTCGCATCGCCGATGACGTCGATGTCGCACTGCACGAACTGGCGGTAGCGGCCCTTCTGGGGGCGCTCGGCACGCCACACAGGCGCGGCCTGGATCGCGCGGAAGACGCCGGGGAGCTCGGTCCGGTGGCTGGCGTAGAAGCGCGCGAGGGGCACGGTGAGGTCGTAGCGCAGGCCGAGGTCGGCGAGCGCGGCCGGGTCGGCGGCGGCCGCGGCGATCGCGTCGGCATCGAGCCCGCGCTTCAGGACGTTGTAGGCGAGCTTCTCGTTGTCGCCGCCGATGCCGGCGTGGAGACGGTCGTAGTCCTCCATGACGGGGGTCTCGATCTCGTCGAACCCGTGCGCGCGGTAGCGCTCGCGGATCACGGAGAGCACGCGCTCGCGGCGCGCCTTGTCGGCGGGGAGGAAGTCGCGCATGCCGCGCGGCGGGTTCACGGATGCCACTGCCCCATTCTTCCAGGCACGCCGCCCCACGGTGATCACGCCGGCTCTAGGAGAGGCGGGAATCTGCCGGGTCAGTGGGCCGGCGGGCGCTCCGCCGCGCGGACCTCGGCCTCCAGGCCGCGGAGCTGCACGCGCAGAGCGCGTTCGGCGTCCCAGCCGCGTGCGCGGGCGACGGCCACGAGATCCAGCAGAGCCGCGCCGAGGTCGGCCTCCGTGCCGGGTGCGTCTTCCGACTCCTCCCGGAGCGACGGGGCCGACACCCCCACCTGTGCCGCCTTGCCGAGCACCTTCTGCGCGAGCGCGAGCGACGGCATCCGCTCGCTCACCCCGTCCAGCACGCTCGTGCGCGTGTGCTTCTCCGCGGCTTTGGCCGCGTTCCAGTGCACGAGCACCTCCTCGGGCGTGTTCGCGACGGCGCCGGCGAACACGTGCGGATGCCGGCGCACCATCTTCTCGGTCAGGCCGCGCGCGACGTCGTCGATGTCGAACGGATCGTCGGGGTCGCGCGCGGCGATCTCGGCGTGGAACAGCACCTGCCACAGGAGGTCGCCGAGCTCCTCGCGGAGATCGGCGCGCGTTCCCTCCTCCACGGCGTCGATGAGCTCCGCGCTCTCCTCCACGAGGTACGGCACCAGGTCGTGGTGGCCGATCTGCTGCGTCCACACGCAGCGGTCCCGCACCGCGCGCATCGTCTCGGCGGCCTCGCGGAGGGCATCCGCGCCGGTGGCGCCGACCTCCGCCGGCGCGGACGGGAGACCGGATGCGGTCGGAGACGCGGCGTCGTCCATGGTCACGTGATGCGGCTCTCGTCGGGAGTCAGGTGGTGGGGGTCGTTCTCAGCGGGGGCGGCGCCCAGCCGGCGGTAGTGCCGTGCGCGCAGCGATACCAGCACGGCCGCGAGGACGAGGGACAGGGCGGACCCGGCGAGCACGCCGAGCGTCGCCTCGTCGCGCACGAGGGCGTCGCCGGTGAAGGCCAGCTCCGAGAGCAGGAGCGACACGGTGAACCCGATGCCGCCGAGCGCGCCCGCGGTCAGCAGATCGGCGACGGTCAGGCGAGGCGCGTCACCCGTCCCGCCGATCCGCTGGGAGATCCATCCCGCTGCCGTGATTCCCACGACCTTGCCCACGGGCAGCGCGACCAGCACGCCCCAGAACGCGGGCGACAGTTCACCGGGCGACACCCGGGGGATCACCACGAGTGCCGCGGAGAAGGCGAAGAGCGGCAGGATGATCGCGTTCACCCACGGCTCGAGGACGTGCCGCGCGCGCAGCGCGGGTCGCTGAACCATCGCGAGTCCGAGCGCGACGCCGGCGATGGTGGCGTGGACCCCCGACAGGTAGACCAGCACCCACGTCGCGACGGCGAGCACGATCAGCACGGCGACGATCACCGGCGCCCGCGGACCGCCGAGCTGCCTGCTCAGCAGGGCGAAGACCACCACCGATACGGCGGCGACGGCGAGCAGCAGGACGTTCACGCCCTCGGTGAAGAGGACGGCGATGAAGACGATGCCCACGATGTCGTCGAGGATCGCGAGGGCCAGCAGGAAGATGCGGATGCCGCTCGGCAGACCCTTGCCGAAGACGGCCAGAACACCGAGGGCGAAGGCGATGTCGGTGGCGGTCGGGATCGGCCAGCCGGACGAGGCGTCGGATCCGCCGGCGATCAGCAGGAAGACCGCGATGGGGACGAGAACGCCGCCGGCCGCCGCGATGGCGGGCTGCAGCGCCTTGCGGGCGGAGTTCAGCTCGCCCTTCGTCAGCTCGAACTGCAGCTCCACGGCGACGACGAAGAAGAAGATCGCGAGCAGTCCGTCCTGCACCCAGTGCCCGAGTGACATCTCGAACACGCCGGGCACGCCGACGTAGGTGTCCTTCACGGCCACGACGGCATCGCCCCAGGGCGAATTCGCGAGAGCCAGGGCGAGCACGGCCGCGATGAGCAGCACGACGGCGGGGAAGCGGGCGGAACGGAGCAGAGACATCCGCATCCTTTCGGTGGGGTCGGTCGACGTGACGCCGACCAGACTTCCCGGCACTCCGTCATCCATCGTAACGTGCGCCCGCGACCGGCCACCGCGGTCGGGGGCACCCCACCGGCGGCCCTACCCTGGTGCCATGCAGGAGCTCACGCAGACGCAGGCGATCGACATCGTCGGACGGTTCGAGGCGGGCCAGGAGATCCCCGAGGAGATGCGGGGAGACGTGCGGATGCTGGGGTCGCTGCTCGGCCGTGTGCTGCGCGAGAGCGGCTCCGAGGGGCTCTTCGAGGACGTCGAGCGCCTGCGCACCGCCACGATCCAGGCGTACACCGATGAGACGCCGGAGGCGTTCGCCAAGGCCGCGGGGATCGCGGACTCGTTCACGGTGGAGCGCGCCGACGAGGTCGCCCGTGCGTTCACCTGCTACTTCCACCTGGTGAACCTCGTCGAGGAGCACCAGCGCGTGCGCATCCTCCGCGAGCGCGACGCCCGTCCGGAGCGACAGGACGCCGCCGACTCCGTCGCCGCGGCCTTCACCCACCTGTCCGGAGAGGTCGGCGAGGAGACCGCGCTGCAGCGGCTGCAGAGCCTCCGGTTCCACCCCGTCTTCACCGCGCACCCCACCGAGGCCCGTCGGCGGGCGATCTCCACCAGCATCCGCCGGCTCGCCACGCTTCTCGAGGAGCACGACGGCGCCGTCCGCAGCGGGGCCCAGGCGCGCCGCACGCAGCGCCGCATGCTCGAGGAGATCGACACCCTCTGGCGCACGGCGCCGCTGCGCTCCGAGAAGCCCTCGCCCACCGACGAGGTGCGCGCGGTCATGGCCGTCTTCGACGACACGCTCTTCACCGCGGTGCCGCACGTGTACCGCCGCGTCGACGACGCGCTGCAGGGCGCCGCCTCCGGTGGCCGCCCACCCGTGGTGCGCCCGTTCGTGCGCCTCGGCTCCTGGGTCGGCGGCGACCGCGACGGCAACCCCTTCGTCACCGCCTCCGTCACGCGCAAGGCGGCCGGCATCGCCAGCGAGCACGTGCTCCTCGGCCTGGAGCGCGCCGCCCTGCGCATCGGACGCGGTCTGACGCTGGATGCGGCGACCACGCCGCCGAGCGACGCCCTCGTCGCACTGTGGCAGCGCCTGAAAGACGCGGACGAGGACGCGGCCAAGGAGATCGCGACCCGCTCCCCCGACGAGCCGCACCGGCGGATCGTGCTGCTGCTCGCGCGCAAGATCGCCGCGACGCGCACGCGCAACGCCGACCTCGCCTACCGCGACCCCGAGCACCTCCTGTCCGACCTGCGCGTCGTGCAGGACTCCCTCGCCGCCGCCGGGGCGCCCCGTCAGGCGTACGGGCACCTGCAGCAGCTGATCTGGCAGGTCGAGTCGTTCGGCTTCCACCTCGCCGAGCTCGAGGTGCGTCAGCACTCGGCCGTGCACCGCGCGGTGCTGGCGGAGGTCGAGGCCGGCGGCGCCCTGAGCGACCAGGCCGAGGAGGTGCTGGAGCTCTTCCGCGTCATCGCGTTCCTCCAGGAGCGCTACGGCCCGCGGGCCGCGGGGCGCTACGTCGTGTCGTTCACGCAGTCCGCCGACGACCTCGCCACGGTGCACCGCCTCGCCCGCGCGGCGGTCGGACCGGCCGGCACCGTCCCCGTCCTCGACGTCGTGCCGCTGTTCGAGACCTTCGCCGACCTCCGTGCGGCCCCCGGCATCCTCGCTGAGATCGTCGAGCACGAGGAGTTCCGCACGCGACTGGATGCCACGGGCCGCCGTCTCGAGGTGATGCTCGGCTACTCCGACTCCAGCAAGGACGTCGGCCCGGTCGCCGCGAACCTCGCCCTCTACGAGGCGCAGGCGGAGATCGCCGCCTGGGCCGACCGTGAGGGCATCGAGCTGACGCTCTTCCACGGCCGCGGCGGCGCGCTCGGCCGTGGCGGGGGGCCTGCGAATTCCGCGATCCTCGCCCAGCCGCCGCACTCCGTCGACGGGCGGTTCAAGCTCACCGAGCAGGGTGAGGTCATCTTCGCCCGCTACGGCGACCCCGCCATCGCGATCCGGCACATCGACCAGGTCGCCGCCGCCACCCTCATGGCCTCCGCGCCCTCGAACGAGCAGCGCAACAGCGAGGCCGCCGCGCGCTACGCGGACGTCGCCGAGGCGATGGACGCGGCATCCCGCGAGCGCTTCTTCGCCCTCGTGAAGGCCGACGGCTTCGCGTCGTGGTTCGCCCGTGTCACTCCCATGGAGGAGATCGGACTTCTCGCGCTCGGGTCGCGGCCGGCGCGGCGCGGTCTGTCGGTCGAGTCGCTGGAGGATCTCCGCGCGATCCCGTGGGTCTTCGCGTGGACGCAGGCGCGCATCAACCTCGCCGGGTGGTTCGGCCTGGGTACGGCGCTGGAGGCGGTCGGCGACGAGGACCGTCTGCGCGCGGCCTACCGCGAGTGGCCGCTGCTGCGGACGCTCGTGGACAACGTCGGCATGAGCCTGGCGAAGACGGATGCCCGCATCGCCCGGCAGTACCTCGACCTCGGCGACCGCGACGACCTCGCGCAGCTGGTGCTGGACGAACTCGAGCTGACCCGCTCGTGGGTCATCCGCGTCACCGGCGGTGAGCAGCTGCTCGACGGGAAGCCCGTGCTGCAGCGCGCCGTGAAGATGCGCAGCCCCTACGTCGACGCCCTGTCGCTCATCCAGCTCCGCGCGCTCCGTGCGCTGCGCGCGGCCGAGACGCCCGACCCGGAGCAGCAGCGTCTGCTGCTGCTGTCGGTCAGCGGCGTGGCGGCCGGGCTCCAGAACACCGGGTGACGCGCGTCGCTGCCTCCGGCGGCGCAGCACGGGTCTACCGTGTCAGCCATGGAGCACATCGGCGTCTCCGCCCACGTGGTGATCGAATCCTGTCCGGCCTGCGGGTCGGTGGACGTCTGCACGCTCGAGCCGCGATGGTTCCGCGTCGAGGTCGATCGACGTGACGAGCTGCACGACGCGGCGCACGCCGCACGGCACGATGACGGCCTGGCCGTCGAGGTGCGCTTCGCCTGCCGCGGCTGCGGCATCAGCTGGGACTGACACCGCCGCCGGGATCGTGGCCTGGACCGTCGCCGAGATCGTTGCCTAGACCGTCGCCGAAGCCTCCGCCGCGGCATCCTTCGGCTCCGGCCACAGCGCGTCGAGGAGCTGACCCACCCACGCGATGAGGTCGGCGTCGCGCATCGGCTCGCCGCCCGCGTTCGGCAGCGGCACCACGAGTGCGTCGCCGCTGGAGATCAGCTTCGCCTTCGGGTACAGCCGCTGCAGGCGCACCCGCATCGAGTCGGGCAGCACGGCCGGCGCGATGCGCAGGTTCGGACCCATCGCCACGACGTCGGCCAGCGACGCGCGTGCGGCGCGGCGACGCAGACGGGCGACGGCGATGAGGCCGTCGACCTCGGCGGGCGGCTCGCCGTAGCGGTCCTGCAACTCCTCGATGACCAGGTCGATGGCGTCGGGCTTGGCCGACGCGGATGCCGCGGCCGACAGCTTCTGGTACGCCTCCAGCCGCAGGCGCTCGCTGTCGATGTAGCTCTCGGGTATGCGGGCGTCCACGGGAAGCTCGAGCCGGAGCTCGGCCGGACCGTCGGTCTCGTCGCCGCGGAAGGTGGCGACGGCCTCCCCGATCATGCGCAGGTAGAGGTCGAAGCCGACGCCGGCGATGTGCCCCGCCTGCTCCGCACCGAGCAGGTTGCCGGCGCCGCGGATCTCGAGGTCCTTGAGGGCGACCTGCATGCCGCTGCCGAGGTCGTTGTTCACGGCGATGGTCTCGAGGCGGTCGGCCGCGGTCTCGGAGAGCGGCTTGTTCTCGTCGTACAGGAAGTAGGCGTACGCCCGCTCGCGGGCACGGCCCACGCGGCCGCGCAGCTGGTGCAGCTGCGACAGGCCGTACTTATCGGCGCGGTCGATGATGATCGTGTTCGCGTTGGCGATGTCGAGCCCGGTCTCGATGATCGTCGTCGAGACCAGCACGTCGGCGCGGCGCTCCCAGAAGTCGTCGACGACGTTCTCCAGCGCCTGCTCCCCCATCTGGCCGTGGGCGACCGCGACGCGGGCCTCGGGCACGAGCTCGGCGATGTGGGCGGCGACCCGCTGGATCGACTGCACGCGGTTGTGCACGTAGAAGACCTGGCCCTCGCGCAGCAGCTCCCGGCGGATCGCCGCCGCGACCTGCTTGTCGTTGCGCGGCCCGACGAAGGTGAGGATCGGGTGGCGGTCCTCCGGAGGCGTCTGCAGCGTCGACATCTCGCGGATGCCGGTCACCGCCATCTCGAGCGTGCGTGGGATCGGCGTCGCGCTCATGGCGAGGATGTCGACGTTCGTCTTGAGCTTCTTGAGCTTGTCCTTGTGCTCGACGCCGAACCTCTGCTCCTCGTCGATGATCATGAGGCCGAGGTCCTTGAAGAGCACGCCCTCGGTGAGGATGCGGTGGGTGCCGATCACCATGTCGACGGTGCCGTCGGTGATGCCCGCGAGCGTCTCCTTGACCTCCTTGTCGGTCTGGAAGCGCGACAGCGCGCGCACCTGGACCGGGAAGCCGGCGAAGCGCTCGGTGAACGTCTCGATGTGCTGCTTGACCAGGAGCGTGGTCGGCACGAGCATGGCCACCTGCTTGCCGTCCTGGATCGCCTTGAACGCGGCGCGGACGGCGACCTCGGTCTTGCCGAAGCCGACGTCGCCCGACAGCAGACGGTCCATCGGGATCGGCTTCTCCATGTCGGCCTTGATCTCGTCGACCGTCTGGAGCTGATCGGGCGTCTCGGCGAACGGGAAGGCCTCCTCCAGCTCGCGCTGCCAGGGGGTGTCGGGCCCGAAGGCATGCCCCTTGGAGGCCATGCGCGCCGAGTAGAGCTTGACCAGCTCGACGGCGATGTCGCGGACCGCCTTGCGGGCGCGACCCTTGGCCTGGGCCCAGTCGCTGCCGCCCATCTTCGACAGGGTCGGAGCCTCGCCCCCGACGTAGCGCGAGAGCAGGTCGAGCTGGTCGGTGGGCACGAACAGCTTGTCGCCCGGGTAGCCGCGTTTGGCGGGCGCGTACTCGATGACGAGGTACTCGCGCGTCGTCTTGACGGCGTTGCGCCCTCCGGTCGACACCTCGCGCTGGCTCAGCTCCACGAAGCGGCCGATGCCGTGCGTGGCGTGCACGACGAAGTCGCCGGCCTTGAGCTGCAGCGGGTCGACCACGTTGCGGCGGCGCGAGGCGAGCTTCTTCACCTGACGCGAGTCGCCCCCGATCGTGCGGCCGTAGAACTCGGCCTCGGTGAGCACGGCGAGCTTCGCGTCGGGCACCTCGAAGCCGCGCTCGAGCACCGCGGTGACGGCGTGCGCCACGCCGGGCTCCGGCGGCTCGAGGACGTGCTCGACCTTGCGCGCGGCGATGCCGCGCTCGGCGAGGACGTCACGGGCGCGGTCGACGAGGCCCGTTCCGGAGGCGGCCACCACCACGCGCCAGCCGTCGGCGAGCAGCTCGCCGATGTGCGCGGTCGCGCCGTCGACGTTGCCGTGGAAGCTCGGCACCGCGGCACCGGGCACGCGGATGAGCGCGGCCTGCTCGAGGGCGACGTCGATGTCGAGGAGGCCCTCCGCCGTGGCATCCGCCGCACCGGAGTCGAACGTGCTCATCGTCCACCACACGCCGTCGCGGTCGCGCGCGGCGTCGCGGAGGGCCGGCAGCGTGAGGAAGTCGCCGGCACCGAGATCGACCGGGGTCTCCGCGCCGGCGGTGGCGGCGTTCCACGCGGCCTCGAGGAACTCGCGGTTCGTCTCGCCGAGCGTGCGCGCACGGGTGAGCGAGCGCTCGGGGTCGACGAGGGCGACCGCCGAGCGGGGCGGGAGGTAGTCCGCGAGCGTCACGACACGGTCGACGAGCACCGGGGTGAGTGATTCCATGCCCTCGACCGGAATTCCCTCGGCCATCTTCTCGAGCATGCCGCGGATGCCGGGGAAGTCGCTCATGAGACCCCGCGCGCGCGAACGCACGCTGTCGGTCAGGAGCAGCTCGCGGCTGGCGGGCAGCTCGATGCCCGCCACGTCTCCCGGGAGAGATCGCTGGTCGGCGACGGAGAACGCGCGGATCGCGTCGACCTCGTCGCCGAAGAACTCGACGCGGTAGGGGTGGTCGGCGATGGGCGGGAAGACGTCGAGGATGCCGCCGCGGACGGCGAACTCGCCTCGCCGGGACACCATGTCGACGCGGTGGTACGCCAGCTCGACGAGCCCGGCGAGCACGGAGTCGAGCTCACGGCCGCGGCCGCCGACGCGGAGCTCGATCGGGGGCCGGTCGGTGAGGCCGCCGGCGAGCGGCTGGAGCGCGGCGCGCACCGAGGCGGTGATGATGAGCGGCGTCTCGTCGTCCTCCGCCACCTGACGGAGCACCGACAGCCGCCGACCCACCGTCTCGGGGCTGGGACTGAGCCGCTCGTGCGGCAGCGTCTCCCACGCGGGGAAGTGCAGCACGCGCGCTCCGGGCATCACGGACTCGAGCGCGGGGACGAGCGATTCGGCGCGGCGGCCGGTGGGTGCGATCACGAGCAGGGCGCCCCCGCGCGAAGCGGCGGCGTCGAGCCCCCGCCGCTGCGCGAGGAGCGCGGACAGGAGCGGAGCGTCGAGGCCTTCGACGAGCGAGAAGTCGGCGTCGGCGGATGCTGCGGCCACGGCATCCCGGAACGCCTCGGACTGCGCGAGGGCGCGCACGATCCCGGGAACTGTCACCGGAGAAGTCTACGGGCGTGCTCGGACACCGGCTCCTAGGATGGGCTCCGTGAGCGACGCGCAGAACGGTACGCAGGGGCAGACTCCGGCCTGGCCGGCTCCCGGACAGCAGTCGCCGCCGCCGGTTCCGCCGTACGGTCAGCCGCAGCCGCAGTCGCAGTCGCAGCAGCCGTACGCCCAGCCGCGGCCGCCGTACGGTCAGCCGCAACCCTACGCGCAGCCGCCGTACGGGTCGCCCCACGCCCAGCCGCAGCAGCCGTACGGGCCGCCGCAGGGCTACGCGCGGCCGCCGCAGTTCGCGGCGCCGTACGCCGCGGCTCCGACCGGCACGTTCGCGCCGGCCGTCGAGGCGGAGCGGGGCAGGGCGCTCGGAACCGTCGCGCTCGTGCTGGCGCTGATCGCCTTCGTCGTGCCGACGGTGATCGCCGCGGCCGCGGGGTACGACATCGGCGTCGGTCTGGGCCGCGAGGTGCCGTCGGTGTCGTCGGACACGTTCGACCTCGGGCTGCTGACGCCGGTGCGGGGATCGGTCCTGCTGGCGGAGGTCGCGTTCTGGGGCGGCACGGTGCTCGGCGTCTGGGCGATCGTCCAGGGCATCGTGGCTGCCGTCAGGAACCGCGGACGCGGTGCCGGCATCGCGGCGATCGTCATCGGCGTGCTGGGCGTGTTCGCGTTCGGCACCGCCGTCACGTGGGCGTTGACGGCCGGCGTCACGGTCTCCGCCGCCTCGGCGTTCTGAGCGCCGCGGCGCACTGCCGGGGCCGCCTCAGTCGCGCGGAGCGTGGTGCCGCTGCTGCGCGGCGAGCAGTCCGTCGCCGATGAGCTCTTCGACCGCATCCGCGGCGTCCGAGATGAGGATCGGCAGGTTCGGACGCTCCGCCGCGCCGAACGGATCGAGCACCCAGTCCGCCGGGTCCTGCCGGCCGACCGGACGGCCGATGCCGACGCGCACGCGCGGGAAGTCGGCCGTGCCGAGCGCCTTGGCGATGTCGCGCACGCCGTTGTGACCACCGTGCCCGCCGCCGACCTTGAGTTTGATCGTGTCGAAGGGGATGTCCAGCTCGTCGTGCACGACCACGACGCGCTCGGGAGCGATGCCGTAGTACGCCGCGAGCGCCGACACCGGTCCGCCGGACGTGTTCATGAAGGAGTTGGACTTCGCGAGCACGAGCTTGTCGGCCCCCGGGCGCAGCCAGGTCTCCGCGACGCGCGCATTCGCCTTGGTCGCGCTCTTCAGCACCTCGCTGCGGCGCCGGGCGAGCTCGTCCACGACCATCTGACCCACGTTGTGCCGGGTCGCCTCATACCTCGGGCCCGGGTTGCCGAGACCGACCACCAGCCAGGACTGCACCATTCCGACATCCTCCCCGGACGACGACGGAGGGGTGCGCGATCGCGCACCCCTCCGATGTTCTGACGAACGATCCGATCAGGACTCGTCGGACTCTTCCTTGGCCTCTTCGGCCTCGATGGCCTGGTCGGCGGCCACGGCCGCGTCCAGCTCCGCGATCTCGGCCTCGGCGGCCAGCGTGTCGGTGGGGATCGCGACGGCGACCACGAGCGTGTCGGCGTCGACGGCGAGCTTCGCGCCGTCCGTGAGGGTGAGGTCACCGGCAGTGATGCGCGTGCCGTCCTCGAGCTCCTCGACGTTCACCTCGATGTTCTGCGGGATGTGGGTCGCCTCGACGTCGAGCGTGATGGTCGCGGAGTCGAGGTTCGCGACGGTGCCGGCGGCGGGCTCGCCGACGACGACCACGGGCACCTCGACCTGCACGCGCTCGCCGCGCGTGACCACGAGGAGGTCGATGTGCTCGATGATCTGGTGCACCGGGTCCTTCTGGACGTCCTTGACCAGCGTCAGCTGCTTCGCACCGGCGACGTCGAGCTCGAGGACCGCGTTCGCGCGGCGGATGAGCAGGGCGACCTGGTGACCCGGCAGCGCGACGTGGGTCGGCTCGGTGCCGTGGCCGTAGATGACGGCGGGGATCTTGCCGGCGGCGCGGAGTCGGCGGGCGAAGCCCTTGCCGAAGTTCTCGCGCGGCTCGGCGTGGACGGTGTTGTCGATTGCCTTCTCGGCCATGGTGATTCTCCTTGCGGGCTGACGGGCCCGGTGGTGGGTCTGTGGTTTCGACTCGAACGCGAGCGCGTGAGGAAAGCCGTGAGCCTGCATCACTGCGTCGATCACGGATGCGGCAGCCGCGTCCCTCGCCGAAGTTCAGCCCTGAGTCTACCAGGGCCCCCGCTACGATGAAGACGGACATCGCCCCGCACCACGGAGGACCATCATCGACAGCCAGCTCGCCGCGAACATCCTCGTCGGACTCATCGCGATCATCACCGTCGTCGGCCTCATCGGCACCGTCGGAGCCTTCTACTCCCTGGGCCGTTCGGGCTACCGCAAGGACTGAGCCGCCCCGTGCCGACGCGCTAGCCTGGACGCACATCCCGTCGCGTCCAAGGAGTCCCGCGTGCCCGAGAACGACCCCGCCGCCCTGCCCCTGTCGAGCACCGAGGGGGCGACGTCGCACACCGCCGCGACCGAGCATCAGGGCGGTCCGGCAGAAGAGGACGTCGCACGCCCCGCACCCTCGGCGGGTGAGCAGACCCCCGGCACCTCCGGTGTCGCGAACATCGGCGTGGTCGGCCTGGCGGTGATGGGCTCGAATCTCGCCCGCAACCTCGCGAGCCGCGAGGGCAACACCGTCGCCGTGTACAACCGCAGCCACGACAAGACCGAGCTCCTCGTCTCCGAGCACCCGGAGGCGCAGTTCGTGCCGGCCGGCAGCTACGCCGAGTTCGCGGCCTCGCTGCGCACCCCCCGCGCCGCCATCATCATGGTCAAGGCCGGCCGCGCGACCGACGCCGTCATCGACGAGCTGGTGAAGGTCTTCGAGCCCGGTGACATCATCGTCGACGGCGGCAACGCCCTCTTCACCGACACGATCCGCCGCGAGAAGGCGGTGCGCGAGACGGGCATCAACTTCGTCGGCGCCGGCATCTCCGGCGGCGAGGAGGGCGCGCTCAAGGGCCCGTCGATCATGCCGGGCGGATCCGACGAGTCGTGGGTGACCCTCGGGCCGATCCTCCGCTCGATCGCCGCGGTCGCGGAGGGCGAGCCGTGCGTCACCCACATCGGGCACGACGGCGCGGGGCACTTCGTGAAGATGGTGCACAACGGCATCGAGTACGCCGACATGCAGCTCATCGCCGAGGCGTACGACCTCATCCGGCGTGCGACCGGCAAGTCTCCCGCCGAGATCGCCGACGTCTTCGCCGAGTGGAACCGCGGCGAGCTCGAGTCCTACCTCATCGAGATCACCGCCGAGGTGCTGCGCCAGGTCGACGCCGAGACCGGCATGCCGCTGGTGGACGTCATCCTCGACCAGGCCGGCGCCAAGGGCACGGGAGCATGGACCGTGCAGACCGCGCTCGACCTGGGCGTTCCGGTGTCGGGCATCGCGGAGGCCGTGTTCGCCCGTTCGCTGTCGAGCCACCCCGAGCAGCGCGCGGTCTCGGGCGGGCTCCCCGGTCCCGACGACGAGATCGGCGACCACCTGACCGGCGAGGACGCGGACGCCCTCATCGAGCAGATCCGCCTCGCCCTCTACGCCTCCAAGATCGTCGCCTACTCGCAGGGCTTCGACGAGATCCGCGCGGGCGCCGCCCAGTACGACTGGAGCATCGACCTCGGGGCCGTGTCGAAGATCTGGCGCGGCGGCTGCATCATCCGCGCGCAGTTCCTCAACCGCATCGCCGACGCCTATGCCGACGCCCCCGACCTGCCCGTGCTGCTCACCGCGCCGTTCTTCGTCGAGGCCCTCGGCCGGGCGCAGCGCGCATGGCGCAGCGTCGTCGCACTGGCGGCGGCAGCCGGCATCCCGGCCCCGGCCTTCGCCTCGTCCCTGGCGTACTACGACGGGCTCCGCGCCGAGCGCCTGCCCGCCGCGCTCGTCCAGGGCCAGCGCGACTTCTTCGGCGCGCACACCTACAAGCGCATCGACAAGGACGGCACCTTCCACACGCTGTGGTCGGGCGACCGCACCGAGATCGAAGCGGTCGACACCCACTGACCCGGCCTAGGGTCGGAGGATGAGCGCTCCCCGCATCCTCTACATCGGCGGCACCGGTGCCATCAGCACCGCCTGCGTCGCCCGTTCGCTCGCCCTCGGCGCGCAGGTCACGGTCCTGAACCGCGGCCGCCGGTCACGGCCGCTCCCCGAGGGCGTCGAGAGCGTCGTCGCCGACATCCGCGATCCCGACGCGGTGCGTGCGGCTCTGCGCGGCCGCGACTTCGACGCGGTGGCGCAGTTCACGGCGTTCACCCCCGCGCACGTGACCACCGACATCGACCTGTTCGAGGGGCGGACGGGACAGTACGTGTTCATCAGCTCGGCGTCGGCGTACCAGAAGCCCCCGGTGCGCCTCCCCGTCCTGGAATCGACGCCGCTGCGCAACCCGTTCTGGGAGTACTCGCGGGACAAGATCGCCGCCGAGGACGTCCTGACGGCCGCCTACCGCGACCGGGGCTTCCCCCTGACCATCGTCCGCCCCTCCCACACCTACGACCACACGCTCTTCCCGAACTCCGGCGGGTGGACCGACGTGGTGCGCCTGCGGGCCGGACGGCCGGTCATCGTGCACGGCGACGGCACCAGCCTGTGGACGCTGACCCACAGCGACGACTTCGCGGTCGGCTTCGCGGGCCTGCTCGCGCACCCGCTCGCGGTCGGCGACGCGTTCACGCTCACGGGCGACCACGCCCCGACCTGGAACCAGATCTACACGTGGCTGGCCGAGGCGGCCGGCGTGTCCGACCCGACCCTGGTGCACATCGCGTCGGAGACGCTGGCGCGGCTCGACCCGGCGTCCGGGCCCGGCCTCCTCGGCGACAAGTCGCACTCGGTGCTGTTCGACAACAGCAAGGTGAAGGCGCTCGTGCCCGCCTTCGGCACCACCATCGGGTTCGACGAGGGTGCGCGCCGCCTCGTCGCGCACCACGACCGCCACCCGGAGGCGCAGCGCTACGACGCGGAGCGCGACGCCTGGACCGATCGGGTCATCGCCGCCGCCGGACCGGATGCCGCGGCATCCCGCTTCGCCGGACTCTGAGGCTCTACAGCCACCCCCGCTTGCGGAAGACGGTGAAGAGGGTCACGCTCGTGGCGACCATGAGCCCGAGCGCCATCGGATAGCCGTACGGCCAGCAGCTCGGGCATGTTGTCGAAGTTCATGCCGTAGACGGTGCCGACGAGGGTCGGCGCGAACAGGATGGCCGCCCACCCCGACACCTTCTTGACCTGATCGTTCTGGTCGAGTCCGAACTCCGTCATCCGGCGCATCTCCTCGTTCTGGTCCTGCGCGACCAGGGAGCTGTGCACGAGCAGCGCGCTCTCGAGGATCGAGCGGAACGCGTCGGCGCGCTCTGCGGCGTTGACCGCGTGGTCGAGCACGTCGCGGAGTCCGCGCCGCAGCTCGAGGTCGAGGCCCTCCTCCGCGCGGAGCGTCTCGATGATCGGCACCAGCGGCTTGACCGCGCGCTGGAACTCCATGACCTCGCGCGAGAGACCGAAGATGCGCCGCGAGACGTCCGGATCGCCGCTGAACAGCTGATCCTCGATCTCGTCGATGTCGTTCTCGAGCCCGGCGATGACCGGGGCGTACTCGTCGACGACCTCGTCCAGCACGGCGTAGAGGATCGCCGACGGCCCGAGGGTCAGCAGCTCCGGCTGGGACTCCATGCGGCGCCGCACGCGACCCAGATCGGGCGACTCGGCATGGCGGATCGTCACCACGAAGTCACGGCCGACGAACAGGTGCACCTCGCCGAACTCGACCTCCTCCTCCGCGTCGAGGTAGCGCGCGGGGCGCAGCACGACGAAGCGCGTGTCGCCGTAGCGCTCGAGCTTGGCCCGCTGGTGGCCGAGGAGCGTGTCCTCCACCGCGAGCGGGTGGAGGGTGAACTCCTCCGCGATCTCGCGGACCTCCTCCTTGCTCGGCCGATAGAGGCCGATCCAGGCGACTCCCCCGCGCTCGTGCATCACCTCGAACGAGTCGGTGAGGGATGCCGGATCCGGCGTCCGCTGACCGTCCACGTACACCGCGAGATCGACGAGGGGCATGGGGCACCGCCTTCCGCACCGCACGAGCCGCGGCATCCGCGCTCACGATAGCCCAGCGGGGTGTCGCCGCAGACCCCGTCGCCGATTCACAGCGGGCGCATAGCCGAATCCATAGGAGACGCATAGTTATGGGTCCACAATGACCTTCATGACCTCGTCGACCACCGCGCCTTCACCCGCCCTCCACCGCTCCGACGGCACGCCCCTGCGCGTGCTCGTCGTCGACGACGAGCAGATGCTCACCGACCTCCTGTCGATGGCACTGCGCATGGAGGGCTGGGACGTGCGCTCGGCCGCATCCGGCTTCCAGGCGCTGCAGTCGGCACGCGACTTCGAACCCGACGCGCTGGTGCTCGACATCATGATGCCCGACCTCGACGGCATGGCCGTCCTGCAGCGGCTGCGCCAGTCGGGCAACGACGTGCCCGTGCTCTTCCTCACTGCCAAGGATGCCGTCGGCGACCGCGTCGCGGGCCTGACCGCCGGAGGCGATGACTACGTCACGAAGCCCTTCAGCCTCGAAGAGGTCGTCGCCCGGCTGCGCGGACTCATGCGCCGCGCCGGCACCGCCTCCATCGGCGAGGGCGAGCCGATCCTGCACGTCGGCGACCTGTCGCTGAACGAGGACAGTCACGAGGTCATCCGCGGCGGCGATGAGATCGAGCTCACCGCGACGGAGTTCGAGCTGCTGCGCTACCTGATGCGCAACCAGCGCCGCGTCGTGTCGAAGGCCCAGATCCTCGACCGCGTGTGGAACTACGACTTCGGGGGGCGCTCCAGCGTCGTCGAGCTCTACATCTCCTACCTGCGCAAGAAGATCGACCAGGGACGCGAGCCGCTCATCCACACCGTCCGCGGTGTGGGCTACATGGTCAAAGCCCCCCAGTGACGCAGACGGCGGACGCGGAGACGGTGCCGGCCGATGCGGACGCGCCGCCGGAGCCGTCTCGCCGGCGTCCCCCGTGGACGCTGCAGCGTCGCCTCATCCTGACCGTCGTCGGGATCGTCTCGCTCATCCTCGTGCTCGTGGCCGTCGTCACGAGCGCCGTGCTGAACAACGTGCTGGAGGAGCGTCTCACCCAGCAGATCCGCGGCGCGCTCGACCGTCTCACCATCGCGGTGCAGCAGTCTCCGGGCGTCGGCGCGGGAACCGCTCTGCGGGAGAGCCCCGTCGCCCCCGGCACGCTCCTCCTCGTGCAGGAGGACGGCGGACCGACCCTCGGCGCCGTGCTCGAGTTCGACGGCGACACCGTGGGCCTCGACGACACGCAGATCTCCGACATCGCCGCCGCGCTGTCGCGCCCGACGGTGAGCACCGTCTCGTTGGACGGCCTGGGCGACTTCACCGTGGGCGTGCGCAGGTTCGACGGCGCGACGGTCGTCGTCGGCATCTCGCGCGAGGAGATCTCGGCCACCGTCGGCCAGATGCTGACCGCCATGGGCATCCTCACCGCGGGCGGACTGGTGCTGCTGGCGGCGGCCACCGCCTGGACCATCCGCGTCGGGCTCGCGCCGCTGCGCGACGTCGCCGAGACCGCGACCCGCGTCTCCCGCATCCCGCTCGACCAGGGCGAAGTGACCATCACGCAGCGCGTGCCCGAAGACCGCGCGGACCCGAGCACGGAAGTGGGTCAGGTCGGCGCGGCGCTCAACACCCTGCTCGACCACGTCGCGGCCTCCCTCTCGGCGCGTCAGCAGAACGAGGAGCGGATGCGCGCCTTCGTGGCCGACGCGAGCCATGAGCTGCGCACGCCGCTGGCCTCCATCCGCGGCTACTCCGAGCTGTCGCTGCGCGCGCTGAAGCAGGATCCGGATGCCGCGGCCCAGACCACCGGCCCGTCGCTCGAGCGCATCCAGGCGCAGTCTCTGCGCATGACCACCCTCGTGGAGGATCTGCTGCTGCTCGCGCGCCTCGACGAAGGGCAGGAGCTCGTGCACGGCACCGTCGACCTCACGCGCATGGCGGTCGAGGCTGTCGGCGACGCGCGCCCCGCGGGGCCCGACCACCGCTGGCTCGTCGACGTCGACGAGACCCCCGTCGTCATCACCGGCGACGCCGGACGCCTCCAGCAGGTGCTGGCGAACCTTCTGGCCAACGCGCGCACGCACACGCCGTCCGGAACGTCGATCACCACGTCGGTGCGGCACGAGGGCTCCGACGCGGTGCTCCGCGTGCACGACGACGGCCCCGGCGTCGACCCGGACGTCGCCTCCGAGCTGTTCGAGCGCTTCGCGCGTGCCGACCGCTCGCGCGCCCGCAACACGGGAGGCACCGGGCTCGGCCTCTCGATCGCCCGGGCCATCGTGGAAGCCCACCACGGCAGCATCCGCGTCGACAGCACGCCCGGCGATACGACCTTCACCGTGCGGCTGCCCACGGAGCCGGTGGTCGCCACCACCGGCTCCGTGCCCGCTCAGTAGCCGCTGAACGCGTCCGTCGTCAGCGAGCGGCTCTTCTCCAGCGCCGGCGCCAGGTCGGCGATGAGCGCGGGCGGTCCGGAGATGTACGTGTGGCGGGCGGCCAGGTCGGGCACGACCTGCTGCAGGCCGTCGGCGTCCAGCCGGACGCCCTGGGCCCACATCCAGGTGCGCGGGAGGTCGGCGGGGCGGTCGCGGGTGAAGACGATCACCGGCACGCCGGACTGCTCCAGATCCTCTCGGAACGCCAGCTCCGACGCCTCGGAGGCGACGTACACCAGCACGATGTCGCGATCCTCGCCCGCGAGCCGCAGCTGCCGCAGCTGGGAGACGAACGGCGTGATGCCGATGCCCGCGGCCACGAGGAGAAGCGCACTGTCGGTGCGCTTGGGCAGGACGAAGTCGCCCCAGATCCCCGTCAGGGACAGGGCGCCGTCGTCGGGCACGGCGGCCAGCGCGCGCTTGAAGCTCGAGACCGCGCGCTTCCCGGTCGCGTTGTCCTTGTAGGCGATGCGCAGCAGCGGCAGATCGGCCGGCGCCGAGGCGATGGAGAACTCGCGGCGCGTGCCGCGGGCGTCCGCGTGCCGGTGCGGCACGTCGATCTCGAGGTACTGCCCCGGCGCGAAGGACAGCGGCCGCGACACGCGGAACTCGAGCTGGCGCACCGTGGGCGTGACGTCGGCGCGGCGCTCGAGGCGCAGCCGGACGGCGGCGCGGGCGGAGAACGCCAGCGCGAAGGCGACCAGGTTGCCGATGAGCAGCGCGCGCTCCTGACCCAGGCTGATCGCGCCGAGGGAGATCGGCCACCCGGCCAGCACGCCCACGACGAGCGCGACCGTGAACTGCTGCCACCGCCGCGGCGGGAGGGTGAGCGGCTCGGAGAGCATGAAGGCGCCCAGGAACAGGAAGGGCGACGACCACAGGAGCTGCCAGAACGTCGTGCCGAGATCGAAGGGGAAGCCGGCCGCCTGGGACTGCACCGACACGCGCAGCACCGCCACGGCGACGGCGGCCACGAGGAACACCAGCACGATCCGCACCTTCTCGGTGCGCCACAGCACGGCGAGACCGGCGATGATCACCGGCAGCGCCATGGCCGGCGTCCCGACCCACCACGAGGGCGTTCCCAGGTCGGGGGCGACGATCGACAGCACCGCGAGTCCGGCCGCACCGGCCGAGGCCGGGTTGAGGATGTGCCGTCCCCGCCAGGCGATGACGTACTTCGACAGGGAGGCGACGGCCGCGGCCACAGCGATGCCGAGGAGGCCGAGCGGCTCGACCGTCGGGCGCAGGATGAACAGCAGGATGCCGGCGGTGATGAGCGACGACTCCAGCCGCCACGACAGCCCGAGCACGCGCCGGGCTCCGGCGTCCGCCGCCGCGCACACGACCACGAGCACGGCCGCCGTGGCCAGCAGCTCCAGCGGGGCGGGGGTGATGAGGGGCTCGGCGGAGAACACGCCGAAGGCCGACAGCACCAGGGCGATCACCGCCAGTGCCGACAGCGCCATCAGCACCAGCCGGTACATCGACACCCGCCCGAGGACGGCGACCACCCGGTGGGACAGGGACGTCAGGGTTCCGATCACGTGAACAGCTCCGCTTCGCACTGAGGCGACCACTCGACGTGGCCGTCGGTCATCATCCGCACCCAGGACGCGCCCCAGGCGACGGCCGCTTCCGGCCCGCCGTCGAAGAAGAGCGCGGTGGCGATCGCGTCGGCGCGCATCGCCTCGGGGTGCACCGCCCATGTCGCCGCGACCGTGCGCACGGGCGCACCCGTACGGGCGTCGAGCACGTGGTGCAGGCCCCCGCCCCAGGCACGCCGGTTGGTCGCGGAGGCGCAGAGCGCAGCATCCTGCACGCTCCACACGCCGATGGCCCGTCGCGGGTCGTAGGGGTGCTCCAGGCCGATGCGCACGGCGGCGCCGCGGACGGCCAGGTCACCGCTCGCGTCGACGACGAGATCACCGGACGCGTCCGCCGCGAGTGCGGCGAGCACGAGGTCGACGAGCCGGCCCTTTCCGAGAGCGCCGACGTCGATCAGTCCCGGTCCCGACTGGGCGAGGGTGTCGCCGGTCCAGTCGAGGAGGGCCCGCCACTCCCCCGGCGCAGGCGTGGGGACGCCGGCGCCGAGGGTGTAGGTCGCGTCGTAGCCGAGGCTCTCCAGCGACCGGCCGACGAGAGGGTTCACCGCTCCGCCGGTCATCGCCGAGAGCTCCGCGTAGGCGTCGAGCATGGCGGCTCCGTCGGAGGGCAGGGGGACGGCCCGTGCGCCGCGGGCGAGCGCCGTCACGTCGGAGTCCGCGCGGAAACGCGACCACTCGCGGTCGAACCGGTCGATGAGTGCCGTCACGCGCGCACGCGCATCGGCCGGCAGCTCGGTGTCGCTCTCGATCTGCCAGCTCGTGCCGATGGCCTCGAAGCGCCAGAGCACCCGAGCCGCCGTCGCGGGCACTAGGCGGTCGCTTCGGACTTGATCTCCCCGATCGCCTGGTTGAATCCGCCGCTGGTCAGCGACGATCCGGCGACGCGGCTGACGGAGATCTCGTCGATGCCCTTGCCGACCACCACATCGCTGATGCCGCCGATGAACTTCGACTGGTACTCCTTCGACTCCGCCTTCTGCGGGTCACCGGTCACCTCGACGGCCGTGATGACGTCGTCGGCCAGCGTCACGGTCACCGAGATCTTCTCGACCGACTCGGGCGTCTGGTAGGACCCCTCGGCCGTGTAGGTGCCGTCGGCATAGGTGGACGTGGATGCCGCGGCACCCGCCGTCGCAGCGGGAGCCGAGGATGCGGCGGTGCTGGGGGCCGTCGTGGCGGGGGCGCTCGGCGCGGTCGTGGCGGCGGTCTCGGTCGTCCCCGCGCAGCCGGCCAGGATCAGGACCCCGGCGATGCCGGCGGTGGCTGCTCCGACGCGGACGGGGCGGGGTACGGCGGTGGTGCGGATCATGAGAGGTCCTCCTTCTGCGGTGCCTCGCGGCGTGATGTACATCTACGCTAACGACACGAAGAAGAAGGCCCTGGGGTTCAGCTTGGAGCTTCCCCAGTATCCGGAATCACGTCAGGCGGCGCCGTCGAACATGCTGGTGACGGAGCCGTCCTCGAAGACCTCGTGGATCGCGCGCGCGAGCAGCGGCGCGATCGGCAGGATCGTCAGCGACGGGAAGCGCTTGGCCTCGGGCACGGGCACGGTGTCGGTGACGACCACCTCGTCGATGGCCTCGCTCTGGAGCCGCTGGGTGGCCGGGTCGCTGAAGATCGCGTGCGTCGCCGCCACGATGACGCGCACGGCGCCGTTCGCCTTGAGAGCCTCGGCGGCCTTGACGATCGTGCCGCCGGTGTCGATCATGTCGTCGACGAGGAGGCAGACGCGGCCGGAGACGTCGCCGACGATCTCGCTGACCGTCACCTGGTTGGCGACGTTCGGATCGCGGCGCTTGTGGATGATGGCGAGGGGCGCGCCCAGGCTGTCCGACCAGGTGTCGGCGACGCGCACGCGGCCGGTGTCGGGCGACACGACCGTGAGCCGCGCCCGGTCGTCGGGGCTCAGCGTCTTCTGGAAGTACTCCAGCAGCACCGGCTTGGCGAAGAGGTGGTCGACGGGTCCGTCGAAGAAGCCCTGGATCTGCGCGGCGTGCAGGTCGACGCTCATGACGCGGTCGGCACCGGCGGTGCGCATCAGGTCGGCGACGAGGCGCGCGCTGATGGGCTCGCGGCCGCGGCCCTTCTTGTCCTGACGGGAGTACGGGTAGTAGGGCGCCACGACGGTGATGCGCTTGGCGCTGGCGCGCTTGGCGGCGTCGAGCATGATGAGCGTCTCCATGAGCCACTCGTTGACCGGCGGCCCGAAGCTCTGGATCAGGAAGAAGTCGCAGCCTCGGATCGACACCTCGAAGCGGGTGAGGATCTCTCCCGAGGCGAACGTGCGGTACTCGGTGGGCACCAGCTCGGTCCCCATGTGCTCGGCGACCTGCATCGCGAGCTCGGGGTGGGAGCTGCCGCGGGCGACGACCAGCCGCTTCTTCGTCTTGGCTACCAGGCCGGGGGCGATGTCGTGCTCCCGGTCGAGCTCAACGGTCTTGCTCTTGCGCGCCATCGTCCGCTTCCTGTGTGGACCGGGAGACGGCGTCTGCCGCGGGGGTTCCCGGTCGGTTCTTCTCGACCCACCCCTCGACGTTGCGCTGAGGGGCCACGCTCAGTGCCAGGGCTCCGGCGGGGACGTCCTTGCGGATGACCGCTCCGGCCCCGGTCTTGGCGCCGTCTCCGATCCTAACCGGCGCGACGAAGACGTTGTGCGACCCGGCGTGCACGTGGTCGCCGATCTCCGTGCGGTGCTTGGAGATGTCGTCGTAGTTCGCCGTGATGGCCCCGGCGCCGAGGTTCACGCCGACCCCGATGGTCGTGTCGCCGATGTACGAGAGGTGCGGCACCTTGCTGCCCTCGCCGATGGTGGAGTTCTTGGTCTCCACGAAGGTGCCGATCTTGCCCTTGTCGCCGAGGTAGGTGCCCGGTCGCAGGTAGGCGAACGGACCGACGGTCGCCCCCGCGCCGATGACGGCCAGCGTGGCGTCGGTGCGGCTGACGACGGCGTCCTCGCCCACCTCGCAGTCCACGAGGCTCGTGTCGGGCCCGACCGTGGCACCCTCGGCGATGGTCGTGGATCGCAGGATCTGGGTGCCGGGCAGCACCGTGACGTCGGGGGCCAGGGTGGCGGTGACGTCGATCCACGTCGTCGCCGGATCGAGGATCGTGACCCCCTCGCGCTGCCAGTGGCGCACGGTGCGCGCGTTGAGCAGGCGCGCGGCCTCGGCCAGCTGCACCCGGTCGTTGACGCCCAGGGCCGCTGCGGCATCGGGAGCCACCGTCGCCGACACCCCCAGCCGGGAGTCGCGCAGCAGGGCCACGACGTCGGTCAGGTACTTCTCCCCCTGCGCGTTGGCGGTGCCGACGAGCGCGAGATGCGAGCGCAGGGATGCCGTGCGGAAGACGTAGACGCCGGCGTTGATCTCGCCGACGGCCGCCTCCTCGGCGGTGGCGTCCTTCTGCTCCACGATGCGGTGCACCTCGCCTGCGTCGTCGCGCAGCACGCGACCGTAGCCGGAGGCGTCGTCGAGCCGGGCGCTGAGGAGGGTGACGGCGGCGCCGCCCTCGCGGTGCGCGCGCACGAGGTCGGTGAGCGTGGCGGTCTCGAGGAGCGGCACGTCGCCGCTCAGCACGAGCACGTCGCCCTCGAACTCCGACAGCGCCTCCAGCGCCACCTCGACGGCGCGTCCGGTGCCGGGCACGTCGTCCTGGTCGACGACCTGCACACCCGGGAACTCCGTCACGACGGCGTCGGCGACGAGGTCGCGCTCGTGGCGCACGACCACGAGCATGCGCTCGGGCTCCAGCTCGAGGGCGGTCGCGAGCACGTGGCCCACGAGCGCGCGCCCGCCGATGCGGTGGAGCACCTTGGGCGTGCGGGACTTCATGCGCGTGCCCTGGCCTGCGGCGAGGACGATGACGGCGAGCGGGGTGGCGGTGATGTCGGACATGCTCCGCCGCCAGGATTCGAACCTGGACCGAACAGCTCCAAAGGCTGTCGTGCTGCCGTTACACTACGGCGGACCGTGCGGCCGGGACACGGACGCGCGTCAAGTCTGCCAGTCCCGCCCCCCAGTCGATAATGGAGCCATGGCGAACACCAGCGACGAGGTCGACCGCATCGTCGAGGCGTGGATCGCCCAGCGACCCGACCTCGACTTCTCGCCGCTGGAGGTCCTGTCCCGCGTCGATCGGCTCTCCCGGCACCTCGACCGCGCACGCCGCGACGCCTTCCGCCGCAGCGAGCTCGAGCCGTGGGAGTGGGACGTGCTGTCGGCCCTGCGCCGCGCGGGCGAGGACTACCAGCTCAGCCCGAAGCAGCTGCTGCAGCAGACGCTCGTCTCGAGCGGCACCATGACCAACCGGATCGACCGGCTGGTGGCACGCCGGCTCGTCAGGCGCGAAGCCGACCCCGACGACGGGCGCAGCATCCTGGTCACCCTCACCGATGACGGGCGCATCCGCGTGGACGCCGCCATCACGCGTCTCGTCGACGCCGAGGCCCTGCTGCTGGACAGCCTGTCCAGGGCCGACAGGGACCGCCTCGCCGGCCTGCTCCGCAAGCTCAGCCTGGGGTTCGACGCGTGAGCGCCGAGGATCCGGCCGCCGACGCGCAGGCCACCGACGCGCAGCCCGCGGATGCGCACACAACCGAGCCGGGGCATCCCGCCGCTCCTCACGCGCACCGGCCCCGCAAGGGCTTCGCCCACTGGTTCGACCGGCGCTTCCGCAGCTCGGTGTCGATCTACGGTCTCGTCGTCTACGCCGCCCTGATCACGATCAACGCCGACCACGCCGAGAGCGTGTGGGACATCCTGTGGCCGGCCTTCAGCACGCTGGTGGTCTTCTTCATCGCCCACACGTTCGCCCACACGCTGACCGACCATGGCGAGCGGGGTCTGTGGAAGGCGACGCGACACGCGATGCGGCACGCGTCCGGCATGCTCTACGCGGCCGTGCCCGCCTCGCTGGTCCTGCTGATCGCCGTCTTCGAGGAGGCCTCGGTCGACGACGCCTTCCGCGCGGCGATCTGGACGACGACGATCGTCCTCGGCCTGCTCGGCTTCTTCGCCTACGGCCGTCGCGGGGCGTCCGTGTTCGTGCGCGTGCTCGGCGGCGTCGGCACGGCGCTCCTGGGGCTGATCATCGTCCTGCTGGAGTACGCCTTCCACTGACGACCGCGGCGGCGCTCAGCCGATCTCCTCCGTCAGAACGAACCAGCGCTCCTCCATGGCCGCGACGTCCGTCTCGGCGGCCGTGATGCGGGCCATCCGCGCCGCGAGCCCCTCGTAGTCGGCGTGGTCGTGCTCCGCGAGCGCGGCGCGCGCGGCGTCCACCTCGCCCTGCACCTTGCCGATGCGCCGCTCGAGCGCGGCGACCTCCTTCTTCGCGGTGCGCAGGTCGGCACCCGAGAGTCCGGAGGCGGGGCCTGCCGCGGCCGATCCGGCGGAAGACGTCGGCGCGGCATCCTGCAGCGCGCGGAGGCGCAGGTACTCGTCGACGCCGCCGGGCAGGTGCCGCAGCCGGGCGTCGAGGATCGCGAACTGGTTGTCGGTCACGCGCTCGAGGAAGTAGCGGTCGTGCGAGACGACGATGAGCGTGCCGGGCCAGGAGTCGAGCAGGTCCTCCATCGCCGCGAGCATGTCGGTGTCGAGGTCGTTCGTCGGCTCGTCGAGGATCAGCACATTGGGCTGCTCGAGCAGGATGAGCAGCAGCTGCAGGCGGCGCTTCTGCCCGCCCGAGAGGTCCTTGACCGGCGTGGAGAGCTGCGCCGAGGAGAAGCCGAGGCGCTCCAGAAGCTGGCCGGGCGTGAGTTCCTGCGTCTTCGAGCCCGTGCCGAACGAGTAGCTGGTGCGCAGGCGCTCCAGCACGACGCGCACGGGGTCGTTCAGGTGCGCCTCGAGCTCGTCCAGGCGCTGCGTCAGGGTCGCCACCTTGACGGTCTTGCCGCGCTTCACGCGGCCCTCGGTGGGAGCGAGCGAACCGGCCACCAGGCCGAGGAGCGTGGACTTGCCCGCGCCGTTGACGCCGAGGATGCCGGTGCGCTCCCCGGGGGCGATGCGCCACTCGACATCGCGCAGGACGGTGTGGTCGCCGTAGCTGACGCCGGCGTCGAGGAGGTCGACGACGTCTTTGCCGAGGCGGGACAGGGCGAGGGACTGCAGCGCCGTCTTGTCGCGGATCTCGGGCACGTCCTCGATGAGCGCGTTCGCGGCGTCGATGCGGAAGCGGGGCTTGGAGGTGCGTGCCGGCGCCCCGCGGCGGAGCCACGCCAGCTCCTTGCGGGCGAGGTTCTGCCGTCGCGCCTCGGACGAGGCCGCCATGCGGTCGCGCTCGACGCGCTGCAGGATGTACGCGGCGTAGCCGCCCTCGAAAGCCTCGACGATGCGGTCGTGCACCTCCCACGTCATGGTGCAGACCTCGTCGAGGAACCACCGGTCGTGCGTCACGACCAGGAGGCCGCCCGAACCGGCGGGCCAGCGTCGCTTGAGGTGGCCGGCGAGCCAGGTGATGGCCTCGACGTCGAGGTGGTTCGTGGGCTCGTCGAGGAACATGACGTCCCAGTCCTGCGCGAGCAGATGCGCGAGGGCGACGCGGCGGCGCTGTCCGCCGGAGAGGTCGCCGAGCCTCGACTCCCACGGAAGGTCTCCGAGGAGCCCGGCCAGCACATCACGCGTGCGGGCGTCGCCGGCCCACTCGTGCTCCGGGCGGTCGCCCACGACGGCCGAGCGGATCGTGTCGTCGTCGGCGAGGGTGTCGGCCTGGTCGAGGACGCCGACCCGCACGCCGCCCCGCACCGTGACGCGGCCGCCGTCGGGCTCGACGAGCCCGGCGAGCATGCCGAGGAGCGTGGACTTCCCGTCGCCGTTGCGCCCGACGATGCCGATGCGGTCGCCCTCCGCGATGCCGAGGGTGACGGAGTCGAACACGACCTTCGTCGGATACTCCAGATGCAGGGATTCGCCCCCGAGAAGATGCGCCATATCCTTCCCAGGCTAGGCGAGAAAGCCGGGAGGCCGCCCCGCGGGTGCGGGACGGCCTCTCGGTGAAGCGGTGGCGGGCGCCGGTCAGAGCAGCCCGGCCTCCTTCAGCCAGTCGGCGGCGGCGGTGTTCGCGGACGCCTGCTCGTCACCCTCGACACGGTCGCGGAGCGTGATGAGGTCGTCGGTCGTGAGCTTCGCGGAGACGGCGTCCAGCACCTCCTTGAGCTCGGGGGTGTCGATGGAGGAGCTCAGGAGCGGGATCACGTTCTGGGCCGCGATCAGGTTCTCCGGGTCTTCGAGCACCGTGAGGTTCTCGGCTTTGAGGGCCGGCGACGTCGTGTAGATGTCGGCCACCTGCACCGTGTTGTCCACGAGCGCCTTGACCGTGTCGGGTCCGCCGAAGTCCTCGTAGGGCACGAAGGTGACCTGGTCGACGCCGTAGACCGACGCGAGGCCCGGGAGGCCGTAGCCGAGCTCGGCGAACTGCGGGTTGGCGCCCAGGGTCAGCGGCTGCACCTTGGAGAGGTCGCCGATCGAGGTCAGGCCGTTGGCCGTGGCGTAGTCGCTGGTGACGACATAGGCGTCCTTGTCCTCGGCCTCGGCGGACGAGTAGACCGTCAGCTCGTCGGCCGCGACCGCATCGGTCAGGGCGCTGTCGACGTCCTCCGTCGTGCGCTGCGTGAAGGCGGTGTCGTAGTACGCGAGCAGGTTGCCGTTGTACTCCGGGATCAGGTTGATCGAGCCGTCCTGCAGCGCCGGGATGGTCTGCTGACGCGGTCCGATGTTGAACTTGGTCTGCACGTCGAAGCCCTTGGCCGTGAGTGCCTGCGCGTAGATCTCGCCGAGGATCTCGCTCTCGGGGAAGGCGAACGAGCCGACGATGATGGTGCTGGAGGATCCGCCACCGGCCGCATCACCTGTTTCGGGAGCGGTGGGATCTCCTTGGGCGCACCCTGCCAGAGCCACCACAGCTCCGACCGCGATGACGCCGAGGGCGACCCGGCCTTTCTTGAGAATATTCATGCTGTGACATTCCTCTCTTGGTTTGGTGTTTCCACCGCCGCCGAGGGACGGGACGCCCGTCGGCGGAGTCGTGCACCCGGGGTCGCGGCGTCGGCGCCGCTCCCGGGAATTCTGGTGAAGCGCTGCACCAGCGCGAACGCGCCGTCCACGATGAGCGCCAGGACGGTCACCAGGATGGCGCCGCCGAGGATCTTGTCGTAGTCGTTCAGGCCGATGCCGCTGCCGATGATGCGGCCGAGGCCGCCGAGGCCCGCGTAGGAGGCGATGACCGCGGTGGCGATGATCTGCAGCGCTCCGGCGCGGAGTCCGCCGATGATGAGCGGCAGGGCGAGCGGGATCTCCACACGCGTGAGGATCTGCGCCTCGGTCATCCCGATCGCGCGGGAGGCGTCGATCGTCTGACGTGACACCGACTCGAGGCCGGCGTAGGCACCGGCGAGGATCGACGGGATGGCCAGGATGATCAGCGCGATCATCGTGCCCCAGAAGATGCCCGACGCCCCCCGCACGATGTTGCCGAGCACCATGGTGAGGAAGAACAGGACGCCGAGGGTGGGCAGGGCGCGCATCGCGCCGGTGAAGCTGATGACGAACTGGCGTCCGCGGCCCGTGTGGCCGATGTAGAAGCCCAGTGGCAGCGCGATGAGCGCCGCGATCGACAGCGCGACGACCGCGTAGAGCAGGTGCTCTCCGATGCGGTCCTGGATCGGGAGCGGCGAGATGCCGCCCGGCTTCCAGTTGGCCGGGTCGAGGATCCACGCGATGGCGTTGAGGAAGAGGTTCATGCCGGACCCCCCGCCGCGATGGGCGCGCTCAGGGCGACGCGACGGCTGCGGCGACGCGCGGAGCGGTCGACCTTCGACCACGGCATCAGCACGCGACCGAGCATCACGAGGATCACGTCGAACAGCAGGGCGATGAGGAGGCTCGCGACGATGCCGACGACCACCTCCTCGAGGTTGTTGCGCGCTTTGCCGTTCACGAAGAGGTAGCCGAGGTTCTGTGAGCCGATGAGCACGCCGACCGAGACGAGCGCGATGGTCGAGACCGACACGACGCGCAGCCCTGCCAGCATGACCGGACCCGCGAGGGGGAACTCGACCTGCCAGAAGCGGCGCCAGGAGGAGAAGCCCATGGCGGTGGCCGCCTGCTTCGTATCGGCCGAGACGGAGGAGAACGCGTCGCTGGTGGCGCGCACCATGATCGCGACCGCGTAGATCGTCAGCGCCACGATGAGGTTGACGTCGCTGAGCACCTTCGTGCCCAGGATCGCCGGGAGGATCACGAACAGCGGGAGCGACGGGATCGTGTAGAGGAGGCTCATCGAGGTGATGATCGTCGCGCGCGGGACGCGCCCGGACAGCGTCAGGCGGCCGAGCGGAATGGCGATCACGAAGCCGAGGAGGATCGGGATGACGCTCAGACGCATGTGGTTGAGCGTCAGATCGATGACGAGCGGCAGGTTCCCGAAGAGCCAGTTCACGGCGCCGGCTCGTCGATCAGCGCACCCTGGGTGCGGCCTTCGCCGTCGACGACGACCGTGCCGGTGGCGGTCTTCTTGAGGCGCAGGGCGCGCTTGCCCTTGTCGCTGCCGATGAAGGAGGCGACGAAATCGGATGCCGGCTGCTCCAGGATCTCGCTCGGGCTGCCCACCTGCGCGACGTGGGCGCCCTTCTCGAGGATGACGACCTGGTCGCCCAGGAGGAACGCCTCGTCGATGTCGTGCGTGACGAAGACGATGGTCTTGCCGATGTCGCTCTGCAGGCGGATGAGCTCCTGCTGGAGTTCGGTGCGCACGATCGGGTCGACGGCGCCGAACGGCTCGTCCATGAGCAGGATGTTCGGGTCGGCCGCGAGCCCGCGGGCCACGCCGACGCGCTGCTGCTGTCCGCCCGAGAGCTGGCTCGGGTAGCGGTCTGCCATTGCGGTGTCGAGGCCGACCGTGGCCATGAGGTCGAGGGCGCGCGTGCGCGCCTCCTTGCGGCTCGTGCCGAGCAGCACCGGCACCGTGGAGATGTTGTCGGCCACGGTGAAGTGCGGCATGAGGCCGGAGTTCTGCATCACGTACCCGATGCCGCGCCGCAGGGCGACGGGCTGCTTGCCGGAGATGTCGTCGCCGTCGATGTGGATGGAGCCGCCGGTCGGCTCGACCATCCGGTTGATCATCCGCAGCAGCGTCGTCTTGCCGCAGCCGGATGATCCGACGAACACCGTCGTCTGGCGCGACGGGATCACGAGACTGAAGTCATCGACGGCGCGGGTGCCGTCGGGGAACTCCTTGGTCACATGGCTGAACTCGATCACGGCTTCTCCTCGTCGGGCGCATGCGCCAGGCGGCGCCACGCGGGTGCGATGGTGGTGTGCGACCCTCGGGGCGGTGAGCCGGGTCGTCGGTCAATCGACGACCTGGACCTCTTTCCAGAACGCGACGTAGCCCGAGAAGTCGGTGCCGACCCGCTCGATGGCCGTGGGGTACGGGGTCGGGTAGGACCAGGCGCGGTCGTCGAGTCTCCGGCCGTCGGCCACGACGGCGTAATACTGCGCCTCGCCCTTCCAGGGGCAGGTGTACGGCGTGGCCGTCTCCTCGAGAGCTCCCGCGGTGACGCTGGCCGGGGGGAAGTACCAGTTTCCCTCGATGCGGACGAGGTCTTCCTGCGGGGCTTCGGCGATGACCGAGCCGTCGAGTACTGCCTTCATGATTCCTCCTGGCCGGCGATCCGATTCACGCCGTCGTCCGCTGCGGGCTGGCCGCAGCGGTGTTCCACGGTACCCCCCACCGCGGACAGGGACCCGGAAAAGACACCCCCTTGCCCTGAACGCGTCACGGAGTGTAATAGTGCGCGTCAGCCGATGACGCGGGCTCCCGCCACCGGGCCGTGCACGTGGAGTGCCGTCCGGCCGGAGGCCGACAGCGTGACCTGCAGCTCGAGAGCATCTTCCGGGCCCGCGGCCAGGAAGGCGAGCGTCGGACCCGAGCCGGAGACGAGGCCGACCAGGGCGCCGGAGCGCTCCCCCAGCTCGAGCGTGTCCCGCAGGTCGGGCCGCAGCGACAGCGCGGCCACCTGCAGGTCGTTGCGGGCGTGCTCGGCGAGCACGGAGGCATCGCCGGCGCGCAGCGCCTGGAGCACCTCGGGGGCGACCGCCGGGGCGCGGGGCGGCGGTGCGATGTCGACGTTGCGGCGACGGCGCAGTTCGTCGAGCCGTCCGTACACGTCCGGCGTGCTCAGGCCGCCGGCATCCGGCACGATGACCCAGTCGAACCGCCCCTTGGCCAGAGCCGGGCTCAGCTGATCGCCGCGACCCGTGCCCACGGCGGTGCCGCCCATCAGCGCGAACGGCACGTCGGCCCCCAGCCGGGAGGCGAGGCGCTGCAGCTGCGCGGTGCCGAGGTCGGCGTTCCACAGGGCGTCGCAGGCGACGAGGGCGGCCGCGGCATCCGCCGATCCGCCTCCCATGCCGCCGGCGACCGGCACCTGCTTCACGATGTCGAGGTGCACGCCGCCCCTGTGCCCGATCTCCTTCGCGAGCAGTCGCGCCGCGCGCAGAGCGAGGTTGCGGTCGTCGGAGGGCACACCGGAGACGTCCACGGCGCCCGTCACCGAGATCGTGAAGTCATCCGCCTCCTCGGCCCAGCAGTCCTCGTGGAGCGAGACGGCCTGATAGGCGGATGCCACGTCGTGGTAGCCGTCCGGCTGCACGTCGCCCACCTCGAAGAACAGGTTGAGCTTGCCGGGGGCGCGCACATGCACGCGGCCCGGGCGCCATGCCGTCGATCCGCTCATGCGTCGACCGGCACCCGGGGCCGCGGCATCCGCTCGCCGGCAGCGCTCATCTGTTCGCCGACTCCGCCCACAGGTCGACGTCGATGGCGTCGGAGAGGGCGTCGATGCGCTCGATCTCCTCCGTGTCGAACGCCGCCCCCTGGAGCGCGGCGATGTTCTCGTCGAGCTGCTCCGGGCGCGAGGCGCCGATGAGCGCCGAGGCGACCACCGGGTCGCGCAGCACCCACTGGATGGCCATCTGCGCGAGCGACTGGCCGCGCTCCTTCGCGATGACGTCCAGGCCCCGCAGCGCACCCAGCGCCGACTCCGACAGCGTGCCGTCGGGCAGCGTCGAGCGCTTCTGCGACCGCTCCGCCGCGCCGTCGGCGAGGTACTTGTCGGTCAGCAGGCCCTGCGCGAGAGGGGTGAAGGCGATCGCGCCCATCCCCTCCTGCGAGAGGACGCCGGTGAGACCGTCCTCGACCCACCGGTTCAGGATCGAGTAGGCCGGCTGGTGGATGACGAGCGGCGTCCCGAGGCTCCGCGCCACCGCGACGGCCTCGGCGGTGCGCTCCGCGCTGTAGGACGAGATGCCCACGTACAGCGCCTTGCCCTGGCGGACGAGCGTGTCCAGCGCGCCGACGGTCTCCTCGATCGGGGTCACCGCGTCGACGCGGTGGGAGTAGAAGACGTCGACGTAGTCCAGCCCCATGCGTCGCAGCGACGACTCGGCGCTGGCGATGATGTGCTTGCGCGAGCCCCAGTTGCCGTACGGTCCGGGCCAGAAGTCGTAGCCCGCCTTCGAGGAGATGAGGAGCTCGTCGCGGTACGGCGCGAAGTCCTCGCGCATCATGCGGCCGAAATTCGTCTCGGCGCTGCCGTAGGGCGGTCCGTAGTTGTTCGCCAGGTCGAAGTGCGAGATGCCGACGTCGAAGGCGTGGCGCAGCACGGCGCGCTGGCGGTCGAACGGGATGTTGTCGCCGAAGTTCCACCACAGGCCCAGCGAGACGGGCGGCAGGAAGAGCCCGGAGGTGCCCACCTGCCGGTAGCGGGTGGCGTCGTACCGCTCGGCGGCGGCGGCGTACGGACGGTGGATCTCGGGGATCCCGGTGCGGAAGCGGGGGTCGACGTCGGTCACGCTCCGAGGCTAGCGCGGCTGCGGCACCAGCGGTGCGGGCGGCCGCGTCGGATGCCGTCGTCCCCCGCCGCCCTCGCCCGTCGCCCGCCGGGTCGCGCGCGGGAGACAATGGAGCTCTGGCCCGCCGACGGGATCACCCTCCGCAACATCCCGGAAACGCCGAGCCGTTAGCGTGGCCTGCCTGCCTGCACCTCGAGGAGCACATTGACGATCCCACTCACCGCACTCCCCCGCGAACCCCGCCTCTGGCCCGTCCTCGCCGAGCGCGAGGACCTGATCCTCGCCGGCGGCGTGCTGCACGTTCCGCACGACGACCTCACGCCCGAGCAGGCCCGCACCGAGGACCTCCTCCTCATCCGCGACGCGCTCGATGCCGCCGGCATCCCCGTCCTGCTGCTGCGTCGCAGCGCCCGGGTGCCCGCGCTGGCCGTGGACGAGGAGCTCCGGGTCGAGGCGCTGGCGGCGATCGCGGAGCTGTGCGAGCGGGAGCCCGTCTACGGGAAGGTGCAGGGGCACGCGCCGCTGCCGATGCAGGACCTCCCCGTGGCCGAGGCCGGTCCGAGCGTCGTGCGGGTGTTCCGACCGCGCATCGCGGCCTCCGGACTGCGCTACGGCGCCGATCACGCGGTGGGTGTGGAGTTCTGGCGGATCGGCGAGGCCCTCGTGGAGGCTCCCCGTGAGAACGTCCTGACGCGCCGCGTGTTCGCCCGGTCGGATCTCGACATCGTCGAGGTGGAAGCCCACGGTCGCTCGTGGCGCACGATCCGCGGCATGTTCGACGCCCAGCCCCACGAGGTGACGGCCGAGATCGACATGGTCTTCTCGTGGGTCGACGGCTCCTCGAGCGAGTTCCTGCGCCAGCGTGCCGCGCGCCTGACCGAGTACGTCGTCGGCGAGGGCGATGACGGCCCGGCGCGCTTCCGCCAGGTCGACGAGCTGCGCTACGCGCTGCGCAGCGTGCACATGTACGCGCCGTGGGTGCGGCGGATCTTCATCGCCACCGACTCCCCCGCGCCGGCCTGGCTGCGGGATCACCCGCGTGTGACGGTGGTGCCGAGCGACGCCTTCTTCGCCGACACCTCGTCGCTGCCGACCCACAACTCGCACGCCGTGGAGGCACAGCTGCACCGCATCGACGGGCTCAGCGAGCACTTCCTCTACTCCAACGACGACATGTTCTTCGCGCGCCCCGTCGACCCCGACCTGTTCTTCACTCCCGGCGGCGTCACGAAGTTCGTCGAGAGCGACGTGCGGATCGGCCCCGGCGCCGCGCGCATCGAGCGCAGCGGGCACGACAACGCCCTCCGCGTCAACCGCGCACTCCTGGAGGAGCGCTTCGGCCGGATCATCTCGCGCGACCTCGAGCACTGCGCGACGCCGCTGCGCCGCAGCGTGATGGCCGAGCTCGAGGACGTGTTCGCCGACGACTTCCGTCGCACCGCGGCATCCCGGTTCCGCGCCGCCACCGACATCTCGGTCACCAACAGCCTGTACCACTACTACGCGCTGCTGACCGGGCGGGCGGTGTCGACCGAGCGGCCGCGCACGCGCTACGTGCAGACGACGCTGGCGCGATCGCTCGCCCAGATGGAGAAGCTCGCGGAGCGTCGCGACATCGACATGTTCTGCCTCAACGACGGCGGCGAGACCGAGGTGCCCGAGACGGTGCGCGTGCGCGCCGTGCTCGACCTGCTCGGACGCATGTTCCCGGTCGCCGCCCCGTGGGAGGACCCTGCCGTCGGCGTCAGCGCAGGACCGTCAGCGGCTCCGTCGGAGGAGAGATCCGCCGCGCATCGCTGAGAGGCGTCTCGATGCCCGCGAGCCGCAGCCGCCGCTGCGCCTCGTCGGCGTCGATGTGCTCGAGGGCCGGGGCGGCGTCGACCGCGACGACGGAGTGCACGACCGTCTCGTCGTAGACGTGCACGAGGTTGAACGAGTGCGCGCCGTCCTGCGGGCGTGTGCCCCCGGTCGGCACCGTGAGGTCCTGCGCGTAGCACGTGGATGAGGCGACCGACACGGGGATGCCCGCGAACGTCGCGAAGGTCGAGTAGTGCAGGTGGCCCGCGATGATCGCGCGGACGTCGGTGCCGCGGAGCACGCGGGCGAGCCGCTGCTGGTCGCGTAGCTCCACGCTCGCCGCCAGCGGCAGCACGGCGGGCACGGGCGGGTGGTGCATGGCCAGGATCGTGCCCAGCGGCGCCGGTGTGGCCAGCACGTCGGCGAGCCACGCGAGCTGGTCGTCGCCGATCTCACCGTGGTGGTGCCCGGGCACGGTGCTGTCCAGCGTCACCAGACGCAGGCCGTCGAGCTCGTCGACGCGGTCGACGGGAGCGGAGGGGTCGGCGGGATGCTGCCCCCACAGCTCCGCGCGGAAGGACGCACGGTCGTCGTGGTTGCCCATCACCCAGAACACGGGGGCGCCGAGCCGCTCCGCGAACGGCTCGACGAGCGCGCGCAGGGTGCCGTAGGCATCGGTCTCACCCAGGTCGACGAGGTCGCCGGTGAAGACGATCGCGTCGGGTCGCACGCGGGAGGCCTCGATGGCGCCGAGCGCACGGGCCAGCCGCCGGGCGCCGTCGATGCTGTCGAAAAGCATCGGGCCGGGCGCGCGCAGGTGGGTGTCACTGAGGTGGAGCAGGATCCGTTCGGGTGCCGGATACTCCGCGATGCGCATGATGTCCCTTTCGCGAACAGCGCCGTTGCCGCGAAACCGCGGTGGTCCATGTCTAGGACATGGTGGGGCGCTCTCCTGCGAACGACACATGACATCCGTGAGAACCGGCCGAGAACGTCCGGTGCCGGCGACTAAGACGCTGCGCGCGCAGCGGCGGCCGCGATCCGCTGGAAGTCGGCGATCGAGAGCTCCTCGCCCCGCGCCGTCGGCGCCACATCCGCCGCCTCGAGCACCGCGGAGGCCTCGGCGGAGCTCCCGCCCAGCACACCCGACAACGCCTGACGCAGCATCTTCCGGCGCTGCTGGAACGCGGCGTCGACGATCGAGAACGTGCGACGCCGTTCGTCGTCGTCACCGCGGGCCGCGGCATCCCGCGTGAAGGACACCAGGACCGAGTCGACGTTCGGCACCGGCCAGAAGACCTGCCGCGACACCGTCCCGGCGAGACGCCACGGCCCGTACCAGGCCGCCTTCGCGCTGGGAGCGCCGTAGACCTTCGACCCGGGCGGTGCGGCGAGACGTTCGCCGACCTCCGCCTGCACCATCACCACGCCGCGACGGAGGAAGGGGAACGTCTCGAGGAAGTGCAGCAGCACCGGCACGGAGACGTTGTAGGGCAGGTTCGCCACGAGCACCGTCGGCTCCCCGGGCAGCTCGGTGATGCGGAGGGCATCGGCGTCGAGCACCGTCAGTGCGCCGTCCGGCACGCCGCGCGCCGCCGCGGTCTCGGGCAGCCGTGCGGCCAGGCGGTGGTCGATCTCGACGGCGAGCACCCTCGCGCCGGTCTCGAGCACCGCGAGGGTGAGCGAGCCGAGCCCGGGTCCGACCTCCACGACGGTCTCGCCCGCACGGACACCCGCGACGGTGACGATCTTGCGGACGGTGTTGGCGTCGACGACGAAGTTCTGGCCCAGCTTCTTGGTGGGGGTGACGTCGAGCTCGGCGGCCAGCGCGCGGATGTCAGCGGCCCCCAGGAGGTTCACGGGCATTGTCTCACTGTAGCCATCGGCGACGCAGGTCCCTGTGCGGGCGGCACGGGCGTGGGTAGTGTGTGCCCATGACTGACGCCGGCGCCATTCCCACAGGTTCGTTCTCGTTCCGCAGTCCGTACGGTCGCAGAGCCGTCGGGCTCTCGGTGGCGGCGGCGGTGGGCGGGTTCCTCTTCGGCTTCGACTCGTCGGTCATCAACGGAGCCGTCGACTCGATCGAGGGCAACTTCGAGCTGAACCCCGTCATCACCGGCTTCGTCGTCGCCGTCGCGCTGCTGGGCTGCGCGGTCGGCGCGATCATCGCCGGCAGCCTGTCGGACCGCTGGGGCCGTCTGCGGGTGATGTTCCTCGGCGCGATCATGTTCTTCGTCTCGTCGATCGGCTCCGGTCTCACCTTCAGCGTCGGCGACCTCATCCTCTGGCGCGTCATCGGCGGTCTCGGCATCGGCATCGCCTCCGTGGTGGCACCGGCCTACATCTCCGAGATCGCCCCGCGCCAGATCCGCGGCGGTCTCGCCTCCCTGCAGCAGCTCGCGATCACCCTCGGCATCTTCACCGCACTGCTCAGCGACGCGGTGCTCGCCTGGGGTGCGGGCGGCGCGTCCTCGCCGCTGTGGTTCGGGCTGGAGGCCTGGCGCTGGATGTTCCTCGTCGGCGTCGTCCCCGCGGCGGTCTACGGCATCCTCGCGTTCACCGTCCCCGAATCGCCCCGGTTCCTGATCAGCAAGGGCCGTCACGACGAGGCACGCGCCATCTTCGCGCGCCTCATCCCGAAGGCCGACCTCGATCAGTCGATACGGGAGCTGACGAAGGCCATCGAGTTCGACAAGGAGACGCAGGGCGTCACCCTCCGCGGACCCGTGCTCGGCCTGCAGAGCATCGTCTGGGTCGGCATCATCCTGTCGGTGTTCCAGCAGTTCGTCGGCATCAACGTGATCTTCTACTACTCCACGACGCTGTGGCAGTCGGTGGGCTTCCCCGAGAGCGCCTCGCTCGGCATCAGCGTCGTGACCTCGATCACGAACGTGCTCGTCACGCTCATAGCGATCTTCCTCGTCGACCGGGTCGGCAGGAAGCCGATCCTGCTCACCGGGTCGGTGATGATGGCCGTCTCGCTCGCCTTCATGGCGATCTGCTTCATGTTCTCCACGACCGACGCCGAGGGCAAGGTGTCGCTGGACGCCCCGTGGGGGCCGATCGCCCTCGTCGCCGCCAACCTCTTCGTCATCGGCTTCGGCGCGTCGTGGGGCCCGCTCGTGTGGGTGCTGCTGGGCGAGATCTTCCCGAGCCGCATCCGCGGCAAGGCGCTCGGCGTCGCCGCCGGCGCGCAGTGGATCGCCAACTTCCTGATCACCGTCAGCTTCCCGGCCATGTCGGCCTGGTCGCTGCCGCTCACCTACGGCATGTACGCCCTGTTCGCCGCGCTGTCGTTCTTCTACGTGTGGCTCAAGATCCCCGAGACCAAGGGCATGGAGCTCGAGAAGACCGAGACGCTGTTCGTCACGCGCCCCAAGGGCACGGCGAAGACCACGTCGTAGGATCTGGGCATGACGAACAACAAGCCGGAGCACGAGAAGGTGCGCGAAGAGCGCGAAGCCGCCCAGAAGGAGAAGGACCGCCTCGAAGAGCGCGAGCAGGAGCGCCTCGACGACGAGGACCGCTGAGCCGTCGCCGGATGCCGGACCGTTCACGGCCGGCATCCGGCACCTGGTGTCCGGCACCTGGCGCGCGAGTCCGACGGCCGTGTCGGGCGTGCTCCCTAGGATGAGCCGATGACACCCGTCGCCGAGCTCATCGCTCCGCGGCGTCTCGGCCGGGACTTCCGCTGGCTGCTGTCGTCGTCGTGGACGAGCAATCTCGGCGACGGCATCGCGCTGGCCGCCTCCCCGCTGCTGATCGCCTCGCTGACCTCCTCACCGCTGCTGGTGGCGGCAGGGGCCATGATGCAGTTCCTGCCGTGGCTCCTCTTCGGCCTGTTCGCGGGCTCCCTCGCAGATCGCGTCGATCGGCGCCGGCTCGTCATGATCGCGAACGCCTCGCGCGCCGTCGTCGTCTCCGTGCTGGTGGTGTTCCTGGCGACCGGGCACATCACCGTGTGGGTCGTGCTGGCGACCGCATTCCTCTACGGCACCGCGGAGGTGTTCGCCGACACCGCCGGCAGCACGCTGCTGCCGATGCTCGTCGCACCCCGCGATCTCGGCATCGGCAACGCGCGCCTGCAGGCCGGCTTCCTGGTCGGCAATCAGCTGGCCGGTCCCCCGGTAGGCGCCTTCCTGTTCGCGCTGGGATCGTTCTGGCCGTTCCTGGTGCAGATCCTGGCGGTCGGCCTCGCGGTCGTGCTCGTGTCGCGCATCGCGCGGACGTCGATCCCGGAGCAGGATGCCGCCGGCGACCGTGACGCGCATCCCATCCGCGAGGGGCTGCGGTGGCTCCGGACGAACGCTCCGGTGCGCTCGCTCGTGCTGATCATCCTCGTGTTCAACGTGACGTGGGCGGCACCGTGGAGCATCCTCGTGCTCTACGCCACCGAGCACCTGCAGATGGGAGCGGTCGGATTCGGCGCGCTGACGACGGCCTCCGCACTGGGCGGACTGGTGGGGACGACGATCTTCGGCCGGCTCGAGCGGCGCCTGCGCTTCTCGACCCTCATGCGCATCTGCCTGACGCTGGAGGTGCTGATGCACCTGGGCTTCGCTCTGACCACCTCGCCGCTGGTGGCCTTCGCGATCATGTTCGGCTTCGGTCTGTACGCCTTCGTCTGGGGCACGATCTCCACGACGGTGCGCCAGCGTCTGGTGCCGCTCGGGCTGCAGGGCCGCATCGCGTCCGTGAACATGGTGGGCATCTTCGCCGGCCTGGTCGTCGGACAGCTCCTGGGAGGGACGATCGCCCAGATCTGGGGGCTGACCGCGCCGTGGTGGTTCGCGTTCGCCGGGTCGGCGGTCACGCTCGCGCTCGTGTGGCGCACCATCTCGCACATCGCGGCCGCGCCGGTGGCGCTGGGCGACGCCGATCAGGCGGCGGAGCGGCGCGAGCGGTAGTAGGTCTGTCGGCGAGCTGTTCACCAACGAATATTTGCTTCTCATCAGCGTTTTCAAAGTCGATGGATGTCGGAGGCCCTCGGCAGGATAGAGGGTATGGACCTCCTTACCGCGCCGCTTCACAGCCTGCAGCAGCAGGCTCGTGAGGTGCTGCGCGGAGCGGAGGACGAGCGCGCGTTCCAGCGATCGAACGAGAGTGAACTCGTCCGTCAGGTAACGGCGATCGGCGCGCTGAGCCGGCTCGTCGACGCCCTCCTGATCGACGCGGTCGGCGAGGTCGTGCGCCGCTCCGAGCAGCCCGATCGCGATGAGCGCATGACCACGCACCTCGGCTGCCGCGACGTCTCCGAACTCGTGCAGATCCTCACGCGCGTCAGCCCGCAGACCGCCTCGCGCCTGCAGAGGGCCGCTCAGGTCGTACGGCCCACCGTGTCGGACATGACAGGCGAACTGCTGGATGCCGCGCTCCCCTGCCTGCGCGAAGCGATGACCGACGGCGTGCTCGGCCTCGACGGCATCCTCGCGATCTGCGAGCCGCTGCAATCGACGGCGCCACGAGTTCCGACCGACGCCCACCGTGAAGCCGCCGGGATCGTCGTCGCCGAGGCACGGGGAGAGGGTCCGGACGGCGCTCCCCCGGCGTGCGCATCGCTGCTGAAGATCCACGCGCAGACGTGGGCGCTCGCCCTCGATCAGGACGGGGCCGAGCCTAGCGAGCGTGCCGCCATCCGGCGCCGCTCCTTCACCATCGGGGTGGCCACGCCGTCGGGGGTGGCCGTGCGCGGCATACTGCTCCCCGACGTCGCGGCGCAACTGCAGACGATCTTCGACGCCCAGATCTCACCCAAGGTGGCGTTCGTCGACACCCACGAGGCCGACGGCTCACCGATTGCGCCCCTCGACGACCGCAGCCGCGCGCAGAAGCAGCACGATGCCCTTGCCAGCGCCCTTGATGTCGCCGCCTCCAGCGGACTGCTGCCGACGCTCGGCGGCCACGCACCGACACTCGTGGTCTCGGTCGACGCCGACGATGTCGCCGGCGGCACGGGCTACGCGTACGCCCAGGGCTGCGATCAGCCCCTCACGATCGCCGCCGCCCACCACATCGCCTGCCACGGCGCCATACAGCGTGTCACCAACCGCGACGGCCGCATCGTCGCGATCAGCACCGCGGAGCGCGTCTTCAACCGCCACCAGCGCCGCGCGATCGCGCTCCGTGACGGAGGCTGCGTGATCCCCGGATGCGGCGTCCCCGCCGCATGGTGCGAGATCCACCACGTGCTCGAACACGCGAACGACGGACCGACGCACACCGACAACGGTGTGCTGCTGTGCTGGTTCCATCACCGGTTCCTCGACCGGATCGGCTGGCGCATCCGTATGAATTGCGGTGTGCCCCAGGTGCGGGCGCCGGGGTGGTTCGACCCATCGATGCGATGGCGCACCGTCACGACATCGCCGACCCGCCTCGCCGGTGCCGCCGCCGTCCGGAGGACGTGACGCAGACCTGCGTCCTACCCGAAGCCGAACCGGCGTCCGACGAATACGATCGCGAACCCGCGTCCCGCCGGCAGCAGGATCCGGCGTCACACCGACAGCCGGACCCGCGTCAGTCGTCGAACGCGCCGTAGACCTCGAGGGTGTTGGCGGCGAGCTGAGCGCACAGCTCGTCGAGCGGAAGGTCGAGCTCCGCGGCCAGGAACCGCACCGTCACCGGCACGAGGTAGGGCGCGTTGGGACGACCGCGATGGGGCACGGGGGTGAGGAACGGGGCATCCGTCTCCACCAGGATGCGCTCCCGCGGCGTGACGGCGAGGGCGTCGCGGAGGTTCTGCGCGTTTTTGAACGTCACATTGCCCGCGAACGACAGGTAGTAGCCCGCCTCGGCCGCGACGCGCGCCATGGCGGCGTCGCCGGAGAAGCAGTGGAACACCGTGCGCTCCGGAGCTCCGACGCGCACCAGCGTCTCGAGCACGGCGTCGTGGGCGTCGCGATCGTGGATCTGCATGGCGATGCCGTGCTTCTTCGCGAGGGCGATGTGCGCCTCGAAGCTCTCGAACTGGGCCGGCCGGCCGTCCTCGGCGGTGCGGAAGAAGTCCAGCCCCGTCTCACCGACGGCCCGCACGCGCGGCTGTGCGGCCAGCTCGTCGATCACGCGGATCGCCTCGTCGAGCCGACCGGCCGCCGCGTACTCCGGCGCCTCGTTCGGATGGATGGCGACCGCGGCGAGCACGCGCGGATGGGATGCCGCGGCCCACGCCGACCAGCGGCTGGAGTCGATGTCGCCGCCGGCCTGCACGACCCCGATGACGCCGACCTCTGCGGCACGGTCGAGCTGCTCGTCGAGCGACAGTCCGACGCCGTCCTCGATCTCGAGGTGCGCGTGGTTGTCGTAGACCGGCACGCTGAGCGGCGCGGGCGCGTCGGGGTAGGTCACGTCGCGCGAGCCCTTCTCGCGCGTGCGGACGTACTGCGACGGGTCGGTCACCGCGCCTGCTCGACGCGGGGGAAGAGCGGGGCGAGGCCGTTGACCGACGTGCCCGGACGCAGAGCCCCCCACCGGCCCGCCTCGCGCAGCGGCTGCGCGTCGAGCGCGCCGAGCTCCGCACCGGCGCCGAGCGCCTCCCACAGCTTCTGCGTCGCGATCGGCGTCACCGGCGACAGCAGCACCGCGAGGGCGCGGAGTCCCTCGGCCGCCGTGTAGAGCACGGTGCCCAGGCGCGCGCGCTGCGCATCGTCCTTCGCCAGAGCCCACGGCTCGTTCTCGGTGATGTACAGGTTCAGCGCGTCGACGATCGTCCAGATCGCCGCGATGGCCTCGTCGATGCGGAAACGCTCGATCGCGGCATCCGCGTCGTCGGCGGCCTTCGCGACGATCCGCTGGATCTCGATGTCCTTCTCCGTGTACTCCGCCGGCGGCGGCACGATGGCCTCGAAGTAGCGCTCGACCATCGCGACGGTGCGGGAGGCGAGGTTTCCGAAGCCGTTGGCGAGCTCGGCCTGGTAGCGGGCCGACAGGTCCTCCCAGGAGAACGAGCCGTCCTGGCCGAAGGCGATCGCCGACAGGAAGTAGAACCGGTACGCGTCCGACCCGAAGACGTCGGTGATCTCGGTCGGGGCGATCCCCGTCAGCTTGGACTTCGACATCTTCTCGCCGCCGACCAGCAGCCAGCCGTGCGCGAAGACGCCGCGCGGCACCTCGACGCCGGCGGCCATCAGCATCGCCGGCCAGATGACGGCGTGGAAGCGCAGGATGTCCTTGCCGACCACGTGGTACGCCGGCCACCGGCGGGCGAACTCCTCGGGGTCGCTGCCGTAGCCGACGGCGGTGGCGTAGTTCAGCAGCGCATCGACCCACACGTAGATGACGTGCGACTCGTCCCAGGGCACCTTGATGCCCCAGTCGAACGTCGACCGCGAGATCGACAGGTCCTTCAGTCCGTTCTTCACGAACGAGACGACCTCGTTGCGGGCCGACTCGGGCCGCACGAAGTCGGGCACCGTGCGGTAGAGCTCGAGCAGCTGATCCTGGAACGCGCTGAGCGTGAAGAAGTAGTTCTTCTCCTGCAGCAGCTCGAGCGGCTTCGAGTGGATCGCGCAGACCTTCAGGCCCTCGAACGCACCGGTGCCGTCGACGATCTCGGATTCGGTCTTGAACTCCTCGCAGCCGACGCAGTAGAGCGCCTCGAACTCGCCCGCGTAGATGTGGCCGCGGTCGTAGATCGCCTGCACGAACTTCTGCACGCGCTCCTCGTGGCGCTCCTGCGTCGTGCGGATGAAGTCGTCGTTGGCGACGTCGAGCGTCTCCAGCAGCGGGAACCACGATTCGCTGACGAGCCGGTCGACCCACTCCTGCGGCGTCGCGCCGTTGGCGGCGGCGGCGCGGAGCATCTTCTGACCGTGCTCGTCGGTGCCCGTCAGCATCCAGGTGTCGTCACCGGCCTGGCGGTGCCAGCGCGCCAGCGCGTCCACGGCCACGGTCGTGTAGCCGTGGCCGATGTGCGGCACGTCGCTGGGGTAGTAGATCGGCGTCGTGATGTAGAAGGAGCCGTCGGAAGTCACCAGCCGATTCTAGTTCGGCGGGATGCCGCGGCCCCGCGCTGTGACAGCGCCCCGCGTGCGCGGCTCAGCCCTGGACGGCGAGGGCCGCCTGGTACAGCTCCCGAGAGGAGTGCCCGGTGTGCGCGGACACCTCGGCTGCGGCATCCTTCAGACGCAGGCCCGAGCGCTTCAGCTCGAGCACCTGCGTCACGGCATCGGGGAACGCGATGCTGCGCGGCGGCGCACCCTCGACGACGAGGACGACCTCGCCGCGCACGCCGCCCTCCGCCCACGCGGCCAGCTCCGACAGCGGGCCGCGCACGACCTCCTCGAAGAGCTTCGTCAGCTCGCGGCAGACGGCCGCCCGCCGGTCGGGCCCGAAGGCCGCGGCGAGATCGGTCAACGTCTGGCCGACCCGCGACGGCCCCTCGAAGAACACGAGGGTGCGCGGCTCGTTCGCCAGCGCGCGGAAGGCGGCGGCCCGCTCCCCCGGCTTGCGAGCCGGGAACCCCTCGAACGCGAAACGGTCGGTGGGCAGGCCGGACACGGCGAGCGCGGTGATGACGGCACTCGGTCCGGGGAGGGCGGTCACCCGAACCCCCGCGGCGACGGCGGCGCTCACGAGGGCGTATCCCGGATCGCTGACGGTGGGCATGCCCGCGTCGCTGACCAGGAGGAGGTCCTGTTCGGCGGCGAGCGCGGCCAGTTCGGCGGCCTTGTCCTTCTCGTTGTGGTCGTGGAGCGCGATGAGGCGCGGCCGGTTCTTCACACCGAGGCCCGCGAGCAGGCGCTGCGTCGTGCGCGTGTCTTCGGCGGCGACGACGGCCACCTGCTCGAGGGTCTCGACGAGCCGCGCGGTCGCATCGGACAGGTTGCCGATCGGGGTGGCGGCGAGGATCAGCATCGTCCCAGTCTGACAGCGGACGGCTCCCACCGGCCACGACCGTATCCTTGTGGTCGTGACGTCGACCGAGGAGCCGCTGCTCGGCGGGCCCCCGACCGAGGCCGCCCGCCCGCCGCTGTACGAGCGTCTCGTCGGCCGCCTGTACGCCGACGCGGGTCGCCGCCGCCTGGTCGATTGGCTCGCACCGGTGCTGATCACGCTGATCGCCGGCATCCTGCGCTTCGCGAACCTCGGCCAGCCGCACGCGCTCGTCTTCGACGAGACCTACTACGTCAAGGACTCCTGGAGTCAGTGGAATCTCGGGTATCCCGCGACGTGGCCCGACGGCGCCGATGAGAGCTTCGTGGCCGGCGACACGAACGTCTTCACCACGATGGGCAGCTTCGTCGTGCACCCGCCGCTGGGCCGCATGCTCATCGGGCTGGGGATGTTCCTCACCGGTGCCGACTCGTCGGCGGGCTGGCGACTCGCCACCGCGGTGTTCGGCACGGCTCTCGTGCTGCTGGTCTACCTGGTCGCCAAGACGCTGACCTCTTCGACGGTGTTCGCCTCGGTCGCGGGCGGTCTGATGGCGATCGACGGCCTCGCGATCGTGATGAGCCGCGTGGCCCTGCTCGACGTGTTCCTCGCGTTCTTCGTGCTGCTGGGGATCTGGTTCGTGATCCTCGACCGGAAGACGCACGCCGCGCGGTTCCGCACGCCGGCCGCGGGTGGAGCGCCCTGGGGACCGGTGCGCTGGAACCGGCCGTGGCTGCTGGCCGCCGGTGCCGCCTTGGGGGCCGCATCGGCCGTGAAGTGGTCGGGGCTCTACGTCATCGCCGCGGTCGGCCTCTACGTCGTCGTCTCCGATGCGCTCCTTCGTCGACGCGCCGGCGTCGCGATGTGGCCGACGGATGCCGCATTCCGCCAGGGTGCGGTGTCGTTCCTGCTGCTCGTCCCCGCCGCCGCCGTCGTCTACCTCGCGTCGTGGACGGGATGGCTGACCACGACGGGCGGCTGGGCCCGCGACGCCGCGGACGCGCACCCGGCGACCGGCTTCCTCGGCTGGGTGCCGCTCGCGCTGCAGAGCCTGTGGGACTACCACCGGCAGATCTACGACTTCCACGTCGGACTGACCTCACCGCACAGCTATGCCAGCCCCGCGTGGCAGTGGCCGCTGCTCGTGCGCCCGACCTCGATGTACTACCACCAGGACGCCTTCGGCGAAGCGGGCTGCGGCGCGGTGAACGGCTGCGTGCAGAACATCTACAGCATGCCGAATCCGCTGCTGTGGTGGGCCGGCGTCGCTGCGGTGCTGTGGATCGCGTACCGCTTCGTGCGCACGCGTGACGCGCGCCTGGCCGTCGTGCTCGTCGGGGCCGGCGCGACGTATCTGCCGTGGCTCCTCTACCCTGAGCGGACGATCTTCGAGTTCTACACGATCGCGATCCTGCCGTTCATGGTGCTGGCGGTGACGTTCGCGCTGCGCGATGTCGCGGGGCTGGCGCGGGCTGCGACCGCTCCTGCTGCCACGGTCGGAGAGGACGTCCCTGGCGCCGCGGTGGCAACGGACGTTCCGGGCGCCTCGGTGGCCTCGGTGGCCTCGGTGGCCTCGGTGGCCTCGGTGGCCTCGGTGGCCTCGGTGGCCTCGGTCGAGCGTCGGCGCACCGGTCAGCGGATCGTGCTCGTCTTCCTCGCCCTCGTGCTCGCCACGGCGATCTTCTGGTACCCGGTGCTGACCGCGATGCCCGTGCCCTACGACTTCTGGCGGGCGCACAATTGGCTCCCGTCCTGGATCTAGCGCTCGGCGCTGACCTGGTCCGGCTCGGTGACGGGCAGTCGGCACGCGAAGTCGCGGCAGTCGTAGAGGGTCGGGGCACCGCCCTGGGAGGTCTTCCCCTCGAACAGCGAGAAGCCCGCCGCGGCGAACGCCTCCGCCTGCGCGGGGGTGACGAAGGTGAGCACGTCGGCGCGGACGCGGCGCGCGGCATCCACCAGCGCGCCGGTGGGCGGGGCCGCGATGACGACGACCTGGCGTGGACCCTCGGCGAGCTGCGCGGCGACGCGAAGCATCGCTCCGGCGCCGATCGGCTGCGCCAGCGCTGACGGAGCGGCGGTCGCCGTCATCGCCGCCGCGACGCGGCGGTAGCGGTCACCGGCGCCCAGCGCCCAGGCCGTGAACGCCGCAGCGGCGACCGCGGAGCGTCCGGACGGGTGATCGCCGTCGGACTCGTCGGCGGGGGCGGCGAGGCCCTGCGCCGCCAGCACCGGGTCGCCGCCGCCCGGGGCGCGGACGATCAGCGTGCCGGAACCGTCCGTGAGGCACGCGTCGAGGAGCTCCCGCGCCCTCACCGCGTAGGCGACCTCTCCGGTCGCCGCGGCCAGGTCGAACAGCCCACCGGCCAGCAGGCCCCAGTCCTCCAGGGCGGCCGGTGCCCGGGAGGGGATCTCGTCGAGCGACGCGCGGCGCAGCATCCCGTCGTCGTCGACGTTGACCTCGAGCACGGCGTCGGCCGCCCACCGGGCCGCTTCGAGGAGGTCCGGCTCGTCGAGGGCGAGGGCGGCGCGCGCCAGGGCGCCGATCGCCATGCCGTTCCACCCGGTGACCACCTTGCCGTCGACGGCGGGCGGAGCCAGGTCGCGGCGCCCCGCGGCATCGCGCAGGTAGTAGCCGCCCTCGGAGCGGGCGCCGTCGATCGTCGACTCGGAGTCCTGTGCGGCGGCGAAGCCGCCCGAGGGAAGCTGCAGCACCTCGCGGACGAAGGAGGCTATGCCGCGGGCGACACGGTCGTCGCCCGCGTCGAGGGCGACGTCGATGAGCCCGGCATTGTCGGTGAGCATGCGCTCGTAGTGCGGCACGGTCCAGTCGCGCCGGGTGGCGTACCGGAAGAAGCCGCCGTCGACAGCGTCGCGCAGCTCGGATGACGCCATCGCCGTCAGGGCGCGCGTGGCGACGTCTGCGGCGGTGCGGTCGAGCCGCGGCGCCTGGAGGAACCGCAGCGCGGGCACCGTCGGGAACTTCGGCGTCTGCATGCCGGCGCCGGCGGCCGCGAAACCGCCGTGCTCGCGGTCTTCGAGGGCGATGAGCCGCCCGGCGGCGTCCGAGAGCTGCTCACGCGTGGGCGTACGCGACTCGTCGGCCGCCTCGGCCTCCGCGAGGCGCGCGAGGGCGGCGGCGAGCTGCGTGCCGGTGTCGAGCACCTCGCTGCGGCGCTGCGTCCATGCCTCGCGCACGGCGCCCAGCACCTGCGGGAAGCCCGCCATCGGCGGACGCGCCTCCGGAGGCCAGTACGTGCCCGCGAAGAACGGCTGCCCGTCGGGGGTCGCGAAGACGGTCAGCGGCCAGCCGAGGTTCCGCGTGAACGCACCGGCGGCGGCCATGTACGCCGCGTCGACCTCCGGGTGCTCCTCGCGGTCGACCTTGACCGACACGAATCCGTCGTTGAGGACGGCTGCGACGGCGGCGTCCGAGAAGGACTCCCGCGCCATCACGTGACACCAGTGACAGGTCGAGTAGCCGATCGACACCATCACCGGGACGTCGCGCCGCCTCGCCTCGGCGAAGGCCTCCTCGCCCCACGGGAACCAGGCGACAGGGTTGTCGGCGTGGGCCCGGAGGTAGGGGCTCGTCGCGTCGGCGAGGCGGGAAGCCACGTCGCGTCCGATCAGTTGACGTCGTCGGGGTGGCTGCCGACGCGACCCGAACCGTCCTGCGGGTCGAGGGCGTCGATCGCGGCGACCTCGTCGCCGGTCAGCTCGAAGCCGAACAGGTCGGCGTTCTCGCGGATCCGCTCGCGGCTCGACGACTTCGGGAACACGATGAAGCCGCGCTGCAGGTGCCAGCGGAGCACGACCTGCGCGGGCGTGACATCGTGCGCAGCGGATGCCGCTGCCACCGGCTCGGCACCGAACAGGTCGTACTTGCCCTGGCCGAGGGGACCCCACGACTCGATGGCCACGCCGTGCGCGGCCGCCCAGTCGGTGACGTCGCGCTGCTGGTAGGCGGGGTGCAGCTCGATCTGGTCGACCGCGGGGGTGACGCCGGTCGCCTCGATGATGCGCTCGAGGTGCTCGACGCGGTGGTTGGAGACGCCGATGCTGGTCGTGAGGCCCGCGTCACGGAGCTCGATGAGCTTCGTCCAGGCGTTCACGTACTGGTCGTTCCGGGGTGCCGGCCAGTGCACCAGGTACAGGTCGACGCGGTCGAGCCCGAGCTTGTCGAGGCTCTCACCGAGCGCGGCGCGGGGGTCGTCGCCGGCCTGACGGTCGTTCCATAGCTTCGTGGTGATGTAGAGCTCGTCGCGCGCCAGGCCGCTGGCCGCGATCGCCGCACCGACACCCTCTTCGTTGCCGTAGATCGCGGCGGTGTCGATGTGGCGGTAGCCGGCCTCGAAGGCCTCGCTCACGAGGCGCTCGGCGTCATCGGCGGGAACCTTGAACACGCCGAAGCCGAGCTGGGGGATGGATGTGCCGTCGTTGAGCTGCACGGAGGGAATCGTCATCCCCCAAGCCTAGGTCGGCCTCACCTCGCGTCATCCGGATCGGTCGCAATCCGTGCCGCCGATTGCCGACCGCGGTGTCCTCGTGCTAGCGGGTGTCCCGATGCACGGCGAGGACGGGCGTCGAGGACCGCGCCGGAGGGCGCGGCCCGCGACTTTAGACTGGAGGGCTATGTCCGTCCCGGAACCCGTCCTCTTCTTCCCGCCGGAGCTGCCCGTCAGCGGCGCGCGCGAGGAGATCGCGCGCGCCATCCGCGAGTCGCAGGTCGTGATCGTCGCGGGCGCCACGGGGTCGGGCAAGACGACGCAGCTGCCGAAGATCTGCCTCGAACTGGGCCGCACGCGCATCGCGCACACACAGCCGCGCCGCATCGCGGCCCGCACGATCGCCGAGCGCATCGCCGAGGAGATGCACGTGCCGCTCGGCACCACCGTCGGCTACAAGGTGCGCTTCACCGACAAGGTGCAGGACGACACCCGCGTCGCACTGATGACCGACGGCATCCTGCTCAACGAGATCCACCGCGACCGCCTGCTGCGCAAGTACGACACGATCATCGTCGACGAGGCCCACGAGCGGTCGCTGAACGTCGACTTCCTGCTCGGGTACCTGCGCCGTATCCTCCCCCGGCGCCCCGATCTCAAGGTCATCGTCACGAGCGCGACCATCGACCCCGAGAGCTTCGCGAAGCATTTCGCGGATGCCGCGGGCACGCCCGCGCCGATCGTCGAGGTGTCGGGGCGCACGTACCCGGTGGAGATCCGCTACCGCGGACACGAGGACGCCGACGCCGAAGAGGACGACGACGAGACGGACGCGCCGGCGAAGGGCCGCGCGAAGCCGAGCCGGCGCCGGTCACCGTCCACGGCCCGCGACGACGACGAGGACGACGTCGGAGCCATCGTCGCGGCGCTGCGCGAGCTGGATCGCGAAGCCCCGGGCGATGTGCTGGTCTTCCTCCCCGGCGAGGCCGAGATCCGCGACGCGGCGGAGGCCGTCCGCGGCGCCTACGCCGGAGACGCGGCGCCCACGGAGGTACTCCCGCTCTACGGTCGCCTGAGCTCGGCCGAGCAGCACCGGGTGTTCGAGCGCTCCACCGTGCCCGGCGTCCGACGCCGGGTCATCCTGGCCACGAACGTCGCCGAGACCAGCCTCACCGTCCCCGGCATCCGCTACGTCGTCGACACCGGCACGGCGCGCATCTCGCGCTACAGCAGCCGCACGAAGATCCAGCAGCTCCCCATCGAGGCCATCTCGCAGGCGTCGGCGCAGCAGCGCTCCGGACGCGCGGGCCGCACGGCCGACGGCATCGCGATCCGGCTCTACGCCGAGGACGACTTCGCCCGGCGCCCGGAGTACACCGAGCCCGAGATCCTCCGCACGAGCCTGGCGTCCGTCATCCTGCAGATGCTCTCGCTCGGCTTCGGCGACATCTCCGCGTTCCCGTTCCTGACGCCGCCCGACTCGCGCGGCGTCAAGGCGGCCCTCGAGCTGCTCGTCGAGCTGGGCGCCGTCGAGGCTGGCGGTCGGAGCGAGCGGAGCGCGACCCTGACCGAGCGCGGCCGCGAGATCTCCCGCCTGCCCATCGACCCGCGCTTCGCGCGCATGCTGCTCGAGGCCCGCGCAACCGGCGTGCTGCCGACGGTCCTCGCGATCGTGGCGGGCATGTCGATCCAGGACGTCCGCGAGCGCCCTGAAGAGCGCCGAGAGGAAGCCGACCGCCTGCACGCGCGGTTCGTCGACCCGTCAAGCGACTTCCTCACGCTCCTGAATCTCTGGAACCACCTGCAGGAGCAGCAGTCCGCACTCGGGTCCAGCGCGTTCCGCCGGCTGTGCCGGTCGGAGCACCTGAACTACGTGCGGGTCCGCGAATGGGTGGACGTGCACCGCCAGCTGCGCTCTCTCATCGGCGCCGGTCGCGGATCAGATCGCGACGGCGTGACGGCGGGCGACCCCGACACCGTGCACCGCGCGATCCTGTCGGGACTGCTGTCTCAGATCGGCGTGCTCGACGAGCGCACGAAGGCGAAGGCTCCGGCCGGCGGACGCCCCGCTCCCGGGGAATACGTCGGCGCCCGCGGCGCACGCTTCGCGATCTTCCCGGGGTCGGGCCTGAAGAAGAAGCGGCCGTCCGCCGTGATGGCGGCGGAACTCGTCGAGACGTCCCGCCTCTTCGCCCGCACCGTCGCCGCGATCGATCCCGCGTGGGCGGAGCCGCTGGCCGGCGACCTCGTGAAGCGTCAGCTCAGCGACCCGCACTGGTCGAAGGACGCCGGCGCTGCGGTCGCCGCCGAGAAGGTCACGCTCTTCGGCGTCGAGATCGTGCCGCGACGCCGGGTGCAGCTCGCCCGCTTCGATCGGGCGCTCGCCCGCGAGCTCTTCGTCCGGCACGCCCTCGTCGAGGAGGAGTGGGACGTCTCCGCACTCGACAAGCGCCTCACCGCCTTCCTCCGCCGCAACGTCGAGCAGCGCCGCCGCCTCGAGAAGATCGAGGAGCGCGAGCGTCGCCGCGACATCCTCGTCGGCGACGAGGCGGTCTTCGCGTTCTACGACGGGCGCGTGCCCCACGACGTCTTCGACGCCCGCTCGTTCGAGACGTGGTGGAAGGATGCCGCAGCCCGCACGCCACGGCTGCTCGACCTGACGGAGGCCGACCTGCTCGAGGGCGGTGCCCGCCGCGACGATCGCGACTTCCCCGCTCGATGGACGCAGGGCGATCAGGTGCTCACCCTGGCCTACCGCTTCGAGCCCGGAGCGCCCGACGACGGCGTGACCGTCGTCGTGCCGCTGGCGCTGCTCGCGCAGCTCCGCCCGGACGGCTTCGACTGGCAGGTGCCCGGTCTCCGCGACGAGCTGGTGACCGCGCTGCTGCGCGCGCTGCCGAAGGTCATCCGCCGCAACGTCGTCCCCGCCGCGGACTGGGCCGCCACCTTCGCCGACGAGCTCGCCGGGCAGGGCCCGGAATCCCACGACGGGATGCCGGAGCTCACGCTCCGTCAGGCGCTCGCCCGACTCGTGCAGCGCGTCGCGAACCAGCGCGTGTCGGAGGACGACTTCGAGGTCGAGCGGGTGCCCGGGCACCTGCAGGTCTCGTTCCGCGCAGTGGACGAGCGCGGACGCACCGTGGGCTCCGACCGCGACCTCGTCGCGCTCCAGCAGCGGCTCGCCGGCCGCGCGCGCACCACGGTCGAACGCTCGCTGGAGCGGTCCCGCGAACCCGGCGCCGTGACGCGGCCGGCCGCCGCCCACGCCGGTCCGCCGCTCCCGGCCGGCGCGCCCCTCGTACGCTCCGGACTCACCGACTGGACGATCGACTACCTGCCCGAGGTCGTCGACACGCGCGTGGCCGGCGGCGTCGTGCGCGGATACCCGGCGCTCCACGACGAGGGGGCGACGGTCGCCGTCCGCATCGAGACGACCCCGGAGGAGGCCGCGCGCACGACGCGGGCGGGCGTACGGCGGCTGCTGCTACTGAACGTCGCCTCCCCCGCGCCGTACGTCCTGGAGCATCTCACCTCCGCCGAGAAGCTGGTGCTCGCCGCGTCGCCGTACCCGTCCGCCAAGGCGCTGATCGAGGACGCCCGGCTGGCCGTCGCCGATGCCGTCCTCGATCGCGTCGCCCCGGATGGAATCGTGCGCACCAAGGCCGACTTCACGCGCGTGCGCGACGAGCTCTCGTCGGTGGTCGTCGACGAGCTGTTCCGGACGGTGTCGCTGACCGCGCGCATCCTGACCCTCTCGCGCGAGGTGGACCGCGCTGTGCGCGGCCAGAACTCGCTGACCCTGCTGGGGGCGCTCAACGACGTCCGCGGGCAGCTGGCCGGCCTCATCTTCCCGTCCTTCGTCTCGCGCACCGGCATCGCCCGCCTCGCGCACCTGCCGCGATACCTGCAGGGCATGGTCGACCGGGTGACCGGGCTCACCGACAATCCCGGACGCGACCGCCAGCGCATGACGGAGTTCGAGCGGGCGGCCGCCCTCTACGCCGATGCCGGCGGCACGATCCCCCTCGCTGCCGACGCGGCGCCGGCCCTCGCCCGCGCGCGCTGGCTGCTGGAGGAGCACCGGATCAGCCTGTTCGCACAGCGGCTCGGCACCGCCGAGCCCGTCTCGCTGCAGCGCCTCACCAAGACCCTCGCGGGCGGGTGAGCCGCGGCATCCGTCACGGGGATAGGGTGTCGCTCGGAGAGGCAGGTGCGACATGACCACAGCCATCGCGTACACACGACTCGGCGGCCCCGAGGTGCTCGAGCCGATCGAGGTGCCCGAGCCCGTCGCGGGCGAAGGGCAGGTGGTCGTCGACGTGCAGGCGGTCGGCGTGAACCCGATCGACGCCAAGCTGCGCTCGGGTCAGCGACCCTCGGACCCGATCGTCGAGCCGCGTCGGATCGGCTCGGATGCCGCGGGCACCGTCAGCGCGGTGGGCGAAGGAGTCGAGGGGTTCCGCGTGGGAGACGCCGTGATCGTCTCGGGCGGCAACGGCACCTACGCGTCGCGCATCGCCGTGTCCGCGGACGCGGTCTGGCCCCGGCCGCCCGCCGTGCCGGCGCCCGTCGGCGCGGCGCTGGGCATCCCGGTCGGCACGGCCTATCAGGCGCTGCGCTCGCTCGACGTGGGCGCCGGCGACACCCTCCTCGTGCACGGCGGCTCGGGCGCGGTCGGCCAGGCCGTGATCCAGTTCGCGCGCCTGTGGGGCGCGACGGTCATCGCGACGTCGTCCGAGTCGCGCTTCGACCGGGTGCGGGCGCTCGGCGCCGAACCCGTCGTCTACGGCGACGGCCTCGCCGATCGCGTTCGCGCCGCGGCGCCGCAGGGCGTCACGGTGGCGATCGACGCGGCCGGCACCGACGAGGCGATCGAGACGTCGATCGAGCTCGTCGCCGACCGATCCCGTATCGCCACGCTCGTGCGCGGCAAGGACGCGGCCGGCTACGGCATCCGCGCGTTCAGCGGCGGCGGCCCGACGCCGCTGACCCCGCGTCAGCTGGCCTGGCGCGCGGAGGCGATGCCGGTCGTGCTGGCGCTGCTGGCCGCCGGCGCGTTCGACGTCGAGCGGGGGCCGGAGTTCCCGCTCGCCGACGCCGCCGACGCGCACCGGGCGCTGGACGGCGTGCGCGGGAAGATCGTCCTCCTCCCCTGAGGTCTGCCCCCGCCCGGGAACGAGCTCAGCGCCGCCGGGTGCGCGAGCGCGGCGAGTCGGAGCACCCTACCCCTGGGCGGGTGCGACGGGGCGTCCGAGCGACAGCATGAGCCGGTTCGCCCAGTTGAAGAACGCCGCGCCGTGGATGACGTCTGCGATCTCGACGTCGTCGAGACCCGCCGCGCGCAGGCGTGCGACGTGCTCGGGTCCGAACGACAGGGGGGTGACGGTGAGGGCAGCCGCAGCATCCGTGATCGCGTTCCAGCGCTCCCCGAGGTCGGCCTGGACGCCCTCCGCGAGCAGCAGGTCGACGACGTCGGGCTGCTTCGAGTAGTGCGCGGCGAACCGCGCGTGCACCGAGGCGCAGAAGACGCAGCCGTTGACGCGGGAGGCCGCAGCCGCCGCCAGCTCGCGATCGGCCCGCGGCAGGCCGCCGGCGACGTTGTAGAAGATGTCCTTGTCGACGAGGGTGCGCGCGCGCAGCACCTCGGGGTCGCGCGCGAGCAGCCGGAAGTAGTCGCTCGTGTCGCGGTTGCGGTCGACGAGTCCGTCGTAGTGGCGATCGGTCAGCTCGTCCACGGCGAGCGGGTGGAGCCACGGCAGCCAGCCGACCTCCGCGCGCGTGAAGGCGTGCGGGTGCGGTGCGTCGTGCGTGAGGAGCTCCGTCGTGTCCAGAGCGGTCGTGTCGGTCATGCGGCGTCCTGTCGGTCGGTGTCGGCGAGCACGCGGAGCCCGTGGGCGACCCGCTGCTGGAAGGCGAGGAAGGCGATGAGCTGCGAGAGGGTGACGATGCCGTCGACGCTCCATCCGGCACTCCGCAGCTCGGCGAGCGCGGTGTCGTCGGCCTCGCGCGGGCGGAAGGTCAGCAGGTGGGCGTGCACCAGGGCGGCGGCGAGCCGCTCCCCCAGCTGCTCCGCCACCTCGGCCGAGGGCCGGTAGCGGGGACCATCGGTGCTCTCCTCGCGCAGTCCTTCCTCGCGATACGCGCCGTACGGACCGGATGCCGCGGCTCCCGCCGCCTCGGCGAGCACGATCGCCGCGCGCTCGGCGCCGGCGACCTCGACCGCATGCCGGGCGTGCCACGCTGCCGTCGCGTCGTCGGCGGTCAGCCGCGTGGCGAAGGCGGCGACGAGCGCGCGCTCGGCGACCGCGAGGTGCGTGTCGTCGACCGGCTCGAACAGAGCGTCGTGGCTGGCCTGCAGCTGCTCGCGCGTGACGGGGCGGCGCCGGCGCAAGACGTCGATCGTCCCGTCGGCGCGGACGCCGGCGAGTTCGTCGAGGACGTCGGTGGGAGGGGTCATGCGTGATCCTTTCCAGAGGTGGTGAGGGAGGCGGCATCCCGTGTCGTCCAGCCGAGCGAGGGGGCGACCTCGGTCGCGAAGAGCTCGATGGAACGCAGGATGAAGTCATGCGGGGCGTCGACGGAGTGCACCTGGAAGGCGACCGCGGTGGCGCGCTCGAGGGTGGCGTCGGCTGCGAGCGAGGCGGCGACCTCCTCGGGCGTGCCGAGGTGCGTGTCGAGCGAGTCGATCAGCTCGTCGAGCGTCTCCCCCGGGATCGTCTGCCCCTGCCGGCGGAAGTTCGCGGCGGCGCGGCGGAGGCCGATCTCGGCGAAGCGGAGGGCGTCGGCGCGGTCGTCGGCGACGAAGACGGTGCGGGACGCGGTGATCCGCGGCGCGACGCCCGCGGGCAGGGCCTCGAGGTAGGCGTCGACGATCGGCTGCTGCAGGTCGGCGAGCGGCGCCCCGAGCCGGTCGGCGGGACGCGGCTGGGTGCGCGAGAGCAGCAGCCCGTCGCCCGCGACACCGGCCCGCGCGCCGCCCGGTGCCGAGAAGGTCGCCTGCCAGATGCGCTGGTCCAGCGTGCCCGCCGAGGGGTAGATCCGGTTGCCGGCGCCGACGTCCTCACCCCGCAGCGCCGCCCGCAGCACGCGCAGCTTCTCGGCGTGGACGGCGGCCTTGTCCGAGGCGTCGAGTCCGAACGGCACGAACGACGACGGCGTGCCGCCGGAGCCCAGCCCGAGGTCGATCCGGCCGCCCGACAGCAGGTCGGCGACCGTGGCGTCCTCCGCCACCCGGACGGGCTCCTCGAGGGGAAGTGTCACGACGCCCGTGGCGAGACGGATCTCGCTCGTGTGGGCGGCGGCGTGCGTGAGGAACACGAACGGCGACGGCAATCCGCCCTCACCCTCGGTGAAGTGGTGCTGCGCGACCCAGGCGCGCTGGATGCCGAAGCGCTCCGCGTGACGGATCTGATCGGTGCCCAGCCGGTACCGCTCGTCTGCGGGGACGTCGTCGAGCAGTCGACTGAAGAAGGCCAGGGTGGGTGCGCTCATGCGGCGACCTCCGATCGTCCGGGCACGGCTGCCAGCAGCTCGCGCGTGTAGGGGTGGGCGGGGCTCCGGAAGATGTCCTCCGTCGCCCCCTCCTCCATGATCCGCCCGCGCTGCATGACCGAGACGGTGTGGCTGATGCGACGCACCACGGCGAGGTCGTGCGAGATGAACAGGTAGGTGAGGCCGAGCTCCGACTGCAGACTCTCCAGCAGCTCGAGGATGCGCGCCTGCACCGTCACGTCGAGCGCCGAGACCGCCTCGTCGAGCACGACGACGTCGGGACGGATGGCCAGGGCCCGGGCGATGGCCACGCGCTGGCGCTGGCCGCCCGAAAGCTCCCGCGGCGTGCGCGTGAGGACGTCGCCGGGCAGCGCGACGCGGTCGATGAGTTCGGCGACGCGGGCGCGTCGCTCGCGAGTGCTGCCGTCGCGGAAGTTCTGCAGCGGCTCCCCCACGATGCGGGCGATGCTCTGCCGCGGGTCCAGCGACGAGAACGGGTTCTGATAGACGAGCTGGATGCTGCGGCGCAGCCGTCGGAGGGCGTCGCCCTTCAGCCCCGCGACGTCGACGCCGTCGAGTTCGATCGACCCGGCGTCGGGGTGGAGGAAGCGGGTGATCAGCCGGGCCGTCGTCGTCTTGCCCGACCCCGACTCGCCCACGAGGGCGTGCGTCGTCCCCCGTCGCACCCGGAACGAGACATCGTCGACCGCGCGGAAGGGCTCACGGCCGCGCGTCGCGAACTCCTTCACGAGGCCGCGCGCGACGACGGCGAACGGGTTCTCGGCGGAGGCGGCCGCGGCATCCCGCAGGTAGAGCGGCGCCTTCGGCCGCACCAGTGTCGACGCCAGCGCGGGCGCGTCGGCCAGGAGCTGACGCGTGTACGGGTCACGCGGGTCCGCCAGCAGCGCCGCGGTCTCACCCTGCTCGACGATCGACCCGTCCTTCAGCACGACGATCCGCTGCGCGCGATCGGCGGCGACGCCGAGGTCATGCGTCACCAGGAGCACCGACGTACCCTCCTCCCGACGGAGGTCGTCGAGGAGATCCAGGATGCGACGCTGCACCGTGGCATCCAGGGCGCTCGTCGGCTCGTCCGCGATGATCAGCCGCGGCCGCAGCGCCACCGCGATCGCGATGAGCACCCGCTGGCGCATGCCGCCGGACAGCTCGTGCGGGTACTGCCGCGCCCGCAGTGCCGGGTCGTCGAGGCCGACGCGCTCGAGGAGCTCGAGCACGCGTGCGGTGTTGGTTCGGCGATCGCGCGCCCCGTGCACGCGGAGGATCTCGGCCACCTGCACGCCGATCGGACGGACGGGGTCGAGCGACGCGCCCGGGTCCTGCGGCACGAGCCCCACGTGCGCGCCGCGCACCGAACGCAGCCGGCGCGGGCCCCAGCCGGCGATGTCGAGACCTTCGAGGCGGACGGCTCCGGCATCCACGCGTCCCCCCTCGGGGAGGAGCCCGACCAGCGCGTGCGCGGTCGTGGACTTGCCCGAGCCGGACTCGCCGACGACGGCGAGCACCTCGCCGTCGCCGACGCCGAACGACACGTCGTGCACGACCTCACGACGACCGTGACGCGGGGCGGCGTACGACACCCGCAGTCCGTCGACCTCCAGAACGGTCATCGCGTGCTCCTTCCGAGCGACTGGCTGATGCGGTTGGCGCACAGCACCAGGACGACCACCACGAGGCCGGGCAGGGTGGTCAGCCACCACGCCGTCGAGACGTAGTTGCGCCCCTCGGCGATGAGCAGGCCCCACTCGGGGGTCGGCGGCGGAGCACCGTAGCCGAGGAAGCCGAGCGTGGAGATGGCGAGGATCGCAGCGCCGAACTGCAGCGCGGCGAGGCCCACGACCGCCGTGAGGGAGTTGGGAAGGACGTGACGCAGCAGCACCGAGAGGAAGGTGCCGCCGCTGCCGAAGGCCGCCTCGACGTAGTCGGTGCGGCGCACGCGCACCACCTCGGACCGCGACAGGCGGGCGAAGGAGGCGACGGAGCCGATGCCCACCGCGATCGCCGCGTTCACCGTGCCGAACCCGAGCAGGATGATGATCGACAGCGACAGCAGCAGGCCGGGGATCGACAGCAGCACATCGACGGTGCGCATGAGGATGTCGTCCAGGATGCCGCCGACGGTGCCCGCGACCACGCCCAGCGCGGTACCCAGCGTGAGCCCGACCGTGACCGCGATCAGCGCCCCCGACAGCGAGTGGATCGCGCCGAAGACGACCCGCGCGTACACGTCGCGCCCGATCGCGTCGGTGCCGAACCAGTGCACGGCGCTCGGGGGCAGGAGCTTGTCGGCCGGTACGCCGTCGATCGGATCGTAGGAGGTGAAGATACCGGGGACGACCGCCCACAGGACCCCGACGGCGATCACGGCGATGGCGAGGACCAGAGTCCACGAGGCGCCGCGGCGCGCGGCCCACGCCCAGGCGGCGGACGCACGGCGCGGTGGGCGGTCTCCCGAGCCACCGGCTCGCCGGACGATCGGGTCGAGGACCGTCCCGATCTCCTCGTCGCGGCGGGCCGCGTCCACACCGGTGGACGGCAGGATGGATGCGCTCACGCGGTCACCTCCGAGGTCGTGGCGGGCAGGCGCACACGCGTCCGCCGGGCACTCAGGCGCAGCCGGGGGTCGAGCACCGGATAGAGCAGGTCGACGGCGAGGTTGACGACGACGAAGGAGAGGGCGGCGAGCACCACGATGCCCTGCAGCACGGGGATGTCCTGATTCGCGACCGCCTGCTCGGTGAGGCGCCCGATGCCCGCGCGTCCGAACACGGTCTCGGTGACCACCGCTCCCCCGATCAGCTCGCCCAGCAGGACACCGGCGATGGTGAGGGTGGGCAGGATCGCGTTGCGCGCCACCGAGCGCCACAGCAGCCACGACTCCGACGCACCCTTGGCCCGCACGACCGTCGCGAACGGCTGCAGCCGCACCTCGTCGATGCTGCGCACGAGCACCTGCGCGAGCGGGGCCGAGATCGGCACCGCGAGCGTGAGGACCGGCAGGACGAGCGCCGCCACCGGGTCGGCCCCGACGATCGGCACCCAGCCGAGTCCGAACGAGAAGACCTGGATGAGCAGGATGCCGAGCCAGAACACCGGCACCGACACGAACAGGCCCGGCAGGGCGCGCAGCGCCCCCCGCAGCCAGGCGAACGGTGCGAGGGTCGACAGGAACGCGATGGCGCCCGCGAGGAGCGCCGCGACGCCGAACCCCAGCGCGGCGAGCGCCGCGGTGGCCGGCAGCGCGTCGGCGATCAGGCGCAGCACCTCGGTGCCGTACTGGGATGAGTAGCCGAAGTCGCCGCGGACGTAGCCGCCGAGTGTGTGCAGGTACTGCTGCCACACCGGCACGTCGGCGCCGTAGAGCGCGCGGATGTCGGCGATCTGCTCCGGCGAGAGCCCCAGCTCGGGGCTCTCGAACTTGATCAGGATCGCGTCGCCCGGCAGCAGCTGCAGGAGGAGGAAGGTGGCCGTGAAGGCCGCGATCAGGACGATCGCGGCCTGCCCGGCGCGTCGGAGCGCGTAGCCCATGTCAGCCCTTGTCGCCGAGCCACACGTCGTAGAACAGCGGACGGGCGACGGATTCGAACTCGACGCCGTGGACGTACGGCGCGACGCCGTAGACCTGCGGCTCTTCGAACAGCGGGATCACGTAGGCCTGCTCGGCGAGGTAGTCCTGCACGGCCTGGGAGTCCTCGATGCGGGCGGCCGGGTCGGGGTCGCCCGCGACGTTCAGCAGCAGCTGGTCGAGCTGCGCGTCGTCGGAGAGCAGCGTGTTCCGGTTCTTGGTGAAGAACTGGCTCTTGATGACGTCGAGATCCGCGCGCCCGACCATCGAGTGGTACAGCGGGGTCTTGAGCGGATCCTTGATGTCGGCGGCGTAGGTGCCGGAGTCGGCGGCCTTCACGTTCAGCTCGACGCCGATCTTCTTCAGCTGCTGCGCCACGAGCTCCAGCGTCTGCTTCGACAGCGGCTGCGGGGCCGCCTCGTACACCGTGAGCGACAGGCGCTGGCCGTCCTTCTCGCGGATGCCGTCCGAACCGGCCGTCCAGCCGGCCTCGTCGAGGAGCGTCTCGGACTTCTCCGGATCGTAGGCGTAGAACGCCGACTCGTCCTTGTACCCGGGCGCACTCGAGCTGAGAGCAGAGGTGGCCTTCGGGTAGTTCGCGGTGAAGAGCGTGTCGACGACCTCCTGGGCGTCGACACCGGCGACGAGGGCCTGGCGCACCCGCAGGTCGCTCAGCAGCGGGTTCGTGAAGCGCAGGCTGAGCCCGTTGTTCACACCGCGGGTCTGCGGAGCGAACAGCTGGAAGCCGGAGGATTCGACCCGCGGCTCGTCGAACGCCTGGACGTAGCGGATGTAGTCCGCCTGGCCCGCGAGCAGCGAGCCGATCCGCACGCTGTCCTCGGGGGTGACGATGATCTTCACGGCGTCGACGTACGGCCGGCCCTGGTGGCCCTCGGTCGCCGGCGCCCAGTCGTAGTCGTCGCGTGCCGTCAGCGTGATCTCGGTGCCGATCTTCTCGTCGGTCGCGGTGAAGGGGCCGCTGCCGATGATCTTCTCCGCGTTGCCGGCACCGAAGTCCTCGAGCGAGAGGTCGAGGGTGGCCGGCGAGACGAGGCCGGAGGTGATGGTCGAGGTGGCCTGCAGGAACCCGGGCGCGGCAGCGGAGAAGCGGAAGACCACCGTGTCGGCGTCGACGACCTCGCTGGAGGCGTAGTTGTTGATCGCCTCGGAGACGGTCAGTCCGCGGTCGGGGGCGCCGAGACCGTACGTGTCGAAGTTCTTGGCCACCGCCGCGGCATCCAGCGGCGTGCCGTCGGAGAAGGTGACGTCGTCGCGCAGATCGAACGTGTACTCGGTGGCGTCGGCGTTCACGGTCCAGTCGGTCGCGACCCACGGCTCGATCTCGAGCGTCTCGGGGTTCTGCCACGTCAGGCGCGCGTTCAGGTTGTTGACCAGACCGCCGTTCGGGTAGAAGCCGGCCTGCGGCGGGTAGAGGTTCGTGTACGCCTGGTGCTCGAGGTAGGTGAGGGTTCCCCCGGTGACGGGGTCGCCGGCCGGGGCGGCCGAGCCGGTCGGCGCGCTGCCGGAGGCGCAGGCCGTGAGGGTGGCGACGACCGCGACGGCGAGGACGCCGGCCGCGGCGCGGAGGACGGGACGATTCATGGAGGGCTCTCCTGGGGCACGGGGGTGGTGCGGGACGTCGGCCACGCTACGGAGCCGTCGGACCGGCTGCCGAAGATGACGACACGGCAGGACACCGGCCGTCACGGAGCGTCACGGGGCGTCACACGGACGCCTCGTGAGGCGCCTCAGGATGCTGCGGCGACCGCGGTCGTGTACGTCAGACGCGGTGCGCCCAGGCCCAGCCGGTCGCGCAGGGTCGCGCCGGAGCGGCCGAGGAGACCGCGGGTACGGAGCTCGGGCACGGCCAGGGTGGCGAAGGCCTCGAACTGGCCGGGCTGGAAGGCGGAGAGCACGTTGAAGCCGTCGGCGGCCCCGGCGTCGCGCCAGCTCTCGAAGTGGTCGGCGATGGTCGCGGCATCTCCGACGACGAAGGCCGCCGGCACCGCGTGCGCGGCGACCAGGTGCCGCCAGGTGAGGGCGGTCTCGTCACGATCGGCGCCCGCGCGACGGCCGGTGCGCTGAGCGACGAGCTCCACGATGCGGGTTCCCGTCGCGCCGAACTGCGCCACGACGCCCGGGGTGACGACGTCGTCCAGTCGAGCGGTGCGGGCCTCGTGGTCGACGGAGAGCTCGATCGCGTCGAGGAACCCCGTCAGCGTCCGCCCCGAGGGGAACCCCGTCCGCTCTCCGTGCCGGTCGGCGAGCGGCACCAGCTGCAGCAGCCGGTCGACGACGGCGCGGGCCGCGGCATCCGTCTCGGCCACGACCGGCAGCACCGGGGCGATCACCTTCACCGAGGCGGGATCCCGTCCGGCGGCGGCCGCGGCGGCGCGCAGCTCGGCCCGGGCGATGCGGGCGGCGTCGATGTCGGGCGCGGCGATGAGCGCGAGGTCGGCCTCGGAGCCGGCGAGGGCGCGCGAGCGCGGCGACGTGCCGGCGTGCACCAGCGGCAGGTGGCCCTGCGGCGGCCGGGCGACGTTCAGCGGACCCTCGACGCGCAGCGCCGCCCCCTCGAACGCCGCGGGCCGCAGGCGGTCCGGATCGATGAGCACCCCGGAGTCGCGGTCGGCGATCCAGGCGCCCTCGTCCCACGACTCCCACAGCCGCCGCAGCACCTGGACGAACTCCTCCGCCCGGTCGTAGCGGCCGGCGTTGTCGGCGTGCGCGTCGCGGCCGTGGTTGCCGGCTGCGCGGGGCTCCGCGCCGGTGACGAGGTTGACGCCGCCGCGGCCGCCGGTGAGGAGATCGAGGGATGCGGTGGCCCGGGCCGTGGCGTACGGGTCGGCGTAGGTGGTGTTCACGGTCGCGATGAGGCCGATGCGCTCGGTCACCGACGCCAGGTAGAGCACCGCGCTGATCGGGTCGATGCGGGCGAGGAGATACGGGTCGCGGAACTCGAGGTCGGGGCCCGTGGCCAGCCAGTCGCCGAAGAAGAGGTAGTCGAGGTCGGCGGCCTCGGCGACCCGTGCGATGCGGCGCAGGATCGCGGCGTCGTCCGTCGGATCGGCGTGCGCCCCGGGGTGGCGCCACCCGGCCGGATGCGCGCCGAGGGTGCGCACCATGGCGCCGAAGATCAACGGCTCGGTCATGCCGGCGCTCCGCCGTGCGGCTCCGCGCCCGTCGCCACCGGCCGGCCCGGCGTCTGGGACCACTGGCTCCACGAACCGGGATAGACCGTGACTTCGATGCCCGCGAGTGCTCCGGCGAGCGCGGCGTGAGAGGCCGCGATGCCGGAGCCGCAGTAGGCGGCGACGGGAACGTCGTCGCGCGCGCCGGCGCCGGCGAACGCCGCACGGAGCTCGTCCGGCGAGCGGAAGCGCCCGGCGTCGGTGAACGAGGGAGTCGGAAGGTTGACGGCGCCGGGGATGTGCCCGGCCACGGGGTCCATCGGCTCGGTCTCGCCGCGGTAGCGCTCGGGGGCGCGCACGTCCAGGAGCACGCCGTTCTCAGGCCAGGCGGCGGCCTCGTCGATGTCCAGGCCCGGGAGAAGGGGCTCGAGGTCGACGTCGCCGGGGACGGGGACGACCTGTCCCTCTTCGAGCGCGCGGCCGTCGCCGGTCCAGGCGCGCAGACCGCCGTCGATTACGCGGACGTCCGTGATGCCGCTGCGACTGAGAAGCCACCAGGCACGGGCAGCCGCGACGGATCCCGCATCGTCGTAGACGACGACCGTGTCACCGTTCGAGACACCCCACCGGCGTGCGGCCGCCTGCAGCGTGTCGCGGTCGGGCACGGGGTGACGTCCGTCCTGCGGGGCGCCGTGGGTGGACAGCTCGTGGTCGAGGTCGACGTACACGGCGCCGGGGATGTGCCCGGCACGGTAGGCGATGCGGCCGTCGGGGGCGTCCAGTCGCCATCGCACGTCGAGCACGCGGACGGCGTCTTCGGCGGCGATCAGCTCGGCCAGGTCGGCGGGTGTCGTGAGAAGAGGCATGCGGCCATCGTGCCCCGCCGCGGCCGGGTCCCGGCAGGCGCCCGGCAACAGTTCGACACACGCCCGCCGGCGCCGCGGCATCCGTCCGTCGCGTCAGGACGCGGCGATGAGGGCCCGGTAGAAGCCGATGCCCCGCAGCCACGACGACACCCGGATGCGTTCGTTGTGGGAGTGCAGCGCGTCGCGCTCGGCTCGGCTCATCGCGAACGGCGTGAAGCGGTAGACGTGCGTGCTCAGCTCGGTGAACCAGCGGCTGTCGCTGGCCCCGAGCTGCAGGTAGGGCGTCGTCACGACGTCCTGGCCGAGCGTGTCGCGCACGGCGCCCGCGAGTCGGCGCCACTCCTCGCCGCGCCAGGGTGAGACCGGCGAGGGCTCGGACGCGTGCCGCACCACGACCTCGACGGCCGGGTCGTCGATCGCGCGGCGGACGTGCGCGACGGCGCCGATCGACGAGTCCCCGGTGAGCAGTCGGATGTTCACCGAGGCGCGCGCGGTCGTCGCGAGCACGTTCTCCGCGGGGGCGCCGCTCAATTCTGTGACCACCGCCGTCGTGCGCACGAGGGCGTTCGTCTCGGGGCCGAGCCGGGTGAGGGCGGCCGCGACCAGCGGCGCCGTGACGCCGAGCGATCCGAAGACCGCGCTGAGCGGCCGGGCGGCGTGCGGGGCGACGGTGGCGAGCATCGCCCGCACCGGCGGGGTGATGCGCGCGGGGAACGGATGCCGGTAGAGCCGGTCGATGGCACGGGCGAGGCGCACGGTGGCCGGGGTGGCCGGCGGCGTCGAGGCGTGCCCGCCGTCCTCGCGGACGACCAGCTCGAGCGTCATCACCCCGCGCTCGGCGACGCCCACCATGGCGGTGGGCACCGAGACGCCGGGGAGCACCCCCTCCACGACGGCCCCGCCCTCGTCCAGCACGAGACCCGGCCGCACGCCGCGCTCACGCAGGAGGGACACGATCGCCCGCGCGCCGTCGCCGGCGGTCTCCTCGTTGTGGCCGAAGGAGAGGTACACGTCGCGCTCCGGCGTCACCCCCTCGGCCAGCAGCTGCTCCACGGCCTCGGCGACGGCCACCAGCGCGCCCTTGTCGTCGATCGCCCCGCGGGCGTGGATCGCGGCATCCTCCCCGTCCCCGACGAGATCCGCGGCGAACGGCCCGTGCTCCCACTCCTCCTCGACGACCGGCACGACGTCGTAGTGGGCCATGAGCACGAGCGGCGCCGACGCGGAGCGGCCGGGCCAGCGGTACAGCAGCGAGTGACCGGCGACGACGTCGCGCTCGAGACGCGCGTGCAGCAGCGGGTAGAGGTCGGCGAGGGCATCGGCGAACTCGTCGAAGCGCGCCCAGACGGTGCGCGCCTCGTCGACGTGGGACACCGTCGGAATGCGGAGCAGATCACGGAAGCGGTCGACCGGGGATGCCACGGCCCGAGCCTAGCCGCGCGGGCTCCGCCGACGCGGGCGGGCGCCGCGGTCGGTACGCTCGGACACATGACCTCTTCCGCCCCCACCGGTCTGCGCTGGGGCATTCTCGCCACCGGCGGGATCGCGCACGCCTTCGCCTCCGACCTCCGCACCGCAGGACTCGACCTCGTCGCCGTCGGCTCCCGCCGCCCCGACGCCGCCGCCGCCTTCGCGGCCGAGTTCGGCATCCCCCACGTCCACGGGTCCTACGAGGACCTCGCCGCCGACCCCGACGTGGACATCGTCTACGTCGCCACCCCTCACCCCGCGCACGCCGAGAACGCGCTGCTGCTCATCGAGCACGGCAAGCACGTGCTCGTCGAGAAGCCCTTCACCCTCACCGCCGCCGAGGCCGCGCGCGTCCAGGAGGCGGCCGCGGCACGTGGCGTGCTGGCGATGGAGGCGATGTGGACGCGCTACCTGCCGCACATGGTGCGCATCCGCGAGATCGTCGCCGCCGGCACGCTCGGCGAGGTGCGCGCGCTGACCGCCGACCACACGCAGAAGATCAGCGACGACCCCTCGCACCGGCTCAACGACCTCGCACTCGGCGGCGGCGCGCTCCTCGACCTCGGGATCTACCCCGTCTCGTTCGCGTGGGACATCCTCGGCGCACCCGCGACGGTCGCCGTCGCCGCGCGCGTCGGCGAGACCGGTGCCGACACCGAGATCGCGGCGATCTTCACGCACGCGTCCGGGGCCCTGTCCACGAGCATCTCGTCCTCCCGTGCCGCGGGCCCGAACACGGCCAGCGTCGTCGGCACCGAGGCCCGCATCGAGATCGACCGCGTCTGGTACACCCCGACGTCGTTCCGTGTGACGGCGACCGACGGCACCGTGCTCGAGGAGTACGTCTCCGAGGTCGAGGGCCGGGGCATGCAGTACCAGGCGCTCGCCGCCGAACGGATCATCGCGGAGGGCGGCACCGACAGCGACGTGCTGCCGATCGCCGAGAGCGTCGCCATCATGGCGAACCTCGACGAGATGCGCAGGACGATCGGGGTCCGCTACCCCGGAGAGGCAGATCATGGCTGACCCGCAGACCAATCGCGTCGCCGTCTACCTGGACTTCGACAACATCGTCATGTCCTGGTACGACCGCGTCCACGGACGCAACTCCTACGCCAAGGACCGTCAGCGCATCGCCGAGGATCCGACCGCGCCCGATGTCGCCGAGCGGCTCGCCGCCGCGACCATCGACGTCGGCGCGATCATCGACTTCGCAGCGTCGTTCGGCACCCTCGTACTGACACGCGCCTACGCCGACTGGTCCTCGCCGGTGAACGCCGTCTATCGCTCGCAGCTCGTCGCGCGCGCCGTCGACCTCGTCCAGCTCTTCCCGGCCGCCGCCTACGCCAAGAACGGCGCCGACATCCGTCTGGCCGTCGATGCCGTCGAGGACATGTTCCGCCTCCCCGACCTCACGCACGTGATGATCGTCGGCGGCGACTCGGACTATGTGCCGCTCGCCCAGCGCTGCAAGCGGCTCGGCCGCTACGTCATCGGCGTCGGGGTGGCCGGTTCCACCGCCAAGTCGCTCGCCGCCGCGTGCGACGAGTTCGAGGCCTACGACTCGCTGCCGGGCGTGCCCTCGCTGCCGCGCCGCGCGCCGCGCACCTCCGCGCCCGCAGCCGCCTCCGAGGCCTCCGCCGACGACGCGGCCGCCGGGCAGGAGCCGGCACCCGCGAAGAGCTCCCGCCGTCGTGGCGGTCGCGGAGGGTCGAAGGAGGCCGCCGCGGAGTCGAAGCCGATCGAGCCCACCGCCGATTCCGACGTCGCGGCCGACGCCACCGCTGCGGAGACGGCGCCGGAGTCGGACGCCGCCGCGGCCGCGCCCGCCCGGACCACCCGCAGCCGCGGTGCGAAGGCCCCCGCGGCGGAGGCCGCCGAGGCCGTCGTCGAGATCTCTGCGGAGCCTGAGGCTGAGCCCGAGGCTGAGGCTGAGGCGGAGGCGCCGCAGGATGAGGATGCTGCGGCCACCCGTCCCGCGCGCCGTCCGCGCCGCGCGACCTCGGCCTCCACCGCCGCCGCTGCGGCGAGCGCCGCCGGACAGGGCGGAGCCGACGCCGGCTCGCTGTTCCTCGCGCCGTCGACCTCGAGCGTCATGGTCGTCGAGGACGACCAGCAGGACGAGGAGGACCCGCAGGAGAGCGCGACGCGACTGCTCGAGCGGGCGCTGCGGCTCGGCGTGAAGGACGATTCCGAGTGGCTCCACAGCTCCGCCGTGAAGACGCACATGCGCCGCATGGACCCGTCGTTCAGCGAGAAGGCGCTCGGCTTCCGGTCGTTCAACGACTTCGTGAAGGCGCGCGCCGACGTCGCCGAACTCGAGGAGACCGGTCACGAGCGCCTGGTGCGCCTGCACCCCTCGCGCTCCTGACGCGCGGCCCCGCGGGAGACCGCGGGCCGCAGCATCCTTCTGTCCCTGCGCGGCCGTCGAGTAAAGTGACGCTCGTGGCCCGCCTGACTTCGCCCCCAGGCTCTCAGTCTTCGCTCCGCGAAGCCAACAGAGCCCGGCTCGTCGAGTCGTTGAAGCGCCACGGACGCCTCACGCAGGTGGAGCTCGCCGGCAGCACGGGGCTGTCGCCGGCGACCGTCTCCAACATCGTCAAGGAGCTCACCGCGGCGGGGCTGCTGCACACATCCATCACCTCGCGCAGCGGTCGCCGCGCGACCCTCGTGTCGCTCTCGCGGCGCCTCGGGCTCGTCGCGGGCGTGCACTTCAGTTCGCGGCAGCTGCACATCGCCATCGCGGACGTGACGCGCACGATCGTCGCGCAGACCTCGCTCCCCCTCGCCCTCGATCACCGCCACGACGCCGAGCTCGATCGCCTCGCGATCCTGCTCAGCGACATGATGGAGTCGCTCGGCGGCAGCGTGGGAGACCTGCTCGCCGTCGGTCTCGCGCTGCCGGCTCCCGTCGATCCGCGCACCGGCATGGTCTCCACGCCGGGACTCCTCCGCGGCTGGGAGGGCGTCGACATCGGCGCCGACCTCGCCTCGCGCATCGACCGGCCGGTCTACGTCGACAGCGAGGCCAACCTCGGCGGTCTCGCGGAGGCCCGCGAGGGCAGCAGCCGCAGCGTCGGCTCATCGGTCTTCATCCGCGTCGGTCACACCATCAGCGCCGGACTGGTCGTGAACGGCGACCTGTTCCGCGGCGTCAACGGCAAGGCCGGCCAGATCGGCCACGTCACGATCGACGAGAACGGCCCGATCTGCCGCTGCAGCAACCGCGGCTGCCTCGAGACGTACGCCGGCGGCCCCGCCCTGCTGTCCCTGTTCCCGCCGTCCGACGGCATGCACCGGCTCGGCGATCTGCTCCAGGCGGCGGAGGACGGCGACGGCAGCTCCCGCCGCGTCATCGCCGACGCCGGACGCCATCTCGGCATCGCTGCCGCGAGCCTCTGCAACCTCTTCGACCCCGAGCTCATCGTCGTCGGCGGCGAGCTCGGCCAGGCGGGCGAGATCCTGATGGCCCCGATGCGCCACTCGCTCGACCGCAGCGCGCTGGCCACCGACACGGGCCTGCCCGAGATCGTCGGCGCCTCCTTCGGAGAGTGGGCCGAGGCCCGCGGGGCGATCGCGATCGCGCTGGACCACGTCACGGTCGACGCCGAAGCCCTGCCCTACTCGGCCTGAGGCGCCGTCGTGCCGCTCCCGCTTTCCTCCCGTCCGTCGACCCGTCGCGGGCACGCCCTCCGCACGGGAGCGCTCGTCGTCATCGCGAGCGTGCTGGCAGGCCTCACCGCGTGCGCCCCGTCCGCACCGAACGAGGGGACGATCGCGCTGCTGCTGCCCGACGCCAAGACGGCACGGTACGAGACGTTCGACCGCCCGTGGTTCGAGGCGCAGGTCGCCGCCACCGGCGACTTCACGGTGCAGTACGCGAACGCCGATCAGGATGCCGCGAAGCAGCAGCAGCAGGCCGAGTCGGCTCTGGCGGCCGGGGTCGAGGTGCTGGTGCTCGACCCGGTCGACGGGCGCGCCGCGGCGACGATCGTCAGCCAGGCGAATGCGCAGAACGTGCCGGTCATCGCCTATGACCGCCTCATCTCCGGGGGCCGGATCGCCTACTACGTGTCCTTCGACAACGAGAAGGTGGGACTCCTGCAGGCGACCGCGCTCGTCGACGGGCTGGCCGGCCGCGGAGAGGCCGGGGGCGGCATCCTCATGGTCAACGGCTCCCCCACCGACAGCAACGCGGCCCAGTTCAACGCGGGGGCACGACGTGTGCTGGATGCCAGCGGACTGAACGTGCTGGCGACCTACGACACCCCCGACTGGAGTCCCGACAAGGCGCAGCAGTGGGTCGCCGGTCAGATCGCCCAGCGCGGCGACGGCATCGCCGGCGTGTACGCCGCGAACGACGGCACAGCGGGGGGCGCCATCGCCGCGCTCAAGGCCGCGGGCGTCGCGCCCCTCCCGCTCGTGACGGGTCAGGATGCCGAGCTCGCCGCCATCCAGCGCCTCGTGACCGGCGACCAGTACATGACCGTCTACAAGGCGATCCGGCAGCAGGCCGAGCGCGCCGCCGACGTCGCCGTCGCCCTCGCCCGCGGCGAGACGGTCACCGCTCCGATGGAGCAGGACGGCATCCCGACCACGCTGCTGGAGCCGGTCGCCGTGACGGTCGACGACATCCTCGCGACGGTGGTCGCCGACGGGGTGTGGAGCGTCCAGGAGATCTGCACGCCCGACTACGCTGAGGCATGCGATGCGGCCGGGATCCGGTGATCGCGGGAAGAATCCGGTGACACAGCCCAGGACAGGACGCGCGCGGGAGCGCGTGCTGACGATGCACGGCATCGGCAAGCACTTCGGGGCCGTCCGCGCGCTCGTCGACGTCGACTTCTGGGTGAACGAGGGCGAGGTGGTCGCGCTCGTCGGCGACAACGGCGCGGGCAAGTCCACGCTCGTGAAGATCCTCGCCGGCGTGCACACCCCGGATGCCGGCACGATCGAGTTCGACGGCGACGCCGTCACCATCCCCGGACCCGCGCACGCGCAGGACCTCGGCATCGCCACCGTCTTCCAGGACCTCGCCCTCTGCGACAACCTCGACGTCGTCGCGAACCTGTGGCTGGGGCGAGAGCTGGTCGAGGGCGCACGCCTCGACGAGGTCGATATGGAGCAGCGCACGTGGTCGCTGCTGCGTGAGCTGTCGGCGAAGATCCCCTCGGTGCGCATCCCGGTGGCGGCCCTGTCGGGCGGCCAGCGGCAGACCGTCGCGATCGCGCGCTCGCTGGTCGGCGACCCCCGCATCGTCATCCTCGACGAGCCGACGGCGGCGCTCGGCGTGGCCCAGACCGCCGAGGTGCTGAACCTCATCGAGCGGCTGCGCGAGCGCGGCCACGGCGTGGTGCTCGTCAGCCACAACATGGCCGACGTCATGGCGGTGGCGGATCGCGTCGTGGTGCTGCGGCTGGGCCGCAACAACGGCGTGTACAACGTCGCCGACGTCACCAGCGCCATGCTCATCGCCGCGATCACCGGCGCCACCGACAACGCGGTGACCCGGAGGGCGGCCGGCGATGCGGATGCTGCGACGAGACCCATCGCCGCACGCCCGCGTCTCGCCGCCGACCCCGTCGGCGCTCCGGAGCCCCGCGTGCGTGCGCCCGGCGAGGCGGAGATCATCACGCTGCCCGGCGTCCGGCGGCGGGACCGCGACGAGGGCCGCGAGTGAGCGGCGAGCGCGGCGGTCGGACGCCGACGGGCAGCACCGTCGCGGACACCTCGACCGACCGCATCGGCGTGCTCGGCGCGGCGGACTCGGTCATGTCGCGTCTGCGGGGCGGGGACCTGGGGGCGCTGCCCGTCATCCTCGGTCTCGCCGTGATCTGGACCGTCTTCCAGATCCTGAATCCGGTCTTCCTCTCCAGCGGCAACCTGGTCAACCTCACCATGCAGTGCGCGGCCATCGGCACGATCGCCCTGGGCGTGGTGATCGTGCTCCTCGTCGGGGAGATCGACCTGTCGGTGGGCTCGGTCGCCGGACTCGGCAGCGCGGTGCTCGCCGTCACCTTCGTGCAGCTGCAGTGGAATCTGGCGCTCGCTCTGCTGGCCGCCGTCGCGATCGGCACCTGCGTGGGTCTGCTGTACGGCATCGTCTACACGCGGTTCGGCGTGCCGAGCTTCGTCATCACCCTCGCCGGCCTGCTGGGGTTCCTGGGTCTGCAGCTGTGGGTGCTCGGCGACACCGGCTCGATCAACCTCCCCTTCGACTCCTGGATCGTGCTGTTCGCCCAGCAGCTGTTCCTCCCCGCCTGGCTGTCCTACGTCGCGGCGGTGCTCGCCGCCGCGGCCTACGCCTCCTCGCTCCTCCGCCGTGCGCGGCGGCGGGTGGCCGCCGACCTCGACAGCCAGAGCCTCCGCGAGATCGGCGTGCGCGCGGGTGTGCTGCTCGCGGTGCTGCTCGTGTCGGCGTGGTATCTCAATCTCAGCCGCGGAGTCGGGGTGATGTTCCTCTTCTTCCTCCTGCTCGTGGTCGCCGCCCACCTCACCCTGACCCGCACGAGGTGGGGTCGTGCGGTCTACGCCGTGGGCGGCTCCGAGGAGGCCGCACGCCGGGCGGGCATCCGCGTCGACCGCATCTACATCTCCGTCTTCATGCTCTGCTCGACGCTCGCGGCCGTCGGCGGCGTCCTCGCCGCCGCCCGCCTGTCCTCGGCCGGGCAGAGCAGCGGCGGAGGAGACACGAACCTGACGGCGATCGCCGCCGCCGTCATCGGCGGAGCGAGCCTGTTCGGAGGTCGCGGCACCGCGTTCGCCGCGCTCATCGGCATCGCCGTGATCCAGTCGATCTCCTCCGGTCTCACGCTGCTCAGCCTGGCCAGCTCGGTGCAGTTCATGGTGACCGGCCTGGTGCTGGTGCTGGCCGTGATCGTCGACTCGGTGTCGCGGCGGTCTCGCGCAGCATCCGGTCGCGCCTGACCCCTGCGTTCAAGGGACGAACGCTCGCGCGGCGCAGAGCAGACCCGTCGCGGTCGTACTTGGCAGAGTGCTGGGAATCAACGCTGGCGACTGCGCATTTCTCCGGCTGAGCGTGCGACTTCTGCGATCACCGAATGCCGTTCGTGAACGGAGACCGCCGTGTTGCCAAAGCGTTACGTTCAAGACTTGACGCCAAGAACCGCAGTGGAGAAGATCGCTGTACCGCGATCGCCGTCTGCTACCCGGATCGCGGATTCAATGACGAAAGGCGCAAGATGAAGAAGTCTTCCCTCCTGGCCGCAGCCGCTCTCAGCGGCGCGGCCGCTCTGCTGCTGGCCGGCTGTGCCGGCTCCAGTGGCGGAACCGCCAGTGGCGGATCCTCCGAAGGCGGTGGCGGCGAGGCCGCCGCCGGTGCACGCGCGTGCGTGATCCTCCCCGATGCGGCCTCGTCGCCCCGCTGGGAGAACTTCGACCGCGAGTACCTGCAGAAGGCGCTCACCGACGCCGGCTTCGAGGCCGACATCCAGAACGCCCAGGGCGACGTCAGCAAGTATTCGACGATCGCCGACCAGCAGCTCACCCAGGGCTGCGGCGTCATGCTGCTGACCGACTACCAGGGCGCGGCCGAGGCCGTCGCCGCAAAGGCCAAGGCCGAGGGCATCCCGGTCATCGCCTACGACCGTCCGTTCTCCGGCGCCGACTACTACGTCTCCTTCGACAACATGAAGGTCGGCGAGCTCGAGGGCCAGACCGTCCTCGACGGCCTCAAGACCGCCGGCAAGGACCCGGCGACCGCGGTCGTCGTCTACATGGGCGGCGACCCCACCGACGGCAACGCCAAGATGTTCAAGGACGGCGCCGTCAAGGTCATGGAGGCCGCGGGCATCAAGCCGGCCGCCGAGCCCCCGGGAATCTGGGACCAGGCCAAGTCGCAGACCAACTTCGAGCAGGCGCTGACCTCGCTCGGCGGCAAGGTCGACGGCGTGTGGGTGGCCAACGACACCAACGCCGCCGGCGTGATCAAGGTCCTGCAGGACAACAACCTGACCGGCGTCGCCGTGTCGGGTCAGGACGCGAACGTCGCCGGTCTGCAGAACGTGCTGCTCGGCTGGCAGACCGCCACGGTCTACAAGCAGGTCTCCCTCGAAGCGGATGCCGCTGTGAAGGTCGTCACGCAGCTGCTGAACAAGGAGACCCCGACGGCCGACCAGAAGCTCGACGACGGCACCCCGTACATCTCGGTGACGCCCGTCCTGGTCGGACCCGAAGAGGTCAAGACCGTCATCGAGAACGGCGACGCCTCGGCGTCGGACGTCTGCACCGGTGACGTCGCCGCCAAGTGCACGGAGTACGGCGTCAAGTAAGGCCCACATCACCGGGGCGTCGCGTCGTCATGGCGCGGCGCCCTCGTGTGTGATCGACCGCAAGGAAGCGAGCATGCCAGAACCGATCATCGAACTCGTGGGCGTCAAGAAGTCGTTCGGCCCCGTCAACGTCCTGAAGGGCGTCAACCTCCGCGTCTACCCCGGCCGCGTCACCGCCCTCGTGGGCGACAACGGCGCCGGGAAGTCCACCCTCATCAAGGGTCTCGCCGGTGTCCAGCCGTACGACGAGGGCGATGTCCTCTTCGAGGGCGCGCCCGTGTCCCTCGCCACCCCGCGCGATGCCGGAGCGCTCGGCATCGAGGTCGTCTACCAGGACCTCGCGCTGTGCGACAACCTCGACATCGTCCAGAACATGTTCCTCGGGCGCGAAGAGCTCTCCGGCGGCACGTTCGACGAGGGCCGCATGGAGAAGGAGGCCTCCGACACCCTGCGGTCGCTCTCGGTGCGCACCGTCAAGTCGGTGCGTCAGAAGGTGTCGTCGCTCTCGGGCGGACAGCGCCAGACCGTCGCCATCGCGCGCGCCGTGCTGAAGAAGGCGCGCGTCGTGATCCTCGACGAGCCCACCGCCGCGCTCGGCGTGGCGCAGACCGAGCAGGTGCTGCACCTCGTGGAGCGTCTCAAGGAGCAGAACGTCGCCGTCGTGCTCATCAGCCACAACCTCGCGGACGTCTTCGAGGTCGCGGACGACATCGCCGTGCTGTACCTCGGGCAGCTGGTCGCCCAGCTGGAGACCAAGGACACGAACCGCGACGACGTCGTCGGCTACATCACCGGCACGAAGACCCAGGGCGTCGAGCTCATCGGCACCACCAACATCCCCACCGGAGGCGCTGAATGAGCAGCAACACCCGCACCAACGCCGCTCCGGACCCGGTCGCCAGCGACCTCATCGGCAGCGGCGTCGAAGGCGGTCTGAGCGATCAGATCAAGGCATGGTGGCAGCGCGTGCGCGGCGGCGACATGGGCGCCCTGCCCGCCGTCGGCGGTCTCGTCGTGCTGACGGTGCTCTTCACCTCGCTCAGCCCGTTCTTCCTCACGGAGCGCAACTTCGCGAACCTCCTCAACCAGGCGGCGACGCTCGTGATGCTCGGCATCGCGCTCGTCTTCGTGCTGCTGCTGGGCGAGATCGACCTGTCCGCCGGCGTCACCGGCGGTGTCGCGATGGCGCTGTTCGTCGTGCTGAACGTGCAGTTCGGCATCCCGTGGCCCCTCGCGCTGCTCATCGGCTTCGGCTTCGGCATCATCACCGGCGCGCTCATCGGCTTCTTCGTGGCCAGGGTGGGGATTCCCTCGTTCGTAGTGACACTGGGCCTGTTCCTGGGCTTCCAGGGCCTTGCCCTCGTCATCATCGGTCCCGGCGGCCTCTACCGCCTCGAGGTGCCCGAGCTGCTGGCGATCCAGAACGGCAACCTGCCGGTCTGGGGCGGATGGGCGATGCTCGTCGTCATGCTCGTGATCTCGGCGGCGACGTCGTTCTGGGATCGCGCCCGCCGCACGCGTGCCGGGGTGCCCAACCGCGCCATCTCGCTCGTGTGGATCAAGCTCGCCGTCATCGCCGTCATCGGCGGGGTGGCCGTCTACATCCTCAACTCCGACCGCGGGCAGTCGGTGGTCGCCGTCCAGGGCGTTCCGATCATCGTGCCGATCGTGCTCGTGATCCTGTGGATCGGCACCTTCGTGCTCGACCGCACGAAGTTCGGCCGCTACATCTACGCGATCGGCGGCAACGCCGAGGCGGCACGCCGTTCGGGCGTCAAGGTGCGCTGGGTCAAGTGGACGGCGTTCGTCATCTGCTCCTCCCTCGCCGTCATCTCCGCGCTCTTCAGCGTGGCGCGTGTCGGCTCGGTGGACGCGACCGTCGGTCGCGACATCGTGCTGAGCGGCGTCGCGGCCGCCGTCGTCGGCGGTGTCAGCCTCTTCGGCGGACGCGGCCGGCTGCTCCACGCGGCCATCGGCGCCCTGGTGATCGCCGTGATCACCAACGGACTGGGTCTGCTCAACCTCCCGGCGGGCATCAACCTGCTGGTGACGGGCGGCGTGCTCATCCTCGCCGCCACGGTCGACGCCGTCTCGCGGCTCCGATCCGGCGGCGCGAGGACCTAGCGGTTCCGTTCACCGACGCGGTGGTCGCAGCATCCCTCCCGGGACCTGCGGCCACCGCGTCGTCGTATGCCGGCCACCCTGTCGTCGTACCCCGGGGACTCGTCGTCGTACCCCGGGGCCTTCTCGTCGTACCCCGGGGCCTCGTCGTCGTCCCGCGGCCGGCGACGGTAGCGTCGGGGGGTGGACTTCCCGTTCGATGCGCTCCGGCGCCGCCCCGACCTCGAGGCGCCCGAGCTGCAGGCGTGGGATGCCGCGGACCTCCTTCTTCTGGACGAGTCCGCCGACGACCGGCGACAGGCCGGCCCGGGAGAGCTCGTCGTCATCGGCGACGGGTACGGAGCGCTGACCCTCCCGGCCGTCTCCGACGGCGCCCAGGAGGTGCGCGTGCACCAGGATGCGCTCACCGGGGAGCAGGCCCTGGCGGCCAACGCCGCCGAGCTGCTGCCCGACGCGGGTGTGCGCTCGCTCGACCTCGACGCGGACCTCGTGCGCGGCGCGCGCGTCGTGCTGCTCCGGCTCCCCCGGTCGCTCCACGCCCTCGAGGACATCGCCGGGCTCATCGCCGCCCACGCCGCACCGGATGCGGTCGTCTACGCGGGCGGACGCATCAAGCACATGACCGTGGCCATGAACGACGTGCTGCGGCGCTTCTTCGACCGCGTCGACGTGACGCACGCCCGCCAGAAGTCACGGGTGCTGATCGCACGCGGCCCGCACGACGGGGCCGATCCGCGGCCGCGGCGGCAGCAGCATCCCGGACTTTTGGTCGTCTGCGCGTTCGGCGGCGCCTTCGCCGGCACGTCGGTCGACATCGGCACCCGGCTGCTGCTGGAGCACCTGCCCGCCGCGTTCCCCGACGAGGTGGTCGACCTCGCGTGCGGCACGGGGGTCATCGGGGCGTTCATCGCGATGCGGGATGCCGCCGCTCACGTGTACGCGACGGATCAGTCGGCCGCGGCCGTCGCCTCGGCACGCGCGACGGCGGACGCCAACGGCGTGGCCGAGCGGATGCGCGTCGTGCGCGACGACGCGCTGTCGTCGCGCCCGGCCGACAGCGCGCGGTTCGTGACCCTCAACCCGCCGTTCCACATCGGGGCGGCGGTGCACGACGGAGTCGCGCTGCGCCTGTTCGCCGACGCGGCACGCGTGCTGCAGCCGGGTGGCGAGCTGTGGACGGTGTGGAACTCGCCGCAGCGCTATCGGTCCGCCCTCGAGGAGCTGGTCGGCCCGACGCGCCAGATCGCCCGCAACGCGAAGTTCACCGTCACGGTCTCGACGGCGCGCTGAGCCTGCCGCTCCTCCGCCTCCCGCCGGGCGCCGAGCGCGGAAGCCGAGCGCGGGCGCCGACGAGGGCGCCGATCGAGTGCGCTGAGAAGCCGGGCTGCCCGGGCGTCGGCGCGAAGCTCCGTCGTCAGCCCTTGAGCATGGCGCGGAGGGTCTGCACGGTGTCGGCGTCGGCCGCGAGCTTGTCCTCCCGGTAGGCCTTCACCCGCGCGAACCGCAGCGCGATGCCGCCCGGGTACCGTGTCGAGCGCTGCACGCCGTCGATCGCGATCTCCACGACCACCTCCGGACGCACGAACACCGTCATCGCGGTGCGCCGCGTCTCGAGCTCCGCGAAGCGCTCGGTCTGCCAGCGCAGCAGGTCGTCGGTCAGGCCCTTGAAGGTCTTCCCGACCATCACCAGACCGCCCTCCTCGCCGAACTCCCCCGACTCGTCGCGGGCGCCCAGGTGGATGTTCGACAGCCATCCGCGTCGCCGCCCCGAACCCCACTCGGCCGCGAGCACCACGAGGTCGAAGGTGTGGACCGGCTTGACCTTCACCCAGCTCTTCCCGCGGCGTCCGGCGGCGTAGGGGGCGTCGAGCGCCTTCACCATCACGCCCTCGTGGCCGGCGGCCAGGGCGTCGCGCGACAGCTGCTCCGCGGCCTCCGCGTCGGCGGTGATGATGCCGGGCACGCGCAGGTCGCCGACGACGCGGTCGAGCTCGGCGCGTCGCACCGAGAGCGGCTCGTCGACGAGGTCGCGGTCGTCGACGTGCAGGATGTCGAAGAACCAGGGCCGCAGCGCCACCTCCCGTGCCGTCTCCGAGCCGAACCGGGCCATCGTGTCCTGGAACGGGCGCGGCGCGCCGTCTTCGTCGAGCGACAGCGTCTCGCCGTCGAGGATCAGTCGTCGCGCGGGGAGGGCGCGCACGGCCTCGACGATCTCGGGCACGCGGTGGGTGACGTCGGCCAGGGTGCGCGTGAAGACCCGCACGTCGTCGCCGTCGCGGTGCACCTGCACGCGGGCGCCGTCGAGCTTGTACTCCACCGATGCCGTGCCCGTGATGCCGATCGCCTCGGTGGGCGTCGCGGCGGTCGAGGCCAGCATGGGGAGCACGGCCCTCCCGACCTGCAGGCTCACCTCGTCGAGATCGGTCTCGGTGCCGGTCAGGGCGATGACGGCGGTCGCCCCCAGGTCGCCCGACAGCATCGCGGCGCGGCGGACGGCCGCGGCCGGACGACCGGAGGCCGACGCGATGGCGTCGAGGAGCACGCCCTCGAGCGCGCCGGTGCGGAGCTCGCCGATCAGCACGCGCGACAGGAAGTCCCACTCGGCCGCCGTCGCGCGCTCGGCGAGGTCGGTGAGCGTCGCGGTGCGGATCGCGGCCGAACCGCTGCCGGATGCCGCGACCAGCCGGTTGAGGGCGGCATCGACGTCGACGATGCCCAGCGTCGACTCGACGGCATGTCGTGGCGCCAGCGTGGACAGCCCGCGCCAGCCGACGCCGACACGGCCCTGCCGGGGGCTCGCGACGAGGTAGCCGACGGCCGGGATGATCTCGTCGGACCCGAGCGAGCGGAGCGAGGCCGCGAGCGCGGCCACCTTCCCGGTGCGGGCGGACAGGCCCGCCACCTCGTCGGTGAGCACGGCAAGGTCGGCCAGGAGCATGGTCGCATCCTCGCATCGGGTACGGACATCGTGTCGGGGCTGGACGCTACCCTCGGAGCGTGCACACCACCAACTACGTCGACACCTTCATCGCCGTGGCCCCCGACAGCCCCGCGGAGTCCGCCACCGAGCCCGCGCACCGCGAGCAGCCGACCATCGCCCAGCTCCACTACGAGCTGATCGCCGGCCATCCCTACCGGTACACCTCCGACGACGTCCTCTTCGAAACCCACGCCCGCCGTGCCGGCGTCCCTGAAGAGGAGCGCGCGGCGGCGCGCGCCGCCTTCTTCTCGAAGGGGCAGCCCTGCCTGCGATCCTCACCGCTCGGCAAGCGCCTCGGGTGGGGCACGCACCACGACGCCGAGGGCCGCGTCGCCGTCGTGGCGGTCGAGTCCGAGGAGTACGCGCGGCTGCTCGCCGACCCGTCACTCACGCAGACGCGGGCGATGCGGTCGTCCCGCGCCGGCTGAGCCTGCGCTGTCAACCGCGCGCGGCCGACAGCGCGGCCACGGCCCCCACGCCGCCGAGGAAGCCCTCGAGGTCGGGCTCATCGCCCGTGGGCTGCAGGATGACCGACGTCGCTCCGGCGTCGAAGAACGGCTGGATCGCGCGGACGACGTCCTCCGGATCACCGGACACGTCGAGCGACGGATCGGCCGCGTTCCTCCACGCGGCGTGATCGGCGGACACGCGCTCCGCCGCCCCGGCGCCGAACGCGGCGGTGACGAAGACGATGAACTCGTGCGTGCCCGCCCGACCCGCGGCATCCCGTCCCTCCTGCACGAGGGCGACGGCGTCACGGATGCGGTCCGGCGTCCAGCCCGACGGCACGACCGTGCCGTCGGCGACCTCCCCCGTCAGGCGGAGCGTCTTCGGCCCCTCCCCCGCGGCGATGACGGCCGGGGCCTGCGCGGGCGGCCAGTCGAGCTTCACTCCGTCGAGCCGCACGTAGCGCCCGTCGGTGTTCAGCTCCTCACCGGCGAGCAGGCCGCGGAGCGCCGGGACGTATTCGCGCATGAGCGTCAGCGGCGACTGCGCCCGCGCGCCGACCTGCGCCATCCAGTCGAGCACGCCGTGGCCCACGCCCGGGATCACCCGTCCGGGGAACAGCCGCTCGAGGGTCGCGATCTCCATGGCGAGCAGGGCGACGTTGCGCAACGGCATCGGCGAGACCCCGATGCCGACCTTCAGCGTCTCGGTCCAGGCGAGGACGGCGGATGCCGCGGCGAACGCGGACTCCCGGAAACAGTCCTCCCAGAGCCACAGCTCGGGCACGCCGGCCGCCTCGGCGGCGAGGGCGGCGCTGCGCAGGCGCTCGGGCGGGAAGGACGGCGTGAAGATGGCTCCGATGCGTGGCATCCGTCCACTCTGCCAGCCCCTGGGCGTCGGCGCGCGGGTCGGGTCGGGGAAGGCGCTTCAGCGACCCGCCCAGAGTGCCCACGCGACGAGGACCGGCTGCAGGAACAGGCGGCCGAAGCGGCGGCGCTCGGTGTCGAGCAGGGGCGCGGACCGCCCGGTGCGCCACTGGTGGACGTTGCCCGGGAAGACCGCCACGAAGAATGCAGCGATCGCGGCGCCGACGGTGCGCCGCTCCTTCGGCAGCGCGACGAGCGCGGCGCCGAGCATGACCTCGACGACGCCCGATGCGACGACGATCGCGTCCTTGTCGGTGCGGAGCATCGTGGTCGCCCAGTCGGGCACCACGATCCGGTACCCGCGGCGGCCCCACGAGAGGTGTGAGATCCCCGCCCCGACCAGCAGAGCGGCCAGGCCCGAGCGGGCCACCGTCCGCGTCACGTCGATCGGGCTGACGGGTCGCCTGCGGGAGCGCTTCATCGCCTCAGTCTGCCACCCGCCCCGGCGCGCCCCGCCGCGTTCCGTCTCATCGAGTCAGCCGCCGGGGCAGAAGAGGCGCGGCCACAGCTCGCGCCCGTGCAGGCGTCGTCTCGTCTCGTCGCGGCGCCCCTGCCGGCGACGCGAAACGCCCGCACCCTCCGACGTCCGTACGACGCGAACCTGCGGCAGACTCGAAGCCATGACCACGCGCGGCTTCCTCTCCCTCGGCATCGCCGGATCCCTCGGACCGGCCGCGGGCGCCCGCGTGGCCGTCGCGGCCGAGCAGGCCGGATTCCACACGCTGTGGGTCAACGACACCGCCGACGGAGACTCCCTCGCCGTCCTCGCTGCGGCCGCGGCCGTCACCGAGCGCATCGGCCTGGCCACCGGCGTCATCGCCGTCGACCGCCGATCGGCCGGCGACATCGCGGCGGCCGTGGCATCCCATGATCTTCCGCGCGCGCGACTGACGCTGGGCGTCGGGTCGGGGCAGCTCCGCCACGGCGCCCTGAAGGCTGTCCGCGAGACCGTCGACACCCTGCGTGCGGAGGCGGCACTGCGGGTCGTCGTCGGCGCGCTCGGCCCGAAGATGCGCGCCCTCGCGGTCGAGCACGGCGACGGGGTGCTTCTGAACTGGCTGACCCCGGAGACGGCCGCGGGCCAGGCGCGCGAGGCGCATGCGCTCGCACCGGACACCTCGGTCATCCTCTATGCCCGGACGTCGGTGGATGCCGCGGCCCGCGGCCGACGCGACGCCGAGGCGGCGCGCTATGCCGGCTTCCCGAACTACGCGGCGAACTTCGAGCGGCTCGGCATCGACGTACTCGACACGGTCCTTCCCCGACGGGACGAGGACGTCGCGGCCGGCGCGGAGACGTTCGCCGCCGCCGTGGACGAGCTCGTGCTGCGCGCGATCACCCCGACCGACGACGTCGACGCCTACCTGAGGTTCGTCGACACCGCGGCAGAGGCCCTCGACCTGCGCGGCTGACAGCATTTCGCCGCCCTTCGCTCAATGAGCGAGCGAAGGGCGGCGGGGTCGCTGCGGCTCGCTGCGCCCGCCTGACGGCCGGGGCGAGCCGGTCGTCAGGCGGAAGCGCGGTGACGGGGCGAAACGCCCCGCGCGGGTCATGCGGCCTGGGCGAGCTCCGCCCCGGCGGTCACGACGAGGGCGCCGTCCGCAGCATCCACCGTGACCGATCCCCCGTCCACGAGCACGCCGTCGACGAACAGCTCGGCGATCCGGTCATCGACCTCGCGCTGGATGAGCCGGCGCAGGGGCCGTGCGCCGTACTCCGGCTCGTAGCCGTGCTCGGCGATCCAGGCCGCCGCGGCGTCCGTGACCTCCAGCGCCACCTCGCGGCGGGCCAGCCGCGCGCTCGTCGCCTGCAGCAGCAGGTGCACGATGCGCTCGAGCTGCACGCGGTCGAGCTTGCGGAACGTGACGATCTCGTCGATGCGGTTGAGGAACTCCGGCCGCATCGCCTCACGCAGGCGACCCATGACGCGGTCGCGCAGGTCCTTCTCGCTGCCGAAGCCGGTGGGACCGCCGCCGTCGGCGAGGAAGCCGATGGCGCCGGAGCGCGACGCGAGGAACTCGCTGCCGATGTTCGAGGTCATCACGATGACGGTGTTGCGGAAGTCCACCGTGCGCCCCTGTCCATCGGTCAGGCGTCCGTCGTCGAGCACCTGCAGCAGCAGGTTGAACACGTCGGGGTGCGCCTTCTCGATCTCGTCGAACAGCACGATCGAATACGGGTTGCGCCGTACGCGCTCGGTGAGCTGGCCGGCCTCGTCGTATCCGACGTATCCCGGAGGGGCACCGACGAGCCGCGACACGGTGTGCCGCTCGCCGAACTCGCTCATGTCGAAGCGGATGACGGCGGTGTCGTCGTCGAACAGGGATCCGGCCAGGGCCTTCGCCAGCTCGGTCTTGCCGACACCGGTCGGGCCGAGGAAGAGGAACGAGCCGACCGGACGGTGCGCGTCGCCCATGCCGGTGCGGTTGCGACGCACCGCCTTGGCCACAGCCGCGACCGCCTCGTCCTGACCGATGACGCGCTCGTGCAGTTCGCCCTCCAGCGACGCCAGACGTCCGCGCTCCGTCTCGGTGAGACGGTTGACGGGGATGCCGGTGGCCCGGCTGATCACGGCGGCGATCTGCGTGTCGTCGACCACGGCCTCACGATCGGTCGAGATGGCCGAACGCGCGGAGACCTCATCCAGGCGCGACTGCACCTCGGCGATGGCGTCGCGCAGGCGCGAGGCATCCTCGTAGTGCTCCGCCGAGACGGCCGCGTTCTTGTCGGCCTCGAGTTCGGCCAGGCGCGCGATCAGCGCCGACACGTCGACCGCCACGCCGAGCTTCAGCCGCAGCCGGGCGCCGGCCTGGTCGATGAGGTCGATCGCCTTATCGGGCAGCACGCGGTCGGGCAGGTAGCGGTCACCGAGCTCGACGGCGGCGCGCAGCGCCTCGTCGGTGTAGGTCACGGCGTGGTGCTGCTCGTAGGCGATGCGGAGACCGCGCATAATGAGCACGGCGTCCTCGATCGAGGGCTCTCCGACGCGCACGGGCTGGAAACGGCGCTCCAGCGCCGGGTCCTTCTCGATCGTGCGGTACTCCTTGAGCGTCGTCGCACCCACGAGGTGCAGCTCACCGCGCGCGAGGCGCGGCTTGAGGATGTTGCCCGCGTCCATCGCTCCCTCGCCGCCGCCACCGGCGCCGACCACGGTGTGCACCTCGTCGATGAAGACGATGTAGGCGCCCTCGGCGGCGGCCACCTCGTCCATCGTCTGGGTGAGGCGCTCCTCGAAGTCGCCGCGGTAGCGGGTGCCGGCGAGCATCGCGGGCAGATCGAGCGAGATGACGCGCTTGTCGCGCAGCTGCTCCGGCACGGCGCCGTCGACGATCGCCTGGGCGAGGCCCTCCACGATCGCGGTCTTGCCGACGCCGGCCTCGCCGACGAGCACGGGGTTGTTCTTCGTGCGGCGACTGAGGATCTCGATCGTCTGCTCGATCTCGTCCGACCGGCCGATCACCGGATCGAGGGCGCCGGAGCGCGCGCGCTCGGTGAGGTCTGTGCCGAAACGGTCGAGCATCGGAGTGACGGATGCCGCGGCATCCGCGTCGTCGGACACCGGAGTGCCCGCGGTCGTGACCTCCTCGCGCATGCCCTGCGTCAGCGCCTCGGCTGTGACGCCGGCGCGCGCGAGCACCTGGCCCGCGGGAGCGTCCTGGCCGATGACGAGGGCGAAGAAGAGGTGCTCGGGGTCGACGTAGGTCGAGCCGGACGCGCGGGCGACCTGGTAGGCGTGGAAGAGCGCGCGCTGCACCGACGGCGCGATCACCGCGGCGTCGACCGAGGTCGAGGTCGACGGCGCCGGCAGGCGGTCCGCGGCGGCGCGGGCGATCTGCGCGGGGTCCGCGCCGACGCGCCGCACCGCGTCTTCGGCCGGCTCGTGCTGGACGATGACGTGCAGCACGTGCAGGGCGTCGAGCTCGCCCTGGCCGCGCTCGAGGGCGAAGCGCCCGGCGTCCTGCAGGATCGACTGGGTGCGCGCGCTGAGAAAGCGGCTCAGGTCGATCGAGCGCGACGAGCGGGCGCGCTCGCCCTCGATGTAGCGGGCGAGGAAGTCGTCGAAAGCGCTCGAGCCGTTGTCGGCGCCGTCGGGGGTGAAGTCTTCAGGCATTCCTGGTGTCTCCCGGAGAAGGTGAGTCTGGTGCACTCAAGATACGTACTTGAGTGCGTTCGTATCAACTTCAACGCGGGATGCTCCCGGCTATTCCCGAGGCGGGATGCCGGAGGGTTCCTCACTTCACATGGCGCTCCGACAGCGGCGTCTCGACGATGCGGATCAGCGACGCGGAGTCGTACGGACCGACGTGGCGCTTGCCGTTGACGAAGAACGTCGGCGTCGTGTTGAGGTCCATCACCTCGGCGTCGAGCCGATCGTCCTGCACGCGACGCAGCACTTTCGGCGAGCGGAAGTCCGCCGCGAAGCGCTCCTCGTCGAGGCCGAGTTCGAGGGCGTAGGCGAACAGGTCGTCGGTGTCCAGGCTGCCCTGTCGCGAGAACAGGAGGCGGGCCATGTCGTAGAACCGGCCCTGGAGCCCCGCCGCCTCCGCGGCCTGCGCCGCCTGCTGCGCGTGCGGGTGCGGACCGTCGAGGGGCAGATGCCGCCACACCCAGAGGATGTCGTCGCCGAAATGCGCGCGCACCGCGTCGACCGATCCGGTGGCGCGGCTGCAGAACGGGCATTCGAAGTCGCCGTACTCGACGATCGTGTAGCGCGCGCTCAGGGGTCCCGCGAGGTGATCGCGATCGGGGTCGACCGGGCGCACGAGCTTGGCCCCGACAGGCTGCGGCGGCCAGATGCGGTCGCCGGCCACCAGCGTCGCCCAGCCCAGCAGGAAGGCGATGACGGATGCCGCGAGCACCGCCACCCGCGCGAGATCGGCTGTGTGCGGGTCGTCGATGGCGATCGGCACGATGAACAGGGCGATCGTGAACCCGATACCCGACAGGGCCGCTCCCCCGGCGACGCGATTCAGCCCCAGCCCCGGCGCGAGCTGCCCCTTGCCGAGCACGCGCATCAGCAGCGTCGCACCGGTGATGCCGACGAACTTGCCCACCACGAGACCGACGACGATGCCCCACGCGACCGGAGAGGCCGCGGCATCCATCAGCGTCTGTCCGTCGATGTGGACCCCGGCGTTCGCGAGCGCGAACAGCGGCAGCACGCCGTAGGCGATGTACGGCCGCCAGGCGTTGTCGATGCGCTCGTTGATGGACAGCGACTCACGCAGACTCCGGGTCACCGCCGCGGCGTAGGCCGGGTTCGGCGACTCGCGGAAGGCGAGGGTGAGCTCCGCCGTGCGCTCGACGTCCGAGCGCCGCGGCGCGAACACGGGGATGAGCAGGGCCACGGCGACGCCGGCGAGGGTGGGATGGATGCCGCCCAGCGCGACGGCGATCCACAGCCCGATGGCGAGGACCGAGTAGGCGAAGCCGCGGCCGACGGGCAGGTAGCGAACGAGGGCCAGCAGCGCCATGAGCACGACCGCTGCGGCGAGGGGCCAGAGGCTGAGACCGCCGCTGTAGAACAGGCCGATCACGATGAGCGCGCCGATGTCGTCGACGACGGCGAGGGTGAGGAGGAACATCCGCAGCCGCGACGGGAACTTCGGGCCGACGATCGCCAGAGCACCGAGCAGGAAGGCCGTGTCCGTGGAGATCACGACGCCCCACGCGTCCGCGGCGTCCGTGGAGCCCGCGAACGCGAAGAACACGAGCGCGGGGATGACGAGTCCCGCCAGCGCGGCGACGATCGGCACGGCGGCGCGGGAGCGGTCGGTGAGCTCGCCGATCGTCAGCTCGCGCTTGACCTCCAGTCCGACGAGGAAGAAGAAGAGGGTCATCAGCGCGTCGTTGACGAACTGATGCAGCGTGAAAGTGACCTGCACGCCGCCGATCGAGAACGCGGCGGGCATCGACCAGACCGTCTCGTAGGTGTCGCCCGGCAGGTTCGCCCACAGCATGGCCAGACCGACGCCGATGAGCATGAGCGCCGCGGAGAGGCGGTCGCCCGAGACGTGCTTCTTCTTGGCGCGGGCCGGCGCGGACGGACGGGACGGCAGCAACGAGACGGCGGTCACGCACTCATCTTCGCGCCATTCGCGCGATGGCGTGCACCCGCCGGGTCACTCCGAGGCTGCGGACCCCTCGAACGGGCGCTCGTGGAGGCCCTCCAGCGCCGACGTCAGCGTCGGCGCACCGCCGCCGAAGGTCGCGTCGAGCGCGGCGAGGCGGGCGTCGGCCGCGCGCAGCAGGCGGATGCCCTCCGGCGTGACCCGCAGGTCGGAGGCTGCGCCGGCGTGCGCGTTCGCGTCGACGACGAAGCCGGCCTCCGCGAGCGAGCGCGCCGCGGTGTGGACGCTCTGCACCGTGATCTGGGAACGGCGCGCGAGCTCGCTGAAGGAGATGCCCGGCGTCGCCTCGACATGCGCGAGAAGGGCGTACTTGCGCGTGGAGAGTCCGAGGTCGCGCAGCTCATGCTCGAGCCGGGCGTCCCAGATCGCGGCGACGGTCAACAGGGCGATGACCGGGCTGAAGGGGGGCGTCTCGGCGGCCACGTCGTCGCCTCCTCTGGCTGGCACCTGCCCATGGTAGTCGCGGCCGGGCACGTCTGTCGGAGGCCTGCCCTACCGTGGGGCTGCCGGAGCGATCGGCGCTCCGCAAGGAGGGAGAGACGACGTGGACTGGAAGATCGAGCTCGTCTTCGTGCCGGTGACCGACGTGGACCGTGCCAGGGACTTCTACACGTCCATCGGCTTCCACCTCGACCACGACCAGTCGCCCTCCGACGGGCTGCGCTTCGTGCAGCTGACCCCGCCCGGATCGGCCTGCTCCATCGCCTTCGGCACCGGTCTCGAGATCGACCTCGAACCCGGTCGTCAGAACACCATCCAGGTGGTCGTGCCCGACGCCGACCGCGCGCTCGCCGATCTGCGGGCGGTCGGCGTCGCCGCGCGAGGCGTGGACGACCTCGGCTGGGGACGCTTCGTCTCCTTCGACGACCCCGACGGCAACACCTGGACGCTGCAGCAGCTCCCGTCGCGGGACTGAGACCTCGGCCTGGGCCTCCGGCCGCGAGCGTGGTTTGCTGTCTCCGTGACCACTGACGTCGAAGGCCGGGAGTACGCCTACACCGTCGCCGACTACCTGCTCGATCGAATGGCCGAGTGCGGCATCCGTCATCTCTTCGGCGTGCCCGGCGATTTCACGCTGGGCTTCCTCGACCACGTCGAGCGCCACCCGCTCATCGCGTGGGTCGGGACCGCGAACGAGCTCGGCGCCGCTTACGCCGCCGACGGCTACGCCCGCCTCGCAGGGCTCGGAGCGCTGAGCACCACCTTCGGCGTCGGCGAGCTGTCGGCCCTCGCCGGCGTGGCCGGCAGCAGCGCCGAGCACGTGCCGGTGCTGCACCTCGTGGGTGCGCCGACCATCGCGACGCAGTCCGCCCGTCGTGCGACCCACCACACGCTCGGCGACGGCGACTTCGACCACTTCTCGCGCATGACCGCCGAGGTCACCGTGGCCCAGGGACGCCCGACGGCCGACGGCTATGCGGCGGAGATCGACCGCGTCATCGTCGCCGCCCGCGATAGACGCCTCCCGGGCTACCTGCTCCTCGCCGCCGACGTCGCCGAGGCGCCCGCGTCGCCGCCGTCCGCTCCCCTGCCCTCCCACCCGGGGGTGACGACCGCCGAGGCCGCGTCGGCGTTCCGCTCCGCGCTGACGTCCCGTCTGGCATCCGCCCGGTCGCTCGCCGTGCTGGCCGACATCCTGGTGTCCCGCGTCGGCGCCGAGGAGCACCTGCATCGGCTGCTCGGCCTGGGCGTCCCGCACGCGACGCTGCTGTGGGGTCGACGCGTCGTCGACGAGTCCGCCGACGCCTACCTCGGCTCGTACCTGGGCGCCGCCAGCGAGACCGCCGTCCGCACGGTCATCGAGGACTCCGACCTGCTTGTTCTGGCGGGCGTGCAGTTCACCGACCTGACGAGCGGCTTCTTCTCGCAGCGGATCGAGCCCGCGCGCACGATCGAGCTGCGCGGCGAGTACGCCGCCATCGCGGGGCAGCGCTTCGAGCCGCTCGCCATGGCCGACGCGCTCGACATCCTGACGGACGCCGTTCGAACGGCCGACGAGAAGCTTTTCCTCGTGCGGCCCGGCGGCGGTGCGGATCAGCCCGCACCGCTCGCGCTGTCGCCCGACGCGCCGCTCGGGCAGGCCGCCCTCTGGAGCGAGGTGACCGCCTTCCTGCGCGCCGGCGACATCGTGCTCGCCGACCAGGGCACGTCTTTCTACGGCATGGCCGGGCACCGCCTCCCCTCGGGCGTTACCCTCATCGGCCAGCCGCTCTGGGCGGCGATCGGATTCACTCTTCCCGCCCTGCTGGGCGCCGCTCTCGCCCGTCCCGACCGGCGCCCGGTGCTGCTCATCGGCGACGGAGCCGCGCAGCTCACCAGCGCCGAGCTCGGCACGATCCTGCGCCACGACATCCCTGCCGTCATCGTGGTCGTCGACAACGGCGGCTACACCGTCGAGCGCGCCATCCACGGCCTGCAGGAGCAGTACAACGACATCGCCCGGTGGGACTGGACGGCACTGACGAGGGCGATGGATGCTGCGGGCACCGCCACGGCGGTCCGCGTGACCACGAACGGCCACCTGCACCGGGCTCTCGCGGACGCCCGCGACGCGGACACCCTGACCCTCATCCAGGCCGTCGTGCCGCCCCTCGACGTACCGCCGGTGCTGCGCGCTGTCGCCGCCGCCGCGTCGTCCGCCAACCGGCCCGGCTGAGACCGCTTTACGCTGGGGCCATGCGGGAGTTCGGACGCGGGATCAGAATGCTGTTCGCGGGATTCGGCTGGTGGGGCCGACGCCCGGGGGTGATGGCACTGGGGCTCGTCCCGGCGGCGCTCGTGGGCATCGTCCTGGTCGGGCTGCTGATCACGCTGGCCGCCTTCCTGCCCGGCCTGGCGGACGCGACGACACCCTTCGCCGACTCGTGGCCGCCGGCGCTGTCGAGCGCGTTCCGGATCGCCGTCGGCACGGCGTTCTTCGCGGGCGCCCTCTTCCTCTGCGCGATCACGTTCACGGCGCTCACGCTCATGGTGGGCGAGCCGTTCTACGACCGCGTGTGGCGCTCGGTCGAGAACGGGCTCGGCGGATCCGTGCCCGACCAGCCCTACGGCTTCTGGCGTGCGGCAGGCGACGGAGCGCGTCTGATCGCGCGCGGCATCCTGGTCGCCCTCCTGGCGGGTCTCCTCGGCCTCATTCCGGTCGTGGGGGCGGTGGCCGGCACCGTCGTCGGCACACTGCTCACCGGCTGGCTCCTCGCAGACGAGCTGTGCTCACGCGCGCTCACTGCGCGCGGTCTGGACAGGGCGGCCCGCCGCACGCTTCTGCGCGCCCACCGAGGGCGTGCCCTCGGCTTCGGCGTCGCGACGCAGCTCTGCTTCCTCGTCCCGCTGGGAGCCGTCGCGGTCATGCCCGCAGCCGTCGCCGGATCGACCATGCTCGCCCGCGCCCTGGTCGGCGAGTCAGACGGGCTCGCACGCCCGGTCGATCCGTCGGTCACGAGCGTCGAGCTCAGCCGCGACCGCCCGGCGGACCCACGATCAGCAGCACGGTGAACACGACCACCACGGCGACGACGACGCCGACGACCAGCAGGAGAGGCCGACGCAGGAGCGACCGCATGAACCGGTCGTGCCACGCCGCATCCCTCGGGTCCGCCGTCGCCTCCAGCCGCCACGAGCCGTCCAGCCGTCCGGTGCGCGTCAGCCAGATCTCGGTCGGCACGGTCGCGTAGGGGATGACAGCGCTGACGACCGCGATGACCGCGGGCGCGGCCGTCCACCGCTGGTTCTTCGCCACGAGTACGGCCGTCGCCGCGTAGGCGAGGAAGACGAACCCGTGGATGCCGCCGCCGATCGTCACGGCGACGTCCGCTCCCGCTGCCGCGCGCAGGATGAGCCCGGCGATGAGGAGCGTCCATGAGACGGCTTCGGCGATCGCCAGGGTGCGGAACAGGGTGAGCGGTGTGCGGAACACGGATCTCCTCAAGAATCTGCGGTCGGATCGACCGTAGCTTCAGTCTACCTGAAAGCCAGTTCGAACCTATTCTGGCGCATAGAGATCAGCCGTTGGCGCGTGCTGACGCAGACCCTCAAGGGCGGCGCAAGTTTTCCTCCACAAATGCAGATGTCCCCCAAATGGGGGACATGGACTGTGGTACGTTTCTCATGGCCCGAACGAGACGCTGGGAATCGTCCGCCGGGCTACTGGGGAAACTGGGGAAACACAAGGTCTGAGCGTCTGGGGCGCCCACCTGTGATTGAGACGGCCCCCTCGCGCCGCTATGCCATAGGAAGCCGAGGCGCGAGGGGAACCGGGCGGTTCCGTGACACCTTGACCCGCTGGGGACGGGGCTTCGGCACTCGCATCGCTGGGGACGAGCGAGCCGACAAGTCGGGACGCGGAACTCCATGCAAACCCTATGGATCGCCGCACGCGACTGTCCAGCGGGATGGCTCCCACCGCGCCGACTTGGCGCTCAACGGCGCATCCGCGTCACAATGCGCGCCAGAACGGAGCCGTGGGTCGGGCCCGCCGCGTCGCCTCCGTCGCCGTGCCCATCGGTACCATCCACCGACGGCCCGCCCACGTCAGCGGCTTGTGCCTCGGAGAACCGATGGCTACCGTCGAAGGAAGTTGTCCCTGGTCCCTGGTCGACGTTCACGCTCTCACCGCGATAGAACCCCAGGAGATCGCAATGGGATATTTCCAGTACGACGGCTCGACCAAGACCGACATCGAGGACCGGGTCCTCGCCCACCTCCAGATCGTCATCGGGGCAAAGCTCCGACGCTCGGAGAGCTTCTACTTCACGTGGAAGGAAGACGTCAGCCTCGGCTCAGGACGGACCACGGTGTGGATACATGCCGGCGCCGGCCTCAAGTTCAAGTTCCACGGCAGCCGCCAGCCGGCCATCAACCCGGCGTGGCTCACCGCGCTCACGATGACCGCCAACTCCGCGACCGGGCTGTACGTCGTGCCCGAGCCGGCGGATGATCACGTCGTGCGCGAACGCGAATCGATGCTCGTCGGCTGACCCAGACGAACGAGACGGGGCCGCGACTCTCGTCGCGGCCCCGTCTCGTTCGTCCGGTTGCCGGTGTCAGAAGTCCCAGTCCTCGTCTTCCGTCGCCTCGGCCTTGCCGATGACGTACGACGAGCCCGACCCCGAGAAGAAGTCGTGGTTCTCGTCGGCGTTCGGCGAGAGCGCCGAGAGGATCGCCGGGTTCACGTTCGTGACCGTCGAGGGGAACATCGCCTCGTAGCCGAGGTTCATGAGCGCCTTGTTGGCGTTGTAGTGCAGGAACTTCTTGACGTCCTCGGTCAGGCCGACGGAGTCGTAGAGGTCCTGCGTGTACTGCACCTCGTTGTCGTAGAGCTCGTAGAGCAGCGAGAACGCGTAGTCCTTGAGGTCGTCGCGCTTGGCCTGGTCGACGAGCTCCAGCCCGCGCTGGAACTTGTAGCCGATGTAGTAGCCGTGCACGGCCTCGTCGCGGATGATGAGGCGGATGAGGTCGGCCGTGTTGGTGAGCTTGGCGCGACTCGACCAGTGCATGGGCAGGTAGAACCCGGAGTAGAACAGGAACGACTCGAGCAGCGTCGACGCGATCTTCCGCTTCAGCGGCTCGTCACCCCGGTAGTACTCCATGACGATCGCGGCCTTCTTCTGGAGGTTCGGGTTCTCCACCGACCACCGGAACGCCTCGTCGATCTCCTTCGTCGAGCACAGCGTCGAGAAGATCGACGAGTAGCTCTTGGCGTGCACCGACTCCATGAAGGCGATGTTGGTGTACACCGCCTCCTCGTGCGGGGTGATCGCGTCGGGGATCAGCGAGACCGCGCCGACCGTGGCCTGCACCGTGTCGAGCAGCGTCAGACCGGTGAACACCCGCATGGTGAGCGTCTGCTCCTCGGGGGTGAGCGTGTTCCACGACTGGATGTCGTTGGACAGCGGCACCTTCTCGGGCAGCCAGAAGTTGTTCACCAGGCGGTTCCAGACCTCGAGGTCCTTGTCGTCCTGGATGCGGTTCCAGTTGATCGCCTGAACCTGGTTCAGGAGCTGCAGCTTCTCAGCCATTTCCGTCTCTTCTCTCTGCGCGGCTGCACGTCACAGCGTGCAGCTGACGCACTCCTGCATGTCGGTGCCCTCGAGCGCCATCTGACGCAGGCGGATGTAGTAGATCGTCTTGATGCCCTTGCGCCAGGCGTAGATCTGCGCCCGGTTGATGTCGCGCGTGGTGGCGGTGTCCTTGAAGAACAGCGTCAGCGACAGGCCCTGGTCGACGTGCTGCGTGGCCGCGGCGTACGTGTCGATGACCTTCTCGTAGCCGATCTCGTACGCGTCCTGGTAGTACTCCAGGTTGTCGTTGGTCATGAAGGCGGCCGGGTAGTAGACGCGACCCAGCTTGCCCTCCTTGCGGATCTCGACCTTCGCGGCGATCGGGTGGATCGACGACGTCGAGTTGTTGATGTACGAGATCGAGCCGGTCGGCGGGACGGCCTGCAGGTTCTGGTTGTAGATGCCGTGCGCCTGGATGGACGCCTTCAGCTGACGCCAGTCGTCCTGCGTCGGGATGTGGTGTCCGGCGAACATCGCCTCGACCTTGGAGGTGGCGGGCACCCACGGCTGGTCGATGTACTTGTCGAAGAACGTGCCCGACGCGTAGGTGGAGTCCGCGAAGCCGTCGAAGGCCTCCCCGCGCTCGATCGCGATCCTGTTCGACGCGGTCAGCGCGTGGAACAGCACGGAGTAGAAGTAGATGTTCGTGAAGTCGACACCCTCCTCCGAGCCGTAGTAGACGTGCTCGCGGGCGAGGTAGCCGTGCAGGTTCATCTGGCCGAGGCCGATGGCGTGCGAGCGGTCGTTGCCGCTCTCGATCGAGCGCACGGAGGCGATGTGGCTCTGGTCGCTGACGGCGGAGAGAGCCCGGATGCTCGTGTCCACCGTCTTCGCGAGGTCTCCCCCGTCCATCGCCAGCGCGATGTTGAGCGAGCCGAGGTTGCAGGAGATGTCCTTGCCGATCTCGGCGTAGGAGAGGTCCTCGTTGTACGTGGTGGGGGTGTTCACCTGCAGGATCTCGGAGCACAGGTTGGACATGTTGATCCGGCCCTTGATCGGGTTGGCCGCGTTGACCGTGTCCTCGAACATGATGTACGGGTAGCCCGACTCGAACTGGATCTCGGCCAGCGTCTGGAAGAACTCGCGCGCGTTGATCTTCGTCTTCTTGATGCGGGGGTCATCGACCATCTCGCGGTACTTCTCGGTGACGGAGATGTCGCCGAACGGCACGCCGTAGACCTTCTCGACGTCATACGGGGAGAACAGGTACATGTCCTCGCCGTTCTTGGCGAGCTCGAACGTGATGTCGGGCACGACGACGCCGAGCGACAGCGTCTTGATGCGGATCTTCTCGTCGGCGTTCTCGCGCTTGGTGTCGAGGAACCGCAGGATGTCGGGGTGGTGGGCGTTGAGGTACACCGCACCGGCGCCCTGACGCGCTCCCAGCTGGTTGGCGTAGCTGAAGCTGTCTTCGAGGAGCTTCATCACGGGGATGATGCCCGAGGACTGGTTCTCGATCTGCTTGATCGGCGCACCCGCCTCGCGGATGTTCGACAGCAGCAGGGCGACGCCGCCGCCGCGCTTGGAGAGCTGGAGCGAGGAGTTGATGCCCCGCGAGATCGACTCCATGTTGTCTTCGATGCGGAGGAGGAAGCACGACACGAGCTCGCCGCGCTGCGCCTTGCCGGCGTTGAGGAACGTCGGGGTGGCCGGCTGGAACCGGCCGGCGAGGATCTCGTCGACCAGGTTCGTGGCGAGCGTCTCGTCGCCGTCCGCGAGCGCGAGGGCGGTCATGACGACGCGGTCCTCGAAGCGCTCGAGGTAGCGCTTTCCGTCGAAGGTCTTCAGCGTGTAGCTCGTGTAGTACTTGAACGCGCCGAGGAAGGTCTCGAAGCGGAACTTCTTGCCGTAGGCGAAGTCGTTCAGCTGCTGGATGAACTCGTGCGAGTACTTCGCGAGCACGGTGGGCTCGTAGTACTCCTTCTCCACGAGGTAGTCCAGACGCTCCTGGAGCGAGTGGAAGAACACCGTGTTCTGGTTCACGTGCTGCAGGAAGTACTCCCGCGCCGCGCGCTTGTCGGCGTCGAACTGGATCCGGCCGTTCGCGTCGTACAGGTTGAGCATCGCGTTCAGGGCGTGGTAATCCATGCCCTCGAACCGCGCCTCGGTCTTGAATTCGGCGTCCTTCACAGCAGTGTCTGCCATCGTTCCCATCCCTCGCTGACGCGTCGTACGTCATCCGGTGTGCCGAATACCTCGAGCCGGTACAAGTGCGGCACGGAGCACTTGCGGCTGATGATGTCTCCGGCGAGACCGAAGCTCTCGCCGAAATTGGTGTTGCCCGCGGAGATGACTCCACGGATATTGCTGCGGTTGCGCTCGTCGTTGAGGAACCGGATGACCTGCCGGGGCACGGCCCCCTTCTCCTCACCTCTCCCCTGTCCCCCGCCGTAGGTGGGGGTCACGAGGATGTACGGCTCGTCGACGTGCAGCGGCGGTTCGCCGGGCTGCAGCGGGATCCGCACCGAGCGGATGCCCAGCTTGTCGACGAAGCGCGCGGTGTTCCCGGAGACGCTGGAGAAGTACACCAGCAGAAGCGGGGCCGCTCCGACGGCGACCGCGCGCTCAGCGCCGGCGGTCGCCATCGGGGTCACGCCAGTCGCGAGGCGAGCTCGTCGATCTTGTCGGGACGGAAGCCCGACCAGTGGTCCTCGTCGGTGATGACGACGGGGGCCTGCAGGTAGCCGAGGGCCTTGACCTGCTCGAGGGCCGCGGGGTCCTGCGAGAGGTCGAGGATCTCGTAGTCGATGCCCTTCGAGTCCAGTGCGCGGTAGGTCGCGTTGCACTGCACGCAGGAGGGCTTGGTGTACACCGTGATGGTCATGTCGCTGTGTTCCCCTCAGCTTCGTTCGTGTGTCTGTGATCGTGGATCCGGCCAACCCCCGGCCGGGAACCCAATACTACATATGGGTGCCGACATTGATAGTCACCACAAGGGGTAGTAGTTACATCCGTGTAGTTTTTGCTCCGCTCTCCACAGGTACAACACATGTTGTCCACCGTTTCATCCACAGGCGGGGGCGTGTCGGCCAACCTGGAAAACCGCTGGATGACGGCCTTCGGAGCCCTCCTGCGGACATCTGTCCACAGGCGTGACGCTAGGACGGCCCTCGGACATCGATCGGCCTGTGGAATCACGCTCCGCGTTCGTCCCCGGCGTGTCGCGGGGTGCGGCGTGGTGTCGCTGAGGGCGATCGTCACGCCGACGCCTCTCGGCCGCTACCGTGGAGAGGTGGCGGGGTATCGGGATCTTCTTCGCACCCCGGGAGTGGGGCGCATCATCGCCGCACAGCTGACGGCACGCTTCCCCAACGGGATGACGAGCCTGGCGGTGCTCCTCCACATCGAGCACGTCACCGGCTCGTACGGTGCCGCCGGTCTCGTCCTGGCCGCGGCCTCCGTGGGCCAAGCCGTCTCCGGCCCGGTGACCAGTCGATGGATGGGCATCTGGGGCATGCGCCGCGTGCTCACGCTGACGCTCCTGGTGTGCGCGTCGGCGATCACCACGCTCGCGCTCGTGCAGACCTCGCTGCCGGTGTACATGGCCCTCGGGCTCGTCGCGGGCCTGTCGACGCCGCCCGTGCAGTCGGCCGTCCGCACCATCTATCCCAAGATGGTCAACTCCCGGCAGCTCACCCCGCTGTTCTCCCTCGACGCCTCGCTGCAGGAGATCATCTGGATCCTCGCGCCGGTGGTCATCACCTTCGTCGCGACGCAGGTGGGCACGTGGGAGGCGCTCATCCTCATCGTCGTGATCCTGCTCGGCGGCGGCGGCTGGTTCATCCTCTCCCCCGAGGTCGGCCGCGTGCGCATCCCGCGCAGCCGGCGCGCGTTCGGCAAGGTGCTGACCAAGCCGCCCGTGGTCCTGGCCACGGTCATCGGCTTCCTGCTCATCGGCGCGTGCTCGGCCGTCGAGGCCGGAGTGGTGGCGACGTTCGGGCACGGCGGGCTGGAGGCCGGCATCGTGCTGGCCGTCTTCTCCATCGGCAGCCTCGCCGGAGGGCTCTCCTCCGGCTCCATCCCGATGGGTCCGTGGGCGATGGCGCGGCGCCTGGGCATCGTCGCGGTCGGGCTGGCCGCCACGATGGTCTCGTTGGACGTCTGGTGGCTCGGCGGCACGCTGCTCTTCGCCGGCATCGGCATCGCGCCCGCGCTGGCCGTCATCTTCGCGATGACCTCGGCCAGCGTGAAGTTCAGCGACACCGCGGAGGCGTACGGCTGGGTGGGCACCGGTCAGCTCATCGGGGCGGCGGCCGGCTCGGCGGTCGCCGGCTTCCTCATCGACGGCGTCGGCCCGCAGGGCGCCTACGTCGCCGCGACCGCGTTCGCCGTGATCGGGGTCGCCGTGGCCGTGGTGTTCGTCCGGGGCTTCCCCGACCTGCGCCACCGCGATGCCAGCCCCATTCCCGACACGGAGCCGGTCGGCACGATCACCTGAGCCGCCGGCGCGTCAGGAGATGCGGCGCAGCAGCTCGAGCACGGCGAGCGCGTACGCGTCGGCGGGCTCGGGGTGCTCGAACACCTGCGCCGCGCCGCCGACGACGATCTCGACCTCGTGCGTGTCGTCGAGACGTCGCAGCGCGCGGAAGGCTCCGCGCAGCAGCTCGCGAAGCTGCGCCTCGTGCGGCAGCCACAGGGCATCCTCGAGCGCGACCGAGTCCAGCGCCCACTCGGTGGTGCCGTTGAAGGCCAGGATGCGCCCCGTGGAGTACTCGCGCGGCTCGATCGTCATCTCGCTGACGGTGAAGACGTCGGCGTCGAACTCGGGCTCGTTCAGCTGGAAGCGGTCACCCGACGCGGGGTGCCAGACCAGTCCGGCGGCGCGGAGTGCGAGGGCCATGTCGCTGGAGATCATGACGTCCATCATCGACCAGGATGCCGGGGCCCGGGGCCGCTCGTAGGCTGGGAGCATGCTCGTGCCCGTCACCCTCCCGCGCCTGTCATGGGGCGATCCGTCGGCTGCGCGCCGTGCGCTCCTCGTCCACGGCCTCGGGTCGAACGGGGCGCTGATGTGGCGCTTCGGCATCGCCCTGGCCGAGGACGGCTGGTTCGCGGAGGCCGTCGACCTGCGCGGGCACGGCACCGCGCCGCGTGCGCTCGACTACTCGATCCCGGCCTACGCCGCCGACCTGCTGCACACGCGCCCTGCGGACGGCGCCTGGGATCTGGTGGTCGGCCACTCCCTCGGCGGCGCCGCCGCGACCTCGGCCGCGGCGGACGATCCGGGCTGGACCCGCCGTCTCGTGCTCATCGACCCGGCCATCCATCTCACGGCGACCGACCGCTCGACGGTGCGGGCGAGCCAGGAGCGGTCGTTCGCCGACCCGACCGAGGCCGCCGTCCGCGCGGAGCACCCCCACTGGCACGAGCAGGACATCGAGCTCAAGGTCGTCTCCGCCCGCCAGGCCGGCCGATGGGCCGTCGAGCAGACGAGCGATCAGAACCCGGACTGGGATGTGCGGGGCGCCGCCGCGCGCCTGACGATGCCGACGCATGTCATCGCGGCCGACCCCGCCGTCTTCTCCATCTTCGGCGGCGCGCTGCGCGCCGAGGTCGAGACGAACCCGCTCGTGACGGTCTCCGTCGTGGAGGGCGCGGGACACTCACCCCATCGCGACCGGCCGGACGAGACCCTCCGCCAGCTGAGAGAGGCCCTGTCATGAGCGCACCGGCGGCCGCGGCATCCATCCGCTCCTTCGACCCGGCAGCCTGGCTGCCCGACGACCTGCTCGAGCGCTTCCGCGCGCGGGCGGTGGAGCACGACCGCACGAACACGTTCCCGGAGGCCGACCTCGGCGAGCTGCGCGACCTCGGCTACCTGGCGATCCTCGTGCCCGAGGACCGCGGAGGCGCCGGGCTCACGCTCGCCGAGGCCTCGATCCTCCAGCAGCGCCTCGCCGGCGCGGCGCCCGCGACCGCCCTCGCGATCAACATGCACCTGGTGTGGACCGGCGTCGCCGCGGTGCTGGCCGACCGGGGCATCGACGACCTCGCGTTCGTGCAGCGCGGCGCCGCCGCGGGCGAGGTCTTCGCGTTCGGCATCAGCGAAGCCGGCAACGACCTCGTGCTCTTCGGAAGCGACACGGATGCCACGCCCACCGGCGACGGGGGCTACGCGTTCACCGGCACGAAGATCTTCACCTCGCTCGCGCCGGTCTGGGCGCACCTGGGCGTGCACGGCCTCGACACGACGTCGCCCGACGCTCCGATGATGGTCTTCGCGCTGCTGCCGCGGAGCGACGCGATCGTCACCCGCGACGACTGGGACACCGTCGGCATGCGCGGCACGCAGAGCCGCACGACCGAGCTCCACGGCGCCGTCGCCTCCGCCGAGCGCGTCGTGCGCCGCATCCCGCCCGGGCCGAGTCCCGACCCGCTCATCTTCGGCATCTTCAGCGTGTTCGAGATCCTGATCGCGTCGGTCTACACCGGGATCGCGCGGCGGGCGCTGGACGTGGCGGTGGAGACGGCGCACCGCAAGCGCTCGAAGAAGTCCGGCGCCGCGTACAGCCAGGACCCGGACATCCGCCGGCGTGTGGCCGGGATGGCGATGGCGTACGACGCGCTGCCGCCGCAGCTGCAGTCGCTGGCGCGCGACGTCGACGAGCAGGTGGACCACGGCGCACGCTGGTTCTCGCTCCTCGCGGGGCTGAAGCACCGCGCGGTCGTGATGGCCAAGGGCGTCGTCGACGATGCCCTCCTCGTGGCGGGCGGCTCGTCGTACACGTCGGGCTCCGAGCTCGGACGCCTCTACCGCGACGTCATGGCCGGGATGTTCCACCCCTCCGACCCGGAGTCGGCGCACTCGGCGCTTGCGACCGCATGGCTGGGGCCGGTCCACTCCTGACCCCGGTCGCGCGCTGAACCCGCGTCAGCGGCGGTCGAAGTCGAAGGCCTTCAGCAGCTCGCCGACAGCCTGCTCGCGTGCGTCGCCGCCGTCCTCGAACATCTCGCTGACGTGCGTGCGCAGGTGGTTCTCCAGCAGCAGCCGGTTGAGCGACTCCAGCGCCTTCTCGATCGCCCGCGACTGGGCGATGATGTCCATGCAGTAGTCCTCGTTCTCGATCATCTTCGCGAGGCCCCGCAGCTGCCCCTCGAGGATGCTCGTGCGGTGCAGCGCGCGCTTCTTGATGTCGTCGATCACGCCGCAAGGCTACCCCGGCCGCACCGCAGACCAGGCGTGCGAGGATGGCCCGATGGCGCGCACCCCCACGGCCCTGCTGAGCCCCGCAGATCAGGAGCGCCGTCGCGGTCTGCGCGTGATGAAGGGCGTCGCGCTCGGCGCCCTCCTCTTCATGGCGGTGCTGTTCGTGATCGCCTTCGTCTTCCAGGAGCGCGTCGAGTGGCTCGCCTACGTGCGCGCCGCCGCGGAGGGCGGCATGGTCGGTGCGCTGGCCGACTGGTTCGCCGTCACGGCGCTGTTCCGGCATCCGCTCGGGATCCCCATCCCCCACACGGCGATCATCCCTCACCGCAAGGACGAGATCGGCCAGAACCTCGGGGAGTTCGTGGAGACGGAGTTCCTCCGCGCCGATGTCGTGCGCACCAAGCTTGAGACGACCGCCGTGGCCGCGCGTCTCGGCGAGTGGCTGAGCGATCCGACGCCGACCCCCGGCAAGGGGACGCACGCCGAGCGCGTCTCGGCGGAGGCGGCCGACATGGCGCAGGGCATCCTGCGCGCCCTGAGCGACGACGACGTTCAGAGCATCATCGAGGACCTGGCGCGCGAGCACCTCATCGTCCCCGAGTGGGGCCCGCCGCTGGGCGTCTGGCTCGAGCGGATCGTCGCGTCGGGGGCGCACCACCAGGCTGTCGACCTCGCCGCCGAGAACATCGGCAGCTGGCTGGCGGCCAACCGCGACGCGTTCGGCGGGCTCGTGTCGCGTCGCCTGCCCGGCTGGGTGCCGAAGCTCGCCCATCGGCTGGTCGACGACACGGTCTACAACGAGGCGATCAAGTTCGTCGCCGCCGTGCAGGCCGACCCGGAGCATCCGGCGCGCAAGGCCGTCGACGGCTACCTCGAGCGTCTCGCCGACGGCCTCCAGCACGACCCGACCACCATCGGACGCCTCGAGGACGCGAAGTCCTCGGTGTTCGACAGCCCGCGGGTGCGCGAGCTCGCCGCGCAGGCGTGGGAGACCGCGAAGACGGGGCTGCTGTCGTCCCTCGCCGATCCCGCCAGCGGCCTGCGCGTGCGGGCGGCGGCCGCGCTCACGGAGATCGGCGTGAGACTGACGACGGATGCCGCGCTGCAGCGCCGCGTGGACGGATGGGTGACCGACGCCGCCGTCTTCCTCGTGGAGCGGTACCGCCACGACATCGCTTCGATCATCACCGACACCGTCGAGCGCTGGGACGCCGCCGAGACGACGGAGAAGATCGAGCTCATGGTGGGCCGCGACCTGCAGTACATCCGCCTCAACGGTACGATCGTGGGCGCCCTCGCGGGACTCGCGATCTTCACGATCGCCCATCTTCTGCTGACCTGACCGGTCATCGGCCGCGGCGGGCGCGGCGGCCGACGCGCGGGTGCGACGGCGCATCCGACGGAGGAGAGAAATGACGCGCGACCGATCCCTGACCATCCGCATCATCGTGCAGTTCGCCCTGGCGGCTCTGTTCCTCGCCGTGGCGGTGGTCACCGTGATCGAGCCCGAGTGGATCGAGGTCGTCTTCGGCATCGATCCCGATCGCGGCAGCGGCGCGCTGGAGTGGGTCATCGTCCTCGCCCTCGGCGTGCTCGCCGTCGTCGCGGCCGGATTCGGCGCCCGCACCGTGATCCGGCGGCGCCGGATCGGGCACGCGTGAGCGGCGCCGCCCTGTCCGTCGACCCGCTCTGGCCGCGCGCCGGCGACTGGCCGGCGGCGGAGGGCGACGGTCTCGACGCCGTCCTGCTCGGCGTGCCGGCGTTCCGCACCTCGCTGTCGCCGACCGGGGCGCACGCGACACCCTCGGCGGTGCGGGCGGCGCTGCGGCGGTTCAGCCCGACGCTGGCGGGTCCGCCTCCGCTCGACCTCGGCGCGGCGCTGCGCATCGCCGACGCCGGCGACATCGACGAGCCCGACGGTCCCGCCGGCGAAGCGCTCGTGCGCGGCCGCGTCGCCGCGCTGCGCACCGCCGCGCGGCTGGTCGTCGCGCTCGGCGGCGACAACTCCGCGACGGTCGCCTTCGCACAGGGAGCCGGGGCCACGGGGCTCATCACGCTCGACGCGCACCTCGACCTGCGGGACGGCACCTCGAACGGGTCTCCCGTGCGCCGGCTGGTGGAGGGCGGCCTCGACCCGCACCGCATCGTGCAGATCGGCATCGCGGACTTCGCGAACTCGGCGGCCTATCTGCAGCGCGCGCTCGACCTCGGCATCACCGTCATCACTCTGGACGAGGTGCGCCGACGCGGTGTCGAGGACGTCATGGCGCAGGCGCGGGAGGTGGCCGGGGCCGGTGCCGACGCCGCGATCCACCTGGACGTCGACGTCGACGTCTGCGACCGCTCCGTCGCCCCCGCCTGCCCCGCGAGCGTCCCGGGCGGGCTGAGCGCCGACGCGTTGCGCGCGCTCGCGCGCGCCGCGGCATCCGATCCCCGGCTCGTCAGCGCCGACATCGTCGAGGTCGACGCCACCGCCGACACCCCCGACGGGCGCACGGTGCGCCTGGCCGCGCTGTGCGTGCTCGAGCTGCTGGCCGGATTGGCGGTGCGCGCGTGATCCGGCTGGTGCTGGTGCGGCACGCGAAGTCCGACTGGGGCGACGCGTCGCTCGATGACCATGACCGGCCGCTCAACGAGCGCGGGCTCCGCGACGCCTCCGAGATGGCCGCGCGGCTGGCCGCGACCGGGTTCCGGCCCGACGTGATCCGCTCGAGCACGGCGCTGCGCGCACGCACGACCGCCGCGATCTTCGGCGAGGCGCTCGGGGTCGAGCCGCAGCTCGTGGAGCGCCTCTATGGAGCGCCGGCGGCCACGCTGCTGTCCGAGGCCGTCGCCGCGGGCGGGCGCGCGGTCATGATCGTCGCGCACGACCCCGGCATGACGGTGCTGGCCGAGCGCCTGTCCGACGGCGGCATCGGCCACATGCCCACCTGCGCGGTCGCGACCTTCACATGGGATGAGGACGACGCAGCTCTCGCGACCGCCGTGCCGCCGGCATCCTGGACCTTCGACTCGCCGCGCTGAGCGTCGCCCGCGCGGTCAGAGCCAGGCGCCGTCCTTCATGACGCGCGAGACGAGCGGCACGCCGGGCCGATAAGCGAGGTGGGTGCGGCTGGGAGCGTCGAGAACGAGGAGGTCGGCGCGCATGCCGGGCGCGATGGCACCGACGTCCGTGCGGCGCAGAGCGGTCGCTCCCCCGGCGGTGGCCGCCCACACGGCCTCATCGACGGTCATCCCCATCTCGCGGACGGCGAGCGCGATCATCAGCGGCATCGAGCTCGTGAAGCTCGACCCCGGGTTGCAGTCGCTCGCCAGTGCCACCGTCGCTCCGGCGTCGAGCAGCAGGCGGGCGTCGGGGTACGGCTGCCGCGTCGAGAACTCCACCCCGGGCAGCAGCGTCGCGACGGTGCCCGAGGCCGCCAGTGCCGCGACGTCCTCGTCGGACAGGTGCGTGCAGTGATCGACGGATGCTGCGCCCACCGCCACTGCGAGGCGCACCCCCTCGCCCGGGCCGAGCTGATTGCCGTGCACCCGGGGCAGGAGTCCGCGGGCGATGCCCGCCTCGAGCACGCGGCGGCTCTCGTCGGGGGTGAACGCGCCCCGTTCGCAGAACACGTCGATCCAGCGGGCGTGCGGCGAACACGCGTCGAGCATCGCGCCGCAGACGAGCTCGACGTAGTCGTCGCGGCGGTCCTCGAACTCGGCGGGCACGACGTGGGCACCGAGGAAGGTCACCTCGTCGGTCACCTCGGCCGCGAGCCGCGCGGAGCGCTCTTCGTCGGCGACGGTGAGGCCGTAGCCGGTCTTGACCTCGAAGGTCGTCGTGCCCTGACCGTTCAGCTCGACGACGAAGCCGGCGAGGCGGGCACGCAGCTCGTCGTCGCTCGCGGCGCGGGTGGCGGCGACGGTCCGCCGTATGCCGCCGGCGGCATACGGCGTGCCCGTCATCCGGGCGGCGAACTCGTCCGCGCGGTCTCCGCCGAAGACGAGGTGGGTGTGGCTGTCGACGAATCCGGGCAGCACGGCCCGGCCCGCGACATCCACGACCTCGACCCCCCGCGAAACAGCATGCGCGCGGCCAGGCCTAGGGGAATCGCCTACGTCTCGCCGCGCCGCTGCAGTCTCGCGGTCGATGGGGGCGTCGGCGGCGGCTCCGACCCACGCCACGTGTCCGTCCTCGACGAGCACCGCCGCATCGCGGATCGTCCCGCACGCGTCGCCGTCGTGCGCGACGTTCGTCGTCAGCTCGCCGATCCCCGTCAGCAGCACCCGGGCGCTCACAGCATCGGCACGTTCAGGCCGCGCTCGCGGGCGACCTCCCTGGCCCGCTCGTAGCCGGCGTCGACGTGGCGCATCACGCCCGTGCCCGGATCGTTCACGAGCACGCGTGCGAGCTTCTCGGCGGCGAGGTCGGAGCCGTCGGCGACGGTCACCTGGCCGGCGTGGATGCTGCGGCCGATCCCGACGCCGCCGCCATGGTGGATCGACACCCACGACGCGCCGCTGGACGTGTTGAGCAGCGCGTTGAGCAGCGGCCAGTCCGCGATCGCATCGGACCCGTCGGCCATGGCCTCCGTCTCCCGGTAGGGCGAGGCGACCGAGCCGGCGTCGAGGTGGTCGCGCCCGATGACGATCGGCGCAGACAGCTCGCCCGAGGCCACCATCTCGTTGAATTTCAGGCCCGCGAGGTGGCGCTCCTTGTAGCCGAGCCAGCAAATGCGGGCCGGCAGGCCCTCGAACGAGACCTTCTCCCCCGCCTGCTCGATCCAGCGGCGGAGTCCGGCGTCCTCGGGAAAGAGCTCCATCACGGCGCGGTCGGTGCGGCGGATGTCCTCCGGATCGCCCGACAGCGCCACCCAGCGGAAGGGGCCACGGCCTTCGGCGAACTGCGGACGAATATAGGCCGGCACGAAGCCGGGGAACGAGAACGCCCGGTCGTACCCGCCCAGCTGCGCCTCGGCGCGTATCGAGTTGCCGTAGTCGAAGACCTCGGCCCCGGCATCCTGGAATCCGACCATCGCCGCGACGTGCGCGGCCATGCTCGCGCGCGAGCGCCGTGTGAAGTCCTGCGGATCGCGGTCCGCTTCGGCGCGCCACTCGTCCAGGGCCGCACCGACGGGCAGATAGGCGAGCGGATCGTGCGCGCTCGTCTGGTCGGTGACGATGTCGATCGGGATGCCGCGGGCCAGGAGCTCCGGGAAGACCTCGGCCGCGTTGCCGACGAGGCCGACGGAGAGCGGGGAGCCCGATTCCCTCGCCGCGAGCACGCGTCGCACGGCCTCGTCGAGGTCGGTCGTGTACTCATCGAGGTAGCGGCGCTCGACGCGGCGGGCGAGCCGGGTCTGGTCCACGTCGACTATGAGCACCGCTCCGCCGTTCATCGTGACGGCCAGCGGCTGCGCGCCGCCCATGCCGCCGCATCCCGCGGTGAGCGTCAGGGTGCCGGCGAGGCTCGCGGTCGCAGCATCCCGCCCCGCCTTCTGCGCGAGCGACCGTGCCACCGCGGCGAACGTCTCGTACGTGCCCTGCAGGATGCCCTGCGTGCCGATGTAGATCCAGGAGCCCGCGGTCATCTGCCCGTACATGGTGAGACCGAGGTGCTCGAGGCGGCGGAACTCGGGCCAGGTCGCCCAGTCGCCCACGAGGTTCGAGTTCGCGATGAGCACGCGGGGCGCCCACTCGTGCGTGCGGAACACGCCGACGGGCTTGCCGGACTGCACGAGCAGCGTCTCGTCGGGCTCGAGCTCGTCGAGGGTGCGCACGATCGCGTCGTAGGCCGCCCACGTGCGCGCCGCCTTGCCCGTGCCGCCGTAGACGACGAGGTCTTCGGGATGCTCCGCCACCTCCGGATCGAGGTTGTTCATCAGCATCCGCTTGGCCGCCTCCGCGCCCCAGCTCTTCGCCGTGCGCTTCGCCCCGCGCGCCGCGCGCACCGTGCGCGGTCCTGCCTCCGTCGCCGTTCCGCTCATCGTTCCGCTCCTTCGCTCGTCTCGTCCGTGCCCGTGCCGTCTCTGCTCCCGCCGGTGTCGGCCGGCTGCTGTGCCGATCCGGAGGAGATGTGCAGATCCGGAGGACGGATGCCGCGCCGCGAACCTCCTGTTCCGTCTTTCTCCTCCCGATCTGCGCGCCCCGCACCGGCCGGGCGCGCCCGAGCGCCGAGCACCGCTGCGACCGCGCCCGCGGCGACCAGCTCGACCACGCTCTCGATCTCGGGCGACAGGAAGCGATCGGGACCGGGCCCACCCGCGGCCGTGCGCACGACGGCGCGAGCGTCCGCGGTGCGTGCGGCGGGAGCCAGCGGCGCGCGCAGGTCCAGCGCCCGCGCGGCCGTGATCAGCTCGATCGCCAGCACCCGGGTGAGCCCGTCGACGGCGCGGCGGAGCTTGCGTGCGGCCGCCCAGCCCATCGAGACGTGGTCCTCCTGCATGGCCGAGGAGGGGATGGAGTCGACCGACGCGGGCACGGCGAGGCGCTTGAGCTCCGAGACGATGCCCGCCGCGGAGTACTGGGCGATCATGAGGCCCGAATCGACGCCGACCTCGTCGGCGAGGAACGGCGGCAGCCCGTTGCTGCGGGCGGCATCGAGCGCGCGATCGGTGCGGCGCTCCGAGATCGAGGCGACGTCGGCGACGGAGATGGCGAGGAAGTCGAGCACGGCGGCGATCGGCGCGCCGTGGAAGTTGCCGTTGGACTCGACGCGCCCGTCGAGGGTGATGACGGGGTTGTCGACGGTGGCGGCGAGCTCGCGCGTCGCGATGAGGCGGGCGTGCTCGAGCGTGTCGCGCGCGGCGCCGTGCACCTGCGGCGAGCATCGCAGCGAGTACGCGTCCTGCACCCGCGTGCACACCGACGGGTCGCGGTGGCTCGCCATCAGCGGCGATCCGGCGAGCATGCGGCGCAGGTTCTCCGCCGACGCCGTCTGTCCGAGCTGCGGGCGCAGCGCCATCAGGTCGGCCGCGAAGACGGCGTCGGTGCCGAGCTGGCTCTCCACCGACATGGCGGCGGCGACGTCGGCCGTGTCGAGCAGCATCGACAGGTCGTCGATGGCGAGGAGCAGCATCCCGAGCATGCCGTCGGTGCCGTTGATGAGGGCGAGGCCCTCCTTCTCGCGGAGCACGAGACGCGTGAGGGATGCTGCGGCCAGCGCCTCCGCGGCCGGCATGGGGTCGCCGCCGCCCACGCGGACGTCGCCCTCGCCCATCGCGGCGAGTGCGACGTGGGACAGCGGCGCCAGGTCGCCGGAGCATCCGAGCGAGCCGTACTCGCGGACGATCGGGGTGATGCCGGCGTCGAGCATTCCGGCGTAGGTCTCCACGACCTCGCGGCGCACGCCGGTGCGACCGGAGGCGAGCGTCTGCAGGCGCAGCAGCATCAGCGCCCGGACGACCTCGCCTTCCACCTCGGGCCCGGTGCCGGCGGCGTGCGAGCGGATGAGGCTCGCCTGCAGCTGCCGGCGGCGCTCGGGGACGATGAAGGTGGTGGCGAGCGCGCCGAAGCCGGTGGAGATGCCGTAGTGCGGCTGCGGGTCGTCGGCGAGCAGCTCGACGAGCGTCCGCGTCTGCTCGACGCGCTCGAGGGCCTCGGCGGCGAGCGACACCCGCGCACCGTGGCGGGCGACGGACACGACCTCGTCGGGTGTGAGGGGAACCGACCCGACCGTGACGGTGCGGGGGTCGGATGCCGCGATCTCGGCCACGCTCGCTGTGCTCATGTCCTGATTCCACACGCTGCGCCTCGCTCGCGACACCGGCCCGTGGCATCCTGTGTCTGAGATGACAGACAGTTCGGCGGAGTCAGACGGCCGGTCTCCGACGCGCCCGCAGGTGCCGGCGGCGGAGCAGACGCTCCGCGTGCTGTCGTTCCTGGCGCGTCAGCGCGGCCCGGTGCCCGCGCGGGCGGTCGCAGTCGCCCTCGGCATCCCGCGCTCGAGCGTCTACCACCTGCTCGCCACGATGCAGGAGCAGCAGTTCGTGGTGCATGTGCCCGAGGAGCGGCGGTGGGGGCTCGGCATCGCCGCGTTCGAGCTCGCCGGCGGCTATTCGCGGCAGGAGCCGCTCGCGCGACTCGGTCGCCCGGTCGTCGCCGAGCTCGTCGACCGTACCGGCGAGAGCGCCCACCTCGCCGTCATGCACGGCCGCGACGTGCTCTACATCGTCGAGGAGCGCGCGCCGCACCGACCGACGCTCGTCACGGACGTCGGCGTGCGCCTCCCCGCCCACCTGACCGCGTCGGGCCGGGCCATGCTCGCCGCCCTTCCCCGCGAGCAGGTGCGGGCGCTGTACCCGGATGCCGCGGCCTTCGCCGAGCGCACCGGCCGGGGTCCGCGGCGGCCGGGCGAGCTGCGCGAGGTGCTGCGGTCCGTCCGAGCCGCCGGCTTCGCGAGCGAGGACGGCGAGGTCACGCTCGGTCTGCGCTCGGTCGGCGTCGCCGTGCGCGACCACGTCGGCTGGCCCGTGGCCGCGATCGCCGTCACCTACGCCGACGACCGCCCCGTCGACCCGGCCGCCCTCGCCGCACGCGTGGAGCCCGTCGCGCGCGAGCTCGCCCGGCGCCTCGGCGGGCGCTGACCTCCCCTCTCCCGCGAGACAGCACCCGCGCGGCGAGACGTAGGGGAATCCCCCGCGTCTCGCCGTTGCGGTGCGGTCTCGCCGAGAGAGGAGCGTGGGAACCCGGGTTCAGCGCAGCACGAGCCGCGGTTCGACCAGCACGTGCGCGCCACCCGGCACCGCGGGGCGGGGGCTGATCGACGTGCCCGACGGCCCCATCAGCAGCTCGAGCGCGCCGATCGCCACCTGCTCCGGCAGCTGCTCGACGCTGGACAGCCCGAGCGCCTCCGCCGCCGGGGTGTTGTCGAACCCGAAGATCGGAAGCTCCGGGCGGCCGGCGGCGACGGCGGCCATGTGCGCGCCGATCGCGAGCGAGTCGCTCGCGCACACCACCGCGTCGAGGTGCTCCGTCAGCGCCTGCTCCACGACGGCCCGGGCGCCGGGCACGCTCTCCTCCGTCACCAGCCGCGGACCGCCGCCGCCGGCCTCCCGCCAGCCGCGCTCGCGGTCGTCGCCCGTGCCGGATCCCTGCGGCCAGCCGAGGAACGCCACCCGCGGCCCCGCCGTCTGCAGGGCACGCTCGGTCGCGGCGCGTGTGCCCGCCGCCCCGTCGACGTCGACCCACAGGTGCGCGGGGGCCGACACATCGTCCGCGCCCCACGGCCGCCCGAACGACACGAACGGGATCCCCCGCTCCACGAGCCAGCCGGTCCGAGGATCGCCGTGGAACGTGCCCGTCACCACCACGGCGTCGACCTCGCCCGCCTCGGTGAGGTCGGCCAGCCGCGCGAGCTCCTCCTCGGGCGTGCGGGCGGCGTAGACCAGCATCCGCATGCCGCGCTCGCTGCTGCGCTCCGTGAGCGCGTGCACGAACCGGTCGAGCACGACGCCCGAGACGCCGCCTGCGTAGGGATCCAGATGGATGCCGATGGTCGAGCTGCGTCGCGTGCGCAGCCGGCGCGCGGCGGCGTTCTGGCGGTAGCCCAGCTGCGCGATGGCCTGGGTCACGCGCTCCCGGGTGGCCGGTCGCACGACGTCCGGTGCGTTCAGGACGTTCGAGACCGTCTGCCGGGACACGCCGGCCACGAGGGCCACGTCTTCCACGGTCGGGGTGCGGTCCACGGCTCCCCCTTCGTCGCGGTCGATGTGCTCAGCATCCTATCCAGCCACCGGCAACGGGTTGACAACCTGAGAATCCTCGATCTACCGTCTATCCACGCGCCGAGTTTGAACGATCAAATATTCGGCGTGGTCCACCCTGCACCACCCTCACGGCTACTCGAAGGAGAGAGACATGACACGCAGCGGAATCCGGCGGCTCATCGCCGTCGGCGCCCTCACCGCCACCGGCGCGCTGATTCTGGCGGGATGCGGCTCGGGATCGGGCTTCAGCGACCCCGGGGCCTCCGAAGGCTCGGGCGACCTCACGTCGTCCGATGACGGGCTGAAGATCCTGATCGGCTCCTCCGGCGACGCCGAGACCGATGCCGTCAACGCCGCCGTCGCCGCCTGGTCGGAGGAGTCCGGCGTGGAGGCGACGGTGTCCACCGCCAGCGACCTGCCGCAGGAGCTCTCGCAGGGCTTCGCCGCCGGCTCCCCGCCGGACCTGTTCTACCTCGCGCCCGAGGCGCTGGCCGGCTACGCCGAGAACGGCTCGGTCAAGGCCTACGGCGATCTCCTGGGCAACAAGGACGACTTCTACCCGTCGCTGGTGAAGAACTTCACCTACGACGACCAGTTCTACTGCGCGCCCAAGGACTTCTCGACCCTCCAGCTCGTCATCAACAAGGGGATCTGGGATGCCGCGGGTCTGACCGACGCCGACATCCCCACGACGTGGGACGACCTCGCCTCCGTGGCCCAGACACTGACCGCCGACGGGCGCGTCGGCCTCGCCTTCGGCGCCGAGTACCAGCGCGTCGGCGCGTTCATGGCCCAGGCGGGCGGCGGCCTCGTGAGCGACGACGGCACGGAGGCCGTCGCCAACAGCTCCGAGAACGTCGAGGCGCTCGATTACGTGAAGACCAACCTGGCGCAGGGCGACTTCGCCTTCGCATCCGACGTGGGCGCCGGCTGGGGCGGTGAAGCCTTCGGCAAGGGCCTCGCGGCCATGACGATCGAGGGCAACTGGATCACCGGCGCGATGTCGTCGGACTACCCCGACGTCGACTACGTCGTCGCCGAGCTCCCCGCCGGCCCGAGCGGCCAGGGCACACTCCAGTTCACCAACTGCTGGGGAATGGCCGCCGACAGCCCCAACCAGAAGGCCGCCCTCGACCTCGTGGAGTACCTGACGAGCTCCGAGCAGGTGCTGTCGTTCTCCCAGGCGTTCGGCCCGATGCCTCCCGTCCAGTCGGCCGCCGAGGAGTGGAAGAGCGAGAACCCGACCCTCGCCGCGTTCCTCACCGCCGCCGACTACGCCAAGAGCGTGCCGACGAACGACGGCATCGCGTCGGTCATCACCGACTTCAACTCGCAGCTGGAGTCGCTGAAGACCGGAGACCCGCAGAAGCTCCTCGACACCGCGCAGTCCAACGTCGAAGCCGTCGTCGGCTGAGGCTGACGCGATGACTGCGACCGTGTCCGCGCCGCGTCGCGCCGGGCGCCCCTCCGGGGGCGTCCGGCGCGGCGAGGCCGTCGCCGGCTGGGCGTTCACCGCGCCCGTGCTCGTGATCCTCGGGATCTTCCTGCTCGTGCCGGTGCTCATGGCGCTCTGGGTGAGCTTCTCCGACTGGTCGGGCCGTGGGAGCCCCTTCTCCGGCAACGTGAACTTCGTCGGCCTCGACAACTACGCCGCGATCACCGCCGAGGGCGGCCTGCCCACCCGTGACTTCGGCACCGCGCTGCGCAACAACGCGTGGTACGTGCTGCTCGTGGTGCCCTTGCAGACCGCGCTGTCGCTGTTCCTCGCCGTCCTCGTCAACCGCGCGGTGCTGCGCGGCCGCGGGCTGTTCCGCACCGCCTTCTACTTCCCCTCCGTGACCAGCAGCGTGGCCATCACGGTGCTGTGGCTGTTCCTCTTCTCCGCCTCCGGTGCGGTGAACCAGATCCTCGGAGCCGTCGGCATCGCCGGGCCGAATTGGTTCAACGACCCCAGCGGCGTCGTCCACAACGCCCTCGGCGCGGTCGGCGTCACCGACGGGCCTGCCGCCCTCACCGGGAGCGGCTTCCTCGGCCTCACCTGGTGGGACTGGCTGTCCGGCCCCTCGGTCGCCATGTCGGCCTTCATCCTCATGGCCGTCTTCACCACCAGCGGCACGTTCATGCTGCTCTTCATCGCCGCGCTGCAGAATCTCGGCGGCGACGTCGACGAGGCGGCCATGATGGACGGGGCCAACGCCTGGCAGCGCTTCTGGCGGGTCACCCTGCCCCAGCTGCGTCCGACGCTGTTCACCGTGCTCACGCTCGGCCTGATCGGCTGCTGGCAGGTGTTCGACCAGATCTACACCGGCACCCAGGGCGGGCCCGGCAAGACCACGCTCACGCCCGCGTACCTGTCCTACTCGGCGGCCTTCCTCGACCAGGACTGGGGCCAGGGCGCGGCCATCGCGTTCATCCTGTTCGCGATCATCGTGATCCTCACGATCTTCCAGCGGTGGGTGCTGCGCGACCGCCCGGTCTCGAAGCGCCGGGCGCGCCAGTACGAGCTCCCGCAGAAGAAGAAGGAGGTGGCACGATGACCGGCACCTCGTTCGCCAAGGCCGAGATCGCCGCGGCGGTGTCGCGGAAGTGGGAGAAGCCGACCCGCCAGCGCTGGCACACCCGCACGCTGACCTGGCAGATCCTGCTGTACGCGCTGCTGGTCGTGCTCGCGCTCATCTACATCTCCCCCTTCCTGGTGCAGATCTCGACGTCGCTCAAGCCCGACGCCGAGGCCGCGACCGACGCGATCTCGCTGATCCCGCAGACCTGGACGGTGGCGGCCTACGAGCGCCTCTTCCTGCGGAGCGACTTCCCGATCTGGTTCGCCAACTCCGCGATCGTGACGCTGTTCGTCACGCTCGGGCGGGTGTTCTTCGCGTCCCTCGCCGGCTACGCGCTCGCGCGGCTGCACTTCCGTGGGCGCGGCGTCGTCTTCGCCGCCGTCGTGGCGGTCATGGCCGTCCCCACCGTGGTCCTGCTCATCCCGAAGTTCCTCGTGATCAACCAGCTCGGCATGTACGACTCGTACGCGGGCATGATCCTGCCGCTGCTGGTGGACGCCGCCGGCGTGTTCATCATGAAGAACTTCTTCGAGTCGGTTCCCGTGTCGGTCGAGGAGCAGGCCCGCATCGACGGGGCGGGCACCTTCCGCCTGTTCTGGTCGGTCGTGCTGCCGATGGCGCGGCCGGCGCTCATCACGATCGTGATCCTGTCGTTCCAGGGATCGTGGAACGAGCTGTCGCACTTCATCATCTCGACCCAGTCCCCCGAGCTGACGACGCTGACCAAGGGCGTCGCACGACTCGCCTCGGGTCAGCTCAGCCAGGGCACGCAGTATCCGCTGAAGCTCGCCGCCGCACTCATCATGACCATCCCGGTGGCGGTGCTGTTCTTCATCTTCCAGCGGCGCATCATGAACGCCAGCGAAGGAGCCGTCAAGGAATGACCGTCCCCCTGCAGCCCCTGCTGAACGCGGCGGTCGTCGCGCTCCGCGCCCCCACCCAGGTGTGGTCGGGCGCGGAGGGCGACCTCGGCGCGGGCGGCATCCACGGGGTCTACCACGGCGACGTCCGCCACGTGCAGGCGCTCACGCTCACCTGCGCCGACTCCGCGGTGGAATGGATCTCCCACGCCGTCGACGGCCCCTCCCGCGTGCTGTTCGGCGGGCTCCTGCGCGGGCTGGACGACCGCTGGCCCGACCCCAAGGTGCGTCTGCGCCGCGAACGGCTCGTCGCGGCGGGGCGCGTCGAGGAGAGCTGGACCATCTCCTCGCATCTCCCCGAGCCCGTGAGCACGTCGCTCGCACTGCGCATCCGGCCCGACTTCGCGTCGCTGCACGAGGTGAAGGCCGGCCTGCCGGTGGCGCGTCCGCTGCACATCGAGACGACGGATGCTGCGGCATCCGCCGTCTCCGACGTCCAGCGCCTGACGCTGCACGCACCGGGGGCCGAGGTGACGAGGGACGGCGACGAGCTCGTCGCGACCTGGGCGGTCCGCGTCGAGCCCCGGTCGGAGACCACGGTGCGGTTCAGCCTCTCGATGGACGACGACGCACTGGTGGTTCGTGCCCCGGCCCGCGCGGCGCCGTGGGATGCCGCGGACGTCGCGGGCACGGCATCCGATCCTCGTCTCTCCCGCTGGCTGGAGGCGGCGCTCGGCGACCTGGACGCCCTGCGCCTCGTGCTGCCCGACCACCCGGACGACGACTTCTTCGCCGCGGGCGCACCGTGGTTCCTCACCCTGTTCGGCCGCGACTCGCTGTGGGCGGCGCGGCTCATGATCCCCGTCGACGCGGGGATCGCGGCATCCACTCTGCGGGTGCTCGCCCGGCTGCAGGGTGCGGTGGACGATCCGGCGACGGCCCAGGAGCCGGGGAAGATCCTCCACGAGCTCCGCGCGACGAGCCTCGAGATCCCGGGCGAGGGCGTGGTGCTGCCGCCGCAGTACTACGGGAGCGTCGACTCCACCCCGCTGTGGGTCTGCCTGCTGGCCGACGCCTGGCGTGCGGGCATGCCCGAGGTCGAGGTGCGCGCGCTGCTGCCCGCTCTCGTCGGTGCGCTGCGGTGGATCCTCGAGGAGGGCGACACCGATGGCGACGGCTTCCTGGACTACATCGACCGCACCGGGCGCGGGCTCGCCAATCAGGGGTGGAAGGACTCGGGCGACTCGATCCAGTGGCGTGACGGCGCGCTGGCGGAGGGTCCGATCGCACTGTGCGAGGTGCAGGCCTACGCGTACGAGGCCGTGCTCGCCGGAGCCGACCTGCTCGAGGCGCTGGCACCGGACGCGGAGCTCGACCCGACGCATCTGAGGGCGTGGGCTGCGACGCTGCGCGCGCGCTTCGCCGAGGCGTTCTGGGTGGAGACGCCCGAGGGTCGCTACCCCGCCATCGCGCTGGACCGGCACAAGCGGCCCGTCGACAGCCTCACGAGCAACATCGGGCACCTGCTCGGGACGGGGATCCTCGACCCGGCGGACCAGTCGCACATCGCGACGCTGCTGCGGGGACCGTCGATGGCGAGCGGCTACGGCATCCGCACGATGTCCACGGGCGCGGCGGGCTACTGGCCGCTGTCGTACCACGGGGGCAGCGTCTGGATGCACGACACCGCCATCGCGGTGCACGGCATGCTGCGCGCCGGATTGACGGATGCTGCGGCCTCGGTCGTCGGCGGGATGCTCGACGCGGCCGAGGGGTTCGGCTTCCGCGTGCCGGAGCTGCACTCCGGCGATCCCGCGACCGGGACCCCCGCGCCGACGCCGTATCCGGCGGCGTGTCGTCCGCAGGCCTGGTCGGCGGCGGCCGCGGTCACCGCCCTGCAGGCGCTCCGGGCGGATCCCGCGTCCTGACCTCCTGCGCGCGCACCCCTCCGGCCCCGGAGGCGCGGGCTCAGTCGACCGGCAGGACGGCGCCGCCGGTGAGACGCACCAGCTCGTCGAACGTCAGCGGGAACACCGTGTGCGGCGTGCCGCCCGCCGCCCAGATCTCAGGGTGGGCGGCGAGCGTCTCGTCGACCACGGTGGTGAGCGGCGCGGGGTGACCGGTCGGCGCGACGCCGCCGATGGCCTGGCCGGTCGCCGCGCGCACCTGATCGACGGTCGCGCGGGCGATCCGGCTCCGTCCGAGCCGGGTGGCCAGAGCGGCCGCGTCGACCCGGTGCGCGCCGCTGGTCATGACGAGCAGCGGCTCGCCGTCGCTCCAGAAGACGAGGCTGTTCGCGATCGCCCCGACCTCGACGCCGAGCGCGGCGGCGGCGAGTGCGGCGGTCGACGCGGCGTCGGGCAGCACGACGATCTCGCCGGGGATGCCGGCGGAGCGCAGGGCATCGTGCACCAGGCGGCTGCGGGACGGAAGATGTGCGGTCACCGCTCCACCCTACGAGCGACGACCGGCGCCCCGCTGTCGCGTGCCGGGGCGCGCCCGTCGCGTGCGGTGTGCGCCCCCGGCGGGGGCGTCCGATCCCCGCCACGACCGCGGTACCGCGCGACACGGGCACGACCTCGAGAACGAGGGTCCCGCGAGGATGACCTCAGCGGAACACTCGCCGCACCCGCGCCAGCCATGGAGGAACACATGACCGAGCCCACCGCTGAGAAGACCCTCAGTCGTCGCACCCTGGTGAAGGGCGCCGCCTGGGCGGCCCCCGCCATCGCCCTGGCCGTCGCAGCTCCCGCCGCCAGCGCGTCGACCGTCGACGTCGGTCCCTTCACCCTGCGCGGCAATTGCGGCACTCTCGGGCTCATCGGCCCCGGCTTCCTGCTCCAGGCCGGCACCGCGCCGCTGCCGGTCGGCACCACGGTCCTCATCAGCGGCAGCGGAGTCGCGAACATCGGCGTGTTCTCGGTGAGCGGCGGCACCGCGACCGTCAGCGTCCTCAGCGGCACGTCGCGGCAGATCACGCTGACCTCGGAAGTGCCGGCCGGAGCGACGATCGCCTTCCGCACGACGCTCTCGATCAGCGTCGCATTCCAGCTGAACGGCGTCGCCACCCTGCCGAGCGGCTATGTGGGCACGGGCGCGAAGACCGCCGCCAACGTCAGCTCGACGCTGATCCTCTGCAGCGCGAACTGATCGCACCGGTCGGACGCTTCGGACGCTTCGGCCGCCTGGACGCTGCACAGCCTGCCACCCGCGACGACGCATCGCGGGCGGCAGGCTGAGCACAATGCACCCCCGCCGCACGGGCGGTTGATCGCACCCTGCGCCGGTGGTCTCATGGAGTCGGACGCCGCACATCCGCGGCGTCGCCCCCGCAGCGCCCACAAGGCCGGCCGAAGGAACACGCGATGACGCACACCCTGCCCCTGCCCGATCTCACCCACGAGCGCGTGGAGGTGGTGACCGGGCGCAGGAGCGGCCTCGTCGTCACCGTCGCGCTCCACTCCTCCGTGCTCGGCTCCGCCCTCGGCGGAGCGCGTCTGTGGACCTACCCGCACTGGAGCGATGCGCTCGGCGACGCGCTCCGGCTGTCGGCGGCGATGACCCTCAAGAACGCCGCCGCCGGGCTCGACGCCGGCGGTGGGAAGTCGGTCATCGGCCTGCCTGAGGGCACGGTCCTCGACGCGGAGCGCCGCCGCGCGGCCTTCCTCGACCTCGGCGACGTCGTGGAGTCCCTCGGCGGGCTCTACCGCACCGCGGAGGACGTCGGCTCGACGACCGAGGACATGCTCGTCGTCAGCGAGCGCACCGACCACGTCGTCGGACTCCCCGAGGCCGGCGGCGGCTCCGGGGAGCCGGCAGGACCCACCAGCCTCGGCGTCCACGCCTCGCTGCGGGCCACCCTCGAGCGCATCACCGGCACCGCGTCGGTGGAGGGGCGCCGCATCACCGTGTCAGGGCTCGGGCAGGTCGGCAGCCGCCTCGCGGTCCGTCTCGCCGCCGAGGGCGCCGTGCTCACCGTCACCGACGTCAACCCCGGCAAGCGCGACCTCGCCGCCGACCTCGGGGCGACGTGGGCGCCGGCAGGCGAGGAGCACCTCGTGCCCGCCGACGTCTTCGTCCCGGCCGGCATCGGCGGGCTGCTGACCGACGAGGTCATCGACGCCCTCGACGCGCGCGCCGTCTGCGGTCCCGCGAACAACCCGCTCGCCTCGCACGCCGGCGCCGACCGGCTGGCCGCGCGCGGCATCCTGTACGCCCCCGACTTCGTCGTGAACGCGGGCGGCGTGATCTACCTCGACCTCGAGGCGAAGAAGCTCGGATCGCGCTCGGAGATCATGCAGCGCGTCGAGGGCATCGGCGACACGATCCGCCGTGTGTTCGACGAGGCCGAGCGCCGCGGTGTCACCCCGCTGGCCGCCGCCGAAGGCCTCGCCGCCGAGCGCCTGACCGGTCGGACCGTCCCCGCGCTGGTCTGAGCTGCGCCGCCGGGGGCCGTACGCCCCCGGCGGTGACGCACGGGCCGGCGTGCGCACCGGCGATGCACACGAGACTCCCTCCCAGGAACGGTGACACTCGGTCGCACGGATGGCAGGATGAACACATCCGTGCTCGCGCGTCGAAGGAGACCGCATGTTCACCAGCCCGTTCCCCGATGTCGAGATCCCCGATCTGAGCATCTACGAGTTCCTGCTCGGCTCACTCCACGACGACGAGCTCGAGCGCATCGCGCTGATCGATCCGGCGACCGGCGCGGAGACGACGTACGGCGCACTGCGCGCCCAGGTGGACGCCTTCGCCGGCGCCCTCGCCGCCCGAGGCGTCGGCACGTCCACCGTGCTGGGACTCCTCTGCCCGAACGTCCCCGCCTTCGCGACGGTGTTCCACGGTGCGCTGCGCGCCGGCGCCACCGTTACCACCATCAATTCGCTGTACACGGCCGGCGAGGTCGAGAAGCAGCTGAGGGATGCCGGAGCCACCTGGCTCGTGACCGTCACCCCTCTGCTCGCCGGCGCGCAGGCCGCCGCAGAGGCGGTCGGCATCCCGCCGGAGCGGCTCATCGTGATGGACGGACCGGGATCGGCCGAGGAGCCCGGCAACCCGAACCTGCGCGAGCTGCTCGCCGAGCGGTCTCCCGCCCCCGACGTGAGCTTCGACCCGGCCACCCACATCGCCGTCCTCCCCTACTCGAGCGGCACGACCGGCAACCCCAAGGGGGTCATGCTGAGTCACCGCAACCTGGTCGCCAACGTGCAGCAGTGCCGCACGAACATCGACCTCACGGCGAGCGACCGCGTCCTCGCGGTGCTGCCGTTCTTCCACATCTACGGCATGACGGTGCTCCTCAACCTGGCGCTGCGCCAGCGCGCCACCCTCGTCACCATGCCGCGGTTCGATCTGAAGGACTTCCTCACCCACATCCAGACGCACGAGTGCACGTACCTGTTCATCGCACCGCCCATCGCGGTCGCCCTGGCGAAGCATCCGATCGTCGACAGCTTCGACATCTCGAGCGTCCGCACGATCTTCTCCGGCGCCGCTCCGCTCGACGGCGAGACCGCGAAGGCCGCCGGCGACCGCCTCCACGCGGTGGTGAAGCAGGGCTACGGCATGAGCGAGCTGAGCCCCGTCTCCCACGCCAACCCCTACACGCGCGACGACATCCCCGTGAGCTCCGTGGGCGTCCTGCTGCCGAACGAGGAGTGCAAGCTCGTCGACACCGAGACCGGCGAGGAGATCACCGAGATCGGGCCCGATGGGCAGACCGCTCCCGGCGAGATCTGGGTCAAGGGTCCGAACGTCATGATCGGCTACCTCAACCGTCCTGACGCGACCGCCGAGACGCTCGACGCCGACGGGTTCCTCCACACCGGCGATGTCGGGGTCTACCATCGCGACGGCTACTTCTCGATCGTCGACCGCGTGAAGGAGCTCATCAAGTACCACGGCTACCAGATCGCGCCCGCGGAGCTGGAAGCTCTGCTGCTGTCCCACCCGAAGGTCATGGATGCCGCGGTCATCGGCGTGAACGACGAGGACAAGCAGGAGATCCCCAAGGCGTTCGTCGTCGCCGCTCCCGACTCGGGCCTGACGGAGGACGAGGTCATGGCGTTCGTCGCCGAGAACGTCGCGCCGCACAAGAAGGTGCGGCGCGTGGAGTTCATCGACGCGATCCCGAAGTCGACGGCCGGCAAGATCCTCCGCAAGGACCTCCGGGCGCGGGAGACCGCCGCGGCATGACCCGCGGGCCTGGACACCAGGCGGCCGGATCACCGTGCGGCTCGTCGACACCCGGCGCCACGCCGGCGGGCGATGCCGTCAGTCCGAGTGCGCCGGCGTCTGCGCAGCCCGGCGAGAACGCACGGCCGCGTCGATGACGGCCGCGACGACGACCGCGGCGACGTAGACGACGAGGTCGCGTGCGTCGAAGCCGGTGCCCAGCACGAGGGCGATCGGCCGGAACCACGCCGCCAGCGCCGACGGCACGGCGGTGAGCTGCAGCAGCTCGACGCCCACGCACCACGCCGCCGCCAGTCCGGCGACCGGCAGCGTCGCCGCACGGGGCGCGATGAGCACCCCCGCGGCGAAGGCCGCCACGGCGTAGAGGGCGTCACCCGTGATGTCGGTGACGGCGCCGTCGGGACCGAGCCCGTGCACCGTGAGACCCGCCGCGATCACCGCGGCCAGCGCGAGGGCGGCCGCGCTGCGGCGGCGCGCCGCGGGCGCACGGGGACCCGGGGGAAGTGCGCGCGTCATCCCGTCATTCTGCCCGGGAACGACGAAGGCCCCCGCTCGGCGGGGGCCTTTCCGGTGGACCTGAGGGGATTCGAACCCCTGACCTCTTCATTGCGAACGAAGCGCGCTACCAACTGCGCCACAGGCCCGGACAACCCGTCTACGTTATCACGACGGTCGGCCGACGCTGAGCGTCGGCGCGGGTCAGGCGCCGACGGCGCGGCGCTCGAGGAGGCGGCGCACGTGCTCCTCGATGGAGGCGTCGTCGTGGGCGGCCAGCGGGCGGTCGGACGAGACGGATGCCGCGGCCCGAGCCGTGCGCGCCGTGTCGATCGAGGGCGGGCGCTGGGCCTCCGCGCGGTCGCGCAGCGTCTGCTCGCGGGCGGCCTGACGCAGCTCTTCGCGAGCGGCCGCGGCGTCGAGGACGGCGGCTGCGCGGGAACCGGCCGAGGCGGTGAGCGGGCGCGGCAGCTCACGCGGCGCCCACTGGCGGGCGGGCTCTCCGAGGGCGACGTCCTGCAGATCGGCGACCGGCGCGGACGAGACGGGCACCGGCACGACGCGCTGCGCGGACGCGGCCACCGTGGCCAGGCGACGCAGTGTCATGACCGAGGCGACAACCAGCGCGAGACCGGCCCACGCCAGCATCGAGGCTCCCGTCGCGGCGATCTGCCACACGCCGGCCGCGAGGAGGGCGATGCCGGCCAGCGCGCTGAGCGACGCCACCTGCCGCACGCGCCGGCGCGCCGACGCACGGCGCAGTTCGGCGCCCGCGCGGCGTGCGGCGGTCGCCGCGGCGCGGTCGGAGCGGCGGACGGCCGCTGCGGCCTGGCGGGCCTCCCGCTTGGCGGCCTTCGCCTCGACACGCGCGGTCTCCTGGGCGAGCACGCGCTCCTCGCGGGCGCGGTCGAGGTCGGTGCGCGCCTCCTCGAGGGCGGCCTGCTCACGCTCGGCGAGAGCGCGCTTGGCGAGCTTCTGCTGGGCCAGCGCGGTGCGCGCGGTCAGCTCGACACGGACGACCTCGGGCGTCTCGCTCGTCTCGGCGAGCACGCGCAGCGCCTGGTTGAGGCGGACGGCGTTGCGCTCGGCCGCGTCGTAGCGACGACGCTCAGCCCAGGTCGGCAGCAGATAGACCATCCACAGGAGCACGGCCACGAGGACGATCACTCCCCCACCCAGCACCGGTCCGCCCATGGGCTCCACGGTAGGCGACGACCCGCGTCCGGCCGGGGAACCGGGGGCGTGTGTCGCCGCCGGATCGTGGTAGCGGGAGCGGCTCAAAGAGCCGCGAGCGCGGGCACGACCTCGTCGACGAGGCGCGTGGTCCACCCGAGCGGGTCGGGCGGACGCACTCCGAGAACGACCATGGTCACGCCGAGGTCGGCCAGGCGCGACATCTGGCCGGTGAACGAGGGGGCGAACGGGTCGGATGCGCCGGCGATGACCGTCTTCTCGATCGCGTCGTAATCGGTGCCCAGGCGGTCGCAGTGGCCGCGGAGCACGTCCAGCAGGTGGGCGACCTCGTCGGGATCGGACGTGGTCAGGTTGACGATCTGCGCGTACTGGGCGGCCAGTCGCAGCGTCTTCCGCTCGCCCTTGCCGCCGATCATGATCGGCGGGTGCGGAGCCGAGACCGGCTTCGGCTGCCCGAGGGTCTCGGCGAGCCGGTAGTGCGCGCCCTCGAACGGCCCGTCGTCGTCGCTCCACATCTGGCGGGCGATCTGCAGGGTCTCCTCGAGCCGCTCGAAGCGCTCCGAGATGGCGGGATACGGCACGCCCAGGCCGTGGTGCTCCCGCTCGTACCAGGCGGCCCCGATTCCCAGCATCGACCGGCCGCCGCTGAGCACGTCCAGCGTGGTCGCCGTCTTCACGAGCAGGCCGGGGTGGCGATAGGTGACACCGACGACGAGCGGGCCGAGACGCATGCGGCTCGTCTGGGCGGCGACGAACCCGAGGGTCGTGTACGCCTCGAGCATGGGCTCGGATGCCGGGGCCATGGCCTCCATCTGGAACCAGTGGTCCATGACGGTGAACTGGTCGAAGCCGCCGGCCTCGGCGACGCGGGCCGTCTCGGCGATGACGGTCGGGAGGGCGGCGGGAGCGCCGGGCACGGAGTAGTTCCAGAAGTGGAGGCCTGTCTGCATGAGGTCAGGCTAAGCCCGCCGAGGACCCTCCCGGGTCGGGAGCCGACGAGCGCGTGTCAGGCGTGCAGGCGGTCCGCGGGAGGGATCGCCGCAGCATCCTGAGGCGCCCGGCCCTGCGTCCAGCGCTCCAGCACCCCCTCCGGCACCTCCTCGCGCACGAGCGCGAAGGCGTAGTGGTCGCGCCAGTCGCCGTCGATGTGGATGTAGCGCCGGCGGAGTCCCTCGTAGCGGAAGCCGAGCTTCTGCACCACGCGCAGACTCGCGGCGTTCTCCGGCCGGATGCAGATCTCCATGCGGTGCAGCCTCAGCTCGCGGAAGGAGATGTCGGTGGCCATCGCGACGGCGGTCGGGGTGATGGAGCGGCCGGCGAAGCGGCGGCTCACCCAGTACCCGATGGTCGCCGAGGCGAGAGAACCGCGCGCGATGCCCCAGACGTTCAACTGCCCGGCGACCTCGCCGTCGTATTCCATTACGAACGGCACGCCCGAGCCGTCGCGGTACTGCTGCAGCAGGCGACGCACGCCGAGCCGCATGTCGAACGACACCGGGCCGTCGGGGCTCGTCGCCTCCCACGGCCGCAGCCACTCCCGGTTGCTCAGGAGCTCGTGCTGCAGCGGCTTGGCGTCGCGCTGGCGTACCAGACGGATGCCGATCGGCCCGTGCCGCTGTGGAGCGCTGATGTCCATTGGCACCCCCTCATCGAGCGGCGCGACCCGGAAGGGTCACAGTGTCGCCGCGAACTCCTTGAACCAGGGGCGCAGCACGGGGCCGAGATCGTCGCGGTCCGCGGCCAGCTGCACGATGGCCTTGATGTAGTCCAGCTTATCGCCGGTGTCGTAGCGGCGCCCGCGGAAGACGACGCCGTAGACCCCGGGGCCGTCGGGGTCGGCCGCGAGCTCCTGCAGCGCGTCGGTCAGCTGGATCTCGCCGCCCTTGCCGGGCTGGGTGCGCTCGAGGATGTCGAACACGCTCGGCGCGAAGACGTAGCGTCCGATCACGGCGTAGTTGGACGGCGCGTCGGCCGCGTTCGGCTTCTCGACGAGGCCGGTGATCTTCACCGTGCCCTCGTCGCCCGTCTCCTCGATCGCCGCGGCGCCGTAGAGATGGATGCTCTCGGGGTCGACCTCCATGAGCGCGACGACCGCGGCACCGGTGCGGTCGTGGAGCTCGAGCATCGTCTCCAGCAGCGGGTCGCGCTCGTCGATCAGGTCGTCGCCGAGGAGAACGGCGAACGGCGAGTCGCCGACGTGGGCCTTCGCGCGGAAGACGGCGTGGCCGAGGCCCTTGGGCTCGCCCTGGCGGACGAAGTGGATGTCGGCGAGGTCGCTCGAGTGCTGCACCTTGGCGAGCTTGTCGTGGTCGCCCTTGCGGGCGAGGGACTCCTCGAGCTCGGGCACGGAGTCGAAGTGGTTCGACAGGTTGTTCTTGTTGCGCCCGATGATGATGAGGATGTCGTCGATCCCGGCGTGGGTCGCCTCCTCCACCACGTACTGGATGGCCGGCTTGTCGACGACCGGCAGCATCTCCTTGGGCATCGCCTTGGTCGCGGGCAGGAAGCGCGTGCCGAGACCGGCTGCGGGGATGACTGCTTTGAAGGGCTTGTGCGGCATGAGGAGAACATTACCGACCCGCCACCCCCCATCCTGATCCGTGACGCGCCGTCCCCCGCCTCACTTGGGCGATCCGGCGCCATCGCTGACCGTAGAATCGGTGGCATGTCCGATGACATAGGGCACCAGAAGCGGGCGCTGCGCGCCGAGCTGCGCGAACGCCGGCAGCTGCTGTCCGAGACGGCGCGGGATGCTGCGGCCGCCGGCATACGCGTCCAGCTCGACGCCCTTCTCGAGCACACGGGCGCCCGAGCCGTCTCCTGCTACCTCTCCGCGACGACCGAGCCCGGCACGCGGGAGTTCGTCGAGCATGCGGTGGGCCGCGGCATCCGCGTCCTCCTGCCGGTGACGCGCTCCGACGGACTCCTGGACTGGACGGTCGCCTCGGCGGACGGCGACATCGCCGAGGGGCTCTTCGGACTCCCCGAGCCGGTGGGCGAGCTGCTGGGCCCCATCGCCGTGAACGACGTCGACCTCCTCATCATCCCCGCCGCCGCCGTTGACACCCACGGCATGCGCCTCGGGTGGGGCCGGGGCTACTTCGACAAGACCATCGGCTCGATGGAGGGCTGCCCGCCCGTCTACGCGGTCATCTACGACTCCGAGCTGATCGACGAGGTGCCCCGGGAGATCCACGATCAGCCCGTCAGCGGCGTCGTCACCCCGACCCGCACCGTTCCCCTCGCGCCGCGCCGGCGCTGACCCACCGAGAGAGCACATGCCCACCTACGCCTATGCCTGCACGCAGTGCGACCACCGTTTCGACGCGGTGCAGTCCTTCGCCGACCCGACCCTGACGGAGTGCCCCGTCTGCGGCGGCAAGCTCCGCAAGGAGTACGGCTCGATCGGCGTCACCTTCAACGGATCGGGGTTCTATCGCACCGACTCGCGCGCCGGCGCCAAGGGCTCCGACGGCGGCTCGTCGAGCGGGACCTCGTCGTCCTCGTCCACCTCGTCGAGTGGCGACGGCGGATCATCCACGCCATCATCGAAGTCTGAGACGAAGCCCTCCGCGGCCCCGTCCACCACCTGACCGGCTCTCGCCGACCAATTGAGGAGTGCGCGCATGATCAAGGGCTTCAAGGAGTTCATCCTCCGCGGGAACGTCATCGACCTGGCCGTCGCCGTGGTCATCGGCGCCGCTTTCACGGCCATCATCGGCGCCCTGGTCGAGGGCCTGATCACGCCGCTGATCGGTGTCATCTTCCAGCTCGGCGACCTGTCCGGCTGGGTCTGGACCGTGCCGACGCTCTCGGGCAGCACAGCCACGTTCACGATCGGCAACATCGTGACGGCGATCATCAACTTCGTCGCCGTCGCCGCGATCGTCTACTTCGTCTTCGTCTTCCCGATGAACCACTGGAAGGAGCGCCAGGCCGCTCGTGCCGGCGTCGCGGCGCAGGAGACGCCTCCCGCTCCCACCGAGACCGAGCTGCTGGTGCAGATCCGCGATCTGCTCGAGGCTCAGAACGGCGGCGCGGGACGCGTCCCGCCCACCCTCTGACCCTTTGACCGCTCAGTAGTGCGGGGGCTTGTCCCGTCGCAGCTGCTCGTCGTTCGGACCGCTCCGGCGCCGGCCCCCGCGGGGGTCGGCGCCGTTCGCGTCGGTCGCGGTCGTGTCGTCGTCGACCACGTCGCCCGGCACCGGCTCGGCCGAGGTCCCGGGTGCGGGCGTCAGCCGCGCGCGCCGCGAGCCGGCGATCCTCTCGACACGCTGGCGGTCAGTCGCCGACATCGAGCGGCTGGGTGTCCGTGTCGGCGGTGGCGACGCGGGAGTCCACGCCCAGCATCGCGGCGATGCGGACGGCGACGGCCGCCGGGTCGCGGTACAGGTCGAAGGCGTGCACGCGCACGTAGTGCCACCCGAGCCGGCGCAGGATCGACGGCCGCAGGCGGAGCGACTCCCGCAGCGAGTCGCCGAGGGTCTCCGGGTCGCTCTCCACGACGACCGCCTTGCCGCCGTGCTGGGCGACGAGCGGCAGCAGTCCGCGGTAGTGGACGTCGACGGAGATGCCGAGCCTGCGCAGCTCCCGCGCGAGGGCGAGGGTGAGCGGGTCGGCGAGGTCTTCGAGGCGGGCCTCCCGACCGCGCGCGGCGATGCTGCCGAGGATGCCCATGAGGGTCGCGGCGCCGTACTCCAGCCGGCCGTCGTCGAAGGCGGACGGGCGGATGGACGACACGATCACCATCGACCGGCGCGCCCGCGTCATGCCCACCGTGAGCAGGCGCTCCCCGTCGGGAGTCGACAGGTCGCCGAAGTCGCTCAGCACGCGGCCGTGCTTGGTCAGGCCGAAGCCCAGGGAGAAGATGACCCGGTCGCGGCTCTCGGCCACCGACTCCTCGAGGCTGAGCACGGCGAAGGGCTCGGCGGTGTCGCGCGAGACGAAGTCGGCCACGTCGGCCCGGCCCGCGAAGGCGGTGGCGACGGCGGCGCGCACGCGCTCGGCGTGGCGCGGGCTCGCGGTGACGACCATGAGGGATTCCGCCCCGCGGTTCACCGCGTGCTCCACCACCAGGGTCACGACCCGCTGCACCTCGGCGTCGGGGCTCTCGACCGCACCGGTGAGCGGGTCGGGGGTGCCGGTGCCGCCTTCGACGTAGTCGACGCCGAGGCTTCCGCGGCCGAGGTACGACCCGGCCCACGGGAGCGACACGATCTCGCCGCCGTAGAAGGCGTCATTGACGAGCTCGGCGAGGTCCTCGCCGCCCGCCCGGTAGCTGCGCGTGAGGGTCGCCACGGGCAGGAGGTCGGCGAGGCGCTCGAACACCGATACGCCGTCGAACGGCGCGTCGGGATCGTCCTCCGCGGTCGGGATGCTGGAGGCGACGCGGAACGGCGTCGGCTTCTGCGTGACCGGATCGCCGAAGAGCACGACCTGCTCGGCGCGGCGGAGGGCGGGCGCGGCCTCCGCGAGGCAGATGGCCGCAGCATCCGCGATCACCACCACGTCGAACGCGTGCGCCTCGGGGATCGCGGGGACGTCGTACGGAGAGGCCAGCCAGACCGGGGCCAGCGTGCGCAGGAGCGCCGGAGCCGCAGCGAGCACGGCCCCGGGCTCGGCTGCGCCGTTCTTCAGCTCGCGGCGGAGCGCGACCGCCTCATCGGGGTGGTCGACGATGCCGATGCGCCACTGCGTCGCGAGGGCGGAGGCCAGGAGAGGACCGGATGCCGCGGCGTGCGCCTCGTCGACGAGGCGGAAGTCGCGCTCGAGGCGGTCGACGACCGCGGTGTTGGCTCCGAGCAGGGCGCGGTCGGTGCGCAGGAGGTGCTCGAGCGCCGACTGCCACCACGCGAATTCCAGCTCGTCGCGGACACGGCTCTCGGGCACGTGGCGCACCGAGAGCTCGAGCAGCAGCGGCTCGAGTCCGAGCGCGGCGAGCTTGGTGCGGAGGGTCGCGCGCTCGACGAGGTTGTCGAAGAAGTCCGACTCGGCGGCGAGTGCGCCGAGAGTGCGCACGAGCGTCTTGACGGGGAGGTCGATGAGACGCTCGGTGACCTTGCGGCCGAGGATGCCGTCGAGCTCCGCGAGATCGGCGTCGACGCGCTGCCAGGCGACGTGGACGTCGGCGAGTCCCACGGGGACCTCGGGGATGACGCCGGCGTCGACGTAGCGCTGCCATTCGGTGCGCTGCTGCTGCACGCGCAGGAGCGCCTCGTGCATGTCGGGGACGTGCACGCCCGGACGGATGTACTCGCGGGACAGGCGCTTGAGCCGGCGCCGGTTCGCGCCGCTCAGCTCGGGCGCCTCACGTCGGGGACCGTGGGCCTGGATGAGCTCGCCCAGCGGGCGCTCGAACACGGTCGGGCTGAAGCGATCGAGCGAGTCGCGGATGCCGCGCAGCACCTGAAGGTAGGCGCCGAGCTCGGTGAGGGTGCGGAACGGGCGCATCCGCGTCTGCGCGATGAGCTCGTAGCCGCGCTCGAGCAGGCCGGGGACGTCCTGCCGGTGCAGCTTCGCCGCCAGGGCGTGGGCGGCACGGGCCGACTCGGTCGTGGCGAACGAGACGCCGTACCACGGTGAGTCGTCGGGGCCGAAGCGGAATTCGCCGAGGCGCGCGGCCGAGGCCAGCATCGACGCCGCCGCCGCCCTGTTGGGGGCGAGACGCTCGAGCGTGAGCGCGTCGAACCGCGCCGCCGTGGAGGGCGCGGGGTCGACGGCGGCCAGCGTGGTGAGTGCTCGCAGGATCTCGAGCGTGGAGACGCCCAGCCCGTCATGGCGGCGGGTGACGGCGCTGCGATAGTCGCGCAGCACGCCCCGCAGACGCACGAGCGCGTCGTCGATGTCGGCGACGCGCGGCTGCTCCGCCTTCTCGTTGCGGCCGATCGCGCGGATCAGGTCGCGCTGCAGGTGACGCGGCGAGACGGCGAGACCGCCGAGCCCGATGCCGGCGAGGCGATGCCGCACGCCTTCGAGAGTGGAGCGGCGGGCACTGACGACGAGCACGCTCTTGCCGTCGCGCACGAGGGCGCCGACGGCGTTGATGACGGTCTGGGTGCCGCCGGTGCCGGGCAGCGTGTGCACGACCATCGACTGGCCGGCGGCGATGCGGGCGAGCACCGCCTCCTGCTCCGCGTCGGCGTCCAACAGCAGTGTGTCGGCGGCCGGAGGGCGCTCGTCGGGGTTGGGCGGGGTCGTCACGGGACGACGGGCCGTGAACGTCTCGCGGTCGGTGACGTGACCGGCGAGCGCGTTGAGCGTCGGGTGGTCGAGGTTCACCGCGTCGCGCTCCATGCCCGAGCCGATGTCGGCGAAGGTGGAGACGACGAGGCGCGGGATGACGCTGAAGCTCTCGATCGACGAGGTCAGCGAGCGGAGCAGGTCGATGACGGGCTGGGGCTTGAAGAGCCCGCCGTCGTACGCGGCCGCCGAGAGCGCCGGGCCGTCGACGGTGATGCCGAAGTGCGTGCGCAGCGCCCGCACCAGCTCGGGGTTGACGGTGAAGGTGCCGTGCAGCTTCACCTCGAAGTCGGTGTGGTGCCGGCGGATCGCGAGGGGCCGCAGCAGCACCGGAGCCGTGAACGACGTCTCGCCGATGCGCCACGAGGCCAGTCCGACGGCGAGGCGTACCGGCTCGATGCCGCGCGCGGTGCGCAGCTCGACGTTCTTGGTCGTGATGCGTTCGGCCGCCAGGCGGGCGTTGCGCAGCGCGACCTCGTCGCGGAAGAGTCCGGACAGGAGGGTGGAGCGCCCGGTGATGAACTGCGGGAGGCTGCCGGGATGCGCCTTGGTGATCTCGATGCCGGCGTCGGCGGCGGCGGAGAAGTGCAGCAGCGTCGAACGACCACCCAGGGCGGCGGCCTGCGTGCGCAAGCGGTCGCGCTCGGAGTCGGCGGCGTGGACGACGGTCACCCCCGGCTCGGACAGGCCGAGATGATCCGGGGTCACGGATGCGCCGGCCGCGACGTCTTCTTCGCCGGCCGCGATGCTGTCCTCTCCTCGCCACACATCGGCCACCCTACGTGCGCAGGCGCGACCGTCCCTTGCATGAGGGGCGAGTTTCGCGGTATTGCACGGGATCAGAGCACGTGAGGAGCCCGGTTCGTGAGGGTGATGTTACTCGTGTGACGAATGGGGCGGATGTCCTCTCAGCGGTGCTTCGGGGACCGGATCAGTCGTCGATGCGACGGGATGCTGCTTCCTCCCCTTCACCCGCGAGGGCACCGTCTCCACGGATCGGACGAGCACGACGGGCGAGTCGGCCGAGGGCGGTCAGGATGTGTTCATGAGCGACTTCGCGTACCGCGTGACCCCCTCGCCGGTGGGCGACATCCTTCTCGTCGTCGGCGAGGAGGGCCTGGTCAGCCTCCATCCGTTCGACGGCCCCGTCGACCACGAGCTCCAGCGGCTCTCGGAATCCCTTCCCGGGCCGCTCGCGCCCGACGACACCGCCGGCCAGGATGCGGTGGACCAGCTCGCCGAGTACTTCGCGGGCGACCGCACGTCCTTCGGCCTCGACCTCGACTGGCGGCTCGTGCAGGGCTTCACCCGGGAGGCTCTGCAGGCGGTGTGCCGCATCCCCTACGGCGAGACCGCCGGCTACGGCGAGGTCGCGGTGGAGGCGGGCGCTCCTCGCGCCGCGCGCGCAGTGGGCACGGCGTGCGCGCGCACCCCCTTCTCGATCGTCGTCCCGGTGCACCGCGTCGTGCGCGCGGACGGCAGCATCGGCGAGTACGGCGGCCACCCCGAGGTGAAGCGCTTCCTGCTCGAGCTGGAGCGCGACGCCGGCGTGTAGGCCGCCGGCGCATCGCACACGTGCGCCCCCGCGGGATCCGCGGGGGCGCACGTCATCCGGAGCCGACGACCTAGTGGTCGGTGGCCTTCTCCGCACCGAAGCCGGTGAGAGAGCGGACGTCCATCTCGGCCGCCGTGCGCGGATCCTCCGGCCGACGCGACAGGAGCGAGCCGAGCCAGCCGAGCAGGAAGCCCACGGGGATCGAGACGATGCCCGGGTTGTTCAGCGGCCAGATCGCCGTGCCGGTGTTCTTGAACACGCTGGTCTCGGTGCCCCAGAAGACCGGCGACAGCACGATGAGGATGATGGCCGCGGCCAGTCCCCCGTACATGCTCCAGACGGCGCCCTGCGTGTTGAACCGCCGCCAGAACAGCGAGTACAGGATCGTCGGCAGGTTCGCCGAGGCGGCGACCGCGAAGGCCAGCGCGACCAGGAACGCCACGTTCTGCCCCTGCACGCCGATGCCGCCGAGGATGGCGAGCACGCCGATCACGAGCACCGTGCGGCGGGCGACCTTGACCTCGCCGTCGGGCGGCACGTTCCCCTTCTTCACGACGTTGGCATAGATGTCGTGGGCGAACGACGCCGCCGCGGTGATCGTGAGTCCGGCCACCACCGCGAGGATCGTGGCGAAGGCCACGGCCGAGATGAACCCGAGCAGGAGCGGGCCGCCGAGCGCCAGCGCCAGCAGCGGCGCTGCGGAGTTCACACCGCCCGGGGCCGCCTTGATGGCCTCCGGCCCGACGAGGGAACCGGCGCCGTAGCCCAGCACCAGCGTGAACAGGTAGAAGACCCCGATCAGCCAGATCGCCCACACGACCGACCGACGCGCCTCCTTGGCCGTGGGCACCGTGTAGAAGCGCATGAGCACGTGCGGCAGACCAGCCGTACCGAGAACGAGGGCGATCGCGAGCGAGATGAAGTCCCACGGGTTCTTGCCGTACTGCAGGCCCGGTCCGAGGATGGCGTCCTTCTGCTCGGTGATCGAGGCGGCCACCGCGCTCTCCAGCAGCGTGTTCAGGCTGAAGCCGTTGATCGCCAGCACCCAGATGGTCATCACCAGCGCACCGCCGATGAGCAGGAACGCCTTGACGATCTGCACCCAGGTCGTGCCCTTCATGCCGCCCACCAGCACGTAGACGATCATGAGCACGCCCACGACGGCCACGACCAGCGACTGACCGAGCGTCTCCTTGATGCCCAGGAGCAGCGAGACGAGCCCGCCCGCTCCGGCCATCTGCGCGAGCAGGTAGAAGAAGCAGACGGCGAGCGTCGTGATCGCCGCGGCCATGCGCACCGGACCCTGCTTGAGCCGGAACGACAGCACGTCGGCCATCGTGAACTTGCCCGTGTTGCGCATCAGCTCCGCCACGAGCAGCAGTGCCACCAGCCAGGCCACGAGGAACCCGATCGAGTAGAGGAACCCGTCGTAGCCGTTGATGGCGATGGCGCCGGTGATACCCAGGAAGGATGCCGCGGACAGATAGTCGCCCGAGATCGCGAACCCGTTCTGGGGCCCTGTGAAGGAGCGTCCTGCCGCGTAGTAGTCCGCGGCCGTCTTGTTGTTGCGGCTGGCGCGGATGACGATGAAGAGCGTCACGGCCACGAAGGCGGCGAAGATCGAGATGTTCAGGACCGGGTTGTTCTCCACAGTCTGGACGGCGGCGTGCACGGCGCCGAAGACGTCGTTCATGCGGACGCCTCCTGCTTCTCCAGGTCGGTGCGGATCGCCTCGGCCTTCGGGTCGAGATTGCGGTTGGCGTACCAGACATAGGCCATCGTGATGGCGAATGTGGTCACGAATTGCCCGAGGCCGAAGATCAGCCCGACGGTGATGTCACCCCAGACGCGCTGCGACATGAATTCGACCGCGAACGAGCTGAGCAGGACGTAGGCGAAATACCAGACGAGGAAGGCGATGGCGAGCGGAAAGACGAAGCTGCGCTGCGAGCGCTTCAGCTCCGTGAATTCCCTCGACTTCTCGACGGCGATGTAATCGATACCGTGCGGTGACGCACCGGCATTCGTCGCGGGATCTGACATGGGGCCTCCTTGCCACATGATTCCGACGCAGCATCGCGCCGATGGGTCGCGCACGCCGCTTCCGGCGAGCCCGGTGATATCGTCGACGCTACGAAAGGCGGCGCGGTGGCCGTCACCCCCGGAAGTAGGTAGTGCGTGGTGGCACTCGCGACAGCCGAGAGCGATGAGCAGCTCCTCTCCCGCGCGGTCGCCGACCTCGTCGCCCGCACGCGCTTCCCGGTGGCCTTCGGCGGCCTCCAGCACGGCGGCGCCATCCATGTCTCCTCGATCGTCGGTGCGCGCACGCGCAGCATCGACGGTCTGGTCGTGCAGTCGGAGCGCGGTCTCGGCGGGCGCGCGCTGGTCGAGAAGCGCCCGCGCATGGCGGTGGACTACCGGCGGGCGCGCAGCATCACGCACGACTACGACCGGGCGATCCTGGGCGAGGGCATCTCCACCCTCTTCGCCGTCCCCGTGATGGTGTCGGGCGAGGCGCGCGGCGTGATCTATTGCGGGTCCTGGTCGGAAGCGCCCGTCGGCGACGTCGTGGCACGTCCGGCGCTGGGCGTCGCGGCCGAGCTCGCGACGGAGCTGCGCGTGCGCGAAGAGGTGAGCCGGCGGGTCTCCCGCCTGCCGTCCAGCGGCGACGGGCTCGTCTCGCGGGCGCGCGAGGAGCTCAGGGAGACCTACGCCGAGCTCCGGTCGATCGCCGCGACCGTGCAGGACGACCTTCTGCGCGAACGCCTCGAGCATCTCGAGCGCAAGCTCGCAGCGCTCACCCGCGACGACGCCGTCGACGCCTCCCTCTCGTCCGATATCCATCTCACCCCGCGTGAGACGGATGTGCTGGCGTGCGCCGCACTGGGTGCGACGAATTCCGAGATCGGCGCGGATCTCCGATTGAAAGAGGCGACGGTGAAGTCCTATCTCGCCTCCGCGATGGCGAAATTGGATGCCTCGACGCGCCATGCCGCGGTGATGAAAGCGCGGCGCGCGGGAATTCTCCCCTGACCGCAATTGCACACGCGCGGTATATCGCTGTGAAAAGCGGATAAGTCCTATTCGCGCGTGAGCGAAGTCGTACCATTCACGTATGGCTCGCAAAATCGTTCATCAGCTCATCGACGATCTCGACGGCACGGAGATCGAGGCAGGTGAGGGCGAGACCGTCCTCTTCTCGATCGACGGCATCGCCTACGAGATCGATCTCACCGACGCGAACGCGTCGGCCCTCCGCTCGTCGCTCGAGCGCTACGTCGCCGCCGCCCGCTCGGTGTCCTCGCGCGGCTCGTCCGGACAGGGCGACTCCCGTCCGCGTCGACGCACGCCGTCGCAGGACTTCTCGGAGATCCGCTCCTGGGCCAAGTCCAACGGCTTCCAGGTCTCCGAGCGCGGGCGGGTGCCGGCATCCGTCATCGAGGCCTACGAGGCCGCCCACTGATCTTCAGCGCACGATGAAAGCCCCGGTGCCGTCGGCGCCGGGGCTTTCCCGTGTGTCGATCAGGTGCGGGTGCCGCGCCGGATGTAGCGGAGCAGAGCCATGATGATGGCGATGACGAGGATGACGATCCCGATCCAGAGCAGGAACTTCACCGCCTCCACGAACAGTCCGGTGAACAGCAGGACGACCCCGACGATGAGCAGGATGATGGCGAGAGCTGGCATACCTCGAGGATGCCGCAACGAGCGGAACCGCCTCCGGGGGTTGACGGCACCCGCCGATCGGTGAGAGAGGTCAGAGCGTCGCGGTGCCGGCGCTGGCGAGGTAGCGGATGACGGCGAGCACCCGCCGGTGGTCGTCCGCGTCGACCGGCAGGCCGAGCGCGTCGTAGATGTTCGAGGTGTGCTGCACGACCGCCTTCTCGCTCAGGACGAGCTGGGCGGCGATCGCGGCGTTGCTGCGGCCCTCGGCCATGAGCCCGAGCACCTCGAGCTGGCGGGGCGTCAGTCCGCCGACCGCCCCGCTCAGTCTGCTCGCGCGCGTCACCATGACCGCCACGACCTCGGGGTCGAGGGCGGTGCCCCCGTCGGCGACGCGGCGGACGTCGGAGGTGAAGGTCTGGACGTCGGCGATGCGCTGCTTGAGGAGATACCCGACTCCGCCGGTCTGGCTCTCCAGCAGATCCGTCGCGTACCGCCGCTGCACGTGCTGCGAGAGCACCACCACGGCCATCGTCGGATGCGCGCGGCGGATGCGCAGGGCCGCCACGAGCCCTTCGTCGGTGTAGGTCGGCGGCATCCGGATGTCGGTGATGACGAGGTCGGGAACGTGCCGGGCGACCTCCCGCTCCAGCTGCGCCGCGGTGCCCACCGAGGCGACGACGTCGAATCCGTCGGTGTCCAGGACGTGAGCCAGGCCCTCGCGCAGGAGGACCTCGTCTTCGCCGATCACGATGCGCATGGCAGTACCACCTTCACCCGGGTCCCCGCACCCTTGGGGGAGTCGATCTGGAAATGCCCGCCCAGCACGTCGATGCGGTCGGTGACGCCGAGGAGTCCGCTGCCGTGGGCCGTGGTCGCCCCGCCGACCCCGTCGTCGGCCACGTCGAGGTGCAGCTCGGTCGGCGTCTGCACGATGCTGACGTGCACCGACTCGGCCCGCGAGTGCTTGACGGCGTTGGTCAGCACCTCGGCGATGATGAAATACGCCGTGTGCGTGATGGGTGCCGGCAGCGGGCTGTCGCCGAGCTCCGTGCGGAGCGTGGCGGGGATGCTCAGCCGGTCGACCAGGTCCTCGGTGGCGACGGCGAGCCCGGTCTCCACGAGCGCCGCGGGCAGCACGTTGTGCACCAGACGCCGCAGGTCGGCCGCCGCGCCGTCGATGCGTCGGCGCAGCTCCGCCGCGGCCGCCGCGGAGCCCGGATCCGCCTCCGGCCGGGTGGCGATGTTCTGCGCGTCGAGGGCGAGGAGGACGAGCTGCATCTGCAGCCCGTCGTGGAGGTCCTGGGCGATCCGGTAGCGCTCGCGATCCGCCGTCTCGACGATGCGCACGCGGGACTCCGACAGCTCCTCGTTGCTCGCGATCAGCTCTGCCGTGAGACGCTCCCGGTCGATGGCGATGGCCAGCACCTCGGCCGCCCGGTTGACGGGATACGGGTCGCCGATCATCCGCGTGTCGTAGACGATCGCCCCGACGAGGCGTTCGCCCACGTGCACCTGCACCCAGTCGCGGTCGGGGTCGTCCCTGGTCGCGTCGACGTCGGCCCCGAACTCGTCGACGTACGCCGCCTTCTCGGGCGACCAGTACACGATCAGCAGCGACTCGTCACCCAGCGTGCCCGCCAGCGCGCGGCCCACGGCGGGCCGGGTGACACCGCCGATGCCGAGCCAGGCACTGAGGGCCTCGAGGTCTCCGGTGCGGGTGAAGCCGCCGTTGAGCACGCCGATGAGGAATGCGATGGGGATGCCGCACGAGATGCCGAGCTGCACGATCCCCACGACGAGAGGGTCCACTCCGAGCGGGCGGCCGATGTTCGGCGCCGCGACGATGGCCAGCACCGCCAGGATCCCGTACAGGAAGAGCGGCAGGAGCACCCGACGGTGGACGGCGTCGGCGCGCAGGAGGCGACGGGTCAGGATGACGGCGGTGGAGACCATGACGCCGATGCCGACGACGGACTGCGTCGCGGCCGCGATCTCGTCGAGCTGCGTCTGCCCGACCGTGACGAACACGACGCGGGCGCCCTGCAGCAGGACCGACAGCACGTAGCCGACCACGACCGTCGCGACGGAGAGCCGTCCCCGCAGCCGGCCGGACGGGAAGGCGTGCAGGAGGTGGACCGTCACCGCGAGGGTGAGCGTCGCCGAGACCGCGCCGATGATCTGCAGGAACTCGTCCGGCAGGTTGCCGAGGGCGTTGAGGAAGAGCGAGAGCGCACCGAGGTAGATGAGAGCGCCCATCGCGTTGCCGGGCCGGCGCCACCAGGCGATGATGCCCGCGGTCGCCCAGATCAGGGCGACGCCGGAGAAGAGCAGCGTCACCATGAGCAGCTCCGGCGTGCCGGCCGCCACGGCCACCTGCATGACGGTGATCAGCACGGAGCAGAACGCGAGGGTGACGAGCGCCAGCCGCAGAGAACCCGACCGCGCGCCGCGGAGCCGGATGGGGATCGGCGCCGTCCCGCCTGACGTCCCTGCGACCACGGTGACCCTCCTCGGGATCGATGATCCCACTGTGGCGCAGGCTGCGCAGACCGGGCTAGGGACCTAGGCCCATGTCCGCCCTGTCTGCGCCCACATCCCACAGCGGCGCGTGGTTCGCAACCCCGTGAGTGACTTCCGTTTCGCGGTCGCACAGTGATCGGACCGACCCGCTGGGGTCGTGGACGGAAGGAACGAGCATTTCAGACCAGGTCAGAGCTGGTCGTCCCATCCCGGCGTCGGGTCGTCGACGGGCAGTCCGACCGGCGCGTCACGCGTGTCCGCGCGGGCGTTCAGCTCGTCGACGAGGCCGCCGTCCTCGATCTCCTCGCCCTCGTCATCGGGCTGCGACTCGGCGACGATCTGGCTCGCCGGCCCGAGCAGGAGGGTCGCATCCACGCGCACGCCATCGCGACGCCGGACGGGGATGGTGACCGTGTCAGCTGTGCCCGCCTCGGCTAGGATCCTGCTGTACCGCAGGACGGCGTCGGCAATGGCGTCCCCTGTGACGAATGCGTCGCCGGCATAGATGACAGTCTTCATCCCGTCTGTCTACAAGCCCGGTGGCGGATCCACTCTGACCCTTGCTTCTCAGTACCTCGCACGCTAGAGCCTGTGGTCGCACAACGAGCGAGGAGTGCCCTCATGGGCCGTTTCATCTACGACGGACAGATCAGGATCGACTTCGAGGACCGTCTCCTCGCGCACCTGCAGACGACCATCACCACGAAGCTCCGCCGTGGCGAGCCGTTCACCTTCGTGTGGAAGGACGACAACAGCATCGGCGACGGCCGCACCCTCGTGTGGATCCACCCCGGCGCCTCGCTGGTGTTCAAGTTCTACGGCAGCCGTCGGCCCCAGCTCAACCGCGCATGGCTCGACGCCCTGATGCACACCGCCAACTCGCCCACGGGACTGTACGTCGTGCCCGAACCGGCGGACTCCCCCCAGAGACAGGAACTGACCGATGAAGCGGATTGACATCGTCTACGGCGGCCGGATGTACAGCATCGGCGGTCGCGAGTACGAAGACGTGAAGACGGAGATCGCCGAGGGCATCACGTCGCGGAAGCCGCAGTGGCTCGTCGTCAACGACGGCGAGGGCCACCACCGCGATGCGCACCTGCTGCTGGTGCCCGGGATCGACGTCGCCGTCATACCGATCCCCGGCCACGACGAGGAATAGCGCCGGATGCCGCAGTACGACCTTCCGCTCGAGGAGCTCCGCGACTACCGGCCGACGGTGCGCCGTCGCGACGACTTCGCCGAGTTCTGGTCGGACACGCTCGCGGAGTCCCGCGCCGCGACCGTGCCCGCGTCGACCCGTCGGGTCGACTCCGGCCTCCGGCTCGTCGACACCTCCGACCTGGAGTTCCCGGGCTTCGGCGGCGAGCGCGTGCGCGGATGGGTGCACGTCCCCGCCGGCGCCGCCGGGCCGCTTCCCGCGGTCGTGGAGTTCATCGGCTACGGCGGCGGGCGCAAGCTCGCGTGGCAGGACCACGCGTACGCGGAGGCCGGCTACGTCCACGTCGTCATGGACACGCGCGGCCAGGGCTGGTGGGCCGTCGGCGCCACAGCCGATCACGGCGCCGGCGAGGGCATCGGCAGCATCCCGGGTCAGATGACCCGCGGCATCCTGGATCCCGCCGACTACTTCTACCGCCGGGTGTTCACGGATGCCGCGCTGCTCGTCGACGCGGTGCGCGAGCTTCCGCAGGTCGACGAGACCCGCGTGGCGGTGACCGGCGGCAGCCAGGGCGGCGGCATCGCGATCGCGGCGGCGGCCCTCAGCGAGGGGCTGGTCGGCGCAGCCGTCGACGTGCCGTTCCTCTGCCACTTCGAGCGCGCCGTCGCCCTCACCGATGCCCGGCCGTACGGTGAGCTGGTCGACTTCTTCGCGCGCTACCGCGACGACGTGGAGCGGGCGTTCGACACGCTCTCCTACTTCGACGCCGTCAACCTCGCCCCGGCGGCCGACGTGCCGGCGCTGTTCTCCGTCGCCCTGCGCGACGACATCTGCCCTCCCTCGACCGTGTTCGCCGCCTACAACGCGTGGGCGGGTCCGCGCGACATCGCCGTGTACCCCTTCAACGGGCACGAGGGCGGAGGCGAGCACCACATGCTGCGCCGCCTGGCGTTCTTCCGCGAGGTCTTCGGCGCCTGAACGGATCGGGCCTGGACGCTCAGGGGCCGAGCCGCGTCGGCCCCGGCGTCCGCCCGGCACCGGGCGACAGGCGTCGGGCTTAGTCGCTGCGGTCGGGTTCGTCCAGTCCCGTCCACCGCAGCGCTCCGGCCGCGATAGTAGGGGCATGGCTGAGACGACGAACGGCCGCGGCATCGCGGTGGTGACCGGAGGAAGCGCAGGACTGGGCCGGGCGGTGTCCCGGGAGCTCGCACGGCGGGGGTGGGACGTCGCGGTGCTGGCCCGCGGCCAGGACGGCATCGACGCCACCGTCGCCGAGGTGCAGCGCATCGGGCGGCGGTCGATCGGCGTCTCCGTCGACGTGGCGGATTCGACAGGAGTGGAGGATGCCGCGCAGCGCGTCGAGGACGAGCTCGGCCCCATCTCGCTGTGGGTCAACAACGCCATGACCGGCACGATCTCCGAGTTCCTCGACACGGCCGTGGCCGACTTCGAACGGGCGACGGCCGTCACCTACCTCGGCTGCGTCAACGGCACCCGCGCGGCGCTCAGCCGGATGGTGCCGCGCAACCGCGGCCATGTCATCCAGATCGGCTCCGCCCTCGCGCACCGCGGCATCCCGCTGCAGGCCGCCTACTGCGGAGCCAAGCACGCCATCCACGGCTTCACCGACGCCGTCGTGTCGGAGCTGACCCACGACAAGAGCAAGGTCGCCGTCTCCATCGTCGACATGCCGGCCCTCAACACCACGCAGTTCGGGTGGGTGAAGTCGGCGTTCCCCGAGCACCCGCAGCCGGTGCCCCCGATCTTCCAGCCCGAGGTGGGGGCGCGCGCCGTTGCCGACGTCGCCGACACCCCGCGTCGCCGCACCTGGGTCGGCATCTCGACGGTCGAGACGATCCTCGGCGCGCGGTTCGCGGGCCGCTTCCTCGACTGGTACCTCGCGAAAGCCGCGTACCAGGGTCAGCTGGCGCCCGACAAGCCACGCTCGACGGTCGCGCCCAACCTCTACGAGCCGGTCCCCGGAGACGCCGGAGCGCACGGCGTCTTCGACGACAAGGCCCGCACCGACAGCGTGCAGACCTGGGCGATCCGCCACCGCCGGGCACTGGCCGCGGCCGGTTCGGCAGTGGTCGGAGCCGCGGCGGTCGCCGGCGCCGCCCTCGTGCGGGGGCGGTCCTGATGTCGGTGAACGTGCGCGAGCTGCGCTGCAGCCCCGAGGACGTCTTCCGGGTGCTCGGTGACGGCTGGCTCTATCCGGGTTGGGTGGTCGGGGCATCCCGCATGCGCGAGGTGCAGGCGAACTGGCCCGCCCAGGGCTCGCACCTCTTCCACTCCTTCGGCATCTGGCCTCTGCTCATCGACGACGACACCGTCGTGGAGAAGGTCGATGCGCCGCGGCACCTCGTGATCCGGGCCAAGGGATGGCCGATGGGCGAGGCGCGCGTGACCATGGACGTGAAGCCGCGCGGCGACGGCTGCGTCGTGCGGATGCAGGAGGAGGCCGTCGCCGGCCCCGGCATGCTCGTGCCGCGATTCCTCATGGACATCCTGCTCACCTGGCGCAACACGGAGGCCCTGCACCGTCTGGCCTACCTCGCGGAGGGCATCGCCGACCGTCCGGGAGGCGCATCGACGGCCGACCGCGAGATCGACGCCTCCGAGGCGACGGAGTGAGCGCACGCGCGGGCGGACAGCTGGATGCGGTGGTCGTCGGCGCCGGTCCGAACGGCCTGGCGGCGGCGGTGACCCTCGCCCGCGCGGGCCTGTCGGTCGCCGTCTTCGAGCGCTCCGACCAGATCGGCGGCGGGGCGTCGACCCGCGAGCTGACCCTTCCCGGCTTCGCGCACGACGTCTGCGCGGCCGTGCACCCGATGGCGTTCGAGTCGCGCTTCTTCCGCGAGTTCGGTCTGCGCAGCCGGGTGCCGTTCGTCACGCCGGAGGTCTCCTTCGCGCAGCCCCTCGACGGCGGCCGCGCCGCCCTCGCCCACCTCGACCTCGCGCTGACGGCCGACGACCTCGGCCGCGACGGGCGCGCCTATGCACGGCTGATGAAGCCGCTGGTGGACCGCGCGACGGAGGTGGCCGAGTTCACCGGATCGACGCTCGTGCGGATGCCGCGGCATCCGCTCACGGTCGCCGCTTTCGGACTCCGCTCGCTCGAACAGGGCAGCCCGCTGTGGAACGCGCGCTTCTCGGGCGAGGAGGCGCCCGCGCTGCTGACCGGAGTGGCCGCGCACAGCATCCTGACCCAGCCGAGCCTCGCAGGCGCAGGCGCCGGGCTCACGCTCACCACCTACGCCCACGCGAAGGGGTGGCCCATCCCGCTCGGCGGCACGCAGGCCATCATCGAGGCGATGGCCGCCGACCTCCGCGCGCACGGCGGCACCATCGCGACGGGCGTCGACGTGTCCTCGCTCGACGAGCTGCCGCGCTCGCGCGTCGTGATCCTCGACGTGACGCCCCGTGCGCTCGCGCGCATCGCCGGAGAGCGGATGCCGCGCCGCTACCGCCGCGCGATGGAGTCGTTCCGCTACGGCGGCGGCGTCGCCAAGGTCGATTTCGCCCTGTCGGCTCCCGTGCCGTGGGCGAACGAGGGCGTCCGCCGCGCCGGCACCGTGCACGTCGGCGGCACGCGCCAGGAGATGGCCGCGGCCGAGAACGACGTCAATCGTGGGCGGATGCCCGACCGCCCGTACGTCCTCACCGCGCAGCCCACCGTGTTCGACGGATCGCGCGCGCCGGAGGGCAAGCACACGCTGTGGACCTACACGCACGTGCCCGCCGGCAGCAGCGCCGACCGTGCGGAGGCCATCACCCGCCAGATCGAGCGCTTCGCGCCGGGCTTCCGCGACACGGTGCTCGCGGTGAGCTCACGCTCGGCCGTCGAGGTCGAGAGCCACAACCCGAACTACCCCGGCGGCGACATCGCCGCGGGAGCGCCCACGCTCGGGCAGCTCATCCGCCGTCCGACGCTGGGCACCGAGCCCTGGCGCACACCCATGAGGGGCGTGTACCTCGCGTCGGCGTCGGTGTCCCCCGGACCGGGCGTGCACGGGCTCGCCGGATGGCACGCGGCGCTGAGCGCACTCCGCCACGAGTTCGGCTCGGGCGCGTGGCCCGACCTGTCGCCGCGAGGCTGAACCGTGCGCGACGGCAGCAGGGTCCGTATCCTGGCGGCAGGGAGGACGCGATGATCGAGACGGGTCTGTCATGCGGCACGGTCGTCGTGACCGGCGCCGGGCGCGGTCAAGGGGCCGCGGAGGCGCTCGCGCTGGCCGACGCCGGCATGACCGTGATCGCCACGGACATCCTCGACGCCTCCGACGCCGAGGTCGCGGGGGTCGACGGCATCCACTACCGGCGGCTCGACGTCGCCGACGACGCCGCGTGGACCGTGCTCGCCCACGATCTCGTGGGGATGCTGGAGGGTGCGCCGCTGCGCGGACTCGTCAACAACGCCGGAATCACGCACCGCGCGCGGCTCGCCGATGTCGCCCGGGTCGACTGGGACCGGGTGATGGCGGTCAACCTGACCGGTCCGCTCCTAGCGATCCAGTCGCTCGCGCCGCTCATGGCGACCGGGTCGTCGATCGTGAACATCGGGTCGTCGGCGGGCCTGACGGGCCACTACCCCGTCGCCTACACGGCGTCGAAGTGGGGTCTGCGCGGGCTCACCCACAGCGCTGCGACCGAACTCGGACCCCGCGGCATCCGGGTCAACATCGTCCACCCCGGTTTCATCGAGACGCCGATGACCGCGAGCGCGCCGGCGCCCATGCGCACCGCTCAGAGCGAGCTGACGCCGCTCCCCCGGTTCGGTGAGCCGCACGACGTCGTCGGCGCGGTGCTGTTCCTGCTGTCCGATGCCTCGGCCTACATCACCGGTGCGGAGATCCCGGTGGACGGCGGATTCACGTCGTCCGCGGGCGCCAAGCTGATCGCCGACCGCATCGCCGGGGCTCAGCCGCCGCCGTCCTCCTGAACTCCCTCGACCCCCGGATGAACGCGATTCCGGGCGGGAAACACCGCGTTGCGCCGCCCGGCCGGGTCAGGCGCCGAGCGCCTCCGCAGCCTTGCGCGCGCCGCGGACGGCGACCGCGACGCTCATGAGCGTCGGGTTGACGGTGTTGGCGGTCGGTATGGTGCCGTTGCCGCCGACGACGAGGCCGTCGACGCCCCACACACGCGACCACGGGTCGGCGACCGAGGTGCCGTCGTCGGCGACGCCGATGCGGGTGGTGCCCATGAAGTGCAGGCTCGAGCCGGGCGGCAGCAGCCGGGGCTCGGCGATGAACTTGCCGATGGCGCGGCCCGCGCGGCGGAGGCGCTCCGTGGCCGCGGCGATCTCGCGCTCCTCGTTCTCGGTGAGCTCGTACCGGATCGTCATGTTGGGGAAGCCGCGGTAGTCGGGCTCGTCGTCGTCGAAGGTGACGGCGTCCTCGAAGCGCGGCTGCTTGCGCGTGCCGTAGCCCATGTTGACGTAGCCCCAGCGGTTGTCCGCGTCGGGGTGGTCCGCGGGCAGCGGGAACGGCGGATTCTCGGCGTACATCACCTGCAGCGAGAACGGGTGGTTGGGCTCGGAGAACGGGATGCGGTTGACCGCGGCCACCGGGTCGACGGGGTTGATCGAACGTCGCGCGATCTCCGCGTCGAGGTCGGCCTCGGTGGCGTACTGCTCGATCAGGTCGGCGTCGACCTTGACCGTCGAGATCACCACCGGGTGCTCGGTCAGATAGTGGCCGAGCGCCGTCGGGCGCACGCCCGAGGCCCAGAGCAGCTGGGGCGTGCGGAACGCGTCGGCGGCCACGACGACCAGATCGGCCGGGACGAAACGGGTCTCCCGCGTGCGGAGATCCTCGACGGTGACGCCGGTCGCCCGGCCGTCCTCGACCTCGACGCGGGTCACCAGGCTGAGGTCGTGCAGCTCGAACCGGGCGCTCTCGGGCGCCTCGGGATCGATGAGCGGACCGAGCACGACGTCCGAGCCCGCCCAGCGCATGCTCCCGTCGGGCTGCGGATCACCGGCCACCGGCAGCGTGCTCGGTCCGTAGCCCTCGGGCAGCTCGTCGCGGAACTCGTCCTCCAGGAGCGAGCGGATGCCGGCGCCGACCGCCGAGTCGGCGAAGGCCGCGCTCGACACGTGCAGCAGCTTCTTCGCCTCGGTGAGCAGGTCGTCCCACTCCGCGTCGTCGATGAAGGGGATCCGCTCGCTGAACTGCGGTGACGGCGTGGCGCACGTCCAGTGGGCCCCCATGCCGCCAACGTTGGTGGAGGCGGCCGCCGCGGGGAAGCTCGAGGCGTGACCCGATCCCTCGCCGCCGAAGTCGATGAGGTGCGTGCCCTCCCGGGCGGTGAACATCCCCTCCACCGCGACGCCGGCCGGCAGACCCAGTGACTCGCGCAGCGAACCTGCCTGCGGACCCTGGGAGATCTCGCGGGCATGCTTCTTCTCCGCCGGGTCCGCGATGTTGCGCACGCTCTCGCCGGGGATCGCCGTCAGCTGCGGGCCGGCCTCGAACATCACGACCTTCGCGCCGGGCACCGATTCCACGAGCACACGCGCATACGCGGCGCCGATCGGGCCGCTGCCGACGACGACGACGGTGGGTTCGGACATGATGACTCCTCGAGACGGGTGGAACAGGGGGAACAGGGAAGGAGAGCGGATGCCGCGGCTCAGACCGACTGCGTCTGCGGGTCGGGAACGGTGGCCGGGGTCTCGTCGCTGAGCCGTCCGCCGGGGAGGGCGACCGCCGCGACGATGCCCAGCGCGTACACGGCGGCGAGGGCGAGGAAGATCGGCGAGAACACGTCGTGGTAGATCAGCGCCACCGCGTCCTGCACCTCGGGCGAGGCGGCGTGCACGGCCTTCGGGGTGAGGGTCGCAGCATCCAGGGTCGACGGCAGCAGCGCCGCCACGCCGAACCCCAGGACGCCGCCGACCACGGCGGTGCCCAGCGTGGACGCGACCTGCCGGACGAGGTTGGTCGTCGCCGTCACGGCGCCGAGGTCCGACGCCGGGGCGGAGCTCTGCACGAGGGCGAAGACGAGGTTCATGAACCCGCCCGTGCCCATGCCGACGACGGCCATGACGATCATCGGCACCCACAGGGGCGCGCCCGGCGGCAGCAGGGCCATCACCAGAAGACCGCCGGCGCTCAGCGCCGTGCCGATGATCGGATAGGGGCGGTAGCGCCCGGATCGGCTCACCAGGTAGCCGGTGAGCAGGTTGGCCACGAGCATGCCCAGCACCGTCGCGATGGGCACGAGCCCGGACACGGTCGCGCTGGTGCGGTACGCCATCTGGAAGTACGTCGGCAGGTAGGACGTGGTGGCGAACAGGCCCGCCCCGATGATCGCCGAGAGGCCCAGGCACGCGAGGATCGTCCGGTTGCGCAGCAGATGCAGGGGGATGATCGGCGCGTCGGCGCGCACCTCGATGACGAAGAACACCACGAAACCCGCCGCCGCGACGGCGAAGTGCACGAGCGCCGAGAGGAGCAGCGTCTCTTCTCCGACCCACGTCACGGCCAGCACCAGGGCGACGAGCGAGAGGGTGAACACGACGGATCCGGCGACGTCGAACCGCGGGTGTGCGCCGCCGGGCAGATGCGGCACCGCGATGAGGGCGAGGGTGAGGGCGACGATGCCCACGGGCACGTTGATCCAGAACACCCACTGCCAGCCCCAGAAGTCGGTGATCAGGCCGCCGAGCACGGGCCCGACGACGATCGCGATCGGGAAGGCGGCGCCGATGATCGCCATGTACCGCGGCCGCTCCCGGGGGCTGGTCACCCGGGCGATGATCGTCTGCGACATCAGCTGGATGCCCGCGGAGCTGACGCCCTGCACGACGCGTGCGGCGATGAGCCAGCCCATGCTGGGCGCGAACCCGCAGGCGAGGGAGGCCGCCACGAAGAGCACGAGCGAGGCGACGAAGACCCGCCGGGGGCCGATGACGTCGCCGAGCTTGCCGAGCACGGGCAGCATGACGGTGGCCGACAGCGTGTAGCCGACCATGATCCAGCTGAGCTGCTCGAGCGCGCCCAGCTCGCCCGCGATGGTGGCGAGCGAGGTGGACACGACGGTGTGGTCGAGGGCGCCGAGGAACGACACCACGAGGAGGGAGGCGACGAGAAGCCGCAGGCGCAGAGGAGACAGAGTCATCGGAGTGGCACCCGTACGACCGGGTGATCGACGCGACCGTGTGTGTCGCTCCGGCATCAGCACCGTGCGAACGGACCCTGCAGGCCCCGACGTCTCTGTCATTCTACGGCCTCTTCGGTCGGTTTTCAACCAAAGTCGCGGGGATTCACCGGTTGCGCGGACGCTTCCGGGCGGCCGGGATCGGCGGGGCCGGCACGCGCTGCCCGACCGTGTTGACGATCTCGCCGACGCCCTCGATGACCATCCGCACCTCGTCACCGGGCTCCAGAGGCGGCGGGCTCAGCTCGCCGCTTCGTCCCCACAGCTCGCCGAGGCATCCGCCGTTGCCGACCGTGCCCGAACCGAGCACGTCACCCGGACGCACGACGGAGTTGCGCGCGGCGTAGGCCACGAGCTCCGGGAAGGGCCATCCCATGTTCGAGATGCGGTCCTCCCCCACCCGCTCGCCGTTGATGCTCACCTCGGCGTGCAGCGGAAGGAAGCCGTCGCCGTCGAGGCGATCCGCGAACTCGTCGGCCGTGACGATCCACGGCCCGAGGGTCGTGGCGAAGTCCTTGCCCTTCGCAGGACCGAGACGCACCTTCATCTCACGGGCCTGGAGGTCGCGAGCCGACCAGTCGTTCATCACGGTGTAGCCGAAGATGTGGGATGCCGCGGCCTCGACGTCGAGGTTGGCACCGTCGGATCCCGGCACGGCGCCGATGACGACGGCGAGCTCCAGCTCGAAGTCCAGACGAGCGGTCTCCGGCACGTCCACGACCTCGCCGCTGGCGCGGACGCTGTGCGGGTTGGTGAAGTAGAACGTGGGCAGCTGGTACCACTCCGGGACGACCTCGCTGGCGCCGTCGACCGAGGCGCTGATGCCCTCGACGTGCTCCTCGAAGGCCACGAAGTCGCGGATGGAGGCCGGCACGAGAGGGGCGAGCAGCTCGACCGCGTCGCGCGGGACGCCCTGCTCCGCCTCGACGGCCCGGCCGAGGCGCAGGGCCTCGTCGAGGCCGCGGGCCAGCACGTCGGCGACGGTCACACCGTCGGGGAAGGCGATGACCCGGTCGTCGAGGATGATCCCCTCGCCGATGCCGTCGGGCCCGTTCCAGCGTCCGATCCTCACGCGTGCACCCGGTCTTCCACCAGGGACAGCGCGTTGGCGCCGGCGATCCGCTCGACGATCTCGCTCGGCAGGCCCGCGCTGCGGACGAAGCCGAGCGGGTCCTCCGAGCCCATGTCGAACGGGAAGTCGCTGCCCAGCAGCACCCGGGACCCGCCGGCGACCTCCACGAGGTGGCGCAGCGCCATCGGGTCGTGCACGACCGTGTCGAACCAGAGCTTGCGCAGGTAGGTCGAGGGCTCGTGCTCGCAGCGCCGCGCGTCGGGGCGCACGCGCCACGCGTGGTCGGAGCGGCCGATCGCGAACGGCAGGTAGCCGCCGCCGTGCGCCGCGACGATCTTGAGGCGCGGGTGACGGTCGAGCACGCCGGAGAAGATGAGGTGCGACAGCGCGACGGCGTTCTCCGTCGGCTGACCCACCGTGTTGGCGAGGTAGAACCGGTCGAGGCGCTCGTCCAGCGAGCAGCCGAACGGGTGCAGGAACACGACGCAGCCGAGCTCCGCCGCGCGGGCCCAGAACGGCTCGAGGCGCTCGTCGGACAGCTCGACGTCGCCCGCGAACGAGGAGATCTCCACCCCGGCGAGTCCGCGACCGAGCACGGCGTCATCGAGGTACTCGACGATGTGCGCCGGATGCTGCAGCGGCACGACCCCGAGTCCGGTGAGCCGGTCGGGCGCCTGGCCGACGTGCTCGGCGACGAGGCGGTTCGTCTCCCCCGCGACCCATCCGGCCAGGCCCTCGCCCGCCCACGGGTAGAAGTGGTTCGGCGACACGCTGACCCACTGGCGGTCGATGCCCTGGGCGTCCATGGATGCCAGGCGCTCGCGCACGTCGGTGAGCTTCGGTATGCGGGACCCGACCATGGGACCCGAGACCTTCATGCTCTCGATGCCGTTGCGGCGGCGCTCCAGGTCGGCCGCCGCGGCGACCTCCTCGGGCGCGCGGCGCTCGACCTCGGCGTGCAGGCCCGGAAGGAGGACGTGCGCGTGCACGTCGACGGTGGGATGCTGCGCGCTCACGCCGGCACCGCCATCTGACGGGCAATGCCGAACATGAGGCCGGGCACGTCGGCGTCGCGGACGCCGTCGAGCTGCCACTGGCCGAGCTGCACCGACGCCTCCACGACGGCGCGGGCGCGGGGCACGCGGCGGGCGTGGAATTCGTCCCACAGACCCTGGTCGACAGCATCGCGGGCGAGCAGAAGCTCGGTGAGCACGACGGCGTCCTCCAGGCCCTGCGCGGCACCCTGGGCGATCGTCGGAGGGCAGCTGTGCGCGGCGTCGCCGATGACGACGGCCCGGCCGCGGTTCCACTCCCCGTCGATGATGTGCTTCGTGAACCAGGTGTAGTTGGCGTGGGCGCCCTCGGCGAGATCGGCGCGGATGTCGTTCCACGGTCCGTCGTAGGCGCGGGACTCGTCGAGCATGATGCGCGTGGCGTCCTCGTCGCTGATGCCGAAACGGTCCTCCGCCTTTTCGACGAGGAACGCGTACATGCTGTCCTCGCCGGTGGGCGTGTACCCCGCGATGAACATCGGGCCGCCGTAGTACAGCTCGCTGCGCTCGACGGAGGCCGGACGCGACACGAAGGTGCGCCAGATGCCCATGCCGGTCGGCTCGGGCTTGGTCTCGATGCCGATGAGCTGACGCACGTGCGAGTTGAGCCCGTCCGCGCCGACGAGGAGGTCGTAGCGGCCGGCGGACTCGCCGCCCACGAAGACCTCCACACCGTCGTCGTCGGTCTCGACGCCGGTGACCTTCGCGCCGAAGCGCACGGTGGCGCCCGCGCGCTGCGCGTGGTCGAGGAGGATCCGGGTGAGGTCGGCCCGCGGCATCCCCATGGCGGCCGGGTAATCCGGTCCGCCGGTCTTCACGTCGGGGAGCTCGGCGACGATCGGGGCTCCGGGGCCGGGGGCGCGCAGGTTCAGACCCTCGAACGGGTAGCCGGCGGCACGGATGTCGTCCCACGCGCCGAGCGCGTCGAAGACGCGGAGGGCGTTGCCCTGGAGCGAGATGCCCGACCCCTGGGTGGACGGCTCGCTCTTGGCCTCGAAGACGTCGACGGCGACGCCGCCCCTGGCGAGCTGGATCGCGGCGGCAAGGCCGGCGACGCCGGTGCCGGCGATCGCGACGGTGGTGACTGCGGTCATGTCGGAACTCCTCTGTTCTCGGTGACGGTGGGGAGGGCGCGCGTCAGAGGACGGCGACCGGGTTGATGGGCGAGCCGACGGCGCCGGTGATGGGCAGCGGCGCTGCCGACAGCAGGAACTCGTACCGGCCCGACGAGGCGCAGGCCTCGGCGAGCTCGTCGAGGTCCCACATCTCGCCGATGGTGAGCCCCATGTTGGGGATCACCACCTGGTGCAGGGGCTGGAACGCGGGTGCGTCGAACTCGTTCGGACGCACCTCGAAGCCCCACGTGTCGGTCGCGATCGCCGCGATCTCCGTGCGGTGCAGCCAGCCGGCGGTGGTGAGGGAGAGGCCGGGGGCGGGTCCGCCCGCGTAGTCACCCCAGCCGTCGCGGCGCGTGCGCGCGAGCTGTCCGGTGCGCACGAGCACGATGTCGCCGCGGCCGATGGTCACGCCCTCCGCCGCGGCGCAGGCCTCGAGGTCGGCCGCGGTGATCGCGTAGCCGTCGGCGAGCTCGCCGGTCTCGGGCTGCAGGTGACGCCCGACATCCAGCAGCACACCGCGGGAGACGATGACGGATGCCGCGTGCTCGATGCCCGTCACGAGGTCGCCCTCGCTCGTCACGACGTCACCGGCGCGACGGCCGTTCCAGGCGAAGCCGTGGTCGAAGATGTGGCCGAGCCCGTCCCACTGCGTGGAGCACTGGAGCGGCATCGAGATCACGTCGTCGGCGCCGCCGATGCCGTGCGGGAAGCCCTGATTCGCGCGCTCCGCGTCGGTGCCCGTGTCTGTCATGGTGTGCACCGGATTCGTGCGGCGGCGCCATCCCTTCTGAGGCCCGTTCGTGTCGAACGACTGCGCGAGGGAGATCACCCGCCCCTCCTGCACGAGCCCTGCCGCGGCCACGCGGTGAGCGGGATCGATGAGGTTGAGCGTGCCGAGCACGTCGTCCTCGCCCCACCGGCCCCAGTTGCGGTAGGCCTCGGCGCGGGCGCCGATCTCGGCCTCGGGGTTCGACCGGTCGAGGTCGGCGGGGTTCTCCGACGGCCCGGTCACTGCGCGGCGCCTTCCGCGACGCAGCGGACCACCTGGGTGCCGAGGCCGCTGATGGTGCCGGTCATGACGTCGCCGTCCTGCAGGAACCGCTTCCAGTGCTGGCCGTTGCCCGCGGGGCTGCCCGTGAGGAGCAGGTCGCCGGGCAGCAGGGGCATGGTCTGCGACGCGCCCGACACGAGCGCGGCGATGTCGAAGAGCAGGTCGCTGGTGTCGCCGTTCTGCATGACATCGCCGTTCAGCTCCAGCGTGACCGTGAGGTTTCCGCCGTCGACGGCCGACGCCGGCACCAGGAAGGGCCCGGTCGGCAGGAAGCCCGGCGCGTTCTTCGCGCGGTACCAGTCGGTGCCGATCTCCTTCATGTCCTTGCGGAACACGAGGTCGCGGGTGGTGACGTCGTTGACGATCGTGTAGCCGGCGACGTGGTCGAGCGCGTCCTCCTTCGACACGCGGAACGCCTCCGCGCCGATCACGACGGCGAGCTCGAGCTCCCAGTCGTGCACCTCGCTGTAGGACGGCAGGACCAGCGACACGTCGTCGCCGACGACGCAGGCCGGCAGGCCGATGAAGAAGTACGGCTCGCCATTGGCCTTGCGGTCGTCCATGAGCTTCGCCGCGAAGGCGCGCGCCTCGTCGGGCGTGCGGTCGCTGTTCTGGGTCAGCCCCGCGGCGACGAGCTCGATGACGTGCTCGCGATAGTTGGCACCGGCCTGCAGCACCTGACGCGGCTGCACCGGAGCCGTCAGGGTGACGTCGGCCAGCGGCATCCATCCCCCCTCCTCCGCCGACGCCAGCGACGCGAGGCGGTCCCAGTCGGGAGCAGCGAGGAAGGAGTTGAGGTCGGCGGCGCCCAGGGCGTCCGCGTCGAGCGGACGGATGCGGTCGCCGGCCACGAGGCCCAGACGCGCGTCGGCGCCGTCCCGGTAGCGGGCCAGCGCGAAGGGGGCGGTGAGTCCGGTGGAAGTCATGGGGTGCGATCTCCTCGCGTCATTGCGGTGGTACGGGATGGAACGGGTCGTGCGGTCGTGCGGCGGGACCGAGAGGGACCGGATGCAGCCCGCATCCGGTCCCTCGTCGTCTCAGCCCTGGCCCTGCTTGCGGTAGGGGTTGAGCAGCGCGTCCTTGATCTCGTCGGGGACGCCCTCCTCCGTGGCGCTGGGGCCGTCGGCGGGCGGGAACGACTCGGTCATCGACATCGGCATGGTGCCGTTGCGGTACATGTTGTTCGATCCCTGCGACGGCTTCCAGGTGTTGGCCTCCCAGTCCGGGACGTAGTTGCGGTAGCCGCCGGTGTTCAGCTCGATCCGGAGCGAGGAGGGCTCGCGGTAGTAGAGGAACGTCTGCTCGCCGATGCCGTGGATGTTCGGGCCGTACTCGATCGGGATGCCGTTCTCCATGAGGGTGTCGGCCGCGATGAGCAGCTCCTCGCGGGTGTCGACCCAGAAGGCGTAGTGGTTGATGCGGCCGGCGCGGGTCGAGCCGTCGAGCACGACGCCGAGGTCGTGCGACTTCTCGTTGGTCGTGAGCACCGAGAAGACCGAGATGGGCGCCTCGTCGAGCACGGTGCGGGCCATGAAGCGGAAGCCGAGCACGTCGACGTACCAGGTCACGAACGCGTCGACGTCCTGCGTGGCGACGGTGACGTGGTCGAGCTGACGAGGGGCGCCGGCGATCTTCGAGCGCTTCTCGGGGCGGTCCGGGAAGATCGAGGCCTCATGGCCGGGAGCCTGGTGGCGCTCGACGTCCCAGTGGAGCGTCATGTCGTGACCGAAGGGGCCGGTGAAGCGGTAGGCGCGGCCGATCTTGTAGCCGTCGATCCACTCGCCCTGGATGCCGGCGGCCTCGACGCGCTTGGCGGCCTCTTCGAGGGCCTCGGCGCTGGAGGTGCGCCATGCCATCGTCTCGAGGGTGGGCTCGTCGCCGGGGGCGACGACGACCGAGTAGGCGTAGTAGTCGCCCCAGCAGCGCATGTAGACCTTGCCGTCCTCGCGGGCGACCTCGGTGAGTCCGACCTCGGTCTTGTAGAACTCGACGGAGGCCTCCACATCGGGAGTGGTGATGGCGACGAACGACAGGTGAGAGAGGAGCTTGATCATCTTCGATCCTTTCGACAAGACAAGCGGGTGTTCCCGTGACTACTTTCGCCGCAGACCGACATATCAGGGAATGCCATATCTGCGATGCGTGGGATCGACCGCATCTATTCCCTCATGAGGGCCCGAAGATCAGCGGCGCGCGGTGCACCGGAGGTCTTCGAGCAGCGCCGTGTCGTCGGCCAGGTCGTCCAGATCGATGGGAGCCGACCCCGTTTCGAGCGCCTCGAGCGCACGACGCAGGGCCACTCGAGCCGAGGTCTCGAAGCGTGCCGGGGCGATCAGGGTCCCGGCGCTCGACGTGGTCACGATGCGGGCGGCGAGACCGACGTCGACCTGGGTCTGCACCTCCCCCAGCACCTCGATGCGCATGCCCACGGAGGTGCGGGCCGCGGCGATCGTGCCGAACGTGGCGGCGAGCCCGGCCGTCGTCTGCAGGAGGGCGAGGGTGCGATCGCCGGAGACGACCCGCAGCGCTCCTCCGGAGAGCATGCGCAGCCAACCGGCGGCGTCGCGCGTGACGGCGTCGAGGGCGGCGGCAGGACCGGATGCCTCGGCGATCAGCATGCGGGGAGCGCTGCCGCTCCGCGCGCGGAGGGCGTCCTCCGCGGTGTCCGGTCGCAGACGCGGCCTCTCGACCACGACGGGGATGCGCAGGCCCGCGCTCAGCTCGCGCACCGCGTCGGCGGACACGAGCTCGGGATCCGTGATGACGAGCGCGGACGCGCCGTCCGCCGCGGCGGTGGCCGCGGCATCCGTCCATCGCCCGAGACCCGGGATGACGACGATGCCCTCGCGGCCGGTGGCGGCGCGGGCGCGGAGGGGCAGCTCGGCCACCGCGGTGCGATAGGGCTCGAGTGACGTCGCGACCGCGATGCGATCGCCGCTCACGAGCCCGCTCCCTGCAGGATGAGCTCTGCCGCGGACTCGGCCAGTCGCAGGGCGTACCGCGCGTCGTCGAGCAGCTCGTCGTACTCCACGACACCGTGGCCGTCGAGGAGGTCCGCCATCGCCCGCCACTCGGCGAGGTAGCCGTCCTCGGAGACTGTCGGGTACGTCGTGATCGTGCCGTCCTGACTCGTCACGCGCACCGTCGCGCTGCCGGCGTGCACGAACGCCGGCGGGAACGAGACCTCCACGCGGTCGACGTCGGTGGTGATGTGGAGGCGCCAGAGGGCGTCTGCGCCCTCGGGCAGCATGACCGTGGCCAGACGGACGGGGATGCCGGACGCGACGTAGCCGACGGCGAACCCGAGCGGTGCCACCGCGCGGGCGAACACGACCTCCTCGATCTCGGGCGCGAGATCGCGCACCATCGGCAGGTCGTGCACGGCCAGTCCGGTCAGCAGCTGCCGCACGACCGCGGCGGCGATCTGCGGCACCGACAGGTCGGGTCCACCGCGACCCGGCGCCGGTGCCGGCACGGCGAGCTCGGTGACGACCTCGTGATAGCGCCCGTTCGGCGGCAGCGCCAGGGTCAGCGAGATCGCGCACACGGGACGGCCGCCGGCGGTGAGGTGGTGACGTGCGCGGCCCCACGCCGGGTCGTAGAAGTGGTTGGTACCCACGAGCAGCGCCGTGCCGGCCGCGCGGCAGGCGTCGATGACGGATGCCGCATCCTCCGCCGTCGTGGCGAGCGGCTTCTCGCACAGCACCGCGCGCTTGCCCGCGGCGACGGCCGCGAGGATCTGCGCTGCGTGCTCTGCCGGCGGCGAGCACAGCACCACGACCTCGACGCGGTCGTCGGCGAGCAGCTCGTCGATCCCCGACGACGCACGGGCGCCCACCCGTTCCGCGAGTCCGGCGGCCCGGCCGCTGCCGCCGTCGGAGATGTGCACGACCTCGAAGCGGCCGCTCAGGCGCGCCAGTGTCGGCAGATGCAGCGCGGCGACTCCTGGCCCCGCGCCCACGATCCCCACTCCGGTCGGCATCACGGCCCCTTCGCTCGTTATGCCTGAAGCGTACCTAAGAACGCGCCGTTCACGACCATAGTCGTGTCGAAATGGACGTTCCGGCATCCCTCTTGTGTGAGAATCGACCATGGCAACAGAGTCCACGCTGCGGTTCGGCGCTCAGACCGACGAGGTGACGAGCCTTCTGCGCATCGTCAACATGGTGCGTTCCGGGGATGCCGCGACCCGCCCCGCGATCGGACGGGTGACCGGACTCGGCCGCGGCGTGGTGACACAGCGCGTCGATCAGGCCATCCAGATCGGTTTCATCGAAGACGCCGAGTTCGGCCCCTCGTCCGGCGGCCGCGCGCCCCGGACCCTGCGCTTCCGCGCCGATCGCGGCCGCATCATCGTGTGCGCGCTCGGCGCCCTGCACATCCACGTCGGCGTCGCGATGCTCGAGGGCGACATCATCGACGAGAAGCACCGCGCCTGGGACATCGCGCGGGGGCCGGCGGACACCCTCGATGCCGCGCTCGAGATGATCGACGAGCTTCTGGCCGCGACGCCCGACGTGCCCGTCTGGGGCGTGTCGGTCGGCATCCCCGGTCCCGTCGACTTCGCCACCGGCCGTCCCGTGGCGCCGCCGATCATGCCGGGCTGGAACGGCTTCGACATCCGGCGCCGGTTCGAGGAGCGCTACGACGCGCCGGTGTGGGTGGACAACGACGTGAACCTGCTCGCCCTCACCGAGCGCAGCCGGCGCCGCGAGGAGCATCTCGACCTCATCTACTGCAAGGTCGGGTCGGGCATCGGCGCCGGGCTCCTGTCGCAGGGTCACATCCACCGCGGCGCGAACGGCGCCGCGGGCGACATCGGCCATGTGCGCGTCGCGGGCTCCACCTCGCTGTGCCGCTGCGGCAAGACCGGCTGCCTCGAGGCGGTCGCCGGAGGCTGGGCGCTGGTGCGCGACGCCGAGGCCGCGATCGCGGACGGCGCCGGCGGCAAGCTGGCGAGCGGTGCCGAGCCGATCACCCCGGAGTCCATCGCCCGCGCGGCCGAGTCCGGCGACGCCCTGGCGATCTCCCTCATCCAGAAGTGCGCGCGCGTGATCGGCGAGTCGATCGCCGCTCTGGTCAACATGTTCAACCCGGAGCGCATCGTCATCGGCGGCGCGGTCGTGGGCGCCGGAGAGGTCTTCCTCGCCGAGGTGCGTCAGCGGGTGTACGAGCTGTCGCTGCCTCTCGCGACGCGCGACCTGAGCATCGTGCAGTCGATCAACGACCGGCGCGAGCCGCTCCGGGGCGGCGCGGAGATGGTGCGCGAGCAGCTGTTCGACGTGACCTTCCCGCGCTGGTTCGCCGACGGCCGACCCTCGCGCGAGCGCGTGCATCCCGAAGAGCTGGTCGCGGGCTGAGGGACTCGGCGCGGTCCTCCGCGATCGCGGAGGTCGCAGCATCCGCCTCTTCGACTTCATTTCGGCGGAAGTTTTACGATATGGTGCGTAAGTGCTCGTCGTAGGTCGAGCTGCCACCGGCTCGAGGACGTTCCGATGACGCTCATGATGCTTCGCGACGATGCACTGTTCACCACCACCGACGGGTTCGGCGTGCGGCTCTCGCTGCCCTGGATCCGCTCGCTGCCCGTCGCCAGCGCGTCCGATCTGCAGCTGCAGGTGGATGGGTCGCCCGTCGAGCATCTGCTCGTGGCCCTCGGCGAGCGCACCGTCGCACCGTCCGCCCTCGCGTTCGAGCGGGGCGAGTGGTTCGTGCAGGACCGGCTGGTGCTGCGCGTCCGCGGCGCGCTCGAGCCCGGCGCACACGAGGTCACCGTGTCGTACCGGCTGCTGATCCCCTACCTGCCGGGCGGGCCCGATGCCCCGCTCACCCTGCCTTTCGCCACCACCCGCACCCTCGTGCTCGACGCCGGGGCCGCCGTGCCCACCGTGTCGCGCGACGTGGCCTGACGCCGGAGCCCGCCATGACCTCTCCCCTGCCCTCCGGCTGGACGCTCTCAGCGAGCGCCTTCAACCTCACCCCTGAGCTCATCCGCGCAGAGACGACGGCGCCCGAGCTCGCTCTCAGCCTCATCGAGCGCGACGTGGCCGACACTGTCGAGGTCGAGCTCGGTCAGCTGTGGCGCGGCTTCCCCGCTCCCGGCGAGCGCGACACCCTGGCGTTCCGAGACGCGCTGATCGGCGCCGGCGGCGGCGTCAGCATCGTGGGCGGGAGCATCGACGACTGGGCGAGCGCCACCCGCCGCCGCACCGACGACGAGCGCTACGAGTTCGTGCGTCCGCAGCTCGTGGCCGCGGCGGCGATCGGCGCGGAGGGCGTGCGGCTGCCGATCGGGCAGGCCGGCCCTGCACTGCTCCGCCGGCTCGTGCCGGTGCTCGAAGAGCTCGACCTCGTGCTGTTCGAGGAGGTCCAGGGCCAGCAGGCTCCCGGACGACCGGAGACGGATGCCGCGGTCGGCGACATCGCGGACATCGACAGCCCGCACGTGCGGCTGCTGCTCGACATCAGCATGCTCATGCCGTCCCTGCCGCACGGCTACCTCGACCGCCTCGCCGGGGCCGGGGTGTCGGCGGACCTGGTGCGGCGACTGCGCGACGAGTGGCGCGAGCCCGCGACCCTCGCGGCGGTGCTCGACGAGCTGCGCGGAGGGCGCGTGCCGGGACAGGTGCAGACGCTGTTCATGAACCTGCTGATCCGGTTCGGGCGCTCGGACATCGGCGACCTGACATCGGTCCTGCCGCTGCTCTCGGGCGTGCACCTCAAGTTCTGGGACCTCGACGACACCGACGGTCAGGTCTCCGGCCCGATCCGCGGGCTCGGCGCCGCCCTGCGCGCCACCGGCTTCACCGGAACGCTCTGCAGCGAATGGGGCGGCCACGAGTGGCTCGACGACGATCCCTGGGACATCACCCGCCGCCACCTCGCCCTGGCCCGCGCCGCCCTCGCCTCCCCCGACACTCCCGTCTCCCCCGCGTAAACGCGATTCGCGCGGGAAGCGCCGCGATGCGGTGTTTCTCAGCGCGTATCGCGGTCAACAGGAGCGACGGGTGCGGCAGCCCAGCCCGCTCGCTACGCCCCGACCCGCGCGTCGAGCGAGCGGAGAGGGTGGCCCCGGCCGTCTCGGCGTGCAGATCGGGAGGAGATGTGTCGATCCGGAGGACGGATCGGGATGCTGCATCCTCCGCTTCGCCGCATTTCCTCCGGATCCGCACACCGCCGCATCCACCCCGGCCCCGCCCACCGCCGCATCTCCTCCGCTTCGCCGCATCTCCTCCGCTTCCGCGCACCACCGCGTCCACCCCGGCCCCGTCCACCGCCGCATCTCCTCCGGCCCTCGCGCACCGCCGCATCCCGCAAGCGCGCGAACCTCAGCGCGGCTGCAGACCCGCGGCGCGGTAGATCGCGTCCACCACGCGCATCGTGCCCACCGCACGGTCTGCGTCGAGGATGCTCGGCGACCCGTCGGCGAGCACGTCGCGCAGGTGTTCGAGCTGCCGGACGTAGCTGTTCTCGCCCTCGGGGGCCTTCTCGTCGATCAGCACGTCGTCGCCGGCCGTCACGCGGAGCGTCGCGCCCCACTGCGGCACGATGACGCTCGTCGCCTCGAGCGAGGCGTCCGACCCGGTCACGCGCATCACCATCGCGCCCGTGTCGTCGCCGATGAACGACGACCGCACCGACGCGGGTAGGCCCCCGGGCAGCCGCAGCTGCGCGTCGGTCTGCAGGTCGATGCGCGGGTCGGCGTCGTACAGCTCCGCCGCAGCGGAGACCACCTCCGGCTCTCCCCACGCCGCACGCAGCAGATCCACCGCGTAGCAGCCGACGTCCATCACCGCTCCCCCGGCCAGGTCGCCGTCGAGCCGGATGTTGCCGGGCTTCACGACGAAGTGCGGGATGCTGAAGTCGACCTCCACGCTCTGCACCGACCCGAGCACACCCGAGCGCAGCACCTCGAGCAGCCGGACGGTCGAGGCGTGCAGGCGGTAGTGGAAACCGACGAACGCCCTCCGGCCTGCAGCGGCCGCGGCATCCGCGATCTCCTGCGCCGTGGTGCCGTTGGCCGACAGCGGCTTCTCGCAGAGCACGTGCCTGCCGGCCTCCAGCGCCCGCACCGCCCACCGCGCGTGCACGACGGGCGGGAGCGCGAGGTAGATCAGGTCGATCGACGGGTCGGACAGCACCCGCTCGTAGTCACCGGAGATCGGCAGGTCGAGCCGCGCGGCGAACGCCTCCGCGCGCGACGGCACCCGCGCCCCGATCGCCACGACCTCCACCCCGTCGACATCCCGGGACGGCTCGACCATCGCGCGCTCGGCGATGCCGCCCGCGCCCAGGATGCCGACGCGCAGCACGCTCAGCCCTCGCCGTTGTAGTACGGCCAGGGGTTGATCCGGCGGTCGCCGCGGCGATCAGGACCCGTCAGCGAGACCTCGCCGGTCGCCGCCCATTCCACGCCTCGCGGGAACATGCGGATGAACTCGATGCGGCGGAACGTGTCGATGTCGTGCCCGATCGTGATGGTGAACGACCGGCCGGCGCCGTACTCGTTGATCCACGCCAGCGGCTGATCGGTGTTGATGCCCGGGAGGGCGGCGATGCCCTCCTCGGGGATCGCGACCGGGTAGTGCGACATCGGCCAGACCGGCGCCTTCTCATAGGCCTCGAGGTCGTCGAACGTCGTCAGCAGCACCTGCGCGCCGTCGTACATCTCCACACCGACGAGGATGTCGTCGCCCGTGACCGTCCAGGTCTCGTTGATGCCCTCGGTGATCGCGTGACGCGGGTCGGTCGTGCGCAGCAGCGCCTCGCCCCACGGGCGAGGACGAAGGCCGGTCTCCCAGGCGCTGAGCTTCGCCCCGCGCATCACGTTGTACTCCTCGGGGTAGCCCCAGCGGTCCTCCTGAGCGGCCGACCCGTGGAACCACACGATGCCCTTGCCGTCGTCGTGGACGAATCTCAGGATCGCGGCATCCGTCTCGGCACCGAACCCGACGGCGGCGTCGTGATAGCCGTCGCGTCCCTCGAACACGACCAGCAGCACGTCGTACCTGCTGATGACGTCGTAGGTGAGACCGCGTGGGTCCTCCGTCACGCGGACGCGGAACCGTCCGGTGTCCTCCAGCAGCGTCGTGATCCACTGGTTATGCAGCCGGAAGCTGCGGTGGGCGTTGTCGTGCTCGACGGTCATGTGACCCGACAGGATGAGCACGTTCAGCACGTCAGCCATCCGCCCGCCCTACTTGCTGCTGAAGGCGGCGTCGAAGAGCTGGTGCGGCGGCGTGATCGTCGCGAGCTTCCGCACGAACGCGAGGGCCTCCGGACCGCCGACGAGACGGTCCATGCCGGCGTCCTCCCACTCCACGCTGGTGGGGCCGTCGTAGCCGATCGCGTTGAGCGCCCGGAAGATCGGCTCCCACGGCACGGCGCCATGCCCGGTGGACACGAACGTCCAGCCGCGGCGCGGGTTGTCCCACGAGAGGTGCGAGCCGAGCACGCCGTTGCGGCCGTCGAGATTGGTGACGGACTCCTTCACGTGCACGTGGAAGATGTGGTCGGCGAAGTCGAGCACGAAGGCGACGGAGTCCAGCTGCTGCCAGACGAAGTGCGACGGGTCGAAGTTGAAGCCGAAGCTCTTGCGGTGCCCGATCGCGTCGAGCGTCGCCTTCGCGGTCCAGTAGTCGTAGGCGATCTCCGACGGGTGAACCTCGAGCGCGAAGCGCACGCCGACCTCCTCGAACACGTCGAGGATCGGATTCCACCGGTCGGCGAAGTCCTGGTAGCCGGCGTCGATCATCTCCTGCGACGCGGGCGGGAACATCGCCACGTACTTCCAGATCGACGAGCCGGTAAATCCCGTGACGGTGCTCACGCCGAGCTCGGCCGCGAATCGCGCGGTGTCCTTGAGGTCCTCGGCGGCGCGCCGGCGCACACCCTCGGCGTCGCCGTCGCCCCAGACGCGCGGGGGGACGATGCCGTGATGGCGCTCGTCGATGGGGTCGTCGGCGACGGCCTGCCCGACGAGGTGGTTGGAGATGGTCCACACCTTCAGCCCGTTGCGCTCGAGGATGTCCTTGCGCGACTGGACGTAGTCCGCGTCATCCCAGCGGGAGACGTCGATGTGGTCGCCCCAGCAGGCGATCTCGAGGCCGTCGTAGCCCCACTCGCCGGCGAGGCGGGCGACCTCCTCGAAGGGCAGGTCGGCCCACTGGCCGGTGAACAGCGTGATCGGGCGGGTCATGATTCTCCTTCGGATCAGACGGATGCTGCGGCGGGGACGTGCACACGCACCCAGGCGGAGTCGTTCTCGTTCGACCGCTCGACCGCGTCGAGCACCTGCTGCACGGAGAGTCCTTCGGCGAAGGACGGGTGCGGATCGGTGCCGTCGGCGATGGCTGCGACGAAGTCGACGGCCTGGTGGGTGAAGCCGTGCTCGTAGCCGAGCATGTGCCCGGCAGGCCACCACGCGGCGACGTAGGGATGCGATGCCTCGGTCACGAGGATCTTCGTGAAGCCCTGCCGATCCTCGGCCGCGGTGCGGTCGTAGAACTGCAGGCTGTTGAGGTCTTCGAGGTCGAACAGCAGGGCGCCCTTGTCGCCCGAGACCTCGATGGTCAGCGCGTTCTTGCGGCCCGTGGCGAAGCGGGTGGCCTCGAACGACGCGAGCGCGCCGCCCGAGAGGCGTCCGGTGAAGATCGCGGCGTCGTCGACGGTGACCTGGCCGAACCCCTCGGCCGCGGTGCCGGACAGCCCGGACCCCTCCCCCTGCAACGGCCGCTCGGCCACGATCGTCTCGAGCACACCGGTGACGCTGTCTACCGTCTGGCCGGTGACGAACTGCGTCATGTCGATGATGTGCGCGCCGATGTCGCCCAGGGCGCCCGAACCGGCGTGCTCCTTCTGCAGGCGCCACGCGAGCGGCATCGCCGGATCCACCAGCCAGTCCTGCCGGTACGCGGCGCGCACCTGCTGCACGCGCCCGACCATGCCTTCGGCGATGAGGTCGCGCAGCAGCGTCACGGCCGGCACCCGGCGGTAGGTGAAGCCGACCATCGAGCGGATGCCGCGGGTTGCGGCCTGCGCGGCGGCATCCGCCATCTCCTGCGCTTCGGCGACGGTGTTGGCCAGCGGCTTCTCGCACAGCACGTGCTTGCCCGCGGCCAGGGCGGCGACCGCGATCTCGGCGTGGGAGTCGCCCGGCGTCACGATGTCGACGATGTCGATGTCGTCGCGCCCGATCACCTCGCGCCAGTCGGTGGCCGACTCCGCCCAGCCCCATTTCTGTGCGGCCGCGGTGACGGCCGCGCCGTTGCGCCCGACCACTACGGCCATCTCCACCGGCACGGGCAGGTCGAACATGCGCGGCGCCTGCCGCCAGCCGACCGAGTGCGCCGCACCCATGAAGCCGTACCCGATCATCGCGACGCGGAGCGGTCGCCCCTGCGTCATGCCAGGACCAGCTCGCGCTCGACCGGGACGCGGTTGGTGACGTAGCGACCCGGGCCGCCGTCCTGACCGGGCATGATCTGCATGTACAGCAGACGCATCGTCAGCACGACCTCGACGGTGACCTTCTCGCCGGCGGCCGGCACCTCGTCGAGGTGGATGAGCACCTCGGGGCGGTCGGCGACGAACCAGAGGGTCTCCGACTGCTCGGGCAGCTCCTCGATGCGGTAGTCGCGACCTTCGAGAGAGAAGCGCAGGTCATCGGTCGGGACCGGTGTGCCGTTGACGGTGGCGGCGACGCCGTCGACCGACGACAGCCACAGGCTGCGGTACCAGGGCAGCTGCAGCGACACGGCGAGGCCGTCGTCGGTGCGGCGCACGTCCTTTTCGGCGAACAGCGAGTTGTGGGTGGCCATGATGTCTCCTAGATGAGCGTTCGTGCGCCGGGTCAGACCGCTGCGCGAGCGGCGACGGTGTCTTCGATGGCACGGCGCATGAGGTCGTGCTGCTTCTTGACGAGGTCGATCGGGTCGGACTCCCCCAGGTCGGAGAAGGCGTGACCCTCCCACTCGCTGGAGAGGTAGCCGGTGTAGCCGCCCTCGACGAACTGCTTCACGATGCGCGGGATGTCCATCGCCGGCTCTTCGCCGTCGGCGCCGATGTCGTAGAACTTCGCGTGCACGTGGAAGATCTGCGGCATGATGTCGAGCCACTCCTCCGGCGGCACCAGGCCGTGCATGTTGAAGGCCAGGCGCGTGAACGGCCCGAAGCGCAGGAAGTCCACGCCCTCGCCGCTCAGGTAGTCCTCGAACTTCTGGTTGCGCACGTGCATCGGGGTCGGCTCGTGCCAGATCTCGTCCATGACCGGGAAGTGCTTCTCGTCCATGCCCATCTGTCCGAGCGTGCGCAGCAGCGTCGGCGACAGCGAGTGCATCGTGGAGCTGAAGTCCGCGGTGAAGCCGAGCCGCTCCGACTGCAGTTCGTCGTACATCTCGCGCATCTGCAGCACCTGCGGGTTGTTGGGGCCCGACGGTGCGTGGATCTCGTAGCCGAGGTACTGGTCGTACTTCTCGGCGAGCGGCAGGAGGCTGCGCAGCAGCTCCTTGCCGTGGGAGCGGATGACGACCCTCTTGAAGCCGAGCGTGTGTGCCGTCTTCAGCTGCCGGGCGAGGAAGTCGTGCTCCTCATCCGGAGTCATGTCGCGGTCCTTGCGGCGCCCCATGTCGAGGTTGGTGCCGACGGCGCTCGCCTCGAGCCCGTACTTCTCCAGCGAGTCGAACCACAGCTTCACGAACGCGTCGTCGACGTCGGGGTACGTGCGCAGCAGTTGGGCGATGTTGAACTCGACGCCCGGGCCGATGCCCTGGTCGTGGACCTCTTTGATCAGCGTCTCGGGCGTGTACAGACCCGCCGCGAACTCGCTGGTCATCGAGTAGAGGGTGGTGCCGAGCTTGATGCCGGTGCCGGCGATGCCGTCGCTCATTCCAGGTCCTTTCAGCTGCGCACGGCGTGCGCGAGGTGGGTGTCGAGCGTGCGGCGGGCTTCGGCGGCGTCCGTGATCATGCGCGATCCCGCGTCCTGCGCGGCGGAGCGCTGCACGGCCTGTTCGGCGGCGATGATCTCGAAGGGGCTCTTCCAGTGGTTCCAGTGCCAGCCCTCGTACTCACTGGAGACGGCACCGGAGTAGCCGTTGTCCACGAGGAGACGGATGAGGTCGCGCACGGGAACGGACGGCTCCTCGCCGTTCTCGTCGATGCCGAAGAACTTGCCGTGCACGTGACGGATCCACGGCACGATCTCGAGCCAGTCGTCGACGCGCGCCGGGCCGAAGAGCCCGGTGCCGTTGATGCCGAAGTCGATGCCCAGGTCGGGGCGGCCGTTCTGGGCGGCCAGTCCGATGAACGAGCCGAAGCGCTTGCCGTGCTCGGCCTGATCGGCCGGTGGCCCCTGCTCGTAGTAGGTGTCCCACAGCTCGACGACCTTGCCGAGGAGCTCCTCCGACGCACCGCGGCGACGGTAGGCCTCGATGAGCGACGGCGCAAAGCCGCTGACGGTGGCGCCCCAGTCGGCCGTGAAGCCGAGGAAGGGCGAGCCGACCTTCTCGAAGCGGTCGCGCAGCGCGAGGATGCGCGGGTGCGAGGCGTACTGGTCGGCGTGCACCTCGAGGGCGAGGGTGACGCCGTGCTCCTCGGCGATGGGGGCGAGCGCCTCCATCGAGTCGGGCTCGATCGAGATCTGCACGCGGGCGATGGGGAAGCCCAGCGTGGCCGCCGCCTTGATCTGGCGCGTCATGTACGCGATCAGCTCGTCCTGGTTGAGGAGGCGGTCGCGGTGGATGCCGATGTCGGCGTTCACGGCGAGCGAGGTCGTGACCAGACCGGTCTCGGCGACGAGGTCCTTGAACCAGCCGGCGAACGAGTCCTCGACCTCGGGGAAGCCGCGGAAGCTCGAGAAGCCGATGACCTCCAGCCCGGGGCCGTAGCCCTCGGCGGCGACCTTGCGGATCAGTCCTTCGAGGTCGTACTCGCGGCCGTGGAAGGCGCGCGTGAAGCTGTAGAGCGTGACGCCCTGGATCGGGGTTCCGAGCGCGCTCATGCGTGTGCCTCCTGCTGCTGACGGGCGGTCATGGTCTTCACGTCGTGCTCCTCGATGTGGAGCGTCTCGCTGTCGGAGATGATGATGTAGGGGATGTAGAGCACCAGGTCCACGCGCACCTCGTGCTCGGCATCGGCGGCGAGGTCGAGGTCGCCGGAGAGCACGGCGGAGTCCAGCGGGAACCACCACTCGTCCGTCTCGGTGACGAGCTCCGGGAAGGTGAACTCCCGGTCGTTCATGCGCCAGCGCAGCGACTCGGCCGGCGCCTCGACGCCGTCGATCGTGAGCTTCGCGCCGGCGATGCAGGAGCCGGGGAGGGCTCGGTACCAGGGCAGCCGCACCTCGACGGCCGCGCGGCCGTTCGAGGTCGTGAGCGTGCCCTGCTCGATGATGCGGTCGGGGATCACGAGAACCTCCTCGTCGGCGCGGACGAGGCCGCGGACTTCTTTGTCATGATTTCTCCATACTATTGCTAGAAACCGACATAAGCAATGTCGGCTGCTCGGATTCGAGCGAGAGGTCGGCCGCTCAGGAACGAGCGAGCTGGTCGGCGATCGCCCGGGCTCCGTTGACGGCGAGGGCGACGCCGGTGAGGGTCGGGTTGCAGGCCGTCGCGGTCGGGATGACGCCGTTGCCGGCGACGTACAGGCCGGGAACCTCCCACACCTCGCCCTGCGGCGAGCACACGCTGCTGCCGTCGTCCTGCGCACCCAGGCGCGTGGTGCCCTGATAGTGCAGCGAGGCGCCGAGCGGCATCATGAAGGGCCGGTCGTCGAGGGGCTCGCCGACGGCCCTGCCGAGGCGGACGATCTCCTCCTTGCCGCGCGCGATGACCTCCCGGTCGCGGTCGGTCAGGGTGTAGTGCACCGTGGGCGCCGGCATCCCGTAGCCGTCGACGTCGGTCTCGGAGAATTCCACGCGGTCGGACTCCTGGAGGTCCTTCGCGCAGAAGAGACCGAGTCCGACGATGGAACCGGGAGCGGCGGGGTCGTCGTCGGCGAGCTTCACCGGCGACGCATCCAGCTGCATGACCTGGCCGTGGAACGGCATGTCGTCGGTGAAGGGCACCCACGTGACGCCGCTGTACTCGCTGAGGCCGGTCGCGCCCGCGCCCTCGCCCTCGAGCGCGGGAAGGTCGCGGATGCGCACGGCGAAGACGATCTGGGCCTGGTCGTTGATGTAGCGACCGAGGGCGTCGGGACGGATGCCGGACGCCCACAGGATCTGCGGCGTGCGCAGGGCGTCCGCCGCCACGACGACGAAGCGCGCCCGCACCTCCGAGGTCTCCCCCGTGCGGCGATCGGTCACGGCCACGCCGGCGGCGCGTCCGTCCTCGACGATCACGCGGGTGACGAGGGACTCGTCGAAGAGCGTGAAGCGCGGGTTCTCGCGCGTGACGTCGCCGAAGACGACGTCCGAGCCCGACCAGACGAGGTTGCCGTCGTCGCGACGGTGCACGGCGAGCGGCATCCGCTGCACGCGGGTCGCCGCGATGCGGCCCTCGTCCTCGGCCGCGGCGAGACGGTCGCGCACGAGCGAGCCGTACGCGGACTGGTCGAAGGCATCGGTCGTGACGCCGAGGAGCCGCTCGGCTTCCGAAAGAAGTTCATCCAGCTTGCCCTCGGCGTCGAGAACGGTGATGCGCTCGCTGTCGTTGGGCCGAGGGCAGGCCCCGGTCCAGTGGGCGGCCATGCCGCCCACGTTGCTCGACATCGCCGCGACGGGCAGCCCGTCTTCACCCTCGACCTGGTAGCCGCTCTCCAGCAGATACGTACCCGGCCGGGCGCGACGCTGGCTCGTCTTGACGATGCCGCCCGTGCGGTCGGCGGTCACGACGGCGTGTGGACCCTCCGACCGGGTCTGCGCCTCGGCGCGCTCGGCCGGATCGGCGATGTTCTTCACGTGCGCACCGGGAGGGTACGTGACCGTCGGCCCCACCTCGAACAGCGCGATTGTCGCCTCGGGCGCGCGCTCGCTCAGGATGCGGGCGTAGGCGGCGCCGGCGGGGCCGCTCCCGACGATCGCGACGTCGACGGACGCGGGGTAACGGCCGGTCATGCCTGGGCCGCCACGTCGCGGATGTAGCGCACCGACTCATCGGATGCGGCCTGCGGGTAGTACTCGAGGCCGATCGGCCCGTCGTAGCCCGAGCTGCGCAGAACGGCGAGGGTGGCGGGCCAGTCGAGGTCGCCGGTGCCCGGCTCGCCGCGGCCGGGGGCGTCGGCGAGCTGGACGTACTTGATGAGCGAGCCGGCGTTCGTCAGCTCGGTCTCGATGTCCTCGCCCTCCACGGCCGAGTGGTAGATGTCGTACAGCACGCCGAAGTACGGGGAGTCGACGCCGCGGGCGACGTAGACGCCCTCCGCCGTGCGGTCCAGCAGAGATCCGGGGTGATCCACGCGCACGTTGACGGGCTCGAGGACGAGAGTGATGCCCGACCCGTCGATCTGCGCGATCGCCTTCTGGTAGATCTCGACGAGCTTGTCCAGCTGCACCTGCCGCTTCCACCCGCCGAAGCCGGTGCCGCTGCCCACGACCATGCGCGGGCATCCGAGGTCGTGGGCGATCTGCACGCCCTCGTCCAGCTTGCGGAAGAACTCGGAGTGGTCCCACGGCGGGATCATGAACTGCGTCCGGGGCTCGGCCAGCTGCGCGGTGAGCTGGGTGCCCGTCTCCTCCAGCGCCGCCTTCAGCGCGGGCAGGTCCTTGGGCGTGGCCGGCGCGTCGGCACCGGTCGGGCCCCACATCTCGACGGCGTCGAAGCCCGCGGCGGCGGCGGCGCGCACGCGGTCGTGATAGTCGCCGGCCTCGGTGAAGAGCAGTTCGATGTTGGGTGCGAGCTGGTACATGGTGTCTCCTGGGTCAGAACATCGGATGGTCGTGAACGGCATGCGCCGGGACGGGTTGCAGCACGTCCCAGTGCTCGACGATCCGGCCGTTCTCGAATCGGTAGATGTCCGCCACGGCCGCGTCGGGCGCGCCGGGGCGGGAGGCTTTGACGTGGACCATGGCGAAATCGCCGTCCACGAGGATGCGCTGGATCTCGAAGCGCGCGTCGGGCGACCCGTCGAACTTCGGCGTCAGCATGTCGATCGCGGGCTGCGGCCCGTCGCCGATGGTGGGGTTGTGCTGGATGTAGTCGTCCGACACGAGCAGGGCGAACGCCTCCGCCACCCGCTTCCGCGTGTAGAAGAGGTCGCAGAACGCCTCGAAGTCCGCACGCACCTCACTCATCGGCCGCACCGATGCCTTCTGGCTGGTGGATAGACAGGGTCGATAAGATGGATGCTTCACCCGACGTCGAGCGAAGGATCACATCGCCGTGGCCGATCAACCTCTTCTGTCGCGACTCGACCTCAACCTGCTGGTCGCTCTCGACGCACTGCTCACCGAGCGGAGCGTGACGCGGGCGGCAGAGCGGCTGCATCTCAGCCAGCCGGCCCTGAGCGCGTCGCTGGCCCGCCTGCGCAACCACTTCAACGACCCGATCCTCGCCCGCCGCGGCAACGCGTACGAGCTCACCCCGCTCGCGCTGCGACTGTCGGAGCACACGACGATCGCGCTGGACGCGGCGCGCAGGGTCTTCGAGAGCCAGGCGACGTGGACGCCGCACGAGTCGACGCGCGAATTCTCCGTCTACGGCTCCGACTACGGCTTCGCCACGATCGGCGCCGCGGTCTCCCGTGCGGCGGCGGAGGCCGCGCCCGGAGTGCGCTTCCGATTCCTGCTCCACAACAACACGATCGTCGACGATGCCGCCAACAGCCTGCGATCGGTCGACGCGATGGTCATCCCCCACGGCTACCTCACCGATCTGCCGTACGAGGACCTGTGGCGCGACCGCTGGGTGATCGTCGCCGACGAGGCGAACCCGCTCATCGCCGACGGGCTCAGCATGGAGATCCTCGCGGCGTGCCCGTGGGTGTTCACCTACCGCTCGCGCTCCGCGTTCACCTCGGCGGGCCGCCAGCTGCAGCTCCTGGGTATCGAGCCCGACGTGCAGGTGATCGTCGAGAGCTTCCTCTCGCTGCCGAGCTTCGTGGTCGGGACCACGCGTCTCGGTCTCGTGCAGGCAGCCCTCGCACCCGAGATCGGCCGCCTTCCCGGCATCCGCATCCTCGAGCCGCCCTTCGACGCCACGCCGACGGCGAACGCCCTCTGGTGGCACCCCGTCCACGAGCGCGACCCGGAGCATGCCTGGATGCGTTCGCTGTTCCGCGATGCCGCCCGCGAGGTGCAGTCGGTCGTCGCCGCCGGAGAGCGGTTCGTCGAGCCGATCGAGCAGACGGAGCACGCGATCAGCCTTTGAGTCCGCCGGCGAAGCCCTGGATGAACTGCTTCTGCGCGAACATGTAGAACGCGAGGATCGGCACCATCGAGATGATGACGACGGCGAAGATCTTGTTCCATGCCGACACGAGACCGCCGACGTAGGTGTACATCGCGACCGGCAGGGTCTGCGTCGTCGAGCCGCCGAGGAAGATCAGCGAGTTGAAGAAGTCGTTCCAGACGATGAGCCCGGCGAGGATCGCCACGGTGCCCGTCGCCGGCGCCATGAGCGGGAGCACCACGCGGAAGAAGGCCTGCGTCGGCGAGGCGCCGTCGATGACCGCCGCCTCCTCGTACTCCGTGGACAGACCGCGGAAGAAGCTCGCGTAGAGGAAGACCGACAGGGGCAGCAGGATGCCGATCCACAGGAGGATCATGCCCAGCGCATTGCCGGTCAGCCCGATCGTGCGCGCGCCGATGTACAGCGGTACGGTGCCCAGCTGCGCGGGCAGGATGATCGCGATCAGCACCAGGTAGAACGTGATCGTCGTCCACCGGCGGGTGCGCCGGGCGATCACGTACGCCGCGATCGAGCCCAGCAGCACGAGCCCGAAGACGGCGCCGGCGGTGATGATGACGCTGTTCAGGATGCTCATCGGGATGCTGTTGCGACCCGTGGTGGTGAGCACCTGCACGAAGGCGGTGAAGTCCAGTCCGCTGGGCGGGGCGACGGCGCTCGTGGTGAGCGTCTCCTTGTCGGTCTTCAGAGACGTGACGATGAGGATGTAGAACGGCAGCAGGCCGATGAGCGTCACGATCCAGACGAAGACTTCGCGGACCGCGGTGGCTTTGGTGTAGCGGAACATGTCAGGCCTTTCCGGCTTCGCGGTCGCGGGTCACGTACTGCTGGAGGATGGCGAATGCCAGGATGACGACGGTGAGCACCAGGGCGAGGGCGGAGCCGAAGCCGAACTGACCGAGCGAGAAGGCCTGCTTGTAGACCTCGGTCGCGAGCGTCTCCGTGGCACCGGCCGGTCCGCCGCCGGTGAGGGCGAGGATCTGGTCGAAGATGCGCAGGCCTTGGATGATGCCGAGCGTGGTCGCGATGGCGATGGAAGGGCGGATGGCCGGAACGGTGACGTTCCAGAACCGCGCCCACATGCCGGCCCCGTCGAGCGCGGCGGCCTCTTCCACCTCGACCGGCACAGAGGCCAGTCCGGCGAGATAGATGACCATCGTGAAGCCGGTCTGCTGCCAGACGACGGTCAGGAGGATCGCCCAGATCGACCAGGTCGGGTCCGCCAGCCACACCTTCTGGAACTCGGACAGCCCCACCGCACCCAGCAGATCGTTGAGCGGGCCGTCGAACTGGAAGATGAACTTCCAGACGTAGGCCACGGCGAGCGGACTGAGCACCACCGGCATGAACAGCAGCGTCCGCAGGATGTACCGGGACTTGAGCGTGCGGTTGATGGCGAGCGCGAACAGCAGGCCGACGATGTTCGTGAGGATGACGGAGCCGAAGGCGAGGAACAGGGTGTTCCACACGGCACCGAGGAGCTGCGGGTCGGCGAAGATCTTCTCGAAGTTCTTGAAGCCGATGATGTCGAACTTGCCCAGGCCGGTCCAGTTCGTGAAGGCGAAGAAGCCGCCCGTCAGCGTCGCGGCGTAGTGGACGCCGATGACCAGCACGACGGCGGGGAGGGCCCACCACCAGTGGCCGTAGCTGATGAGCGCGCGGTTGCGGCTCTTGGGCGGCGGAGTTCTCCGAGCCTTGGGAGGCACGGTGAGGGTGCGAGTACTGTCCTGCTCGATCGTCACGTCGTCTGCTCTCTGACCTCGTCGTCATGCGCTCCGGGAAGGCGTGGTGCGCTCGCGATCCACTATCACACGCTTGCGTCGGAATCACACATTAGTCATGGCGATACTCGGTATAAGTCCCCGGGACCACGAGGCCGTGACGCAGGCGACGGACGGTGTCAGGATGCTTCGCTGTGACCTCTTTCGATGACGCGACCCCTCACGCCTCTCCCGACGCCCGGCCGTCGACGCCGGCGACCGATGCTCTGTGGGACGCCTTCACCCGGCCTCCCGACGAAGCGCGTCCGCGCTCCTGGTGGCACTGGATGGACGGCAACATCGATCCCGAGGGCATCGTCCGCGATCTGACGTGGCTGCACGGCGTCGGCGTCCGCGGAGTCCAGATGTTCGACGGCGGGATGGGCATGCCGCTGGTGGTTCCCGAAGCCGTGCGGCCGGGCTCGCCGGCATGGACCGAAGCCGTCGACACCGCCGTGCGCACCGCGGACGACCTCGGCCTGGAGCTGGCGGTCGCGACCTCCTCGGGCTGGAGCGCCGCCGGGGGTCCGTGGGTGCGCCCGGAGGACGCGATGAAGAAGGTCGTCTGGAGCGAGACCATCGTCGGCGGCGGCGAGCGCGTGGAGGCGCGACTCGCCGAGCTCCCGTCCGTGCCGGGGCTCTTCCAGGACACGCCGCGATGGGGAGCGCCGGCGTCTCCCGGCTACGTCGTCGACTGGGCCGTGCTCGCGCTCCCCGACCACGATGGCCTGCACGCCCTCTCCCCCGATGCCGTCAGTGCGTCCGGCGCGGTCGAGCACACGGAGCGTCTCGCCGACGGCTCGTTCTCCGACGCGCTGAGCATCTCCCGCGATCCCGACGCGTGGTCGGAGGGATGGCTGGAGCAGACGTTCGCCGCGCCGGTGACCGTGCGCTCCGTCGTCGTCGGCCTGCCCGGGCCGCGCGGCTTCGGCGCGGCGCCGCCGCCGGATGCGGTGCTCGAGTGCTCGGACGACGGCGGCACCTGGCACGAGGTCGCCCGGCTCGATGTGACCACCGTCCCCGCGCGGACCGCGTCGTTCGCGCCGGTGACCGCACGCCGCTTCCGCCTCCGGCTCTCCGGGGCGAGCGCGGCCGAGGCGCTCCCTCCCCGGGAGGAGGGGGTGCGGATGCCGCCGGTGCTGCGTCGTGCGGATGCCTTCCTGGTGTCGCAGTTCGCCCTGTTCCCGGCCTCGCGCGTGCATCACGCCGAGGTGAAGGCCGGGTTCGGCGTGGTCGACGACTACTACGCCGTCGACAGCGACACGACCGGCGCGCTCGGCGTCGTCGACGCGCGCGACGTCATCGACGTGACCGCGCACGTGCGCGACGGCGTGCTCGACTGGGCGGCGCCGGCCGGAGGCTGGCGCATCGTGCGCCTCGGCGCCTCCCTCACCGGGCAGACGAACGGACCCGCTCCGGCCGACTCGACCGGGCTCGAGGTCGACAAGCTCGACGCGCGACGGGTCGCGGAGTACCTCCGCGTGCACCTCTCCCGCCTCGGCGACGACGGAGCACCCTCCCGTTTCGCCGCGCTCCTCAGCGACAGCATCGAGTCGGGCTCTCAGAACTGGACCGACCGCATCGAAGACGAGTTCGCCACGCGCCGGGGGTACGGCGCCCGGCCCTGGCTGCCCGCGCTGGCGGGGTTCGTTGTCGGGTCGCCCGAGGAGTCGGACGCCTTCCTCTTCGACTGGCGCCGCACCATCGCGGAGCTGCTGGCGCAGGAGTACTACGGCACCCTCGGTAGCGAGGCCCGCCGCCGGGGCATGCGGTACTACGCGGAAGCCCTCGAAGACCGTCGCCCGCAGCTCGGCGACGACCTGGCGATGCGTGCGCAGGCCGATGTCCCGATGGGAGCGATGTGGACGTTCGATGCCGACGGATCGCCGCGACCGACCTACGTCGCGGATCTCAAGGGCGCAGCATCCGTCGCGCACGTCTACGGCAAGGACTGGACGGGCAGCGAGGCGTTCACCTCGTTCGGCCGGCCCTGGTCGTGGTCGCCGAAGGCGCTCAAGCACATCGCCGACCTGCAGCTGACGCTCGGCGTGACCCGGTTCTGCATCCACACCTCGCCCCATCAGCCCATCGCCGCCCCGCCGCCGGGCATCGCGCTCGCGCCGTTCCTCGGTCAGGCCTTCACGGTCCATGAGACGTGGAGCGGCATGGCGGGCCCGTGGATCGACTACCTCGCCCGGTGCAGCGCACTGCTGTCGGCGGGACGACCCGATGTCGACGTCGCGGTCTTCGTGGGAGAGGAGGCTCCGGTGACGGGGCTATTCGGCTCGCACCTCGACACCGCGGTGCCCGACGGCTTCGACCATGACTACGTCGGGCCGGACGCCCTCCGCGACATCCTCCGCGTCGAAGGCGGCCGCATCGTCGCCGACGGCGCCGACTACGCCGTCCTCTTCCTCGGCGGTTCCTCGGCGCGGATGACGTGCGCTGCGCTCACCGAGGTCGGACGACTCGTGGATGCCGGAGCCGCCGTCATCGGCGATCGTCCGACCCGCTCACCGTCCCTCAGCGACGATCCCGCGGACTTCTCCGCCCTCTGCGACCGCCTGTGGGGTGAGGGCGGAGTCTTCCCGGGCTCCCTCGCAGACGGGCTGGCGCGACGGGGCCGAATTCCGGCATGGGAGGTCACCAGCGGCGGCATCGTCCGGCGCACCTCGCGCGTGGTGGACGGCCGGAGGCTGCTGTTCCTGGCGAACCCCGCGGCGTCCGCTCTCGACGTGCGCGTGCGCCTGGCGAGCGGTGCTCCCCTGGCCGTCTGGGACCCCGTGGAGGTGCGCGACGTCCCGTTCGCGGCGTCCGATGACGGGGCGGTCGCGCTGACCCTTCCGCCCTTCGGCTCGGTGTTCGTCCTGGAGCAGGAGGAGCCCGCCACAGCGGTGGCGGAGCCGGGTGCCGACGTCCTCCACCTCGACGGCGAGTGGGTGCTCGAGCTGCCCGGCACGGAGCCGATCACCACCTCGCCGGCACCGCTGCCCTGGTCAGGCGACGTCGGACGGGGGTTCTCGGGCACGGCCGTCTACCGCCACCGGTTCACGATGACGCCGGACGCCGCCGGGCGCACCGCCGTCGTCGAGCTCACGGACGTGGGCGACATCGCGCGGATCGTGGTGAACGGCGTCGACTGCGGCGTGGCCTGGACGGCGCCGTTCCGCGTCGAGGTGTCGCCGGCGCTGCACGCGGGCGAGAACGAGCTCGAGATCGAGGTGGCGAACCCGTGGCGCAACCGGCTCATCGCCGAGGGCGCCGAGGCGTCCGGCGAGGTGTTCGCGCCGATGACCGGGGTCTTCGAGCCGACGGCGGCAGTGGAACCGGCGGGCCTGCTCGGACCGGTGCGGCTGCGCCTCGCCTGAGCGGGCTCGCCGGGCGGATCAGCGGGGCTATAGGCGCACATAAGCGGTTGTTATGTCGAAATGATGCAAATGCTGTCAGTCTGTTCCTGCGGCCCCCGAGCCGAGCCAGCTGCGCCGCTGGCGACGATGACGTCACGAAAGGTTCGAACAATGTCACAGCACATGCTTCGCCGACAGCTCCGATGGTCGCTTCTCGCGGTCCCCGTGGCCGGCGTCCTGGTTCTCGCCGGCTGCTCCGGCGGCTCGACCGACAACGGCGGGGGCGCGTCCGGCGATCCCGCCACGACCGGGTTCTCGATCATGGTCGCCCAGGCCAACGACGCCGACGACTTCTACGCCCAGACCGCGAAGAAGTACTCGGACGAGACCGGGGTCCCCATCGAGGTCATCCCCTACCCGTCCGACGCGTACAACACGCAGGTGACGACGCAGCTCCAGGGCGGCAACGCGGCCGACGTGATGATCCTCTCGCCCGGCACCGGTCAGCCGATCTCGGTGATCAGCCTCGCCGAGGCCAGCTTCCTGGCCCCTCTCGATGACACCTCCGCCGGCCTCCTGCCCGCCGGCAGCGAGACGCTCTTCCAGGTCGACGGCAAGACGTACGCCCAGCCGACCGCCCTCACCCCGGTCGGACTCGTGTTCAACGTGACCGCCGCGGAAGAGGCGAAGGTCACGTACCCGACGACCTATGAAGAGCTCCTCACGGCCTGCACCACGGCCCGCGACGCCGGCAAGACCTTCTCGGTCCTCGCCGGAGGCATCCCCTTCAACACCGGACTCATGGCTCAGCTGATCTCGGCCACGCGCGTCTACTCAGAGACGCCCGACTGGAACGAGCAGCGCGCCGACGGCAAGGTCACCTTCGCCGACAGCGGCTGGAAGGACGTCCTCGACGACATCGTCGAGATGAACGACAAGGGCTGCTTCCAGGACGGTGCCGCCGGTGGCACGTTCGACAACATCACGGCCGGCCTGGGTGGCGGCACGGCGCTGACCGCCGCCGTCCCCGGCAGCGCGGCAGCCTCCATCGCCGAGGCGACCGGTCAGGACCTCAACGTGCAGGCGTTCCCGCCGAAGAAGGGCGAGAAGGCGTTCACCGTCACCGGCGCCAACTACGCCTGGGCGATCAACGCGAAGTCCGACGACGCGGTGAAGGCCTCCGCTCAGGCGTTCCTCGACTGGGTCGCCACGCCTGAGGAGTCCGCCGCGTACGCGAAGCTCTCCGGATCCGTCCCGATCACGGGCATCGACAAGAGCACCCTGCTGCCCTCGTACGCTCCGATCGCCGACCTCCTGAGCGCCGGCGACTACGCCGGTCTGCCCAACGCCGCCTGGCCGAACGGAGCCGTCTACGACGCGCTCGGCGCCGGTGTGCAGGGTCTGCTGACCGGCCAGAAGACGGTCGATCAGGTGCTCAGCGACATGGACGCCGCCTGGGGCGAGTAAGTCACAGCACGACAGCGGCCGTCCGGGGCATCCCCGGGCGGCCGCTCCCCTTTTCCCGCTCGACTCCCGGAGACACGATGACCACGCCCGACCTCGACGCCCTCCTCGCCCGGATGAGCCCGGCCGACAAGCTCGCCCAGCTGCAGATCCTCTGGCGCCGCGACGAGGCCGATGCGCTCGCTCTCGCCCGCGCCGGCATCGGCGCTCTGTTCTGGCCGCAGAGTGCGGAGAAGACGAACGCCCTGCAGCGCGCCGCCGTCGAGGAGAGCGCCCACGGCATCCCCCTGCTCATCGGTCTCGATGTCGTGCACGGGCAGTTCACGATCTTCCCCACTCCCCTCGCCCAGGCGGCGAGCTTCGATCTCGCCGTCGCAGAGGCGGACGCCCTCGTGTCCGCGACGGAGGCACGGTCGGGCGGCGTCACCTGGACCTTCTCGCCCATGGTCGACGTCACACGCGATCCTCGGTGGGGACGCGTGGTCGAGGGATTCGGCGAGGACTCCTTCCTCACGTCGGCCTTCGGCGCCGCGAAGGTGCGCGGCTACCAGGGCGACGACCTGAGCTCCTCCGAGCGCATCGCCTCCTGCCTCAAGCACTTCGTGGCCTACGGGGCGGCCGAAGGCGGACGCGACTACAACACGACCGACATGTCGTGGCGGCGGCTGCGCGAGACGTACCTGACGCCTTTCCGCGCCGGCGTCGACGCCGGCGCGGCCACCGTCATGGCCTCCTTCAACTCCCTCAACGGCACGCCCATGCACGCGAACCGCCGGCTGCTGACCGAGGTGCTCAGCGACGAGTACGGCTTCGGCGGTGTCGTGGTCGGCGACGCCGACGGCGTGCTGCAGCTGGCCGTCCACGGAGTGGCCGCAGACGAGGTCGATGCGATCGGCCGGGCGCTCTCCGCGGGCCTGGACGTCGTGATGGGCGGCATCGAGCTCACCGCCGACGGCGAGCCCATCCTCGATCACGTCTCCCCGGCACGCATCGACGACGCCGTCCTGCGGATCCTCCGCCTCAAGCGCGACCTCGGCCTGTTCGAGCACCCGTACGCGGATGCCGCGGCCGAGCGCTCCGCGCCCACGTCCGACACGCTGGACGAGGCCCTCCATGCCGCGGAGCGATGCCCCGTGCTGCTCAAGAACGACGGCGGTCTGCTGCCGATCGCGGACGAGCCGCGTCGCATCCTCCTGACGGGACCCTACGCGCGCAGCACCGACCACCTCGGCGCCTGGGTGCAGCACTTCGGCGCCGAGGCGGGCACGTTGTCCGACGCCCTCGCCGCGCAGCTGCCCCAGGCGTCGTGGACGATCGCCGACGGGGCCGACTTCCTGGCGCCGTCCGCCCCGCAGATCGAGGAGGCCGTCGCCCTCGCCGCAGACCACGACCTCGTCGTCGTCGCCGTCGGCGAGCCGAGCTCGATCTCCGGCGAGGCCAGCTCGCGCAGCGACATCCGTCTCCCGGGGGACCAGACCGCGCTCATCCGCGCCATCGCGGCGACCGGCGTGCCCTTCGTCGTGCTGCTGGCGAGCGGACGTCCCCTCGTCGTCGAGGACTGGATCGACGATGCGCCCGCGGTGCTGCTCACGTGGCACCTCGGCACGCGCGGCCCCGAGGCGATCGCCCGCGTCGTCGCGGGTGCGGTGGATGCCGGCGGACGGCTGCCCATGACGTTCCCGCGGTCCGTCGGGCAGATCCCCGTCCATCACGACCACGAGCGCACCGGTCGGCCCGCGCGCACCGGTGGGTCGCTCGACGTGGAGCGCTGGGACGTCGGGCTGCAGGGCCCGAACAACCTGGACGACTACTACAGCTCGAAGTACCTCGACCTCGACCTCGGGCCGCGGTTCGCGTTCGGGCACGGACTGTCGTACACGACCTTCCGGCTCGACGGTGCGCAGCTGGACACTCCGACGGTGTCGGCGGGCGATCTTCGCGCGGGAGCTCTGCTGACCGTGCGGGTCGACGTGCACAACACCGGGCAGCGCGACGGCGACGATGTGGTCCTCCTCCACCTCGCCGACCCCGTGGCCACGCTGGCACAGCCGGTGCAGCGCCTGCGGGGCTTCCGGCGCGTCACCGTGCCGGCCGGAGAGAAGACGACGGTGACCCTGCAGGTAGGGTGGGACGACCTCGGCTTCTGGGACGACGACAGCCGCTACGTCGTCGAGCCGGGCGAGCTGGTACTCACGATCACCGACGGAACGGATGCCACACCGCTCACGGTGCTCGTCACCGGGTGATCTCGCTGCGGATGGCGTCGAGGGTGCGGTAGACGGCCGCGGTCGTCGCCGCCGTGTGCAGCGGATGCTCGAGAGCACCGCTGTGGACGGCCGCGACCACCGCGCGCAGCATGGGCACGTAGCCGTTGCCCTCGCGCTCGACCTCGACGACCTCCTCGCAGTGCTGCCCGCGCCCGATGTGGTGGTGGACGGTGAGCTGAGACGCCCACCAGAAGCCCCGGGGGATGGTCACGAAGGCCTCGGTGCCGCCGACGGCCGCCGACGTGTCCAGCCAGTCGACCATCGAGCTCGCCCCGTGCGCGAACCGCCCGTCCGCCCAGCCCAGGGTGAACTCCTCGCGGAGGTCCACGCCGTCCTCTCGCACCGTTCCCGACGCCCGGATCGAGTCCGGTGGGCCGAAGAGCGTGTGGGCCAGCGTGACCGGGTAGATCCCCTGATCCAGCAGCGCGCTTCCTCCCGGCTTCCACCGACTGCTGTCGTCCTGCGGAAACGGCGCGCCGAACGCGGCGCGGAGGCTGCGGACCTCGCCGAGCACTCCCTCGCCGATGAGGGCGACCAGGCGGGCGATCAGCGGATTGAACGACATCCACATCGCCTCCATGAGGAAGACGCCGGCATCCGCGGCGCGGGTCGTGAGCTCTCGCACCTGTTCTTCACTCATGCCCAGCGGCTTCTCGCAGAGGACGTGCCGGCGCGCGGCGATGGCCTCCGACGCGACATCGAAGTGCGTGACGTGGGGCGTGGCGATGTAGACCGCGTCGACCGCGCCGAACATCTCCGACCGGTCCGTGAATCGGCCGGCGATGTCGAACTCGTCGGCGAACGCGTCCGCGCGCGCACGGTCGCGCGAGGCCACCGCGACCACCTCCGCATCCGGCACGAGCGCGAAGTCCGAGACCATCTGACGGCTGATGCCGCCCGTGCCGACGACTCCCCAGCGCAGGGGACGTCGCGCCGCGTCCTGCGGCGCGACGGCGTCAGACACGGACCAGGCGGATGCGGGTCGCCCCGACGTGGTGGGTGGGCACGAGATGGAGCCGCTCGTCGCCGTTGAGGATGCGACCGGAGACCAGTCGTCCGTCCTCGAGCAGGAGCTCCTCCACCTCGTCGATCTCCACTCTGCGGCCGGTGACGAAGAAGTCGAGCGCGAGCTCGCGGCCGACGACGATGAAGCTGTCGTCGCCGGTGCCGATGATCAGACCGAACGGCCGGCTGTCTCCGGCGTGCGGCACCTCGGCACCCGGCAGCGACTCATCCGGCACCGACACCTCGAGGTCGGGCACGAAGACGCCCGCATCCAGCAGCATCCGATGGAGGAGGGCGAGACCGGCGCGCACGGTGACGTCGACGCCGTCGATGTGCACCGTCGCCTGGTCGGTCTCAGGCTCCAGCACCACCGCGGCGATGCTTCCCCGCTGCTGGGCGGCCGCGATCTCCTCTTCCAGCGCGGCCAGGAGGCCGACGGTGGCGGCGACCTGGCCGTCGGGGTTGAGGTCGTTCGCGCCGAACGCCGACCAGCCCACCGCGCGGTACCGGCCCACGGCGCGCACGAGCTCGCCCGCGCGCGGCCGGCACTCGGGCACGAACAGCGGCTGCGCTCCGGTGGCGTAATCTGCCATCGCCGCGTCCGCGTCCTGGACGTAGATGTCCGGCCCGAGGAGGGCGAGCGAGGGAGCGACGGCGTGCCAGATGTCGAGCACGCGCGAGGACGGGCCGCCGCTGGGCCACTGGCCGGGCTCGTCCTGTCCCGGCTGCGGACCGAGCCAGGCGTTGGCGTACATCGGGATGTCGGCGATCGCGCGTCCGCGAGAGGCGAGGTGCTCGACGTAGCTCGCGAACCCCCACGCCATGAACACCTCGTGCGCCGCTGAGCTGTCGCCGAAGACCTCGCGCCAGGAGCCGGCGGATCGCTGCCCGGCCGTCTCCCACAGCGTGCGGGCGAGGGTCGTCGGGGCGGATGCGTCGCGGACATGCGCCACGAGATCCGTCGGAACCGCGGACGTCCACGCCTGTTCTGCGGTCGCGCTGCGGTCACGGCTGTCGCCGAGAAGCCCCGACTCGTTCTCGACCTGCACCATGGCCACGGTGCCGTCGGCGTCGGCCGCAACGATGTGGCGGATGAGGGCCTCGAACGCCGTCGCGTCCGCCTCCCTCAGCTCCGCGCCGAAGACCGACAGCACCGGCTTCGCCATCGCCCCGTCGTAGCTGAATGCCTGCGCGCGGGTCTGCTCGACCTCGGCGCGCGGGAAGCGCGACGTGTCCGCCCGCACCCAGCGGGGCGCATAGGTGGACGCGGCGTTCTTGTAGGCACCGAACCACAGCAGCACCAGCCGCAGTCCGCCCCGGCGCGCCTCCGTGATCATGGCGTCGACCAGACCGAAGTCGAACGAGCCCTCGACGGGCTCGCACAGCGCCCAGCTGACCGGGGCGAGCACGGTGTTCGCCCCGATCCGCCGCAGGTGCGCGAAGGAATCGGCGATCGCCCGCGGCGACGAGGACGAGGAGTTGTGCACCTGGCCGCCCAGGAGGAGGGCGGGGACGCCGTCGCGCGAGAGCGCGAACGGCGCCTCGGCGGAGATCGCCCAGGGGCGGGTGGTGGGCTGGTCGGTCATGGGGCTCCTCGGCAGGTCTGCGGCGGTCCGTGTTCGGACGTGGGGGTCAGGGGTGTCGGGCGTCAGGACAGCGGTGTGTAGCGGAAGTCGCGGAACACCGCCTCGCCCTCACCCGACGCATACAGCGCGGGGCGGAGGCTCAGCAGGTCGCCGATCGTGTTGGCGTGGTAGCCGGACGTCTCGTAGCGCACGTAGTGACGCTCCCACTCCCCGCCGTCGGCACGGAACCACCCGGTCACGATGTGCGCGTCGTTGCGGATCCGCAGCGTCAGGCGGTCAGCGATCGGCACAGGCTGTCGCCAGTGCGTCCGGATGCCGCCGGAGTAGCTGCGCATCCCCTGCCCGTCGATGCCCATGCCGACGAACAGCCGGTTGTTGAAGAAGAGCAGCAGCCCGGCCTCGCCGTGGAGCGCGGTCGCATCGACGTCGACCTCCACCTCGTAGGAGTGGTCGCCGGTCAGCATCGCGAGCGGCGATGTGTCGCCGATCCCCGCGCCCTTCCCCGTCAGCCGCAGCCCGTCGTCGAGGCGCACGCGGTCGAGCTCATCGGGTGACGGCGCGTGGAAGCCCCACCGCTCCCCCAGAGCGAGCGTCGAGAAGTCGTCGACGACCTCGGCAGACGGATGCTGCGGCGCAGCGCCCGAGGGAGCCTCGAGCTCTCCGCCGATATCCGTGACTCCTGCCTCCGGCCAGCCGTCGGCGGTCCAGGTGATCGGCTCGAGGAGGATCTGCCGCCCCAGCGTGCGGTAGCCGTTCTCGTAGCCGTGCGAGACCATCCACCACGCGTCGTCGTCCACGTTCGCCCCGGGACCGGGCACGAGGGTGGCGTGCCCGCGCGACCACCAGTGCTCCCCGGCATCCGTCGTCCGGGCGATCGGGTTGCGCGGGTGGTTCTCCCACGGACCGTGCACCGAGCGCGAGCGGGCGACGATCACCATATGGCCCGTCGCCGGCCCTGCGGTCCCCCCGACCGCGCTGACGATGTAGAACCACTCCCCGCGCCGGAGCAGTTTGGGCCCTTCGAGGGCGTAGGCCTCCGTGACCCACTCGTCGGGGTAGCGCCAGCCGTCGTAGACCTTCTCGAGCTCGCCGACCGTCGACAGCCCGTCATCGGTGAGCCCGACGCGGCGGATGCCGTTCACGAAGAGCCACCGCCTGCCGTCCTCGCCCACGACGTGTCCGGGGTCGATGGCCCCCCGGATGCCGAGGTCGACCGGCTCCGACCACGGCCCCGCCATGGCGTCGGCGTGGATCACGAAGATCGAGGCGTCGGTCAGCGTCGACCACGGCGTCGGGATGAACGGGATGTAGATGAAGAAGCGTCCGTCGTGCCCGGCGATGTCGACCGCGAAGGTGTTGCCGATCGGCTTCGGGAGCGCGGCTGTGACATACGTCCAGTTCACGAGGTCGGTGGAGCGGTAGAGGAGCAGTCCGGGCGCCGCCTCGAACGAGGAGTACGTCATCCAGTACTCGTCGCCGACCTTGATGATCGCGGGGTCGGGCCGGTCACCGGCCAGGATCGGGTTGGTGAAGGTGGTCATCGTTCCTCGAGGATCCAGTCGACGATCGCCTCGACCGTGGGGCGGGCGGTGGGATCGGCCGGCTCATTGATGTGTCCGTGATCGGCGTCGGGTTCGAGGTGGAGCGCGACAGGGACACCCGCATCCGCGAGCACCCCGGCGAATGCCTCGCCGGAGGGACGCAGTCCGTCCTTCTCGCACACCACGATGAGCGTCGGCGGGAAGCCGGCCGCGCTGCCGATGCCGGGCCACGCGTACGGATCTGCCAGCGCCTCCGCCCGGCCGGAGTAGTTCATGGCCAGCGCCATCCAGGGCGCCGCGGGGTCCGGCGTCCGGCCGGGCTCGCCGGGGTGGAGCGCCGGGTAGACCAGCACGAGTCCCGAGGGCACCTCCTCGCCGGTGTCGCGCAGACGCGCGACGATCCCCGCTGTCAGGTTGCCCCCCGCACTCGCCCCGCCGAGCACCACGGAGTCAGGACCGACGTCGAAGAGCTCCTCGGCATGGGCCAGTGCGTGCCGCCAGCCGATCAGCACATCGTCGGCGGGCTCGGGGAAGTGCACGTCGCCCCGGCACTTGACGTAGTCCAGCGCCAGCACGGGGATGCCCTGTGCCGCCAGCTCGAGGGCCACCCAGTTCGACTCCGGCATGTCGAGATGACCGCCGATGAACGCGCCGCCGTGCACCCAGACGAGGGCGCGACCGGGTGCCGCAGCCGTCGTGTCCCGGTAGAGCCGGGCCTCGATCAGGCGTCTGTCCGGGCAGTCCAGGCGCAGGTCCGATGTCTGCACTCCCGCCAGGTGCGGGAAGCGACGGCGCAGCGATGTCGTGTCGATGTCGGGCCGCGGGTCGGCCGGCTCTCCGTGCTCGCGAAGGTAGGCGAGGCTCTTCGCGAGCGGCATCGCGCGGAGATCGACCGCTGCGTCCGCCGGCCCGCTCACGCGGGTTGCGTCTGACGCATGGCGGAGCGGATGAGATCGTGCTGCTTGCGCACGAGCAGCAACGGGTCGACCTCGCCCAGCTCGGCGAAGGCGTGACCCTCCCACTCGCTCGACCAGTAGCCGCGGTAGCCGCCCTCGACGAACACGCGCACGAGCTCCGGGTAGTCGATGGCCGGCTCCTGGCCGTTCTCGTCGATGTCGTAGAACTTCGCGTGCACATGGAGGATCTGCGGCATGATATCGGCCCACTCCTGCGGCGCGACGTGACCGTGCATGTTGAAGGCCAGGTGTGCGAACGACCCCAGTCGACCCGGGTCGAAGTCCCGTCCCTTGAGGTACCCGATGAACTCCTGCTGACGCTCCTGCATCGTGGCGTCGGTCGCCCAGATCGTCTGCAGGCGCTCGACGGCCTCACCGTCGAGGCCGGCGCGCGACACGGCGCGCAGCAACGTCGGCGACATGGCGTGCATCGTCGAGGAGAAGTCCGCGACGAAGCCGAGCAGAGGCGAGTCCAGCTCGGCGTACGTGTCGCGCACCTTGAGGATCGCCTCGGCGTTCGGGCCCATCGGTGCGTGGATCTCGTAGGCGAGCTTGAGCTCGAGCTCCTCGGCGATCGGCAGCAGGCGGCGCAGCAGCTCCGGCTTGGCCGACTGGATGCGCACGAGCGGGAAGCCGAGCTTCTTGGCGCCGCGGAACATCAGCTCGCTGAAGTCGAACTCCTCATCGGGCGTCATGTCACGATCGCGCCGGCGGCCCATGTCGAGGTTCGCGCCGAACGAGCTGGCGTCGAAGCCGTGGCGGTCGAACGCGTCGCGCCACGTGCGGGCGAAGTCGTCGGACACCACGGGATACGTGGGCACGACCTGGCTCGCGACGATCTCGATGCCCGGGCCGATGCCGAGCTCGGCGACGCGGTCGAGCAGGCCGTCGAAGTCGAACCACCCGGCGCGGAACTCGGCGCTGGCCGAGTAGAGGGTCAGTCCGAGCTTGAACGGATCGTGCTCGGTCGCCTCGGGTGCCGGCGGCACATCGGAGACGAGGGCCGGAGCCGCCGCATCCTGATCCGTCACCGTGAGCGTCCTGACGTCGCGGACGAAGTTCGGCACGTACATACCCGGGCCGCCGTCCTGGCCGGGCGCGATCTGCATGTACGGCAGCCGCAGCTGGCCGATCAGGGTGATCTCGTGGGTCTCTCCGAGTGCGACGGGAGCCTCACGGCGCACCACGAGCAGCGGATGCTCCTGGAGGAACCACAGCGTCTCGCTCTGGTCGGGCAGCTCGTCGAGCGCGTAGGTGCGGTCGCCCAGCTCGAAGCTCAGGTCGGCGGCGTCCACCGCCGCGCCGTCGACGGTGAGCTCGAGCGAGCCGACCGACGACAGCCAGAGGCTGCGGTACCAGGGGATGGTGAGGCGCAGCGCAAGACCGTCGGCGTGCGTGCGGAGGCTGTCGTCGTGGATGAGTCCGTTGGGCATGACGTCGAGTCCCGTCTCAGAGCTTGTCGGCGGTCTGGCGCATGAGCGAGTGCTGGCGGCGGACCTGCTCGATGGAGCGCCAGGGCTCGCGTTCGCCTTCGTACTCGCTGGAGAGGTACCCGGTGTAGCCGGCGTCCTTCAGTGCGCGGAGGACGGGTTCCCACGGGATCTGCTGGTCTTCGAGCTGGTCGTCGATGTCGTGGAACTTGGCCTGGATGAATACGACGTGCTCGATGATGTCGAACACATCGGCCGGGTCCACGCCGATGCCGTCCAGGAACGCGGGGCGACGGCCGGGCAGCTCCCCCGGCTTCAGGGGGATGGGGCGGTCCTGGAAGATGCCGGTGTCCAGCAGGATCCCGAAGTGCTTCGTGCCCGTCCGCTTGATGAATTCGACGTACTCGTCCACGACTTCGTGCTTGATCGGGGTGGGGGAATGGATCTCGGGGCAGATGATCACGTCCAGCTCCTCCGCGAGGGGCAGGGATGCTTCGACGACCTCGGTCCAGATCGGGTGCGGCACGAGGTCGCTGGTCACGACGCCGATCTTGGGACGCACGAACCGGAACCCGAGCCGCTTCGCGAGCCGCAGGTCGCGCTGCAGCGCGGCGGTGCCTTCGGCGACGGTCATGTCGCGGCCGTTCACCCCGCTGGAATGCAGGCGGGAGTCGATCCACGACCCGTAGTTCGTCGGCTCGAGGCCGTACTGGTCGAGGAGCCGGAACCACTCGTCGACCCACTCCTGCGACGGGTCGGGGTAGTTGGGCACGTGGCCTTCGCCGAGGATCTCGATCCCCGTCGCGCCGAGGTCGGCGATGCCGGCCATCGCCGTCTCGAGGTCGAGCACGGTGCCGTAGTCGGACATGAAGCTGTACAGCGACACCCCGTACTTGAAGGGCGCGCCGGATGCCTCGGGTGCGAGGGTGACGTTCTTGGTGACCTGGTAGCGGCTGGGCTGATGCTCCACCGGGATGTACGACATCCGCAGGCGCAGGTCGATCGACAGCTCATGGATGCCGTCGGGCAGGCCGCCCGCAAGGGGCACCGTGATGATCGCAGCATCCTCCAGCGGCCACCGCAGGTCGTCGCTCTCCCACAGCTCGGCGAGCGTGTGCGTCTCGCCCTGGAGGGTCCACAGCGGCACGTCGGGCTCGACGTCGACGATCCCCGGGATGCTCACCCCGATCCCATCGATCAGGCTCGCCGCCATGCCGCGATAGGACGGCATACGCACACGGAACTGGAATCCCGTGATCTCACCGCCCTCCCGGACGTTGCGGAAACCGACGGATTGGATGAGGTCACGTTCGAGCAGCATCAGTGCTATTCCTTCGATCGGGCGATCACTCCCCGGGAGCACGGTCGTCGTGCGGGAAGCCGCTGTCGCCGCTCTCAGGTTATCGCTTTGCGTCACTTTCCGTCATAAGTCCACGTGATGTGCACATAACGGGTTTTGTTTCCGTCTCACCTTCTAATGCCCTGATCCGGCCCCGGCCCTCACTCTCTCTTGAGCCGGAAGGCGCTGATGGGCGGTGGCGCGTACGTTCCGCGCGGACGATCCGGCCGTTACAACGGGCATGCCGATGAATGGGATGCTGCGGCATCCGGTGCCAGGATGACACCATGGCGAACTCCCCCTCCGGCGACTCGATGACCGACCGCCTCGTGCGCGTGCTGGAGACCTTCACCCCGACCCGCACGGTGCAGACGTCGGCCGAGATCGGCCGCCGGGCGGGTCTTCCCAGCTCGTCGGCGCACCGCATCGTGGCCGAGCTGGTCGATGCCGGGCTGCTCGAGCGGGACGAGAGCCGCGGCATCCGTGTCGGCATGCGGCTGTGGGAGCTCGCGACCCGATCATCGGGCGCGCTGCGGCTGCGCCAGGTCGCGCTGCCTTTCATGGAGCGCATCCAGGCGCGGGTGGGCGAGCACACCCAGCTCGCGATCCTCGAGCAGGACGAGGCCCTCTTCCTCGAGCGCCTCAGCCACCCCGACGCCGTCACGAACATCACGCGCGTCGCCGGCCGCCTGCCCCTCAACGCGTCGTCATCCGGACTCGTGCTGCTCGCGTACGCCGACCCCGAGGTGCGCGACCGCGTGCTGAGTGGGCGGCTGATCCCCCTCACCCCCGCGACGATCACCGATCCGGCGACGCTGCGTCGGACGCTAGGCGAGATCCGCCTGCAGGGGCACGTGGTCGCGCCGGGGTACATCGAAGACGTCTCCACAGGCCTCGCCGTGCCCGTCCGCAACGCGGCCGGAGCGGTCGTCGCCGCGCTCTCGGTCGTCCTCCCCCGCGATGCGCCGACCGAGTCCGCGCTGGCCGCGCTCCACCGCGCCGCCCGCGACATCGAGCGCGCGCTGTGATCCCGGTTCCCGATGAATGGGATGCCTCGGCCACGACCGGAGCGGACGTTCCAGACTGAGCCGCATCCCGGCCCCGTCGAAGGAGACGACATGACCACCCACGTCCGCACCCGCGTCGCGATCATCGGTGCCGGCCCCGCCGGCCTGCTCCTCTCGCACCTCCTCGCCGCCGACGGCATCGAGTCGGTCGTCATCGACCAGCGGTCGCGTGAGGAGATCGAGACGACCATCCGCGCCGGCATCCTCGAGCAGGGCACCGTGGATCTGCTCGTCGACTCGGGCGCCTCCGACCGTGTGCTGACCGTCGGCAACCGTCACGACGGCATCGAGCTGCGCTTCGAGGGCGAAGGCCACCGCATCGACTTCCCGTCGCTCGTCGGCCGCGCCGTCTGGCTCTATCCGCAGCACGAGGTGCTCAAGGACCTCGTCGCGGCCCGCATCGCCGGCGGCCAGGACCTCCGCCTCGGCGTCACAGCGGAGCGCGTGGAGGATGCGACGACCGACCATCCGCGCGTCATCGCCACCGGGCCCGACGGCGAGGAGCTCGTGATCGAGGCCGACTTCGTCGTCGGTGCGGACGGATCGCGCAGCGTCGCCCGCGCCGCCGTCACCGGCTCCTCCACCGGCGGCTACTTCCGCGAGTACCCCTTCGCATGGTTCGGCATCCTCTGCGAGGCGCCGCCAAGCTCCGAGGAGCTCATCTACAGCCGCTCCGACGAGGGTTTCGCCCTCATCAGCCAGCGCAGCGCCACCGTGCAGCGCATGTACTTCCAGTGCGACGTCGACGACAACACCGAGCGCTACAGCGAGGCGCAGCTGTGGGACGAGCTGCAGAAGCGCGTGCCCGGAACGGAGCTGAAGCAGGGCACGATCTTCCAGCGCGACATCCTGCGCTTCCGGAGCTTCGTCGCCCACAAGGTGCTCGAGGGCCGCGTCGCCCTCATCGGCGACGCCGCGCACACCGTGCCGCCGACCGGCGCCAAGGGCATGAACCTGGCGATCGCCGACGTCGTCGTCCTCACGGCGGCGCTGCGTGCGCTCTTGCTCGAGGGCGACGACCGGCTCGTGCAGGCCTTCCCCGAGACCGCACTGCAGCGCATCTGGAAGGCGCAGCACTTCTCCTGGTGGATGACCTCGATGCTCCACGTCGCCCCCGGCGCGTCGGAGTTCGACCGCCTCCGCCAGATCGGCGAGCTGCGCAGCGTGGTGGAGTCCGAGGCCGGCAAGACCTACCTCGCCGAGGCGTACACCGGCTGGCCTCTCGCCGGTCGTTCCTGACGGAGATCCCCCTCGCGACGGAGGCGTCGCGGATGAGGTGTGCGTAGCGTCGAACGGGAAGGGAGAGACCCGTGACCCCATCTCCACCCACGCCATCGCCGAAGAGCGAGTCCCAGATCTCGGTCTGGTACTTCGTCGGCGCCACCTTCGTCTTCGCCGCGCCCGTGATCTTCCTGCCGGATGCGGACTTCTGGGTGCGCATCGTCAGCATCGCCCTCGGGCTCGTGCTGATGGTCGCCGGCGGCTTCCAGCTCCGACGTGAGCTGACCGCGCGTCGTGACCGCCGCGAGGGCCCGCCGAGCAGCGCCTGACCCGCCGCGGGCACGAAAAAGCCCCGACCGTTACCACGCGGCCGGGGCGAGACGGATGAGAAATCCGCCTATCGGGATCTAGTCTACATGCGTCGGCCGGTTCTCGGTTGCCTCGGCCGGTTCCCGCTCGCCGAGCGGGCGAAGCGAGGCGAAGCGCCCCCCGACGCTCCGCCCCGCTCCTCCGCCCCTCACCCCAGCCGCACCACCGTGCGGTCCAGGGGCAGCTCGTTCGTCCGGTCGCTCGGGTCGATCTTGTCGAACGGCAGCTGGCCGGTCGGCTGCAAGCCCAGGTCGTCGTCCCAGATCCGGTCCGGCACCGACCCGAGCAGTGTGAAGGAGTCGAACACGTAGGGCACGCTGTCGGTCGGGAAGAACGTCGGCTCGGTTTGCAGCTGGAAGTGCAGGTGCGGCGTGGTCGAGTTGCCGCTGCTGCCGATCAGCCCCAGCTCCTGTCCGGCCTCGACGGTGTCGCCCACCTTGACCTTCACCGATCCGGGATCCATGTGTCCGTACAGCAGGTACCGGCCGGGCGCGATCTCGACCACCACGTGGTTGCCGACCGTCTCGATGATCGGCGGGACGGTGGGCGGCTCGGGTGCGGCATCCGTGTTCTGGAATTCGTCGACGGCCCGCACGACGGTTCCGGATGCCGCGGCCACGATCGGCTGGCGATACGAGAAGTAGCTCGACAGCTGGCTCGGATCCCCCTCCCACGTCGTGCCGTTCTCGTCGACCTTGAAGAAGTCGATCGCGAAGCGCTGAGGGGCGAGCCCGACGCCGTTCACCGGCAGGAAGCCGTTCCGGTGGTGGGTGTAATTGCTGCAGCATCCCTCGCTCATGTACCAGTCGCCGGCCGCGACGGGCGAGCCCACCACCGCCGCCTGCTCGTCGCTGACGGCGACGGTGGTCAGGAGGTAGGGAGCGCTCTGCCCTGAGCCGTCCGGCCGCACCACCTCTCCGTCCGTGCGGTGCTGCAGACGCGTGGGCACGGCGTCGGGGTCGACGGCCACGTCGATCCACGCGATCCAGGTCTGCGCCGATCCGATCTCGACGGGTCCGGTCGCGTCGACACCCTCCGACGACGCTCCGAGACGGGTGATCGAGCGCTGGATGGCGTCGGGCCCGATCGTGAGCAGGGTGTCGCCGGAGTCGGGATCGAGCACCTCGAGCGTGGAGACGGCGTAGGTGATCGGGGCGGCGTTGGTCAGCAGCAGCTCGTACGCGAGATGCACCTTCCCGTCACTCGCGAGCACCGGCGCCGGCGTGGTGGTCGGCTGGGCGATGAGCGCCGTGAAGCCGGTGTCGGGCGTCAGGTCTTCTCCATCGGCGACCGCCGGCCCACTCGGGGCGGACGTGGGCGACGGGCTCGTCGACGCGGCCGGAGCCGTCGGCGCGGTGCACGCGGAAAGCATCAGTGCGGCGGCGAGCGCCGCACCGGCCGCCGAAGCGAAGCGAGATCGGCGAGAGCGGATGCTGCGCATGACGTCTCCTGGGTGTCGGGCCCGTCGACGACGCGCCAATGGCTGGGGTCTTCGCGCACACCGCGCCGTTCCCCTGCCTCCACTGTCGTCGACCGCTCCACTCCTCACCATGGACCCACGTCCCGTCCTCCACGACCTCCCACCCATCGCCGGTGGCACCCCCCTCCGCTGGGCGAGCGCAGCGAGCCGCCCGCCGCCCGCCACCCGTGCCCGTCCCGCCCGGCCGGTCCACGCTGGCACCCCCCTCCGCCGGGCGAGCGCAGCGAGCCGCCCGCCGCCCGCCGGTCCACGCTGGCACCTGCTCCGTCGAGCGAGCGGAACGGGCCGCGACACCTGTCGTCCCTCGCGACCGACCACACTCCTCACAGCAGATACGCATCCACGAACAGCGGCCCCCGCACCTCCCTCAGCACGTCCAGCAGCTTCCCCATCGACGCCCGGTTCCAGCTCGCGAGCTGCAGGTCGTACGGCCCGAGCTTCTCGAGCTTGCCGGTGCGCAGGCGGATCACCTCCCATCCGGCCCGGCGCAGCATCCGGTCCTTCTTCCTGTCGGTCTCGGTGCGCGTGCCGACGTGCTCCAGCCCGAACCTGCCGGTGCTGTCGTACTCGATCGCGACCCGCAGCTCGGGCAGCAGGATGTCGGGCCACACCTCGAGATGCCGGAAGAACGGCTGGCCGGTGCGGACGGCGTTCAGTCCCGGCGTCACCCCCAGCGCGCCGAAGACGTCCCCACGCAGCCGACCCTCGACGGCCGACGCGGGTATCGGCGCGCACACCGACACGAACGGCTCGCCGACCGGCAGCGGCGGGGTCTTCGCACACAAGGCCGGCGCCGGCTTCTTCGGCCGCGGCGCCCGCGCGGGGCGGGCCCGGACTGCCGCGTTTCCCGCAGCCGCCGCATCTCCCATACCCGCCGCACCTCCCATAGCCGCCGGACCTCCCGCAGCCGACGCTCCACCCGCACCCGCCGCACCTTCCGGACCTGCCGCACCTCGCGCACCCGAAGCTCCACCCGCACCTCCCGAACCCACCGCACCTCGCGCACCCGAAGCTCCACCTGAACTGCCCGCGTCGCGCACAGCGCCAGGCGCTGGACCGCCTCGCTCCAGACCGCCGAGCACCTCCCCCGGCCACCTCATCGGTGCGGGGCGCGCGGTTGCGGTGCAGTCCGGGCACCACGCCGACTTCCGCCGCTCCCGGCCGGGACGCATCCGCTGCTCCGTCGGCGTCGCGGCGAAGCGGTGCCCGGCCGCGCACTCCCAGAGCAGCAGCACGTCGGCCGCCGGCGGGATCTGCGTCAGCGTGATCCCAGCGTTGAGGTCGGGGTGGTACTGCCGGATCAGCTGCGGATAGGACGCCCACGCCTCGCGATACTCGCCGATCTCATAGGGCACGTCGCGCCCGCGCGAGAAGCGCCGCCGCGCCCACCAGTCCTCGACCCGCTCCGCCATGCCCCGCACGGTACCGGGAGCCACCCCCACGCCGACCGATCCGGAGGAGATGTGCCGAACGGGAGGAGGATGCCGCAGCATCCGCCCTCCGGATCACCACACCTCCTCCCGGACTGCCCGCACTCGCACGCGTTGGCACGCGTTGGCACGCCACCCCCACCCGCACTCCACCCCCACGCTGACCGATCTGGAGGAGATGTGCCGAACGGGAGGAGGATGCCGCAGCATCCGCCCCCCGGATCACCACAACTCCTCCCGGACGGCACGCAAACCGCACGCACCGCACGCACCGGCACGCACCCGCACGCTACGGACGCACCCGCACGCACCCCCACCGCACGCCGAGAACGCGAAGCTACCCTCGAGGGATGAGCCTCCCCCGCACGATCGCCCGCTGCCTGCTCGGCGCGGCCCTCGTCTTCACCGGCACCGGACACCTCACGTTCCTCCGCGAGGAGTTCGTCGCCCAGGTTCCGGCATGGCTGCCGCTCCCGGTGGATGTGACGGTTCTGGCATCCGGCGTCGTCGAGGTCGCCCTCGGACTCGCGCTCATCTTCCTCGTCCGCTACCGGGTCGCGGTCGGCTGGCTCACCGCCGCGTTCTTCGTCGCGATCTTCCCCGGCAACATCGAGCAGTTCGTGCGGGGCACCGACGCGTTCGGTCTCGACTCCGACCTCGCGCGCGGCATCCGCCTGATCTTCCAGCCTGTGCTGGTGATCTGGGCACTGTGGTCGACGGGCGCGTGGAAGGCCTGGCGCGAGCGTCGCCGCCGCACCGCCCTCAGTTGACGATCTCGGCGTCGCTTCCGGCGAGCTTCACCAATCGCTCCCGCCACAGCTGAAGGTCCTCGGGCGACAGCCGGGTCCAGTCGTCTCGCTCAACCACGATCCGCAGCGGTGCCGCACTGCGGAACGACCGCGTCGGATTGCCCGGGAACTTCTTGTCGGTCACATTCGGATCGTCCTCGAACGCGCCCGTCGGCTCGACCTCGTAGACGTGCGGGATGCCGCGGCCACCCGCCAGCTCGACTGCGAGCTCTGCGGCGAGGCCGGCGCCGTCGATGAGCGAGGTGAAGTAGATGTGGTTCATGACGATCTCGGCGCGGTAGTTCGACCGCTGACCGGGAAGGAGCAGGTCGCCGACCACGAGCGCGGCCTTGGTGCCGTGGAAGAAGGGTCCGGGATCGAGAGGCTCAGTCACGCCGAAACTCTATGACCACGGAGAGCCCGAGGCCCAGACTCCTCGGTCAGTCCGCAGCGGCCGCCTGCTCCTCCACGCTGTTCGGCGTCCACCCGAACCAGCCGTCGGCGGTGGCCACCACGGTCCATTCACCGCAGATGAACGCGTCGGTGATCTTGTAGATGTTCGGCGTCCCCTCCATGGCGTACGACGGCCCCGAGAGCCGGGCGCCGGCACGGCACGTGGCGGTGTCGAGGGCGGTCGGGCTCGTCACGCGGAGGGCCTTATCAGGACCCTGCGTCGACTCGATGATGCGGATGCGCGTGCCGTCGCCCGGCACCCAGGCGACGGATTGGCCACCGTCCGACAGCGCCGAGGTGTCGGCGTAGTCGGCCGAGCGCTGCTTGTAGACGACCTCGTCGACGACAGCGCAGCCGCTGAGGGCGATCGCGCCCCCGAGGACGACGGCGGAAAGGACCAGGATGCGGGACGGTGTCTGCATGACTCCAGTCCAGCGATCCGCGGCGCGCGGCACATGCGGCGCGGGGATGATCCGCATCAGCCCTCGGATGTATCCCTGCGCCCCCGGCCGACAGCGTCCCGGACCCCGAACCGACCGAATCGAGCGGTAGCGTGAGCGGCGTGAGCTCCGCCGACACGCCCGCGGCCGCGGCATCCCTCCCCTCCCTGCGGGCGCGCACGTTCACGATCATCGACGTGGCGGCCACCGCGCTGTTCGGCATCGAAGGAGCCGCCGCCGCCGTACACGCCGGGCTGGACGTGCTCGGCGTGCTCGTCGTCGGCTTCGTCGTCGCCTTGGCGGGAGGGATGCTGCGCGACGTTCTCCTCGGAGACCTTCCGCCCGCGGCGCTGCGCACTCCGAGCCGCATCATCACAGCGATCGCCGCAGCCGCTGCCGCGTTCCTCGTCGTGGGCGTGGTCGATGCGATACCCGGCGGCGTGCTGATCACCCTGGACGCGCTCGGTCTGGCGCTCTTCGCCATGACCGGTGCCGAGAAGGCCTCCTCCCGCGGCGCGAACCTCTGGGTGGTGACGATCCTCGGCGGCATCACCGCGACCGGCGGCGGCGTGCTGCGCGACGTCCTGCTGCTGCGCACGCCGGTCGTGCTCACGGAGAGCGTCTACGGCACGGCCGCGCTCGCGGGGGCGCTCGCGACGGGCATCGTCATGTCGTTCACGCGACGACCCCGCACGGCGATGCTGGTCGGCTTCGTCGTCGCGTTCAGCCTGCGCATGCTCGCGGTGACCTTCGGCTGGCAGCTCCCCCGCGCGCTCTGAACGAGGCTGTCCGTCGAACGTCGCCCCGTGTCCGGAAAGCTGCGCGCGGTCACTCCTCCGCCGGGCCATCCTGGAGTCATGGCAGACCAGCAGCCCCTCGAGCCGGCAGACCAGCAGCCCGCCGAGCCGGCGGACCAGCAGCCCGCCGAGCCGGCAGTTCAGCAGCCCGCCGTCGTGCGGATGTGGACCGGCGTCGTCCGCACCGCCGACGTCGACGACTACGCCCATTACGTCGAGACCACGGGCATGACCGCGTACCGCGCGACGCCCGGCAACCTCGACGCGTGGCTCCTCACCCGGGACCTCGGCGACGGCCGCACCGAGGTCACGACCGTCTCGCGCTGGCGCTCACTCGCCGACATCACCGCCTTCGCCGGGCCCGACGCCGAGAAGGCCGTCTTCTACCCCGACGACGACCGCTGGCTCATCGAGCGCGACGAACGCGTGCGCCACTACCGGCAGGTCGGCGCGACGCCCGTTTAGCCCCGTCGCGCACCCGCGACCTTTGATCTACAGTTGTGTAAATCAAAGACGAGGGGATCCGATGAGGGACATCCTGCTGACCAACGCGCACATCGTGACGTCCGATGCCGCGCGACCGCGTGCGGACACGCTCGCCATCCGCGGCGGGCGGATCGCCTTCGTCGGCGAGCGCGCGGACTGGGACGAATCGCTCTCGCTGCCGGAAAGGAATCTGGGCGGACGCACCGTCGTGCCCGGTCTCATCGACGCGCACACCCACCCCTCGATGGTGGCGCGCAGCGCGTGGCACGTGCCGCTGCCCAAGAGCGACGACGTCGACGAGATCCTGGCGTTCGTCCGTGGATACGGCGCCGCACACCCGAGGGAGGAGGCGCCGTTCCTCTACTTCGAGTACTACCCGAGCACGCTGTTCGGCGACGGCCGGCCGACGAAGGAGCTCCTCGACACGGCCATCTCCGATCGGCCGGTGCTCTTGCAGGACTTCAGCGATCACGCGCACTGGGTCAACTCGCGCATGATCGATCTGCTGGGAGTGACCGCGGACACCCCTGATCCCGTGCCCGGACTCGAGATGTTCGTGCGCGACGATGACGGCCGGCCGACGGGCCACATCCTCGAGATGGCGTATACGCACTTCATCGACCGTCTCTATGACCGGATCGGATGGCGTCCGCCCGCCGTGACGACTGAGAGCCTCGCCGACGTGCTCGACACGATGGGCGCGAGCGGAGTGACCGCGCTGTTCGAGGCGCTGATCGAAGACGAGGATGCGCTCGAAGCGGTGTCCGGCCTCGATCGCTCCGGGCGGCTGCACCTGCGCTATGAGGCCGCCGCCCGCTTCCGCACGCGCGCCGACCTCCCCGGCGCGATCGCCCGGGCTCGCCGATGGGATGAGCGGTACGGCAGCGACCGGGTGCGCATCCGCACCCTCAAACTCTTCCTCGACGGCACGAACGAGAGCGGCAACAGCGCCGTCATCGCGCCGTTCGACAACGACGCCTCCCGCACCGACCTCGGCGACATCCAGATGGAGACCGACGAGCTGGTCGAGTGCCTGGAGCTGATGAACCACGAGCGCATCGACCTGCACATCCACATGGTCGGCGACCGCGCGTTCCGCGTGGCCTGCGATGCCGTGGAGCGCGCGCAGACCCGCTCCGAGATCAACGGCGCGCCGTGGCTCCTGCAGGTGACCTTCGCGCACTGCGAGCTCATCGACCCCGCAGACATGGGTCGCCCCGCCGCGCTGGGCGTCATCGTGAACTGGACGACCCACTGGTCGGGCGGCTACTTCGGCGAGGAGGGGCGCGCCTACCTCGGCGATCGGTGGGACCACATGTACGACTTCACCGCGATCGCCGACAGCGGTGCGACACTCGCCTTTGCGAGCGACGTGGTCACCCGGTACGAGCTGCACCGCGCGCATCCGTTCTTCGGCATGCAGGTCGCCGCCACACGCGTCGACCCCGAGGTGCCGCTCGACCCGGGGCGGTACCCCGGCAGCGTGCGGCCCAGCGCCCGCTCACGCCTGTCGGTCGAGCGTCTCCTGAAAGGCCACACCATCGACGCCGCGCGGCAGCTGCGCATCGACGCCCAGGTCGGATCACTGGAGGTCGGAAAGGACGCGAACCTGGTGGTCCTGAGTGACGATCCGTTCGAGATCGACGTCGACCGGCTCGGGACCATTCGGCCCGTCGCCGTGATGGTCGAGGGCGAGGTCGTGTCCGGCGAGCTCTGACGCGGCGCCGCGGCCTCAGTCCTGTCGCACGACGGCCGGAGCGAAGGATGCCGCCGTCTCGATGAGCCGCTCGGCGCGCGGCGCTCGAGGGTTCAGCAGGTCGAGCATGAGAGCGCCCATCGACATCGCCATGAGCGCGTGCGCACGCGTCGCGATGTCCGCGTCGGACAGTGCGGGTCCGGCGGTGCGCAGCAGATGGGCGATGCGCTCCTCAACGTGGGCGTAGGTCGCGTGCGTGCGCGCGCGAACGCGCTCGTCCTCCCGGGACTCGTGCAGGAAGGCGAGGATGACGGCGTCGTCCTCCTCGTACACGAACGAGAGTGCCAGCAGCTTCTCGAAGGACTCTCCGACGGTCGACGGCGAACCGGTGACGGCGGTCACCTGCTCCACCTCCCGCACGTAATCGCCCACGGTGGCCTCCCAGACGGCATCGAGGAGCTCGTCACGGTTGCCGAGGTAGTGCCGGATGTGCGCCCGGGTCATCCCCGCTTCCTCGGCGATGCGCTCCTGCGTCGCACCGTCGATGCCGTACTGCGAGATGGCGCGCTTCGCAGCGGCGATGATCTGCGGCTTCCGCTGCTCGCTCATGTCGCGTCGTCCCACTGACCGCCTCCTCGCTTGGTCCTTGACAACATCATGCGGTCAAATTAGCTTATCCATGTTGTAAAACTATTCGAAGATCACCGACGATCGCGGAGACGGATCACCCATGAGCGCACACGCCTCCGACACGACCGGCCACGACGGTTCGTTCCGTCGGGTCCTCAAGCTCCGCCACCTGGTCGCCTTCGGGCTGGCGTACCTCGCGCCGACGGTGGTCTTCAACTACTACGGCATCGCCACCTCCGCGACCGGCGGCATGATGGCCCTCGCGTACCTCGTCACCATGACGGCGATGTTCTTCACCGCGTACTCCTACGCGCAGATGGTGAAGGCCTACCCGGTCGCCGGGTCGGCATACACGTACGTGCAGCGGTCCGTGAACCCGTGGCTGGGCTTCGGCACCGGCTGGGTGCTGCTGCTGGACTACCTGTTGCTGCCGATGATCTGCTACCTGCTCTTCGGCGTCTACATGAACGAGTACGTTCCCGCGGTCCCGATCTGGGTGTGGGTCGTCATCGCCGCCGCGGTCGGTGCGACGATCAACATCGTCGGCACGCGCATCTCCGGGCGCGTCAACGTCGTGGTCGTCAGCCTGCAGGTGGTGTTCTGCCTGTTCCTCGTCGGCCTCATCGTCGTCTACGTGGTCAACCGCGACGGCGCCGGTGGACTGTGGGCGCCGCAGGCGCTGCTGGATGCCACGCGGTTCGACGGCGGCGGTGTGCTGTGGGCCGCATCCATCCTCGCGGTGTCGTTCCTCGGCTTCGACGCCGTCTCGACCCTCGCCGAAGAGGCGGAGGATCCGCGTAAGAACGTCCCCCGCGCTGTGCTCATCGTCTGTCTCGGCGCGGGCGTCGCCTTCGCCGTCATCTCCTACTTCCTGCAGCTGGCCTGGCCGACCGCCTACCTCGATCTCGCCGACCCCGACACGGGAATCTTCGAGCTGCTTCAGCGCCTCGGCGGCGACGCGCTCGGGCTCGTGTTCTTCGTGACAGACCAGTCCGCGACGATCCTCGCCGCGATGGCCGCCATCGCCGCCGTCTCCCGGCTGCTGTACACGATGGGACGCGACCGCATCCTGCCCGAGCAGGTCTTCGGCCGGCTCTCGCGCCGGTTCGGCACCCCGGTCACCAACATCCTCATCACGTCCGCGATCGCGCTGACGGCGATCTTCTACGCAGACAACCTCTTCGGCGCGGCATCCCTCACCAGCTTCGGCGCCATCACCGGCTTCATCATGGTGAACGTCGCTGTCATCAGCCACTACTTCATCCGCGAGCGTCGACGCGCCGGCTGGGACGTCGTACGGTTCCTCGTCCTCCCTCTCGCGGGTATCGCGGTGAACATCGTGCTGTGGATCGGCATCGACATCCCCGCGAAGCTCCTCGGCCTGCTCTGGCTCGTCGTCGGCGCCGTGTACCTCGGCATCGTCTCGAAGGGCTTCCGCGTCTACCCGACGCCCATCCGCGAAGAGGTCGACGAGTCGCTCGCAGACGTCGCCGACGAGACAAGCGCGCAGAAGGACGCCGCGCGCTGAGGCGTCACGCCGCGGTTCCCGGCATGCTGGAGCCATGACATCGCGAGCCGTCACTCCCCTGCGCTACGCCGCATTCGCCGCGGCTCCCGGTGGAGGAAATCCCGCCGGGGTGGTGCTGGATGCCGCCGCCCTCACCGACGCCGAGATGCAGGCCATCGCGGCCGATGTCGGCTACTCCGAGACCGCGTTCGTGACGTCTCAGGAGACGGATGCTGCGCCCCGCCATGTGCGCATCCGGTACTTCTCCCCGGTCGCCGAGGTCCCCTTCTGCGGACACGCGACGATCGCGACGGCGGTCGCCCTCGCCGAGCGCCATGGCACCGGCGAGTTCGTCTTCGAAACTCCGGTCGGCGACGTCGTCATCGCCACCGCCGACGGCGAGCGCGGCATCGAGGCGTCCTTCACCAGCATCGAGCCCGAGGTCACCGACCTCGACAACGCCGTCCTCGATCGGCTGCTGCGCCTGCTCGGGGTGACGCGGGCGGACCTCGACCTGCAGCATCCGCCCCGTCTCTCCTTCGCCGGCAACCGGCATCCCGTCGTGGTGTTCGCCGACCGCGCGGTCTTCGACGGCTTCACGTTCGATCCCGATGCCGTGCGCGCACTGATGGACGAGCAGGGCTGGGCGGGCACGGTGACCACCCTTTTCGCCGTATCGGAGGCGGAGTTCGACGCCCGCAACCTCTTCCCGGTGGGCGCGATCACGGAGGATCCGGCGACGGGATCGGCCGCGGCATCCGTCGGCGCGTATCTCCGCGCGCTCGCGCTCGTGCGTCCGCCGGCGCGCATCACGATCACGCAGGGCGCGCACGTCGGGCGTCCGAGCGTGCTGCAGGTCGACATTCCCGCCATCGGCGGCATCACGGTGACGGGCACCGCGACGCCGATCGCCTGACCCCCTTGCTCCCCCGCGCGTTGGGGACGACTTCCGTCGCCCCGGCCGGCAGCCCTGCGACGAAAGTCGTCCCTACGCGGCTCGTGTGAGGCGTGTGCACCTCAGCAGGCCACTCGATCGAGAGCGGACCGCGCGCCGCGGCATCCGGATGCGCTGGGATCAGAGGATGACCGACGACCTGGTGTTCTCCGCAGACCCGGCCGCCATCGACGTCGACCGCGTGCTGCGGTGGCTGTCGGAGGAGTCGTACTGGGCCCGCGGGCGCACGCGTGCGACACACGAAGCGGCGATGGCCGGCTCCCGCAATTACGGCGTCTTCGACGCGGCCACCGGCGCGCAGCTCGCCTACGCCCGGGCGATCACCGACGGCGCGACCTTCGCGTGGATCGCCGACGTGTTCGTCGACCCCGCCGCCCGCGGTCGCGGCGTCGGCAAGCGCATCATGCAGGGCATCATCGACGACCTCGAGCCCCTCGGCCTCAAGCGCACCGCGCTCTTCACCGAAGACGCCCACGGCCTCTACGCGCAGTTCGGCTTCCAGCAGCTCGACGACGCCGGCTCATGGATGCTGCGCTGGGGCTCCGGGTTCGCACCGGCTTCTGCGACGTGACATCGCGCCACCCCGACGATCGCCGAGTGGCGGCACCCTGTCATCCGTTGCGCATGTTGTAAAGCCTCGTCGAGGCCGGACAGCCGTTTTTTTAGGCTCGATGCATGATCTCTTCGACACACCGCCGAATCCTGATCCCCACCGTCCTCCTCGCCGGAGGCCTCGCGCTCGCCGGGTGCACGGCGCCCGCCGAACCCGTGACGTCCGCCTCCGTCCCGCCCTCCGCGGCACCCGTCACCTCCCCGACCGCGTCGCCGGTCGCGACGCCGACCGTGTCCGATCAGGATGCCGTGGCCACCGTCACCACGTATCTCGAGGCCATTCAGCAGGAGCGCTGGGCCGACGCGTTCGCCCTCCTGACGCCCGAGTCGCAGGAGCTCACCGGAACGGAGGAGCAGTTCATCGCCGCCCTGCGACGAGGGATCACCGCCCCGGAGCCTGCCGCCGGCTTCCTGGGGTCAGACGGGTCGTTCACGACGGCGCCGGGACCGGTCGCCGGTTCCGTCCTCGTCTCGGCCACGCGCGATCGGATCGCCGACGCGTGGCTCGTGCGGAGCGGCCCCGAGGGCCTGCGGGTCGACCAGGCCGGCGTGCCCGCCACCGGGGAGTCGCCCTACGCGTGGGTGAACCCGGCCACCGGCCCCGAGGACGTGTCCGACTTCGCTCCCTACGACCCGGCCGGGCCTGCCTCCATCGCGTTCGCCGACCTCGTCACGCGCACGGGAGCAGAAGGACGCTCGCTCGTCGGCTACCCGTCGGAGCTGACCGCCTACCTCGGGGCCGACACGGTGCCGGCGACGTCCGAGGAGTCCGGCACGACGAGGACGTGGACTCTCCCCCTCGACCCCGCCGCACTGGAAGCCGGAACCGCCGCCCTCACCGTCGTCTGGGAGGTCGAGCCCGGCAGCGATCAGTGGCGCACGGCGACAACGGCCGTGTACCTCGACTGACGGCGTAGGCGCCCTGGAGGCCCGTCCTCACGGCACGACGCGGATGCCGGACGACTGCAGCTCCAGCGCCGCGAGCTGCTTCACCACCACGGGGTCGCGGCGCTGCCAGGCGCCGAGCGCATCGGGGCTGATGGCGGCGATCGCCCGCAGCCTCTGATTCGACAGCGCGCGCAGCGCGAGCAGGTCGAGGCTGACGCCCGTGCGGACGAGCGTCTGCGTGCGCCCCGCGCGGATCGCGAACCGCAGCCGCGGGATCAGCCACGCGGCGAGGATCACCAGGATCGGCAGCAGCGCCACCCCGACGCCGACGGTGGTCGCGAGCTGCTGGGTGAGCTCCTGCTGGCTGACGCCCGCCGCCTCCAGCGCCGAGCCGGCGCTGCTCGCTCCGTCGAACGGCGCACGGATGCCCGACCCGAGCAGCGGCACCGACCCCAGCCGGTCACCGAGGTCGTCCATGTTCGCGCGGAATCCCGCGCCCGCGTCCTGCATCTGCTGTCCGAACGCCTCGAGGCTCCGGATGGCGCCGTACACGGTCGCGCCGAGCCAGACCCACGCGAGGATGAGCGCGATCGCGACGACGTCGGCGACGATCTGCCGGGTGCGTCGTGGCGCGAAGTCCGAATACAGTTTCACGTTGTCACTCTGGCAGAGCGCGGCATCCACGGCTCTGTCGCATCGTGCTGCGCGTGCGAAACGGCGGAGAAGTGCAGAATGACGGATGCTGCGGGCACGCCGCATCCGTCATCCTGCACATCCCCGCATTCCCGTGCGCCACCCGGTCGCGCCAGGCACACCGGCCCCTCCGGCGCCTCGAGACCGGTCAACACGACGTCCGCAGCACTCTTCACCGGCCCGACGCTAGGTTCGACCGCCCCGATCGCGAACGGGGGTTGCACCTCGGCGCGGCATCCGCTTGCGTATTCACCATCACCTGCTCGGTGAGCGAGCGCAGCGGATCGAAACGCACGAACCACCCCAGGAGGCATCCGTGAAGTACGTCATCCTCATCCACAACGGCCCCGCGATCGTCGAGCTCTTCGAGGCCATGAGCGACGAGGAGAAGGCCGCCGCGTTCCAGGTCTACTGGGACGTCGAGGCCGACCTGAACGAATCGGGCGAGCTCGTCGATTCGAAGGCCCTCGACACCGACGCCCAGAAGATCGTCGTCCGCGGCCGCAACGGCAAGCCCGTCCTCACCGAGGCCGCGCCGCCGTCGATCGCGGACTCCGTGTCGGGCTACTACCTGGTGGATGTCGCGGACGAGGCCCGCGCCGCCGAGATCGCCGCGCGCTTCCCCGAGGCCGTCGTCCCCGGAGGCATCCGCGTCGCCCGCGTCTGGACCGACGCCGACTTCGCGGCGAACGCCTGAACCCGCCTTTTAGTGGTTCGAAGACGGCTGAGGCTCGTCGTCTTTGCCCGTCGGGTGCGAGCGCTGACGAGGCGCGCTCAGAAGCCTGGACGCTTGACCCAGCGTGACCACCGGAGTACACCTGCGCTTAGATGCTCTTCTGCATGCGAATGAGCGAGGTGAATCGGCGACCGATCTGGAGAAGGTGAAGAGTGAACTCTCACAAATCTGCTGTCACGCTCGCCGTCACACTCGTTGCGGCACTCACTCTCACAGCCTGCAGCGCCAGTCGAATCGTTGCCAGCGGCTCTGATGATGTGGCCCGAGCGGCCGCTAGCGCGATGCGCCAGCAGGCTGACAAGGCGGCACGAACCGCCGTCGTTCTTGGGTCCGCCGCTGATGAAGCTGCCGCTCGCCAGGCGGTGGTCGTGGAGACTGCGGAAGCAGTGCGGAGCAGCTCGTGGCAGATGTTCAAGACCCGGTCAGCAGCGACGTTCCGAGTCACTCGCGAGAGCGAGATCTGCCAGCCCGTTGTCGATCTCCTCTTCGCAGAAGACTCCGACGACATCATCGATGCCCTCTACGGCCTTTCCGACGAGGCGAGCGCCACCGCCGGTGCGGAAGAGCTGTTGAGTGACCTGACCACGCTCATCGAGATCTGGGGCAGCTACGACGGGACCCGACCGGAAAGGACGTATGTAGGAGTGGCCACCGCCTTGTTCCAGGACTACTACTGCGCCCCATGACCCCCGGAACACCAGACCAGTAGTCAGGCTGATTCGGCGACTGCGCCGGCTCGCCGCCGTCGCGTGTCGAGCACGAGCGCACCGGCGACCCCGATGACGGCCGCGACGATGAGCGGCGGGACGACGATCTCCGGAGTCGTCAGAGCCGAGAAGAAGACCTGGATGCCGAACTCGGCCATCTCCGCCGGATAGGCCGCCATCACCCTCATCCCCGCCGCGTTCGACACCCCGGTGAAGAAGGCCGGCCCGATCCACAGCGCCGCGAGGCTCACGATGACCGTGGTGACGCGGCCCACCGTGCGGAAGCCGCACCACGCGATCGCGCATCCGACGAGCACCGCCGGCAGCCAGCGGAGGACGAAGAGGATCACGTCGCTCAGGCCCTGCGGACCGAGGAGCAGCACGTCGCGGAACGGCGCGCCGAGCCAGCTCGGTGCGACGATCGCCGTCATCGCCAGCGCGATGGTCGCGCCGGGCGTCGGTGCGAGCGAGACGAGCAGCACGACCAGGAGGCTCATCAGCAGCGACAGCGCGACGACCGCCAGCACCGCGGCGAGGTAGAGGCGGCTCTGCGCCGACTCCTCGAGCAGAGCAGCCGTGACGACGGCCGACTGACCGACGGCGATCGCCTGCACGAGGAGCAGTCCGCCGACCGCCGTCGGCACGGCGAACCGGCGGCGTCGATTCGCCGTCGCCCTGAGGGCGATTCCCGTGGCCGCCCCGCCCACGACGAGCAGCGCGACGATGGTGGTCAGGAAGTACTGGCTGAGCGGCAGCAGGGCGACTGGCGTCTCGATCGTCGACTGGTCCTCCGCGAGGTTCTGCAGCGGCAGCCGGGCACCGGTGATGAGCCACGGGAGAAGGCCGGCCACGCCGCCGCCGGCGCCAATCAGGAGCCAGATGCCGAGCGGGAGGGGACGATGCTGCGCCGTGCTCATGAGCGCACATTACCGACCGTCCGTCACCTGATCCCGCAGCGGTCCGGTCAGTCGGCGGTGTCGGTCCATGACGCGATGTCGACCCCGTGGTTGTCGGGCGACGCCAGCGACCACCATGCCGGAGCCTGCGAATCGTCGACCATGCGACCGCCAGCGGCGAGCGCCGCAGCCACACGCGCCTGCGCCTGATCGGCCGGGACGAACACGTCGAGATGCGTCCTGCCCCGCCGCGGCACGTCGCCCGCGATCGGGTTGAAGGCGAGCTGCGGTCCGCATCGCAGCGGGTCGACGGCATCCGTGTCCTGCAGGGGGTCGTACCCGAGCGCCGCCTGGAAGAACGGCCGAGCATCGACCTCGGAATGCTGGGCGACGTAGATGCCGATCGACTGCACCCGCGCCGGCTGCGCCCTCAGCCCCCGCTCCCCCGCCGCGCGCGACACGGCCGCCGCGAACGCCGGAGCCGCCAGCGGAATGCCGCCGAAGTCGCGATCGGGCACCCGCACGACGATCGCCTCCGGACGCACGTCGATGTCAGGGTCCACGTCGAAGTGCCGGGACGCCTCGACGATCGACGCGACGAGCGAGGCCGCGTGAGTGAGGGATGCTGCGGCGAACACCGCCTGCGGACCGGTCGCCGTCACCCGCCAGTCCGACACGCCTTCGGCTCGGTGGAACTCCGCCGGCGTGATGCGGGCGTCGCTGCTCGTGGGTTCGCTCATCTGCATGACCTTAGGCGAGCTGACGCTGCGCCTGCGCGGCGAATCGGCCCCCGAGAGCCATGAGCTCCTCGAACGAGCCCGACTCCAGCACCCGCCCGCGCTCCAAGTAGTAGATGCGGTCGACGTCGCGCACCGTGCTGAGGCGGTGCGCGATGACGATTCGCGTCACCGTGAGAGCAGCGAGGCTGTCGGCGACGATCGACTGCGTCACGTTGTCCAGCGCGCTGGTGGCCTCATCGAACAGAAGAACGCGGGGATCGCCCGCGAGCGCTCGCGCGATCAGCAATCGCTGCCGCTGTCCTCCCGACAGTGTCGAGCCGCCTTCGGTGATCGCCGTATGCATCCCCATCGGCATGGCTCTCACGTCGTCCGCGAGGCCGGCGTGCTCGGCGGCACGCCAGGCGTCGTCGGTGGTGAGGTCCACAGCATCGCCGAGGATGTTCGTCAGGATCGTCCCCGGCAGTGGCTCGACCGACTGCAGCACCACCCCGAGTTGACGCCGCACGGCGCGGAGATCAAGCCCGGCGAGATCCTGGTCGTCCAGATATACGCCACCCTCCTCGGGCACCTCGAAGCCGAGCAGCAGCCGCCCGAGGGTGGACTTGCCCGAACCTGACGGCCCGACCAGCGCGACGGAGCTGCCGGCCGCGATGCGGATAGACACGTCGTCCAGGACGACCGGACCGTCCTCCAGGTAGCGGAAGGTGACCCCGCTGAATTCGACCGCCCCGCGCAACACTCCGGGGTCGGCTTTGCCGGCGTCGTCCTCGGGCACTTCCGCGATCACGGGGAGCATCCGCTTCATGGCGGGCGCCGACTGTACGAGTTGCGTGGCGACCATGACGATTGACACGACAGCCGCCACGACCTGCCCGAACGCCGCGTTGATGGCGAGGAACTGCCCCGCTGGAATCGCGTCCGAGTCGCTCAGACCGACGACGGCGAACAGCACCAGTGAGGAGAGGATCGGGAACACTCCGATCGACACCGTCACAACGTTCTGTGCCCGGCGCACGTCATTCCACGCGAGCCGCCGCGCACGGAATCGCTCGGCCCATCTCTGGAATGCCTTCTCGTGAGCACCGGCCACCCGCAGCTTGCCGATGCCTGCCACCAACTCGAGAACGAGGCCGCTGAGCTGGCCGGCCGTGCGCTCCACCGCCTGCGCCCGCCGGTACTGCGCACGAGCGGAGAGCCAGACGATGACGCCCAGCGCGGCGATGAGAAGTGTTGCGATCACTCCGAAGACGGTGCTGTAGACCCAGATCAGAGCGAGGCTGAACACGGCGGTCGCCACTCCGAGGAGGGCGACGACGGCCCCGCTCCCCACGAGGCGCACCATCGCGTCGACGGACTGCACGCGCACGGCCAGATCACCGGCCGAGTACCGGCGGAAGAAGGCGGTCGGCAGGGAGAGCAGGCGTCCCCACACGGCGGGGACGAGGTAGCCGTCGAGGCGGCCCTGAGTGCGCACGACGGCCGTCGCCGTGGCCACCTGGAACAGCGCACCGGCGATCGCCGACACCGCCAGCGCCAGTGTCAGCTGCACCAGCTCGGGCACATCGGCGCCCGGGATGACCGTGCCGACGATGCGGCCCGTCACGATCGGCACGGTCAAGGCGACGAGCGCGGAGGCGATGGAGAAGCCGACGAGCCAGAGCACGTCGCTGCGCGTGTGCAGCAGCGCCGAGCGCAGCAGCGCGGGGATCGTGAGCGGACCCTCGGGCAGCGGCCTGTACACGACGACCGCATCGGCCTCGACCGCGGCGGCGAGATCAGCGGTCACGGTCGTGCGCGAGCGGGTCTGAGGGTCGATCAGCTCGTACCGCGTGGCGCCGCGAGGCACCAGCGCCACCGGCTGATGACCCTCACTGAGGTACCCGACCATCGGGCCGGAGTCCTGCCGCCACCAGCCGTCGGCGAGGCGCACGCGTCGCGTGCGCACGCGAGCGGAGCGCGCCAGGAGGGTGATGCGGTCGCCGGATGTCACGCCGGGCGGCACCTCCGGCGCCGGCAGCCCGTGGGCCCTGATGACCGCGGCGAACGCCGCATCCAGGGGATCGTCTCCCTCGGCGGTGAGGGGAAGCACGGGTTCGTCATCCACGAGTGCCCGCATGCCGTCGAGCGCACCGGCCATCGCGGTGGCCCGGGCGCTGCGCTGCGCTCGCACGCGGGCGACGCCCTCACGCTCCATCTCGGCCCGCCTGGCATTGACCGCGGCCTCCAGCCGTGCCGTCGGGTCGACCTCCGCCGTTGGGGCCGGCGGCGCGACGTCCTCGCCGCTCAGGGCCTCCGCCAGCCCGTCCACCCACGCGGACCGCTCGTCGGCGTCGTCGGGCCCCATCGGCACACCGCGCACGACGGTGTCGATGCCTCCCACGGCGAGCAGTCGCACGGTGCGGCCCGGCCCGTCGGCGATGCCGAAGACCCGCCCGCCGGCGGCGACCGTGCCCAGGTGCAGACGCGGGGTCGGGGCATCCGTCTCGCCCCCGACCGCGAACACCTCCACCACTCCGCGCACGACCTCCCACGATCGTGCCGTGTCGGTCAGCAGCAGCGGCCGATTCGCGCCGAGCGCCGCATCCGCGTTGCTTTCGCTCATGCCTGCGCGCTCCCGTCCGCGGCGAAGAGCGCACTGTAGGGGCCGCCCGTGCCGATCATCTCGTCGTGCGTACCGCGTTCGACGATCCGCCCGCGGTCGAGCACGATGATCTCGTCGCAGTCGCGGATCGTGGAGAGCCGGTGCGCGACGATGAGCGTCGTGCACCCGCGGCGGCGGATGTTCCCGTCGATGAGCTGCTCGGTGGTGGGGTCCAGGGCACTGGTCGCCTCGTCCAGCACCAGGATGCGCGGCTCGGTCACGAGCGCGCGGGCGATCTCCAGGCGCTGGGCCTCTCCCCCGCTGAAGTTCGCTCCGCCTTCGCGCACCGCGGTGCCGTAGCCGTCGGGACGTCGGGCGATCTGGTCGTGGATCGACGCATCGTGCGCGGCCTGCACGACCCGCGCGGTGGGGATCGTCGTGTCCCACAGGGTGAGGTTGTCGCGCACGGTGCCGCTGAACAGGCGGATGTCCTGGTCGACGAGGGCCAGAGACGACGTGATGGTGTCGCGAGGCCATTCGCCGCGGAGGCGCCCGTCGAAGAGGATCTCCCCGCTCCACGGCTCGTGCAGGCCGGACACCAGACGGCTGATCGTCGACTTCCCGCTGCCCGATCCGCCCACCAGTGCCACGCGACTGCCGGGCCGGAGCGTCAGGTTCACGCCGTTCAGGAGCGGTGCCTCGAGGATGCTGTAGCCGAAGGTGACATCGCGGAGCTCGATCATGCCGGACAGACGGATGCCCGGTCCTGCCGTCTCGCGGTCGTCGATGTCGATGACGGGGTTGGCCAGGACGTCATCGAGACGCTCGAGGTCGCCGCCGATCTCCTGGAGCGTCCCGCCGAGCTGGACGAAGCGCCCGATGGGCTCGATCGCACGGTTCATCAGCACCTGGAAGGCGATGAGGGTGCCGAGGCTCATCGCTCCCGTGATGACGTCGAGACCGCCCCAGCCCAGCACGGCGGTCGTGGTGAGCGCGGCCAGGAACGGCGGCACGACCAGGAGGGGAAGCGAGGCCCGGCCCATCCGCTGCGCTCCCGAGACAGTGCGGGCATGCAGCCCGCTGATGCGGGTGAACAGGTCGGACTCGCGCCCGGACGCCTTGATCGACTCGATGGAGGTGATGCCGCTCATCGCGCTGCCCAGCATCAGTCCGGCGTCCTGCAGCAGGCGGACGGTCTCATCGCGGCGCCGGCGACCCACGGAGCGCAGGACGAGCACGTTGATCACCACCCCGGCGATGCCCACGAGCGTGAGCCCCGGGCTGTAGCCGACCATGACGGCGAAGTAGAAGATCACCACGACCGAGTCGATGAGGGCCGCGGCGATCTCGCTGGAGAGCAGCACCGCGAGCCGGTCGTTGCGCGGGACGCGGCCGGAGATTTCTCCGGCCGAGCGCCCCGAGTAGAACGAGATGGGCAGCCGCAGCAGATGCCACAGGAACGCGCCCGAACTGTGCGAGGACAGCTTGGTCTCCAGCGCCATCAGATACCGCTGACGGAGGGCGGTGAGCACGCCGATCACGAGCGCCGCCCCGAACAGCAGTCCGAGGATCGGGCCGATCGCCCCCGGCTGATCGGCGACGAGCACCTGGTCGATGAAGGCCTTGGTCAGCACAGCCGCGGCCAGTCCCGGGATCACGAGCGCCAGCCCGGCCAGCACGACGTAGAGCAGCCCCGCCATCGAGTGACGCAGGCGCTGCGCCAGCCCGGGCAGCACTCGGGGAGGGATGCCGCCCCGGATGAAGTCGGGTCCGGGCTCCATCGTCAGCACCACGCCCGTGAACGACCGGTCGAACTCGTCGTCGGTGACCGTCCGCGATCCGACGCCGGGATCCTTCAGGAACCATCGACCCGGCGCGTACCCCTCGACGACGACGAAGTGGTTGAAGTTCCAGAACACGATCGCCGGCAGAGTCCCGGTGCGCAGCTCGGCCGGGTCTTGACGCAGACCCTTCGCCGTCATGCCGTAGGTGCGCGCGGTCTTGAGCACGTTGCTCGCCTTGACGCCGTCGCGGGATACGCCGGCCGCCTCTCGCAGCTCATCCAGCGGCACCCACCGGCCGTACGAGGCGAGCACCATCCGCAGCGAGGCGACACCGCACTCCGCGGCCTCCATCTGGATGACGGTCGGCACCGCGGTGCGCCGCGCCTTCGCCCCCGCGGGTTTCGGCCTCGCGGACGTCGTGGCCGCCGCGGTCATCGTGCCGCTCTGATCGATGGGAACAGCAGGGAGATGGGGGGCTGGGAGGCGGTGATGACCGTGGAGTTCACCAGCGTCCCCGCCGAGAGTGGCTCCTGCGGACCGGTCGCCGTCGTCCAGGAGTAGCCCGTCGCCGTGTCCGCCTCGGTCAGCGCCACCTCGATCTGGAACACCGGGACACCGGAGACCACGATGTTCGTGATCTCCTCGTTGTTGAGAAGGGCGAGCACGCCGGCCCGGGTGACCGGGTGCGTTCCCACCCGGGTGACCGTGCCCCGCAGCAGGCCGTACTCCTCCGAGGGAACGGTGGTCACGGAGATCTGCACCGGCATCCCGGGCTTGATCGGCTGGGTCCCGTCGACGGGCACGAACGCGTAGACGCGGAGGTCTTCATCGGCTGGCTGGATGGTCGCCACCGTCGCGCCGGCGGTGACCGGATCGCTCGGGTACGCGAGCAGCTCCACGACGGTGCCGGAGGCCTCCGCATCGACGGTCCGGCTTCCGCTCCCCGTCGACACGGTGGCGATCGGGTCTCCCTGCGACACCTCCTCCCCGGCGCTGACGAACACCTCCGACACCGAGCCGTCCTGGGGTGACACGCTGTTGACCGTCCCGTACTGGGTGGCCAGCACCCCTGCCGCCGGAAAGGTCGTCGTCACGGTGCCGACGAAGCACCACGCGATGAAGGCGGCCAGCACGAGGATCACGGCCCCGAGGGCGATCCAGCCCGCGGGGCGCACCAACCGCACCTCGGTGTCGAGCTGCTCGGGGCTGGACAGGTGCCTTTCCGCACCCGCCCGGAACATCGGTGTACTCACATCATCTCCTCGTCGGAACGCGCGCGCGTTCGTGAGGGCAGCCCCTCTTTCCCCGTACGGTTCCACATCGCGCGGGAGGGCACCATGGGCCCAGGTCCTGCACGCAGGAGAAGCCGACGACGCTGGGCGACGAGGACCGGGAGGGACAGTACCTAGATCCATGGTGGGTCTCGGCATCCACCCGCACAGTGGATGTCAGGGGAACATCCACCCCGATCGAAGGACAACAGGGAGATCGAAGAAAATGAGCGAATCAATCGACAACGACATCGCCAAGGTCATCGCCAAGGCATGGTCGGACGAAGACTTCCACGCTCGGCTGGTCGCCGATCCGACGGCGACTCTCAGCACCGAGGGTGTCACCATCCCCGAGGGGGCTCGCGTCGTCGTGCTCGAGAACACGGATGACGTCGTTCACCTTGTCATCCCGGCCAAGCCGCGTGAGCTGTCCGACGAGCAGCTCGACTCCGTGGCCGCCGGCCTCAGCGGCGGCTTCACGGGCTACGCCTACTGCGGCCGCGACAAGTAAGTCCGTCGACGTCCTGGTCGGCGAACGCGGCGTGGGCGTGCGATGCACCCCGCGCCGCTGCCTTCCCGACGCAGACTCCGAGAGGAAGGCGCATCCATGATCGCCGCAGACACCCCGATCAGTCCCCGCACCGCGGTCGACGGATCGACCACCGTCACCCGATGGGCCGTCGATCCGCGCATCTCGGTGCATCCGCTGGGCGAAACCGGCGTGGTGGCGCTGAGGGGCGAACGCGAGATCATTCTGCGAGGGAAGACGTTCCGGGCAATTCTGGACATCGCCGAAGGTCGCTCGTCCGACGAGATCGCCGCCGCGATCGGCGGTCGGGTCTCCGCGGCAGAGACCTACTATGCGATCGAACAGCTGCGGCGCCGCGGCATCCTGGTCCCCGCCGAGCCTGCCCCCGACGCCGGGTGCCGCGCACTGTGGTCGGAGCTGGGCGTCCAGCGCCCCGGTGACGATCCGATGCCCACGCCGACGATTACCGTCTCTGAGACCGGGGGTGTCTCGACCGATGTCATCGCCGGACTCGCCGATGGACTGGAGGCCTCTGGCTGCATCGTGCGCACCGTGTCCGGACCGCCCGACCTGGCCGCAGAGGCGCCAGACCTGCTGATCGTGGTGGCGGGGGACTACACCGATCCCGCCATCGCCGAGATCAACCGGCGCTGTCTGCAGTTCTCCGTGCCCTGGATGCTCGTCTGGCCCGACGCGCATACGCCGTGGCTGGGCCCGGTGTTCCGGCCGGGGGCGACCGCGTGCTGGGAATGCCTCATGAACCGTCGTCGTATGCACCGCCGCCTGCACGCTGTTCTGGGTGCTGACGGCGATCCTGTGCTGATGCCCCCGCTCTCGGCACCGTCCGTCAGCGCCCTCGTCGGGCGGATGGCCGCGTTGGAAGCCGCCAAAGCGGCGCGGGGCATCGTCCCAAGCCTGGCTCACGACGTGCCGGCCGGCGCGGCCGTGCTGCTCGAGATGAACCTGGCCGACTGGTCGAGCACCGAGCACATCGTCGTCCGACGGCCGCAGTGCCCGGAGTGCGGTGATCCGTCTCCGCGAGCGATGCAGCAGATCCGGCTGGACGCCGAACGTCCGCGAGAAGGAGACGACGGCGGTACGCGCACGCTCGATGCCGACGAGACCTTCCGCCGCCTCCGTCACCACGTGAGCGCGATCACCGGGGCCGTTTCCCTCCTCGAGAAACAGCCCGTACCTTTTCCCGGCGTCCACGTCTGGTACTCGGGCATCAATGTCGCCCTGGCGCCCGAAGACCTCTTGGACCTCGATGTGACGGTGCGGTCGGTGACAGCCGGCAAGGGGACGACCGCCGAGCAGGCGCGCGTGGGGGCGCTTGCGGAGGCCCTCGAGCGATACTCCGCGTCGCGGCACGGAGATGAACTCGTCGTGTGCGGATCCTTGAACTCCCTGCACGGTCGAGCGATCCACCCGAACGACGCGATGCTCTTCAGCGAGCGTCAGTTCGCGGATGCCGAAGCGCACGGGTCTCCGGACTCCTGGTTCAACCGCGTCCCCGCTCCGTTCGACCCCGACGCCACCCTCGAGTGGACGCCGATCTGGTCGTTGACCCACGACCGCGAGTTCTTGCTCCCGACGGACTACCTCTACATGGGCCGCCGGGACGCGGCATCCATCGGTCTCATGTCGGATTCCAACGGGTGCGCGGCCGGCAACACGGTCACGGAGGCGGTTCTGCAGGGGTTCTACGAGCTCGTCGAGCGAGATGCCGTCGCCATCTGGTGGTACAACCGCCTGAACAGGCCGGGCGTGGATCTCGCGTCCTTCGGCGACCCGTGGATAGACGACATGGTGGCGTCCTACCGCGCTCGCGGCCGGGAGATCTGGGCGCTCGATCTGACCACCGACCTCGGCATCCCGGTCTTCGTGGCCTTGTCTCGGCGCGAAGGGCATGACGTGGAGGCGATCCTGCTCGGGTTTGGCGCCCATCTCGACCCTCGCATCGCCCTTCTGCGCGCGCTGTCGGAGGTCAACCAGATGTCGCCCGTCGATGAACGACTCGGTGACGGAGAGCAGGGACTGGACCGCGAGCTTCGGACGTGGTTGAACGACGCCACCCTCGCCAGTCAGCCTTACCTGGTGCCGGATCCGGATGCACCCGTGTGGAGTGCCTTCGATCACCCGAGCTCCACGGGCGGCGACCTCGCCGACGATGTGCTCACCTGTCGAACGGCCGTCGAACGCGCCGGCATGGCGGTGTACGTGATCGATCAGACGCGCCCGGACATCGGCCTGTCTGTTGTGAGGGTGGTCGTGCCTGGCCTGCGACCGTTCTGGTCGAGATACGCGCCCGGTCGGCTCTACGACGTTCCCGTCGCCCTCGGCTGGCTCGGCCAGGCGGTCGACGAGGGTGACCTCAACCCGATCCCCTTCTTCCTGTGAGCGACACCCTCGTTCGCCGTCTGCGGGTTCCCGCGGAGTCGGTGGAGCCTCTGGCCGGCACTCCCGAGCGCGTCGCCTTCGATCGCCTGCGGCAGGGCCCTGCCGCCGCGTCCGACCTGGACGAGCTCGCTCTCCGAGGCGGGGCCGTGGGCCTTGCCCGGTGGATGACGTGGTCGCAGCATGCGATCGACCACGGCGTGCTGTCGTCCGTGCTGATCGGACCGGATGGTGCGACATTCGCAGAGTTCGTCGCTCAGCGCCCCCATGCCGGGCCGCTCGAGCCACGGGCCGATGCCCGATACGGTTCCCTGATCCTCTCGAGGTTCGCATTTCTGCATCGCGGCACGGAGGGAGCGGCGCTCGAGTCGCCGACGAGCAGAATCCGCGCCGACCTCTCCCCCGCCGCTGCGCGCGTCGTCAGCGGGTTCGCTGCGGCGTTTTCGATCGAGGCCGCGGTGGCTTCCGCGCCGCCCGAGGCGGCGTCCGCCGTACGCAGGCTGATCCCACTGCTCGTGGCGTGCGGTCTGCTGATCGAGGTGGGTGCCGCCGCGGAGGACGCCGACCCCGTGATCTCGCAGTGGGAGCTGCACGACATGCTGCTCCACGAGCGCAGCCGCACGCAGCGCTCGGATGGCCGGCGCGGAGCCACCTTCCGGTTCGCGGGCATCAGGCCCTCCCCTCCCGCGCACGACCCGAACCTCGGATCACCGGCGATCGCCTTCCGCAGACCCGACCTGGGCGGGCTGCAGGGACCGGACGGCGCGCTGGCGCACCTCATGGAGACACGCAGATCACGGAGCGATCTGGAGCCGATTGACGCCGACCGTCTCGGTGAGCTTCTGTATCGCACCTCCCGCATCCGGGCGGTCGTCCCCGGAGGCGACCATCCAGCCGCCTACGACAAGCTCGACCGCCCACATCCCTCCGCAGGCGGCATGTACGAGCTGACGACATATGTCGTCGTGGGCGACTGCCCCCCGCTGCAGCGCGGAATCTACCGCTACGACGGCATCGGGCACGGCCTGGATCTCGTCTGTCCCGCCGGTCCCGACCTGGATCGTCTTCTGCGCGATGCCGCCGCCGCCACCGGCTTGAGCTCGACCCCGTCGCTCCTTCTGGTTCTGGCCGCCGATTTCACGAGACTGTCCTGGAAGTACGAGGCGATCGCCTATGCATCCATCCTCAAGGACGTCGGCGTGATGTTCATGGCGATGCAGCTCGTCGCCACCGCGATGGGACTCGGCAGCTGCCCGATCGGTGGGGGCGACTCCGACGTCTTCGCCCGAGCGATCGGCACGGACTGGCTGCATCACACATCGGTGGGCGAGTTCCTCATCGGGTCCTGACCTGTCACGGGCCGCTGAAGGCATCCCCCTGCATGCGCCTCTGCACGGGACGTATCACCGCCCCCCTCGCTCCCTCTTCCCAGTGAGCGCATCGTGCGCCCGAGCACGGACTTCGAAGGAGCTGTGCTCTGTCGACCGCCGAAGGAGGCAGTCATGTCCAGTCGAACCATGACACCCGAGGAGTATCAGTTCGCGCTCACCATCTTCGAGCGCGACTTCCCGGTTCGCGATGACATCGAGCTGTGCGACGGCACCGGCCTCGACGGTCGCCAGTTCGTGCGGCCGACGGTGTTCGGCGACCCGTACAAGATGTACCTCGGAGACATGTTCGCGCAGCCTCTGAGCCGGAAGGCGAAGTTCGCGCACGAACTGACCCACGTCTGGCAGCTGCATCACTTCCCCAAGGCGTGGTACGGATGGCATGCGCTCACCGATCACGTTCTCGGCAATGATGCCGCTTCGTACGCGTACACGCTCGTGGACGGTAAGAACTTCGGCGACTACGGCCTAGAAGAGCAGGGCGCCATCGTCGAAGCGTCCGTGAACCGTCCGGGATCGACGGAGGCGGAGCTCGTCGCGCACACGTTCCACAGCGACACGTGGAAGCTTATGATCGGGTCGTCCGGAGCGGACGTGGCGGTGGGCGACGACGGCACCGACCCGCACGCGGTGTGGCTCGTCAACACCGGCGGTGTCATCTACCGGTATGCGGGCGACCGCTGGCAGCAGATGCCCGGATCTGACGGCGTGTCGATCGCCGTCGGCGCAGGACGCGTGCTGCTCGTGAACACCGTCGGCAAGATCTACGAGTTCACCGCGGGGGCCTGGCATCAGCTGCCGGGCAGCAGCGGCAGGGATGTCGCCGTCGCGAACGACGGGACGGCCTGGCTCGTCAACACCGTCGGCAAGATCTACGCGATGGCGCCCGGTGCCTCGAAGTGGCGGCAGATGCCCGGCTCTGACGGCGTGCGGATCAGCGCCGGCCGCGACGTGTGGCTGGTGAACACGGTCGGCAAGATCTACCGGTGGAACGGCGGCTCCTGGGACCGCACCGCGGGCAGCGACGGGCGCGACATCGCCTCCAGCGCCGACGGCCACACGTTCCTCACGAATACGGCGGGGTCGATCTACGAGTTCTCGGGCACCGCGTGGACGCAGCTCGACGGCTCCGACGGACGCACCCTCTCCGCCGGCGGAGGCACGCTCGTGCTCGTCAACACGGTCGGCATGATCTTCCGCCGCGCGTACGGCACGCCCCCCACGCACGTCGTGCAGGTGGATCTGTCGGCGGTGCTCACCGGTTCCGTGGAACCGCGGATCGTGAAGCGCCGGGTAACTATTCCTCGGGCGCCGCTCGGTCGCGCGTGATCTCGACGACTGAGCATCGGTGGAGCCAGTCGAAGGTCTGCGGACTGACCAGTGCCGCGGCGCCGGCCTCGTCGTGCCGGCCGGCGCCCTCATTCGTTCATCACCGCCAAAGCTCATCGGCGATACCAACGGAAAGGCCTGGTACACCCGGTGGACCGCGCTCGCCGACGGGATAATGTCGGATGCTGCGGCCAGCCTCACCGCCGGGCGCACGGTCAGCACGCGGAAGGGTGTCGACCCGGTCAGCCCCTCAACCGCGACGGTTTAGCTCGGACATAGTGCGAGCCCCGCTGAGATTATCGGCTCAATGCTGATCTTGGAGCCGCTGATGGCCGGATTGTCGGCCCAGATCTCGTCGATCTTGGGCAGATCGGTGAGTTCCATCGCCGTGCCATTCACCGCGTAAGTCATACCATCGGGCGCCTCAAACGTGATGGGGAAAGGTGGCCCTCCGAATGCAACCTCACAATAGACGAGCCCATCCGGCACAGTGAGCGGCCAGTTCGCACCGAAGTCGACATCGCATAGGAACTGTCTGGACGGAATGGTGGGTTTACTGCCGCAGTCGTAGTCCCTTGTCGTAACCGGTGCCGCCGGAGTGGGAGGCGGCGTTGAGATCGCAGTCGGCTTCACGGTCGGCTTGATGGTCGGCGTCGGCGGCGCTGCCCGCTGTGGCGACGCCGTCGGCGTAGGGACCGCGCGCGTGCGAGTTGGGCTTGGAGACGTCTCCGGCGTCGGTGACTGGACGGCACTGGTTGGTTGTGATGTGACCACGGCCGATCGAGCCTTCTGTCCAGCCGCCATGATCGCATCGATGTTGCTGGTGGTGACCGTTGACGTGATACCTGCAAGAGCACCGAGCACGATGGCGACGATAGCCATCCACCGCGTCTGCCGTTTGACAAGAGCAATCACGCCCAAGGCGATAGCAGTCAAGCCCGCCGCAATGCCCACAAACGGGAACAATCCGATAAGAAATGCAACGAGTCCGATTGCCAGCGCCCAGATAGCGAGCCTTCTACCGGTCCTCTTTGACACCAGCGTCACGTCGACAACCTTCCCGCGGCGCCGCCACGAAGGTCCGCCTATTCTCAATCTAGTGAAGCTACGCCCTCCTGGATTCACGAATCCGAGAGAAACGATGAAGGCAGGCGCCATCCCGTAAGTAGCCGGCTTTAAGTCTTAGCCCGCTCCCGCCGATCAACGCCGCACATCAAGTCAGGCTCCCCCAGCTGTGTCATCGCACGTCAGGACATTGCCTGCGAGAAGTAGCGCAGCCAGCGGGCGTGATATTCAGCGGCTGAGTGTCGGCGTCCCTGTGAGTCGCCCATCGCGACCACGCTTGGATAGGCAGAGACCAGGCCATCCCACCCGTGAACACGGGCCGGGAGCTCCACGTGCGGAAGATCACTGACGAGCGCGTCTCCCTTCTTCGCATTGCACATGGTGTGGAGGGTCGTAAGATTCGCGATGTCGCTCGACCCGCCGCGGGCGTACGCAACCGTATGGTCAGCCTCGGGCGCAAGTGCCCAATACATCGGGTGAATCTCACCGTGCCGATAGTTCGGGTGGTACGGAAGCTCCTCCGGAAAGAGGTCACTGAAGGCAACGAGGACATTCCGCGGTACACACCGACCACCGCAGTGTGTGCAGGTCATGTGATCCCGCAAAAAAACCTGTGCCCGCATGCGGTTGGAAACGTCGCGAGCTAGGCGCTCTTCCACAGCGGGAGTGGAACTTGTCTTCGGCGTCAACCGAAGGCGCCCCTCCCAGCGCTGGAAGGCAATCGGTTGAATTCCTCGTCGCGCCTCTCGGACGTCACCCTGCACGATTGCTTCGGCCGCCACCTGGAGCGCGTTAGCGTAAATATCGACATCAGCCAGGTCAAGCGTGCGGACGAAGGTCACGACGCCACCATACTGACCGCGGCCATCGCCGGAAGATCTTGGGATTCGACTTCTTCCAGCCGTTCCAATGATGAGCGGGCGTCTACGTCGCGATCATGAGACATCCCGCTCACAGGTGACCGCGTGCGCCGGCACCTCGCGAGGAGCGAGCACGAAGAGAGACGAGGACGTTTCGAGGGTTGTGGTGTTCACGAGGTTCCCTCGTTGGAGGGGGCGGTTGGACGCAAGTCAGCGAGCAAAACGGGATCGACTCGTGCTGCCGTGCCACGCTTGCGTGAGTTGTTCATCGCAAGAAGCGATTCAGCGCACTGCCCGGAACCCCGCGCGAGCGGCGCTCCGGGCAGCGCGACGTCACCTCAGTACGCGAACTGCCACATGTAGCGACGCCCCTCGAGCGCGTAGCCGCGGGCCGCAGCCCAGTGCGCGGCCAGCCGCGAGACGAGCGTGGCGTACACGAGAGGCGCCACATAGGCCCGCTGCTCAGCGGCGATGCCGTCGAGGGCGAAGTCGCGCGAGTCGATCACGAAGGTCGGGCCGCTGTAGCCCTCGAGGAACGCGAGAGCGCGCTCACCCATCGGCCGCGTGACGTCCTCCGGCAGAAAGACGATCGACTTCGTCTCCTTGTCGAAGACCTCGAACGGGCCCTGGAAGAACTCGTCCGCGTTGATCGTCACGGCGTGCATCCACTGCATCTCCTCGAGATAGCAGCTCGTGAAGGTCTGTGCGGGGCCGGTGAGCGACCCTGACGTCAGCAGCGGGGTGACCGCAGCATCCTTCATCTCCTGCGCCAGCTCGGCCGCGCGGGGCTCGAATGCCGTCACGTCGGCGAGCAGCGCCTCGGGAAGTGCGCGCAGCGCCGCCAGGCGTGCCGACACATCGGTGTCCTCGCGACGCACCACCGCGAGCGCGAGCAGCTGCAGCAGCAGCTGCGTGCCCTGACCGGTCTGCGCGACGAAGGCGGTGTCGAGCGCCTGCGCGAGCGGGCCCTCGGCTTTGAGCGTCACGCCGACGACCGACGCACCCTGATCCTGCGCCCACCTGCCGGCCTGGACGGTCTCGGGGGTCTCCCCCGTGCCCGACAGCACGATCACGAGCGCGCCTGGCTTCACCGACGCCGGTGCGCGGTAGAAGAACTCGTCGGAGTTGAACGACACGGCCGGCGTCTGCGCGGAGGTGTCGAGCACGAACTGAGCCGCCTGCACACCGAACAACGAGCCGCCGGCACCGACAAGGAACACGCGGTCGATCGAGGGCTGCGCGTCGATGTGGTCGGCGATCGACTCCCACTGGTCGAGGGCGTGGCGCATCGAGGGGACGATGTCGCCGGGGATCTCGGCAACGGGTCCGGGGCCGAGGTAAGTGCCGTCAGTCAACGGAGTTCTCCTTCTGTGAGTAGGTCATCGGTTCTCGGCGAGGTCTCTGTGATGTCGATCGGCGCGCCGTAGCCGAAGGCGCCGAACTGCGTGCAGGTGACGGCTGCGGAGGCGGATGCTGCGGCCATGAGTGTGCCGAGATCCTCCCCGCGCAGCAGTCCGATGAGCGCGCGGGCGGTGAGGGTGTCCCCTGCGCCGAGCGTGTCGACGACCTGCGTGGGCACCGGTGTGCTCGACGCGCGCTGCGCACCGTCGGTCAGCACCGCACCGCGCGAGCCTCGGGTCACGAGCACCCACCTCGCTCCGCCGGCGAGCGCGCCGGCGATGAGGTCGTCGACCTGCGCCTCGTCGAGGTCGCCGCCCGAGAAGGTGGCGAGGAAGCAGTGCGAGACGAGCGGATGCCAGAACTCGGGCTGCGTGCGGATCGAGAAGTCGTACGACACCCTCGTGCGCCGCGCGAAGTCGGGCACGTGCGCATCGAGGAAGCTCGAGTCGCCGACGTGCAGGGCGTCGTACCCGGCGATGACGTCGAGGTCGGCCTCCGATGGGGTGAACAGGGAGACGCCCTTCCCCGAGTTCAGGAAGACGCGGTCGCCGTCGATGAGTCCGATGCGGCAGTACGCCGTCGAGCCGTCCTCGATGCGGAGCCGGGTGGTGTCGACGTTCTCCGCACGCAGGGCCGACCGCAGCAGGTCGCCCGCGGCATCCTCCGCCACGGCTCCGATGTAGGAGGTCTCGACGCCCTCGCGCGCCGCGTAGACCGAGACGTTGACGCAGTTGCCGCCCGGATACATCACGCCGTCGGCGGTGTAGCAGTCCACGACGTTGTCGCCGACGGCGACGATGCGCGGGTCGGCGAGGGGCAGCGGCCTCACGCGGGCACCGGAGCGAAGCGTGCGGCGTTGAAGTCGGCCAGCAGCGGGCTGGGCGTTCCCGTGAGGATCTCGCGGGCGACGAGCTCGCCGGTGATGAGGCCGAGCGTGGCCCCGCTGTGGGTGAAGATGACGTGCAGTCCGGTGATGTCGCGCACGGCGCCGATGACCGGTTCGCCGTCGCCCGGGATGGGCTTGGGACCGGCGCCCACGGTGTCGAGTTCGAGCTCCGGGTTGCCGGCCAGCACGGCGGACGCCTCGCGGAGCAGCTGCGCGACGGTCTCGTCGCGTACCTCCCAGGTGCCGTCGTCGTGCCGGACGACCTCGCGCTCCGACCAGCCGGAGTCGAGTACCAGCGTGCCGAACGGTGTGGGGCGGATCGCCACGCGCGGCGTGTTCAGCACAGCCTTGAGCTCGACCTCGATGGGCTTGGTGCTCACGAGCACCGAGATCGGCGTCTGCTCGGGCAGCTCGATGCCGAGGCCCGCGAGGTCGCGCGGCACCCACGGCCCGGTGGCCAGCACCACGCGGTCGGCGGGAAGCAGGTCGCCGCCCTCGGTGCGGGCACCGACGGCACGACCGCCGTCGACCTCCACCGAGGTGTGCCCGGCGTTCTCGACCAGGGTGCCGCCGGCGGCGGCGAACGCCGTCAGCAGCTCCGCGACGAGGAGCGGCAGATCGACCCAGCCCTCGCCCGGGTTGAAGATGGCACCTTCCTCGTGCACCGACGAGGGGTCGACGCCCGGTGTCCATGCCGTGATCTCGTCGGGAGCGAGCCAGACACTGTCGTAGCCAAGGCCATGCTCGTAGGCGAGCCGCTCCAGGTGCGATTTGCCCGGCTTCGCCCAGGTGAGACCGCCGTCGAAGCGCAGGAAGCGCGCCGCTTCGGGAGTGCGGGCCAGCAGCGTGCGGTAGCGGTCGATACCGGCGACGCGCAGCGCGTGGTAGGCGGGGCTGCGGAAACCTGCCGAGTTGAGCCACGACAGCGAGCGTCCGCTGGCGCCCGAGGAGACGGTCGACTCGGTGACGAGCGTGACCCGGGCGCCGCCCTGGGCGAGGCGGGTGGCGGTGGAGACGCCGAGCACGCCCGCGCCGATGACGACGACGGCCGGTGCGGATGAGGGTGTTTCAGGCATGGCTGTGCTTTCTCTGGGACGAAACGGGTCAGTGGGCGCGGAGGCGCTCGATGAGCTCGAGCACGGCCAGCGCATCGTTCGGGTCGACGGGCAGCTCGCCGTCGCCGCGCAGGGTGTCAGCCAGCTGCCGGTAGAAGGCGGCGTAGTCGCCGGGAAGCAGCGGGATGTCGCGGGTCTCGCCCGTCGTGCCGAGGATGCCGGGGCGCGCTCCCCCGCCGAACCCCGCGTCGCGCGGAGAGGCGCCGCCCTTGAGGGCAGCCTCCTGTGGGTCGAGACCGTAACTGGTCCATCCCGCGGACGAGCCGAGCACGTGGAAGCGCGGACCGTTCAGCGGAGCGAGCGCGTTCATCCACAGGTGCGAGGTGACGCCCGAGGTGTGGCGCAGCGCGACGAAGACGTCGTCTTCGCTCCCGCCGCCGTCGCGTCGCACGTCCAGCTCGGCGTAGTGGCTCTCTACCGGCCCGAACAGCTGCAGCGCCTGGTCGATGAGGTGCGTGCCGAGGTCGAACAGCATGCCGCTGCCCGGGCCCTCGTTCTTCCACGCCTTCGCTTCGACGGGCTTGAACCACTCGAAGCGCGACTCGAAACGGCGCACGTCGCCGAGCGCACCGTCGGCCAGGAGACCGCGCAGGGTGAGGAAGTCGCCGTCCCACCGCCGGTTCTGGAACTCCGTCAGCGGAACGCCGGCCGCGGCCGCGCGGTCGATGAGGTCGCGGGCCTCAGCCACCGTCGGCGCGAAGGGCTTGTCGACGACCACGGCGATTCCGGCTTCGATCGCGCGGGTCGCCAGCTCGTGGTGGGTGGCGGGCGGAGATCCGATCACCACCAGATCGAGGTCGCGGGTGAAGAGATCATCGACGGATGCCACGGTCGCAGCATCCGGATACAGAGCCCTCGCCTCACCGGAGCGCTCGGCATCCGCCGTCACGATCACGTCGAGGGAGTACGCCGGATCGGCGGCGAGGAACGGGGCGTGGAAGACGCGTCCCGAGGAGCCGAAGCCGATGAGCCCTGTGCGGATGACGCTCACAGCACCTCCGACAGGAAGCGCTGCAGACGCTCGCTCTTGGGGGCGTCGAAGATCTGCTCCGGCGTGCCGACCTCGACGATCTTCCCCTCGTCCATGAACACGACCTGGTCGGCGGCGCGACGCGCGAACTTCATCTCATGCGTGACGACGAGCATCGTCATCCCGCGCTGGCCGAGGCCCGCGAGCAGGTTCAGCACGCCCTTGACGAGCTCGGGGTCGAGCGCGCTGGTCACCTCGTCGAAGAGCATGACCTCGGGCTCCATCGCGAGCGCGCGGGCGATCGCGACGCGCTGCTGCTGACCGCCCGACAGGTCGCGCGGCCGGTGATCGGTGCGCTCTGCGAGGCCCACCTCGGCGAGACGCTGGTGCGCGATACGTCGCGACTCGCCCTTCGACATGCGCTTCACGTTGCGGAGGGCGAGCGCCACGTTCTCGAGCGCCGTGTGGTCGGGAAAGAGGTTGAAGTGCTGGAAGACCAGTCCGATGCGCGAGCGCAGCACATCGGGCTTCACCTGCAGCGCGCTCTCGCCGTGGATGAGCACGTCGCCGCTCTTGGGCTCGTGCAGGCGGTTGATGCCGCGCAGCATGGTCGACTTGCCGGAACCCGAGGGTCCGATCACGCAGGTCGTTGTGCCGGGGGCGACCGTGAGGCTGACGCCGCGCAGCACGTCGACGGGCCCGTAAGCCATGGTGAGGTCTTTCAGCTCGAGGCTGGAGCCCTCGTAGATGCGGCCGTCGACGACGGGCATGGGTGAGGTGTAGGTCATGTGTTGCTCCCGAGGGTGACGGGGATGGGGGTGACTTCGTCGACCTCGTCGAGGCCGCTCTTGGGCGGCGTAGCCTTGCGGCGTCCGGTGCGGAACCGGTCGTCGAAGTAGTTCACGAGGTGCGTGAGCGGGACGGTGATCACGAGGTAGAAGAGGCCGGCCAGCACGAGCGGCGAGAGGTTGCCGGTGAGCACCGCGGCGTCCTGTCCGACGCGGAACAGTTCACGCTCGCTGACGAGCAGACCGAGGAAGTAGACGAGGCTCGAGTCCTTCACGATGGCGATGAACTGGTTCACCAGCGCCGGCAGAACCCGGCGGATGCCCTGCGGGATGACGACGAGGCGCATGGCCTTGCCATAGCTGAGCCCGAGAGCGCGGCAGGCCTCGAGCTGTCCACGGTCGACGCTCTGGATGCCGGCGCGGAAGATCTCGCCGATGTACGCCGAGGCGATCAGGCTCAGCGCGAGGATGCCGAGCGGGTAGGGCGACGGTCCGAAGATGTCCTGGCTCAGCCGGGCGAATCCCTGCCCGATGAGCAGGATCGTGAGGATCGCCGGAAGCCCGCGGAAGATGTCGGTGTACACCCGAGCGGGTGTCCGCAGCCATCGCGACGGGGAGATCCCCATCACCGCGACGATCATGCCGAGCACGATGCCGATCACGGTGGCGGCGGCGGAGATCACGAGGGTGTTGACGAGGCCGGTGCCCAGCAGCTGCGGGAACACCGCCACCATCGCGTCGAAGTTCAGGAAGGTGTTCTTGAGTTGGTCGAGCCAGTCCATGGGTCGCCTCTCGGGTCAGTGGGTGGGTGAGGGCGGATGCCGCGGCGACAGCGCCCTCACCCGGACGGTGTCAGGACGACGGGGTCGGCGACGCGGTGCGCTCGCTGGAGGGCAGGTACTGGTCGGGCATCGGCGAGCCCGGGAACCACTTCTGGTAGAGCTCCTTCCAGGTGCCGTCTTCCATGGCGGCGGCGAGACCCTCGTTGAGCGCCTCGCGGAGCGCGTCGTTGCCCTTGGCGACGGCGAAACCCGCCGGCGCGTCGAACGACGGGATGTCCTCGACCGAGACGAGCCCGTACTGCTCGATGTACTCGCGGGTCGACTCGTAGTCGAGGAAGTGCGCGGCGATCGTGCCGTTGTTCAGCGCGGCGATCGCGGCGTTGTTGTCGGGGAAGCGCACGAGGTCTGCACCCGGGAAGTTGTTGACCGCGTAGGTCTCCTGCAGCGTGCCCTGCACGACGCCCAGGCGCTTGCCGGCCAGGTCGTCGCTCGACTTCACGTCGCTGTCGGGCGTGCTGAGGATCGTGAGGTAGCCGGCGAGGTAGCCCTCGCTGAAGTCGACGGTCGTCTTGCGGTCGTCGGTGATGCCGATCGCGGCGACGCCCACGTCGTACTGCCCGTTGGCCACGGCGGCGAGGAGACCGGAGAAGTCCTGGCCCGTGAACACGACGTCGTCGATGCCCTCGCGGGCTGCGACGTCCTTGAACAGCTCGATGTCGAAGCCGCTGAACTCGCCGCTCGCGTCGGTGAACGCGTAGGGCTTGATGTCACCGACGCTGGCGACGCGGATCTGGCCGGGCGTGATGAGGCCGTAGGGGTTGTCCTCGCCGCCGGCGGAGGACGATGCTCCTGCACCGCCGCTGCAGGCGGAGAGGGCGAGCACTGCCGCTGCCATGGCGGCCGCGATGGGAATGATGCGTTTCTTCACAGCTGTCCGTTCGATTGAGTGGTGCTCGGGGGTGGTGGGTCCGGTCTCAACCGATTAGATTGAGACCGGTCTCACCTGCTTGAGGTAGGAAGCTACCCCGCAATGCGAGAAGGTGTCAAGAGACTGTTCAGACGAATGGAATGGAGCTCGATGAGCGAGATGGCGAGTCGCAGGCGCGAAGTCACTGTGAGCGACGTGGCCCGCGAGGCCGGTGTCGGCAAGGCGACAGCGGCGCGCGCGCTGGGCGGTTACGGCGCCGTCAGCGAGGCCGTGCGCGACCGCGTCATGGCCGCCGCCGAGCGCCTGGAATACCGCCCGAACGAGCTCGCCCGCAGCATGAACACGGGCAAGTCGAAGACCATCGGCGTCATCGTCGGCGACATCGAGAACGGCTATTTCGGCCTCGCGATGAGGGGCATCTCCGACGCCGCGAAGGCAGCCGGATACGACGTCATCCTCATCAACACGTCGGAGAACGTCGAGGCCGAGATCGACGCCGTGCGGGTGCTTCTCGACAAGCGGGTGGACGGGGTGATCGTCGCGCCGGCATCGTCGTTCGAGACAGATCATCTGCACGACGTGCACGCCTCAGGCCGGCCAATGGTGCTGCTCGACCGCCACGTCGACGGCCTGGATGTGCCCTCCGTCGGGGTCGACATCGCCGTCGCCGCCCAGGATGCCGCGGCCTCCCTGCTCGCCGCAGGTCACCGTCGCATCGCCTTCGTCACCGCCCTCGCGTCCGACGAGTCGTGGGCGCCCGGGCAGCCTCTCGCAGTGTCATCGGTGACCGATCGCCTCGCCGGCATTCAGGCCGCTCTGACAGCGTCCGATGTCGAGCCCGACACACTTCTGGTGCGTTTCGGCGCGATCGGCATGCCCGCCGTGACGGCGATCATCGACGAGCTGCTCGCGCTCCCCCAGCCGCCCACCGCGATCCTGGCTTCCGACAGCGTCATCGCCCTCGACATGCTGCGGGTGCTTCGCTCGCGCGGTATCGAACTCCCCCGCGACCTCTCCTTCGTCATGTTCGACGATTTCCCCTGGACCGAACTGGTCGCCCCGCCCCTGTCGGTCGTCTCGCAGCCGATCTACGACGTCGGGCTGGCCGCGGGGCGCAAGCTGGTGCGGCTGCTCGCGGGAGCGTCGGGCGAGGAGGCGGAGCTGCTGGCTGCGCGGTTCATCGAGCGTGGTTCCGTGGGGGTGGTCGGCTGACGGAAGCGATTGGGATTATGCGGGCGTTTCAACGCTCGCACGCGAGCCCGTCGCCATCCCTGTCGAGGCCGTAGATATCGGACCCGACCACGCGGGCGACGCCGTCCAGGTACGCCGGCCCGTTACCCGAGCCCCCTGCGCAATCCACATCGCTCGCGATCGGCACGCACGCGTCCGCATAGTTCGGATCGCACTCTGCAGTTGGTGCAGGCGGCGCAGGCGGTGGAGGCGGGTCGTACACGCCGACCGACACAACCTCCGCGACGGGTGCGACGGCGACCACGTCCGACGTCAGCTCGCGAGCGGTCTCCACGCCGTCCACAAGTGTGACCGTGTACGTCAGCGCACGCTCCCCCGCCTGTCCGACAACAGAGACCACGGTCTCGCCGCGAGGAAGGTTGCCGTCCTCGACCGACGTCTGCTCGAAGGCGATCGCCTCGGTGACCGTCTCCTGTCGCTGCGTTATGACCGGTGTCGGAGTGGCCGTCGGAGTGACGCGAGCGGCGGCAGTCGGTTGAGCGTCCGTCTGCGCGAATCGAGCAGCTTCCTTTTCCGGCACTTCTGCGCTGCTCGATCGAGGCGCAGAGGTCGCGCATCCCACCGCGATGACGGAGATCGTGAACATGGCCACGCACAGCAATAAAAAGCGGATGAAGGATCTCCGCATTCGGCTTGAGTGCAGCCCTGAAGCTCTCCGCTCCGCGACGAGACCACCGTTATTCTTGCGCTCAAAAGCGAACATCTTTCCCCCGCACCCCAGCTCCCGCTAGCGCCCTTCACGCATCGCGCGTCGAGGAGAAGCTGGCACCACGCTCCGACGAACCACAAGCGTTGGCGCGATGGGCTCGCGATCCACCTCGCGCCCGCCAATGGCGCCCAGCAGCACCTCGATGCTCGCGTGAGCTAGCGCTGTGAAGTCCTGTCTCACCGTCGTCAAGGGGGGCAGGAAATAGTCGGAGCCGAAGATGTCGTCGTATCCGACGACGCTCACGTCCTCTGGCACCCGTATGCCCGACTCGGTGAGAGCCCGGATCAGGCCCAATGCCGTGTGGTCGCTGGCGGCGAAGATCGCTTGCGGCACCGTTCCATCGCGCGCCATGCGCAGGCCCGTCTCGTACGCCCATTTCGGGGTCCAGTCGCCCTCGAGGCATAGGCCCGGCTCAAGTCCGGCATCCCGCAATGCCCCTTCCCAGCCGCGTCGGCGTACACGGCCGTCGAACCACTCCATGGACCCAGCCAGGTGCGCGATGTCTGTGTGGCCGAGGTCGATGAGATGTTGTGTGGCCAGACGGGCGCCGAGCTCCTGGTTCTCCGAGTAGGTGAACAGACTCGGCGTTGACGAGACTCCCGCGGCAATCATCTCGACCGGCACGAGGATCGTGGCACCACGCACCGCATCGGCCATGCTCAGGACCGGCGCGATGACGATAATGCCGTCGACCTCGATGTCGTCGAGGCTCTCGAGCGCCTTCGCGACGGACTCCTCATACGGTTGCTCGACGGTGATGACAGTCGTGAAGTAGCCCTTTTGGCGAGCAACCTCTTCGAGAGCGATCAGCGTGCCGACGGGACCGAAGCGCGCGGAGCGGTCGGCAAGGATGCCGATGGCGGTGGATTTGTTGGTGGAGAGGGCGGTGGCCGTCCGGCTGCGACGGTAGCCCAGGTCTTTGATGAGCTGTTGGATGCGCGCCCGTGTCTTAGCGTTAACATCCGGGGCGTCGTTCAACACGCGCGAGACGGTCTGGTAGGAGACGCCGGCGGCGGACGCGACGTCGTTGATGTTCACTTTCCGTGGTCGCGACGATGGCGAGGGGGTCGCCGCCTGCGCGGTGTTTCCGGATGGGTTTTGCATGCCCGCCTTGCTCTCGTGGCACTTCACTCCGCTCCCGCATGACAGTGGCCATGCGGGAGCGGAGCTGATGACGTTGTGGTCAGCCTGCGGTCATCCGAGTGGCCCTCGATCGGTCGACCTCGGGAACGCTCGTCCAGGCGCCGCTTTCTGCGGACTCTAGGATGGCATGCTCCACGAGCGCCACCTGATACCCATCGGCGAAGTTCGGTCGCACCTCGCCGCCCGTGGCGATCGCCGTGAAGAAGTCATTCGCCTCGATGATCTTGGTCTCGCCGTAACCGATTCCCAGTGCCGGGATGGGCCAGAGCGCGTGGCCGTTCGGGTGGTTCGGCCCGGTGTAAACCGTGCGGAAGCCACGTCGATCGCCTTCATCGGAGCGGAAGCAGACTTGCAGCTCGTCCCGATTCTCGTAGTTGAAGGCGATCGAGCCTTCTGTGCCGTGGATCTCCAGGGTGATGAAGTTGTTTCGGCCCCACGCGTTTCGCGTGGCCTCGAGAGATCCGACCGCGCCACCCCTGAACTTCACGAGCGTCATCACCTCGTCATCGACATCCACCGACGCGCGCGGTCCGGAATCGACCTTGGCGTTGCCGAGCGAGTCCGACCCACTCGACTGAACGGGCCGGTCCTTGATGTAGGTCTTCGTCAGAGAAGTGACCTCGGCGATATCGCCGACCAGGTAATGGGCAAGATCGATGACGTGACTGAGAATGTCACCGACTGCCCCGGACCCTGCCACGGCCTTCGTGAATCGCCAGGAGAGCGGGGAGTTCGGGTCGGCTGACCAGTCCTGGAGGTAGGTGCCGCGGAAATTGAGAATGTCTCCGATCGCCCCCTCCTCGATGTACTTCTTCGCCAGTGCGACAGCTGGGGTCCTGCGGTAGTTGAAGGCGACCATGTTCACTGTCTGCGATTCGAGCGCGACGCGGTGCATGCGCTCGGCGTCCTCCAGCGTGTGGGCGAGCGGCTTCTCGCAGATGACGTGCTTGCCGGCCCGAAGAGCCGCGATCGCCATCTCGGCGTGCAGGTTGTTCGGGGTGGCGATGTCGACGACGTCGATGTCCGGGTCATCGATAATGGACCGCCAGTCGCTGGTGGAACCGGCGAAGCCGAAGCGGGTGGCGGCGTCGGCCGCGAGTTCGGGCGTCGCCTCGGCGATCGTGTGCTTGACCGGCATTACATCGGCGGGCCAGAAGAACATCGGCACGCCCGCGTACGCCAGGGAGTGCGCTTTGCCCATGAACCCGCCCCCGATAAGGCCGACGTTGACCTTCTTCACGACTTGTTCCCTTCTGCGGAGCCGGCGATCGCTGATTGCGCTGCCGCGTTGGCATCGCGCACCTGATCGGTCATTTCGGAGTAGAACTCGTCGTTCGGGTCCTTGATGCCCCATCCGCGCCCGAGGTTCTCGATGTAGCCGCACCAGTGCCAGCCAATGATCCACGGCTCCGCGACGACCTTCGCCAGACCGTTCGCATAATCCCCACCGCGTTCGGCCTGTGTCTCCATATCGCTAGTGCGATGCGGATTCATCTGTGTGGGCACCCAGTTGCCGATGTCGGCGATGACCACCGGCTTGCCGGTCAGCTCGTGCCAGCCACGCAGATCCTCGATCATCGTGGTGTACTCGTCGTCGGTCTTGCCTGTGAAGTACTGGACGGAGAGCACGTCGACGTAGGGGGTCATCGCCCGCAGCGCGGCCTCGGGAATCCCCTTGTTGCCGTTGTAACGGTCCCCCAGGATCAGGTGGTTCGGGTCGTAGCGGCGGATCGCCTCTGTGACCGTCTTGTAGTACTGAGTCGCCACGTCGAACAACTTCTTGTCGTGCTCCTCCGGGGTGAGCCCTTCGAAACCGGGCCAGAAGCGACCCGACGCGTGCGGCAGCCACGAGGGAATGTCGACCAGGAAGTAGCCGATCAGGTTCGTGCTGTCCTTGTGGTCGGACACCATCCGGCGGGCGATCCAGTCGGCGTACTTCTGGAAGTCTTCGCCGTAGACATCCCGGAATGCCGGATGGCCGTTCCAGTCCTCGATCTCCTGCACGCGGATCTGCACGACGTAGGGCATCCCGGCGCTCAGGAGGTGATCGTCGGGCCACGGGGAGGAGTGACCGAGGTCGACGGGGTCACCGAACCAGTCGAGGGCTTCGCCCCAGCCGCCGCTGATGTACTGGGAGGTCCAGCCGATCGTGTTGAAGTTCAGGTCCTGGAGGTCGCGGACGACGCCCTTGGTCCAGGCCTTCCGGCTGGCGTATTTCCGGTCGAATACTTCGACGTTGTGCGGGTAGCGCAGGTCGCTGTCATCGAGATGGTTGATGGCCAACGAGATGAACGGCTCGCCGTTCGGGTCGATGAAGCTCCACCGGCCGCTCTCGTTCGCCTCGACCCGGAAGAAGCTTTGGGCGTCAGTTGATTCGGAAGACATCGTCTTCGATTCCCTTCGTTATTGCGTTGGTTACGGGGAGGGCTGCTATTTCTTGCTGAGCGAGACGGCGGCGATGATGATGATCCCCTTGATGATCTGCTGCACGGAGGAGTCCACCCCCATCAGCACGAGGCCGTTGTTCATGATCCCGATGATGAGCGAGCCGGCCAGCACTCCGACCACAGTGCCGCGTCCGCCGAAAAGGCTGACGCCGCCGAGAATCACCGCGGCGATGACATCGAGTTCGAGGCCGACGCCGACGTCGGGTCGCGCGGCGTGCGCCACTCCGGTGAACAGAATTGAGGCGACCCCGACGAGGGCTCCGGTGATGACGAACGACTGGATGATCGTGCGCCGGGTGTTGACCCCGGTGAAGCGGGCGGCCTGCGGGTTGCCGCCGGTGGCGAAGACGCGAAGCCCGAAGACGCTCTTGTGGAGGAGGAGAACGCCGATGACGACGATCGCCACCGTCCAGACGACGGCGATCGGGATGCCGAGCACGCGGCTGTCTCCGAAGATCGCGAAGTAGCTCGGGTTGGTGATCAGCACCGGCCGCGTGTCGGTGATCAGCAGGGCGATGCCCCGGGCGATGCCCAGCATGCCGAGTGTCACGAGAAAGCTCGGCACGCCGAGCTTGACGGTGATGTAGCCGTTGGCGAAGCCGAAGATCATTCCGACGGCGATGGCCGCGAGCGCACCGAGAAGCCAGAAATTCGAGATGTACTGCATCGCGAGGGCGGCTGCCATGCCGCTGAGGGCGAAGACGCTGCCCACCGACAGGTCGATCTGCGCGTTGACGATGACCAGCGTCATCCCGACCGCGATGATCGAGACGATCGCCGTCTGCCGGCCGATGTTCGCGAAGTTGCCCGCGGTGAGGAAATACGGCGACGCGATCGAGAAGAAGACGATCAGCGCGACGAGGGCGATGTAGACGAAGTACTCGCGGATGAAGTCGCCCGCGGAGCGCCCGCCCCACCGGCGCGAGAAGACATTACTGGTGGTCGCGCTCATGGCTCTGCAGCACCCTTTCATTGAGTCTGGAGTAGATGTACTGATCCGTGACGTCGTCGGTCACGGGCTCGGACCGGCTCATGGTGGTCGAGGTCATGAAGCAGATCTCGTCGCAGAGCTCGTTCAGTTCGACGAAGTCGGACGAGACCACGACGATCGCGGCACCCTCCTCGGCGAAGCGGCGGATGACGCTGTAGATCTCCTGACGGGCACGTACGTCCACGCCCTGTGTCGGCTCGTCGAGAAGCAGAACCTGCATGCCCGGCTGCAGCCACTTCGCGAAGACGACCTTCTGCTGATTGCCGCCGGAGAGGGACTGCACAGGGCTGGCCATCGACGCCGCCTTGACCTGCAGGGTGTCGGCGAGACCGCGCACGAGGTTCGCGGCGGCTCGGTTGTCGACGAACCCGGCGCGGGTGAGCGATCTGCGATGGGCCAGCGTGAGGTTCCTCTGGATGGAGTGCTGAAGGATGACGCCCGAGCGATGCCGGTCCTCCGGAACGAGCGCAACGCCTGCTTTCAGCGCCTCCCAGGGGTGCTTGAATCTGACCGCCCGGCCGTCGAGTTCGATCTCGCCGGCCATCGCACGACGCGCGCCGGCGATCGTCTCGAGGAGCTCGGTGCGGCCCGACCCGATGAGCCCGGCGATGCCGATGATCCGTCCGCCGTCGGCGCGGAAGCTGATGTTCGCGAACCGATCGCCTGACAGGTCGGTGACACGGAGCTTCGGACCGGTGGTCGACCTCCTCACGGTCTCCGGGTGCGCGAATCGGTCGAAGCTCTCCTTGGGGGGGCCGTCTTCGTCGATCGCCGTGCCGCTGATCTCGCGCACGAGTGTCGCCATCTCCATCTCGGCGACGTTCTCGGTGAGAACCTTCCGACCGTCGCGGATGATCGTGACGCGATCTGCGAGCTCGAACACCTCGGTCAGGCGGTGCGTGACGTAGATGATGCCGACGCCGGACTTCTGGATGTCGCGCACGCTCTCGAACAGCAGCAGCTGGTCGGCCTTCGTCAGCGTCGAGGTCGGCTCGTCGAGCACGAGGACGCGTGCGTCTCGATGAATTGCCTTGGCGATCTCCACGAGTTGGCGGGAAGCCACGGACAGGTTCTCGACCGGCTCCTCCGGGCGCAGACGCAGTCCTAGCCCCTCTAGGAGCTCCTTCGCGACCCGGTTCATCTTCTTGCGGTCGACGAAGGTGAAGCGGTTGCGCGGCTCGTTGCCGAGGAAGATGTTCTCCGCGACCGACAGCGACGGCACGAGGCTCAGCTCCTGGAAGACCGTCGCGATGTCTGCCGGGGTCCGCTCCCGCCCGTCGATCTCGACGGTCCCCTCGTCTTGCGGCTGCACGCCGTCGAGGATCTTGATGAGGGTGGACTTGCCTGCGCCGTTCGCGCCGAGAAGTGCATGCACCTCTCCGGCCCGCAGGTCGAAGTCCACCCCCTTCAGGGCGTAGACACCGCTGAACGCTTTGCTGACGCCTTTCGCAACGAGCACCGTCTCGCTGCTCGCGTCGTTCTGGTTCGTCGGAATCGCCATCACGCCCTCCTCTTCGATGGGTTCGGCTTCTCGTCGTCAGCCGCAGACGCCGGAGGCGTCACAGGCGTCGACGACTTCCTGCGGGGGCGCCGTGCGGAAGATATCCTCGTACGACTCCAGGAGGTTCTGGGGCGTCACCGCGACCGACGGCAGTGCGACCCACGCGGGAGTCTCGCTGCCGACGAGCGCCTTCGCCGCGGCGAGTGCTTCGGCGACGCCCTGTTCGTACGGCTTCTGTGCACCGACCGCCTTGATGTATCCACCGCTGGCCATGTCCACAGCCACCTCGGTGCCGAGGTCGATGGTCGTGATGGGCACGTTGACCCCCGCATTCCGCAGCGAGGCGACCGCCTGCATCGCCGGGGCGTCCCAGATGAGGAACAGTCCCGCGACGTCGGGGTTGGCCGTCATGAAGTTCGCCGCGACCGGCCCGACCGCTCCGGTGTCGGTGAACCCGGCATCCTTCAGGGTGACGTCGGGGCGGTTCTCGGCGAACCACTCCTTCACGCGCAGAGTGCGCTGGTTGGTCGTATAGAAGTCGACCGCGAAGTCGACGATGCCCGCCGTGCCGTTCTCGGGGATGTACTCGGCGAGCGCGGCCGCCGCGATCTCTCCGTTGCCCTGATTGTCCGGCGCGATCACGGCCTGGTAGTCCTGCGGGTAGACGAGCCCATTGGCCGGCATGTGAATGAAGATGAGCTTGATCCCGGCCGCGCTCACCTTCTTGTACGCCTCGGCCGTGGCCACGTCGTCCGTCGGGATGCTGATGATCGCGTCGGGCTTCTGCGTGATGAGGTTCTCGATGTCGGAGATCTGCTGCTGCACGTCGAACTTCGCGTCGGTGACGGCGACCACCTTCACCCCGAGGTCGTCGAGGGTGTCCTGGATTCCCTGGATCGTCAGACGCGACCAGTCGATGTCCATGGTGTTCATCGAGATGGCGACGGTGAAGTCGCCGGCGGCGACCTTCGCCGTCTCATCGTCCGTGAGCTGGAGGTCGTCGACGGTGACCGGCTCTTCGCCGTTCTTGCCGAGGCCGACGATGGATGCCGGCTGGATCGCCGCGGCATCGACCGTGACGGTCTGAGCGGATCCGTCTCCGCCTCCGCTGTCGGTCGAGCATCCGACGAGGGCCATGGCGAACGCGGCGAGGAGACCTGCACCCGCGATGAAGCTGTGCTTCGTGCGCATCATTGCTGCTTCCTAAATGTTGAGCGGGCGACTGTGCCCTGGGCGATACGGGAACTGCGGAACTTCGTTGTTTCGTGCTGTTCTGTTGTGAGGTGAAGCCGGTGGGCGCTGCGTCAGCGCGGCAGCGTCGACGAGTCGGCGAGGGGGCCGTCGTCGAGATAGGCGAAGCTGCGGCGGGCGGCGTCGGCCGCGTCGCCGGCGTAGCCGTCGAGTTCGACGCCCACCCAATCGCTGTAGCCGGTGCGTACCACGGCCTGCACGACGGCGTCCATGTCGACGACGCCTTCGCCGAGGGGCATGAAGCTGCCCGTCTGGGGGTCGTAGTCCTTCAGGTGGACGTAGTCGAGGCGGTCCGCGTAGGTGTCGATGATCTGCACCGGGTCTCCCCCGCCCGCGGCGAGGTGAGCCACATCGGCGCAGAGACCGATCGAGGATGCTGCGAGCAGGGCATCGATCTGCTCGGGTGCCTCGGCGAGGCTCCCGAGGTGCGGGTGGTAGCTCGGTACGAGGCCCGCGCTACGGGCCCGGTCTGCGACCTGGTCGAGCAGCTCGGCCATGACGACGTAGTCCTGGTCCTGACGACCGGTCGAGCGGATCGCTCCCCCGCCGAGCACGAAGTGACGTGCGCCGAACTCGGCTGCCACGGCGATCGAGCGGTCGAAGCGCGCGAGCTCGTCTTCATGGGCATCGCGGTAGATGAAGTGGCCGCCCGAGTAGACGCCGGCCAGCTCCACGCTGTGCTCGTCCAGGAGGCGGCGGAAATCGTCCTTGCCCTCCCCCAGCGAGAGGAGATTGCCGTCGAAGATCTCGATGCCCGAGAAGCCCGCGGCGGCGATGGCGGCGATCGCCGGAGCCGGGCCACCGGGCGTCAAGTAGAACCCGTTCGAGATGTCGGTGACGGCGCCGGGGGTGCCGACGACCCCGCCCCATGCGTTGACCTGGTAGGCGAATTTCACTGCGATCCTCGTTCCTCGACGCTGAGTGGTGCATTTCCGTGACCGGTCACGGTGATGCCTAGCGTGACCGGTCACGGAGCGGTTGTCAAGTGGCGTGGCGGAAGAGCGCGGGGGCGTCCGGTGGGTACTGAGGCGTCAGTCGTGGGCGGCAGGGAGCGTTATGGAGCTCGACGGCGCGTATCCGCCGCGCCTCCACTATCAGTCGAGCAGCTGAATCCAGCGCCACAAGAGCGGGATGGGTCAGCCCGACGTTGTAGGTGCCTACCGATTAGCTAATTCGGAGGTTTACATCCCGTGTCAGACTCTAGGGAAGAGGCCGACTGTCGCGAATGGGAGGCATATACCCCTGGAGGGACTCGAATCCGAAAATGCGCGTTTTCGCTAGCTTCACCTGGTTGCATCTACCGACAAAATCCGCGGAATCACGCGAGTTTTCGAGAGTGCGACCGCATCGGCGAACATGCGAAAACATGCAACTGCAGATGGGATGCGGGCAAATTGCGGGCAAAAATTCCGCGCGATTCCGGGGCTAGATCGGGCATGGGCGAGACTTGTTTTTGCCCGCATCCGTTAACGCCGCAAACTCTAAGCACATTGATCAGCACATGGATGCCGAACCGCCCGAAGTGCACAAATGACAGAAATCACGGTGCGGCATGCCCGACGCCAGCTAGGCGCGCCGGACTGGCGAAATTCAATGATCAGCGGCTGACCGACGGGCCGGATGACCCCGGGCCGACGACGGGCCCCGTGGCCTGCTCGCGAAGCTGCTGTTCCCGGGCCTGGACGTAGACCTCACGCCCGGTCTCCTCATCGACAAGGCCGGCGACGCGGGCACGATTCATCATTCGCGTCGCCGTGCTGATACTGACATTGAGCTCCTCAGACACGAGCTTGAGCGGTCCGTCGTTGATCACCGATGCGAGTCGGTACAGCCTGACCGCCTCGCGCAGATTCTGGTCGTCAGAGCGGCCCTCATCCGTGCGCAGGCGCGCGATGTACTCGCCGTACGACTCGGGCGCTCCACCATCGCCGTCGATCCGTACAACTCGAGCAGCAGCCCATTGCACGATCGCCTGCACCCGGATATCGCGCAGCAGTGTCGTCGTCACCTCATCCCCCGGTCCGTCGCGGTCCACCTGAATCGACTCAGCCACCGCACGCCGCAATGCCGTGTCGTACACGATGCGCGCTCGGACCGCACCCGGAATGTCAGGAAGGCCTGTCACCACCGCGCCCCACGAGCGTGGAATGTGAACACCATCCCCCGCATCGATGATCTCCGCGTCGACCTGTTCGATGACGAGTTCGGGCATGGTGCGAGTGTGTCAGTTCGTCCCACCCTGAGCAAGCGATGACATCGGGCATTCATGGGTGTACAGTGCGTGAGCAAGTGATGTCATTAGTTGCCCACCGAAGGAGACTGTCATGAGCACGTCATCCACCTCACTCGCACTAACCATGAAAGACGCCGCGAAACTCGTCGGCGTCGACTACCGCACAATCAAGCTCGGCATCGAGAACGGGACCATCCCCACAGTGCAACTGGGCCCGCGCCGGATGATCCCCCGTATCCCGCTGCTGCGCGCCTTCGGCGTCGACGCCTAAGCGCCTGACGAATCGTCGGCTGCCCTCGCCCTCGTGGCCGACCGAGCGTCGTCAGTCTCAGGGCCGGTGGTATTGGCATTGACCAATACCGTCCGACGTCGTGACTCCCTACCGATCGCTCGCGGGTCACTCGACCGCTCGCCATGACATCGCAGTCCACATCGCTCGCTATATCGGCTGCAGGAGGAGATGAAACTCGTGGATCTACCTGAACGCTCCCTGCAACTCCTTCAGCGCTTCTCGATACTGCGCGTACTCGTTCGCTGACAGATCTCGACGTCGTTTGTCGTCCGCACAGGCCTGCGACTCTGATTCCCATAGGCGCCGGAGGCTGATATCGGCAAGCTTGAAAAGTCGGATCGATTCAGCACCCTTGGCGGACAAATGCCGCGGCGTTGAAGGCTCTGTTGCGCCACCACGATATCCGCCCTCCATATGGTCTTGAATCTTGTCCAGGTATGGGTGAAAGAGAGTGAACGCGTTGGCCCGATAAGGATTGATTGGTGAACCATCTAGCGCAAGGTACTGCTTCTTTGACTTGCTGTTGCATCGCTCGCATGCGAGGAAGAGGTTGTAAAGTTCGTACGTCCATCGTGGTAGGCCGTTATTGCCGCCCTTTTTCACAAAGTGGTCGATCGAACTTGAACGATGCCCTCGCGCTCCCAAGGGCAGGCTGCAGTATGCACACCGCCCCTTCTGACTTCGGTAGGCCCAGGCGGCAAACTGTCGACGGAAGCGCTTGGTCGCCGAAGACGACCCCCACGCCACTACACCGCCGCCCGCATCCATGGCATCTTGCGGCTCAATCTTGAGGTGTCGCGGAGGCTTCTTCAATCTCCTCATGACGCTGGGCGCTCCCGAACCCTCACAAGCTCGGCGAGAATGGCGTTCACTGTAGGAGTCTCCTCCGAAGAGATACCTTCTAGTCGGATCGCTGCACCGATGATGTCCGAAGGGGTTTGCGCTCCTTGTTCACGTCCCGATATCCAGGTGACTACACGTGTGAGGTCCGCATCGACCGCGGAGTTGCCGACCACCCGTGTACCGAAGATTCGATACAAAATGCCCTCCACGGACATGCCCCTCACGTCGCTGGTTACTTCCTCGAACAACGGTGAGCCATCAGCTCTGAGAACATCGTTGGCGTCAGACACAAGGAACGGTGAATGACTCGCAATGAAAAAATGACTCGCAGCTTCCGGCGGTAGCGTTTCCTTGATCATCGGTATGAATGAAGACTGCCAGTCCGGGTGAGTGCCCGTCTCAGGCTCATCGATTAGAACGAGCGAACCCGGCCGAATAGCAGCTGCGATGCGAACGACCATGGATAAGAGCATTGCCTGGCCAGCGCTGAGCCCCGAATGTTTCGCCTCGAGGCGGCCATCGAAGCGCACATCGAGGGTCAACCCGTAGACGCGGCGCAAGCTCACAAGAAGGATGGCAGGATGCAGGTCGAAATATGTGGCAAGGCTTGCGAGGCGTCGACCGAGAACCTCGCCAGTCCCTAGCGAGCGTGAGATGTCCAGGTCCCGCGCTACATCGGACAATTCTCCATCGAGCGCCTCAATCGCCTGTCTAGGCGGCTTTAGGCCAAAGTTGTCTAGGCTCGGCGCGAGCCTCTCAAGGGTTCCGACTTCGCCAACGGGTCGCACGCGCTTAGCTACAACGATGTCGTAGTCGCCGACACCGACGTGATGTAGCACCGGTCCTAAGTCGATCCGGGTACCCCACGAAGCCATTAGTTCGACGAGGTACGGCCCGAGCGAGGAATTGAGCGACCCTGTCGAGACGGTGTTAGTGGCTTGCCGCAACCCAAGATAACGGTAGGAGTCGTTCCATGCTCGAGGCTTGGGGAACGAGTCGATGACAAGATTGGAAACCGCTAGAACCAGGGGGGCCCGAGAACCCACTTCTTCTCTGCGATCTTCCATCGGTCGCATGGCCCCAGCCGCAAGGTGAGCAAGCAGGCGGCTCTTCCCGGTGCCGTTGGCGCCAATGACAACTGAGAATCGGTGTGCCTCAAGGTCTTCGCCACTTAGACGAAATGAGAAGTCGGGCGACTCGAGGCCCGTCAGCCGGTACACGACGCAAGTCTAGTGATGCTCGCCGTTTGCCGATGTGACCTTGACGACCTCGTGGCAGCGCCTGCGCGTCGCAGTGCTGGCGTGGTTGCCTAGGCCGCCTCTTCGTAAACGCCCGAAGCCCCGCGCTGGTGACACGAATGTCCGCTGATCCGCTTGAATGATTTTGGCGGGGGATCCTGCTCGAGCTTGGAGGGTGGGGCCGGCACGTAGTCAGTGGTGGAGGTGTTCGCGAACGGTTGCGATGTCGTGGTCGTGCTGGCGGACGATGCGATCCCGCCTCGTGGGGAACGCGCTCTTGTGGATCACGACTAGGCGAAGCCCGTTGGCGGGTATGAGTTCGGCTTTGCGTTGGTCGTAGAGTCGTCGCTGCTCTCCGCGCGTGACGCCGGACACGGTTGCTCGGCGATCGAACAGAGGCACGGCCTCGGTGTGCTGTTTCTCCTGGAACTCGACCGCGAGATTCAGATTGGGCCAGTATCCGTCGACTGGAAGTCGGGCGGCTCGACCGGTGGTGGGCGATGCGTCGCCGAGGAGCCAGTCGAAGCGCGCCTGGCGGTTGCCGGGAATGCCCAAGACTTCGTCACAGAGGTCGAGGACGTAGTGCTCGTCGCTCTCAGTCCGTTTCGCCACTCCTACTCCTGTCGGCTGATGAACGCGGCGGCGATGGCTGGCGAGGAGGATGCGCTGAAGCGGAACAGTGATGCGAGTTGCCGATTCGAGACGTTCAGTCGCAGCCCGTCGGAGAACTGTTCCATTCCGACGAGCTTGTCGTACCGGAACTCCAGGGTGCGTTTGTCGCCTGTGAAGATCGCGCGCTGATTCGTGACGGTGAGGACGCCGACGTCCTGCACCTGCATCTGCGTTCCCACAACGACGCTCTTGGCGCGTGCCGCGCCAACGCGGTAACTGACACCTTTCGCGACGCGGATGCTCACACCGTGGGAGCCACCACGCATCTCGCGCACCGTAACTTCCTTCATCAGCGCGACGCCGAACGTGGCTCGAGCAGTTTCACCCGACTTCAACATGACCGGAGCGTCGACCGTCGGGAGGCGTCCATCGTTGAGCCCAGCGATGACCAGTTCCTCAAAGACCGCCATGTCGCGCACGGCGAGCGTTTGAAGGTCGAGATCGAGCGCATCAGCAAGTCGGAACAGCTCCCGCTCTTCGGCTTCGGTGAGGACGTCGTCATCGACGACGTCGCGAATCGCGATTGCTAGCGTGTCCCAGCGGCGTTGCTCCCACTCTTTCGCCTTGTAATGACGCTCAGCGTCGGCGACCAATGCCGGAAGGGCTTCTAACGCAGTTTGATCGCCGTGCGCGGCCGCAAGCGCGGTGGTCTCGAACGAGTCCCGGCCCTGGCGCTTGGCTTGTCGCCGCGAGAGACGCTTGGGCGCGACCTCGACCTCCACGTGCGCGGCGGGCTGCACCTCAACCGCCTGTGATGACGCAATCGCATCAGCTGATTCTTGTACCGCGATTGGTGGAGACGGCACGAGGGCGTCGACAGTCTGTGCGCCGGCGGCCCACACGTGGTCAGTCCACGCTGTCCCATTCCAGTACCGGCGCTCGAACCGCCCGGTGGGATCTTCGTACCAGTCTGCAGGCGTTGTCACGCCGCCGAGTGTAGTGCGAGCGCGCGACCCGCTGCGCGATCGCACTGCGAGTCGACGATCCACAATCGGGCGTCCGCTCGCTTCGGATCCATCAGCGGGCATGCGCGCTTGAGGAGCCGCATCGTGCGCGCACATCCTCGTGAGCCAACGCGCCTAGGGTTGGGCATGGCCGACCACGCGAGGCGAATCGCTGACGAGTCGTGGGATCGGAAGTCACCTGCAGTTCGCCACGAACCTGACCGTCCCGCCCCAGTTCGCGTGACTCGTGACGCGCCGGGACCGCGGTATCCGGGTTTCGGTCGCCTGCCACGCCATGATGAGTACGACCGGGGGAGATGACGTTGTCCATGCCATTGATGTCTGCCGCGCGACGTCGAGGCGGATCCACGAGCCAGACGGCGACCCGGATCCTCATCCTCCTTGACGTGCTCGGCACACCCGTCGCCGCGGACTGCCCCGTCGAGGACGCGGTCGCCGTCGTCTCGTCACTGACGCGAGTCCAGAAGCTCGACTTCTGGCTCCGAAACCCCGACTACCTCGCCGATGAGCTGCTCACGGAGTTCGAGAGCGGGAGAGCTTCGCTGGGTGCCGTGCAGCCTGCGGTGCGCAGGATGCTCGACGGTGACGCGCCGTCCCTGCACCGCTATCCGATGGAGCGGTACATGTACGGCGCGTACGAGTTTATCGACGACGCGCTGTCGGTGCTGAAAATGTACGGTCAGATCGCGCACCGCAGAGCAGCCGACTCCGGGAACCTGGCACGGCGGGACTACTTCCTCCTGACAGCCGGGCGAGACACCGTCCAGAAGATGCGGGCGACCATCCCAGAACTTGCCTGGTACGACGCGCAGGCCGCCGCGATTGAGCTCATCCCTGACGCGTCCCTCGGTGCGACGGCGAAACGCCGCCAGTACGAGCAGCCTGAGTATGAGGCGACCGCGCATGGGGACGTGATCCCATCAATCCTTGACCGTGTGACAGCTCGCGCGACGAGCTTGGGAGTGCTGTAACGCCGATGGAGACGAACACTGTGGACTGGGTCGAAGCGGTCACGGAGAAGGCCGGTGGGGTGCGCGATGACGTCGCGTCCATCCTCGGCAGTTATGGGATCTCCGGCCCCCGTCCGGTCCCGTCACGGCGAAACCTGCGCCTGAGTGCTGTGCACTTCGCGGGAGTGAAGAACCTTCAGTCCGGTGAGGACCCGGACTCCCGCACCTACGTGCCGTTCTCCTTCACCCGCGCGTTCACCACCCCGGTCACCGCCCTGGTCAGTGACGGCAAGAACGACGCGGGTAAGAGCTCAACACTGGACATCGTGTCGTGGGGTTTGCGGGGCATCGCCAACGTCGCGCCCGACGTGAAGAAGTGGCTCCGACAGGTGTGCCTGCTGTTGGAGATCAGCGGTGAACGGGTCCTCATCGCGTGGCGTGTGGACGACGGGATGCCGACCGGTTCCATCCTCGCGTTCCCCTCGCAGCAGACGGCGGACCTGCATGAGATGGAGAGCATCGCGCTGGACGCGATGCACGCTCTGAGCGCCGAATCGCAGCTCACGGGCGCGCCCGTCTTCGGGGTGACGGTGCCCGTGGACGATCTGTTGACACGACTGCGTGGCGCGGGTGCCTTCACCGTGAGCGCGTTCGAGGGTGACGAGGACATGGCCCGCGCTATCAACGACTTCATGCTCGACCGGTTGGGCTTGGACACGCTCACCCAGTGGCAGCGGAACAGGGGCGCCACGGACGGCGATGATGGCACGACTGCGGAGCACGCGTGGCCGTTGTGGTCGCAGGCGCTGGTCATCGCGAAACCGAGCGTGAAGTCCGCCATCGGTGAGGTTCCCACGCAGGCGGTCGCCGTGCTCAACACGTTCCTCGCCACAGAGTGGAGCGCGACGCGGAGCCTTGCTCGCGCGCAACGCAGGTCCGTCGATGCGACTCTCGCGGGAATGAAACGACGGCGGGCACGTGACGCTGATGCGCGGCAGGCTGGGGCGCTGGAACTTGAGGCGGAGCGGGCGACGGTGCAGGCGGAGCTGGATGCGCTGCCCCCAGGCAGTGGGCAGGGGATGCGTCTCGTCGAAGCGGTCACCGCTGCGACGGGCGAGATCACTCGCACCCAGCGGTGGCTGGCGGAGGCGGCGCTTGCGTACGGTGTCGCCGGCCGAGCGTTGGAGGCCGCCGAACATGACCTGGCCGCGTTGAAGGAAGCGGCGGTCACGAAACGGTTCTGGCACTCGCTGAAGCCGTCCTGTTGTCCCCGATGTGACGCGCAGGTCCAGCAGGTCCAGTGGGAGCGGGAACTCGACGGGGCATGTTCGCTGTGCAACAACCCCATCGACCCTGACCGTGATGACGATGCACCTGAGGCCCCGTCGGAGGAGGACGCCGACCCGGTCGATCTGGCTGAGGAGCACGTGGAGAGGTGCGCGGCTGAAGCGGAGCGCCTCTCGACCGTCCACGACGAGGCGGGCGAGGCAGCCCGCCTCGCACAGGTGACATTCGAGGAAGCGTCCAACGCACTCAACCATGCGCAGGGCGACCCGGTGAAACGGCAGACGCTCGAGCGGCGCCTCGGATTCCTAGACGGTCAGATCCAGGAACGTTCGATCATGTTCGGTGAGGATCCCGACGAGGAACGACTGAGCGCGGAGCAGGCTGTCCTTTCCGCGGCGGAGACGATCTCGGATACGGAGGCGAAGAAGGACTTCAGGTCGGCGCTGGAGTCGGTGAGCGCGCAGATCACCGAACTGGGGAAGCAGCTCGGGATCAGCAACCTGGAGTCAGCAACCCTGAAAGGCAACGCGCATCTGCCGGTCGTGAAGGGCGGGGAGTCCACGAACTTCGGCGACCTCACCGACGGTGAGCGGCTGCGGTTGAAGATCGCGTTGGTCGTCGCGCTCCTGGACGTGGGGACAACCTCGGGGCTCGGACGGCACCCGGGACTGCTTATCGTCGATTCCCTCGCTCGTGAGGAGTTGAACCACGAGAATGCAAAACTTCTGCTGACCGAGTTGAACCGGGTCGCCGAAGCGTACGGCCTGCAGGTCATCACGGGCACCGCGCATAGTGACCTGGTGGACGCCGTGCTTCCTGACGAGGCAGTGCAGCGACCGATGGATACCGGGTTCATGTGGTGACAGGAAAGGTGAGGAGCGACGATGGCCTCAACGGTGCTGGATGTGCTCGACACACTCGAGGGCGCACCGACCCTGGACGCGCTCGGCGGTGAGCATGGGATCTACGAGTCTGCGGACGTTCTCGTCCACGACTCACGGGTCGTCGAAGTCGCTGTCGCCCTTTGCAACGGGTGGGGCGCCCTCGATGACCAGGACGCGGCCCGCCAGCTCCTCCTCGGCGCTGTGGAGTCGATCCCCGCCTTCAGCGCCGGAGACCTCTACGACGTGCTGCTGACCTCCGAGTCTGTCCTCCCGCAGATCTCCACGGACCTCGAACAGGCGTTGAAGCACCGAGCGGAGCAATCCGGCCTCGCACGCGACTTCGCTCTGGAAGCTTGGACCAGGCTTGCTCTCGGGAACTTCGGGACAATGGCACTGCACCTTCGCGCTGCCCTTCAGGACGGGAGCAGCGCGCCGGACGCGACTCCGACCCTTGTGCGAGCGCTCGGTGCTGCACTGTCGAAGTGGGGGGACGAGAACCTCCGCACTGCGCTGCACACGCTCACCGAACATGACGATCTTAACTCGGACGCGGCGATGGAGCTCGGGCTCGACTGGGTCGCCCGAGCGACCGCACGCACCGAACTCGACGACGTTCGCTCCGGGCTGGGAGAGGCCCAGCATTGGTTCGATGCGGCGTCCGCTGATGAAGGTCGACCAGACGCTGTCGCGTTCCACGCGGTCATCAGCGGCGTGCTCGACCAGGCCGACGGGCACTCGGTCACCGAGGAGCGCTACCAGTCGATCTGCGACTCTGTGTACGGGTACCTAGACGGATATCACGGTGTGTCCCGTGGCTGGCGTGCCGCTCGGGGGGAGACGTCCACCGCATGGCTCGAGCTGCTGAATCAGCTGCATCAGGCGGACACTGACGCCTGGTACGACCCACCACGCACCATCGAGAACCTCGCCCGGACCCTCGCAGCAGAGACCACGATGACCCTCGTCGTCAGTCAGGGCGGAACGGGACAAGCGGGGATCCGCGCACTCGTGCAACCGCACGTGGACAACCTGGTGAAAGGCAACGGCGCCATCCTCTCCCACGTGCGGAGGTGGCTCGATGCGGCACCATCGGGCACCGAACAGGACACCCGCGCTGCGGTGGAAGCGCTGCTGGTGCAGCTGGAGACCCCACCAAAAAAAGCGGGCGGCGAGTCGACCGCCATTCCGGAGTCGATTCGCGACCGCCTGAACCTGACCCCCGGTGACGCGACGATCCTCGCCGACGTCGCAGCGGAGCACCCGGACCTCACACACGTCTACGAGCAGCTCGCCCTGTACAGCTATCCCGTCGGCTACGCGGAGTCGGTATTGCTGGACCAGCTGCTGGACGCCTGTGAACAGTACGCGCAGGGTGGGATCAGCCAGTACCGATATGAACTCGGGCTGGTTCTGAAGCATGTCGTGCGGTTCGCCGCCTTCCACCTCGATGAAGGACAGAGTGGGCAGCGTGCATCCCCATGGATGGCTGATGACAAGCCCTGGCCCCTCGAACATGAGCTCGCCGACGACCTCAACAGGCAGCTGCGCATGTCCGGGCTAACCTCCGTCGTCGAGCAGTCCAACACCGCCGGCGGACGCGTCGACATCGCCATCACGTTCCCTCGATGCCGGATCTGCATCGAAGTGAAACGCACCGACCAGGACCTGAGCGACGACCAGCTCGTCGCAGACTTCGGACCTCAAGCCGTCCAGTACGCAGCGACGGATGTCCCTGTCGCCCTGCTGGTGACCGCCGATTACCTGCGCCGCACGAAAAGACTCGACCTAACCGGAGCATTCCACGTGGCCCCGCTCCGCCTGCAGAAGCACTCACGGCAGAACGCGCTTGTCTCCGTTCGCATGCAAGCGAACGTTGCCACACCGTCGGCCTCATCACCGTCACGGATCTAGATATCCGTGCTGTCGCTCCTGTGGCTTTGCGGCAGCCACGCGCTCGTGTGGCCAACCACGAGGTAGAACCCCGGCTGGGCATCCGGGCGATCGTCGACGACGGGGTTCCCTGCTTCGTGGACTTCTGCGATCGCGGCACTGCGGGCAGCCTGCAGCGCTGGAGTGTACGTGTGTCGCTCTGCTAGCTCGCTCGCGAACCAGCGGAGGATCCGCTGCTGCTCGGAGGCGACTTCTGCGTTGACCCCCGGGAGCGCAGACTTGTTGCAGGTCACTGATTGCTCGTGAGCCGCGAAGCGAGAAGACCCCGGAGCCTTGCGGCCCCGGGGTCTTCTCATTCCATCAGACCGGAGTCAGGACACAGCGCGCTCGATCGGCTCGATGCGCCAGCCGTACGCAGGGGCGCCGGGCACCTGCTGCCATTCCTTGTCGCACTTCGAGCACATGATCGTCGGGCTGTGCTCGCGGAATCCCGGGATGTTGTCGTGCTCCTCGAGGATCGTGCCGTTCCCGCAAGGGCACCGGTACTCGAAGCGCTCGATGGTGCCGTCACCTGCGCCCCAGCCCCCGTGGGAAGAACGTTCTTCGTCGATCAGCTCCGTACGGATGCCCTGCGAATCGGGCGAGGTGCGTGCCCAGTCCAGGACAGCCTCGCGCGCTGCGTCGACGAACTCAGCGGCAGCATGAAGATCGACGAGGATCCGCACGAGGTCCTGCGGGTGCATCGCTACGCCATGGTCGTTGTCCAGGACTCCTGCGCGGTAGTCGTAGGCGAGGTTCTCCCGGGAGCCGAAGTCGCCACGCTCGCCCGACGGGTCGACCTGAGCGACGAGCCACTCGTGGAACGGGCTCGTCAGCGGCTCCGCCTGCTCGTCCACGCCGTTCCAGCGAGCTGGGGTCTCAGCGGTGGTCCGGAACTGCTCGAGCGCGCTCTGCAGGTACAGGTACCCGGGCGGACGGTGATGGTGAGCCCGTATCGATGAGCTCGAGCCGCGCTGGTTGCGACGCATCCGTCGTGCGTACTCGACCTGCTGCGGGTCGAGTCCGAAGTTCGCGTTCGGGCTCATCTCGCCCGGGGAGCTATCGCTCATCGGCAGATCGATGGCGGCCGCAGCCCAGATCGCGATCCCGTTATCGACGTGAGAGAACTTTCCCAGCCATTCCGAGAAGAGCTCCTCCGCGGTGTGCTTGAGGTTATAGCTGTACGCGTCGGAGGTCGGCTCGTCGATCGTCGAGAACATCCGCAGCACCTCGCAGACGAGCACCAGTTCGATGAATGAGTCTTCGCTGCTCATGCGGATCGGATATGTCTCATCCGCCCACAGGCCGGATCTACCCAGCAGAGTCGCTCGCTCTCCCGTCGAGGAGAACGCACCTGTGTCGTCGTCATCCTGGACCGGTTCCGACAGCACCGGGTGTTCGGTCAGTACCGCGATCAGCTTGCGTGCACTGATCCGCTCGCCGAGGATGCCGTGCGCCAGGGGGTGCTTCATCAGGCGCAGCGCCCGGGTGTACTTCATGCCGGTGAACCGGCTCCACGCGCGCGCATCGCGCTGGATGTCGACGTCCAGATCAGAACGGTCGCTGGAATCGACGGATACGGCTGTCGAGCTCATTGTCTTCTCTTCTTCCGGGCTCAATGCTCGGCACCCCACGCCTGCCTCGCGAACGCCCTATGAAGGAGAGAGAACGGAACAGGACTGCTTCTCTGGATCACCATGGTTGTCCTCGTCGCCGCGATCACGTGGGAATCGCGACTCGGAGATGGGCGGTCCAGAACCGCCCACAGACAACGATACTCCCGCGAGCCGAGATTCGATGGGACGTTCCCTCCGGAGTTCTCTTCGGCAAGCGGCGTCCCCTGCGGCAACATAGGCTCGTGGCGGACCCCGATGCAGCAGACGACGAATCAGTCCACGAGATGCAGCTCGCATCGGAAGTCGCGCGCCGGCTAGTGTCCCAGTGCCGTGCTCATGTCGAGAAGTCCAACCGGAAGATCGGCGATCGCGTGAACAGCGCTCCCGCCGACACGCCCTGCGGCACGGATTTCCGGCGCGCCACGGCCGGAGAGCATCTGTATGCATTCGAGCACTCCATCAAGCGGCTGGAAGCGTTGACGAACGCGCTCGTCTCGCACCTGCGCGGACTGCAGGTGCTGCTGTCGGACGACACGTTCTACCCGCTCCCCGCCATGGCGATCGCCAGGTCGATCGCCGAGGTCTCGAGCTCAACGGTCTGGACTCTGCGCCAAGGGCTCTCCTCCGACGAGCGTGCGGCGCGCAGCTACGCGGCGCTGTTCGCGATGCTCGAGAAGGGCATCGAGTCCGGAGGTGCTGAAGAAGCGCCCCGCACACGAGCCCTCAGGGAAGAGCTCGCCGCAAGACTCGAGAGCGGGCGCCCGAAGGTTCAGATCATCCGCCGCGTCAAGGACGATGTCACTCTCGACGACGTCGCCCAGGTCCGAGTCGGCAAGGCCGGCGCCAAGACGCGGTTCCAGTACACGCAGCGGCTCAGAGACGAGATCCCCATCATCAGCGGGCTCTACGACCACATGTCCGCGGCGACTCACGGCGGACATGCTGCGGTCAGCGCATCGTTCGACACCCCTGCGTCATACGCCCGAGGGATCGGCCATATCGCCCTCGAGTCGACGAAGGCCTGGTCGCTCGCTGTGCACACCTGGCTCGGCGTGACGCCGGCGCAGTCCTGGAATGAGGCTGACCTGCAGAACCTACGGAACTCGATCCCCGCGGCCGACAGAACGGAGTTCGAAGCCGAGCTGGCGGCCCAGCGTGAGGCCCAGCGCGAGGGATCGTGATGCTCACCACTAGCGTTCGCCGACGGTAGGTATCGCCAGCTCGGCAAACTCCGAGGCCGGCCAGCCAGCCCTGGTCAACCCGGCGGGACGAGGGTCTGCCACGCGATGTCGATCACACAGAGTCCATCGTCGGTGCCGCGGTAGCAGACGTCCCCGGGGTAGGTATCCCCGCGTGTCGCGCCATCGGGGAGTCCTTCGAGGGGTTGATCATCCACTGCGGATCGAGGGGCGCTTCCTCGATCCAGTGCTCCCCGGTGAAATGCTCGGGCTCACTCGCCGACAACCCTGCCCAATCGGTCGGCTCGCCGAGGTCGGCGACCGAGTCGTCGCAGATGATCTCGGATCGTTCGCCGGCGGACAGGTCCATGATGAGTAGCTCGGTGGTCTCGATCACCTGGGCGCCGTCGGGTCCCCAGATCAACGTGTCGACCGAGCATCCCGTCATGGCGGCAGCGAGCACCGCGACGCTCGCCGGCCGCCGCTCCACGAACGATCACCACCATCGGAACCTATCTGGCTTGTCGAACGGAAGCCGGTCCTCCATCAGAACAGACAAGGAGATATCGCGAAGGGCCCTGCTGCCCGATCCGACCCCGCCCGGATAGCCGGCCGGCACGCTTGCCCGTTGCACGCTCGCCAATCGAACGCCGCTACATCCCGATCCCACGCCCCGCATTCGGTGCCCCAACAATCGGCCCCGTCGCCATCGCCGCCACATCCCGCGCCCGTGCCGCGAGCCGCATCTTGGCCTGAGCCGCGCGCACAGCATCCTGCATCGTCAGCTCCGGCGTTCCGCGCCGCATTGACTCGGCGAGACACTCGCGGGCGGCGGCATCCGTCCCCGCGACGACGATCGCGCTGTTGTGCACCCGCCCGCGAGTGAGTCCGACGTATAGGCCCGCCGCGTCGACATCCGGCCCGACCACGGAGGCGTCGGCGGTTTCGCCCTGTACGCCATGCACCGTCGACGCGTAGGCGAGCTGCAGGTGCTCTCGCGCGTATTCGGCAGACACTCGCCGCAACTCCCCGCTGTCGCCGACCGACACAAGATGGACGAAGTCGTCGCGGATGGCGCGCACGATCCACTGCGCACGATTCTCGACGCCCGTGAGCCGGTCGTTTCGGCGGGTCTGGACGGTGTCGCCGACGAGGATGCGCTGCTCTCCCATTCCCCACGCGAGCACGCCGGGATTCAGCTCGCCGTGATCGACGCGCCGCTGCTGGATCGCGTCGTTGATGGCATCCGCCTCAGCGTTGGTACCGGAAACCAACGTCACCCGCTTGCCGCGCGCATGCCATTCGAAGTAGGCGTCGATCATCCGCTCACGGGCTGCGTCGTGATGATCGACTTGCTCGACATGACCGCGCTCCGCCAGCTCACCCGCGACCGCCAGCGCGTGCTCGCGGTCGCTCGTGTCGCGCAGCCGCAAGGTGAGCGCCGCGTACTCGGGATCGCGAAACCGATGCACCGTATCCAGCTCAACCGCGGCGTTCGCATGCCGGATCGCTGAACCCATCGCACCGGAATGTCCGACCGGCAGTGCCTGGTGCGTGTCCCCGACGAACGCGAGTCCGACCCCCTGCTCGATCGCGAGGTCGACGAGGACGTTCGCCGTCTGCAGATCGACCATGCCAGCTTCATCGACCACGATCCGATCGCGAGAACGCAGCACATACTGCGCCGGCCCGCCGTACGTGGCACCCGTGCGGGGATCAAGCTCCCCCACACGCAGTCGTGTCCGCACCATCGCACCAGCCTCATCGGCACCCCACCGGTAGCCGTGGTCTCCGAGCAGTGCATGAATACTGGATGCCGCAGCACCGACCTCCCGAGACGCCACAGACGCCGCTTTCCGGGTTGGAGCGACGACGAGCATGTGACGCCGCTGCGCCCCAAGCGCCGCGAACGCAACACGCAGCATCGTCGTCTTGCCTGTGCCAGCGGGGCCGGTGACGGTTACGAGCCCATCCGTCCCGGCGATAGCGGACGCCGCAACGCTTTGCGAAGCATCCAGTGTCGAGATGTCCTCGTTGGCCGCGAACCAATGCAACTCATCGGGCAGAAGCGAGCGCCCCGCCCGGGCGAGCACGTCAAGGTGTCCGGCGAGGCGCACCCTGGCGCGGACTGTCTCGGTGGCCATGTAGGCCTTCACGTGCGCGGGTGGAACCTCCGCAACGAGCCGATAGACGGCCTTCGCGGCGCGCGTCGTGATCTCGACGATCACGACGTCGAGCTGATCGCGTGGCGCAACGATGCCGGTGCGTGAGAGCGCGCGCGTTGCTCCGGCGCGGATGTCGAAGGTGCTGAATCTCCCGCCGCTTGATGCGGACCGTTCATCCGCATCCACGATCGCCGCAGCAGCCAGCAAATCTAGGTCGAGGGCGTGCGGGTCTGTCGCAGCGACTACAGTCGGTGCACGCGCGGTGACCAGGTCGGGATCGATCGCCGCGATCTCGTCGCGGACGCGCGACTCCCACGAGGCCTCGTCGAGGTCTGGTGGCTTGTTCGGTCGCGCGACCGCCCACGCGCGCCGGTCGATCTGATGGAGCAAGTCGACGCTCGGCGCAGATCCCCCGTGCGCCGCCGACCACTCTTCGATCAGGCGCGCGCGGTTCGCCTCGATCTGTGCCGATCGGCGCGAGAGCGGGCGGACGGCGCCGGCGAGTTCTGCGATCTTACTTGCTGCACGGCTCGCTTGGACGGGACGATCATCGTGGGCCGCGATTGTCCTCGCGGCCGGCGGATACTTCGGTGCGATCATCGCATCGGACCTTAGCTTTGAAGCCTCCGGTGACGCTCCCAACAGAATCGGCTACCTCGTCTCAATCGCGGTGCTACTGGCCGGATTCGCAGCTGTCTTCGTGCTTGTTCCAATCGCCTTCGTCTCGGGAATCGGGTTGCTTCGTGCGGGCCGAAAGGCACGGGCGAAGGCGCTTCGGAAATTCAAGATTCGTCACGTGCTCTCCGATCAGTGGGTCCAGCACCTCGCCGGCCCGGTCTATGCCTCGGCCGCGCTCCTCGGGCTCCTTACCGCCGTACCACTGGCATATGCACTGCTGTTCTGGACAACTGTTGCGTTGGGCGTTTCGTACTAGGCATCCCGGGATCAGCCAAGCCGCGGCCGAGCAGGCGTGACAAGTCGCCCCGGCTAGGCGGCAACTCAAGCTGGTCGTGAGGAACGCAGATCGGGTCCTGACCGCCCGCAAACCCGATGGCCTAGCGCGCCGAGCTCCGATTGATGCCTTGCTGACGCGGACACCCGCATACGGGCGGACACAATGGGCAGACATGAAGCGCCGATCACGACCGTCGGTCCGCTTGCGCGCGCAACGAGGGCTGCGCCGTGGTCGCAGCCGTATCCATACCTTCTCGATCACCACGAAGCAGAGTTGCCGTAACCCGGCAACGAAATCCATCAGTCCCCCGAGCATTTCGTCGCGATGGGTGAGATGGCGGGACAATGCCCCGACGTTACACTCGGGCGCATGGCGATCACAAAGACCCACGCGACTGACGCGCTACAGGTCGGCGACGCATTCGACTTTTCTGATCTCAGCTCGCCCGTCGATGGTGCTCTAGAAATGTTCCCCGAGGTAGAGGTGGCAGTGCAGGCTGCAACGGCATCCGCGCGAACGGCGATCTCGATGTGCTATTCGATGAACAGCCTCCGCAAGATAGCGGAGGGAAAGGCGGTACGGGGCAAGTTCACCAGCGAAGCGCAGGACTGCCTCCGGGCCGCATTACTTTTCAGCGGTGCCGGGCTTGACACGGCACTAAAGCGACTTGCTGGGGAAGCCATTCCCATGCTTGTGGAGTCCGATAAGGACGTCGTGAAGAAGCTCGAGGAGTTCGCCGAAAAGCGAATCAGCGATGCTTCAGGCAACGCGAGCCCGAAGGAATTGATCCGGCTCCTCCTTGGAACGGGAGCGAGCCCTCGCGATGTCATGATCAAGCGATGGATAGACAGTCTCGAGGCGAGTAGCGCTCAGTCGGCTGAGAGGGTGAGCGAGATTGCGAGCGCCGTGGGTGTCGTCTCACCCGATCTTCGAAAGCGCATAGCGCCCACGAAAAGCCGCTCGTCGATGCTAGAGAAGGCGTTCATCGCTCGAAATCAGATCGCTCACGAATTGGATGTCACCAAGCCAGAGGAGGCGGCACGTAAGCGCCTCGAGAGCATCCGGCAATACAGGAACGTGGACGTGATGATCTCACTTTGCCAAGAAATCCTCGACGTGACGCAGGACATTGTGAACGACGTCGTCACCCGTGTGAAAGCCGCATAACGACCGGCTTCGGGGCGAGAGACTCCGTTAGGTCAATCTTTTCGCGCGGCTTTGCGATCGACCCCATCCATGGCGGCGTCCGAGATGCCCACCTACCAGCCACGACACTCGGCCAAACGCCGCGTGTATCGACAAGCGACCGGACTTAGTCGGGCGTCAAATCAAGGCCCTTGTTCACTCGGAGCCGTCCTAGGGGGATGTTCGACGCCCGAGCAGGGCGACGTGCGCAAACTTGCACAAGATCGGATCCGGGAAAGAGATAGAAGCGATCGTTCCCGCCTGGGACGCCTCTGGAGCTTCGCGCTGGCTCCCCTGCGGCATCTATGCTGGCCACGTGGTGGACGCGAGATATCGGCTGGTGTGGCCGAAGCCGCTGTTTACCTGGGAGGCGCAGCGCGTACTCGCGCTCCCCGAAGAGATGACGTTCGCGGCCACTGAACGGTTATTGGCTGAGGCTTTCAGCGACGAATCGGTATTGCTCGCGTACCGTAACCTCTTCGTCGCGTGGCGGGTCCAGGACGACGATTACCATCTAAACCTTCGAAGCTGGCTTATGGATCTTGTGGCGGACGACGCTCGCTTGCTCCCATATGTGCTGCCCCGCTACTACGCAGAGCGTGAGGGCCACTCGGCCAGACCCGATCAGTCCGTCGGCGGGTTGGGTGTTCAGTTCGCGACCTTGCTGAGGCAGATGCAGGAGGACGGCTACTTTCCCCTCGCGCTTCCACGAGACTGCGTGGATCATCCGACCGACTGGTACGAGGTGGGCGATCGGGTACGCCAAGCGGTACTCATCGACTTTCGCTGGGACGGACAACGAGACCAGGCGGATGCGTGGGGTCGGCCGCTGTTGTTTTCATTAATCGAGTACTTTCACGACAATGCGCAACGGCCGCGGACGGTCGGTTACATCCACGATCACGGAGACTGCGGTCCGCACTATGCGGATCACGATGCAGAGTCAGGCGAAGCGGTCTACCGATGGCGAGTGAATGAACTCCTGGACCGTCACCGGGTCGACCTGAACCTAGGGAGAGCGGGCGACGAACGAGGGCGCCTGGTGCATCGATTCGGCACGCCGTTAGACGACGCCGCAGATCGACGTGCGGCGCAGGAGGCGGACGATCCGGACGACGAGGTCGCCCACGCGATCAGGGATTTTCGAGCCCGAGGCGCATCGGCGACGCAGAAGCGCGGGGCCCTGGTCCTGTTAGCCGGCGCACTCGAGGCTCGACGACAGGAGGTCAAGGTAGTGCTCGGTAAAGACGAGGGCGTGCTGTTCCGTCTGGCAAACGAGTTCGGTCTCCGTCATCGGAACGACCGCCAACGCATGGATTACGGGGATGAATTCCTCGACTACATGTTCAGCGCTTACTTGGCCGCGGTCATGCTGATGGAAGCGCTAGAGCGTCGTAGAGATGGTCAGACTGCCGCCACACAATCGAACGTGCCCTAAAGGCGCTCGCCCGAACCTTCCGTGGCTCGCGCTGTAGCAGGCCAGGAAGGCTCAGTCGGCCAAGATGTGCTCCCCTTAGCCGTACACCCCATGTCGGCATGGCGCAGACAGCGCAGCTCAAGCGAACTCTCGAACTAGCGGGTATTGGAAGGGTCGTGACCAATATTGAAGTGACCTATAGCGCGGACGGGTCTGTCGCGCAGGAAGTTCTGCTCGGTGGTAGCCGAGTCGAGCCAAAGCCATTGGCAACCATCACCGATGACGAGAACTTAAGCGCGTGGCGAACGCTGTTCGTGTCTTCGTCTAAACTGGCCCGCTCGGTTGCTACGCCCCGCACTCTGCGCAACCGCCTGCCTTCGAGCCCTTCACAAGCATCGCCCGGGTGGCCCTCTCCGGTAGTCTTCTCGCAATCCGCTCACAGACGCGAAGCGACTCCTTCAATCCACGACGCACCTCCGTGCGGAGTGTTCACCTAGTCATTCGGCGTTGGCAATAGGCTGGCGTCGAGACTCTGGAGACCGCGTGAAAAAGCAGATAAACGTCGTGGGTGCAGTCATCGTCCAGGACGGCCAGGTCCTGTGCGCTCAACGCGGGCCCGCGGGGAGTCTGGCTGGACTGTGGGAATTCCCCGGCGGAAAGATCGAGCCTGGCGAAACGGCTCCCGCGGCGCTTGAGCGCGAGATTGCCGAAGAACTCGAGTGCCACATCTCGGTCGGCGATGAAGTAACTACGACGCGACACGAGTACGAGTTCGGCATCGTCACTCTCACAACCTTCTACTGCGAACTGGTCGACGGGACGCCAAACTTGACCGAGCACGCCGAAGTGCGGTGGTTGCGGCCGGACCTGCTCGGCACTCTCGATTGGGCGCCTGCCGATGTTCCAGCCGTGAACCGTATCGTGTCCGACTGCTCACATGCCGGTTGACTTCGAGTGGGCTGCACCCCTTGGGCGCGATGTTGAGTACGGCTATCTGAACCGATCAGTCGATGCGCCGAAGCAACTACATCCCCAAGTCGTGACGAATGACGATTCGACCACGATGCTTCGCGCCATCCGGGAAGAGCTCCGCAACTCTGAGTACTTCAGCTTCTCGGTCGCCTTCGTGTCCCCGCGAGCAATCGCACTTCTCAAGCAGGAGTTGATCGATTATTCCGGCCAGGGGACCATCATCACCTCGGACTACCTCGGCTTCAACTCACCGGCGGCATTCGCCGAGCTCTTGAACTTGCGCAGCATCGGCATCGATACGAGGCTTCACGGCGCTACTGCCTACCACCCGAAGGGGTACATATTTGGGTATCCCGATCGGCTAACCGGGATCCTGGGGAGCTCGAATCTGACGGAGAACGCGCTCGTCCGCAATCACGAGTGGAACCTGAAGGTCTCGGCCACGCGCAATAGCGACCTTGCACGCCAGTTCATGCGCCTGACTGACGCGCAGAAGCAAGATTCTGTGCCGCTGTCAGCTGAGTGGATCAACGATTACGCCCGGACGTACATCCCGCCCGCGCGACGGGAGTCCGCTTCTCCGGGCGTTTCTTCGCAGAGTCTTGGGACCGTTCTGACCCACCCACAGGTGACCCCCAACGAGATGCAACGCGACGCGCTACGCGCAATCGCCGAGATGCGCCTGCAGGGCAAGCGAAAGGCGGTGGTCATTTCCGCGACTGGCACAGGCAAGACCATCCTGTCGGCGCTTGACGTTCGCGCCTACGGCCCGCGAAGGATGCTGTTCATCGTGCACCGCGAGCAGATTCTCGACCGCGCCATCAGCGAGTTCCAACGAGTGCTAGGTGCGCCAGCGTCCGACTTTGGGAAGTTGACCGGCGGGCACAAGCATGGAAACCGTCGATATGTATTTGCCACAATTCAGACGCTGTCGCAGCCCGAGGTGCTCGCAACCTTCGCCGCAGACGCCTTCGACTATGTCCTGATCGACGAAGTTCACCGTGCTGGCGCCCGGTCGTACGGCCGCGTGCTGGACTACCTCACGCCCGACTTCTTGCTTGGCATGACGGCGACTCCCGAGCGCCCTGATTCCTTCAACGTCTTCGAACTGTTCGACTACAACGTTCCGTACGAGATTCGCCTGAATCGCGCTCTCGAGAACGACATGCTCGCGCCTTTTCACTACTACGGGGTTGCGGATGTCACCTTCGAGGACGGCATCACCACCTCGATAGACACGGACCTTTCCCTGCTCGGCTCACAGGTGCGAGTGGAGCACATCCTCCACGCCATCGAGCTCTACGGCCACGCGGGGGCGGAGGTTCGTGGACTGATTTTCTGCGGTCGCAAGGCTGAGGCTCATCTGATGAGCGAGCGGCTCAACGGATCCTGGGTTCGAGGGCAGCGTCTCAGAACGACCGCTCTGACTGGCGATGACTCAATCGAGCACAGGGAACGCATCGTTCAACAGCTGGAAGCGGGCGAGCTCGACTACATCCTGACCGTCGACGTCTTCAATGAGGGCGTAGATATCCCCTCCGTCAACCAGGTCATCATGCTGCGGCAGACGCAGTCGAGCATTATCTTCGTACAGCAGCTCGGACGCGGACTTCGGAAGCATCCTGGCAAGGAGTACCTCGTCGTCATCGACTTCATCGGGAATTACGCGAACAACTACCTCATCCCGATTGCCCTGTTCGGCGACGACTCGCTCAACAAGGAGTCTCTACGCAAGAACCTCATCGCGGCGGAGGAAACTGGCGTCCTCGCGGGTCTATCTAGCGTCCGGTTTGACCGCATTGCCCAGGAGCGAGTACTTCGTTCGATCGTTAGCACCGACATTAGTAGCCGGCAAAGGCTCAAGGCTGCGGTCGAAATTCTGCGGAATCGCCTGGGCAAGATGCCTTCATTGCATGACTTCCTGCGGTTCGAGTCCGTTGACCCCGTCATCCTCGCGACCGAAGCCGACAACTATCCCACCCTGCTCGAGAAGCTGTTCAAGCACACGACCGGATTGTCAGACCGCGAACTCGCGGCTTTGACGCTGCTCTCGAAGGAAGCACTCGCCGCGAAACGTCCGCATGAACTACTCATCCTTCAGACTCTCTTGAGCGATGGCGCAGTGACGCACGACAGACTCGGCGAACTTTTCGCACAAGCGGGCGCCTTGGCTACACCGCTGCACGTCCGAAGCGCGATTCGCACTCTCACCCTCGAGTTCCACAACGAAGCTGAGCAGCGCAGATACCTGCATCCCATTGCTGTACGCAACGCTGACACGGTTTCGCTGAACGAGTCGTTCCGCGACTCGTACTCCCGGTCATCCGAATTCGCTATCGCCGTCGATGACATCGTTCGTACGGGCCTCGAGCTAATCCACGATCGATACAACGCCGACACGCCATTCACTCCCGGGCGGCAGTATTCGCGGAAGGACGCTTGTCGCCTGCTGTGTTGGGACAGTAGTGGCGCCGCGTCGACCATCTACGGGTACAAGGTCGATCAAGCAACCGCCACCTGTCCCATCTTCGTGACCTACCACAAGGCAGCCGATGTGTCGTCGAGTACCGCGTACGAGGACAAACTGCTCGACCGCCAAACGATGGAGTGGTTCTCGAAGAGCAAACGAACGTTGACGAGTCCCGATGTCGCGCCCATCGCCGCAAACAAAGTCAGAACGTACGTGTTCTCTAAGAAGGAGGACGCAGACGGGTCAGGGCACTACTTCCTCGGCCAAGCCGTCTCATCGGACGCCGAGGAGACGCGGATGATCGACGGACTTCCGGTCGTTCGGATGCGCCTCCGATTCGATGCACCAATCGACCACGCTGTGTACGACTACTTCCATCCCGTCGTCATGAGCTGAGCAGCGCCTTTGTCTTGGCGAAGACCTCTGCTGCCTCAGGACGTGCGCTCCGTGCGCCCGCCAGAAACAGAGGTGGGCGAAATTCGCGCCGTGGTGGCGCCAAGCACCGATGCAACATAGGCGCGCAGGTCAGGATCACAGACGTAAATGAAGGTCCCCAGCATCCCACGCGTCAGCAGCACTCCATAGATGTTGCGAATGTATTGGAGCAGGTCGTCGTCGGTGAAAGCGATCCCAAGACGCGGGTTGTTCTCGCTGCCCTTCTTATCGCGGTAAGAATCCCGGTCGAGGAGGAGCTGACCTGAGGAGGGGTCGAACCTCAGATCGGGACCAATAATCACGCCCGCGTAGTTGAGGTCATAGCCCTGCACCGTGTGGATCGAGCCGACTTCCTGAAGCGATCCAGGTGAACTGATCCAGTCGGTATCCTTGCTGTTCCATCGCAGCGAGACACCGTCGAGCACGATGTCGTATGCGTCGGCATCCTTCTTGCTGACCCAGTCCCACGCATAGCCGGCGACAAGTCGGGCAAGACCGCGGGACGCATCCTGGGCGAAGATCGCGCGGCGCATGGCGCCGACGTCGTCGAAGAAACGCAGATCATACTCACCGAAGTCGGGGCGGGCATTTGCATCCGCTTCACCACGGAGCATCTGGCGGATGAAGTCGACATAGTCAGTGCCGGCGCGGACACGCATCTGAGTCGTGAGTGGATATCGACGGTGCTGGGCCTCAGCGACCTCGAGCTCTCGGCGAAGGACGGAATCCGGCAGGTCGGCCGGGCGTACGCTCTGCTCACGATCGACGAGCAACAGTTGATGGCGACTCTTGGCCTTCATCCAGTCGAGTTGAGTTTTCGCGTGGTCATCAGCGCCGAAGAGTTTCTCGTTAATGCGCTGATAGTCGAGGTTGCGCATTCCGGACGATTGGTTGGCCCGTCGGTTCAGCCGGTGTGTCTCGTCGACGATGAGGAGGTCGTAGTCGCCATCGCCGAGTCCGACGTCCCACGGCGACAGAACCATCGACGGGTGCAGCTTCGGCGTCTTCTTGAAGACCCGTCTGATCGACTCTCGTAGCGATTGCTGAGGCACGACCAGACCCATCCGGAAGCCATCGAGTAGTGCGCGGTGTTCGGGCACGAACAACTCCGAGAAGATCGAGTCAAGCTGAACATCGTCCAAATCGTCGTAGTCGCGAATGTCCGCCAGGAGCTTGAGCAGGAAAATCCCGATGATGGTCTTGCCAGTGCCCGGCTGCCCCTGGATGACGGCCGTCGACCCGATGTCGGCCGCAAGATCGACGAACAGGCCCTCGAGGATATCCTCGACCGCGATCGCCTGATCAGGCGTCAGTGCCTTGAACGGCGACAACTTGAAGAGGTCGCCGTTCTCGATCTCGGGGATGCTGCGATCGAAGATGCCTTCCGTCCGCAGTTGTTCGAAGATGTCGCGGAACGATTCCCGGTAGAGGTCGCGGTCGTAGTACGCGGCGTCGATGATGCCCTCGTTGCCGTTGAGGACCGTGAATCGACCGTCGCCGGCGAGCCAGCGAATCAGGTGTGACTCGAGGTCGAGGCACGCGGACTTGTTGAACGTGTCATCGATGACGACGCGGATCGTGCTCAGCCCCGATTTCGACGGCGAAGCCAGGTGCTGTCGCATGCGGGCGACCGTGTTGACGGTCTCGCCGACGTAGACCGATGACTGCGCCCCGTCGTCCAGCACGTACACCACGGGCCAGTTGGAGAATCGCTTGTCAATCCGCGCCAGTCCGGCGATCGCCCTAGCGTCGAAGCCGAGCTTCTCAACGCTAAAGGGCGTCATACTTGACGCTCTTCCCTCGCGCCCTGTCCACCGGATACTTGGCCGCGGAAATGCGGAGCTTGTCGAGCACAATGGCGTCCAGATCCACTCCGAGGCGGTCCGCGAGCAAAACGCAGTATGTTAGGACGTCGGCCAGCTCTCCAGCCACGCGACCGGGATCGGCGTCGTCGGTCCACTGGAAGCACTCCAACAGCTCGCCGGCCTCGATTGAAATGCTCTTCGCGAGGTTCGCGTCGGAGTGGAATTGGTCCCACTCTCTCTCCTCGGAGAACTCCCGGATCGCTTGCCGCGTCTCATCGTTGACCACGATGCGAAGCTATCAGCCTCGAGGTGAGCGGCTCGACATCAGCGACAGTCATGAGTAGCTGCGCAGGAGCGGCTGAGCTTCAGAGAATGGGCCATCGCACCGACATTTGACTCACCCAACGAGCGAACAACAGCGGAGAGCAGGGACCGTGAAATAGCGCACGACCCGAGCACAGCGGAGGACCAAGCCTATGTCTCGAAAGCCCCGGGAGCGGAGCCGTGCCCGCTCGCTCGACTCAGCGTCGGAGGGAGGCAATCCGCGTCCCGCCACCGACGCATGACGACGTCCTCCATCATCTATCCACATCTCTCATCGGCTGCGTTGACGACACCTCACCGATGTCGGACAGTGGGGGCGAGATTGACCGGCAAGCCGGCACGAGCGGAGGTCGAAATGGGCAGCGTCACCCCATACGAAACGGCCAAGGGCCGCCGCTACCGCGTGCGCTACCGGAAGCCCGATCGCACCGAAGCGGAGAAGCGCGGCTTCACGACCATGCGTGAAGCGAAGCTCTACCTGTCGATGGTGACAGTGTCGAAGTCGAAGGGGGAGTACATCGACCCGTCCTCGTCACGGGTTCCGGTCCGGATGTTCGCGGATAGTTGGCTGCGATCCAAGCAGCCGCCGATGTCGAAGCCCTCCTACTACACGACGCTCGAGCGGGCGTGGCACAACCACGTTGCGCCGGTGTGGGCCGAGCGCGAGATCTCCTCCATTCGTCGCTCCGAAGTCCAAGACTGGGTGTCAGACCTTGCGACTCAGAAGTCGCGGACGGTCGTCCTTCGCGCGCTCGGGATCCTGGCCGGCATCCTCGATGTCGCGATCGACGATCGTCGGCTTGCCGGTAATCCGGCACGGCATGTGCGCAACCTTCCGCGGCATGGGCCGGGCAAGCGTCGCGTGTATCTCACGCACGACCAGGTGGCGACGCTGGCGGCGTGCTCGGCGCACCCGACGCTCATCCTGACGCTCGCGTACACAGGGCTGCGCTGGGGCGAGGCTACAGGGCTCCGGGTCCGCAGCGTGAACCGGCTGCGCCGACGCTTCGTCATCGAGGAGAACGCGGTGATGATCGCCTACGAGATCCACGTTGGTACACCGAAGACGCACGAGAAGCGCTCCGTCCCCTACCCCGCCCGTCTGGTTCCGATGATCGAGCAGGCGTGCGCCGGCAAGGGACCGGAGGGACTGCTGTTCGGCGACGGGGTCAAGCACATGCGCAACTCGGGCTCGCAGGGGTGGTTCGCAAATGCGGTGCGGCGTGCGCAGGAGTTCGATCCATCGATTCCGCGACTGACCCCTCACGACCTTCGCCACACGGCGGCGTCGCTCGCCATCAGCTCGGGCGCGAACGTGAAGGCCGTGCAGCGGATGCTCGGCCATGCGTCCGCGGCGATGACGTTGGACACCTACGCCGATCTCTTCGAAGACGACCTGGATGAAGTCGCGACGCGCCTGAACGACCAGATGCCGTTGGTGGCTCTTCCGTCGGGTCCGCAGACCCGCTACGCGCGACCCCGGTGACCTCACAGAGCAGATTGCTCAGTTTTCGACGAGACACACCGCGCCTGAAACGCTCGGTTTTGGCGTTCTGAGAGGTCCTCTGCAGGCCGTTGCAGACGGCTGTTTTCGGCGTGCCGAACTCATAGAATGCGGGCAAAAAGCGGGCAAAAACGTCTTTTGCGTGGCCTGACCACAGAAGGAATTCCAGGTCAGAGGCGAAAAAAGGCTGTGCCCCTGGAGGGACTCGAACCCCCAACCGTTTCCTTAGGACGGAACTGCTCTTCCATTGAGCTACAGAGGCTGGCGCGTCGAGTCTACCGGCGCCGAGCGACGGGAGCCCGCGGCATCCGTCTCTGGAACTAGCCCTCGGCCTGCTCGGAGGCGGTCGTGCCGTTGGCGGGTTCTCGCACCATGACGAGGCCCGAGGCGGAGTTCGCGGTCATGAGTAGCGCCTCGACCCACTTCGGGTTGATCTGCGGCACCCGGCTGCCGTGGAACTTGAACTGCAGCGACGCGCCGGAGTGCACCCAGACGGTCGTGCGGCCTCCCCCGGTGCTGATGTCGTCGGCCCACGTGAAGTAGAACGGCTCGCCGCGACGCAGCTTGTTGCCGACGACGATCTGCAGGTGCATGAGCGTGCGGTCTTCGATCTCGACCCGCGTGGATCCGTCGTACACGAACCTGCCCATGCCCGCCCTTCCTGGTGGAACATCCAGGGTGCACGGATGCTGCGCCACACGCCGCGGAAAGGTGCGCTGAGCGCAGTCACTATGCAGAAAGCGAACTAGTCAACTCAACCGCTTCCGCGCGTCACACGCCCCGCGCGGTGACCTGGGGATTTCGTCCGTACTCGTCGCGGTAGTACTTCGCGAACCGCGACGCGTCGGCGAAGCCCCAGCGCAGGGCGACGTCTCTCACGGGCACCCCCGGACGCGCGGCGAGCTCGTCGTGCGCGCCCGACAGCCGCACCTTGCGGAGGTACGCGGTCGGGGTCATTCCGAGAGCCCGGCGGAAGGCGAGCTGCAGCCCTCGTGTGGAGATGCCGGCCGCCTGGGCGACGTCGTCGACGGTGATCGCCGCATCCGCGTTGTCGGTGATGAAGGCGACCGCCCGGCGGACGGCGACGGGCGCGGCACGGGTCTGCGCGACGTGGTCGCCGGCGTGCAGGATCGAGGTAGAGAAGGCCATCAGCGTCGAGACGAGCGCGGTGCGATGCAGCTCCGCCTCCACGAGCGAGGTCTCCGCCTCCGCGGCGGCCGCCGTCGCCAGGCTCGAGCGCACGTACCGGTAGGTGTTCTCCCACTGCGCCGCCCAGGCTCCACTGCGCACCTCCGGATCGTCGACGCGGAGCACGAGCCGGTCGTCACCGGTCAGGGTGCGGGCCGTGGTGGCCGCAGCATCCCGATCGAAGACGAAGGCACGCACCTGAGCGGTGCCGCTCCAGGTCGCCGCGATCGGACGATCGGCGAAGAGCCACGGCTGCGAGGCGTCGAGGTTCCTGCGGGTCGACCAGACGCGTCCGTCGGGGGTGTCGACACGGCAGGCCAGGAGCTTGTCTGACGGCACGACTTCGGAGTGCACGGTCGCCGTGAGCTCGTAGCCGACGAGCGAGAAGCCGGGCATCGACGCCGACGCCCAGGAGAACGAGAACGTGCGCGGATCCACTCGCTGCAGGCGCGCCGAAGGGACGAACTTCCGCCAGGTCTCCTCCACCGCCTTCGCACCTGTGGCGTAGAGGCGCAGGACCTCAGCCACGACGCAAGAGCGTTCGCATCCAGTCGGCGAGGCGGGCGGTGTGACGGTCAGTGAACTCGTTGGAGAGCCGGAACGCTTCAGCGGTCACGTCGCCGCCGTTCTTGATGGCCTCCAACGCTCGCAGCGCGCGCTCCTCCTGCGTCTCCACCCGGAAGTGGTCGAGCGGATCAGCGGACTGCGGCACCCCTCCAATATAAATCCCGGTTCTCGCCGATGCGTCATCGGGCGACGCAGGAGAGCGGATGCTGCGCCATCCCCTGCCGGGGACGTATCACCGGCCGCGGCCTGTCCTCCTCGCTGACGACCGATACCCCGCTCCCAGGCTGAAGGAATGTCATGTCCGACCTCGTCTACACCTCGCCCTTGATCCGTGACCTGATCGTCGTCGATGCGGAGGTGGAGCGGATCTGCACGACCTACCGGGGCACCGGGCCGGTCTTCCTCCTCGCGCGCGAGGTGCGGCTCGCGCAGAACCTGCGGATCACGACGTGCCCGCTCGTCATCGTCGCCGACGTGTTCGACGGCGCGGGCTTCACGATCGACGCCTCCGGCGTTGCGGCTCCGAGTTCCGGGCGCAACGGCGACGACGGGGTGCCGCTCCCCATGTCGCAGATGTACTCGCCGGACGGCCGCCCGATCGCCGGCGGATCGTCCGGCCAGGGCGGTGGTGCCGGGCTCGACGGCGGCAACGGACAGAGCGTCACGATCTACGCGCGTCACACGGTGAATGTCAGCGTCACGACCGCCGGCGGTGCAGCGTCCAACGGCGGCAGTGGCGGCAACGGCACCGCCGGTGCGAGCGGAGCGATGATCGCCGAGCACACCGAGCAGCGCGACCTCACGCCCGGGGATCCGTACGACTTCGAGTTCGAAGACGTGGTGATCCCCGAGCAGATCATTCCGGGAACACCCGGCGGAAACGGCGGCTGGGGCGGGAACGGCGGATCCGGCGGCAGCGGCGGCAGCGTCATGCTGACGTCGTTGTCGGACGGCACCGAGCCGGTGCTCGCGGTCGCCGGCGGCGCGGCTGGCGGCGGGGGCTACGGAGGGTCGGCCGGCCCGGACGGAGCGGTCTGCGACGCCGCGGCATCCCCCGGCGAGAACGGCGCCCCCGGTGCCTGGGGCGCCGACGGGGCCGTGGTGCGCACGACGGTGTCGGAGGAGGACTTCGTCGCGGGACTCCGCCCGCTGCTCGACTCGACCGGCCCGTCGTGGGCCAACTACTGGGCGCCGTTCCGCATCGCCATGGGCGACTGGCACTACCACCGCTTCACCCCGAGCGCCGCCGAGCCCGGAGACGCCGGAGAGCTCGCGGCGCTCGAGCTGCAGCGCGGCCTCGAGCTGCAGCCCGACAACGGCGTCGCCCTGCAGCTGCGCGAGCAGATGGTCGGCGTCCCCCGCGACGGCGGCGACGGTGCGCGCGCGTGGGTCGGTGGCGCGGCGAACGCGGTCGGACTGTCGCCGCAGCTCGACATCCTGCCCGACTTCCCGACCTACATCGATGCCTTCCAGGGGTTCGTGCCCCTGGCATCCGCGTTCCTCTTCTCCGGCATCGACGACGTGCTGCAGGCGGGCACAAAGGAGGCGCTGGCCGGGATGGTGCGCGAGCAGCAGAAGGCTGTCGACCTCGCGCGCGACCGGTTCGAGAAGGACGTGAGCATCGGGACGTCGGAGAGGGACATCGCCGCCAAGGAGGCGGAGTTCATCCAGCAGCAGCTCGACCAGGCGACCACCGACATCACGGACGCTATGGCGAAGATGAAGGACACCCCGTTCCGCTTCGGCGACATCATCGGCACCGTCGCAGCCGTCGCGGGAGCCGTCGCCGGTGTCATCGCGGCGATCCCGACGCTCGGAGCGAGCCTCGTGGCGGCGGTGCCGGCGATGGTCAGCCTTGTCAGCACCGTGACGGCGCAGGCCGAGCCGATCGCCAAGGCGCTGCTGGCGGGCACTCCGGCCGACACGAAGCAGGTCGAGGAGGCCTACAAGAAGGTGGGCAAGAGCGTCGACGCGGTGATCGGGGCGGGCAAGACGATCGTGAACTTCGTCACCCTCGTGCAGAACCTGACGACCGCGCCTGGCGCCGACAACGCCGAGCAGATCGCGCTCGTGCGCCGGGGCGCGGAGCTCGCCCACCAGCTGCTGATCGCGCAGAACCGGGTGGCGCTCGCCGACCAGCGGATCGCAGCGGCGCAGTCGCAGGCGGCTCGCGCCGCGGAGCTGGTGCAGCAGGCGGGCGCCCTCGCCGACGGCGTGCAGCTCGATGCCGCGGGGGTGCGCCAGGTCGGACTGCTCGCGATCCGCATCGCCGGCGCGAACGCGGAGGCCCTGAACAGCATGGCGTTCCGCGCGGCGCGCGCAGTGGAGATCCTCACGCTCGAGCCGCAGGCCGAGAACATCGCACTCGACGCCGGCATGCTCAGCCCCGAGGTCTGGCAGCGCTACTCCGAGGACGCGATCACCCCCACCGAGCTGGCCGGCCTGCTGACGGCGTCCTGGGGTCGCATGCTCCAGCCGATCGGCATGCAGCAGGACTACCTCGCCTACTTCCAGCAGCGCCACGATCAGGACGTGCTGACCCGGATCTACCGGCCCGCCGACCCCGAGTTCCGGTCGCTGCTGTCGACGGGGCGCTTCACCTTCGAGGTGGATGCTGCAGCCCTCCCCTCCGGGCGCGCGGACGCCAAGACGCGCAGCGTGCGCCTGGCGCTCGTCGGCGCCGATCACCCGAGCGGCGGGATCTCGTGCGAGGTGCGGCACGGCGGAGCGTATTCACAGCGGCGGCAGAGCGGTGAGATCGACGTGCAGCTGCTCGAGCCGCAGATCAGCACGCGGCGCGCGCAGTTCACCCGGCTCACCGCCGAGAACGAGTCGATCGCGGACGTGCCGCTGACCGCGCCGCTGTCGCTGCGGTTCTGGGGTCGCGGCATCGGCGGGGAGTGGGGCGTGTCGGTCGTCGGCGCGCAGGAGAACGCTGGGATCGACCTGTCGGGCCTGACGGAGATCCAGGTGGAGATCCGCTATCAGTTCGTCCGGTGAGGCTGCACGGTCGTCGAGCTTCTCGCTCGGCGGGCCGCGCTCGGCGGGCCGCGCTCGGCGGGCGGCCCCGGCAGGCGGCGCTCGGCGGGCGGCGCTCGGCGGGCGGCGCTCGGCCGATAGCGCTCTGCGCTCGGCCGGTGGCGGGATGCTCGGCTGGCTCGGCGAGCGGGGTGTCACTCGGCGACGTCGATCAAGACCTCGTTGCGGCGGAGGAACCACGGCTTGTACGGCGGATCGAAGCGGGCGAAGCGCGGCTCCCCCGTCACGGTGAGGCCGGCCGCGCGGACGGCGGCGAGGAGCTCGGCCCGGTGCTCGCGCCACGACTCCTCCTTCCACCGTCCGGAGAACGTCGTGACGGCGACGAGCTGCGCGGGCACGGTGCGGATGTGCACCTCGGGCGCGGTCGGCTCGGGGGCGTCGGCCTCGGTCATGCCGGCGGGCAGGACGAACGCGACGGCGTAGCCGTCCTTGCCGCTCGACTGCACCACGGGGGCGGTCATCGCGATCTTCTGCGACGACGACTGCACCACCGGTGCGGTCATCGCGATCTTCTGCGTCACCCGGTTGGCTCCGCTGATGTATCCGAACAGGGGGCGGAACGCCCGGTTCCCGGCATCCTCGAAGTCGACGTCCGTGACGATCGTCTCGGCGACGACGTGCTCGGGGTACCGGCGCAGCTCCCACCCCTCCTCGGCGCGGATCACCTCGTATGGTTGCTGCTCGGTCATGGCACGAGGCTACGCCCGCTGCCAGGCGCGGGCTCCGGTCGTGCTGAGGACGCAGCATCCGTTCTCTGTGGATCTCCGGTGGTCGCGGCATCCGTCATCGGACCATCCGTCATCGGAAGTCGCGGGACTGGTGCGTCAGCCCCACCCGGAGATCATCGATCTGGTCGGCGACGATGTTGATCACCCCCTCGACAGAGCGCTCGAGGATGCCGCGCACGATCAGAGCAGGCGAATCGCGGACGACCCGGCGGTACCGGGTCCACACCCCGACCGAGCAGATGACGTTCATGAGCCCCTGCTCGTCTTCGAGGTTGAGGAAGGTGAGCCCGGATGCCGTCGCCGGGCGCTGCCGGTGGGTGACGAGTCCGGCGACCTCGACCCTCCGGCCGGGCTCGTGGGAACGCAGCTCGCGGGAGACGAGCACGCCGCGGGCGTCGAGTCCGGAGCGGTAGTGGGTCATCGGGTGGTCGTCGGTGGAGACCCCCGTGGCCCAGAGGTCGGCGGCGAGACGCTCGTAGCTCGTGGGATCGGCGAACAGAGGGGGCTGCACGGAGACCATCGAGTCGGGGAGGAACTCGACGCGGTCCTGCGAGGCGGAGCCGGCGAGCCAGATCGCCTCGCGACGGCTGATGCCGAGGCTGTCGAACACTCCGGCGGTGGCGAGCGCCTCGATGTGGGCGGTGGTGACCCCGGTGCGGCGGACGAGGTCGCGCAGGTCGCGGTAGTCGCCGTTTGCCCGGCGCTCTGTGACGATGCGGGTGGCGATCGTCTCGCCGATGCCCTTGATCGCGGCGAGGCCGAGGCGCACGGCGAAGCGTCCGTCGCGGCGATGGGCCTCGGACACGTCGGGCTCGGTGATGTCGAACTCGCCCGTGGGCGGCTGGCGCCGGTGGGTGCAGGCGTCGAGGCCGGTCGGGGGGAGCGTGAAGGGGCCGGGACGTCTCGACTCGTCGGGCTCGCTCGACGGGTCGGTGGTGCCGGGGCGTTTCGCCTCGTCGGGCTCGCTCGACGGTCGGGTGGGATCGGGGCGTTTCGGCTCGTCGGGCTCGCTCGACGGTCGGGTGGGATCGGGGGCGGGCGGGACCACCGGTTCGAGGGAGGGCTCGACGGAGCTCGCATGGAGGTCGGGGCGGCGCACCTCCACGCCGTGCCGGCGGGCGTCGGCGGTGAGCGTCGCCGGGGAGTAGAAGCCCATCGGCTGCGCGCGCAGCAGTCCGGCGAGGAACGCCGCCGGATAGTGCAGCTTGATCCACGAGCTGGCGTAGACGAGCAGCCCGAACGACAGCGAGTGCGACTCGGCGAACCCGAAGTTCGCGAACGCCTTGATCTTCGTGTAGATCGCGTCGGCGTCCTCGCCGACGAGCCCGTTCGAAGCCATCCCCTCATACAGCTTCTTCTTGAGCGAGTCGATCCGCTCGATCCCCCGCTTCGAGCCCATCGCCCGGCGGAGGAGGTCGGCATCCTCTCCGGTCACTCCCCCGACGGCGACGGCCATCTGCATGAGCTGCTCCTGGAAGACCGGCACGCCGAGGGTGCGCTCCAGCACCGGCTCCAGCTTCGGGTGCGGGTAGGTCACCGACTCCTGTCCGAGCTTGCGGCGGACGAACGGATGCACTGCGCCGCCCTGGATCGGACCGGGACGGATCAGCGCGATCTCCACGACGAGGTCGTAGTACTTCCGCGGCTGCAGGCGCGGCAGCAGCCCCATCTGCGCGCGCGACTCGACCTGGAACACGCCGATCGAGTCCGCCCGGCACAGCATGTCGTAGACCGCCTTCTCCTCCTTCGGCAGCGTCGAGAGCTCCCACTCCTCCCCCGTCGCGCCGCGGATGAGATCGAAGCAGTACTGCAGGGCAGCCAGCATCCCGAGCCCGAGGAGGTCGAATTTGACCAGGCCCATCCAGGCGGCGTCGTCTTTGTCCCACTGGATGACGGTGCGCTCGTCCATGCGGGCGTGCTCGATCGGCACCACCTCCCCCACCGGGCGGTCAGTGAGCACCATCCCCCCGGAGTGGATGCCGAGGTGCCGCGGGGCCTTCAGCAGCTCGGTGGCGTACTCGATCACCTGGTCGGGGATGTTGTGGTCGGGACCGGACTCGAGCTTCGCGCCCCACCCCTCGATCTGTTTCGACCAGGCGTCCTGCTGTCCGGGCGAGTGTCCGAGCGCCTTGGCCATGTCGCGGACGGCGTTCTTCGGCCGGTACTGGATGACGTTCGCGACCTGCGCCGCCCGCTCGCGCCCGTAGCGGCGGTACACCCACTGGATGATCTCCTCGCGCCGGTCGGAGTCGAAGTCGACGTCGATGTCGGGCTCCTCGTCGCGCAGGCTCGACAGGAACCGCTCGAACGGCAGCTGGTAGGCGATCGAGTCGACGGCCGTGATGTCGAGCAGGTAGCAGACGGCGCTGTTGGCCGCGGACCCGCGACCCTGACACAGGATGCCGCGGCGCCGGGCTTCCTGGACGATGTCGTAGACGATCAGGAAGTAACCCGGGAAGTCCTTCATTTCGATGACGCCGAGCTCCTTCTCGATGCGGGCGCGGTCGTCGTCGGTGGCGTCGGGATACTTGCGGGGCACCGCCTCCCACACGATCTGGCGGAGGTAGGACATCGGCGTGTGCCCCTCGGGCACCTCCTGCTTGGGCAGGGCGGGGCGGGCGCGGCGCAGCGGGAAGGCCAGCTCGTCGGCGAGGGTCACCGTGCGGGCGACGGCTCCGGGGTAGCGGGCGAAGCGGGCCTGCATCTCGGCGCCGGAGCGCAGGTGCGCGCCGGCGTGGACGGGGAGCCAGCCGTCGAGCTCGTCGAGTCCGCGGTTGGCGCGCACCGCGGCGACAGCGGCGGCGAGGTGCTGACGCTCGGGCGCGGCGTAGTGGACGTTGTTCGTCGCGATGATGGGGAGGCGCCTCTCGGCGGCGAGCGCGACCAGCACGTCGTTGGCTCGGGAGTCGAGCGGGTCGCCGTGGTCGATGAGCTCGACGTGCACCGCGTCTCGTCCGAAGAGGTCGACGAGGTGGTCGAGCTCGCGGGCGGCGGCGTCGATTCCGGATGCGGTGATGCCCCGGCCCGCGCCGGCCAGGGCGCGGCGGACGGCTCCCTTGCGGCATCCGGTCAGCACCGCCCAGTGCGGATCGGCGGGTCCGCCCGCCTGGGCCGCGAGCTCCTCGAGGTCGTAGCGCGGGCGACCCTTCTCGGCGCCCTGCAGCTGGGCATGGGTGATGGCGCCGGCGAGGCGGTGGTAGCCCTCCTCGCCGCGGGCGAGCACGAGCAGGTGCGCGCCGACCGGGTCGGCCTCGCCGTTCTGCGGCGCGGGCAGCTCGAGTGACAGCTCGGCGCCGAACACCGTCTTCAGCTGGAGCGCCTCGGCCGCCTCGGCGAAGCGGACGATGCCGTAGAAGCCGTCGTGGTCGGTGACGGCCAGGGCGTGCAGGCCGAGGCGCTCGGCCTCTTCGGCGAGATCTTCCGGGGAGGAGGCGCCGTCGAGGAAGGAGTAGGAGGAGTGCGCGTGCAGCTCGGCGTAGGGCACGACGTCGTCGGGGCGCGGGATCTCGGGTGCGATGTACGCCCCGCGCTTGCGCGACCATGCCGGGCTGTCGCCGCCGTCGGCCCCGGCGGGCACGACACCCGGGCGGCGGCGGTCGCTGAGCAGCCGCTCCATCTCGGACCACGGGACGCTCGGGTTGTTGAAGCCCATCAGCGTGCTCCGGGGCGCGGGGTGCTGTGCGGGCTGTGCGGGCTGGGCGGGCTGGGCGGGCTCGGCGCAGAGCTGTTCGGGCTGTGCGGGCTCGCCGCAGAGCTGTTCGGGCTGTGCGGGCTCGACGGGCTGTGCGGGCTCGCCACAGAGCTGTTCGTGCTTTGGGGCCGACGCGGTCGGCGCTCGGGCCTCCTCGGCGCAGGCTCAGTCATAGCGCGCCTCCGCCTGCCACCGGTCGTCTTCCCACACGAGCAGCCACGCGATCTGGTCGGTGTCGACGACCTGAAATCGGTGCGCGCGACGGGAGCGCGCAGCATCCCATCCCCTCTCCATCACCGGCCACGGACCCGCCCACGCCGTCACGCCGCGGCGCCGCCCGCTCTCGACGAACATCGCGGGCGCGTCGCTGAGCTCCCCGCGCTCGCCGACGCCGATCGGCAGGCCGTCGGCGCCGGTGACCCGCACGTCGCGCGGATCGGGGAACACCGTCGTCGGCAGCGGGTCGGGCAGGCTCCCCGGCCAGGGGCGGGCGCGCTCCTTGGCGAGCACGACCCGGTCGCCCCACGGCACCTGCACCTGCCGCTCGGCGAGCCAGCGGCCTCCCCCGATCGCGGAGGTGACCACGCCGCGATGGCCGAGCATCGCCTGCACGCGCGAGAGGGCGTGATGCACGCGCTCCTCCGGTCCGGAGCCGAAGATCGCCGGCGTGTGGTGGGACGCGGCATCCACCGCCTCCGGCTCGATGCGTACGAGGGCGACGCCGCTCGCAAGACCTCCCTCGCCCTGCGCCTCGCCCAGCTGCCAGCGCACCCGGTCGACGACGGCCGCGGCGTCGAAGGACGCGGGGTGCAGCCACACCCGCTCCGATCGCTCACCGCGGTCGCCGGTGAGCTCCACGCGCAGCTCGGTGCAAACGAGGTCGTGGGCGCCGAGGCGGGTGAGGAATTCCTCCGCGGCGATGCGCATGCCGAACGCGATCTGGTCGGCGATCTCGAGCGGCGGCTCGAACGCCACCTCGCGGTGGAGCTCGGGCGGCGGGGTGCGGGGCTGGACGGGGTGGGAGTCCTGGCCGGCGGCGAGGGCGTGCAGGCGGAGTCCGCGGTCGCCGAACCGCTCGCGCACCCGGTCGCGCTCGAGGCCGGCGAAGTCGCCGAGGGTCTGCACGCCGAGGCGGGCGAGGAGACCCACGAGGTCGTCGGTCGCGCCCCACGCCGCCCACACGTCGCCGAGGACCGTGACGGGAAGGCGGGCGAGGAAGGATGCCGCGGCTCCCGGGTCGATCACACTGACCGGGTCGTCGGGGCCGGTGCCGAAGCGGGCGGCCTGCTCGGCGGTGAAGGGTCCGTCGGCGACACCCGCGCGAACGCCCTCGAGTCCGTGTGCGGTGAGGACCTGGCGCAGCACCTGCGCCGCGCTGGCCTCTCCTCCGTAGTAGCGCGCCGGTCCGCGGGCGCGGAGCGCGCAGAGCCCTGGTCGCACGATCTGCACGCCGGGCGCCTGCTCCTCCACGGCGGAGACGACCGGGCTGAAGGCCCGCGCGTCGCGCGCCGGGTCGGACGGCACGATGGTCAGCCCCGGGCACGCCGCCTGGGCGTCACGGCGCCGCTGACCGCGGCGCACGCCCTCCGCCCGCGCCGCAGCCGAGCAGGCGACGACGAGATTGCGCTCGACGACGGCGATCGGCTCGTCGAGCCCGTAGGCGGACGGGCCGGTGCCGGTGTCGCGCAGCAGCGCGGTGACCGGCCAGTCGGGGAACCACAGCACCAGACTCCGGACCGGCTGAGCCGTGCCGGGAGGGAGAGCCTCGGCGGGTGGGGCAGGTTGAGGAGGCGCCGCCGGGCGGGGTGCCGCCGGTGCGCGGGGTGCCGGTGCGCGGGGTGCCGGTGCGCGGGGGCCGCCGGGCGGGGTGCCGCCGGGTGAGGGGCCGCCGGGCGGGGCTCCGCGGGGCGAGGTTCCGCCGGGCGGGGCGCCGCCGGGCGCGGGGCCGGTGCGGCCGGGCGGGGGCCCGGCGGGCGGGGGCCCGGCGGGCGGGATGCCGGGCGGGATGCCGGTGCCGCAGCATCCGTCTCCCCTGTCGCCGTGTCGTGCAGCGCCCGGAAGTCGAGCATCTGCGTGGAGCGTGCGTCTGCCATGTCAGCCCGCCGCCCTCACCTCGAGGTGCTCCCGCTCCGTGCCCGACCGGTCGATCGAGGTGATCGGCGCGCTCTGCCGGTCGGACTCGCGCAGAGTCGACACCGTGCCGTCGGCGGCGGGAAGCAGCATCCGGGACTTCCTGGGCACCGGCCAGCGACGACTCGACGCGGTGACCGTCAGCGCGCGGCCGGCGAGGTAGCCGAAGCCGTCGCCGAGGCCCGACCACTCGGGCTCGCTGACCGTGAGCGTGGCCTCGGCCTGGGGCCACGGACCCTGGACGAGCAGCACCGCTCCGCGATCGCGCAGCCGCGCGGCGAGACGCGACACCTCGGTGCCCATCGGACGCCCCTGCGGACGCACCGCCACGATCGGCAGCACGTCGGCCACGGTCGCCGCCACGGCCAGCCACCGCTCACCCGGATCGGGCACCATCACGAGTCGTTCGAGGTCGACGCCGATGCGCTCGGCCGCTTCGGCGCCCAGTTCGGGCATGCCGATGACGCCACACCACGATCCCTCCTGCGAGGGCCGGGCCAGGAGCGCGAGCAGCAGCGAAGTCGAGGACGGCAGCGAATACGCCGCCCCCGGACGCAGCCCGCCGCCCGGCAGCAGCTCGGCCAGGGCAGGATGGGTGGGCAGCACCGGGGCGTCGAGCCGAAGGCCCTGCGCCTTCTCCATCTGCGCGCGGAGCCGATGGACGGCCTCCAGGTCGGCGCGCACGTCGCTCAGAATCGTGCTGTCCCGCATGACGACCTCCATCCGGCAAGACTAGAACAGATGTTCTATGACTTCCACCTGATGTGAGGCTACAACGGCGCTCCGACATCGTCTTTCGGCGCTATTCCGAGCTTATGTTCGATTCTGCAGAATCTCCTCGGTCGAGGCGATCCGCACGAACCCACCCGCCTGCAGCACGAGGGCGGACGTGGCCATCAGTTCCTCCGCCGTCCGCGTCACCGTCCGACGCCGGAGATCTCGGCCGTGAGGTCGAACGTGCGCGTCGCATCGAGCACCACCGTCACGTCGTAGCCGAGGTTGCCCGCCATCCGCGCCGTCGTCTCGACGCACGCGGCGGCGTCTGGAACTCCACGGATCGGATGCTGCAGCCGCCGTCCTCCGGCGGATACCTGCCATTCCGGTGCGGATCCGTGGAGTTCGGCCCGCGGCATCCGTCACTGGCGGCGGCACCGTGCCGCTCGCCGCGGGACCGCCTCGCTCGCGGCTGGACCGAGCCGCAGCATCCGCTCACCTGACGCAAGAGGCGGCAACGCCGGCGCCATTCCCGCAGTTCGCGTAACCTCACCAGACGCCGCCCACCCAGCATCCGCTTCACCTGACGCAAGGTGCGGCAACGGCCGCGCCCCACCCACACCACGCGTCACCCGAACCCACAGACCATCACCCGAACCCGCCGACCACCCACCACCACCACCCGAACTCACACCCCGCTCCCAGCTTCGCGGGACCAATCCGACCGGCTCGTGCGTTCTGAATACAAGACGCGGCAGCCGGCCGCGGCGACAGGAGGAATCGTGACCACCACCGACTACGGCAAGACCCCCGAGGCCCTCGCGCGCCTCACCCCGAACCAGTACCGCGTGACCCAGGAGGACGCCACCGAGCCGGCGTTCCGCAACGAGTACTGGGACAACCACGAGCCCGGCATCTACGTCGATGTCGTGTCGGGACAGCCCCTGTTCTCCTCGACCGACAAGTACGACAGCCGGTCCGGGTGGCCGAGCTTCACCAAGCCGATCGAGCCGTCCGCGGTCACCGAGAAGACCGACCGCACGCTCTGGATGAAGCGCACCGAAGTGCGCTCCGCCGGCGCCGACAGCCACCTGGGGCACGTCTTCGACGACGGACCCCAGGATGCCGGCGGCCTGCGCTACTGCATGAACTCCGCCGCGATGCGGTTCATCCCCCTCTCGCAGCTGGAGGACCAGGGCTACGGTGAATACCGCGCCCTCTTCCCCGGCAGCACCGACACGACCTCGAAGGAGAACGCCTCATGACCAGTGGACCCACCGACACCGGAGAGATCACCCGCACCCCCGGCACCGAGACCGCGGTCCTCGCGGGCGGCTGCTTCTGGGGCATGGAAGACCTGATCCGCAAGGAGCCCGGCGTGCTGAAGACGCGCGTCGGCTACATCGGCGGCACGAACGATCACGCCACCTACCGCAACCACCCCGGCCACGCCGAGGCGCTGGAGATCGTGTTCGACCCGACCCAGACGTCGTACCGCGACATCCTGGCGTACTTCTTCCAGATCCACGATCCGTCGACCCTGAACCGTCAGGGCAACGACATCGGCACGAGCTACCGGTCGGCCATCTTCCCGCTCACCCCCGAGCAGGAGCAGGTCGCCCGCGACACCATCGCCGACGTCGACGCGTCGGGACTCTGGCCCGGAAAGGCCGTCACCACGATCGAGCCCGCCGGTCCGTTCTGGGAGGCCGAGCCCGAGCACCAGGACTACCTGCAGGTCTACCCCCACGGATACACCTGCCACTTCCCCCGCAAGGGATGGGTGCTTCCGAAGCGGGATGCTGCGGCCACCGCCGTCTGATCCGCACCGCGTGACGGAGCCGTCCCGACGAGAGTCGGGGCGGCTTCGCTGCGTTAAGCCGCCAGCTCCAGATACGGGCTCCAGCACGGGTCGGCCTTCTCGGTGCCCCGCACGGTCCACTGCGCACCGCGCGGCGGCCGCGGGATGAGCCGCAGCTCCCAGTGCATCTCCTGCGGGGTGCGGTCGCCCTTGACGTTGTTGCACCGCAGGCAGCACGCGACGAGGTTCTCCCACGAGTCCGCGCCGCCACGGGAGCGGGGCAGGATGTGGTCGATGGTCGACGCGGTCTTGCCGCAGTACCCGCAGCGGTTGCCGTCGCGTCGCAGCACGCCGCGTCGGGTGACGGGGATATGTCTGCCTCCCGGAACCCGTACGTACCGCGTCAGCAGGATCACGGCCGGACGTTCCCAGGAGCCGTGCGCGCTCCAGATCGGTTCGCCGTCGACGTTCTCCACGACGGTGGCCTTCTCATTCATCACGAGCACGAGCGCCCGCTTGAACGACACGACGGCGAGCGGTTCGTAGCCCGCGTTGAGCACCAGAGTGCGCATTCCTCATCCTCTCGAAACGCCCGGGACGGCTTCCCGGGATTCGACGTCGGACGATTCGAGCCGCGCAGAGGTATGAAAAAAGACGCTGTCTACAGACAGCGCCTCAGCGCCACGGCATGACCGTGACGGTTCTCCACACGATGCCGAAGGACCAGCAGGCCGAGCGCATCCATGGTTCGGATGCGTGGTGTGCTGCCCATCGGCGCCCTCCGCTTCTCTCAGCGTCCGGGACCAGGCTAAACCACACTCCCGCCACCGCGGGTCGCGCGAGGTGAACGCATGAGGGCGTGTCGACGAACGGAACCCGTCGCCGCACGCACCGCGGCCGCCGTCCCGGAGGACGACGGCCGCAGGTGCTGTGCAGCAGGATCAGCCGGCGTTGGCCTCGAGCCAAGCCCACGGGTCGACGACCGACCCGTTGATGTGGACCTCGAAGTGCACGTGGTTGGCCGTGGAGCTTCCGGTCGAGCCGACGAAGCCGATGAGCTGTCCGGCGGTGACGTAGTCGCCGACCTGCACCTGGCGGGTTCCGTAGGTCATGTGGCCGTAGAGCGTGGCCACGTTCTGCCCGCCGATGACGTGCTGGATCTCGACGGCGACGCCGTAGCCGTAGTAGCCCTCGGACGAGACGCTGACCACACCGGATGCGGCGGCGTACAGCGGGGTCATGGCCGGGGCGAGGAGGTCGACGCCCTGGTGGTAGCCGGAGTCCCAGAGGCCGCGGCCCTTGGTGAAGTTGAGGATCGGCCAGCGCACCTCGCCGCTTCCGGGCGAGACCATCGAGACATTGACGGGCACGGACGCGGCGCCGGACGACCGGCTGGCCGAGGCGGCGGCGGCAGCCGCAGCGGTGGCTTCGGCGGCGAGGCGCGCGCGCTCTGCGGCGGCCTCCTCGGCCTTCTTCTTCTCGATCTCCTCGGAGGTCGTGGCCGCGTAGCTGTCGCGGGTGATCGTCGCGGCGGTGGCGTCGGAGCCGACGACCAGCGTCTGCGCATCGTCGACCGCGGCCTGCTGCAGCGTCATCGTCTCCGCCGCCGGACGCCAGGCGCCGTAGGCGGGCAGGGCGACGGTGGCCACGAGACCGGCGACCATCGTGAAGATCACGAGGCTGCGGACGGGAGTGCCCGTGCGACGCGGCTTGGCGGGGCGGGATGCCGCGGGCCGGTCGACCGCGGTGGTCGTGCGCGTGATGCGTCCGGCCTTGCGGCGGGGCGCGACGGCTGCACGGTCGCGGGATCTGCGCGTGAGACTCGTCGTGTCGTCCTCGGGCGTGGTCGCCGACGAATCGATCTCTTCAGCCAAACTGTCCTCCGGCGCCTGCGCGCCGAAGGCGCTGGCTCGTCGACATGTCCGTCAGGGGCGGGTGAGTACGCGCGGACGACGAGCCAGAGAGGCAATCCGCACGGTGTCCTCAGGCGTGCTTCTCGCCCGGGAACTCTCCGAGGCTACCCGAAGGTAACGAATATGTCACGCTGACGCGGTTGTGCAGGGGGTTGCGCACGACGCCCCGAGGGTGTGAAGGAATCGCTGCACGCGGGGCGCAGCATCCGCTCGGTCCTCGATCACGAAGCCCTCAGCGGCGCTCGTCGACCAGGAAGATGTGGGAGGCGACCTCGACCGGGAGCTCGAGACCCTCGTCACTGCCGTCCATGCGCAGGAGCACGTAGCCCTCGTTGTAGCGGTAGTCGCCGCGGGCTCCAGGGACGACTCCCGCCGCCTTCAGCTGCTGCAGCAGCTCGGGGTCGACCTGGGCGGGCTCGGCCAGTCGGCGGACGGTTCCCTGGATCGGCTCCCCCGCGGCGTTGAGCTTGCGGACGAGTCCGACGACACCTTCCTCGAAGGTGTTGGTGGCCACGTCGCCGAGCTGATCGAGCCCGGGGATCGGGTTGCCGTAGGGCGACTCGGTGGGGTGCCCGAGGAGCTCGACCAGGCGGCGCTCGACCTGCTCGCTCATGACGTGCTCCCAGCGGCATGCCTCCTCGTGCACGTAGGCCCAGTCCAGCCCGATCACGTCGCTGAGGAGGCGCTCGGCCAGCCGGTGCTTGCGCATGACGTCGACGGCCTTCTGCCGGCCGGCGTCGGTGAGCTGAAGGGTGCGGTCATCGGACACGACGACGAGCCCGTCGCGCTCCATGCGACCGACCGTCTGCGACACCGTGGGCCCGGAGTGACCGAGGCGCTCGGAGATGCGCGCGCGCAGCGGCTGGATGTTCTCCTCCTCCAGCTCGAGGATCGTGCGCAGATACATCTCGGTGGTGTCGATGAGATCGGTCATGGGTTCCTCTGCAGCCGCGAAACATTACCCTCCAGCTTATCGAACGGCGCAATGACGCGGCTCGAGGGCAGCGCGTCACACGTCGTCACGGTTCGGGCGCGAGCAGGCGCCGACTCTAGAATCGAGCCATGGCGCACCCCGTGATCCCGAGCGACCTCCTGCCCCTCGACGGACGATTCGGCTGCGGCCCGTCCAAGGTGCGACCCGAGCAGCTCGAGGCCCTCGCCTCCGCCGGCGCCTCGCTGCTGGGCACCTCGCACCGGCAGGCGCCGGTCAAGGAGCTCGTCCGCTCGGTGCGCGACGGCCTGGGCTCGCTGTTCCGCGTTCCGGACGGCTACGAGGTCATCCTCGGCAACGGCGGATCGACCGCGTTCTGGGATGCCGCGGCCTTCGGTCTCATCGAACGCCGCAGCCAGAACCTCGTCTTCGGCGAGTTCGGCGGCAAGTTCGCCGCGGCCGCGAAGACCCCGTGGCTGGAGGCGCCGGACGTGCGCAGGGCCGAGCCCGGCACCCGCGCCGTCGCCGAGGCCGTCGAGGGCGTCGACGTGTACGCCTGGCCGCACAACGAGACCTCGACGGGCGTCGCCGCGCCGATCGCCCGCGTGCACGGCGACGACGGCGCATTGACCGTGGTCGACGCGACGAGCGCAGCCGGCGGCATCGACGTCGACATCGCCGAGACGGACGTCTACTACTTCGCCCCGCAGAAGAACCTCGGTTCGGACGGCGGCCTGTGGTTCGCGCTGTTCTCGCCGGCCGCCCTCGAGCGCGTCGAGCGGATCGCAGCATCCGATCGCTACATCCCCGAGTTCCTCAGCCTCAAGAACGCGGTCGACAACTCGCGGCTGCAGCAGACGCTGAACACGCCGGCGCTCGCCACCCTGCACCTTCTCGACAGCCAGCTGCGCTGGATCGACGAGAACGGCGGACTCTCCTGGGCCGCCGCGCGCACCGCCGAATCGTCGGGCGCTCTCTACGAGTGGGCCGAGGCGTCGTCGGTCGCGACGCCGTTCGTCGCGGATCCCGCCGACCGTTCGCCGGTCGTGGTCACGATCGACTTCGCCGAGGGAGTGGATGCTGCGGCCATCGCCTCCGCGCTCCGTGCCAACGGCATCGTCGACACCGAGCCCTACCGCAAGCTCGGCCGCAACCAGCTGCGCATCGCGACCTTCGTCTCGATCGAGCCCGATGACGTGCGCCGGCTCATCCGCTCGATCGAGTACGTTCTCGACCGGCTCTGAGCCGCCCGACGGCGTGCGCCGCCTGACGGCTGCGGCCTGACCCCCGCGGGTCAAGCGCGGGGGTCGTCCTCGAGCTCGTCATCCGACTCGTCGTCGTCCTCGTCACCGAGGTCGTCGTCCGACTCGTCCTCGTCGTCGTCGTCATCCTCATCGCCGAGGTCATCGTCATCGTCCGACTCATCGTCGTCCGACTCGTCGTCGTCGACGGTGTCGTCGAGCTGGTCGATGTCGACGCCGTCGACGTCACCGGCGTGGAGCACGGGCGTCACGTCGTCGTCCGACTCGTCGTCGACCTCGTCGTCGTCGGCCTCGTCCGCGTCGAGCTCGTCGGCGCTGTCCTCGTCGTCGTCCTCGTCATCGTCGTCGAGGTCGTCGGCGTCGTCCGCGAAGCCCTCGACGTCCTCCCCCGCCGCTTCGGCGAGCGCCAGCTGCGCGGCCTGGTAGTCGGCGAGCCGGACGTCCCACGGCGTCCAGTCGGGCGCGAGCAGCGCGGCATCGCCGGGGAGCAGCTCGACCTCGAGGACGGTGGGTGCGGCGTCGGGCACGCGGGCGAGGCTGACGGTCCAGTACCAGCCCGGGTATCCGGGCAGGCGGTTCTCGAAGCGCAGTGACACCACGCCGTCGGGCTCGACGCTGTAGCCGGCGGGCTCGCCGACGGTGTTCGCGGGGGTGATCTCGTTCAGGGCGGCGCGGGCCAGGTCGTGCCCGGCGAGCAGCTCGGCGTCCGGGGGCTGGACGACCGCGGGGGCCGCCTCGACCTCGTCGGCCGACTCGACCTCGTCGGCGGGCTCAGGCTCGGCGGCGGACGCGTCATCCGAGACCGACGCCTCGTCGGCAACGGCCTCCGGGGTCGTCACCGCCGCGGCGACGGCGACCGCGGCGACGTGTGCAGCCGCAGCATCCTCACCTGAAAGGACCGTCTCGTCGGACGAGACCACCCCGTCGGACACGACAGCGTCGCCCGCCTCGGTCTCGTCGACCGGAGCGTCCTGGCCGGACTCGGTGCCCGAGTCAGGCGTCGAAGTCATCGGCGACCTTGCGCAGCACCGCGGCGATCTTCTGGGCGTGTGCGCCACTGGGGTAGCGTCCGCGGCGGAGGTCGCCGCCGATGCCGTCGAGCAGCTTCACGAGGTCTTCGACGATGATCGCCATGTCGTCCGCGGGCTTGCGGGAGCGCTTCGAGAGACTGACGGGAGCCTCGAGCACGCGCACCGAGAGCGCCTGCAGGCCGCGCTTGCCGTCGGCGACGCCGAACTCGAGCCGGGTGCCGGCCTTGGGAGCAGTGGTACCCGCGGGGAGGGCCGTGGCGTGCAGGAAGACGTCCTGGCCGTCATCGGTGGTGACGAAGCCGAAGCCCTTCTCCTCGTCATAGAACCTGACCTTGCCGGTGGGCATGCTGAACCTCGCAGAACGGGCCCGCGTCGCGGGCATAACGAAAACAAGGCCGTCTGGCCTCTCCCTCCAGCCTACGCCACGGGGCCGACCGGGTAAGCTGACGCGGATGAGCAAGAGCACCCCCGGCGACGTTCCGGTCCGCCGTATCGACCGCATCCTGGCGTTCATGTCGCTGGGACTGCTGGCCCTGTCGGTGGTGTGCTTCTTCGCGATCATCATCGGCACCCCCGCCGGAGCCGACATGCGCACGGGCGTGTGGCCCCTGATCGGGCTCCTCGTCTACGTGGCCCCGATCGTCGCCTTCGTGCTGCTGCTCACGGTGCTCATCATGAGCTTCGCGCGAAGGGGCCGGGCGAACAAGGGTCGCTGAGATGGCCGAATCCTCCGACCAGCGCGCCCTCGCGACGCGGCTGTCCGGCATGAGCGACGAGCAGCTGTCGATGGCCTTCCGGCGTCGTGGGGTCTCGACCGGCGCGTCCTGGCATGACTGGTTCGACGCCGCAGAAGGGCTGCTGGATGCTGCATCCGTCGACCGCGCACTGACCCGGCTGCCGCGGGTCGCGCTGCGGGCTGTCTCGGGGGACGCCGGTGATTCCGGTTCCGCCGGTGCAGCCGACCTCTCCGCGCTTCTGCTCGCGGGCGAGGACGGCGTCGCCTACGGCATGGTGCGCGAGCGGGCCGCGGCACTCGCCGACGTTCGCCCCGAGGTCTTCGCTCCGACGCCGGAGGTCATGGCGCCCGGTGCGGCGGATGCCGCGTCGACCGCCGCCATCGCAGAGCGGGTGTTCCGCACCCTCAGCGCGCTCGCCGATGTCGTGCTGGCCGCGAGCCTCGCCCCGCTCGCCCGCACCGGCGCCGGCGGTATCAGCGCCGTCGACCGGCGGCGGTTCGTCGAGGCGGAGATCGTCGAGTCCGCCGAGCAGCTCGAAGACCTCGTGGCCGTCGCGGCGAGCGCCGGCCTGCTGAGCGCCGTCGACCGCGAGTGGGCGGCGACGGATGAGGGCGATGCGTGGCTCCGCCTGACGAGCGCCGCACGGTGGGCGGCCGTCGTGGAAGGCTTCCGCTCCACTCTGCCCGAGGCGCTGCGCACGCCCGACGGCGGCTACCAACCCGTCGCCGGATGGCTCGACGCCTTCCCGCTCGACGCCGACTGGCCGGCACGCGCGCAGCAGCTGCAGCGGACCGCCGTCGCGTGGGGACTCGTCGCCGGCCACGATGCGACCGGGCTGTCCGTCGAACCGGCATGGGCGACCCCGTTGCGACTCGGAGAGGCCGCGACGCCCGCTCCCCTGGCCGCCGAGCTCCCGGCAGAGATCGACCGCGTCTACCTGCAGGCCGACCTGACCGCCATCGCTCCCGGGCCGCTCGCGCCCGAGCTCGACCTGCGGCTGCGCACCCTCGCGCGCCGCGAGTCGCGCGCACAGGCCTCGACGTACCGCTTCGACGCCGACACGGTCGCCGGTGCCATGACGGGCGGCGAGACGGCTGCGTCGCTCACGGAGTTCCTCTCCGGACTGTCGCTCACCGGCATCCCCCAGCCCCTCGCGTACCTGATCGAATCCGCCGCCGCTCGCCACGGGCGCGTCACGGTGCGCCAGGATGCCGCGACCGGCCACACCCTCGTCGCCAGCGACGACGACGCGATGCTCGCCACGATCGAGGTCGACCAGTCGCTGCGCCCGCTCGGACTCGTCACCGACGACGGCGGCCTCGTCACCCGCGTCTCGCGCGACTCCGTCTACTGGGCCCTCGCCGACGCCCGCTACCCCGTCATGGCCGTCGACGGAGCCGGAGACGCCCTGCCCCTCCGACGCGGACGACGAGCGGGAGCGGATGCTGCGCCCCCCGTCGCCGACTACGCCCGGCTCCTGGCGATCCTGCGTTCGGGCGGAGGCGGAGGCGACGCGGATGCCGCCTGGCTCGAGCGAGAGCTGGACCTCGCCGTCCGCTCGCGAGGAATCATCGTCGTCGACGTGCGGCTGCCCGACGGTACGCAGCGCTCCTTCACCCTCGAGGCGTCGGGCCTCGGCGGCGGGCGGCTGCGCGGTCGTGACAAGGCGGCCGACGTCGAGCGCACGCTGCCGTTGTCGAGCATCGTGAGCGTCCGCCCCGGCACCTGACGCGTGATCGCGCAGCCTCCGATCGCCGCAGCGTTCACGCCGCGATGAATCGCGGCATGCGGCCCTCGCATCCTGCACCGTGCGAGCGCGGATAGAATCGAAGGCTATGGCTGACGGACCCCTCATCGTGCAGAGCGACCGCACCGTGCTGCTCGAAGTCGCTCATCCCGACGCCGAGAGCGCACGGCACGAGCTCGCGATCTTCGCCGAGCTCGAGCGCGCACCCGAGCACATCCACACGTATCGCGTGACCCGGCTGGGACTGTGGAACGCACGCGCCGCCGGACACACGGCGGAGGACATGCTGTCCACGCTCGACCGCTGGTCGCGCTTCCCCGTGCCGCCGTCGGTGTCGCTCGACATCCGCGAGACGGTCGGCCGCTACGGGCGCCTCGTCATCGAGCGCGACACCGTCGACGGGCAGGAGGGCACTCTCGTGCTGCGCTCGAGCGACCCCGCGGTGCTGACCGAGATGGCCCGCAACAAGCGGATCTCGCCGCTGCTCATCGGGCATCCCTCCCCCGACACCTACGTGGTGGATGCCTGGGCCCGAGGCCAGATCAAGCAGGAGCTGCTGAAGATCGGCTGGCCCGCCGAAGACCGCGCCGGCTATACGCCCGGCACGCCGCACGACATCGCGCTGGCCGAGGACGGCTGGACTCTCCGCCCGTATCAGCGGAAGGCGGTCGACATCTTCACCGAGGGCGGCTCGGGCGTCGTCGTGCTTCCCTGCGGCGCAGGCAAGACGCTCGTCGGCGCGGCCGCGATGGCCGACACCAAGACGACCACGCTCATCCTCGTGACCAACACGGTCAGCGCCCGGCAGTGGCGCGACGAGCTGTTGAAGCGCACCACCCTCACGGCCGAGGAGATCGGCGAGTACTCCGGCCAGGCCAAGGAGGTCAAGCCGGTCACGATCGCGACGTACCAGATCCTCACGGCGAAGCGGAAAGGCCAGTACGCGCACCTCGCGCTGCTGGACGCCCTCGACTGGGGTCTCATCGTCTACGACGAGGTGCACCTGCTGCCCGCGCCGGTGTTCAAGCTCACCGCCGACCTGCAGGCCCGACGGCGCCTGGGCCTCACCGCCACGCTGGTGCGCGAGGACGGCCGCGAAGGCGACGTGTTCAGCCTGATCGGGCCCAAGCGGTTCGACGCCCCGTGGAAGGAGATCGAGGCGCAGGGCTTCATCTCCCCCGCCGCCTGCTACGAGGTGCGCGTCGACCTTCCCGACGGCGAGCGGATGGAGTACGCCGCGGCCGCCGACGACGAGCGCTACCGCCTCGCGGCGACCGCCGACGCGAAGATCGACGTCGTCCGCAGCCTCGTGCAGCGGCACGCCGGCGAGCGCATCCTCGTGATCGGCCAGTACCTCGACCAGATCGATGAGCTGGCACAGGCGCTCGACGCTCCGCAGATCACCGGCGCGACGCCGGTGGACGAGCGCGAGCGGCTGTACCAGGCGTTCCGCGTCGGCGAGATCTCGCTGCTCGTGGTGTCCAAGGTGGCGAACTTCTCGATCGATCTGCCCGAGGCATCCGTCGCCATCCAGGTGTCGGGCTCGTTCGGCTCTCGCCAGGAGGAGGCCCAGCGCCTCGGACGCCTGCTGCGGCCGAAGGAGTCGGGTCACACCGCCAGCTTCTACACGCTCATCGCGCGCGACACCGTCGACCAGGACTTCGCGCAGAATCGTCAGCGCTTCCTCGCCGAGCAGGGGTACAGCTACACGATCCTCGACGCCGACGCGATCGCCGCCTGACCCGCGACGGCTCGTCGCGCGAGCGCAAGGGTCTGCCGTCGACGGTGCCCGCGACCTAGGCTCGCCCGCATGACCCGCACCGATCGCGACCACGACCTCGTTCTGCTGGGCGCGACCGGATTCGTCGGGAGGCTGACCGCGGAGCACCTCGTCGCGTCGGCGCCGAAGGATGCGCGCATCGCGCTCGCCGGACGATCGCCCGAGAAGCTGCGACAGCTCACCGCGCGGCTCGGCGTCGACTGGCCGACCGTCGTCGTCGACAGCTCCGACGCCGTGGCCGTCGAGCGGCTCGCGGCGTCGACCGGCGTCGTGGCGACCACTGTCGGCCCCTATCTCTCGCGCGGACTGCCGCTGGCGACCGCCTGCGCACGGGCGGGCACCTCGTACGCCGACCTCACCGGCGAGAGCGCGTTCGTCAGCCGATCGATCGCCGCCAACCACGGGATCGCCGGCGCCTCGGGTGCGCGGATCGTGCATTCGTGCGGGTTCGACTCCATCCCCTCCGATCTCGGGGTCGGCCTGTCGGCCGAAGCCGCGGGCGGCGGTGCGCTCGTCGAGGCGATCGCACAGGTGCGCTCGATCCGCGGCGGCGTCAGCGGCGGAACCATCGACTCGCTCCGGCAGCAGCTCATCGCCGCGCAGTCCGATGCGCGCCTGCGGCGCATCATCTCCGATCCCTTCGCCCTGACGCCCGGACCGTCCGTGCGGCTTCCGGCGGGCAGCATCCCGCACGGCAGCTCCCGTGACCGCGCGACGGGACGCTGGCAGGCGCCGTTCGTCATGGGGGCGTTCAATCGGCAGGTCGTGCAGCGGTCGAACTACCTGACGGGCTGGGGCTACGGGCAGCTGCTGCGCTACCGCGAGGTCGTCGACACGCTCCCGGGCCTGCGGGGCCGCGCCCTGGCGGCCGCGGTCGACGCGCTTCCTGCGGTGCTCGGCGGCGCGCTCACCTTCCCGCCCACGCGGGCGCTGCTGGACCGGCTCCTGCCCGCGCCCGGCGAAGGCCCGAGCGAGGCGACGATGGACCGCGGCCGGTTCTCGATCGACGTGGACGTGTATCCGATCGAGGGACAGCCGATGCGCACACGGGTCGCGGCACCCTACGATCCCGGCTACCGCGGCACGGCCGTCATGCTCGGCGAATCCGCCCTCTGCCTGGCGCTGGACGACCTCGCCGATCACGCCGGCGTCCTCACTCCGATGGTCGCCATGGGGCAGGCGCTCGCCGCGCGGCTGCGGGCGCACCGCTTCACGCTGGACACCTCCCCCCTTTCCTGACCCGGGGCCGGTCGGGGACGACTTTCGTCGCCCGCGGACGCTCGCGGGCGACAGAAGTCGTCCCCAAACCCCGGTTCGGGGGCGTGGAGCGACCGAAACGGGCGGTTCGCGCGGCGCCTACCAGCCTCCGCAGGGATCGGGTCACCATAATGGGCCTATGACCGCACCGCGCATTCTCGTCGTGGACGATGAGCCGAACATCCGCGACCTGCTGATCACGAGCCTGCGTTTCGCGGGTTTCCAGGTCCGCGCCGTCTCCAACGGAGCGCAGACCATCTCGGCCGTGCTCGAGGAGGAGCCCGACCTGATCGTGCTCGACGTGATGCTCCCCGACATGAACGGCTTCAGCGTCACCAAGCGCCTCCGCGGCGCCGGGTACACGGCGCCCATCCTCTTCCTCACCGCGAAGGACGAGACCGAGGACAAGATCGCCGGCCTCAACGCCGGCGGCGACGACTACGTGACGAAGCCCTTCTCGCTCGACGAGATCGTGGCCCGCATCCAGGCGATCCTGCGTCGCACGATGCAGGCCGACGAGGAGTCGATCATCCGCGCGGGTGAGCTGACGATGGACCAGGACACCCACGACGTCACGGTCGGCGACGTGTCGATCGACCTGAGCCCGACCGAGTTCAAGCTGCTGCGCTACCTCATGCTCAACCCCAACCGGGTGCTCTCGAAGGCGCAGATCCTCGACCACGTCTGGGAGTACGACTTCAACGGCGACGCCGGCATCGTGGAGAGCTACATCTCCTACCTGCGCCGGAAGATCGACCCGCACTCCACCGAGGCGCTCATCCAGACCAAGCGCGGCTTCGGCTACATGCTCAAAGCGGGCAAGACCGCGTAGCGCGCGGTCGCCGTGCAGATCCGAGGGGGCCGCTCTGGCTGACAAGACGGACTCTGTCACCTCCTGGTGGCGGGGCACGAGTCTGCGCGCCAAGGTGACGGGCGTCACCGTCGCCCTCCTCGCCATGGGTCTCATCGCGGCCGGCGTCGGCACGGCCGTCTTCCTGCGCAACACCCTCGTCGCGAGCACCGACGACCAGCTTCGACAGCTCGCCGACACCAGCGCGTGGAAGACCGTCGTCGATCCGGTGATCAGCGCCGACGGCATCGATTTCGCCAGGAAGGCCGACTACCCCAGCGACTACTACGTCGCGATCTACGACCCCGACGGCGAGCGCGTCATCGTCGGCGGCGGACGGGCGGGAGCGACCAATCAGCCGGTGTTCCCCGCGAACGCCGACCTGGAGTACAGCCGAAATCAGACCGACCCCTTCCAGCTGCCCAGCGCCGTCGGCGCGGCGCCCTACAAGGCGATCGTGCAGGTCTTCCAGGTGCCGAACGTGCCGACCTATTACACGCAGCTGATCGCGCTGCCGCTGTCTCCCATCGATCGCGTCGTGACCCAGTTCCTCGGCATCTACGGCGTCCTCGCTGCGATCACGATCATCGCGGGCGCCGTCCTCACTCGACTGCTCGTGACACTCGCCTTCCGCAACCTCGGTCAGGTGGAGTCCACCGCCATGGCGATCGCCGGTGGCGACTTCAGCCAGCGCATGACCGACGTCGAGCCCGGCACCGAGGTCGGCAGGCTCAAGATCGCGATCAACACCATGCTCGGCCGCATCGACGGTGCGCTCTCGGACCGCGACGCCACCGTCCGCCAGATGCGCCGCTTCATCGGCGACGCCAGCCATGAGCTGCGCACGCCGCTGGTCACCGTCCGCGGCTACGCCGAGCTCTATCGCATGGGCGCGATCACCGGTGATGAGGACGTCGCGCAGGCGATGGAGCGCATCGAGAAGGAGGCGATGCGGATGGGCGTGCTCGTCGAAGACCTCCTCGCCCTCGCCCGCCTCGACGAGCGCCGCGACGTCGTCATCGCGCCCGTCGACCTGCGCCCCATCGCGCGCGATGCCGCCATGGACGTCCGCGCCGCGGCTCCCCAGCGCCCGGTCACGGTGCTCGACGACCCGACTCCGCCGGCGGCGGAGCCCGCAGCATCCCCTTCTCCCGACCCCGATGACGCGACCGATGAAGACGCACCCCGGCGCGGTGGTCCGCAGACGTCGGCGATCGCCCGCGCCGGCGCGACCCTCTCGCTGCTGCGGCGTCGTCCTCGATCATCGGATGCCACGGGCCGGGGTGACGCTCCGACCGGGGAGCTCGCCATCGCCGAGTCGGTGCCGCCGATCGTGCTGGGTGACGAGAACCGTATCCGGCAGGTGGTGACGAACCTGCTGGGCAACGCGCGCCGCTTCACCTCGGAGGACTCCCCCATCGAGCTGCGGGTCGGCACCGACGTGACTGCCGGCATGGGCTGGATCGAGGTCATCGACCACGGCGAGGGCATCCCCGAGCAGATCCGCGACAAGATCTTCCAGCGTTTCTGGCGCGCCGACACCTCGCGCACGCGCGAGACCGGGGGCACGGGGCTCGGACTCTCGATCGTGGCCTCCATCGTGGACGCCCTGCACGGCACGGTCGACGTGCGCGAGACGCCCGGTGGCGGCGCGACGTTCCGGGTGGCGTTCCCGCTCGCGCAGACGCGCAACGCGGCCGACCACCTCCTCATCGAGACGCAGCCCATTCCGCGTCTGATCGACCCGCCGCGCAGCGACCGCGACTGAGTCCGGCTGGACCGACGCCGAGCGCCGATCCTCCCCACCGGTTCGAGGGAGCTCGTCGCCACGGAGGTCGGCGCGAGCCTCGGATGCCGCGTGCTCCGCCGCCTAGCGTCGGAGCACATCGCCCCCGATCCGAGGAGAACATCCGTGGCCACCTACTCCGTCGACAGCGACCAGCTGCTCACCGCCACCGCCGCCATGCGCGGCACGGCCGACCGCCTGCAGGGCGAGACGTCGGCCATGATGTCGCAGCTCACGCAGCTGCAGTCGACGTGGACCGGGAGCGCGGCCCTCGCCTTCCAGGGCGTCGTCGACCGCTGGCGCGTCGCGCAGCGGGGCCTCGAGGACAGCCTCAACGAGATCAACGCCGCCCTCGCCGCCGCCGGGCGGCAGTACGCCGACGCCGAGCAGCTCAACGCCGGTCTGTTCCGCTGAATGGCAGGCCATGCCGCACGCGCCGCCGCGCATGCGCCGTGCCGCCGCACGCCGCCGCCGCAACCCGCCGGCAACGACGAAGCGGCCCCGGCAGATGCCGGGGCCGCTCGTGTCGTTCAGACGTGGATCAGAAGTCCATGCCACCCGACGGGTCGCCCATGGGTGCGGCGGCCTTCTCGGGCTTGTCGGCGACGACGACCTCGGTCGTGAGGAACAGACCGGCGATCGACGCGGCGTTCTGCAGCGCGGAGCGCGTGACCTTCGCCGGGTCGATGATGCCCTGTGCGAACATGTCGCCGTACTCGCCGGTCGCGGCGTTGAGGCCGTGTCCGATCGGGAGACCCGCGACGGTGTTCGCGACGACGCCCGGCTCGAGACCGGCGTTCAGCGCGATCTGCTTGAGCGGTGCCTCGATCGCGACCTTGACGATGTTCGCGCCGGTGGCCTCGTCACCCGTGAGCTCGAGACGCTCGAAGACGACCTTGCCGGCCTGGATCAGCGCGACGCCACCTCCGGCGACGATGCCCTCCTCGACGGCGGCCTTCGCGTTGCGGACGGCGTCCTCGATGCGGTGCTTGCGCTCCTTGAGCTCGACCTCGGTCGCGGCACCGGCCTTGATGACGGCGACGCCACCGGCCAGCTTGGCGAGGCGCTCCTGGAGCTTCTCGCGGTCGTAGTCGCTGTCGGTGTTCTCGATCTCGCGACGGATCTGGGTCACGCGACCCTCGATCTGGCCCGAGTCGCCGGCACCCTCGACGATGGTGGTCTCGTCCTTGGTGATGATGACCTTGCGGGCGTGGCCGAGCAGGTCGGTCGTGGCGTTCTCGAGCTTGAGGCCCACCTCTTCGGTGATGACCTGTCCGCCGGTGAGGATCGCGATGTCCTGCAGCTGCGCCTTGCGACGGTCGCCGAAGCCGGGAGCCTTGACGGCAGCCGACTTGAAGATGCCGCGGATCTTGTTGAGCACGAGAGTCGCGAGAGCCTCGCCCTCGACGTCCTCGGCGATGATGACGAGCTCCTTGCCCTCCTGGATCACCTTGTCGACGATCGGCAGAAGATCCTTGATGTTCGAGATCTTCTGGTTCGCGATCAGGATGTAGGGGTCCTCGAAGACCGCTTCCTGACGCTCCGGGTCGGTGACGAAGTAGGGGTTGATGTAGCCCTTGTCGAACCGCATGCCCTCGGTGAGCTCGAGCTCGGTGCCGAAGGTGTTGGACTCCTCGACGGTGACCACACCCTCCTTGCCGACCTTGTCGATCGCCTCGGCGATGAGCGCGCCGATCGCGGGGTCGGCGGCGGAGATGGACGCGGTGGCGGCGATCTCCTCCTTGGTCTCGACCTCCTTGGCGCTGTTCAGCAGCTCGTCGGAGATGGCCGCGACGGCCTTCTCGATGCCGCGCTTCAGCGAGATGGGGTCGGCGCCGGCGGCCACGTTGCGGAGGCCCTCCTTGACGAGCGCCTGAGCGAGGACGGTGGCCGTCGTCGTGCCGTCACCGGCGACGTCGTCGGTCTTCTTCGCGACCTCCTTGACCAGCTCTGCGCCGATCTTCTCGTACGGGTCGTCGAGCTCGATCTCCTTGGCGATCGAGACACCGTCGTTCGTGATCGTGGGGGCGCCCCACTTCTTCTCGAGCACGACGTTGCGACCGCGGGGGCCGAGCGTCACCTTGACGGCGTCGGCCAGGATGTTCAGGCCGCGCTCGAGACCGCGACGGGCCTCTTCGTCGAAAGCGATGATCTTTGCCATGTGTATGTCGTCCCTCCCGGACCTGAGGTCCGGACGTAGCGAATGGTCTTTGGCACTCGGAGATACCGAGTGCTAACCCCATTCTGGCACTCCCCCTAGGGGAGTGCAAGCCACGCGGGACGGCGTGGCGAAGCATCCGTCGTCCCTGGGGACGAGCGGATGCCGCGGGTCAGCGGACGACCTGCACCGATTCGGCCTGAGGGCCCTTCTGACCGGTTCCGACCGTGAACTCGACGGTCTGGCCCTCTTCGAGCACCCGGAATCCCGACATGTCGATGTTCGAGTAGTGGACGAAGACGTCCTGGCCGTCCGCCACGGTGATGAAGCCGAAGCCCTTCTCGGCGTTGAACCATTTGACGGTGCCCTGGGTCATGCGAATCACTCCTGTTGCCTGCGGTCAGGAGCATCGTATGCACCGGGATGAGCGCGATCCCGGCCGTCCGGCGACTGTTGACACGGGTGCACCGAACTTTTTACCGGCGTGAAACACGCCGCCGCGTCAGGGGCCGGTGGTGGGCGTCGGCGGGGTGGACGTTCGGTCGAGGCCGATGACGACCGTGAGCTGCTTCGCGTCGGGCTCGAGCGGCTGGTAGACCTCGCTCTGCTCGATGCGCGCGCCGCCGATGACCTGGGCGAGACCCAGGGCGGCGGGCTCGTCGGCGGGCAGCAGGTAGTACACCGTGGTCTGCGGGAAGTCCGTGCTGCCCGCACCGCCGGCGAGCACCGCGTCGCTCGCCCAGCCGGCCTGCACCACGACGTCCTTGACCTGCGTCGCGAGACCGTCCTCCGGGGTGGCGTTCAGGATGCTGACGTTGTAGCTCGTGTCGACCACCGGCGTCACGACGGGCGCGGGTGTCGTCGAGGGCGTGGGCGTCGGGAACAGCGTGACGCGGCCGGACGCGATGAGCGTGCCGAAGATGCCGAGCGCGATGAGGACGATGGTCGCCACCGCCGCCCAGAGGAAGATGACCCACCCGCGCATGTGCGGATTCTCGGCGCGGTGCGCGCCCACCCGGCCGTGCGGCGAGGGGAGGTCGTCGAAGCGATCCTTGGGGAAGGAGGGTCTCGGCATCCCTGGATCCTACCCAGCAGCCCTGTGACCGACCGTCGCGCGGCTCACTGCGCCGCGGCGGCCCGGGAGAGACGGGCGCTCTCGCGCGCGTCGCGGATGCGCCGCAGCCGCTTGACCAGCATCGGGTCGTAGGCGAGGGCCTCGGTGGTCTCGAGCAGACGCCCCAGCAGCTGGTAGTACCGCGCCGGCGACAGGCCGAACTCGGCCCGGATCGCCTCCTCCTTGGCCCCGGCGTGGCGGCTCCACGCGGCTTCGAAGTCGAGCAGGGCGCGGTCGCGGTCGGTCAGGGGCACGTTTTCACGCTAGACCGCGGATGCCGCCGCCTCCGGTTGCCACTCCACGGAACCGCCCAATGGATCGACGCGGGCTAGCGGTCGTCCGTCGAGAGCGAGCGCGAAACCGGAAGCGACGCGATCGGTCCACGTGTCGTGGAGGCCGACGGGGTCGACGGTGATCCACCGGGCGTCGAGGGAGCGGATGCCGGCGAGGAGCCGCTCTCGGCCGGCGCGGGGGATGTGCGGCAGCACTCCCGGCGTGGTGACCACGAGCGTCGCATCGGCGGGCGCCTGTGCCGCGACCTCCTTCAGAAGGACGTCGTCGGTGGCGTCGCCCGCCACGAGCAGCGGCGGGTCGGCGGCCACCACATCGAGCGCGGCCTCGATGCGCTCCACGCGCCCCTCCTCCCCCGGCCACACGAGCGCCGCCAGGAACCGCCGGTCGTCGGCATCGCCGGCGTCGAGCGGGCTGAGGTCGATGCCCGCGCGCCAGACCACCTCCGGCATCCGCAGCTCCGGACGGCCCCGCAGCGCGGCGTGCAGCACGACCTCGGATGCCCCGCCCGCCGGGTCCAGCGCCGCCTCGTCGCCCGAGTATCGATAGGAGTAGCGGTCGGGGTAGAGGCACAGCCCCGCGCTGGCACCGACCTCGAGGAGGGCGATCGGTCCCGGCACGAGCGACAGCGCGGGAAGCAGCGCCGCACACCGCAGCGGCTCGTTGGTCTGGATGCTGCGCCGGCCGCACTCCGCGACGACGAGGTCCGCGTTCGCCTGCACCCAGCCGGCCCAGCCGTCGTAGCCGCGCTCGTCCGCGCCGTGCATCCGCGTCACGGCGAAGACGAGCGGGGGCTGGCGGTGATCCGCCGGGATCCGCGCCAGCACCGCCTGCACAGCGGGATCGCCGGCGACCCCGCGCGCCCACTCCTCGTAGAGCGGCGACCTGCCGGGCGCCTCCTCGCGTGCGAAGCGGTCGAACCGCTGCGCGACGGCGGCCGCGGCATCCTGCATCATGCGGCCATCCTCGCCCACGGCGACCTCGCGAGGAGCCTCGCCGTGCCCGGGTCGGGTTGAATGGAGGGGAACAACGAGGAGAAGGTCATGAGCTACGAAGTCACCAAGACCGACGCGCAGTGGCGCGAGGAGCTGGGCGCCGATCGCTACGCCGTGCTGCGGCAGGCGGGCACCGAGCGCGCCTGGACGGGCGAGCTGCTGGACGAGGGCCGTTCGGGCCTCTACACCTGCGCCGGATGCGGCTCCGAGCTCTTCCGCAGCGGCACCAAGTTCGACTCCCACTGCGGCTGGCCGAGCTTCTACGAGTCGGTGCGACCCGACGCCGTCGAGCTCATCGAGGACCGCTCGCACGGCATGGAGCGCACCGAGGTGCGCTGCGCCACCTGCGGGTCGCACCTCGGCCACGTGTTCCCCGACGGCTTCGGCACGCCCACCGGCGACCGCTACTGCATGAACTCCCTCTCGCTCGAGTTCACCCCCGAGGCCTCGGAGTGACAAGCGCATACGAGGCCGCGCGTGCGCGCCGTTCCCTGTCGAAGGTGACGGATGCCGCGCCCAGTCATGACGAGCTCGTCCGGCTCGTCGGAGCCGCCGGCCGGGTGGCCGACCACTCCGCGCTGGCGCCCTGGCGTCTCATCGAGCTGCGCGGACACGACCGCGACCGGCTGGGACGCGCGATCCACAAGGCGGAGGGGAAGAAGGGCGCATCGAGCAAGCCGCAGCGCGCGCCCCTGCTGATCGCCGTCGTCGCCAGCCATCGCAAGAGCAAGGTGCCGCACTGGGAGCAGGAGTCCGTTGCCTCCGGTGTCGCCCACATGCTCAGCCTGCTGCTCGACGAGGCCGGGTGGGGCGTCTTCTGGCGCACCGGCGAGTACACCCGGGCGAAGGCGGTCGCGAAGGCGCACGGCCTGAAGAAGAACGAGGAGCTGCTCGGCTGGCTCTACGTCGGCGGCAAGCCGACGCGCGGCCGGCCGACGCGCATCAAGACGATCGACGCGACGCGGCACCTGTCCGCGATGCCTCGCTGAGCCGAGCCGGAGACACCCGGCGCACTCGACGGGTCTGTATCACCGCGCCCAAAGCCACCTCTTCAGGTCTGGAGGGATCACCGCGGTCCCGCAGGCAACGAGGTGTGGCATGACTCTTCCCATCAACGGCGGCATCGGTCTGGCGACGACGACCGACGGCCAGGACATGACGCCGAAGAACTTCTTCTCCGACATCCTGAGTGCGTCGGCTGAGAGCGCGTGGGCGACAGCCCGTCCCGGCGTCGAGCATCAGCTCACCGACCTGCTTCAGCAGGCTGATCTGGTGTCGCGGGGGTTCACCCTGTACGACGTCCTGGTGCGCCTGTCGTCGGATCTGTCGATCGCCGTCGATCGCACCGACCAGGGCGATCTGCTGGTCACCGTCACGACGGGCGGCAACTACGTCGAGGCCACCTCCACGCAGCCCACCGCAGCCGGCGAGTGGGCGGATCCCCGGGTGTCGGTGTCGTTCGGCCTGACGTTCTCCTACGTGCTGGACGTGCCGCCGGTGACGGCGCCGCTGTCGGCGACAGGCTTCCGCGACGTGCGGGTGCTCGACCCCGTGGCGGACTCGCACAATCTGATCGCCGACATCGGCTTCTTCCTGAACGACCTCGTCGACTTCTTCGGCGGCCCCAACCTGATCCAGGCGGTGCAGTCGATGGTGGCCGCCATGGACTTCGCCCCGCTCATCAATCAGGCTCTGGCGCCGCTGAACGCCGAGCTCACCGATCTCGCCGCGAAGGGCTACTGGTTCCTGGACGTTCTGGTCGACCTGCTCGATGGATCCGGCACGGGCCTCCACGGACTCAGCCTTCCCGGAGCGCCCTCCGATCGCCTCGATGTGCTGCTCGTCGCGCGTGCGATGGACCGCTCGGGCGTCATCGAGGGCCAGATCAGCTGGCCGAGATCCCTGGGCCGCCCCGTGATGCGCGGGATGCTGTCCCACACCGTCGATGTCGTCCAGGCAACGAGCGCCGTCCTGCTCACGGACACGCGTGCGGCGTCAGCCGCGCGCATCGCGGAGACGGCGCCGGCCGAGCGTCCGGCGGACGTGCCGGAGCCTGCCCCGGCGCCCATCACCTCGACTTCCGCGCCGGCTCACGACGAGCCTCTGACCACCGCGCTGGAGAACCTCGCTCCCGCCGACCGCGTCACCGCTGCGCGCGAACTGCGCCAGGGATCCGCATCTCGTTTCACGGCTCTGGTCGGATCGACGGTCATGCTGCAGGCGCTGCGGGAGTTCGCGAGCGGGCGGACCGACTTCACCGTCGAGGCGACCACTGCCGTCGGCGGCACCGGGCTGATCCCGAACATGGAGTCGGTCTCCCGCCTCGACGCGCTGTGGGCGGCCGACGACGATTCGACCTGTCGCCGACGGTTCCGTCTCGCGGGCGTCGCGACCGACGCCCCGCTCACCGTGACGGCAGCCATCGCATCGGCGTACGAGTGGCAGGGATCGACCGGCGAGATCGTGGTCGTCCCCTCGGGGTGGGACGGCACGGTGACCGTCACCGCGGCGCCCGCGGCACCCCGGCACATCGACCTCGGCGAGCGACGCGTCGCCGCCGATGCCACCCGGGTGTCGGTCGGAACAGTCCTGGATCGCGGCGTCGCCGCACTGAATCCGCAGCCGCTCCCGCCGGTGGAGGTCTCGCTCAACCCGCAGCCTCTGCCGCCGGTGGAGGTCTCGCTCAACCCGCAGCCTCTGCCGCCGGTCGAGGTCTCGCTCAACCCGCAGCCTCTGCCGCCGGTGGATGCGCCGCTGTCACGATTCGGCGACCGTATCGGCGCGCGGAAAGCCTCGGGCGGCCTGATCACGCGGGAGATCGACGCCCATCGGCACATCGACGTGGCCGCGGCGCTGCTGCGTCACGATCCCACGGGGGCGGGCGTGGTGTCGGGCATCGACTTCACCGTCACGCCGTACGTGCCCGCGGTGATCCGCTGACCAGAGCGGAGTGGAGCCGACTACGGGACTTGAACCCGTAACCCCCGTATTACAAGTACGGTGCGCTACCAATTGCGCCAAGTCGGCAAGGCGCCCAGTCTATCGAGGCGCCTTCGCCTCCGCCGCTCAGCCGGAGGGGGTGGGCGTCGCGGTCGGGGTGGCGGACGCGGCACCGGGGGTGGGCGTCGGCGTGCTGTAGTACGCGTCGCTGGCGACGGTCAGCACGAACTGCGCGAACTCCTTGGGGTCGGTCGGCGCGCCGACGTACGGCGTTCCGTTGACGAGCACCGTGGGCGTTCCCTGGAGGGACATGCCGTCCGTGTTCGGCAGCGACTTGAGCGCCCGGTCGGTGGCGTTCTTCGCCCACGAGGCGAACGACTCGTCCTCGATGCACGAGCGGACCGTCTTCGGGTCCTTGACGCCGGAGGCGACGGCGAGCGCCGCGAGGTCGGAGTCGGACATGCCGTCGGAGTCGACGTCGGGCTGCTTCTTGAGGAGCTCGTTGTTGAACGTGAAGAACGCGTCCGGCGAGTGCGTCGCGACGCAGGCGGCGGCACTGGCCGCGCGCAGCGAGTACTTGGTGCCGTTCGACTTGGAGGTCAGCATCGCCACGGGGTAGTACGTCAGCGTCGCGACGTCCTGGCTGACCCACTTCGAGAGCTGCTGGGCGTTGGCGGCCTGGAAGTCGCGCGAGCTGGCGGAGAGGTAGTCGACGTACACGCGGATGTCGACGGCGGGACGCTCGGAGGCCGAGGGATCGGGCGACGGCTCTGTCGTCGGCGCGGCCGACGGCTCCGTCGAGGGGACCGTGCCGGCGTCGGGCGCGGTGGCGTCGGCCTCGGCGACCGAGGAGACGCCGGTGACGGTCGTCACGACGAATCCGTCGTCGTCGACGGTGGCGGGCTGCAGCTGCGGGCGGGAGGCGGTCGAGGTGAACGCCCAGGTGACCACGACGGCGGCGACGGCCACGACGGCCACGGCCCCGATCCCCAGCGAGATGCGCCGGATCAGGCGGACGCGGCTCTGCCGTGCCTGCACCTGCTGAGCCTTTTCGCGCACAGCCTCGCGGCGGTCGCGCGGCCCAGACACGGGGGGTGACTGGTCGTCTGACATGGAACCTCTTATGGAGAAAGACAGCCGGATGTCCGGCGGGGCCGCACGGGTGAGGCGGCGGTGTCGATGGTAACCAGGCAGTCTGGGAAATGCCCAGACACGGCCCGCTCGGGCGGTGTGCGAACGCAGTTTCCCTCACGAGGAGCCGGCACGGAGCCGCGGCATCCTACCCATGCACTCCCAGGTGCATCTGACATACTGGTCAGGCGTCCGACGATGGGCGTGCGGGTGCGACTCCCGCTTTCTTTACTACGGATCGTCCGGCACGTACCTGCCGGTGAAGGAGAACAGATCATGGCATCCGTCACGTTCGACAACGCCACGCGCCTCTACCCGGGCGGCACCCGCGCCGCGGTCGACAAGCTGAACCTGGACGTCGCCGACGGCGAGTTCCTCGTCCTCGTCGGTCCGTCCGGCTGCGGAAAGTCCACCTCGCTGCGCATGCTGGCCGGCCTCGAAGAGGTCAACTCGGGCCGCATCCTCATCGGCGATCGCGATGTCACCGACATCCCGCCGAAGGATCGCGACATCGCGATGGTCTTCCAGAACTACGCGCTGTACCCCCACATGACCGTCGCCGAGAACATGGGCTTCGCGCTCAAGATCGCCGGCGTCGGCAAGGAGGAGCGCGCCTCCCGCGTTCTCGAGGCCGCGAAGCTCCTCGACCTCGAGGAGTACCTGACCCGCAAGCCGAAGGCACTCTCCGGTGGCCAGCGTCAGCGCGTCGCCATGGGCCGCGCCATCGTGCGTCAGCCGCAGGTGTTCCTCATGGACGAGCCGCTGTCGAACCTCGACGCGAAGCTGCGCGTGCAGACCCGCACCCAGATCGCGTCGCTGCAGCGCCGTCTGGGCGTCACCACGGTCTACGTCACGCACGACCAGACCGAGGCGCTCACCATGGGCGACCGCATCGCCGTGCTGAAGGACGGCCTGCTCCAGCAGGTCGGCTCCCCGCGCGACCTGTACGAGAAGCCGAACAACGTCTTCGTGGCCGGCTTCATCGGCTCCCCCGCGATGAACCTGTTCCAGGCCGACCTCGCCGACGGCGGCATCCGCTTCGGCACCGAGGTCGTGCCGCTCGACCGTGACACGGTCGGCCGCGCCAACGGAAGCCAGGTCACCGTGGGCGTCCGCCCCGAGGACATCGTGGTCGGCCCGGCCGACGGACAGGGCCTCTCGGTGGTCGTCGACCTCGTCGAGGAGCTCGGCGCCGACGGCTACCTGTACGGCCACACCGAGATCGGCGGCAAGCGCACCGACATCGTCGCGCGCGTCGACGGCCGCTCCCACCCGAACGCGGGCGAGACGGTCACCCTGGCCGCCACGGCCGGCCACGTGCACGCCTTCGACATCGAGTCCGGCGAGCGCCTGAACGACAAGCCGGTCGTCTCGGCCTGAGAACGGTCCATCCCGCGGCGCGGACAGGTCTCGTACCTGTCCGCGCCGCGGCGTTTCCGAGGAACACATGCCGCACTCCCTGAGCATCACCGCCAGCTCCGTCGACGCGGGTCTGCTGACCCTGCCGTGGTCGACGCCGCTCGCGGAGTGGCCGAACGAGTACATCGTGTCGCTGCCGAAAGGCATCTCGCGGCACCTGGTCCGCTTCGCCAACCTCTCCGGACGCGTCGTGGCGATCAAGGAGACGACGGAGGAGATGGCCCGCCGCGAGTACGACATGCTCGGCAACCTCACGCGGCTGGACGCCCCCTGCGTCGACCGGGTCGCCGTCATCGCCGGACGGACGGATGCCGCGGGCGAGCCGCTGCCGGCGGCCCTCGTCACCGCGCACCTGCGCTTCTCGCTCCCGTACCGCGCCCTGTTCACGCAGGTGCTGCGCCCGAACACGGCGACGCGTCTCGTGGACGCGCTGGCAGCCCTGCTCGTGCGCCTCCACAACGTCGGGTTCTTCTGGGGCGACGTGTCGCTGTCCAACACCCTCTTCCGCCGCGACGCCGGGGCCTTCGCCGCGTACCTCGTCGACGCCGAGACCGGCGAGCTGCACGAGGCCGGGCTCACCCGCGGTCAGCGCATGCACGATCTCGACGTCGCGCGCACGAACATCGCCGGCGAGATCATGGACCTCGAAGCCGGAGGCCGGCTGGAGGGCGGCGTCGACGCCATCGCCATCGCCGACGGCATCATGAGCTCGTACTGGTCGCTGTGGGCGGCGCTGACCGATCGCGAGAGCTTCGCCGCCGCGGAGTCGTGGCGGCTGACCGAGCGCGTGCGCCGGCTCAACGACCTCGGCTTCGACATCGGCGAGATGTCGATCGAGGCGACCGCCGACGGCACCAAGGTGTCGATCCAGCCGAAGGTCGTCGACGCCGGCCACCACCAGCGGCGCCTCATCCGCCTGACCGGCCTCGACGTCGAGGAGAATCAGGCCCGCCGTCTGCTCAACGACCTCGACGAGTTCCGCGCGCGCATCTCGCGGCTCGGATCGGACGAGGAGATGGTCGCGCACGAGTGGCTGACCCGCGTGTTCGAGCCCGTGGTCATGGCGATCCCGTTCCACCTGCGCGCCAAGCTCGAGCCCGCGGAGGTCTTCCACCAGGTGCTGGAGCACCGCTGGTACATGTCGCAGGCGCAGAGCCGTGCCGTGCCGCTCGCGGAGGTGCTGACGTCGTACATCGAAGACGTCCTGAGCCACCGCCGCGACGAAGCCACGGTCATGGGCCCGCCGACCGAGACGATGTCGCTGCCGGTGATCAGCGACCCCGCCCCCGCCGACGAGAGCGACGGCGAGGACGGGGTCGACTGGCGCGATCTGGTCTAGTAGCCGACCGCGAAGCGCTCGCGCGAGTGCTTCGGCTCCTCGATCTCGTCGACGACCGCGACGGCCAGGTCGGGGCCGGAGATGAAGGACTGGCCGTCCTCGCCGACGACGAGCACGTCGCCGCCGTCGCGGTAGGAGCCGGTGCGCTCGCCCGGAGCCCACTCGCCGAAGCCGCCGGCCGGGTGCACGTAGAACCAGTCGTGTGCGCCGGTGCCCGCCTGGAGATCCTCGAGGATGCCGATGGCCTCGGCCGCCTCGGGCTTGTACTCGTCGGCGAAGCCCTCGGTGTCGATGAGGCGCGGTCCGCCCGGGGCCGCGAGCGAACCGCCCGCGCCGCCGATCACGCCCACGCGCACGTCCGCCGGCAGGGCGGCGACGAGCTCCGCCATCGCGGGACGCAGCTGGCCGAGCATGTCGCCGCGCGCGGCGACGGACGAGACGACGACGTCGACGCCCTCGAGCTGGGCGACCAGGGTCGGGACGTCGAGCAGAGTGCCCTCGAGGTAGGTCGCACCGTCGACGCGGTCGGACGGCACGGAGCGGGCCACCGAGACGACGGTGTGACCGCGCGAGACGGCCTCCCGGACGATATGCGATCCGGCGTAGCCGGTTCCTCCGATGACAGCGATGCGAGACATGTCTTCCCTTCCTGCGGGTCGCGCAGACCGGACGTCTGCGCCTGGTCGTTCACAAGTGCGGGGTGGGCCGGGGCATTCCCGGCCCGGCTCATTCCGACGCGGAGCGCGTGACCGACACCTGGTACAGGGCGACGGATGCGGCGATGCCGGCGTTTAGCGACTCGGTCGCCGCTTCGATCGGGATCGACACGACCTGGTCGCACGTCTCGGTGACGAGACGGGAGAGCCCCTTGCCCTCCGACCCGATCACGATGACCACAGGGCGGTCGGCGAGCTGCAGCGCCGGGAGCGACACGTCTCCCCCGCCGTCGAGGCCCAGGACGAAGACGCCCTGACGCTTGAAGTCCTTGAGCGTCGTGGTCAGATTCGGCGCGATGGCGACCGGCACCCGGGCCGCGGCACCGGCACTCGTCTTCCACGCGGCGCTGTTGACGCTCGCGGAGCGACGCTGCGGCAGAATCACGCCGTGCCCGCCGAACGCGCCGGTCGAGCGGATGATCGCGCCGAGGTTGCGGGGATCGGTGATCCCGTCCAGCGCGACGAACAGCGGCAGTTCCTTGCGGTCGAGCACCTGCTCGAGCAGGTCGTGCGGGTGCGCGTACTCGTACGGCGGCACCTTGATGGCGACGCCCTGGTGCACGCCGTCGAAGCCGGCCATGCGATCGAGCTCGGGGCGCGTGACCTCGAGGACCGGGATGCCGCGGTGCGTCGCGATGGAGAGCATCTCCTTGACGCGGTCATCCATCTCCACCCGCTGCGCGATGTAGAACGCCGTCGCGGGGATCTTGGCCCGCAGAGCCTCGAGCACCGAGTTGCGGCCGGTGACGGTCTCGGTGTCGTCGTCCTTCTTCGCCGCGCGAGGTCGCGACTGCGGCTGACCACCGGGCTTGCCGCGACCACCGGCCGCCGCGTAGCGCTCGGCGGCGGCCTTGCGCTTGCCTGCCGGGTGCCAGGCGCGATCCTCCGCCTTCGGCGTCGGCCCGCGGCCCTCGAGCGCCTGGCGGCCGTTGCCGCCGGAGCCCTTCAGCGGACCCTTCTTCTTGCCCTTGTTGGCGCCTGCGCGCGGCGGCTTACCTGCCATCGAAACTCCAATGCGTTGCGTCAGGGGTGTCTTCCAGAACGATGCCGGCCGCGGTCAGCGCGTCGCGCACACGGTCGGCGCTCGCCCAGTCCTTGTCGGCGCGCGCCTGCGCGCGCTGACCGATCATGGTCTGCACGAGCGTGTCGAGTGCGGCGCTCTCGGGGCTGTCGGACGATGCGCGCCACTGCGGATCGAGCGGATTGATCCCGAGGATGCCGACCATGCGGCCGACCTCGATCGACGCGCGGGCGGCGCCGTCGTGGTCGCCCTCGTCGAGGGCGGAGTTGCCGGCGCGGACGGTGTCGTGGATGACGGCGAGCGCCTGCGGCACTCCGAGATCGTCGTCCATGGCGTCCGCGAAAGCCTCGGGCAGCGGGGCGACCGTGAGCCAGGAGGCGGTGCCCAGCATCCGCTCGGCTCTCTCGAGGAAGGTGCGGATGCGCTCGAGGGCCGACTCGGCCTCGTCGAAGGCCCGGTCGGTGATGTCGAGGCTCGAGCGGTAGTGGGCCGCGCCGAGGGCGTAGCGGACGACGAGCGGATCGCGGCCGCGCAGGGCGTCGTCCGCGAGCACGAAGTTGCCGAGCGACTTCGACATCTTCTGGCCGTCGACGGTGACGAGTCCGTTGTGCACCCAGTACCGCGCGAAGGCGTCGCCGGCCGCCGTGGACTGAGCCAGCTCGTTCTCGTGGTGCGGGAAGCGCAGGTCGAGGCCGCCTCCGTGGATGTCGAACTCGGCGCCGAGATAGCGCCGCGACATGGCGGAGCACTCGATGTGCCAGCCCGGGCGCCCGGCGCCCCAGGGCGACGTCCAGGTCGCCGACGACGGCTCCCCGGGCTTCGCGCGCTTCCAGAGGGCGAAGTCGCGCGGATCCCGCTTGCCCCGCGGGTCGGCGTCGGCGGCGGGCTCCATCGCGTCGAGCGACTGGTGCGTGAGGGAGCCGTAGGCGCGCCAGGAGCGCACGTCGAAGTAGACGTCACCCGCGGCATCCGATTCCCCATCGGCGGCGTAGGCGTGTCCTGCCTCGATGAGGCGTTCGATGAGCTCGAGCATCTGCGGGATCGACGCGGTCGCCCGCGGCTCGTACGTCGGGGGGAGGATGCCGATGGCGGAGTATGCGCGCGTGAAGGCCAGCTCCATGCGGTAGGCGAGAGCCCACCAGGGCTCGGTCTCGGTCGCGTTGGCGAGCACCTTGTCGTCGATGTCGGTGACGTTGCGCACGAAGGTGACGCGGCCGAAGCGGTGGGCGAGCCAGCGGCGGAGGATGTCGAAGCTCAGCGCTCCGCGGAGGTGTCCGATGTGCGGACCGGACTGCACGGTCGGACCGCAGACGTAGACCGACACGTCGCCGGGCTCGCGCGGCACGAACTCCCGAGCGGCCTGGGCCTGGGTGTCGTACAGCCGGAGGGTCACGCCTTCAGCCTACCGGCCGCCCCTGTGCGGCACCGGGAGGGGCTCTGGCCGGTCATCGCTGCTCTCACCGCTTCTCGCTGCGCGGATGAGCTGTGTCGAGTGCTCGAGGTGCGCGCGCACGGCCTCGCCGCCGTCGATCGGCAGAAGTCGGAGATAGCGGCGGTGCTCATCGGCGAGTCCGGGGGCCGCGTAGTGCGGACGCACGTGGGCGAGCAGGAGGAGGATCTCCGACTCGAGCGCGGCGTAGGCGTCCGCGATGCGGGCACTCCCCGCGGCGTTCACGATCGCGCGATGCACCGCCGCGTGCGCGCGGGTCGTCGTGATCCAGTCGCCGGCGGATTCCGCGGCGGCGAGGCGGTCGAGCGCTGCTTCTGCCTCCTCGACGACGGTCGCCGGCCAGGGGGCGCCGTGCTCGGCCGTGATGAGGCGCACCGCCTCGGTCTCGAGCGCGGCGCGAAGCTGCTGGAGTGCGACCAGCTCGTCGTCGTCGAGCGTGGCCACGCGCGTGCCGGCGAAGGCAACCGCCCGTGCGATCCGCTCCGCGGTGAGGGCGGCCAGGGCGGTGCGGACCGTGTGCCGCGAGACACCGTGGCGCCCGGCAAGCTCCTCCTCGCGCAGCGGGGTGCCCGGCGGGATCTCGCCGGCGAGGATGCGCGACCGGAGCTCATCGGCGAGGCGCGCGGCGGCGGTGGCTGCGGCGCGGCGTGTGGCTGCGGCGGCGGCTCGCGTGGCTGCGGCGGCTCGATCGTGCCGGTCAGGTGCGGAGGGCGGCATGCGGCTCTCTCCGGCGGGCGGGGACGCTGAGGAGTGCCAGTCCCGCGGCGAGCACGACGAGGCCGATGACCGCGAGGGCGCCGAGCTGCTCCCCCAGCACGAGCACGCCCAGCAGCGTCGCCCCGAGCGGCTCGGCGAGTGTGAGGGTGGCGACGGTCGCCGGCGCGAGCACGCGGAGCCCCCAACCGAAGAGCAGGTACGCGACGGCCGTCGTCACCACGCCGAGCCAGAGGGCGAGGCTGATCCCGGCGGGCGTGAGGAGCCACCCGGGCGACGTAGCCAGCAGCACCGGGAGGCTGAAGACGGCCGCGGTGCCGAAGACGGTGCCCATGACCCGCGCCGCGCCCCACCCGCGGTCGAGGAGGAGTTTGGATGCCACGGCGTAGACCGCGTACGAAGCACCCGCGCCGCAGGACGCGAGGAGGCCGGCAGGCGCGGGCGCGCCGACTCCTCCCCCGGTCAGGCCGGTGACCAGCACGACGCCGACGAGGGCGACGGCGGTCGCCACGATCCAGCGTCTGCCGGGAGGACGGCGCCGCACGACGGCGTCGAGGACGCCGGTCACGATCGGTGCCGAGCCCAGGGCGAGCACGGTGCCGACGGCCACGCCGTTGAGCCTCGTCCCGGCGAAGAACGTCGGCTGGTACGCGAGGACCCCGAGCGCACCGACGGCCACCAGCACCCCGACGGGCACGCCGCTTCGGGCCGAGCGTGCCGCCGGTCGCTCGCGCCCGCGGGTGGCGACGAGGGCGACCACCCCGAGGATGCCGCCGCCGACCAGGATCCGCGCCGCCCCGACCGACAGCGGACTCGCGTCGACGTCGGCGAGCTGCTGCGCGGTGCCTGTCGTCGCGAAGCACAGCGCCGCGAGCAGCACCGCGGCGAAGGGCAGGAGGCGGGGCACGCTGCGATTGTTACACAATCCGCGGGTCGCCGTCGTCGGTTGCTCGGCGAGGGAGCGGGCGAGCGATTGGAATGGCGGGCGGGCGAGCGGGCGGGCGGGCGAGGGAGCGGAGCGGAGCGGCCGAGCGATAGAGGCGTCGCGCGGCCGCCCGAACCGGAGGAGATGTGCGGAACGGGAGGATGCAGCATCCCCATCGCTCCTCCGAATCGCCACATCTCCTCCCGACGTGCGCGGGCTTCCGACTCGCGCTTGCTCGCGCAGGCCCTGCGCCGCGCGGCCGCCCGAACCGGAGGAGATGTGCGGAACGGGAGGATGCAGCATCCGCATCGCTCCTCCGAATCGCCACATCTCCTCCCGACGTGCGCGGGCTTCCGACTCGCGCTTGCTCGCGCAGGCCTTTCGACGTGCGGCCGTCCGGACCGAAGGAGATGTGCGGAACGGGAGGATGCAGCATCCGCATCGCTCCTCCGGATCGCCACATCTCCTCCCGCCGCGCGCGCAACGAGCGGGGGCACCGCGCGGTGGGAGGATCGGGGCGTGACGGACGCTCTCGACATCCAGGTGGCCGACCTCTCCTCCCCTGACGTGCGGGAGCTGCTCGCTCTCCACCTCTCCGGCATGCACGACACCTCGCCGCCCGAGAGCGTGCACGCTCTGGACATCGAGGGGCTGCGGCATCCGTCGATCACCGTGTGGTCCGCCCGCATCGACGGCGAGCTCGCGGGGATCGTCGCCCTGTCGCGCCTCGGTGAGGACCGCGGCGAGATCAAGTCGATGCGCGTGCCCGACGCGTTCCTCGGCAGAGGCGTCGGCCGTGCGCTGCTGCAGCACCTCGTCGCGGCCGCCCGCACCGAAGGCCTGACCGACCTCTGGCTCGAGACCGGGTCGACGGTGGAGTTCGCGGCAGCCCGGAGCCTCTACGCGAGCGAGGGCTTCGTCGGGTGCGGACCGTTCGGCAGCTACACCGACGACCCGTTCTCGACGTACATGACGCGGAGCCTCTAGCCCGCCGGAACCACCATCGCCACCGCGAAGGCCGAGACACCGTCGCCGGTTCCGGTGAAGCCCAGCCCGTCGGTCGTCGTCGCGCTCACCGAGACGGGAGCGCCGCCGAGCGCCCGCGACAGCACCCGCTCGGACTCGACCCGGCGGGCCGCCATGCGGGGACGGTTGGCCTGCACCTGCACCGACACGTTGCCCACCCGCCAGCCGGCCTCGGCCAGCAGCTCGACGGTACGGGCGAGGAAGACGGCTGCGTGCGCTCCGGCGTACTCCGGCTTGTCGGTGCCGAAGTGCGTGCCGATGTCGCCGATCCCCGCAGCGGCCAGCAGCGCGTCGACGATCGCGTGGGCGACCGCGTCGCCGTCGGAGTGCCCCGACAGCGGCTTCTCCCCCGGCCACTCGAGTCCGGCGAGCCAGAGCACGCCGTCACCGCCGAAGCCGTGCACGTCGGTCCCGACGCCGACACGCGGCAGAACCGGTGCGGACGATGAGGCGGACACCGGATGCTGCGCCACGAGCGCCCGCGCCCGCGCGAGGTCGTCGGGGCCGGTGATCTTGAAACCGAGCGGATCGCCCGCGACGGCCGCGATGCGGCCGGCAGTGCCGGCGACGTGCGCGGCGACGACTGCCGCGTCGTCGGTGTACTCGCGATCGGCGGCGAGGTACGCGGCATCCAGCACCGCACGGTCGAAGCCCTGCGGCGTCTGCGCAGCCGCCAGCTCCGCGCGGTCGACGGGACCGATGACGTACCCGTCGGCGACGCGCTTGATCGTGTCGACCACCGGAAGCACCGGCAGCGCACCGGGCGCACCCGCGCGCACCGCGTCGATCACGCGGGCGAACACGTCGGGCGGCGTGAGCGCACGGGCGGCGTCGTGGACGAGCACGATGTCGACTTCGGCCCAGACCGCGGCGAGACCCGCCGCCACCGACGCCTGACGCGTCGCCCCGCCGGTGACGACCCGGACGAGATCGGCGTGCTCGCCGGCAGCCGCGAGGGCGTCGGTGCGCGCCGCACCCTCGTAGCCCGCGGGGGCGACGACGACCACCTGCGCCGACGCCGCGGCGAACACGCCGTCGAGTGCGGTGCGGAGCACGGTGTGCTCATCGAGGCCGACGAACGCTTTCGGCGCACCGGCGCCGAGACGCGTTCCCGAGCCTGCCGCGACGACGATGACGGCCACGGAGGGCACGGGTTCCAGGTTCACGACTCCGAGGCTAGCGCTGAGCGCCGCCGCGGAGCGCGACGAGGGGGTGTCAGCTCGCGAGGACCTCGTCGAGGACGACACCGGCGCGGTCCTCGTCGGTCTTCTCGGCCAGAGCCAGTTCGGAGATGAGGATCTGGCGCGCCTTCGCGAGCATCCGCTTCTCACCCGCGGACAGGCCGCGGTCCTGATCGCGGCGCCAGAGGTCGCGGACGACCTCGCTGACCTTGATCACGTCGCCGGAGGCCAGCTTCTCGAGGTTCGCCTTGTATCGGCGCGACCAGTTGGTCGGCTCCTCGGTGAAGGGGGCGCGCAACACGTCGAAGACGCGCTCGAGACCTTCCTTGCCGATGACGTCTCTCACGCCGACGAGGTCGACGTTGTCGGCCGGGACCTCGATGGTCAGGTCGCCCTGAGTGACACGGAGCTTGAGGTAGATCTTCTCCTCGCCCCTGATCATCCGGGTCTTGACCTCGGAGATGGTGGCCGCGCCATGGTGCGGATAGACGACTGTTTCGCCAACCTCAAAAAGCATGCAGTTATGTCCTTTCGGCAACCACCAGGATACCACAGGCCGCATACGCTAAGGTTCGCCCGGTGCGCCCCGCGCGCGCCTGCGGGCGGGCCTCCACACCCCATAGACTGAGGGGCACAGCCGTCCGTTCTTTCTCTGGAGGACCCGTGAAATCGCGCCTCATCGCGTCCGTCGCCCTGGGGGCCGCCGTCCTTCTCGGATCGACCGGCTGCAGCCTGATCTCGCCGCAGGCGACGCTCATCCAGTACGCCCCCTCCGACGGTGTCGAGGTGATGGGCACGGGCGCCCTCAAGGTGCGCAACGTCCTCGTCGTCGCGAACGAGGCCGGCACCGCCGGCAACCTCGTGGCGGCCATCGTGAACGAGTCGGACGAGCCGCAGACGCTCGACATCGACGTCGACAACGGCACGATCACCGACTCCATCCGCGTCCCCGCGAACTCGACGGTCAGCCTCGGCACGGCCGAGGACGAGCCGCTCCTGCTCGAGGGCATCGACGCGCAGCCCGGTTCGCTGCTGCCGATCTACTTCACCTCCGGCGACCAGGGCTCGCTCGCCCAGGTGCCGGTGCTCGACAACACGCTCGAGTACCTGCGCGACCTCGCGCCGACCCCGACGCCCAGCGCCACCCGCTGACCCGCGCACGCGCTGACGGGCGCACGAGTCGGCCCGCACGCGCTGCCCCGCACGCACGCTGATCCGCACAGGGTCCGGCCCGCACGCATGCCGACCGGCGCACGCCGCCCGGCGCGCACGAGTCGGCCGCCGTTGCCTCAGCCCTCGAAGCGGTAGCCGAGCCCGCGCACGGTGACGAGCATCGTCGGCTCGCTCGGGTTGGTCTCGATGCGCGAGCGGATGCGCTTGATGTGCACGTCGAGCGTCTTGGTGTCGCCGAAGTAGTCGGTCCCCCACACGCGGTCGATGAGCTGGCCGCGGGTCAGCACGCGGCCGGCGTTGCGCATCAGCACCTCGAGCAGCTCGAACTCCTTGAGCGGCATCCCGATCTCGCGGCCGTCCACCGCGACGGTGTGCCGGTCGATGTCGACCGTCACGCGCCCGCCCGTGAGCACGCGCTCGTCGAGGTCGTTGTCCAGCTGCACGAGGCGGCGCAGCACCGCGCGCATGCGGGCGAGCAGCTCTCGCGCGGAGTACGGCTTGGTGACGTAGTCGTCGGCGCCCAGCTCGAGCCCCACGACGATGTCGACCTCGGAGTCCTTCGCCGTCAGCATGATGATCGGCACGGCCGAGGCGACGCGGATCTGCCGGCACACCTCGGTACCCGGCATCCCGGGCAGCATGAGGTCGAGCAGCACGATGTCGGCACCGCGCTCGCGGAACGCGGTGAGGGCGGACGGGCCGTCCTCGGCGATCTCGACGTCGTAGCCCTCGCGGCGCAGCAGGTAGGCGAGCGGGTCGGCCAGATCCGGCTCGTCCTCGACGATCAGGACGCGGGTCATGGGGTGTCTCCGTTCGGGACGTCGGTTCCGGATGCCGCGGGTGCGGTCACCGGAGTGCGGGCGGCCTTGGCGGCCACCGGCTTCTTCTTGCGCGTGGGCTTCTTCGGACGTGACTGGTCTTCGGGCGCCTCGACGAGGGGCAGTCGGATGGTGAAGGTGGAACCGCGTCCCGGGCGCGACCAGAGCCGCACCTCTCCCCCGTGCCGCTGCACGGCGTACTTGACGATCGACAGGCCGAGCCCCGTGCCGCCGGTGCGTCGCGAGCGCGCCTGATCGGCGCGGTAGAACCGCTCGAAGATGCGCTGCTGATCGGCCTCGGAGATGCCGATGCCGCGGTCGGTCACGGCGATCTCGACGACGTCGCCGACGGCCCGCACGCCGATGCCGACGCTCGAGCCGGCCGGCGAGTACGCGATGGCGTTCGCCAGCAGATTGCCGACCGCTTCGCTGAGCACCTGCATGTCGCCCTGCACGTACAGGCGACGGTCGCCGCCGCGCTGCACCTCGACGCGCGCGGAGTCGGCCTGCAGCGCATGGGCGTCCATCGCGGAGGCGACGACCTCGTCGACGGAGACGCGGCGGTTCTCGTTGAGCTCGTCGGCGGCCTGCAGTCGGGACAGGCTCATGATGCGGGAGGTGAGGCCCGCGAGGCGGTTGGCCTCCGCGCCGAGACGGACGGCGAAATGGCGCACCTGGTCGGGGTCGTCGGCGGCGGACTCGATCGCCTCGGCGAGGAGCAGGACCGCGCCGACGGGGGTCTTCAGCTCGTGGGAGGTGTTGGCGACGAAGTCGCGGCGCATCTCCTCCACCCGCTCGCGCTCGGTGATGTCGCGGAAGATCAGGAGCGTGAGGCGCTCGGAGATGCGGGTCGCGCGGGCGGCGACGAGCCGCGGCTCGGCCGGCGCGGCTCCGCGTCGCAGACGCATGGTCTCCGTGGCGGCCAGGTGCCCGCCACGCGCCGAACGCGCCAGCGCGCGCAGCTCGTCGCTGCGCAGAGCCTCGCCCTCCAGCATCCCGAACGCACCGGCCTGCGCCGATGCGGCCAGCACGGTGCCCGAGGTGTCGACGACGACGGCGCCGTCATCCATGCTGTGCAGCACCTCGCGCACGCCGTCGGGGATCTCCAGCGAGGTGGCGACGCGCAGGCGGTCGCGGGCCCGCAGAGCGAGGACGACGACGGCCGACACGAATGCCCCGAACGCGGCGCCGACGAGAAGGGCGAGCAGCAGGAGCTGCATCGTATCCATCCCTCCACAGTAATCCGCGGAGCGGGCCGCCCACGGCTCGGACGGCCCGCACGCGGGAGGACCCGGGTACTATTCACCGCGGCGGCACCAGCCGTTAACCTTCGCTGGCGATGATCGCCCCGGCGAGAATCGTCGTCGCGGCATGCCCGGAAACGCCGCGGATCAGGAGAGGTGCTCAGATGCGCGAAGTATTCCACCAGTCACTCGAGGACGTTCAGGCTCGGCTCGTCGAGATCTCCGAGCTCGTCACCATCGCCATCGACAAGGCCACCCGCGCCTTCGGCAGCAGCGACATCTCCCTCGCCGAGGAGGTCATCGAGGCCGACAGCATCATCGACGACAAGGCCATCGCCCTCGACGAGCTGGCCATCGAGATCCTCGCCCGCCAGCAGCCCGTCGCCCGCGACCTGCGGATCGTCGTGACGGCTCTTCGCGTGAGCGCATCGCTGGAGCGCATGGGCGACATCGCCGAGCACATCGCGCAGCTGACCCGCATGCGCTTCCCCGAGCGCGCGATCCCCAAGGGTCTGAAGTCGACCTTCACCCGCATGGGCGAGCTCGACGTCGAGGTCGCGCGCACGCTGACCGAGCTGCTGCGCAACGAGGATCTCTCGCTCGCCGAGCTGCTGCGCAACTCCGACGACGCGATCGACGAGCTGCACATCAGCGTGTTCGAGAAGGTGCTCAGCGACAGCTGGACCGGCGAGCCGTCGGCCACGGTCGACGCGACCCTCGCGAGCCGCTACCTGGAGCGCTTCGCCGACCACGCCGTGTCGGTCTCCAAGAAGGTCGTCTACCTCGCCACCGGCGACTGGGCTCAGGACACCGACTCCGAGAGCGTCCCCGCGACGGTCTGAGCGCACGAACGCCGAAGCGGCTGTCACCGGAAGGTGGCAGCCGCTTCGGCGTCGGTGCTGAGGTCTACTTCTTGCCCTGCGAGGCGACGGCGGCCGCGCCCGCGGCGGCGGCCTCGGGGTCGAGGTAGGTGCCCGGACCCAGCGGCTCGAGGTTGTCGTCGAGGCGGTAGACGAGCGGGATGCCGGTCGGGATGTTCACCTCGGCGATGTCCGCGTCGCTGATGCCCTCGAGGTGCTTCACGAGCGCGCGCAGCGAGTTGCCGTGCGCGGTCACGAGCACGGTCTTGCCCGCCGACAGGTCGGCGGAGATGTCGCTCGCCCAGTACGGCAGCAGACGATCGATGACGATCTTCAGCGACTCGGTGCGGGGCACCTCGCCGTCGATGCCGTCGTAACGGGGGTCGCCGACCTGACTCCACTCGCTGTCGTCCGCGAGGTCGGGCGGCGGCACGTCGAACGAGCGGCGCCACAGCATGAACTGGTCCTGGCCGAACTCCTCGAGCGTCTGGGCCTTGTCCTTGCCCTGCAGCGCGCCGTAGTGACGCTCGTTGAGGCGCCACGAGCGCTTCACGGGGATCCAGAGGCGGTCGGCGGCGTCCAGGGCGATGTTCGCCGTCTGGATCGCGCGGCTCAGAACCGAGGTGTACAGCACGTCGGGGTGCAGGCCCGCCTCGGCGAGCAGCTCACCGCCGCGCTTGGCCTCGGCCTTGCCCTGGTCGGTCAGGCGGACGTCCACCCAGCCGGTGAACAGGTTCAGCTCGTTCCATTCGCTCTGGCCGTGGCGAAGGAGGATCAGCGTGTGGGGCGCACTCATGCCTCGATGATATCGAGGGGATGCCGCGCCCCGCGTCCGCTCGGCGTGCGGCGCGGGCGCACCTGGGATCATGGACGCATGGCGAGAGCGGGATCCCCCATCGGCCGCGTGACGCGAGGCACGACCGGGACGAACCGGCTCCGCCGGGTGGACCGCTGGATCGCCCGCCGCCCCGAGCTGCAGCGTGCGGCCGATCCGCTGGTGGTCGACCTCGGCTACGGCGCCAGCGGCGTCACCGCACTCGAGCTGCACGCGCGTCTCGCCCGCTCACGCCCCAAAGTCGAGGTGCGCGGGCTCGAGATCGAGCCGTCGCGGGTGGCGCGCGCCCGCGAGCAGCTCGCGGCCGTGCGCGCCGGTGAGAGCTCGTTCGCACCCGACGCGGCCGTGTCGTTCGGCATCGGCGGGTTCGAGGTGCCGCTGCCCGACGGCCGCCGCCCGGCGGTCGTCCGGGCGATGAACGTGCTGCGGCAGTACGACGAGGCCGACGTCCCGGACGCGTGGCGCCGCATGGCCGCCCGGCTCTCCCCCGGCGGACTCCTCGTCGAGGGCACCTGCGACGAGATCGGCCGTGTCTGCACGTGGGTCGCGATCGGCTCAGACGCCGCGCCGCGCACGCTCACCGTGTCGCTCCGACTGGCCGGGCTGGAGCATCCCTCGATCGCCGCCGAGCGGCTCCCGAAGGCGCTCATCCACCACAACGTCGCCGGCGAGCGCGTCCACGCCTTCCTGTCCGCGCTCGACGCGGAGTGGGAGCGCGCGGTCGCCCTCGCCCCGTTCGGACCGGTCGAGCGGTGGCGGCGCGCCCTGCAGTCGATGACGGATGCCGGCTGGCCCCTGCTCGAGCGCGCCCGCTGGCGTCTCGGCGAGACCACGGTGCCCTGGAGCGCCGTCGCTCCCGACTGACGCCTCCACGGTCGGCTCAGATGCGCGGCACGCTCGCCCGCGCCTCATCCGCCGGCATCCCGGTCGCGGTCAGCAGATCGACGGCGAGCGGCCGCAGCGCGGCGATGAGGTTGTGCTCGCCCAGCGAGGCCTCGGGCAGCAGGTCGGACGGCTCGAGCCGCCCGGCGACGGCGCGCAGCACCTCGCGCGCGATCGGCTCCTGCGAGATGTCGTGCAGCGAGTCGGCGATGAGCCGCGCACCCTGCGCGAGCTCGCCGACGACGTCGGCCGCGACCGGCCGGGGCACGCCGTCGTCGAGGAGGTACACCGCGCGGCGGGCGATGACGCGCAGGTTGCGGGTGGCCAGGTCCATCGACTGCCGGATGCGCTCCTCCCGCTCCAGCTCGGAGCGCTGGCGGCGGAGGAACGGCGAGATGCGGGCGATCGACAGCCCCGACTCCAGCGACGACCGCCATTGGTCGACGAGCGGCTGCAGGGCGCGGGCCTTCTCGAGTCCGCGGGCGCCGCGGATGCGGTCGGCGCGCCGCAGCGCCTGCGCGACGGTCGCGGCGGCGTTGTCGAAGCCGGCGAAGAGCGCCGCGCCGTCGCGGGCAGCGGCGCGGCTCGGGTTCCGCGGCACGAGAGCGGTGACCAGCAGTGCCGCGACCCCGCCGACGAGGCCGTCGGCCAGGCGGAGGAACGGCGTGTTGGCCGGGATGATCATCACGATGAGCGACTGGATGGCCGCGGCGATCGCGAAACCCGCCTGATCCGAGAGGAAGCGCGCCACGGCGAGCGTCGCGGCGAGCGCGATGGCCAGCTGCCACCAGCCCGAGCCGGCGACGAGGAGCAGCAGCTCCGCGACCAGGATGCCCACCAGCATCCCGAGCACCGTCTCCAGCACCCGCCGGGGTCGCGCGTCGCGCACGAGGCCGAGGCTCGAGACGGTGACGGTGGCGGCCAGCAGCGGTGCGGTGTGGCCCAGCACCCCGGTGGCGAACAGGTAGGCGCCGGTGGCCGCGATGACGATCTGGAGGATCGCGTTGGTCGAGCCGTAGACCCTCACAAGCCCCGGCCGGGGATCGATGCGCGCCCGCCAGCCCGTGGGGATGACCGTCGTGCCGGTCGCCGGCTCCCGCGAGCTGCTCATCGCGCCCGCGCGGAGGTCCTCATGCGCGGGTGCGCCGGCCCAGGCGGGGCAGTCGCGGCACGTTCGCCGTGGCACCCGCTTCGGGCGGCACGATCACTTCCTGCGCGGCGGCGATGGGGCCGTCCGCCCCGTCGACCAGCAGCTGCGCATCGACCGGCGTCGTGCGCTTGACCACCGCGAGCGCGATCGGGCCCTCCTCGAAGTGCAGCGCGACCGAGGTCACCGCGCCGACGACGTCGTCGCCCACGCGCACCTCCGCACCCTGCTTCGGGAGCTCCGAGCCGCTGCCGTCGAGCTGCAGAGCGACCAGGCGTCGCGGCGGATGGCCGAGGTTGTGCACCTTCGCGACGGTCTCCTGCCCGCGGTAGCAGCCCTTCTCGAGGTGCACGGCGGTGCGCATCCAGTCCAGCTCGTGAGGGATGGCACGCTCGTCCACATCCGCTGAGCGCCGGGGGCGCCAGGCGGCGATCCGCAGGGCCTCCGCGGCATCGCGGCCGGCCAGCATCCGCTCTCCGCGCACGGCCGCGTCGGCGAGTTCCGCCAGCTGCGCGCGGGGCACGACGGCCTCCGCCCAGTCGCGGTCGATGCCCGGGTGCGGCGCGGTCACCGCGTAGCCCCAGCCGCCGACCGAGACCCCGGGCCACGGATCGTGCCAGACGAGCGGGACACCCGCGGGCGATACCGCGGGGAGGGATGCCGCGGCCGCCGCCGTGCCGCCGACCACCGCGTACTCGTCGGAGGCGTCACGGGGCTGGACGCGGAGGCGGAACCGCATCCGCAGCAGCCAGGCCAGCAGCGGATCGGCATCGGAGTCGTCGACGAGCAGCCAGGTCGTCTCGCCGTCGTCGACGACGGACGCGGCGTGCTCGATGCGGCCCTGCGGGTCGAGGATGAGGAGCTCGGTGCTGACCCCGGGCTGCAGCCGGGCGAGCGCCTGCGAGGCGACGGAGTCGAGCCAGCTCAGACGGTCCTCCCCCGAGACCGCGAGCACGCGCCGGTCGGCGAGGGGGGCGACGGCGGTGCCGGCGGCGAGCGCCCGCTGCTCGCCGAGCGGGTTGCCGAGGTGGCGCAGGCCCGTCTCGTCGACCACGGCGCCGGGCACGCGGGCGAACTCGGCGTCGGGTGCGGTCGTGGCGTCCATCACTCGGCCCGCGCGAGCCGCGCGGAGGCGTGGGAGCCGAGCTCCTGCCCGAGAGCCGCGATGTCCCACGCCCAGAGCAGGTGGCCGTCGACCAGTCCGTACATGCGGGATGCCGCGGCGTAGGCCTTCGCCGACGCCGTGCGCGCCACGTGGTCGGTGCCCAGATCGATGCGCGGTCCTCGCACCTGACCGAGGTACAGCTCGCCCACTCCGTCGGAGTGCGCGAGGAGCACCTCGATGTCGAAGCCGCCCTCGGCGTTGCGGAGCGCCTCGACGTCGTCGGCGGTGCGGACGACGGCCGGCTCGGTGGCCGGCAGGAGTCCCGGGCCGGGGTCCTGCGGACCCGCGGGGCGGGCGAGGCGCCAGAAGCCGACCTCGGAGACCAGGGGTGTGCGCGTCTGCTCCTCGCCCGACCCTTCGAGGAACCAGGCATCGGCGGCGTAGCGGAGCTGAGCGCCGTGGGGCGTGAAGCTCACGCGATGCGCGAACTCACCGGTGTAGCGGGTGTCGCCCACGGTGTAGTCGATGACTCCGGTGCCCTCCCAGACGCCGATGAGCCATGACAGCGGCACCAGGTCGGCGGGGAGGTCGGTCGGCAGGTCGAACACGACGCCCCGGCTCAGCGCTGGCCGCGGAACAGGTTCTTCAGCACCACACCGGACACGAAGAAGATCGCCAGCGATGCGAGCACGAGAAGGCCCACGAAGAACAATTCGAGTGCAAGGAGACCGTCCATGCTGCGAGCTTATCCCGGAACGACAGCCGCGAGACCGAACCCCGCGCTGATGACGCCGAGCACGAGCAGGGCTCCGAGCACACCCGCGGCGACCCGCTCCGTGAAGCCCTGCGAGCGTCCGAACCACAGCTGCACGCCGAAGCTCAGGAGCAGGCATCCGCCCAGGCTCACGATGAGCCAGGCGGCACGCCACTCGGCCGGCACGAAGGCGCCGATCGCGACGCCGACGACAGCGGCCACACCCCACACCGCGACGACTCCGCCGAAGGTGCGCCGGGGCGCGAGTTCTGGAACGACCACACCCTCATCATCCCCCACACCACGGGCCGCCGCATCCGCCGCTATCGGCATGTGGCGGCATCCGTGACGACCGCCGATCGGAGGAGGCGCGTCCTCGTCGTAAACTGAAGCCGACGTGGCCGGGAATCCGCCGCGGAAGGACGGCGCTTCTTGGCACAGCTTCTTGTTCTGAGCTCCACTCTGGGGGGTGGCGCCGTCCTGCCGTCCCTCGAGCTGCTCAGCCACCGGGTGCGGCAGATCCCCGCCGAACCCGCCTCGCTCGTCAACGCTCCGGCGGCCGACGTGGTGATCGTCGACGCCCGCCTCGACCTGGTCAGCGCGAAGTCGCTGTGCAAGATCCTGACCACGACAGGACTGGACGCCCCGCTCCTCCTCGTCGTGACCGAGGGCGGCCTAGCGGCGGTCTCCACCGACTGGGGCGTGGACGACGTCATCCTCGTCACCGCCGGTCCCGCCGAGGTGGATGCCCGCGTCCGCCTCGCGATCGGGCGTCAGAGCGCCGAGCAGGTCAGCACCCGCATCCAGACCTCCGGCATCACGATCGACGAGTCCTCCTATTCTGCGAAGGTGCACGGGAAGGCGCTCGACCTCACCTACAAAGAGTTCCAGCTCCTGCACTTCTTCGCGACGCACCCGTCGCGCGTCTTCACCCGCGAGCAGCTGCTCAGTGAGGTGTGGGGCTACGACTACTTCGGAGGCACCCGCACCGTCGACGTGCACGTCCGTCGCCTCCGCGCGAAGCTCGGCGACCTGGAGCAGCTGATCGGCACCGTGCGCAACGTGGGCTACCGCTTCAACGTCTACGAGGACGACCAGCTGCCCGCTCCGGCCGTCCGATCCTGACGCGGCGCCAGGCCCCCACCCGTTCACGCGCGCGTCACCTCACCCTGCAATGATGTGGGGATGATCGAACACGACCTGCTCGATGCCGGACTGGGCGATGCGGACGACGACGACTTCGACGAGGCGTTCGAGGCGGCCGACGCGCAGCTGCCCGAGAACAGGTACCTCGACCGCGAGGTCAGCTGGCTCGCCTTCAACAAGCGGGTGCTGGAGCTGTCGGAGGACCCGAACGTCCCGCTGCTCGAGCGGGCGAACTTCCTGGCCATCTTCGCCAGCAACCTCGACGAGTTCTTCATGGTGCGCGTCGCGGGCCTCAAGCGCCGCATCATCACCGGCCTGGCCGTGCCCACCAACGTCGGGCGCGCGGCGCAGGACGTCCTGACCGACATCTCCGGCGAGGCGCACCGCCTGCAGGAGCGGCACGCGGATGCCTGGACCACCCTGGTGCGGCCCGCTCTGGCCGATGCGGGCGTCGAGGTCATCTCGTGGCCCGAGCTGTCGGACATCGAGCGGGAGAACCTGTCGGAGTACTTCCAGTCGCAGGTGTTCCCCGTGCTCATGCCGCTGGCCGTCGACCCGGCGCACCCGTTCCCCTACATCTCGGGCCTGTCGCTGAACCTCGCGATCCGCATCCGCAACGCCCGCACAGGTCGCCAGGAGTTCGCGCGACTGAAGGTGCCGCCGATGCTGCCCCGGCTGATCGAGGTCCCCCATGACCCCGACACGAACATCATCCGGTACCTGCCGCTCGAAGACCTGATCTCCAATCACCTGGGCGACCTGTTCCCCGGCATGGAGATCCTCGACCACCACACCTTCCGCCTCACCCGCAACGAAGACGTGGTCATCGAGGAGGACGAGACCGAGAACCTCATCCAGGCCCTGGAGGCCGAGCTGCTGCGCCGCCGGTTCGGTCCCCCGATCCGGCTCGAGGTCACCGACGACATGGACGACGTCACCCTCGACCTGCTCATCAGCGAGCTGTCGATCACCGCGCAGGAGGTCTACCGCCTGCCCGGGCTCCTCGACCTCCGGGGGCTCTTCGGCCTCAGCCGCATCGACCGTCCGGAGCTCAAGTACCCCCCGCACGTGCCGAAGACCGCCGTGCCGTTCCAGCCCGCCGAGCAGAACGGACGCGCCGATCTCTTCGCGGCGATCCGCGCCGGCGACGTGCTCGTCCACCACCCGTACGAGTCCTTCGCCACGAGCGTCCAGGCGTTCCTCGAGCAGGCCGCGCGCGACCCGCACGTGCTGGCCATCAAGCAGACGCTCTACCGCACCTCGGGCGACAGCCCCATCGTGCAGGCGCTCATCGACGCCGCCGAGTCCGGGAAGCAGGTGCTCGCGCTGGTCGAGGTCAAGGCCCGCTTCGACGAGGCCGCGAACATCGTCTGGGCGCGCAAGCTCGAGAAGGCCGGCGTGCACGTCGTGTACGGCCTGGTGGGCCTGAAGACCCACTGCAAGCTCGCACTCGTCATCCGCGAGGAGGACGGCGTGCTGCGCCACTACGCCCACATCGGCACGGGCAACTACAACCCGAAGACCAGCCGGATCTACGAGGACTTCGGCCTCTTCACCGACGACGACCAGGTCGGCCGCGACCTCACCCGCCTCTTCAACGAGCTGTCGGGCTACGCGATCGAGAAGAAGTTCAAGCGCCTGCTCGTCGCGCCGCTGCACCTGCGGAAGGGGCTGCTGCGGGCCATCGACAAGGAGCGCCGCAACGCGCAGGCGGGCAAGCCCGCGCACATCCGCATCAAGGTCAACTCGATGGTCGACGAGCAGATCATCGACGCGCTCTACCGCGCCAGCCAGGCCGGAGTGCCCGTCGAGGTCTGGGTGCGCGGCATCTGCTCCATCAAGCCCGGCGTGCCGGGCATGAGCGAGAACATCACGGTCCGCAGCATCCTGGGTCGCTACCTGGAGCATTCGCGGATCTTCGCCTTCCACAACGACGGCGACCCGCAGGTCTACATCGGCAGCGCCGACATGATGCACCGCAACCTCGACCGCCGCGTCGAGGCGCTCGTGCGGGTCGTCGCCCCCGCGCACGTCAAGGAGCTCACCGACCTGTTCGACTTCGCGATGGCCGACACCACCAGCTCGTGGTGGCTGGGCGCCGACGGCGAGTGGACTCGGCACAGCACCGACGCCGACGGAGCCCCGCTCGTCGACCTGCAGGAGCGCACGATGGCGGCCATCCAGCGCCGCCGCCGGGCACGGGCGGTGCGATGACCGAGACCGCGGTCTACGCCGCGGGCGGTGTCGTCTGGCGCGAGGTGGAGGGCAAGCTCACGGTGCTCGCCGTCCACCGCACCGGCTACGCCGACATCACGCTGCCCAAGGGCAAGGTCGACCCCGGCGAGATGCTCGCCGAGACCGCCGTGCGCGAGATCTTCGAGGAGACCGGCATCCGCGTGCACCTCGGGATCCCGGTGGGCATCTCGCGCTACAGGCTGCCCAGCAAGCGCCAGAAGATCGTGCACTACTGGTCGGCCCACGCGACGGAGGAGGCGATCCGCGCCTCGACCTTCCGCCCGAACCGCGAGATCGCGGCGCTCGAGTGGATGACGCCGAAGAAGGCGCTGAGCTCGCTGAGCTACCCGGTCGACGTCGAGATCCTGCAGAACTTCCTCCGCTTCGTCGACGACGGCGTGCTCTCCACCTTCCCGATCATCGTCCTTCGGCATGCCAAGGCGACTGCGCGCGAGCAGTGGAGCGGAGCGGATGCGGCCCGGCCGCTGAACCGCCGCGGCGTGCGGCAGGCGCAGAGCATCGTCGGACCGCTGAGCGCCTTCGGCGTGCGCAAGATCGTCAGCAGCGACGCGGTGCGCTGCGTCACGACGGTGGCGCCGCTCGCGGCCGCGCTGGGGCGGAAGATCGTGCGCACGTCGCTCATCAGCCAGGACGACTGGGAGCGCGGCGAGTCCGATCCCCGCTCAGTGATCGGACGTCGGGTGCGGTCGGGCAAGCCGGCGGTGCTCTGCAGCCACGGGCCCGTGCTGCCCGACATCCTCAGCGAGATCGCGCTCGCCACCGGAACCATGCGCGGCTCCTATCTGGGAAGCGCGTCATCTCTCGAACCCGCCTCCTTCTCCGTGGTGCATCTCTCCACCACGAACCCGGGATCGGGCATCATCGCCATCGAGACGCACGAACCGAAGCCCTGATCGGCGTCGAGATCCACGGCTGGATCCCAGGGTCGTTCATCTTCCGTTCACCTTGTCGGCCCTGGCGCGTAAGAACGGCCTCCTACGTTTCAGAACGGGTCCTGCACCGGACCTCACCCTGACCCGAGAAGGAACACTGTGAAGATCTCCCGCATCGCCCAGCTGGGCGCTGTCGCCGCCATCGCGGCACTCACTCTCGCCGGCTGCGCGTCGAACGAGGGCGGTGCCGGCGCGGCACCCGTCTCCAGCGACGCCCCCGCGGGCCTCAGCGGCACGCTGACCGGCTCCGGCGCCACCTCGCAGCAGGTCGCCATCCAGTCCTGGACCGCTGAGTTCCAGACCACCAACCCCGACGTCACCGTGAACTACGACCCCGCCGGTTCCGGCACGGGCCGCGAGTCCTTCGGATCGGGCGCCGTCGCCTTCGCCGGCTCCGACCGTGCGTTCAAGGCCGACGAGATCTCCGCCGGACCGTTCGACGCGTGCGCCGCGGGCTCCGACCTCGTCGAGATCCCCGCGTACGTGTCGCCGATCGCGATCGTCTTCACCCTGGACGGCGTCGACTCGCTCGACCTCGACGCTGCCACGCTCGCGGGCATCTTCGCCGGCACCATCACCACCTGGAACGACCCGGCCATCGCCGCCACCAACTCCGGCGTGACCCTGCCCTCCACGGCCATCACCCCCGTCCACCGTTCGGACAAGTCGGGCACCACCGCCAACTTCACCGACTACCTCTCGGCGAACGCCGAGACGGTCTGGACCTACGGCTCGGTCGAGGAGTGGCCCGTGCAGGGCGGCGAGGCCGCTCAGGGCACGTCGGGTGTCGCCAACGCCGTCAAGGGCGGCCAGGGCACCATCGGCTACATCGACTCCTCGCAGGCCGCGGACTTCTCCGCCGTCAGCGTGAAGGTCGGCGACGAGTTCGTCGCCCACTCGCCCGAGGGCGCCGCGACCGCGCTCGACGCGTCGCCGTTCGACGAGGGCCGTGCCGACACCGATCTCGCCATCAAGATCGACCGCACCACCACCGAGGCCGGCGCCTACCCCGTCATGCTCGTCAGCTACCTCATCGGCTGCGCGGAGTACAAGGACGCGGCTGCCGCGGAGCTCGTGAAGGGCTTCTTCACCACCGCGATCAGCGAGAGCGGCCAGGAGTCGGCCGCCTCCAACGCGGGCAGCGCCCCCATCTCCGACTCGCTCCGCGAGAAGGCGACCACCGCGATCGACGCCATCAAGTAACACCCCTTCCCGCGGCCCCGGGCCGACCCTCGCGGTCGGCTCGGGGCCGCACCCCCGCCCGACGGACGACCGAACCTCCCAGAGACAGAGGACTGGACATGACAGCCACCACCGCGGCGCCCGAGGCGCGGACGAAGGTGAAGCAGAGGCCCGGCGACCTCTGGTTCTCCGGCTCAGCCCTCTTCGCCGGATCGATGATCCTCGCGACGCTCGCCGCCGTCGCCCTGTTCCTCATCATCCAGTCCATCCCGGCGTTCGGGGCGTCCAGCGAGACCGCCTCGCTCCTGACGTCCGACTTCTGGGCGTACGTGGGCCCGCTGCTGTTCGGCACGGTCTGGGCGGCGCTCCTCGCCCTTCTGATGGCGGTGCCGCTCTCGCTCGGCGTCGCGCTCTTCATCACGCACTACGCGCCCCGCCGCCTGGCGCAGGGACTGGGCTACATCGTCGACCTGCTCGCGGCTGTCCCCTCCGTCGTCTTCGGTCTCTGGGGCATCCTCATCCTCGCGCCGGCGGTGCAGCCGGTCTACGCCTGGCTCAACGCCAACGCGGGATGGTTCCCGCTCTTCGCCGGGGATGCCTCGGCCACCGGCCGCACGATCTTCACCGCATCGATCGTGCTCGCCGTCATGGTCGTGCCGATCATCACGGCGATCTGCCGCGAGATCTTCCTTCAGACGCCCGTCCTCCACGAGGAGGCCGCACTGGCCCTCGGGGCGACGCGCTGGGAGATGATCCGCATGGCGGTGCTCCCGTTCGGCCGCTCCGGCATCGTGTCGGCCTCCATGCTGGGCCTGGGCCGCGCGCTCGGCGAGACGATGGCCGTCGCCATGGTGCTCTCCGCCACCGGCGCCGTGTCCTTCCAGCTCTTCACCTCGACCAACCCGTCCACGATCGCGGCCAACATCGCGCTGACCTTCCCCGAGGCCTACGCGACGAACATCAACGTCCTGATCGCGACCGGCCTCATCCTCTTCATCGTGACGTTCGTGGTCAACGCGGTCGCGCGTTACATCGTGAACCGTCGCAAGGAATTCTCGGGAGCGAACTGACATGACCACTCTTGCTCCCGCACCCGTCACGGCCGCGCGCGTCCCCGAGACGCTGCGCAGCGGCCGCCTCGCCCGCTGGGTCCCCTGGGCCCTCCTCGCAGCATCCCTGCTCGTCATGCTCGCCGTCTTCCTCGTCATGGACGGCGTCTCCGGTGGCGGACTGAACTACGGCGGCTGGCTCGTCACGTCCGCGGTCGTCTACCTCGTGCTCATCACCGTGATCTCGAGCATCGTCGAAGGCACCCGCAAGGCCACCGACCGCTTCGTGACCGGCCTGGTCACGGTGGCCTTCCTCATTGCGATGGTCCCGCTCGTGTCGGTCGCGATCACCGTCGTCGCCAACGGCGTCGCCCGCTTCGACCCGCTGTTCTTCAGCAACTCCATGCGCAACGTCGTCGGCCCCGGGGGCGGCGCGCTGCACGCCATCATCGGCACGCTGCTGGTGACGCTGGCCGCGGCGGTGATCTCCATCCCGATCGGTCTCATGACCGCCATCTACCTCGTCGAGTACGGCAAGGACAACCGGATGGCGCGGGGCATCACCTTCCTCGTCGACGTGATGACCGGCATCCCGTCCATCGTCGCCGGACTCTTCGCGTACGCCCTGTTCGCGATCTTCCTCGGCCCCGGCGCACGCCTCGGCATCATGGGTGCGATCGCACTCGCCGTGCTGATGATCCCGGTCGTCGTGCGCTCCACCGAGGAGATGCTGCGGCTCGTCCCCAACGAGCTGCGCGAGGCGTCGTTCGCGCTCGGGGTGCCGAAGTGGCTGACCATCGTCAAGGTCGTGCTCCCGACGGCCATCGCAGGCATCACCACCGGCGTCATGCTGTCGATCTCGCGCGTCATCGGCGAGACCGCCCCCCTGCTGATCACGGCCGGGTTCACCGACTCGGTGAACTACAACCTGTTCGACGGCCGCATGCAGACGCTGCCGGTCTACACGTACACGCAGTACGCGAACCAGGGCATCCCGCCGGAGGCCTACACCGACCGCGCCTGGGCCGCCGCCCTGACGCTCATCCTCATCGTCATGCTCCTCAACCTCGTCGCGCGGGTCATCGCCAAGGTGTTCTCGCCCAAGACCGGTCGCTGACCACTCACCCGCAGAAAGAACTCCTGTGTCCAAAAGCATCGAAGTCAACGACCTCAACGTCTACTACAGCGACTTCCTCGCGGTCGAGGGCGTCTCGCTCTCCATCGAGCCCCGTTCCGTCACGGCCTTCATCGGCCCGTCGGGCTGCGGCAAGTCCACCTTCCTCCGCACCCTCAACCGCATGCACGAGGTCATCCCCGGCGCACGCGTCGAGGGCGAGGTGCTCCTCGACGGCGACGACCTCTACGGCAACGGGGTCGACCCGGTGGCCGTGCGCCGCCAGGTGGGCATGGTCTTCCAGCGCCCGAACCCGTTCCCGACCATGTCGATCCGCGAGAACGTGCTGGCCGGCGTGAAGCTCAACAATAAGCGCATCTCCAAGTCCGACGCCGACGGCCTCGTCGAGAAGTCGCTCAAGGGCGCGAACCTCTGGAACGAGGTCAAGGACCGCCTCGACAAGCCCGGGTCGGGACTGTCGGGCGGCCAGCAGCAGCGTCTGTGCATCGCCCGCGCGATCGCCGTGTCCCCGCAGGTGCTCCTCATGGACGAGCCCTGCTCGGCCCTCGACCCGATCTCCACCTACGCGATCGAAGAGCTGATCGAGGAGCTCAAGCAGGACTTCACGATCGTGATCGTGACGCACAACATGCAGCAGGCCTCCCGCGTGTCCGACAAGACGGCGTTCTTCAACATCGCGGGCACCGGCAAGCCGGGCAAGCTCATCGAGTACAACGAGACGAAGTCGATCTTCACGACGCCCGCCGTGCAGGCCACGGAGGACTACGTGTCGGGACGCTTCGGATAAATCCGGAGACCCGGGAGAGGGGTGGATGCCGCGACGCGGCGTCCGCCCCTCTCTCCGTCTCCGCGGGTCAGTCGTGCGGCGTGAGCAGGTAGGCGTTCAGCGATCGCGTGACCTCCGCGTCGACCGCGATGGCCGCGCCGTCGACCGAGGCGATCGGAGCCGCGAGTCGCACGCTCGACACCAGCCACGCGGCATCCGCCGTTCGCAGGGCCGACACCGGCACGTCGCGGTACTCGACGTCATGGCCGTGCGCGGTGAGCCAGTCGAAGGCGCTGAGCTGCGTCGTCCCGTGCAGGATCGCCCCCGTGGGCGCCGGCGTCACGTACGTGCCGCCGATGCGGAGGATCACCGATGCCGTCGGCGCCTCGAGCACGATGCCGTCGCTCGTGACGAAGACGGCGTCGTCGGCGCCGCGGCGCTTGGCCTCCCGGATCGCCGCCATGTTCACGGCGTACGACAGGGTCTTGGCCCCCAGCAGCAGCCAGGGTGCGCGTGCGGCCGCACCGCTGTCGATGCCGCGGTCGAGCGTGACGACGCGCACGCCCTCGGCCCGCGCACGCGAGTTGTCGGCGGCCGAGGCCACCGTCACCCACGCCGTGGGCGACGGTCCCTGCTCGACGCCGCGGCTGAGGATCAGCTTGATCACCGACTCCCCCGGACCGCAGTGAGCGGATGCCGCGGCCACCGCCTCGCGCCACTGCCCGAGGTGCGGCTCCGGCAGGTCGCAGATCGCCGCCGAGTGCGCGAGGCGCTCGAGGTGCGGCTCGAGCTGCTGCGGGTGCCCGTCGATCACGCCGATCGACTCGAAGACGCCGTCGCCGCGCTGGGCGCTCAGCTCCCCGACCGCGAGAGAAGGAGCGGTCGGGTCGACTGCGTGGAACGTGTCCGCGAAGGACGACGGGGAGACATCGGATGCCGCGGGGTCGAGCATCATCGCGTAACGCCAAGCCATGGATCGAGCCTAGGACGGGAATGCCCCACGGCCCGCGTCCGTTATCATTGAACAGCCGGGCCGCAGTAACCCCGGGCTCCATAATCTGCCGCTTTGAGCGGCTCCGCGCCGAGAGGCGTTCTGCGGTCCGGCGCTTATCTCTCCGCAGGGCTTTCCGCCCGCGAAGCGGCGGCTCAGGTCAGCGCGTCGCGACGCCACAGCGTGGCGCACGTGGTGAGGTCGGCGGCGTACGTCGACAGGCGCAGCGCCCGCGTCGTCAGCGTGGATGCCCGCTCGGCCTCCGTGGCGTCGTAGTCGTCGGCCAGGTAGGTCGCGCCCGCGGCCTGCACGCGCGCGAACGCGGCGGCGCGATCCAGCGCGACGGCGAAGTCGCCCTGGAAGAGTCCGCGCAGGATCGTGTCGATCAGCTCGACCAGCTCCTCGGGTCCGGCCGGCGTGGGAGCGCCCGCGACCACGGGATCAGCCGAGTCCAGCTGGACGCGCCCCCGCTCGTACAGGAGGGCGGCCGTCTGGGGGTCGTCGTGGATCATCAGCTGCAGCAGGTAGAGGCGCCAGAGCGCGCCGGGCAGCGTGCGCGCGGGCGATCGCGACCACAGCTCGGCGATGTCGTCGATGCCGTGCGCGTCGGTGAACGACACGAGCCGGTCGACGACCTCCCCCGAACCGTCGGCGCGCACCCGGGCCAGCAGCGCCTGCGCCGTGCTGTGCGCGACGCGCGACACCTCGGCCGGATCATCGGCGGCGAAGATCCGATCGAACATCTCGGCAGGTCGCCGCACGGGCTTGTGGAAATCCCTGGAACCGTCGCTCACCCATCCAGGCTACCCGCGGCCCACGACGGCGGCCCGGGACTCGCGCCTCAGCGCTGGTTGATGCGCAGATGGTTGCCCGCCGGGTCGCGAAAGGCGCAGTCGCGGGCACCCCAGGACTGGGCGATCGGCTCCTGCAGCACCTCCGCGCCCGACGCGCGCAGACGCTCGAACGTCGCGTCGAGGTCGTCGGTCGAGAACACGTACGGCCCGGGGCCGGAGCCCTTGACCACGAGGCGCTCGAGTGCCTCGCCGTCCTCGGCGGAGCGTCCTGCCGAAGGATCGGACACGACGATCATGACGCCGGGCTGCTCGGCGAAGCCGAAGCTCACCCAGCGGTGCCCGTCGTACGAGACGTCGTTCAGGATGTCGAGACCCAGTCCGTCGCGATAGAACGGGATCGCAGCATCCACGTCGTCGACGGTCACGGGGCAGTAGGCGAGAGAGATGCGGGTCATGGCTTCAGGCTAGGACGCTGCGCGATCAGGTGCTTCTCGGATCCTGCTCGTCAGTACCGGCGGGCCGGTCGCGTGAGGATCTTGGCCACGCAGGCCGGCATCGCCTCGTCGATGTCATGCGGGCGCGCGCGGTAGCTGCTCGGGGACTCCCCCACGACATCGCGGAACGTCGAGCTGAACGAGCCGAGCGATGTGGCCCCGACGGCGGTGCAGGCATCCGTCACCGACCATCCGTCGCGCAGCAGCGCCATCGCCCGTTCGATGCGCCGCGTCATCAGGTACGCGTAGGGCGTCTCGCCGTATGCAGCTTTGAACTCGCGCGAGAAGTGCGCGGGCGACATCAGCGCACGAGCGGCGAGCGTGGGAACATCCAGCGGCTGCGCGAAGTCCCGGTCCATCAGATCCCGCGCGCGACGCAGATGCACGAGCGTCGAGAGGGACGGAGCGGATGCCACGGTCGCAACGCTACCGGCGGCACCGCTCGGACGGACTATGCCGTGGGGATCGCGATGATCGGGTCGGTCGAGGGAACCCCGGTCGGCGAACCGCCGGCGGGCTCGACCGTGACGGCGATGACGTCGCCTTCCTGCATCGCGCCGTTCAGGACCGCCGTGGCGTCGCCGTCAGGACCAGGCGTGAAGACACCGGCCGCGACAGGGGTGTCGCCACGGACGAACCACATCTCGAAGGCCTCCTGCGGCGCGAGCGCCGGCAGTCCATCGGAGACGAGGACCGTCTTGCCCAGCTCGGACGACCAGTGCACGGTGGCCGATCCGCCGCCGTCGAGGGCGATGGAGGCGACCTGCGCGTCGGGCGCGGACTGGATCTGGTCGAGGGCGACCACCGATACCGGCTTGTTGACCTGCTCGCTGATCAGCACGGCCCCGAAGCCGAGGCCGAGAAGCAGGACGAACGACGCGGCGAGGGCGAAGATGCCCCGCGTCCAGTTGCGGCGCGCGATGGTCTGCACCGTGTTGGTGTCAGGGGCGGGGTCTGGTGTCGTGCCGTCCTCGCGCGAACCGGGAGGCAGGAGCGCGGCGTCGGCGGCCGAGATGCCCGGGACGGGAGGCGTCGATGCCTCAGCGTACGGTGCGTCCGGGTCGCCCCCCGAGGCGAGCGCCGCCACCCGGCGGAGCACCTCGGAGCGCGCGGTGAGAGGCGGAGAGACATCGGCCACGCCTTCGGCGAGGAACGCGACGACTTCCTGGTCGGAGCGCAGCTGCGCGTCCCACTCCTGGTGCGCGGCAAGTGCGTCGACGAACGTCTGCTCGTCCTCGGACGACAGAGCGTTCAGGGCATGGCCTGCTGCCAGCTCGGCGAAGTCCTTCTCGTTCATGTCGTCACCCCCATTTCCGTGCGCAGCCGTGTCAGTCCGTCACGCATCCGTGTCTTGATGGTCCCCAGCGGTGCTCCGACCAGAGCAGCGATCTCGCTCTGGCTGTAGCCGCCGTAGTACGCGAGCGTGAGTGCCTCACGCTGCGCTTCCGGCAGGGTAGCGAGGGCCCGTACGACCCTTCGACCCTCGATTTTCAGTTCTACGTGTTCTGCAACACGATCGTGGGGAACATCCATGTCGCGGAAGCCCGCTTTGACGTCCCTATCCGTGCTCGCCTGTGACGACCGCACGCGGTCGACAGCCCGACGATGGGCGATCGTGAGAATCCACGATCTGCCTTGACCTCTGTTCGGAGCGAACTTCCCGGCGGATTGCCACACTTCGAGGAACACCTCTTGCAGCACTTCCTCGCTCTGCGACCGATCGACGAGAACGCGGAGGATGAGTCCGAAGACGCGCGGGGAGAGCAGGTCGTAGAGCCGGGCGAAGGCGCCCTGGTCGCCCTGCGTGACACGCTGCAGCAGCTCCCCGACATGGTCGACCGGAGGCGAGCCGGTGTCGGGCACGTCCACCCCGTCGATGACCATTCCTCCAGCATGCCTTAAGAGGAGGGGGGTTGCCGATTCGGCGCGGGCGGTTGACGAAGCGCGAGAGGGGCCGGCGAAGACTTTCCTGAAGAAATGTCGATCCGGCCCATCCGATTCCCACCAGGTTCCGAAGAGCTGTCAGACCGACACCGAACGCCGGTTACCCCCGCACCGGGGTTCTGACTCAACAGCGATCCTCGGGATCGCACAGGAGGAACGAAATGTCACGCAACACTCGCCTCACCGCAGGCATCTCCCTCGCATTCGCTGCCGCCATCGCGCTCAGCGGCTGTGCAGGCGGCGCCGGCTCCACCACCGCCGAGACGATGGCGCCGACCACGGCCCCCTCGCAGTCCAGCATGCCGTCGGCCTCGTCGTCGGCCATGGACCCGGCCTCCGACCTCGTCGGCGCCGGTTGCGCCGACTACGCCGCTGCCGTTCCGTCCGGCGCCGGTTCCGTCGAGGGCATGTCGGCTGACCCCGTCGCCACCGCCGCGTCGAACAACCCGCTGCTCAAGACGCTCACCGCTGCGGTCAGCGGCCAGCTCAACCCCGACGTCGACCTGGTCGACACGCTGAACGGTGGAGAGTTCACCGTCTTCGCGCCGGTCGACACGGCCTTCGAGAAGATCGATCCCGCCACCATCGAGGCCCTCAAGACCGACAGCGCCACGCTGTCGTCGATCCTCACCTACCACGTGGTCCCCGGCCAGATCGCACCTGACGAGATCGATGGCACGCACGCCACGGTCAACGGCGCCGACCTCGAGGTCACCGGAAGCGGCGACAACATCATGGTCAACGGCCAGTCCGCTGTCATCTGCGGTGGCGTCAAGACCGCCAACGCGACCGTGTACCTCATCGACACGGTGCTCATGCCCCCGGCTGCCTAAGTCGGAATACATCCCGTGCAGGGGGTTCTGACGGGATGAACGGCGGAGAGACCGTCGATGCCTTCGGGCGTCGACGGTCTTTTCGCTTTTGCGCGCCTGCGCGTGGCCTCGTGCCGTGGGGATGCTGCGGCCCCGGGTAGGCTGGAACGGCAGGGGCCTCTAGCTCAGTCGGTAGAGCATCGGACTTTTAATCCGCGGGTCGTGGGTTCGAGCCCCACGGGGCCCACAATCATTCCTCGCCGGTGTGACAACACCCGAGCCCGGGGGAAGTCCCGTGACCGAATTCGACCTCTTCCACCGTGGGCGCCTTCAGGTGGATCACCGTATTCTCACCGAGCACCACCGGCGTCACCAACGTCGCGCGCGAACGCCTTCACGATCGCCTTGCAGAAAGCGGGCAGATCCGCGGGAGACCTGCTGGTGATGAGGTTGCCGTCGATGACAACCTCTTCGTCGATCACGGTGGCGCCGGCGTTGCGCAGGTCGGTGCGGATGCTGGGGAACGAGGTCAGGGTGCGGCCGGCGACCACGCCCGCTTCCAGCAGCGTCCACGGACCGTGGCAGATCGAAGCGACGGGTTTGCCGGACGCCACGAAGTCCCGCACGAAGGCGACCGCTGTCCGGTCGACCCGCAGCTTGTCGGGATTGACTGTTCCGCCCGGCAGCAGCAGCGCGTCGTAGTCCTCGACGTCAGCGGAACTCACCAGCGCGTCGACGTCGAACGTGCCGGACGCATCAAGGTCGTTGTTGCGCGCCTGGATCTGACCGTCGTGCAGCGAGAGCAGTTCGGTGACCGCGCCGGCCCGGTCCAGGGCCTGCCGGGGTTGTTCCAGTTCCACGCGTTCCACACCGTCTGCGGCCAAGATGGCGACGCGCTTGCCGTTCAGTTCGTTTGCCATGATTTCTCCGTTGTTCGTTCAGAGGACGGCCGCAGGTGAGCGCGACCGGAGGGTGCGGGGCTCGTGCGGGCGGGACGGCGGGCGGTGAATTCACGCGCCGGGCCGCCGCACCAGCACCGTCACGAGAACCTGCCTGTCTCTCTCATGCCAGTACACACCGCCCCCACCCTGCGGCACAGCGGTAGAACGACCGATAAGCCGGTTCGAGCTGCAGGCTTGCGGTAGCTGATGCGGTATGACAGCTTGCCTGTCGTCGACGTGTACGCGTAATGCTGCCCATGACTGACTCCCTACGTCTCGGGACCGCGGACGGATGCGAGGAACTCCTGGTGCTCCTTTTCGCTGATGTCCGGCTCGATCCCCAGTGCCTCGATCAGGCCGAGGGAGATCCTGCGCACCTCACCCTGCTCCACGGTCTCGGTCAGGTGCCTTGCGGAGCGCGCGCGACCCAGTTGGTGGCCGTGCGCAGTATGAGGTCGAGCGTCTCAGCGATGGCCTCCGCGGGCTTGTCGTCGGAGAGCTCGGCGACCCGGTAGACCAGCGCGGTGAGCAGGAGGGTGTCGGGGTGCCTCAGGTCGAACGAGACGGGCTTCGCCAGACGGTTGCTCCGGCGCCTGTCGCGCAGCATCCACACGGGGAAGGTCCACACCGGCAATGCTTCCCGCACGGCCGAACGGACGATGGCATGTACACGGACGGTGCGGAGAAACGCGGCGCCCACTCCGAGCGGGAGATTCCCCCGGTCGATCCCGAACGAGGCGCATTGTTCGCGGACATGTCACAGGTAGGCACGAGGGTGTGGAAGCTGCTCGCCAGTGAGGTTCGCTGATCGGTGTGATGTGCGCCGGCCCGACGCCCGAAAGGGGATGGCTGTTTTCGGACGACCGCTGTCGCAATGGACTGTGTCTGAGGCCCTTACGCGCCCGCAGGATGGAGGCATGCGTATCGCAGACTTCCCTGTGCCCGACACTCTTGCCGCCCGGGGTGCCCTTGAGCTCGCCACGCAGTACCAGTCCCCCGCTCTCACGGCTCACGCGCTGCGCTCTTGGCTCTGGGCCGAGGCCTTCGCGCAGGTCGACGGGATCAGCGACATAGACCACGAGTTGCTGTACGTGTCTGCCGTCCTGCACGACATCGGCACCGTGGCGGAGTTCGATAACCACAGGATCTCCTACGAGCACGCCGGCGGGCACGTCGGTGTCGCGCTTACCGCGGGAGCAGGGTGGCCCGCACACCGGCGCGATCGGGTGCTCGAGGTGATCGTGCGCCACAACTGGCCCCGCGTCGAGCCGACGGTGGACGCCGAGGGCTACCTGCTCGAGATCGCCACAGGTCTGGACATCTCCGGCGCAAGGCCAGATGCCCTACCGGTGGACTTCCGGCGCGAGGTGCTCGCTGTTCACCCCCGAGGAATGCTCGCCGCACAGTTCGGCTCGTGCGTGAGCGACCAGGCAGCGCGCAAGCCCGATACGGCCGCGAAGCGACTGATCGATGGCGGCCTCATCGACAAGCTCACGGCGAACCCCCTCGAACGTCTGGGCGGACTCGAGCAGCATCCGTATCAGCACTGACGGAGAGCGGACAGCGACTCTGTCGGTGCCACCGGAACGGCACTGTCGGCTGAGTGGCCTTCTCGGCACTGTTCTCTCCTTCAACGGGTGCACCTCCACTCCGGAACCCGTCTCGCGTGGTCTACTGAGCGTGATTCGGGGGGATGCGAACATGGACACCACTGTCGAACGGTCAAGTTGGGCTCGCTTCTGGGACCACGGGAGATGGTGGAAGGCGCTGATCCTCGCGGTCGGCTACCTCGCGATCTACGAGCCGGCCTCCCTGCTCATGGCACCGTTCCTACCCTTCATCGGGAACGAGAGCTCGACGAGCTACGTCGTCGTGCTCATCGTGGTCCCGGTCGTGATCGGCGCCCTCGTCCTGGTCGGCTTCGGCGCGAGCGTCGGCTGGCTGCGGAGCACGTTCGAGCGACAGCCCATCCGCGGGCACGGCTGGATGTGGATCGCCGTCGTGGTCGTGCTGCTGTTCAACGTGCTGCGGTTCGCGAGCATCGACTACTCCGCGACAGGGTTCGACTGGGTTGCCGCGTGGCTGCTCGCCGGACTCGTCATCGGCTTCTCCGAGGAGCTCCTCACCCGCGGCTACGTCGTGCGGATCATGCGCTCCTCCGGTCGCTCCGAGATAGCTGTCGGCCTGGCCTCGGCAGCGCTGTTCGCTCTGCTGCACGCGAGCAACCTCTTCGTCGGCCAACCACTCCTGCCCACGCTGCTGCAGATTCTCTACACGTTCTTCTTCGGCTTCTGCATGTACCTGGCGCTCCGCGTGACGCGCACGATCCTCGCGCCGATCCTCCTGCACGCCAGCACCGACCCCAGCATCTTCATGCAGGGCATCCACCCGGGAACGGGCACCCTCGCGACCTTCGCCCAACTCGGGAACATCGTCGTCGTGCTCGTCGGAGCAGTCCTCCTCGTGGTCTTCCTTCTCAGCGAACGCCGAGCCGGGCACCGCGACCGCGCGGCGCAGCAGGGACCCGCGGGCGTCGCATGACGGAGTCGGCTGGCCGCTCGCCGATCCCCTAGCGGACGCAGGCCGCGCAACGAGCAGAGATACTCTTTCCGGATGTCGTCCCCATCCATGCCCCACGAAACCGTCGATGCTGCCGAGGATCGATTGCTCGACGTGATGCGCGCAAGTGACGTCGATGCGCTTGGTCAACTGCTCGCACCCGAGCTGATCTTCACGACACCCGAAGGCTCGATCATCAGCCGGGACGAAGATCTCGGAGCACATTCGTCGGGCACAACGAAGTTCGAGTCGATTGCTGAGATCAGTCGCAGCACGCTGGCCTTTGCCGGCGGCGCCCAGACCAGGTCCGTCGTAGACGTCGTTGTGATCGACCACGGCAAACGGATTGAGGCTCGGCTTCGATACGTCCGCGCATGGCAACGAATCGCCGGGCGCTGGATGGTTGTCTCCGGAAGCGCAACACTCGCACCCGCACCGAACGCCTGATCGTTCCGGTAAAGGATCCGGCTTGGGGACTGCGCTGCCTGCTTTCGCTAGTCGCGATGAATAGGCAGCAAACGATCCTCGGAGAGCTGCCTCGAGTAAGACAGCATGCCGTGAGTGATGGCCAGTCGAATGACCAGATAGATGATCAGCAAGTTCAGAACTAGCCCTAGCAGACCCACCGCGATGGTGAATACCCACGTCATCGGATCATCCAGCGGCAAGAACATGCCTCGACGCTAGCCCGCGGCATCCACGCATCCTCGCTCTACCGATGTTTCGTCGGCGATGGCGGCTATCCCGTCCGAAAGTGAAGCCATGCCCGCAAAATTTCTCGAGCATCCAACGACCGGTCGCGGATCCTTCTGCGGGCGGCTTCGCCGCGTATGGATTTCATGAGCGCTTCCCCCGCGCTTCACAGCGGCGGATCGGTGCTTTCTATGAGCGCAGCCCGCGGACGAGTGCTTCCGCGAACGCAGGATGGTGACGTGCTGTGGTGTGATCGCCGTTGACCACGATCAGGCGGCCGTGGCGCAGCGCATCCGCCAGCAGCGCTGGCCGCCCTGCTAGCGCATCGCCGTCGCCGGCGATCACCGTGACGGGCTGATCGATCTTGCTGAGCTCCATGTCATCGCGGTGCATGGCGTCCGCGACCGCGGCCAGTACGAGCGGGTCGCCGCCGCCAGCGAGCACGATCTCGCGTAGCCTCGCGCGGGCTGGGTCGACGCCGTGATCCCCGTCCGCGGCTCGGAAGGCGCGTGCGAGCTCATCGGCTTTGAAAACTCGCTGGTCCACGCCGCCGCATTCCACGACGCCCGCCCCGACCCCTCCCACGACGACGTTGCGCACCCTGCGGTCGGCTGCCGCAAGCAGCAGCACCGCAACCGCGCCCATCGAATACCCGGCGACATCCACCTCGTCGACGCCGAGCTGATCGATCAGTGCGGCCAGATCCTGTGCCATCCGGGGCTCACCGTACTGCGCGCCCCGAGGAGAATCGGACAGTCCGTGGCCTCTGGCATCCACTGTCACAACGTCGCGGCCGTCGGCGACCAGCGCAGCGACGAGCCCGGAGTCGACCCACTCGCTGACGGACTCCCCGGCGAACCCGTGCTGCAGAACGACGGGAAGACCGGCTCGCGTTCCGAATCGCCTGACAGCCAGTTCGAGCCCGTCGTCCACGCGCACATGCGTCATCTCGGACGGCAGGCGAGGTTCCGAAGAAAGCACGACCGGAAGATATCACCGCCGACCGGCATCTAGCCGCTCGAACAGACTCCGGAGCATCAGCACAACCGTGTATAGCGGGTTTGTCGATCACATGTAGAGACAGCGAACCGTTGCTGACCCAGCTCCCGCGGGCGATGCTCGATCGTGGCCACCGCTGTCCCACTAGCGGATCCCGTTGCAGGCGGAGTCTTCCGCGGACCTGCGAGAAAGGCTGGGGAACCGTGACGTCACCCACGTGAGAAGTAGCCGCTTGCGTGTCGCGCACGTCAAGGTGAACAGACGCTGCCGGTCTAGATGAGGGCGAAGGCGAGTAGGGCGGCCGCGCCGGTCGACGAACGACAGCCCCCGTGCCGCCGGTGTCATGGAATCAAAATTCCCATGATGAGACGGCACGGGGGTGGAAGCGCCCCGTCAGCTGGACCGGGTCACATTTCGGCGTCGGCGCAGCATTAGCAGCAGGCCCCCGCCCGCTAGCAGTACCGCGC